>CAMXSN010000029.1 GCA_947246685.1 uncultured Clostridia bacterium | reverse complement strand
GTACACCTTTCCTGACTGAGGATAAAACGGGGTAGAAATGGATAATAGGAAAAAGAGATTAAATACAAATTTAACGGTAGCAATATTGTTAATTGCAATGTTGTTTTGTAGCGTGAGTGTAATAATGGACAGTAACGAAACAACACAGGCAATTATAGCAGAGGATATAGAGTCGCAATCGACGAATCTTAGCGAAATATTGTTGGCAGGATACGAAAACAGTACAACGGGCAAAGTTTTTAGCGGAGACGTATTTTGGGAGTTGGTAAGCCAAATAAGCGGAGAGAAAAATCCAAATAAAGGCACTTTGGATAATCTGACAATACCTAAGACATCGGCAGATTTTAGGGCGAACAACAATGAGTTGGGTAACGGTACAAAAGACGTAGTATTGCAGATAGGCGGGAAGAAATGGATAGCGACATATTTATCTACCAATACAAACGGGGAACCTATTCTTACGTTGTGGCTTGCAAATTCTATGATATTGTCTAGTTGGCACGTACAGGCAGAGGCAAGTATAAGCAATCCAGATAAGTATCCTAACAATATGTATGGAACTAGTTTGATAAGAGCGGTAACTTTGAATAACGGCGGCGGATATGCCAAGACATACAAAGCAACATCATTGACTCCAGTTGAGCAAGACCCAGATAGCGAGTGGGCAATATACACAATGGATAAGAAAGATGAAGAAGGGAATGTAGTCGTAAAAGGCAGTATAAAAGAGTTTATAGAAGTACCGGACAATATGAGTTGGCAACATGATCAAAAAGCGCTGGATAACGTTACATCTTCCGCATATAAGAGTGAGTTTGGTTATAATAACAACAATGACGCGTTGGATGTTGGCGGAAATGGTAAAGCGGGCGATTATTTGAACGATTCCAAAAATAATACAGTTGATAAAGCCGGATATAAAGGTTGGGCGAACGATATGTTATGGCTTCCCAGTGTGGCGGAAACAGGCGTAAGGGGCGAAGAAGGAATATGGAAAGCAATCAATACCACTCGCGCTAATGACGTTAATGTATGGTTGCGGTCAGCAGGCTATCCTAGCAGTCATAATACAATATATTTTTTAGGATCTGCGGGTTCAAGTATATCTCGTACGGACGCATTATCGTCTAGAGCAGTTCGTCCTGCATTCCACTTAAATTTGGCAAAAGTAGCGGAATCAGCAACAGCTGCAACTCCGAAAACAAAAGGTGAAACGAAGAATTATTACAACGAAACAGGCGGAGTAGCAGACGAAATAGCTTTTGAGTTGGAGAAAGTCAACAGCAGTTTAACGGATATAGTAATTCAAGCAACGGATATGGACGGAAATAGTATAATTTCTCCAACGTACACAATAGAGGAAGGATTACTGACTTTCAAAGCAAGTCAAGTAGGAAAGTACGTAGTCAAGGTAACTCCAAAGACAAACGAGTGTTGGTCGGACGGAAGTAATGAAACAAAAGAGTATACGTATTACTTAAAGTATCACGTAACGCCAATGGCATGGAAAGACGGGAAGAATACTTCGCAGTATAACGGAGAGAAGCAGTATTTCGAAGTAGAGAATTACGACGAGGACAAGATGACGGTAACTCCAGCATTGGAGAAGATCCCCGAAGGGAAGCCTAACGCGGGAAAGTGGGCAATAGCGGTAAAGGATTATGCAGATAAGAGCAAAGTAAAAGTTGAGTTGAAGAATAAAGAGTTCATGGAATGGACCGACGATAACACAACCACTTCAAAAGAGAGCATGACGTACAGTATAACGAAGAAGGCGATGACGGGAACGTCGGCGACTACGGACGTATGGAGCGTGGAAGTAAATACTGCGGACAAGAAGTACGACGTGTATATAGACTGTATAGAGGCGGATATAGAGAGTATAAGATTCGAAGGGTATTACCAAAAAGACGGAAGTACTGCAGAGGGGAAGATACCTACTCAACTAACGGCGGTAAGGGACGGAGATAAGATAAAGGTAACGGTAACGTTGCCGAGCGTAAGCGAGAAAGGGACGTATAAATACGGACTAAGATTGAAGAGCGGAATAGAAGCGAATAATAATTACACGTTTACGTTTACGCAGACGTTCAAGGTGGAGAGCAAGAAAGTAAGTTTGAAGGAAGAAGACATAATATGGAGATACAGTAACGGGAAGGTTGGAAGCGGATATACAATAGTAGACAAGAGCAAACTTGACGCCGAGAAAATATACAATTTGGATTACAACGGCGAAGAGTATGTCTTTGACGTAGATACGAGCAAGTTAAGCGACGCGGTAGAGTACACGGTAGAAGGAGAGAAAAGCGGGACAAACGTAAAGATAAACGGAAGTACCGTAGGCTATTATACGGCGACGTTGAGGATAACGGCGAAAGCGGGAAGCGAAGGGATAGAGATAGAGACAAGCGAGTTCACGTTGAAGTGGAGGATAAACAAAGCGAAGTTTGATTTAAGCGGAGCGAAGTGGGTGTATTACGACAAAACGCCCAATAGTAGCGAGATAGAGTATAAAGGAGCGTTGGGATATGCGGAGAAGTATTGGGGAGTGAAGATAAGCGGACTGCCCGAAGGACTGACGTTTGAGTACGACGCATACGCAGAGAGAATGGCGGTAGGAAAGTATACGGCAAGCGTAGATAATATAAAGGTAGCGGAAAGCGTAAAGGATAATTATATAAAGCCGGATAAGAATAACGAAGAAACGTATATATACGAAGTAGAAGGCAAGAGTATGACCTGGAGCCTTGATTGGGAGATAAAGAAAGGCGAACTGGACTTAGAATGGGAGAAGAAGAGATACGAGGATAGTAACGCAAGGAAGTTTTCTAGTTGGGAAGTAAGCGGGAACTATGCAAAGAAGATAGAGTATAGGTACTATAAGGAAGGAGACTACAATACAGAAACGGGAGAAGTAACGGGAGAGAGTATAGATATAAAGGATATAAAGGTAGTACCTGAAACGGAAGAGATATACTACGTGGTAGCGGTATTGAACTCGGCAAATGAGAAGAACTACGAGATAAAAGCGGGAAGCGGGTATAAGAAGTTTACGGTAGGAACGCAAGCGCCGATAAGAGAAATAGATATGGAGAGTAAGTTTACTTATGACGGCGCAAAGCATGGAGAAGAGAAAGACTGGAAGGTAGAGAGCAGCGAGCATATACTGGCTAAGTATTATAGATTGGAAGAAGATGGAGAAGAGATAAAAGAGATATTACTGACGGAAGCGCCAGTAGACGCAGGAAAATACGTAGTTAAGTTCGATATAGAGGAAGGGTATGAGGAAATATTCGAATTGAGCGTATACAAGATAGAGTATGAGATAGTAAAGGCGAAGATAAAAGCGGAATGGGAAAGCGAGGGAGAGAAGCCTGAACTTAAAGGATTAGGCGAGAAAGAGAAGGAAAAGATAGAATACGAGTATAGAGATGAGCAAGGCAATGCGGTAGAGGAAAGTGAACTTGAAAACGGGAAAACTTATAAGGTAATCGCGAAGATAAAGAGCGAGCATGCAGGGAACTATGAGTTTGTAGACTTGCAAGGAAACGTATTGGCAGAGCCTAGCGAGAGCGGAGAGTATGAGTTTAAGTACGACGACGGAAGCGAAGGTCCTAGTAATCCGGACGATCCGATCAATCCGGATAATCCCAACAAACCCAACGAGCCGACAGACGAACCTAAACCGGGAACAACGATAGACGAGATATTGGCGAAGATAAAAGACTTACCTTTGTGGCAGTTGATAGCGAGCGGAATAAGTATAATCTTGACGATAGCGTTCTTAACTAAGACGGCTAGCAACGAGAGTAAGAGAAAGAAATCGAAGAAAGTAATGGAGAAGAAGTACAATACTTTTTATGCGACAGCGTTTTTGGGAATAAGCGTAACGAATTGGACGCTAATAGCAAGCGTACTAATGGGAAGCGCGGTACTGTCTTTAATCTTTATGGTAATCTCACAGAAGAGAAGAAACAAAGCGGAAGAAGAGTTGGAAGACGCAAAAGACGAATACAACAAGATGATGTTTATGCGGATGAACGGCAACGGAAATATGCAAGGACAGAACTACGGATACAGCGCGCAACCTGCTGTAGGGATAGAGG
>CAMXSN010000028.1 GCA_947246685.1 uncultured Clostridia bacterium | reverse complement strand
TTCTCATACGCTTCGTCGAGAGTAAGTCTAGGAGCTACCTCTTTCTTGGCTTTGGAAGCTGCAGCTATTGCTACTTCTTTCTCCACTACTTTCTCTATTATCTTCTCGACCTCTACGGGTACTTCGACAATTTTCTCTACCGGCACTTCGACTTTGACTTCTTTGACTACTTCTTTCTCGACAATCTTTTCCACCGGCACTTCGACGCGGACTTCCTTTTCGACGATTTTTTCTACAGGTTTCTCTACAATCTTTTCTACGACCTGCGTCTCAACTTTCTTTTCTACCGACAGTTCGATTATCTTCTGCATAAGCGTTTCCTGATTCTTCATCATCTGCTTTATAGTCTCGCTGTCGACGCTTGCTCCGGCAACTTCGCGTTCGATAACCTTTTCGACAGGTTGCTGTTCGGCAAACTTTCTCATCAGCATGTCTTGACCTTCGACAAGTTTTTTTATCACTTCGTCATTATCGCTGACGCTAGCTGTCTGCGGCAACATCTGCTGCATTCCCGGCAACAGAGCAGTTACAGTATCTGAGATTATTCCTCTTATTTCATCCGCTCCTATGCCTACGCCCATATATGCGCCTTGCGCCATACCGCCGTTCATATTGCCGTTGCCGCCGCCCATGTGCATAAAGAGCATACGCATTTCCTCATCTCGGCGCTTTCTCTCGTATTCGTCTTTGGCTTCGTCCATAAGATCTTTTGCTTTATCGTAGCGACTCTTCTCAATAATCATAAATACAAGACTAAGCACGGCTGCGCCCATAAGCGTGCAAGCAATTATTGTCCAATTAGTATTTGACAATCCCCACAATCCTGCCGCGGCATAAAAAGTCTTATACTTGTTTTCCGTTACTTTTTTTGCCTTTCTGCGTTTGCTGTCGTAATCTATGCCCTTGCTCATAAATATTATTATCAGCACGATACTAGCGCCGCCGGCTATCAACTGCCACAGAGGCAAACCGTTAAGCGCGTTTATTAAATCTTCTGCATTGCCTAAACCGCCAAGATTTCCTCCTCCGTTGGGCTTCTTTTCCTCAACTTTGAACTCCATCTCTCCCGTTGCAGTGGGATTTTCCAACACAGTTTCCCCGTCTTCCGCCACAAATTCGTAATTACCCTCGCATCCGTCTTTAAGCACGGCTTGAATTTTGTAAGTCTTTCCCGCTTCCAACTGAGCGCCGTCTTCCAATTTATTGCCGTCGCTATCAAAGTAAATATACTCCACAACTTCTTTCAATTCGTCGTTCAGTCCCGATATTATCGGCGTCTGACCTTCTGTATCCCATTTTGCGGTAATTTTGACCTTCTCAATCTCAAATTCTATTCTGTCCGCTCCAAGATATTTTGTCTCGGCGTCGCTTGAACTCAAGCTAAGAACTATTATATATTTGCCCGCGTCCTTGGGCGCTCCTTCAAGTTTGTTTTCTTCGCTGACCTCGTCTTTGTAATAAGTCTTGATAATCCTGTTGATATCCATACTGCCCGACGTAACGCTCAATTCGCTCTCTCCATGACATTCGCCGTCATACAAAAATACGTTTTGTTTGATCGACACCATTATCTCGTTTTTATTCGAGCCTACGGTCATCGGCTGTTTCTCGCCGCTGGCAATCTCATAATTGCCGTCGAAATTGCTTTTTAATACGGCGACTATCCAATAATATCTCTCTTCTCCGGGTATAACTTCTATATCTTCTCTTTCGATAGGATCCCCTAAGTCGTTGTTGTTATCCGTATAATATACGTACTTTTCTATCTTGTCACTGTTGGCCGCTTCAACCTTATAATCCGTGTAAGTCCTGCCGTTCTTATCTTTGGCAGAATACTCTTCCCAAATCAAATTAAGTCTGGCTTTATCTATGCTCCAAGTAAGTTCCCAAGGAAATTCTTCTCCGTCAACATATATATAAGTCAATGGATCATTCTTATCGGGATTGATAAAATTGGGATCGCTGTTAGAAAACGCCGATATTATAGCCTTGTAATCGCTCTTTACTTCAGTGCCCGTGTTTCCTCTCAAACTAGGCTTCAAAGTATTAGAATAAGGATTGATCAACTCAACTTTTTGCAAATCTCCGTTATATTGCTTTGTTCCCGGCGAATAATCCCAATACACCTTGGATAAATCGTATCTTCCCTGCAATATTTTCCATTTGATCGTAAAAGTAACGCTGTTTCCTCCGTTAAGCGTACTGCCTGCTCCCAAAGGCGCTAAAGTTACGCTGGTCGAATAATTTGTTCCGCAATCCTTATAAGTCTGATTTTTATATTCCGACAGCTTAACGCCCAGTGCGCTCAATGCGCTCTCGTCTATCCCGAAAGTATATTCCGCACCCGTATAATACACTTCTACCACCGTCGTATTGTCCCACGCGCCCACGTTCTGAATATTACCGTCGTCCAAATTAACGTTTTGATACTGCCATATGATATCCGATTCCGTCAATACGATAGCTTTATCAGTTATGCTGAACGGTCGTGTACTCGTGCCGCTGATCTCATAGTTCTTGCCGTCCCCGTTATCCGTTAACGTAACTGCAAAAGTGTAATTGCCGTTGTTCAACGCGGGAATAGTCACGTTAGTTGTTTTGGGCGTCGCAGCGTCTGGAGCGCCCAACAATCCCGTAGGCGTATCGGTGCTGCCCGTCTTTACGTAAGTGAAATTAAATACCAAATTCTCATCGTCGTTGCAACGATTATCGGTTATGCCGACCTGTTTTTCCTCGCCGTTTGCCCAAGACCAACTGTTGGAAGGCACAAACGAAAGCGTCAACGGCCGTTTGGATATTTGTACTTTGACGGTTTTATCGTCGGTCCCGCCCGTTATCCACTCCATCAAATCTTTATCCTTCAATTCCGTCGAAGCCGAATATTCTCCGAAAGTCTTGGCTTTCAGACCGCCTTTCGTGCCTATCGTATCGTCAAACGACAAGCCCGCAGTAATAGGCGCAACGCTAATTTTTTGATCGTCGAAATTAGCTCCGAACTTAAACTCCTGTTCTGCGCCGTTATAAGTCAGCGACGTCTGTCCGACAAACGATAGCTCCGCCACTTGATATACTATCTTAAATTGATATTCTTTGACCGAAGTGCTGCCGTCTGTCCATACTTGCCCGCTCTTTGGCTGGCACTTGACCGTATATTTACCCGCTACGCCGGCTGTAAGATTTGCCACTCCGTTGACTATTGACTGAGTCATTGTTCCCGTAACGCTTTCGCCTTTGACAGGAGTAAACGCTATATCCGTAATATCCATCTTTTCCGTATCGATATTATGCAGCTTGAAATCAAGATTACTTCCGCTGTTGTAATATTTCTTAACCGTATCGTCTTGTTCGGGAATCCCTACCGCCGCTGCCTGCTGAGCTTTGGTCAAATTGAGATGGAAAGCAGGACGAATACCATGATCGTCATTCACATAACTTGTGGTACCATCACCGTTTTGATTAAGATGATCGATTCTGTTAGTAGATGACATCGCACCGGAACGCGACCAGATTGCAACGTTATCTTTTTTAATATCTTTAGTACATCCCCACATCGAATTGTTACCAGATATTTCTACTGCGCTAGGCAACCATATGTAATCGTACTGCCAATCATTATAAGCATACTTATTCTGAATTCCGTTCAATATCGTAGTGCCTGCAGTATTCCATACAAATCCGTTGACGGGCGTCCCGTAACATTCATTAGGACATGAGTTAACAGTCGACGAATTATTGGAGCAAGCGTAACGATCCTGCGTTTCTTGATATGCGATTTTAGTAGGTTTGACAATATAGTCGGTAAGATTATTATCGTAATCGGTATTAGTGAATAGATCGTATTCGTAATTTGCCGTTTGCGCTATTGAATTTGGCGCAAGTACAGTTTTAACGCTCGCGCTGGTTGAATATTCCACAACCACGTCATTGCCGTCTTCGTCCGTCATCGCTCTTCCGTTAAGAAGAATAGACCTTACGTAACTCGTGCCGTAAACGTTACCAGGATAAGTATGTCCCATACTGCTTCCGCTTGAAGACGATGCCGGCCATTGAGAGAAAGCTGCTTTGTGCGCAGCATCATTGGGGATGTTTTCTCTCCATAGAGTCAATACGACGTCGCCCGTCTTGTCAACAGTCAATACGGTTGCGATCCAATTAATCCCGCCTATCTTGACCACCACGTTGTTGCTGAACTCGGCAGCGTTCTTACCTACCGTTAAACCGCCTACTCCGCCTGCAGGCGTACTCCTTGTCTGGCTTGCCGCAGCTTGAACAGTAGCGTACGTTGCGCTGTCGCCCAATAGCAGTCTATAAAGTTCATTCAGTTTACCGCCGTCAAATACTTTGCCGCCTTTTCCTTCCGCATCGCCTGTAATTGTCAATTCGCCGACATACTTTGCTTTGCTGCTGTCTACCAACGCGTTCGCATTATCCGAACGGTCAAAATTAATATCGCCTATCAATGCAGTAATCGCCATACACAACACAACAATTACCGCAACTGTGACAACGCATATTTTTTTATTTAATACGTCCATTTTTTCTCTCCGCACCCAAACTTATATCGAATATTTATCCGACAAAATTATAAGTCTTCTTCTCTCTCCGTATCTTCGGTCAGGAAAGGTGTACTTTTCCTGAC
>CAMXSN010000027.1 GCA_947246685.1 uncultured Clostridia bacterium | reverse complement strand
TCGTCAAGAGTTAATCTAGGAGCTACTTCTTTCTTGGCTTTGGGAGCTGCCGCTATTGCTACTTCTTTCTCCACTACTTTCTCTACTATCTTCTCGACCTCTACGGGTACTTCGACAATTTTCTCTACCGGCACTTCGACTTTGACTTCTTTGACTACTTCTTTCTCGACAATCTTTTCCACGGGTACTTCGACTATCTTCTCGACAGGCTTCTCCACTATCTTTTCGATTACTTGCGTCTCAGATTTTTGGTTGGATTGAGAAAGTAGCTTCTCTATCAGTTTTTCTTGATTTTTCATGAGACTTTCTTGCGTTTTCATCATCTGCTTAATAGCCTCGTCGTTCTTTTCCGTCTTGTCGATAAGTCTCATCACAGCTTCGTCGTTACTGCTTGCGTTCTGCGGCAGCATCTGCTGCATACCGGGCAACAACGCCGTCACTGTCTCGGAGATTAGTCCTCTCATTTCTTCAGCGCCCAAACCTTGCTGCACGTATGCGTACCCCTGCGGCTGTCCCTGACCGCCGCCGTTTCCGCCCATCATACGCATGAAGAGCATCTTTATTTCTTCATCGCGGCTGTCTCTGTTTTTCTTCTCTATTTCTTCCTTATTGCGCTCGTATTCGTCTCTGCTATCGGCAAGCTGTCTCTCCGCCTTCTTGCATCTGCTCTTGGCTATTATCATTATGACAAGACTTGCTACCGCTGCAACCATTAGACAGCTTGCTATTATCGTCCAATTGGTCATCGTCAAACCAAATAAACCCGTTGCCGCATAGAACGTCTTATATTTTTCGTTAGTAATTCGTTTTGCTTCTCTGCGCTTGCTCTCGTAACTTGCCGTCTTAGCTAAGAATACCACAATCAATACTATACTTATTCCGCTCGCTATTACCTGCCACCAATCTCGTAAAAACTCGCTTACGCTGTCAAAACTCAATCCGCCTTTTTTATCGTCGTCGTCGGGTTTTCCCGGATCGACAGGATCGTCAGGATCTTTATCGTCGGGATCGGTCGTAGGATATATAGGATGAGTAGGATCGTTTGGATCTATCATATTATCTGTCGCAGTAAACTCTTCCCACGCAGTTACCATAGTGCCGTCCGCAAAGATATAATTTTTGAGCTGACTGTCTTTGATCACCGCTCTCACCTTATAAGTTTCGCCCGCCTTAAGATTTACAAAAGTCATCGGATTGCCGTCTGTGTCTGTGAATTCGTAGCTTACTCCGTTGATCTGTCCGTATTTGAGATTAAGCGCATACGGCAAAGTCTGTTTGTTCCAATCGACGTTTATTTTGGATTTAACGATTTCTATTTCAAAGGTGTAATCGCCGCTTATATAATGAGTACCCATATAGCTGTTTTTGAGACTTACCTGGGCGCGGTATTTGCCGACCTCCACAGGAGCTCCGCTCAATGCAGTATATCCGTCAAAATATTTAATCTCAAATGCGCTCGACGGCAACGAACCTGTCAGCACTTTGATACGCAGATCGATAGGTTTACCTTTATATTCCAGTTCCAAACCCTCCGCCTGTATCTGCACTTGCGTAAGTTGATTGCCGACTGCAAAAAATCCTGAATAATATTTATCGGGATCGCTCAAAGTTTCCAATACGTAATTTCCTGCAAAGCCGCTCTTTATGGACGGCAACGCCTTATAATATTTGACTTCTTTATCGACTACGGCAATGCTCTTGAGCGGCGCGTTGGGATCAAGTATCTTTCCGTTTGAATCTGTCTCGTAATAGGTATACTCGATTACCTCTTCGGCTATCCCGTCGGTAAGCACCTGCGCTCTGTAAATTTTGCCGTTGGCATCCGTTAAATCTTTAAGCTCCCAGCTCATCTTAATTACCGCAGGCTCGACTATCCACTGTTTGCTCCACTCAAAATCGCCGTCACCGTCATACTCATAACTGTCCGCATCATTCTCAACAGGCAATTCGTAATTGTTCTTGAAAGCTTCGTCGAGACTAAACTTTACGCTTACGGTTCCGCTGTCTTTGACCGACATACCGGTATCGCTTCCCGAATATTGAGCAATCAGTCCATCTGGCATAGTCTTAGGATCGAGAGTTATTTTCGTTCCATCTTTGCTGTAAGGCAATTTGCCGTCGTAAAGCCATTTGACATCCGACAAATCGAATTTAGCTTTGACTATTTCCCATCTGAAAATGTATTCTACGGGATTAAGGTTTTCATCGAGCAGTCTTACGTACGTTACGTATTGTCCTGCATCGCTTCCGCTCGCATCTTTATATCCTCTTACAAAGCCGTTGTCATTATAGGACGTATCTATTCTGTAACCTCTCGGTTCGCGCGCGACTATCGTATAAGTCTTACCGTCGTAAGCTATTTTTTTGGAATAGGTAATATCGACGTCTTCCAATTCTGCGTTTACCCTGTCTATTACCATGCCGCTTTGCATCACGCGCCATGACAATGCGGAACCCGTAGACGGCGGAACGACTTCGAGTAAAAGTTGAGAATTGTCTATGACCACCGTATAATCCGAATTATCGGACAACGCCTTAAATTCCCAAGACCCTTCCGGCAACGCGTCCGTAGCAAGTTCGCAATTAAGAATATTGCTGTTCTCGTCGACAGGAAGCCCCGTAAATACGGGAAACTCTATCGTACCCAACTTTGCGATAATATCGATATTTGACGTGTCTCCGACAATAGGCTTTTGAATTACGTCCACGGATACCTTCTTTTTTTCTCCGTATCCGACGCTTATTTTATTAGGTGTTCCTCCGTCTGGAATAATATCGATAACTATCTGAGCAGGATTGATCGTAAACTTGAGTTCTCTTTCACGATTGTTCGGTTGGTCTTCCCATAGAGTTTCGTCGGGATTAATCAACTCTACTTTTACCGCGTACTCTCCGGCTCTTTTTGCCCTCACAAAGGAGTTGCCAGTTATCGTATATTTCCCGACAAATCTGTCAGGCACGCTGATTTTGATTTCGTCAGTGTCGTATTGAAGCACAAACGATCTGTCGGTACCGTTGTATACTTGACTGTCTCCGCTCATAAACGTGGGCATCTTTACTCTTCTCACGTTGATGGAAAAAGGTATCTTATAAGTATCTTTTGTCGTATAGTTTGGATTGCTTATCGTAGCCGTAGCCTCGTAAGTACCCACCGACGTCGGCAAAACGACGTCGTTGTAACTGGGAGTTGCACCCGTACTATTATATCTAAAACCGAAAAAGTCCGACGGCAACGGCTTATCTATATCGCATATCTCACTCATATCCGTAGCGCTTGCCGTAGGCAATCCGCCTGAATCCAAATCAAGACTAACCTGAATAGGTTTTGGCGATATGACGAACTTGCAACTTCGCATAAAATCGGTAGCGCTTCCGCTCGCCCACGTCGTTTTGCGGTCGGCATCTACTATGGTGCATTTGACGGTATAAGTACCTGCAACTCTCGGCACGGCGCTCTTCACTCCGTCTTTATCAAAATATTCGACTTTCATTACGGAAGGATTGGCAAACGCCGCATTATACCAATCGGCCTTAGTGTTCGTCAAATCTTGCACAGAGCCGTTGTATATCGAAGATACCATGGTCGGCACTTCAAGCACCGTGGCAGATTTGTCTTCGGCTTTTGTCAGATTGAGGTGAAATGCCGGACGCACTCCGCGTTTGGTTCTGTTAATATAATCCGCGTCCTGAACGCCGCTTGCCGTATAAGTTGACAGTCTCCAGTTGCTGTTGACAGCGCCGGTTCTCGTCCAGGTATAAACGTCGGAAGATCTTTCGGCAGTGTTCATTCCCCATACTCCGACAGTTCTGCTGGTTCCCATTTCCGAATAACTCGGCAACCACAAATAATCGTATTTCCAGTCTGTATACGTCGAAACGGTGGTGACGTGCGATACAAGCGAAGAAAAAGCGGCTTTATAAGGTGTGCCGTAAGCGTCGTTAGGTCCCGTAGAATACGACAAAACCGCACCCAAATTTTGGGTTTCCTGATATGCTACGTTTTTAGGCTTGACAATAAAATCCGTTATACTGTCAGCAGCCGACGCGTTTGTAAACACGTCGTATTGATAATCGGCATTGGGATCGATAGAGAGCAAAGTGCCGCTGGAATTTTGGGAATATTTGACTTCGATTGCGTTGCCGTCCTTTCCGTCGCCGTCGGTCATCGTATAACCGTTAAGCAATACCGAACGCGCAAGACTCGTACTGTACTCAATTGCCGGATGCGGCATAGATGAGTTCATACTCTGACTTTCCCAATTTGCCCAAAGACACTTGTCTATATCAGTATCGGTAGCATCTACTCTCAAAAGAGATAGCACTACGTTATCGCCGCTTCTATCGGTCGTCAATGCGGTAGCAATCCAATCCATACCGCCGATTTTAACTATTATAGCATTTTTGTTGTTGGTATAAAAATCACTCGCATTGATTCCAGTAGTCATTCCGCCGACGCTTGCCTGCGTAGAAGCGGCAGGTTTTTCCGCAAGTTTTTTGACGTCCTCGAAAGTCGCGCCTTTGTCGCCGGTTATTTTGGCATAGAGTTCTTTCAGCCTTGCTCCGTCAAAAACGTTGCCGTCTCTTCCCGTTCCGTCGCCTGTGATAAGTATTTCTTCAATAAAATCAGCGTCGGCAGTGGTAATCTTAGCCGCTTCGGCTTTCGGCGAATTCATCGAAACGCTAAGCCCCGTCGCCAAAACTCCTATAAGCAAAATCACCAATGTAAACGAAATAATTTTTTTCAATCTTACTTTTTCCATCTTTTTCTCACTTTCGGTCAGGAAAGGTGTACTTTTCCTGACCGAAAAGTATTGTAAACGACAGAGTAAAATAGTATAATGTATTATGTATAAAAATAACGAAATATGTCCTATTTTGGACATATTTTGATAGTCAGGAAAAGTACACTTTTTTTGGAATTTTGTAATTATTCGCTGAAAATTTCT
>CAMXSN010000026.1 GCA_947246685.1 uncultured Clostridia bacterium | reverse complement strand
CGTTTACAATACTTTTCGGTCAGGAAAAGTACACCTTTCCTGACCGAGGGTGAGATGGATATGCAAAATTCGATAAAAAGAAAGAGCATTTTATATGCTTTCATCTGTATAGCAGTACTATTATCTATCGCGGTAGGAGTATTCAGCCGCAGCTATGCGTCCTGCGATAATTATACCGCATTATCGCCCGTAGCGGACTCAACGCTTAACGGCACGTACGGAGCATTGTTCAACGGATCTACGTATAGATACACGGATTATACAAAAGTAGAGGATATGCATGCCGGCAAAATTACTGACGATACCACGATGGTGACGGTGGATTCGACAAAAGCGCACGGATCGCAACAAAACCCGTACGTAATAGATTCAACGGCAAGATGGAAGTCGTTTGCTGACGATATGGGTAATACGGGAAGCGGGATAACTGATTATGGAAAAGGAAAGTATTTTGTATTGACAAAAGACTTGGATTTTAGTGGCATGTCTTTTGTTCCGATAAGTCGTTTTGATGGGACGTTTTATGGTTTGGGACATGAGCTTATAAATATACAAAGCTCTGCGGTAGAAACAATAGCTCCTTTTATATGCACTTACGACGGCATTTTTACGGATTTGAATAATAGAAATTACAATTTTATTAATTCAACTACTGCTAGCGGCATATTAGCTGTGGCATACGGTTGTTATATTTTGAATTGTCATAGTTTCGGACAATTTTCGTGCGATAATTCAGTTTCTGTGCCAATACAGCGTAATATCAGCGGAATAATAGGTACCGTAGGTCCTAGAAATGAATCTGCGGTTTCAAATGATAATAATGTAATTTACAGATGTTCTACGGAATATTCAGCTAGCAATATAATAGCCAGTATCAATTCTATTTGCGGTGGTATTCTTGGAAATGCATATATGAATTCAATCACAATTTTGAATTCCTACTCAAAGATGAATCTTGCAGGGAGCAATTCGTCTAATGGTTATATCGGCTCTGCCATAGGTTTGATAGCAGATGCGGGATATATTCGTGTTGAGAATTGTTTCAGCGATCTTGATTGTACAGGTCTAGAGAAATTCTCAAGCGATTTAGCAAGTTCTTTTGCTTCTGCTTGGGTATCCGATCCTAAATACAGTATTCCAAGAATAGACATAAAAAATTATTATGCAATTGGAGACGGAGAACGAGGTTCGACAAATATGATGTTATATCCGTTTACCATTCAATCTTCAGCAGAATCACGATTTTATAAATCGGCAAACATAGAAAATTTCAAATACGGTAGTCGTTACAATACCTTATGGACTCCAAAACATTCCGGATATATGGCAAGCGCTATCAATAATATTACAGGAATGAACAAAGTTAGCGATTTCGATTTGTTGCTAAACGAGGCCAAAGGCAGCGGCAGTCCATTGAGGGAGAGCTTATGGGACAGGAGCAAGATAAACGGTGCTTACAGCATAGAAGATTCGCCGGTAATAAACAAGCTAGATAAAGAGCAGTTTAGCGCGGAGTATTACAACTATAAAGTGAGCGGAGACGAGAGCATAGGGGTAAGCGCGACGAAATACGATTACGGTCAGAGCGGAATCGTATTGAATTCGGCGCCGGAAACAGACGGGAATCACAAATTTGTGGGATGGACGACGGATAAGAGCGGAGCGAGCGCGGCGTTTGGGACGTTGCCGGACAACGTATACGGAAACATAAAGTTGTATGCCGTGTGGGACAATCCCAATACGAGCGCGTCGCTATCGGTAACAAACAGTGCGACAATGGATGCGACGCTTACAATAGAGTACGGAACGGGCAACATAAAGTTAAGCGCGAGCGCAAGCGGCGCGGGGATGAACGCGACGAAGGCATATAAGTGGTATAAAGACGGCTCAAGCGAGGCCGTAGAGAGCGGAGACGTGTGCACGTTGACGGATGTAAAGCATAGCGGAAGGTATGAATTGGAATACGAGTTGCGGGACAAAGACGAGCCTTTGTGGAGTCACAAGGAGAGGCTTGGAGAAAGCAAAGTCGTTAAGATAAACAAAGGAGTAATCAAGTTAAAGGAGTTTGGAATAAAGAAGGAGACGCCTGCGTATTACGGAATGGCGTTGGCGAATGCCGAGTTTGAAATCAAGGTAGAGAACGGCGGAAAGCAAGAAGTAAGCGGAACGGCGAAGTGGGAGATGCCGAGTTCTAAGATAAAGGCGGGGCAGAACAGCGATTACAACGTGGTATTTACGCCAAGCGATACAGACAATTACGATAGGGCGACGTTGGCGGTGACGTTTGAATCAGATTATTTGAAATTGATTTTCGACATGGAAGAGGCGATGTCGAGGACGATGGAAGTGAATATGGAATACGGTCAGGATTACGATTCCAACAAGATCACGAAGATATTTATAGAAGAATACAGGAGGAGAATCGTAGCGCCCGACGACCCCGGGTACGATCCGGATATACACGAATACGATCCCAATTATAAGAACATGGCGGAGCAAACGCCCGTGTTGGACGGAGAGGAGATCGGAGAATACAGCGGACGGTTTATCGACTATAAGAAGAGCGAGACGATAACGGTGACGTTTTTGGATAAGGAGTATACAGTTACGTTCGACGACGGGACGAAGCAGACCACGCAGAAGCACAAATACAACAAGTTTTTGTTAGAGCCAACTAGGCCTACGCTGTCCGGGCACGTATTTTTGGGATGGGAGTTTGATACGACAGACGGGAGCGGAAATCCGACGGTTAGGAAGTGGGATTTTCTTACGGACAGAGTGACAGGAGACGTGACGTTGAGAGCCAAGTGGTTGCAGGCGGTATTGACGTTGACGGGCATTAGCGTAACGCCGACGAGACCGACAGGGTATACGGCGCAGACGGTATTGCAGGATATAGACTTAAAAGTTGAGGCGCATTATACTACCAACGTATCTAGTCAGCCGACAATGGATGAGATATTGGTAATGGGCGGAGTAGGCTATAGCGTAAGTTATGAGAGCGCTGACGGGAAGCTGCACGTCAATAAACCTAAGATAACGGTGACTTACATATACGGAGGCGTAAGCGTAAGCGAAGAAGTCGAGTTGAGAGTAAATGCTATACTTTTGGACGAAGAGATAGCGGCTAAAGTGACGTTTGACGACAAGACGGTGGCATATGACGGAAGCGTAAAGTCGATAGATCCCATCAAGTTGAACAATTTGCCGCCGCAGATTAGCGGAGTAGAGTACGAGTATTCTATAGGAGGAGAAGTAATAGACGAGAGCCAAGTAAAGGATATAGGTATATACGAAGTCAAAGCGACGTTTATAACTAACAATCCGGACTACGCGGCGACGGCGCTTACTGCGAAGTTGACGATAAAGAGACCGTCGGAGCCGGTAACGGTTAAGTGGGATGCGGATAGCATGGAATATACCGGCAAGGATCAGCATCCAAAGGCGACGTTGATAGACGTAGACGGCAACGAAATTACGGTCGCTATGCATTATGAAGGGGACGTAGACGCTAGGGCAGTAGGAAGCGGATACGCGGTAAAAGTAGTCTTGGACGACGATACGTATGAAATAGAGGGGAATAACAGCGTGACGTTTGCGATAACGAGGGCGTCGCTTAGCAAGCCTGAGTTGAAGACAGACGTGCCGATAGTCTATGACGGCACGGCGAAGAAGCTAGCGGATTATCTTGAAGGGTTCAATGAAGAATTAATGGAAATAACGTTGAATGGCGAAGGGACGGATGCGAGAAAGTATACGGCAACGATCGGATTGAAAGATACGGTAAACTGTTCGTGGGCGAGCGGGAAACCAACCGAGAGCGTGGAATGGATAATAGAGAAGGCGCATTTGACGGTAGATTGGAACAATGAAGACGAGCACGTTGCCGATGGGAAAGAATTCCAGCCTAAGGTGCACGTATTGTTAGGTTTGGCGGCTGTAGACGCCAATGCGGTGGATTACGACAACGACGTAACGTATACCGGAGACACGGGCAAGAAAGATATCGGCGCTTATGAAATAACGGCGGTATTGAATACGCAAGCCAAGTGGACGGCAAACTACGTATTGGACAGCAATGAAACGTGGGCTTACGTAATCGTGCCTAAGTCGGGAATGAAAGTAATAACTATAGAGTGGAACGAGCAAGAGCTGGTGTTCAACGGAAAAGTGCAAATGCCAAGTTATACGGTGAGAGACAGAGACGGCAACGATATAACCGAAGAAGTAAAGGGCAAGCTGACGTTTGGAGGGGATTATGACAAATCCAAATGGGCGGACGAATATACTTTGACGGTGAATCAGCCTTCGGATACTTATTTTATAAAGAGCGGACTGACGTGCGATTACACTATAACGGTGGACGAGAACGGCAACGGGTATAATCCCAATCCCGATGAAGATGATAAAAAAGGCGGATTGAGTTTTGACAGCGTAAGCGAGTTTTTACAAGAATGGTGGCAGGTAATAGCGAGCGGAATAAGTATAGTATTGATTGTGGTATTCTTAGCTAAGACGGCAAGCTACGAGAACAGACGAAAGAAAGCTGTAAAGAAAGGTGAGAAATTTACTACGGGAGTATACGCGGCAACGGGCTTATTCGGTTTGACTATGACGAGTTGGACAGTAATAGCAAGCTGTTTGATGGTTGCAGCGGTAGCAAGCCTCGTCATAATGCTGATAGCCAAGAGTAGATGCGTAAAAGCAGAGGAGACGTTGGAGGAGAGCAAAGAGGAATACAACAACAATTTGCTGGAGAAAAAGAAAGAAGAAGAGAATATGCGTCGCGAAGATGAAATGAGACGCCGCGACGAAGAGATGAAGATGATGTTTATGCACATGATGGGCGGCGCAGGCGCTAATATGGGCAGCGGCGGAGCGCAAGGAGCGGCGTATACAGTGCAGAGCGGCATAGGAGCGGAAGAGATAAGAGGGATAATATCCGAGACGGTAACGGCGTTACTGCCGGGCGTTCAGCAACTGTTGCCCCAACAGGCGTCTGTTAACGACGAAGCCATTAAGAGCCTTATCGAGGGGCAGAAAGCTATAATGCAGAAGATGACCGAACAGCCGGAGGCTAAGATAATAGAGCGAGATTCCACCGGAGACGAAACGATCAAGCAAATGCTGAAAACGCAAGAGAATCTGATGCGAAATCAGGATAAGCTGATGGAGAAGATACTCGAGCTATCGGCAGAGAAAAAGGTAGAGACGCAGGTCGTAGAAAAGATAGTAGAGAAGCCTGTAGAGAAAATAGTCGAAAAAGAAGTTCGCGTCGAAGTACCTGTTGAAAAGGTAGTCGAGAAAGAGGTAATCAAAGAAGTTAAAGTAGCAGTACCCGTAGCGGCAGCTCCCAAAGCTAAGAAAGAAGTAGCTCCCAGACTTACTCTCGATGAAGCGTATGAGAAACTGAGCAAGCAACAGAAGAAGTTCTTTGACGGATTGAGAG
>CAMXSN010000025.1 GCA_947246685.1 uncultured Clostridia bacterium | reverse complement strand
TGCATTTTTCATATATCATCTCACTTTCAGTCAGGAAATGTGTACTTTTCCTGACCGAAAAGTATTGAATTCGACAAGTCGATATTGTATAATAAAATTGCACTTTTGTGTTTAATTCTGTCCATTTTTGGATATAAAATACCAGTCAGGAAAAGTACACATTTTTTGGAATTTGTCGAAAATATGCTAATCAATACTGTATTTTTCTACATATTTTTGCTATTCTTTACATATTACATGCTTAAGGAGATGATATTATGCAATACGCTTATGCAAGAGTTTCTTCTGCCGATCAAAATTTAGGCAGGCAAATCGAAGAGTTTTTGAAATTCGGAATCCCGCAGAAAAACATCTATTCTGATAAAAAAAGCGGCAAAGATTTTGACCGCAAGGAATATATGAGACTTATAAAAAAAATCAAACACGGTGATTTATTAGTAATCAAATCCATTGACCGCCTGGGGCGCAATTACGACGCGATAATCGCCGAATGGAGCAATATTACCAACAAAATAGGAGCAGACATATTGGTGCTTGATATGCCGATCCTCGACACAAGAACAAAGGCGGACAACCTCGTAGGCAAATTCATATCGGATATAGTGCTGCAAGTGCTCTCTTTCGTCGCCGAAAACGAACGTCAAAATATCCGCGCTCGCCAAGCCGAAGGAATTGCGCTTGCCAAAAAAGCCGGAACGCGTTTCGGCAGACCTAAAAAAGTGTATTCACAGGACTTTATTCAAGTCGCCGAACTTTACAACGACAAAGGTATAACCCTCAACGAAGCTCTCGACACTCTGAGCATGAAACAATCGACGTTCTTCTATCATCTCAATCAGATCTCGTCGGTATAATATATAGACGACAAAACATTACGGACGGCGCTTCCACGCGTCGTCCGTATAGTATTCTATTAACGTGCCGACATCGTCTTGCGCAAATACAATAGAGCGCATAGCAAGGCAATAATCGCCGCAAGCGCCAATCCGAGAAATTCCCAGCCGTTGAATGCTGCAACCAGCGAGAGTAAAAAATTAATTTTTGAGATAACAAGATAGATAAAAGCGACAATCAGCGCTGCTACAACCAAGATTACAGTAAGATAAAAAGCGCTTCCCGTAAGATTAATCGCAAAATAATCTCCTCTACCTATCCCCAACGACCGCATTACGGCAAGATTTTTTTCGTTTGCTACAATCGCATTTTTTATCGTAATATACATACACAGTACGCCGATAATCCAGAAAAACACCGCTATTGGCAACATAATCTTGATATTAATACCTTCGACTGTTTTGACCGAATCTATGAATTCATTCGCCATATAGTTGCCGGAAATATAACAAAGCATACCGCCGCTCTTATTTTCAAAATATTTGTATACTGCGGCAATATCATTGTCCTTATAATCGAATACCGCGCCCGCATATTTAATATCAATCGTATCTACTATCTCTAAATAATCTTCCTCGCACAACGCTATCGAATACTGCGCGCCGAGGGAATTGTCCACTCCCGCTATTGCCATTTCATTGGTCGATCCCAAAACGTCAAAAGTTATTATCCCTTGAGCATATTCCGACGCGGAGAGCATTGACGCCAACGCATTCATTGCAGGCGAAAGCAACGCTTGTCCTTTGGCAATCTCATTACCCAACGCGGTAGCATTGTAGAGCACGAGCTCGACGCCGCCTTTTTTGCAGGAAAATTTATTGCCGACGTAGGTTTCGGCAGTGGAAATTTTCAACATATCCTCAATTGCGCCGTCCGAGAGTATTACGCTTCTGTTCAAAAAACTTTCGTTGCGGCTTGATAGCAATTCATTGATTTCCGCCTGTTCGTCATCGCCTTTACTAATAAATTGCTCTTTTGTCATATTGACGTACTTTTTTGGCAAATCCGGCAACGGATTATCGAAAATCCCTACAATCAAAAACTCTTTAACGGTACGTCCCGTATTTAATTTGACTTTTTTGTCTAATATTCCGTCCCAATCATTTCTATCTAAAGCTTTTGCTACGCCGATTGGCAAACATATCTCGGATAAAGACTGCGGGTATCGTCCGCGTAACAGTTTAACGCTATCCAAATTTCCCTTAGACAACGTGCAAAAGTCAATCTTGCCTACATTGCCGTCGTTTTGCCAAAAGTCCGCGCTCTCCGCCACGTCCGTCAATTCTACGCGCCAACCGCTACACCTCATATAATACGAATAAGAATCGTCTTTGTCCGCATGGATATAGACCGTTTGACCGTTCTCGCTCATAAATTCCGTCCGCGCTATATCGCTTTTTTGCCATGCAAAATATCTCTTGGCAAGGGAGACTTTATTATGCCCTGCAAAAGTAGTCGCAAAAATCGCGAACAAACACACTATAAGCGTCAGCGCCGACGTCGCAATCAACTTCGATCCGTAATTCCTCAAAAATGCCAATTTGAAAAAACTTTTTATAGGTATTCGTTTTTTTGAAATCGGAGCCGTTTGACTTTTGACGCCATGCGAAGATTTCGTCATATCGTTCTTACTATTATCTTGTATCTCTACGACTTTCCCGTCGCATAGACGAATTATTCTATCGCCGAACTCATCGGAAAGTTTTCTGTCATGCGTGACCACTATTACCAATTTGCTTTTGGATATATCTTTCAACAACTCCATAACGGCTCTGCTGTTTCTCTTATCGAGATTACCCGTGGGCTCATCGGCAATGATTACGTCTGCATTTTTTGCCAGCGCTCTGGCTATGGCGACTCTCTGCCTTTCTCCGCCCGATAGCAATTTTGCCTTTTTATCGGCAAGTTTTTCAAGCCCCACTCGATTAATTGTTTCGCGCGCGAAATCTTGCGATATTTTATTGCCTGCTATTTCCCCGCCCAAAATAACGTTGTCCATAACTGACAATCCGTCGAAAAGCCGAAAATCCTGAAATACGTAGGCAATATAGGCGCGGTTGAAATCTATTTTATCCTGTCCGTCAAGTTTTTTGCCGTCGTAGAACAAGTCTCCGTCAAATTCCTGCATACCTGAAATGCATTGCAACAAAGTGCTCTTCCCCGAGCCGCTCTCTCCGACAAGGCAGTACAAACCGCTATCGCCGAATTCAAGCGACACGTTTTCTAGTGCAACATAGCCATTGGGATAAGTCATTGAACGTAGTTGTATGCAGAGCATTCACGTCTCCTTTATTTTGGTTTCTACGCTTTTGCCGAACAGTCTCAATACAGATATAAATGCAAAAATAACGTTGCTCAACACCAAAACAATCATAGGCAACGTCAACGTCAGCGCATTGATTCCCAAAAGCGTATATAGATATTTTTTGCTCAACGAGTTTATAATTAGATTAATGACCGGTACCCCAGCGCAAACCAAAGCGACCATAAATATCAACTGAATTAACGAAAGCAACAATGCCGCGCATAGATAAATTCCCGTAATTCCGGTTGCATTCATTCCCAATGCGCGCAAAGTGAGTATCTGTTCCCTGTTTCTGCTAACAGCCGACGACAGCGATATATACGCGGTCAGAACCACCAATCCCGTCATAATCAAACACAACGGTATAATAAGATATAATTTAACGCTTGCAACACTGCGCACCGCATTGTCCAATCCTGCGGCGCCTAAAAAATCGAATTTTACTTTTACTCCCTCCAATTCGGAGGCAAACTCGGCTGCTCGATCAAAACAGGCTCCTCTAAGTTTGCCGTAATCGAGGACTATGCCGTCTACGCTATCGCTCAACGCAGCTTTGCTCAGCACAATGCAATTATAAGAAATCACGTTCGCAGCTTTGAGATCGTATTCAAACTGGTCGCTTGAAATCTTGTATTTACCGTATTTAATCAAATGTTTCGTAGGGCTTTTATATATGCCTGCGATTTCGACAAGCTGACCGTCCAACAACTTTGCAACTGAAAACTCGCACCCCAACAAATCGTCGTATTGCGATATTTGTTTAGTCTGTGTAAACGCTTCCGTTGTTTTACCCAAAGAAATTAATATATCCGCTATCAGCGACGGTATGATAACTTGGTTGCCGCTCAATTGCGATTTACCCGCTGCAAGTTTCAATCCTGTAGAATCAATACTGTCGGAAAACAGCGCGTATCTAAACGAGGGAACGCTATTGCCGTAAAACTTATCGCCGTCTGATAGATTCGTCAGATAATCCGAATATTCTATTATGGAAAACAAATCGCTGTTATACGCATTGTTTCTATCCAAGTCGCAAAGACCGACGTGATTACCCAATGAATCCGACGGTACTTTTACGTAAGACCCGTTATTATCGACGAATTTAGCAAACACCGTCTTATCGGTTTTGTCATTGGAATTAAGCGTATACTTTCGAGCGCTATCTAAAGTGATTTGAGAAAAAGCAATACACAACGCCGACAACACCAAAAACATAACCGTCACAATAGACAATGCGATATTCTTTGCGTTTTTACGACCTTGATTTTTGAACAGTTTGCTAAACAAACTAAAATTAAATCTCGCTAAAGTCTCGTGTTTAGAAGCGGTAACGACGTCTTCAAGACTTTGCGGCAATGTGTTTTTGATCTCATCCCCGTCTGACAGTTCAACATATCCGTCGCAATACTTATCGACAAACTCAATATTGTGCGTAGCCAGCACAACCAGAGCGTCTTTTGCAACCTCTTTCAACAACGCCATTATATTTTCGCCGTTTTCGCTATCGAGGTTTGCCGTCGGTTCATCGGCAATAATGATTCTTGCATTTTTAGCAACGGCGCGAGCAATTGCTACCCTCTGCATTTCTCCATAAGACAGCTCATTGATCTTCTTATCCGCGTACTCATTAGGCAATCCTACCATTGTAAGCAAATTGAGGATATTATTGTCAGATAATTTCTTGCCCACTATTTCGCCTGCCAAACTAATATTATCCTTTACGTTTAGCTCCCTTATAAGTTTGAAATCCTGAAAAACTGTACTTACCGAATTTCTGCGATAATTTTCAACGTCTTTTTTTGTTTTTATTAACTTACCGTCGCAAATCAATTCACCTTCAAAATCGTCCATGCCGCCTATGCAGTTGAGCAACGTACTCTTTCCGCAACCGCTCTCACCGGTTATTGCATATAATCCGACATCAGGCAAAACTAGCCTCAGTTGTCCCAAGGCTTGATAGCCGTTTGAATAGATTTTTTTGTCAACGTTTAGTTTAAGCATAATAATTTATCTTTTTGATTAATAACTAATTCATATCAATTAAACACTTCAAAAACAAAAGTTTATAATCGTTTTTCATTTCAATTATACAATATTACGCTGCAAAATTCAATAGCCCTTGAAAAAAAGTTGAGACCGATGAATATCATACATAATTCTATGTCTTAACTTAGAATGTCAACGAAAAACATTTCTCAGTCGTGACGAGGTGGCAAAGCAAAAGGATAAGAAATTTCGACTGCGCTATCGCTCCGCTCAATATTACAGAACCTATTAGTTAAGTATCTTAGATAGAATAACTAATCTAGTTCAATTAACAAATACGTACACTATGTCATTCTGAGCGTAGTCGAAGAATCTCAACGGTATATTAATCGGTTTAGACCCGTTCGACTTCACTGCGTTTCGCTCAGGGTGAC
>CAMXSN010000024.1 GCA_947246685.1 uncultured Clostridia bacterium | reverse complement strand
AGAAATTTTCAGCGAATAATTACAAAATTCCAAAAAAAGTGTACTTTTCCTGACCTAAAAGTATTGTAAACGACAGAGCGAAATAGTATAATGTATTATGTATAAATATCAAATAATTTGTCCTATAACAGACATATTTTGACAGTCAGGAAAAGTACACCTTTCCTGACCGAGGGTGAGATGAGAATGGAAAAAATATGTATTAAGTATAAAAGAATAGCAATCTTGACAATTGTGCTTGTAGTAATTTTGGTATTATCGTGCTTATTAAATATGTTTGCCGATACAGCGCATATCAGCCGTTACATTGATGCAGATAATGCCGGCGGCATTACTCAACTTGCGATAAATGTCAGCTATCCTACGGACGGAGATTTGGGGCAACTCGCTAATGGAAATTCATACGTCTATACGGATAAGGATAAAATTAATGCATTCAGATCGGGAGCAGAAACGGAAGATACGAGTCTGGTATTAGTTGATACATCGCAATCAAGAGGTTCGCAGAAGAATCCCTATGTCATCGCTTCGACTGACGATTGGGAAACGTTCGTAAAGAAAATTTCGCTCGATTCTACACACGGAAGCGGAAAATACTTTATATTAGCAAATGATTTAGATTTTGAAGGGATAACTTTTCATCCTGTGGAACAGTTTAACGGTAATCTATACGGATTGGGCTTTTCGTTAAAGAATATTGTCTGCGATCAATGGAAGTATTGGAATGGCAGTGATTATGTTGATATAGGTACGTCGGGGCGGACTTCAGACGGATTTGGTTTATTTTGCAAAACCACAGACGCAACCATAACTGATTTAATTATACGCGATTTCCGTCATATTGACATTCCGCGAACATCTACGGCTCAAGCGTCTCACGGCCCTTTTAACGGAGCTATTATAGGGTCGTCGCACGGAAACGACAACGTATTAAACTGTCATGTCCAAGGCGAAACGATATCCAGTTTGATTTATTCATGTTGGAATTCAACGGGAGGCATTTTAGGCGCAAGAAGAGGCGGCAGTAGCGCGGAACTTTTGATATATCGTTGTACTGCGAATAAATATAACGAATACAGTCACGCCTCAGGTTATGGACCAACAAACGGCGGCTTAATAGGACAGATTTTTGCCGGCGGACAGGTCAGTATATTCGATTGCGCGGTTAACAGTCGTGTGAAATCTAATTCTCTGGAATTTCCTACGTCAGTTGCAATCGGATGGTTGGATAGCGTTCCGCTGGTTATGGAAAATATCGTGGGTACTGTCGACATAGACGCCAACTCAACGTATCCTACGGGAGGCGCATTGTTGAGCTATGCATCTTCGGTTAACGGAAGCATAAAAAATTGCTTTGTGGCAGGCAGTATAAACAACGGATCAGTCAGTACGTCACTGCGAGCAATATCGGGTACGAATTCTCCGACTGAGGCACAGAATATAAATTTGCTGAAGACCTCAAGCGATTATGCGCCTTTGCGTCTCAATAATCGTGACGTTTTAACAACTAATTTAGTCGTACATTCTTCTTTGGATAATTTGACTAATGCGGCGAAAAGTAACGTTGGCGCCGGTTTGTTGTCTCAAATATGGGATGCAGAAAAAATAGGCGGGATGTATGATCCGGATAATTCTCCTGTCCGCAATTATCTTAAAGCTACTGTAACGTTTAGGAATTTATTGAGCACGGGTGAAGAGGAGCTTGGCATAGAAACCGACGATTACAGAACAAACGATAAGTTGCCTCAGCCGACGGGAAGCTATATCAAGGCTAATCATGAATTTTTGGGATGGACTGACGATGAAAGCGGAAAGAGTCAGCCGTTTGAAACGTTTCCTGCGGGGCTTTTGGGGGAAGTGACGCTCTATGCCGTATGGGGAGTGCCCGACGGTAGCGTCAGCGCAAGCATATCTGCGATCGGAGGCGCTGCTAGCGCCGTATACGGAGACGAGATTAAATTGCAAAGTAACGTAAGCGTATCGGTTATGTCTCATATGCAATATGATTGTCAATGGATCAAAGACGGCGCGAACGTTAGCGGAGCAACAAAGCATGAGTATTCGGTAAAGAACGTCAAGCAAAGCGGCAAGTATACGCTTGAATACACTTTCTATTCAACAGAAGAGCCTTTGTGGAGAGGGAAAGGAAAGACAAACGCATTTGAAGCGACGATAACGCCTGCGACGCTTAGCGTCGAAGAAGTGACGTTTGCAGAACCTGCATATTTCGGAAGACCGTACGGCAATTTTACGCCGAATGCGGTAATGAAAGACGGCAAGGGCAACGTAATAGAAGGCGTCGCCAGCTGGGATATATCCATGGGTACGATTGGAGGAATTCAAGATAGCGTAGCTGACGGCAAGGTGACCAAAGCGTTCAATTTTGTTCCCGACGCAAAGTATGAAGGAAATTACGGCGACGGTAAAAAAACAGACGGTTCGGGGGCATATATAGCTTATGACGCGGTATTTGAAATAGAGTATTTGACAATGACTTTTAATATGCCGGAGCTGGGTAACAGAAAAGTAGTTGTCCAACTTGAATTCGGAAGACAGTATACGTATAAGAAAGTTGCGGAACTCTTTATGGAAGGATTTGATAAGTATCTGGAAGATCCGAGTTTCGAGGGATTGTTTACGGGGCAAACGCCTGCGTTTAATGTCGACGGAAAAACCATAAGTATCAACGATTATAAGAACAAGCCGTCCAATGCATACGAGAACGTGACGGAAGCTATTACGATAGAAGTGAAATTTATCGACGCGTTTTATACTGTTACGTTTGATCCTGCGAACGGAGACGACGAATGGCAAGTCGGCAATCTCTTATACAATAAACCGATAGACGAGCCTACCAAACCGCAGAACGGCGATTATATGTTTATGGGTTGGTATTATGATACGGGAACTATAGGCAGCGACGGCAAGCCCGTGATGAAGAAATGGGATTTTGACGATGATAAGATAACCGACAACTTAACGCTTGAGGCTCAGTGGCTAAGAGCGGATAAGTTGATTTCGGTTACCGTAAAACTTGCTGAGGGAAAGACGTTTTTGGCGGGCAGCGCAATAGAGAAAGGAGACCTTGTAGTAACAGCGGAATTTGAGGGAAATATCGGCAGCGAAAGTATAAAGCAGAATATGGAAATCAGCTGGGAAGACTACAAAGATGCTATTACCTACGTGGATTCGTGGGATGGCAGATTGCACATTTTGGATAAGAACAAACCGCAGATGACAGTTGAGGTAAGGTATACTTTCGTTACGCCGGGAGGCGCGCAGACGACGATGTCGGGAAGCGTAGATTTGACCGTTACGCCAATAACAGTATATACGGATAAGTTGAATTTCGGACAGGACTCGAACAATGTCGTCACTATGGATTACAACGGAGAAGCGCGAAATATCCGTAAGTTGGCGGCAGACGAGTACGCGGGTATGAATATTGCCGACATTAGATACGAGTATCGCAACAGCAGAGGACAGTTGGTGCAACCCGACGAGGTAATAGCTGCGGGAGAATATACAGTTACTGTAATATTCGATATGACGTCAAACGATTATAAGGCGGATAACAAGTCTCTCAAGCTGGTTGTAGGACTTGTGACAAAAGTGCGAGTAGAGTGGGATAAGACAGAGTTTTCATTCAACGGAGAGATTCGGCGACCTACGGCTAAGATTTTCAGAGAAGACGGAACGGAACTTTTGTTGCCCGACAGTTCGATAGAATATATCGGCGACGTAGATGCTGTTAAGAGAGGCGACTATAAGATAACGTTAAAATTGCCGTCTTCGTATTCGATAATCGACGGCGGAGAAAACTGTTCGTTCAGTATAGTCAAGGCAATACTCGACGCGCCCACGTTAAAAAGCGACGCCAACATAATTTACGACGGGGACGAGAAAAGTATTGAAAAATATCTTGACGGATTTTTGCCTGCCATTATGAAAATCGAATCGGGTGCGACGGGGAAAGACGCTCGTAACTATACTGCGATAATATCGCTTACTCATAGAGACGATTGCGAATGGTCAGGCACAAGCGGAAATACGATAACCCTTACGTGGAAGATTGCCAAAGCGCAGTTGACTGCAAATTGGGATAACGATGAATTTATTGCCGACGGAAAAGCCAAGGAACCAAAATTAGACGCGTTGGTGGGTTTAGCCAATGCCGATCTTGAGAAAGTAAATTACGAGACAGATTTAATATACGGCGGAGACAGAGAAAAGAGCGAAGTCGGAGCATATGTTATCAGTGTGTCGCTCAATGACGCAGAATGGGCGAAGAATTATGAATTGACGACCAATATAGAGTGGGCGTACGTCATAGTACCTAAATCGGGTCTGACGATAATAACGGTGGAATGGGATGAGGAGCCTCTCGAATATAACGGCAAGATTCAGAGACCGAATTTTAAGATAATAGATAAGGACGGCAACGACATAACCGATCAAGTAAAACTGACATTCGGAGGCGACGCTGACAAATCGAAGTGGGCGGGCGACTATGTGCTGAACGTGCAAGTAGGCGGAAATTACTTTATCAAGAGCGGATCGGTATGTAACTATACAATAAAGCTTAACGAGAAAGGCGAAGGCGCAAATCCAGATGGGAAAGAAGAGAAACCCGAGCAATCGGTGGATTTTGGAAAGGTCGGAGAAATACTCGGAGATTGGTGGCAAGTGATTGCCAGCGTTGTAAGTATAATTTGCATGATAGCATTCTTGGCAAAGACGTTCAGCTTTGAGAACAGGAGAAAAAGAGCAAAGAAGATCAATAATGAGAAATACAAGACTTTCTATGCGGCTATAGGTTTGTTCGGTCTGACAATGACCAATTGGACGATAATAGCAAGCTGTTTGATGGCAAGCGCGTTGGCTAGTTTTGTAATCATGCTGATAGCAAAGAGCAGATGTATCAAGGCAGAAGACGAACTTGCGGCAGGCAAGGAAGAATTCTTGCGTAACAAGGACGAGGAAGAGAGAAAACGTCGCGACGAAGAAATGAAGATGATGTTTATGCATATGTTAGGCGGGAATTCCGGCGGACAGCAGGGACAGCCGCAGGGATATGCATACGTTCAGCAAGGTCTTGGCGCTGACGAGATGAGAGGATTGATTTCCGAGACAGTCACGGCGTTGTTGCCCGGAATGCAGCAAATGTTGCCTCAGCAAGCGTCGGCTAACGATGAACTTGTGAGAAAGTTGCTTGATAAGACGGCAGAAAATGAAGAGACGATGCGCGAGCTAATGAAAAAACTGGCGGAACAGCAATCTGTCGAAAAAGTTGTCGAACGCGAAGTGGCAGGCGCAAGCGTAGACGGCGAGACAATCAAGCAGATGATGAAGAACCAGGAATTGCTGATGCAGAAGATACTCGAATTATCTGCTCAAAATAACGCAAGTCAACCTCAGGTAATAGAAAAAGTCATAGAGAAACCCGTGGAAAAGATTGTCGAGAAAGAAGTAGTCAAAGAAGTAAAGGTCGAAGTGCCGGTAGAGAAGATTGTAGAGAAAGCAGTACCGGTAGCGGCAGCTTCCAAAGCCAAGAAAGAAGTAGCTTCTAGATTAACTCTCGACGAAGCGTATGAGAAACTGAGTAAGCAACAGAAGAAGTTCTTTGACG
>CAMXSN010000023.1 GCA_947246685.1 uncultured Clostridia bacterium | reverse complement strand
TGCCCTCGGGGTCACGTACGGAGAGTACGCTCACCACTCGGTTACCGTCGCACGGAGCGATATAGGACTAATCTCCGCGCTCGAAACAAAGTGTGGCTACACATACTATCGTAGCTAGGACGGAAATCACACCACTCTCCGCGCTCGAGACAGAGCATGGGATAAGCGGATGAGATATTTCGACTGCGTTATACTTCGCTCAATATGACAGGCATTTTTAGCTAAGCATCTTAGATAAGAATAACTAATCTAACTTACTAACAAATAAATACTATGTCATTCTGAGCGAAGTCGTAAGGAGCGAAGCGACGGAATAGCGATTGCTACGTTATTCTATTAACGTCAGCATCTCAACCGATTAGTATAATGATTAGATTTCTCCACTGCGGTCGAAATGACATATCACAGATATAATCTGTCACCCTGAGCGAAACGTAGTGAAGTCGAACGGGTCTCAACCGCTTAACAAAGACCGCCAAAATGCAAGCAAAGCGGCATTTTCGTTTGGGCTGAAAGGAATGATTTGTTGTCATGTCGATAAATATAGGCATAATTATTAAATAATGACTTATTCTCTAATCCATATTTATACACAACGAAGACGGCTGTTGATCGGTCGTCTTTGTTGATTTTTTTGGTATGTTTTGCTAATTTTATTAACTTCAAGCAGAAAATCGCGATAACGTTGCTTGCGGACTATGTCGCAATATTTTGATTGAATACGTTTGCATTTGCAATCTTCTTTTGATATAATATTAAAGGAAAAAATTAAATTTAATATATTGAAAGGAGTTTTACTATGGCAAATACTACAAACAAGAAAGTTTTAGAGTTTGTTGAAAGCAGAAAGGCGCTTTGCCAGCCTGACGAGGTAGTTTGGATTACCGGCGATGAGGCTCAATACGCCGCTTTGACAAAGGAAGCGATTTCCACGGGAGAAATGATTGAACTCAATCAGAAGACTTTGCCCGGATGCTTGTTGCATCGCACGAAGCCGAACGACGTTGCCCGTGTGGAGGGAAGAACTTTCATTTGCTCGCGCAAAGAAGAGGATTGCGGTCCGACCAACAATTGGTGGAAGCCGTCCGAGGCTTACGCAAAATTGGAGAGCATTCTCGCAGGCGCTTACAAAGGACGTACGATGTACGTTATCCCGTTCTCTATGGGACCTGTAGGCGGACCTATTTCTAAGGTGGGAATCGAAATTACCGATTCTATCTATGTCGTATTGAATATGAGAATTATGACCAGAGTCGGCAACGACGTGCTCCAGGCTCTCGGCGACAGCAACGATTTTGTAAGAGGTACGCATGCTAAGTGCAACGTAGATCCCGAAGAGAGATATATCTGTCAGTTCCCCGAGGACAACGCAATTATCTCCGTCAACAGCGCTTATGGCGGTAACGTATTGCTGGGCAAGAAGTGCTTTGCTTTGAGAATAGCTTCTTATCAAGGTAAGAATGAGATGTGGATGGCTGAGCATATGCTTATCCTCGGCATCGAGAAACCCAACAAAGAGACCGTATACATGTGCGCGGCGTTCCCGTCCGCATGCGGAAAGACCAATCTGGCAATGCTTATTCCGCCGGAAGGTTACAGAAAGAACGGTTACAAAGTATTTACCGTAGGCGACGACATCGCTTGGATCAAGAAAGGACCGGACGGCAGACTTTACGCTATCAACCCAGAGAACGGATTTTTCGGCGTAGCTCCCGGTACCAACTCCAAATCCAATTTCAACGCGCTCGCATCCACGAGAAAGAACACTATATTTACCAACGTTGCTCTTAATCCCGAGACCAAAGAAGTTTGGTGGGAAGCTCTCGAAAAGGATACCGCAGACAAGAAAAAACCTGCTTTCCTTATCGATTGGACGGGCAAGGATTGGACGCCGGAAACTGTCGATGCAGACGGCAAGCCGGTTAAAGCGGCTCATCCTAATTCCAGATTTACGGCTCCCGCTAAGAACTGCCCCTGCATTTCTCCCGAATTCGAGAACGGCGCAGGCGTGCCGATCAGCGCAATTATCTTCGGTGGACGCCGTCCTTCTACCGTTCCTCTCGTATATCAGGCAAGAAGCTGGGAAAACGGTGTGTTTATCGGTTCTATTATGGGCAGCGAAACGACGGCTGCAGCTACCGGCGCAGTCGGCGTAGTAAGACGCGACCCGATGGCTATGCGTCCTTTCTGCGGATACCATATGGGCGACTACTTCCAGCACTGGTTGGATATGGGCAAGTCTGTAGACGCAGACAAACAGCCTAAGTTCTTCAACGTCAACTGGTTCAGAGTAGACGAAGATGGCAACTTTATTTGGCCGGGCTTCGGAGACAATATGCGCGTACTCGACTGGATGCTCAAGAGAATTGCGGGAGAAGTCGACGCTGTTGAGACTCCTATCGGTTTTGTTCCCAAGGCTGAGGATATCAATATCGAAGGACTTGATGATTTCTCTATCGATACTTTGAAGGGTATCTTGAAAGTAGATAAAGACGCTTGGAACGTTGAGGCTGACGGAATTAAAGAATTCTATAAGTCTTTCGGCGACAAATTGCCCAAAGAACTTGCTAAACAGGCAGACGATTTGAAGGCAAGACTTAACTAATAAAAATCGATTGAGGGACGGCGGGTCGAAAGGCTCGCCGTCTTTGTCTTTATAGGGGGCTGAATTTTTGCGTAAGATTTGTTTTTATCTAAAGCGAGTTTACTTTTTTTTATAAAGATGTTATATTATATAAGAAGGAAATTAACAGACGGCGCTCATGAAAAAATCAATGGACAAGTTTTCTAAATTTATCACAAGGCATAAGCTTTTTGTAATAGGTATTATGCTTATACTTGCCGTGCTGTCGATGATTGCGATGTCGTTTGTGCACGTCAATACAGATTTGTTTTCCTATTTGCCGCAGGATATGTCGACCAGACAGGGTTTGAATTATCTGGAGCGCAGTTACGGAATGGGCGGAGACGTAATAGTCGGAGTCAGCGATATATCTTATTCTCAGTTCAAAGAAAAGATTGCCGAAGTTGAAAAGCTTGACGGAGTCAATAAAGGCGGAGTGTTATGGCTAGGCTCGATATATGAATTGAAAAATATCGATTTGCAAGAGCTTATCGGGAAGTATGACAACGCTATCACAAGGAATTTTCTCGAAAAGATGCTCAACGATTACGGATATTCGTTGCAAAGAGATAAATATAAAGACGGCGTAAAACTCAACTGCGTATACGATATACAAATTTCCGATATGGTCGATGAGATGATTGCGCAAGACGACGTAAAAAATTTGTTTTTCCCCGAGAATGGGGCTAAATCGCTCAAAGAGGCGATAGAAGACGATTCTCCCGCTAATTACGTTATGATAGTCGAGCTCGGAGTATCATCGGCGTCTGACGAGGCTATGAATTTTGTCAGAAAAATGCCTGAAGTGTTCGACGGCTACGAATGTTCGGTGGGCGGCAGCACAAAGATAATATACGACCTCTATACGACTACTATCGACGAGGTGTGGAAATATATTATCGTGGCAGTTCTCGTGATGTTTATAATCCTGTTGTTTGCGACGGATAATCTAGTTGAACCGTTTATTCTGTTGGCAACGTTGGGTATAGCGGTACTTCTCAATATGGGTACTAATTTGATGTTTTCGTCCGTTTCGGTTATTACATACGCGGCGTCAACCATATTGCAGATAGGTCTGTCTATGGATTATGCGATATTCTTGATACATTCGTTTAAGTCCGAGCGGCGGTACGCGCTCAACGACGAACAGGCCATGCAACTGGCGATACCCAAGACATTCTCGACTATTACTGCGTCGTCTCTGACGACCGTCGGCGGATTTATGGCGTTGTTGTTTATGAGATTCGGAATTGGCAGAGACTTGGGATTGGTGCTTGCCAAAGGCGTTATTCTATCGCTTATCACGATAATTTTTATGTTGCCGTGCGTAGTGTTAATGACAAGAAAATGGCAGATAAAGACAAAACATGCCGTTGCGATTCCCAAATTGCAAGCGCCGGCAAGTTTTTCCGTAAAACATAGAAAAGTGTTTGCGTTGATTTTGGTTTTGATGCTTTTGCCTGTGATGATAACTCAGTCTTTTATAAATCTAAGCTACGTCAAATTCAATAAACCAAAAGAAAATCCGACTCAGATTGACAATATCGTCAGCAGAATGTCCAATTCGATAATTGTGGTTTTGCCGATGTCTTATAAAGATGAACAGGCGCAAAAAGAAAATCTTAAAAACCATACTTTACGAGATAAAAATATAAAATTTGTACAGGACGTCAAGAATGATAAAGGGGACAACGTGACGGGCGTGCTCGGAATCTATTCTATCGTGTCCGATGAATATCATTCTTTGGCGGAATTTCTCTGCGAGATGGTCAACAGCGATCAAAAGTTTATCACCAATGCGCTTCCGCCCGAGGCCGATACGCTAAAGGCTTTGGCAAGAGACGATCACAATCTGTATTTTGTAATGGTTGAAGGCGATTCCGAGAGCAATAAAACTGCAAGTACGCTTTCTAACATAAGGTCTTCATTGTATAGAAACTTTTCATCAGGCACTTATATTACCGGCGTGTCGCAGGCAAAATTCGACCTAGAAAGTATCACTCCGATAGACTTTTTGGTAATTACGTTCGTATCGATATTGATAATTATGGCGATATTGATGTTTACGATGAAATCTTTCAAGATATCCGCAATGATAATTATAGTAATCGAATTCGGTATTTTCGTCAATTTGTCAATAAGCGTGCTTACAGGCAGCGTAATTAATTTTATAGGTTATGTGATAATATCTTCGATCCAGCTGGGGTCAACTGTCGACTACGCAATTTTATATGCGGTCAAATATAAAAAGTATATCGAGCATATGCCTGCGAGAGAGGCGTCATACAGATCACTTAACGAGTGCGCTATGTCCGTAATAACTTCCGTCGCAATCATTGCGGGATGCTGTATGTCCGTGTTCTTTATCACGTCCAATCTCGTCGTGCAGGAAATCACGGCTTTGATTGCCAGAGGCAGCATCATCAGCGGTATTTTGGTGCTTTTCGTTTTGCCCAGTATTACCGTACTGGCTACGGGTAAGGTCGCCAACCTTACGCCGACGGGACGAAGAGAAGCGAGAGCAGTAAACAATTTTATACGAAATAATTATCGAAAAGCAACTCGCATGATCAATCACAAAGTGCGTCAGGTAAAAAAAGATATTCACAATAAATTCGGAAAATAATCTGTCAAAATAAGGAGCCGATATGAGACTTTGTCCCAACTGCAACGAATGGTACGACGAAAAAGTGGGCGACGTATGCCCGAATTGCGCGTATAAATACACAAAAGAAGACAGAGTAAGCGTATTCACAGCCAACGATATCAAATCTGTTATCAAAGAACGCGTAACGCGACGCAATAATCCTTGGATTATTGCTCTAGTGGCGTTAATCAATTTGGCGGTGATTTTGAGCATAATAGATATATTTGTCAGTAAGGTTTGTTGGAGCGTATATCCGCTGATATTGTTTATAGTCGGATTTGCGGTCGCCAGATTGGTCTACTGCCGACACGACGGCAACGCGGTAATGCGTAAGATCAGAGCGTATTTGATGATTTTGAGCCTGACTCTTATATTTTACAGCCTAGTTATCAAGTATGCGAGTAAGGTGGGGCAGGATATCTCGTTTTTTATAGTTTATCTGTTGCCGTTGACTTATATTGCTTATATTATCGCGACGCTGGTCAGATTTATGCTTAAGGGAATGGGGAAAGCTAACGTAATATGGACTATGGCTTCAATTATAGGCGTCTGTTTGCTGTTGATGATACTTGGCATCACAGTGTTTTCAGCTAAAGGATTTGCATTGGCGCTGTGTATAATTCCCGTTGCGCTTAGCGTGCTTGTCGCGATAAATCTTGGACTTGTATCCTATATAAAGTTGAAGAAGAACATAGAAAAGATAATGTCGCAAACTATTGATAACGACGTAATAGACGTCGAGACGGAAGACTAATGCTCACTTTTTTTGTCAAGGCCGTTAAGGTGGAAACGGTTGTCGGCGTCAGTAATGATTAAGTGTCGGTATGAAAGATGTTTATATGATTGAAAGAGACTGAATTTCGGTCTCTTTTTCTTTTTGTTAATAATACTTATGATATGATGAGAGAAAATTTTAGTATTAAAAATCTTAGAATTCATAAAATAATTTGCTAAAACCATATTGACGGCTAGACTTAATAATGCTATAATAAAAGAAAAGGAGTAAAATTATGGAACAAATTAAGGCAAAAAAATGTGTGTCGGCATTTATATGTTTAGCATTGACGTTATCGTTGCTATTCTTTATAGCGCCATGTTGCAGCGCGAATGCCGACGAAGTTGAGTGGGTAGAAATTGATTACAAAACAGCCCTTATCAACGATCAATTTCTAGTATTTAACGTTTATCGCTGTAGTGTAGAAGAGACGCCCGAGATATGGAATTACAGGTATTTATATGTGTTTATCGTAAGTTCCGGAGGAATGGGAGGTTCGTCGATAGACGGCAGACATTCCGGTTACGGAGGCGGAAGCGGAGCTTTTGCAGTCATTAAAATAGACCTTGCCGAGGCAGAAAACGTGGGATTTCTTCTTGGAATGGGCGGCGGTAAATTTGAATACGAAGATGACAATGAGTATACAACGGGCGACGGCGGCTCGGTGCTTGTTACCACGGCCAGAGATAAGTCGGAGACCAAGCCGTATGCTTTTGACGTTTTAGGGATAGACGGCGGCAAAAGGGGCACGACTTCAGGACACGGCGAAGGAGGATCAGTTCTTCGAAACGCCATTCCCAAGGGGGAATTGATGAGTCTTATTTTTGACAGAGACGGAGCTGACGGCGGACGTGCGTCGCAGGCGTTTGACGTTGATTTGGGCTTTAAGACGGTACATTTTGGGTATAACGTTGCCGGAGCAAGTCCGTCAGGTAAAGGCGGCGCGGCTTCCGTGTTCCATAAAGGCGGAAACGGCGGTGTAGCCTTAAAAATCGGCAGCGACGGCGAAATGGGCTCTGGCGGCGGCGGAGCAGGACTTGGCGCAACGCAGGGCGGTTTTGGCGGAGATGCCTATATGCAACTGTACGGCAGTAATAAATAACTTTGGCAAACAAATAAGCCGACGCGATTTTGAAATGCACCCCAAAAGTTAGACAAAACTTAAGGAGGTGCATTTTTAATGGCA
>CAMXSN010000022.1 GCA_947246685.1 uncultured Clostridia bacterium | reverse complement strand
ATATTTTTTCCATTCTCATCTCACCCTCGGTCAGGAAAGGTGTACTTTTCCTGACCTAAAAGTATTGTAAACGACAGAGCGAAATAGTATAATGTATTATGTATAAATATCAAATAATTTGTCCTATAACAGACATATTTTGACAGTCAGGAAAAGTACACTTTTTTTGGAATTTTGTAATTATTCGCTGAAAATTTCTTCCATTTTTGTACTATTTTAGTCATTGAGAACATATAAGAACCAGCTTAAAGCTGTATAACATAAAAACATAAGACGTTGCATCCGCGCAAAAAAACAGTTGAGATTATAAATCTTACGGATTAGATTCTTCGACTACATTGCATTTCGCTCAGAATGACAAAATAAAAGTGAATAAACAAACTTGCGGTAGTAATAACAATCTTAGTTGAATTGCCAAATATTTTTTACGTCATATTGAGCTGAGCTATAGCGCAGTCGAAATATCTCAACAGTATGAAAGTAAAAAAGATGAGATTCTTCGACTACATTGCATTTCGCTCAGAATGACAGAACATATAAACATAGTGGACAAAAATATGTCACCCTGAGCGAAACGCAGTGAAATCGAACGGGTCTCAACATATTAATAAATTGATGAGATTTCTCCACTGCGGTCGAAATGACATATCACAGATATGATCTGTCACCATAAGCAAAACGAAGTGAAGTCGAATGGGTCTCAACCGCTTAACAAAGTCCGCCAAAATGCAAGCGCATTGACAATTGCGTCAGGGCTCAAAGGTTATGAATAAATTATTAATAGGTACGATAATAAAAAAACGGGACTCTCATATGAGAATCCCGTTAAATTTTCGTTAAGATCTATTACTCGAAAATCTTAGCTACGACACCGGAACCAACCGTTCTGCCGCCCTCACGGATAGCGAAACGAAGTCCTTCTTCGATAGCAATCGGAGTGATAAGAGTTACGTCCATGTTGATGTTGTCGCCAGGCATAACCATTTCTACGCCGTCAGGAAGTTTGATAGAACCGGTAACGTCAGTCGTTCTGAAATAGAACTGCGGACGATAGCCGTTGAAGAACGGAGTATGACGACCACCTTCGTCTTTGGTCAATACGTATACTTGAGAAGCAAACTTGGTGTGCGGATTGATAGTACCCGGTTTAGCAAGTACCTGACCTCTCTCGATACCCTTTCTGTCGATACCACGGAGCAATGCGCCTACGTTGTCGCCTGCAAAAGCTTCGTCGAGCAACTTTCTGAACATTTCAAGACCGGTAACGGTGGTGTCTGTCGTGGGTCTGATACCTACGATCTGAACCTTATCCTGTACTCTTACAACGCCTCTCTCTACTCTGCCGGTAGCAACGGTACCTCTACCTGTGATGGTGAATACGTCTTCGACAGGCATCAAGAACGGCTTGTCGGTATCACGCTCAGGAGCAGGAATATATGCGTCAACAGCATCAAGAAGTTCTTGGATGCAAGCGCAAGCAGGATCGTCAGCCTTGTCATTGGAAGCAGCTTCCAAAGCGAGGAGTGCAGAACCTTTGATGATCGGAGTGTCGTCGCCGGGGAATCCGTACTCGCTCAAAAGCTCTCTGATTTCCATCTCGACGAGTTCAAGAAGCTCGGGATCGTCAACTTGATCGGTCTTGTTCATAAATACGACGATGTAGGGAACGCCTACCTGACGAGCAAGAAGAATGTGCTCTCTCGTCTGGGGCATCGGACCGTCGGTGGATGCAACTACCAGGATTGCGCCGTCCATCTGAGCAGCGCCGGTGATCATGTTTTTAACGTAGTCTGCGTGTCCGGGGCAGTCAACGTGAGCATAGTGACGCTCTGCAGTCTCGTACTCAACGTGAGCTGTATTGATTGTAATACCTCTTTCTCTCTCTTCCGGAGCCTTGTCGATTTCGTCGTATCTCATCTTCTGAGCATAGCCCTTTGCGGAAGAATACATTGTAATAGCGGCAGTAAGAGTGGTCTTACCGTGGTCAACGTGACCGATTGTACCGATATTTACGTGTGGTTTATTTCTTTCGAATTTAGCCTTAGCCATAGTTAAATATCCTCCTAAAAATATATAAATGAATTGGTCTTTTAGTTTACTTTTTTATTTTATTATGTTTTTTACTTTTTGTCAACATTTATTTATATCAAAATAAAATGTTAGTCCTTTTTAGCTCTTGCGCCGATAATCTTTTCGGATACGGATTTAGGAACCTCTGCGTAGTGGTCGAACTGCATTACAAAGTTACCTCTGCCTTGCGTCGCGCCTCTCAAATCGGTTGCGTAACCAAACATTTCCGCGAGCGGAACGTCAGCGTCTACGACCTGAACTCCGTTACGCTCCTCAGTAGTCTTAATAGTGCCTCTGCGGGCTGTTACGCTGCCCAGTATCGTACCGAGATAATCTTCCGGAGCCTGAACTTCAACACTCATAATAGGCTCCAACAAGACCGGTTTAGCCTTGGACGCGCCGTCTTTGAACGCCATAGAACCTGCGATCTTAAACGCCATTTCCGAAGAGTCGACTTCGTGGTAAGAACCGTCCATCAAATCGACGTTGAAATCAACCATCTCGTAGCCGGCAACAATACCGCCTCTCGCAGCCTCTTTGATTCCGGCTTCTACTGCAGGTATATATTCCTTAGGAATGCTTCCGCCGACGGTCTTATCGACAAAAGTGAATCCTTTGCCCGGTTCGTTAGGCGAAATAACAATCTTACAGTGACCGTACTGACCTTTACCGCCGGACTGTCTCTTAAAGAGTCCTTCTGCATTGACAGTGCCGCGGATAGTCTCGCGGTAAGCAACCTGCGGAGCGCCTACGTTAGCCTCGACTTTGAATTCTCTTCTAAGTCTGTCTACGATTATATCCAAGTGCAACTCGCCCATACCTGCGATGATCGTCTGACCTGTTTCCTGATTGGTATAAGTCTTGAAAGTCGGATCTTCTTCCGCAAGTTTCTGCAAAGCGATACCCATCTTCTCCTGGCCTGCTTTTGTCTTAGGCTCGATAGCAATCTGAATAACGGGATCCGGGAACTCCATTGATTCGAGTATAATAGGAGCGTTTTCATCGCACAGAGTGTCGCCTGTGGTCGTGTCTTTAAGACCTACGATAGCAACGATATCGCCTGCGTAAGCCTCGTCGATTTCAGTACGGCTATTGGCGTGCATTCTGACAAGACGTCCAACTCTTTCTCTCTTATCCTTGGTGGAATTATATACGTAAGAACCTTTTGTCAATACGCCCGAATACACTCTGAAAAACGCGAGTTTTCCTATAAACGGATCGGTTGCGATCTTGAATGCAAGTCCGCTGAATTTTTCGTTATCGTCGGATTTACGGTTAACGACGATTTCCTTCTTGCCGGGCTCGTAACCTTCAACGTTGGGAACGTCGGTAGGAGCGGGCAAATAATCCACTATCGCGTCAAGCAAAAGCTGTGTGCCTTTGTTGCCAAGCGAAGTACCGCAGAAAGCGGGAGTAATCTTCATATCGATTGTAGCTTTACGGATTATCGGCTGCAACAACGATTTCGGCATAGCCTCTACGCTTGTGTCTCCTTCGAAGAACTTCTCCATAAGTTCGTCGTCGAACTCAGCGATTTTTTCGATAAGAGCTGCTCTAAGCTCTTCTGCCTGATCAAGTATGTCCTCAGGAATTTCTTTTTCGGTGAGAATTTCGCCGTTTTTGCCCTCGTTGTAATACGCCTTCATTGTGAGAAGGTCTACAACTCCCTTAAAGTTTTTCTCTGCGCCTATCGGGCACTGCATAGCAACCGCGTTTGCGCTGAGTCTCTTGTTCATCATTTCGATAGTTCTGAAATAATTGCCGTCGTCTTTGTCCATCTTGTTGACAAAGGCAATTCTCGGAACGTGATATTTAGTAGCTTGTCTCCAAACCGTCTCCGATTGCGGTTCGACGCCGCCTCTTGCGCAGAAAAGCGCTACGGCTCCGTCGAGAATACGCAACGAACGCTCAACTTCAACAGTGAAGTCAACGTGTCCGGGAGTGTCGATAAGGTTGATACAATTGCCTTTCCAGTGAGTGGTGGTAGCAGCGGAAGTGATAGTGATACCTCTTTCCTGCTCCTGCTCCATCCAGTCCATAGTAGCAGCGCCCTCGTGCACTTCGCCTATCTTATGGTTGATACCCGTATAGAACAGAATTCTTTCACTGGTAGTAGTCTTACCTGCGTCGATGTGAGCCATGATGCCGATATTTCTTGTGTTTTCCAAAGAATATTCTCTACCCATTTTTTACCTCTTTTAATGTATGCGTGGCAATTACCAACGATAATGAGCGAAAGCCTTGTTTGCTTCTGCCATTCTGTGCATATCTTCTTTCTTCTTTACGGAATTGCCCGTGTTGTTGAAAGCGTCCATCAATTCTGCGGCAACTCTCTCGACCATGGTCTTTTCGCCTCTCTTACGCGAGAACATAACGAGCCATCTGATTGCAAGAGTTTGTCTTCTTGCCGGACGGATTTCCATAGGCACCTGATATGTGGAACCGCCTACGCGGCGAGCCTTAACTTCGAGAGACGGCATAACGTTCTCCAAAGCTTTATTGAACACCTCCATAGCGGGCGTACCCGTTTTCTGTTCGATTATATCAAATGCGCCGTATACGATAGACTGCGCAGTACCTTTCTTTCCGTCCCACATAATCTGATTGACAAACTTTGTGATAACCTTACTGCCGTGTATAGGATCCGGCAATACGTCCCTAACGGGAACTGAATTTCTTCTTGGCATTAATTCTTAACCTCCTTTTTTAGATTGTGAATAATAATTACATCCGACTAAATAGGCTTTGCTTATTTAGGTCTCTTTGCGCCATATTTGGATCTTGCCTGCATACGCTTAGCTACGCCTGCGCTATCCAAAGTACCACGGATAATGTGATATCTCACACCAGGCAAATCTCTTACTCTTCCGCCTCTGATAAGTACCACGCTGTGCTCTTGCAAGTTGTGACCGATACCTGGAATGTAGCTAGTACCTTCCAAGCCGTTTACAAGACGTACCCTGGCAATCTTTCTCAAAGCTGAGTTAGGCTTTTTGGGAGAAGTAGTCGTAACGGAAAGACAGACGCCTCTCTTCTGCGGATTCTTCTGCATGATAGGAGCGGTTGACTTCTTGACTTGTCTCTCACGGCCTTGCCTGATTAACTGATTGATTGTTGGCATTTGTTGAACCTCCTGTGTTAATGTGTCGGATGAGTTTATCCAGCAACCCCGAAGGATAATCTCATATTTATTGACTCAAATACTGTCACACCCACAGTATTTTTTGGCGATAGTTAGACTTATAAGCATAATTTTACTTATAACAAAACTATTTTATATGTTATTAAATTTTAAGTCAAGCGTTTAATATTAAGTTTTTATAAAAAGATAAGAGACGCCGACCTACGCGGCGTCAACCCACGGCGAATTCCGTTTAATCGTCTTTCCGCCTATATTTAATGAAAATAATATATATTTAATCAAATGCTTAATTCTTCGCGGCTAACAAACTTTGTCAACGAAATAAGATTTTGGGAATAAACTTAGTCTGTCATTTCGACCGTAGTGGAGAAAATACTACTGTTGAGATATTTCGACTGCACTGTCGCTCCGCTCTATATGACATTAATATTATTTGATAATCGACTAAATTTGTTATTTCTAACGCAAGTTTGTTAATCCTCTTTTATTTTTGTCATTCTGAGCGTAGTCGTAAGGAGCAAAGCGACGGTATAGCGATTGCTACGTTATGCTATTAACGTCAATCGCGTCAGCATCTCATCCGCTTATTAATCTGTTGAGCCCCATTCAACTTCACTTCGTTTCGCTCAGGGTGACAGATTATTTTTCGTTACGATTTTTAGTCCTGTCATATTGAGCGGAGTGTAACGTAGTCGAAATATCTCATCCGCTTATCTCACACACTCTCTCGAGCGCGTAGATTAGTCCTATATCGCTCCGTGCGACGGTAACCGAGCGGTGAGTTATTCTTTGATTATTATCCTATTATTTACTGCTTTCTCTCGAGCGCGGAGAGTGGTGTGATTTTCGTCCTAGCTAGGGCAAGGTGAAGTCGTCAAATGTACTTTCCGTACATGTCGACTTCCCTTGTCCCGATGATCGGGCGGAAGGCGCGCCGCTATACGCACTCGGTACCTACTTAGCGATTCTTCATAGATCTCTGCTCTTTGAGAAAGTCTTGATAACGTTCAATCTGATCCTCTCTCAAATCTATCATCTCTTTCGCCGCGCTGTATGCCTGCGCGTCTCCTATTGCTATCTCTGTCTCCTTAACTTTTATCTTCGCTCCGTCGTTGCTTGCGTTGCGTCTTATGTCTTTCAAATACTCGTCTTCCATCTTGAACAACGCTACAGTCACGTCTTTCTTTATCGTCAACTTCACTAACGGATTTACCGATGACTGTCCCAATAAAATATTGTACGTCGATTTCTTCTCCTTACACTTTTCTTTCTTCATTGCGTATTCTCTCAATCCGTCAAAGAACTTCTTCTGTTGCTTACTCAATTTCTCATACGCTTCGTCAAGAGTAAGTCTAGGAGCTACTTCTTTCTTGGCTTTGGGAGCTGCCGCTACCGGTACTGCTTTCTCCACCACTTTCTCTACAATCTTTTCGACGGGCACCTCGACTTTGACTTCTTTGATTACTTCTTTCTCGACAATCTTTTCCACAGGTACTTCTACGCGGACTTCCTTTTCTATAATTTTTTCTACAGGTTTCTCTACAATCTTTTCTACGACCTGAGTCTCTGCCTTTTTCCCTGCCGATAGCTCGAGTATCTTCTCCATCAGCTTATCCTGATTTCGCATCAGATTCTCTTGCGTTTTCAGCATATTCTTAATGGTATCGTCGCTTGCTATTGTCGTAGCCACTTCTCGTTCTATGATCTTAGCTTCAGGCTGTTCGGCAAACTTTCTCATCAGCATATCTTGACCTTCGACAAGTTTTTTGATTACTTCATCATTATCGCTGGCACTAGCCGTCTGCGGCAACATCTGTTGCATACCAGGCAACATAGCTGTTACCGTATCGGAGATTATTCCTCTTATTTCATCCGCTCCTATACCTGCGCCCATAAATGCGCCTTGAGCCATTCCTCCGTTCATATTTGCGCCCGCGCCGCCCATATGCATAAACATCATTTGCATTTGCTCTTCGCGACGCTTTTCTTTAAGTTCTTCCTGATTACGCTCGTACTCTTCTTTGCTGTCGGCAAGTTCTCTCAGCGCCTTCTTGCATCTGC
>CAMXSN010000021.1 GCA_947246685.1 uncultured Clostridia bacterium | reverse complement strand
TAAATTTTCCATATCCATCTCGCCTTCGGTCAGGAAAGGTGTACTTTTCCTGACCGAAAAGTATTGTAAACGACAGGGGGAAATAGTATAATGTAATATGTATAAAAATGTAATAATTTGTCCTATTTAAGACATAAATTTACAGTCAGGAAAAGTACACTTTTTTTGGAATTTTGTAATTATTCACTGAAAAATTCTTCCATTTTTGCATTATTTTGCGCTTTGAGAAAAAATAGTGGTAGAAGGTTGTCGACGATTAGCAATCATGATAATTCAAACTAAATATAAATACTCTCTATAAAAAGATTAGATTCTTCGACTACGCTCAGAATGACATTATACATACTTATTAGTTGAACTATATTAGGTTATTCTTATCTAAGATACTTGACTAATAATTCCTGTCATATTGAGCGGAGCGACAGCGCAGTCGAAATATCTCAACAGTATTTATATACTGATTAGATTTCTCCACTGTGGCCGAAATGACATATCATATTACTATCCGTCATTCTGAGCGTAGTCGAAGAATCTCATACGTTTAATTTAACCGTGTAATATTCACTTAAAATGAAAAAGAAAAACCTCGAAATAATTCGAGGTTTTTGCATACTTGATAACAACAGAGATTATCTCTTGCTGAACTGCGGCGCTCTTCTTGCTTTCTTGAGACCGTATTTCTTTCTTTCTTTTGATCTTGGATCTCTGGTAAGGAAACCTGCTTTCTTCAAAGCCGCTTTTGTTTCGCCGTCTGCAAGAACCAAAGCTCTGGAAATACCGTGTCTGATTGCACCTGCCTGTCCTGTAAATCCGCCGCCGTGTACGTTGACGATGACGTCGTATTTTGCTGTGCTGCCCGTCAATTCCAAAGGCTGACGAACTATAAGTTTAAGAGTATCAAGACCGAAATATTCGTCGATACTTCTCTTGTTGATAGTAATGTTACCGCTTCCGTCGGGAATGAGTCTGACTCTTGCGATAGCTTTCTTTCTTCTGCCTGTTCCCCAGAACTGAACTTTTTTCTTAGTTTTCTTAGTAGCCATTTGTCATACTCTCCTTATTAGAATTTTAATTCTTTCGGCTGTTGAGCCTCGTGATTGTGCTCTGCGCCTGCATAGCAACGCAACTTAGTGAGTTGCTTTCTGCCAAGCGAATTCTTAGGAAGCATACCCTTAACTGCAAGCATAACAGCCTTTTCCGGCTTTTCTGCCATCAACTTTTTGTATTGAACTTCTTTAAGTCCGCCGATATAACCGGAGTGGTGAATGTGGTACTTGTTCTCCAATTTCTTACCTGTCAAGCGAACTTTGTCGCAATTGATTACGATAACAAAATCGCCGCAATCCACATTGGGCGTATACGTCGGCTTATTTTTACCTCTAAGGACGTTGGCAACATTGCTGGCAAGTCTTCCCAATACCAAATCGGTTGCGTCGACCACGTGCCATTCTTTCTTGATGTCCTCAGGTTTTGCCATATATGTCTTATTCACGGATAAAACCCTCCATTGTAATTTGTAAATTATTGTCAATACATCTCCGAGGGGCTAGTTCATTGATATATTTTCTCGCCATATAATTTTAGTAAAAAAAGAAATAAATGTCAAACACTTTTCTAACTGTTTTTTATAAATTTTGAATAAACATGCGTATTTGCGTAAAATATAGGCGCAGCCGCCGTAATTTGACTTCTGCGCCTATCGTATATTCGCCGATTGTAGTTACTTAAAATTTGATATCCTTCGCAACTATCCAAGCAAAATATCCCGCATAAATCAACAGCATTGTTATGCCGCCGGCTCTTTTTAACTTTTTGTCCTTATTTAGGAAGATGCATAGGAACAAAACTACTGCCGCAAATATCGCCATCACTGCGTCAATCATAAATCCTGTGACCCAATTTGTGTCGAAAGCAATCGGAGATATCAGCGCGCTCGTCCCTAGCACGAACAGAATATTGAAAATATTGCTGCCCACTATATTGCCTATAGCAAGATCGGCCTCGCCCTTTCTTGCCGCCGCCATAGAAGTTACCAACTCGGGCAACGAGGTACCGAACGCAACGACGGTCAATCCTATCAAACTCTCTGACATACCTATTCCGCCGGCTATTGTCTTGGCTCCGTTGACGACCGCTTGGCTTCCGAGAATAACCAATGCTATTCCTACTGCAAGTTTTCCAAGCATCTTTGCTATGAGAATACCTTTCTTGTCATCTCCGCACTCTTGATCGTCATCGTTATTTAGTTGCCCGTCATCCAATTGAGGCGCTTTGTTTTTATCCTTTCTCGACAAAACTATCAAATACGCAAAAAATATTATAAACAGCAGCCACATAATCAAGCCGTCTACCCAACCTAATTTTCCGCCGACAACTCCCATTATCATCAAAGCCGCCGATATGACGGCAACAAACGGCAATTCTACATATAACGTGTTTTTCTGCACCGCAAGCGGCGTAAATAGCGCGCATAATCCCAAAATCAGGAATATGTTCATAATATTAGACCCGAGAATATTGCCTATCGCAAGTCCTGCGCTACCTTTTACTGCGGATGTAATACTGATTGCCGCCTCCGGAGCCGACGTGCCGAAAGCGACGATCGTCAGTCCAATTACTATCTGAGGAATTCCGAATTTTCGAGCAATCATTGACGCGCCGTCTACAAACCAGTCAGCGCCTTTTATCAACATCACAAATCCCACTATCAGCAAAGACAGTTGAGCCGCAACTTCCCAAAAACTCATACGCTCCTCCATATGTGCAAATATAGCACACTTAAATTATATTGCATACACGCATATAATCAACTTAAATTTTATGCAGTTACGGCATTATTTATGTAATTTTTGCAAGAATAATGTAATAACTGCATTATATAATATACACGTTATATTTGTAATCACCAATAAATATTAATTGGATAAAAGAGCGACAAAAGCCGATGAAATTACAGCATTCCAAACTCTACAACTTCGCTATTTAATTTATTCTGTAAACAATCAAGGGCAGGTAGAATCCCCGCCCTAATCGTTTTATTAAGTTTGAACCTCTACGCTCTCGCCTTACTTAAAATACTTGTCGTACAAGCCCTTGAAACCGCAGCCGTGTCTAGCCTCGTCCTTAGCCATTTCGTGAACAGTATCGTGCACGTCGTCATAGCCGAGCTGCTTTGCAAGTTTAGCAAGTTCCAATTTGCCTGCGCAAGCGCCGTTTTCTGCTTCCATACGCATCTTTACGTTCTTTGCGGTGCTATTGGTCAGCACGTCGCCGAGCAATTCTGCAAATTTAGCTGCGTGTTCAGCCTCTTCAAGCGCGTATCTCTTAAACGCTTCCGCAACGTCCGGATATCCCTCTCTGTCTGCCTGTCTTGACATAGCAAGATACATACCGACTTCTGCGCATTCGCCGTTGAAATTGTCAAGCAATCCTTTCTTAACGTTCTCGTCATAATTTTTTGCCGATCCTACGATATGCTCGCATGCCCAAGACATTTCGCCTTGCACCTCTTTGAACGTAGTAGCATTGCATACCGGACATCTCTCGGGAGCGCTGTCTCCTTCATGAACGTATCCGCATACGGTACAAACATATTTTGCCATAATAATTACCTCCGATTTATATATGTTTTTTATTTTTATCTTAATTTATAATTTTTCCTCTCGCTGACAATCCTCGCAAATATTGTAAAAACTCAATCCAAAACCGTTAAATTGCCTATCTTTGCAATATTCGTCAAGCAATTTTTTCAAATTTTCGGGATAAGGAAGGTCGACTATTCTGCCGCACTTCTTGCAAATTGCGTGCGTATGCCCGTCAAGTTCGACGTCATATCTTTCCATTTCGGAGCATCCCGGCACTCTGCCCAATACGCCCTGCTTTTCAAGATACGCCAAGTTGCGATACACTGTCGCAAGGGATATATTGGGAATGGACTTTTTGCATTCCTCATACACCCTTTCTGCAGACGGATGACATCTCATATTCTTAATTACTTCTAACACCGCTTGACGGCGCGAGGAAAAATTCGCCATATCTGTACTAATAATATACCATATTCTTGAAATTAATGTCAAGTGATTATAAAAATAATAATCATTATTATTTTAATTAATTGATGCAACCATTCTTACTTTATATCAACGACAATTCTGTTACTATGTTGTCTCTACAACTCGCTTATAATACTCAACGCGCCGCCATTTAGGCGACGCGTCAAGATATTATGTAAACATATAGCGACTACGCGGTTTCTTCCGCCTGCCAAACAACAAGCGAATCCAGACTGCAATTTTTCTTTTTACATTTGACTTTGACTTTATGCTTCCCCTGAGATAGCTCGCCGGACATAAACGCGATCAACGTACGCTCGCCCTTATTATTCTTAAAGAAATCAGAACTTACCTTCTTTCCGTCAATTGTCACCTCAAAATCTCTCTCGAATGCAGATGATGACAACAACGCAAATCTATTTCCTTCAAAAGTAAATTCTACGGTCGCGCCTTTTTTACCTACGACAACGTGTCCGAAACTTGCCGCAGTAGCCTTAGCCTGCCATTTCCCGCCGTATTTGAAAATCTCGTCGTCTATTGAATATTGCTCACCGTTTAGACGTTCGTAACTTTCCGTAAAATCAATACGGCTGATTATTATATAATTCTGAGACGATTTAGTCATTATCAACCTGTAATAACGGAATTTTGTCGTATCGAAATCAACTGCTATTCTGTTGTCTTTGACTATTTTAACGTTTTGATAGTCTTTTATTTTAAAATACTCCTTGCCGTCAAGACTGCCATACAATATAAAATCGGTTGGATATCGATAATCCGATCTGGGTTGCGTATGTATGAGCATTCTATTTGCCGTTATCGCTTCGCCCATATCCATAGTAATCACAAACGGATTAGACGCCGAATGCCCGCCGTTGGTGTGGATATAAGTACTTAAACTTCCGTCAACAAGATTATCAATCTTAAACTCTTCCTTATGTCCATCCCCGCCCCAAGATACGTAATTCTGCACATTGACTATACTCTGCTTTTGTTTTGCAGTATTATTATATACATAACTGTAGGTATAGCCTCTCTTATAATGATACTCCGACTCAAACTCTTTATGTACGGACTCATAAGATTCTCTGTAACCGACGGCGTAGCTAAGTGTGACCGTCTCGGGAACTTCGCCGATTATCTCTCCGCTTTCATCAAATAGCGGCATAGCGTCTTCAAACTTATTCCAACCAAGCCCGATAAAGCTTGCAGTTTTTCCCGGTTCGCCCTTGACTATCATGACTTCTTTGAAGTATACCCAATCACCCTTCTTCAAGCCGCTTATATCAAAATAAGTATTAACCTTATTGATATCGTTGCCCGTCACATCTTTTGCCGACGCTACAAGTTTATAATCGTCATCGCTCGGAGTTTTAATGTACAAAGCTACGTTCCATCTTCCTCTCAATGCGATACGATATTTGCCGTCATCGTTTGCAAGCAGTTTGCCTTTTATTTCAACAACAGCATTTTGAGGTGCAACATCTCCGTCTTTATTAGTATACCAAACGTCGGTATTACTGTTCTGCACTTTATTGATATTGTCGCCTTCCTGTTTCTCTACGTAGCCTTTATAGCCTGCTTCATATGCTTCGACGGCATCCGTATATGCGGCTCCGTCGGCATATATATAAGTCGTGCGTTCCAATACGCTCTTATTCATCTCATACGACTGTTCGAATTCAAGCACAAGATCTACGTCGTCTATATTCTTATAGACACCTTGCTTATCGGTGAGTTCCAACGTTGCAATTATCTTACCCGAGTTGAGATTTTTATTGGGCATAAAAGTATAGTGATAATCGTCAACTTTGGTTATTTTTCCGTTGATACTCCGACCTTTGGCATTCGTAACGCTCTTAACTTTGTAATCGAACCTATCGGGCAATACGACGCTGCCGCTTTCATACATACCGTCACTGTTAGCAACGTATCTTGACAAATCGATATCAAACGCCTTGCCGTATTGAATAACGTAAGGCTGCTGAGTAGAAGTATACTGCTTGACGTTGTCATACATAAAACTTCTTCCCGTCTGATATACCGAAGATATCGGCACAAATATTGGATAGTTTTTCGACTTAGCGTCATCAAGCACAGATTGAGATATAGGATATCCTATCAAATCTTTATAATAATACGTCATATCGTTATGCGTTGCGTTCATACAAGATCTAAACCAAGTATCGTAAGACTGTCCTCCGGACTCTCTAATCATCTCGACATATGCTTCCTGACCGAAGTTATGTAACAGATTGGCGTATATGGCAAGCCCCTGTTTACCGTTGCTGTAACGATTGTGAACTATTTGATCCAATGCCCAAGTAGCGCTGGTATAACAGTTCCAACCCGACATACCGCCGCCGCCGTAGGAATTGATGTTCCTAGCGGAAGAAATCTTGGTAAACCAACTGTATTCCAACAAATTGAGCGCATTGTTCGTGACCTCTCCGCCGTTACCGACGCCGAATCCCTGGAAGTTGTGATTATATTCGTGCATGTTACCCCAAGCGCCGCCTTTGATAAACGACTTGACGTTGAGAGAACCCGACATCCAGCTTGCCGGACAGTTGACGCTCTGCTGACTGGGGAACGCTACAGCTGCTCCTGCGGCGACAAACGGGTCGTAAAGGAATACGATTCCCTCTCGCTTTTTGCGCGCATAGTTGGATACCAAAGATATCTTTTCCCAAAGAATGCCTGCTTCGCGTACCTCTTCGTAAGTAGAAATGCCCGCATATTTTTTCGGACCGGAATGGAGTACTCCGCCGTCCCATACTTCGAGATCGAAATAAGGAGCCGAAGATTTTGCATTTTCATTAAATTCATCTTCCGTCGTATAACCTAATACGAAGTGCGTATATCTAACGCCGCCGGAAAACTTAACGTCCACGGTAGTCGAAGTGTTGTGCACGTAGATCGGACCTCCGAGGAACGAACCTACGTAAGCCGTGTAAGTATGCGTTTTTTCGTCATATTTTGCCGTAGTTTTGTTGACTCTCATAGAATTGAGAATTACGGGCATACGGTTGACGTTTTTTGCAGGCCAAATATTATTTGCCTTGGTATTATAGAGCGCCTGTCCGATATGTACGAGAATGCCTCCCGTCGCTTCCATATCGTCCTCGCTGATTTCTACTTTAATTACCTCTCCTGCAGGAGCATAGAGTCCCGTCACACTGTAAGAATTAGAATACCTATGTCTCAATGTAACGTTTTTGATAATCGCGGGCTCATTGTCGGCTACGTCGCCCATATACATTCCCACAGACGCGCTGTGCTTATAGAGCTTTTTGCCGGTCGCCTCTCCGTTGAGATATAAATTACCCTCTGCGTCCATAGAGTTATACGTGTTTTTAGGATAACCGTCACTACCTATTCTTGTATCTATCGAACATAATTGCCAGCTTTCATTAATAACAGCTTGCTTTTGCTCTTGCGTCAACGCTTGAGTATAGCCGTATTTAGGATATCCCTGAGCGAGTCCGCCGTCCTTAGTCTCGGTCGGAATTTTTCTCTCGACTTCACCGAGATATTCTGCGGAAAATCCTACCGTAGTACTGTTCATGAACGGATTGGCATAAGCGACTCCCGTTGAAGAACATGCGCGTATGCTCAATATCATAGTCAACAGAATAGCGCAACATGCAACGGCTGCAACGCATATTATAATTATCTTTTTATTTTTATCCAGACTAATTGCTTTTGCTCCGCCGGATACGGTTCCGTTAGTCTTTGAATTAATGGTTTTGGAATTACTTTCTTTTTTGTCTGCTACCATCAAAGGAGCTTTTTCGGATTTTGCACTTTGTTTTTTCTGAGCGGAAGTCGATTTAGATGCCACCAAAGTAGCTCCGACTTCTTCGGCGTCTCTTTTTGACGAAATTTTCTGCTCTACGGCTTTTTCATTCTTATTATTTACCGCTTCGCTCTTCTTTGCTGTTGCCGCGCTCTTTGCAGGCTCAATCTTCTTTGCCGTTGCCGCACTCTTTGCCGGCTCGCTCTTCTTCGACGTTGCCGCGCTCTTTGCAGGCTCAATCTTCTTTGCCGTTGCCGCACTCTTTGCCGGCTCGCTCTTCTTCGACGTTGCCGCGCTCTTTGCGGGCTCGCTCTTCTTTGCCGTCGCCGCGCTCTTTGCCGGCTCGCTCTTCTTCGACGTTGCCGCGCTCTTTGCCGGTTCGCTCTTCTTTGCCGTCGCCGCGCTCTTTGCCGGTTCGCTCTTCTTTGCCGTTGCCGCACTCTTTGCCGGCTCGCTCTTCTTTGCCGTCGCCGCGCTCTTTGCCGGCTCGCTCTTCTTTGCCGTTGCCGCACTCTTTGCCGGCTCGCTCTTCTTTGCCGCAGTAGTTTTTGCGGATGCGGGTTTCTTCTCTGCCACTACAATATCCTCCTTTACGGTATAAAAAGTTTTTCACCATATATTTTATCATATAAAAAAATTTTTGCAAGCATAAAATTGGACCATTATCTGCTAATTACATTATATATGACAATAATATTCTTTTCGGCGCGGCAAATCCAATATTTACCAAATTTCAGTATAAATTATTATGAAAATAGGATTAAATTGTAGTTATCAATGCAACTACTTTAACAAAAGCTTTATAAAACTAAACGCATAAAAATAACGTAAGTATAAAAAAATAAGAGCCGTTGCCGACTCTAAAACACCAAACATAAACAGAGAGAGAGGAGAAGAAGAAAGCGATGTTTTCTTTTTTAGTTTATACTCCTTATTA
>CAMXSN010000020.1 GCA_947246685.1 uncultured Clostridia bacterium | reverse complement strand
CTTTTTCCTATTATCCATTTCTACCCCGTTTTATCCTCAGTCAGGAAAGGTGTACATTTCCTGACCGAAAAGTATTGTAATCGACAAAGTGAAATAGTATAATGTATTATGTATAAATATCAAGTAAATTGTCCTATTTTGGACATAATTTGATAGTCAGGAAAAGTACACTTTTTTTGGAATTTTGAAGATTTTTAATATAATTAATCTAATTTTATCGATATTTTTTAATCAAAATTGACATTACTTAATATAATGTGCCTTGTGAATTAACGAATTACCCGTTTCTTGTATATTTCTACAGAAATAGCCGACAGATTTTCGCCTTATCCGATTAATTTTTGAAGTTTCTGGAAAAATTCCTAAAATTTTAATAAAATAATCCGTATTCTGCATTGAATGCCAAAAAATAGAATGTTATAATTAATATGTAAAGATTATGATTTTTTCGGCCGATACCGTCGGACAGTATCGGCTAATTCATAATTCAATCCTCTATTATTTGAAAGAGATGGTTTGCGCCATCTCTTTTAATTTCCCGCCTAATTTAGCTAGTTTCTAAAATTTCTATGCCTTTATCAACTGTGCTTGCAACTCTTTTGAATAGATATCCGCGCAAAGATTCCGCGCATTCGCGCGCTTTTTCCTCACACTCGAACAGACCTACGTATGCGCTGCCGCTGCCCGTCATAAACACTCTGTCAGTATGTCTCAAAAGATCTTCCTTTGCCCTTGCTATCGACGGGCGAAGCGATACTGCCGCGCTTTCCAACGCATTGAAATACTGCGAACGGGAGGTTTGGGAGTCACCGAAGACACCGTGCAATCTGTCGTACTCGGCGTAAATTTCTTTTGTAGAAGCTCCGTATTCTCTCTGCGCGATAACGAGCGTCAACTTAGCAAACTCCGTTGATTGAATCAGCTCTCCCACTCCGCGAACTCTTGCGCCGCCTCCGCGCATCATATACGGCACGTCGCAACCGATCCTGACAGCCGATTCGTCAAGTTGATCCAATTCAATACCGTAAAGTTGAGACGCGCAATAAAACACTCCGCTCGCGTCCGCCGACGAACCGCCCATACCGCTGGAAAACGGTATTCCCTTGTTAATTTCAACGCGCATTCCGACACCGTATTTTTCATGCAAAAGCTTAAGCGCTTTATACGCCGTGTTGTCGCAAGACGCATTTTTGCCGTTCATGACGACGCTTACGTCATCGCTTTTTTCCGCGCTGAGAATATCCGACACGTCGACGCTTGCCATTGACATATCCAATAGATGATAGCCGTCGCTTCTGATACCGGTTATATCAAGAGATAGATTTATTTTAGCGTTTACTTTGATTTTGATAGAATTCATTTTATACCCACCGATATTTTAACATTCGTAAAAATATTTTTCAACGGTATGGCGTAAAAATTCCTTGTTAAAATATTTAATTAATTTCAACTCTCTTCAACTTTAAGCAAAAAACTCTGACCGTTGTCAAAATTCATCTTCATAGTGTTTTTATCCGACGTCAACGTAGCGCAGTAGTATGCTTTTATCAGATATTTAATATCCAACAGCAAGTCCTCCGCATCGATTTTTACGCCGAATCCCATTTCCTCTGCTGTAGAAACTTTCTCTTGTATTGCTTGATTGTTCATAATTAGGTATCTCCTTTTGATTTATCGTTTCGAGGGTGTAATCCCCTATGAACATTATATCATCTTGACAGCGCGCATACAAGGTTTTGGCTATGTAATAAAAAATAATTTTCTGTATTAGAATGCCTGTTTTTGCTGTATTTTGTATCTTTTTGACGAATAGTCACAAGATTAACCGACGTCGAATTGACACTCTAAGCATGGTAGTCGCATGATTTTGACGTTGGCGAAAACAACTCTTGAACCACGATTAAATAAAAAAGCGCCCCTATACGGACGCCTGAAATATTAAGGCAACACTCTGCCGCAAGCATGATAAAGTTCGTACCATTCTATACGCGTAAGAGAAATATCTCTGGCCTTTGCTATCTCAACTACACGCTCTTGTCTTGTCGTGCCGTTGATAACACTCAGTCCTGCGGGATGTTTGAGCAGCCAAGCCGCAGCAATTGCGTTGGGACTTGATTTATATTTGAAAGCAAGTTCTTTAAGCAGCTTGTTAAGACGGTAATATCTGACGTCTCCTATAAATGATTTTTTCCTGCCTTTATACGGCGAATAGCACTGCACCTGTATTTTATTGAGTCTGCAATAATCCAAAGTGCCGCCGTCGCGATTGACGCCCGCGCTGTTGAAACGATTGTAATTGACGCCGTATTCTATCGCCGGACAATGCGTAAGGCTCAGTCTTATCTGATTAAACTCGATCTTCTGTTTGCTTACCTCATTAATCAGCGCTATTTGCGCCGCGGAAAAATTACTTACGCCGAATTTATCTACCAACCCGTCGCGGTAAAGCGTGTCAAACGCCTTTGCCGTCTCTTCGGGATTCATCAAAGCGTCGGGTCTGTGTATCAAAAGTCTGTCGATCTTATCTATGCAAAGCCTCTTCAGACTTTTGTGTACGCTGTCTATGATATAATTGGTAGAATTGTCGTATCTATGACAGGACAAATCCTTGACGATTCCGCATTTTGTCTGCAACACGATTTTATCCCTCAGCGAGGTATCTTCTTTAAGCGCTTTGCCGAAAAGACTTTCGCACTCACCTCCGCCGTAGATATCCGCATGGTCAAATACGTTGATCCCGTTGGCAAGGTTACTCTCGATAAGTCCCCTCACGTCGGCAACCGACATATCCTTAATTCGCATACATCCCTGAATAAACGTATCCATATCACACCTCGTTTTTATTTTAGCACAGCGCGCATATCATATCAATATGCGCGTTGTAAAAGTATTCTAAATATATGCAAATTTTGTGTAAATTTCCATTAAAATTCCGCGCCCGTCAACGGTTGAACGGCTGTCCGCAATCGGACAGCCGTCTGATTAAGAGGATATTGCAACAATCAGCCTATTTCCCTGTAAATCACTATTCTTTCGTCGCCTTGCATCAACGCTCCCAATTCTGGATTTTGCTCTTTGATACTCTCTATCGACATTCCCAAAGTCTTTGCGACCTGCCAGATGCTCTCGCCTCTGCCGGGAAGATATATGCTTATCGCATTGGAATTTACCTGACACTCCTCGCCTTCTTCGACGCTTTTGACAATCTGCGTTTCGACGCTTGTCATTACGCACACCGACAAGACTATGTTGGCGCTCAATTCGACTTCTCTGTCTCTTTTGACCTTATGTACGCATTCGCTGGCAAGCGCGCTGCCGCTAAGCAAACTGTCTTCTTTAACGCCCTTGCACTCAAATTGCAACGAATACGGCAATTCCACCTGGATGCACTTGTTGGCTCCGCTTTCCGTCTGGAATATCACAGACGTATTGAGAATGCCCTCCGCCAATATACTGTCCGTCATAGCGACGAGATTGGATAGATTATTTTGAGTCACTATACAACTTATAATGGTCTTGATATTTTCATCCGTATTGTCTGCGCTTACGCTGCCGCTTATTCTCTCTTCAAGACGTATAAGTCCGTCCTGTCTGTCGAATTTTACGCTTTGTCTGCCTATGTCCAACTTATTGGTCGGACTGTATAGATCTACAACCGCGTCTATCTCTTCACTCTGCATGACGAAGCCCTGCAAACCTACCGATACGGATATTTTGAATATATTGTCGCTGTCGTCGCCTTCGATAATCAGCTTGCTGTCCTTTACCTTAGCGCTGATACATGCGTTGAGATAATCGCCGTTGACGGCAAGTTCGTGCACAAACGGGATATTGAGATTTTTTGTCGTCGCAATACCGTCGCTCGTATATATAATACAAACTTCCGCCTGACCGGATACTACTATTTTACCGTCGCCGCATTCCACGCCGCCCACAATAGTTTTTGCATCGAAAAACAATACGTCGTCAACTCTTACGCCGCACGAATACTCGTCGCATACTTCGACTTCTTCCTCGACCGCGCAAATGTATTTCTGATAAGTCTGAGTTTCTTTGAGAGTCAAAGCGTTTTCCGCGTCTTCGAGAATCTCCAAAGTATTTATCTCGACTACGACCGGCGTCAGCTCCACAACAGTCTGCACTTTTATCTCGTTGCCCGCAATGCTCGACTGCGTGTCCACGATCGACGCTCTGACCATACAAGGCATATCTAATATGACGGCGTCGTTAGATATATCCTCGGAAAAATCGGAAATATAATCGAAATTATTGAGCTTACCCTCTCCGTCTAAATAGACGAGTTTGAGAGATACTCTGCCGCCGGTCTTTATCTGTTTTGACAACGCCTGCGCCTTGGTTATCTGCACGTCGCTGGACAGCGCGCAAACTTTGCTTACTCCCCCCTTGGACGTAGTATCGAAATTGCATTGCATTACGATCTGCTTACCGTCCAAAGTCCTTTCAAAATCAGAGCTAACGCTCTTAAAAACTGTATTGATTGCCATATATCCTCCGCAATTATGTTTTTACACCATAATATATTGCGAGAATTAACCGATTATGACAAACAATTTATTTTTTGTTGATTTTTACGTTGCGCGTGAGAATATCGTTGTAAGAATACGACTGTAATTCGTCCTCTCCCTCGCTGAGACAGCGTATAGTGAAGATCGCGGGATATGCGTCCTGAACGTAACCGTCAAACTTTACGAATTTGTTGCGCCCGCGGTTGATTTCAAAGGTCATTACTTGCCCCTTTATCATTCCGACACGACGTTTTACTTCATCAATGTGTCTTATTATTTCTCTCATACCGATTATTATTAACAACTATTAATATATTTAACCGAAAAAATCTTAGTCCTATTATACGAGCAGACGTTTGCAGTCGCAGATAGTTATAGCTCAATTTAGGAATTGAAAAAATCATTTTCTCATCCGATTCACTTTACAACTTTATCGAAATAAAGTATAATAACTACGCTGAATAAGTCAAATCCAGCGAAAAGGAGACATTATTTATGAAAAAGAAAATTATTATTGCGCTTCTGCTCTGCGTCGTCACGCTGACGAGCGTATTCGCATTCGCAGGCTGCGCGCCCAAGACGTTGATAGGATTCGATATCGAACTTGCCAAATTGGTAGCAGAAGAGCTTGGAGTAACAGTAACGTTCCAGAAAATTAATTGGGACAATAAAGAAATGGAGCTCAACGGCAAAAGCGTGGATCTGCTGTGGAACGGATTTACCATCAACGACGACAGATTGGAAAAAATGCAGATAAGCACGCCTTATATGAACAACAAACAAGTCGCCGTAATAAGAAAAGCGGATAAAACCAAATACACCAATCTCGATAATATCAAAGACGCGAATTTCGCCTGCGAAAAAAGCAGCGCGGGACACGACGTGGCAAAAGATCTTAAATTTGCCAAAGTTACTCCGCTGGAAGGCGGACAAGTCGACGCTTTGACGGAAGTAAAAGCAGGAACGTCTGATATCGCGCTCGTAGATTCCGTACTTGCAAATTACTATTGCAGCGAAAATTCCTCATTCTCCAACCTCATGATCATCCCCGATCTTGTATTCGTCGAAGAACAATACGGCATTGCGGCTAGGAAAGGAGATCTCGGCACAATAGACAAAATCAATACGGCGCTCGACACTTTGCAGAAAAACGGCAAACTTGCCGAACTTGCAAAAAAATACGCTCTCGATAAAGAACTTTGCGACGTATCCTACGATAGCAAATGGGATAGTCTCAGCGACCAAGAAAAAGAAGGCTGGAATTATATCGAGAAAAAAGGCGGATTTACCGTGGGCTACACGATATACGCTCCGATAGCTTACAAGGGTTGATATGACTTTCTGGGAAGTAACAGTAGAACTGCTCAACGCGTCCAAATACACCGTCGGATTATTCTTCCTGACGCTGCTTCTCGCCATACCTCTGGGTATGGTCGTGTGCGCTTGCGCAATGACGAAATTCAAACCGATTAAATATATCACCGGCACGTTTATTTGGATCATAAGAGGCACTCCGCTGATGCTGCAAATAATCGTAGTGTTCTACGTGCCGGGATTGCTGTTCGGCACTCCGATAAAAAACAGATTTTTGGCGGCGCTGATAGCTTTTGCAATCAACTATGCGGTATATTTTGCAGAAATTTACCGCGGCGGAATCTCCGCCATGCCGCTTGGACAGTACGAAGCGTGCAAAGTGCTGGGCATGAACAAAGCGCAGACCAACTCGCTCGTCATCTTCCCGCAGGTCGTCAAAAAAATCACTCCCGCAATGAGCAACGAAATAATTACTCTCGTCAAAGACACTTCCCTTGCCAACGTCATCGGCATAATGGAAATCATAGTAACAGCAAAAAGTATAGTGTCGACACACGCGATAATATGGCCTATATTCTATACCGGCGTATTCTATCTCGCTATGGTCGGCGTGCTGACTGTGTTTTTCAAATGGCTCGAAAAGCGAATGAACTATTACAGAGCATAAAGGAGCGGTTATGGCATTTTATTCGGTAAAAAACGTATATAAAAACTTCGGCTCCAACAACGTGCTCAAAGGCATAGATTTCGACCTTGAAAAAGGTCAGGTTCTTGCAATAATCGGCTCTTCCGGAAGCGGCAAGACTACTCTGCTAAGATGTATTAATTTTTTGGAAATACCTAACAAAGCCGACATTTACTTGGCGGAAGAAAATATATTTTCCATAGACTCTAGGCCAACGCCGAACGGCAACGTCTCGAACAACGCGGCTAACAAGGACGAGTGTATAGATAATCTTCAACTGAACAATTCCAAAGAAAGCGGAATAGAGTTGGTCAAATCCGAAGACTCCCTACTAGGCAAAAAGAAAAAAACGACGGCGCGCGACACTGTAAAGTTAGATGCTAAAACGCGCGGTAAGATCGCCGCTCAAAGACTGAAATTCGGGATGGTATTCCAATCTTTCAACCTATTCCCGCATTATAACGTCAAGAAAAATCTCGTGCTTGCGGCAAGGCTGAAATACGACAAATCATTGTCCGAGAAAGAACGTATCCAAAGATATATTGTAGGTTCGGACGTGAGAAATAAGCGCAAAGCCGCTTTTGAAGAAATAAATAAACGCGCGGAAACGCTACTTCAACGCGTCGGACTCGGCGACAAATTCAAAGCCTACCCTTGCGAACTCTCGGGCGGTCAGCAACAGCGAGTGGCAATCGCAAGAGCCCTTATACTTCAACCGGAAATACTATGTTTCGACGAGCCGACGAGCGCTCTAGACCCCGAGTTGACGCGAGAAGTGCTCAAAGTCATCAAAGACCTCAAAAAAGACGGGCATACGATGATCATAGTCACGCATGAAATGGAATTTGCAAGAAAAGTCGCCGACAAAGTAATCTTTATGGCAGACGGTATAATCGAAGAGCAAGGCTCGCCGGACGAAGTATTCGGTAATCCGCAAAGCGAAAAAACCAAAGCCTTCCTGCAAGAAAGCGAAAAACGTATAGACGAGGACTGAAATGAACGCAAATCATAAAGACGTAATGATATCAAATTTGTATTTGGCAATATCCAAACTGTCAACACCGGAGGAATGCAGAATGCTATTTGACGATTTGTGCACCAACAAAGAAATAGAACAGATGGCGCAACGGATCGAAGCGGCCGTATTACTCAAAAAGGGACTTACGTACAATCAGGTGATCGAACAGACGGAAATATCTTCCGCTACTCTCTCAAGAGTTTCGCGTGCATTGCAATACGGCAAGGGATACAAGAATTTAATCTAAATCACAGCGATAATAAAATAAATCCGACCGCATTGACCGCGGTCGGATTTTTATAATAGTTTAGACTTTGACGTGAATTACTTGAACTGATACACTCTGACGTAGTCTATCACAAAATCGTAATTCTTGTTTTTATCGTTTTTTGAAGGATCTCCGCACCAGCCTTTGGTACTTCCATCGTTATCCGGCGCGACGACCTCAAACGACAACAGCATATATTCCGCAACCTGCGATATAATATTGTGTTTGACGGTTTTACCGCTCTTATTTTTATAGCTGTCGCTGTTTAATTCCCACGTCAGCCTGCCGTCAACGTAAAACTTGTAATATTTCTCCGACCATTCAAATCCGTAAGTATGGAACTCATCATAGAGTTTAGATACGCGAATACCCGTCTTGCTGGCTGTCTTGAGCAATTCGCCGTAGCCGTCGTAATGCACTGCGTGATTTATCTCGTTGCGCATGAGTTTATACGAAAATGGCGTTTCGAATATATCAATCTCCGCTCCGTCGGTTGCCGTATTGATATGTTTGCTTGACGTCGGATCTTTTACCTCCTCCGAGAAATCGTCGAAAGGCATGAGCCAGAACGCGCTCCAACCTCCTACAAAATAAGGCGTCTTGCAACGAGTCTCGAAATAACCGTATTTCTGTTCAAAAAGATTGTCGCCAGCGCTTGTTTCGTCGCTGGTCATAACTGTGCCGCTATACCAACCCGCGCCGTTTTCGCCGTCTTCGCGCCAATTTGTACGCAATATGAGATTGCCGTCTTCAACGGATACTCCGTCCCTCGCCCAAAAACCGCCTTTTCGTTTTGCCGAAACCTTTCCTTCGTCTACGGCAAATCCATAATTCCACTTACTTCTGTCAAGCTCGGTTCCGTCGAAATTATCTTCAAAAGTCAAGGTAAATCTCGACATATCCATATCGACTTTTTTACCGCTGCTGCAACCGACCAACGCCGCCGAACAGCCCAACATAATTATAACTATGATTATAGCGCACAATTTCTTCATGATATCACCACCAAGCAAACTCGCCGTATGTAAACGACGGTTGAATTACGCTGACTTTATATCTTGCGTCCATATTGTCGGCATTTACGTTGATATCGATTATGGTTGCTCCGAGACGCGCGCGGCGCTGCCAAGCGTTGACGCCCGACACTCTGCCGTATGAAAAATAGATACCGTCAAAGCCGTTCTGTTCATCCGCGCCGTATTTGATCAGCCAGTTGAAGTCATGGTCGTGTCCCACCGTAACAAAATCCGTGCTTCCCAATTCCTTGATTTTGTCATAAAATCCAACGTTGGTCTCGGGCGCGTAGCACGTACCCTCTATGTTAACTACGGGGAAATCTCCGACGTGAACTCCGTTGAGCCATGCGTCCGTATATTCATACAGAGGCACGTGCATAAACAGCGACGACTTGACGGGTTTTCCCGCTCTGGTCTGCAATGCTTTGATCTCTCGCTCGTACCACGCCTTCTGATTCTCGGTGATTCCGCTGTATTTCGAAGTCTTGTTACCTGACTCGTCAAACACCATGCTCTGCGAATCCATATTGACCAAGCCGTATACGACTTTGCCGCTATTGTCCACCACGTCGATTACGTAGTTGCCTACGCCGTCGGTGTCGCCTTTCTGCATAAGAGAATACTTGTATCCTTTGAGTAAATCGTAAAGCTCTTCTCTTCCTTTATATCTATTGTGACCGTTTACCTCTTTGCCCGTATCGTTTGCCCATTCGCCGTCGTGATTGCCGAACGTATACATCCAATACACCTCGGCTTTTTCAAACACTTCGGCAAGTTCGATCAAAGCTTTGTCGCGCATTCTAAACGGCAACAAACTTCCAACCGCGTCGCCCGTAATCGCAACTACGTCTGCTCTGGCATATTTAACTGCCTCTTTGACCCACTTTATCGTCTGTCTATCCTGCTGAAACAATTGAACTGACGTCAAATGCAAGTCAGTAAGTTGCAACACTCTAAGTACGCCGTTGTCTTTGAGCTTGATGGAAGTAGCTTTTTCAACTTCGCCTTTTTTATACGGAAAAACCGAAAACGCAATCAGTACGCTGCAAAGTACGATGACAACCACGCTGACGGGTACGATGACAGCCGTCAGAATCTTTTGTTTTTTTGTTAACTTAGCCATAATTTTCTCCCAAATAAAATTACTTACGAAATTATTATAGCATACGTGATATGCCCAAAACAAGCCACAAAAATTCGCGAACTGCCTGTTAATCAACATCTGACGAACAAACGTAATCCGCGTTCTTTCGTGCGACGGTAACCGAGCGGTGAGCGTACTCTCCGTACGTGACCCCGAGGGCAT
>CAMXSN010000019.1 GCA_947246685.1 uncultured Clostridia bacterium | reverse complement strand
AAGCGGCATTTTCGTTTGGGCGGAAGGGAGTAATCCGACTGATAATACGGCAAGTATATTTGATATAAATACACTTGCCAGTCAAAAGTTTGGATTACGCACTCGTCATTTGGAGTGCAGATTTCTTTACCGTCAAATCAATTCAACTCATTGAAATTTAAAAAAATTTTACATTGCAAAAGCTTTATTATCCACATATACCGCGTAAAAAGTTGACATATTCATATATTTATATTAGAATGTTGTCGTTAAAATATAGACAAAGATATTTGTCGGAAATTATTGGCAGGTGGTGTTATGACAGGAAAATGGCTTTATGGCAGAAACGTTGTTCTTACCGGTTGTTCGACGGGTATGGGCAAGGAAGTGCTATTATTATTGGTGAAAAAATACGGTTGCAACGTAATGGGCGTGGCGAGAAATAAGGCAAAGCTTGACGAACTCAAGGCCGAGCTCGGCGATAATTTCAGCTATCGTAGATTTAATATTTCCTCATTGGACGCGTGGAAGGCTTTTGCAGCAGAGCTAGAGGGAATGGGCTTTATGACCGATATTCTTATCAACAACGCGGGTATGATTCAACCTTTCGGTCAATATAACGATTTGACAGACGAGCAGATCAAAAAAGTTGTCGATACCAATCTTATGAGCGTTGTATACGGCTGCAAAGCAATGTTGCCTACGATAAAGAAATCCAATTACGGTTATATCTGCAACGTTGCAAGTGCTTCGGCTATTCTGCCGGTCGGCGGTGAAAGCATATATTCAGCCACAAAAGGCGGAGTTTGGGCGCTTACGGAGTGTCTTGCACAGGAGCTTAGAGGCTTCGGCATAGGCGTGTCTTGCGTTATGCCCGGTCCGGTCAAGACGGATATTTACAAAGCAAGAGAAGGCGAGAGCGGTCCCAAAGCGGATTCTATGGTAGAAAGCATAGGAATTACGGCGCAGACTGCCGGCAAGAAGATAGTCAAAGCTATAAAGAAAGGCAAGGTAAGAGTAGTGACCGACGCTGTTGCGGGACTTATGGATTTCGGCATGAGAGTTTGCCCGTCGACGACTTGCAAACTTACCGGCGGACTTATGAAAAAGTTTTCTCCGAAGATCGCGTCTTTCAAACCTATATATGCAGAACAGCTAGACAATAAGGACGCAATTAAGCAGATGAAGAAACAGCGCAAAAAAACTGTTTATAAAAATCTTGAACAAGTGTCCGGCGGAGCGTTCGGAAACGATGATTTGACCAACATTTGACGTCGATTGGCGACGAAAAAAGTCATTATCGCGGCTCAAATAAATAAAAACTAACAATATCAACACGATATAATAAAATTAATCAATATCGATTGACACACCTCGGATTATGTGCTAGAATGTATACGCACCTACTTTGGGGTGTAATTTTTTTGGAGGTGTTGTGCATGACAACAAGAATTACCTTGGCTTGTACAGAATGTAAGCAACGCAATTACGATACTTTTAAGAACAAAAAGAATACTCCCGATAGGTTGGAACTTAAGAAGTATTGCAAATTCTGTAAGAAGACAACAGTACATAAAGAGACCAAGTAATAAGGAGACTTTTATGGCAAAGAAGAATAAAAATCAAATGGTTGCCGGTGAGAGTCTGATTTCCAATGCGCCGCTCAAAGACGCGGAACTCAGCGTAGAGAATACCTCCCGAAATAAAAACAATAAAATATCCAAGGGTAAGAATACCGACAAAAAACCTAATTTCTTTGTGAGAATGAGAAAAGTCTTCAAGGAGATGTTTTCCGAGCTCAAAAAGGTATCTTGGCCGACGGCAAAGAAGACTTTTTCGATGTTGGGCATCGTGTTGGTAGTCGTGTTTTTCTTTTTGGTGATTATTTCTGCGTTTGATTACGGAATAATGCAACTTATAAGACTTTTGATGGACCACTCGATTGTAGGCTAATAGGAGACAAGCTATGGAAGAAATGGAAAAAACAGGCGACATGGAAGCCAAATGGTATATTCTTCAGACGCAGTTTGGATACGAATCCATTGCGTATACTTCGCTCAAACAGCTTGTTGAGCTGAACAATCTGCAAGATTATATTCTGGATTTCGTAGTTCCTGAGGAAGAAGAAATCGTCGAGCGCAACGGTAAGAAAAAAATCGTTATGCGCAAAAAATTCCCCAACTATCTCTTTATCAAGATGATATATACCAAGCAGATATGGTTTTTGGTCAAGAACACGAGAGGTATCAAAGATTTTTGCAGCGGCTATGACGGCAAACCGCTTCCGATGAGCGACGAGGAAGTCAAGCGCGCTCAACTTGAGAAAGTCACGATAGAAGATCTCAAGGTAAACGTCGGCGACCATATCAATATATTGAGCGGTCCTTTGCAGGGCTTTATAGGCGAGATAAAAGAGATAAAAGTAGATATAGAGAAAGTCAAAGTATCCGTCATGATGTTCGGAAGAGAGACGACTGTCGAACTGGACTTTTCTCAGATAGAAAAATTATAAGTCAAACACAGTCATTCGATGACTTGGGAGAGATGCAAAATACTTTCATTGTATCTCGATAAGACCACGATTGCTAGGAGGTTATACTATGGCAAAGAAGATTAAGGCAGTAGTTAAATTGCAACTACCTGCCGGCAAGGCAACACCCGGACCGCCTGTCGGTTCCACGCTCGGTCCTCACGGAATCAACATTCCGGGATTCACCAAAGAGTTCAACGAAAAGACCAAAGGACAGGAAGGACTTATTCTTCCGGTCGTAATGACGATTTTTGAAGACCGTTCGTTCACGTTTATACTCAAAACTCCTCCCGCTGCGGTTCTTATCAAGAAGGCGTGCGGATTGCAGAGCGGAAGCGCTAAGCCTAATAAGGATAAAGTCGCTAAGCTTACGCAAGCGCAACTCGAAGATATCGCCAAGACAAAAATGCCCGACATCACGGCAGGAAGTCTCGAAGCGGCAAAGAAAACCATCGCAGGTACGGCTCGTAGCATGGGCGTGCTCGTCGAGGAATAATAAGGAGGCTTGAAATGAAACAGAGTAAAAGATTTATCGAGGCTCAGAAAATGGTCGATATGTCCAAGGCATACGAACCGCAAGAGGCTATGCAGGTAGTAGTAAATACCGCTACTGCAAAATTTGACGAGTCTATCGAGCTTCACGTTAAGCTCGGCGTTGATTCGAGACACGCAGACCAACAGGTCAGAGGCGTCGTAGTGCTTCCGCACGGAACGGGTAAGACTCAGAGAGTTCTCGTTATCGCAAAAGGAGCAAAAGCTGACGAAGCTACCGCTGCAGGCGCTGATTACGTAGGCGGAGAGGAATATATCAACAAGATTAAAAACGAGAATTGGTTTGATTTCGACGTATGCGTTACCACTCCCGAAATGATGGGCTTGGTAGGTAGAATCGGTAAGATCTTGGGACCTAAGGGCTTGATGCCTAACCCCAAATCCGGCACGGTAACCATGGATGTAGCTAAGGCTGTCAACGAAATCAAAGCCGGTAAGGTCGAGTACAGACTTGACAAGACCAATATTATTCACGTTGCAATCGGCAAGAAGTCTTTCGGAAGTGAAAAGCTTATGGACAACTTCAATACGATCTTCGACGCAATTGTCAAGGCTAAGCCTGCCGCTGCTAAAGGACAGTATATCAAGAGCGTGTCCGTTTCCAGCACGATGGGACCGGGACTTAAAGTCGCAGTCAAAATGTAACGGTTATTTGTCGAAAATCGTTTGACAAATAAAGCAAAACAATTTAATATTAAAGAGTAAATATCTTGCCAAAGACAGCAAGTGCGAGCAATCGCTTAATTTCTTGCCGAGGTAGGGCTTAACTTAAAGAGTTTTAGTACCCTCTGTGTCTTTGGCATAGAGGGTAATTTTATAGGAGGTAAACAATGTCGGCAGAAGAAAGAAAGTCAGAAGCCAGAATCCAAAAGGAACAGCACGTTGAGGAAATCAAAGAGATGATAAAAGGCTGCAACGGTATGGTAGTCGTATCTTATCAAGGTATTTCCGTGGCGGACGATACTCAGCTCAGAGCTAAATTCAGAGCGGAAAACGTGCAGTACAAAGTTCTTAAAAACAGACTTGTTCAAAGAGCTTTTAACGAATTGGGAATCGAAGGTTTTGACAAACATCTCGAAGGTTCATCGGCTTTTGCATTTGCAAACGGCGATGCGCTCGCAGCAGCAAAAATTGTGGTTGAGCAGGGTAAGACTGTCAAAGCGTTGAAAGCTAAATGCGGTCTTATGGACGGAGCTTTTATCGATGAAGCAGTCGTCAACAAACTTGCGTCTATCCCGTCAAAGGAAGTACTTCTCGCGCAACTTCTCGGAATGCTCCAAAGCCCCATCAGCGGTTTTGCAAGAGCTATCCAGCAAATTGCGGAAAAGCAAGCTGAGTAATCGGCAAACTACGACCGTGCTATACGGCAACAATATTAATAAACAGAATTTATTTGGAGGAATATAAAAATGGCAGATATCGCAAAGATGATCGAAGAAATCAAAGGTATGACAGTATTGGAACTTAACGATTTGGTTAAGGCTATCGAAACAGAATTCGGCGTAAGCGCAGCAGCTATGGCAGTTGCAGCTCCCGCAGCAGGCGCAGCAGCTCCCGCAGCAGAGGAGAAGACAGAGTTTGACGTAATCTTGAAGGCGGCTGGCCCCAACAAGATGGCTGTTATCAAACTCGTTAAGGATTTGACCGGCGCAGGTCTTAAGGACGCTAAAGATATGGTTGACAACGCTCCTAAGGCTATCAAGGAAGCTATTTCCAAAGAAGCAGCTGATGAGATCGCAGGAAAGCTCAAAGAAGCTGGCGCAGAAGTCGAAATCAAGTAATAATACACCTATAAAAATTGCTCGACGGGATTTGACGTATTGTCAAGTCCCGTTTTTGTTTACCTATACAATGTCTTGCGGATCAATTATCGTTAATTACCGATTATCAGTTTCCTTCTACTACTATAATTTCTCAAAGCGCAAAATAATACAAAATCAGGACAAATTTCAGCTAATTATTACAAAATTCCAAAAAAAGTGTACTTTTCCTGACTGTCAAAATATGTCCAAAATAGGGCACAATTCTTTATTTTTTATATAATACATTATACTATTTCGCTCTGTCGTTTACAATACTTTTCGGTCAGGAAAAGTACACTATTTTTGGAAAAACGTCACTTTAGAATAGTCGAAAAATCTAATTCAGTAAGAAAGTGTGCTTGGCAGGAGAAAATTATAATGAAATTTGTTAAGAAAAAATTGTTGTCGATAGATCGCATGGTTTTGGTATTGACATTGGTTGTACTGTGTGCGTTATTGGGGATTATTAATATAAGGTGTAGGAATTTGCAATGTACGCAGGTATTTGCTGTTACAGATTCTACAAGAAATGCAGCGGTTTTTTACGAAGACGACGATTCGTTGGGTAAGTATATCAACGGATATAAATATCAATATACGGATTTGCAAAAAATTGAAAAATACCGTAATGGAGTGGAAGAAAGCGATTTTTCGGAAATAGTTGTTAATACCAATGACGTTCATGGTTCGCAGACCAATCCTTACGTTATTTCCGAAGCAGGCGATTGGGAAAAATTTGTAAAGTTTTGCGCGGCAAATTCCGCGGGGGTCAATAAATATTTTATTCTTGCTAACGATATAGATTTCTCCGGCGCAAATATTCATCCTGTTACAGTATTTAACGGAACATTTTATGGAAATAACCATAGTCTTAAAAACTTAAAAATAGATACTGGATATTGGCAATATTGGGACAGCAGCTCAAATACTTATAATGAAATAACTTCTAGCGGAACGGTAAACGGCGGTTTTGGACTTTTTTGTAAATCTATAGGCGCGACAATAGCGGATTTGTTTCTAGATAATTATTCTTTTAACAACGTTCCGAATATCAAAGGCTATCCTAATGATGTTTATGGCGCGCACGTTGGAGCTATTGTAGGTATAGCTACATTTAGTCAATTAAATATATTAAACTGTCATGCTACGGGCAGTATAATAAGCGACATAATATATTCCGCGCTGACAGCAAACGGCGGAATTATTGGTACATTGTATGATTCATCGTCTAATATTTATCGTTGTTCGGCAAATTTAACGTCTACGGTAAAAACAAATAACAACTCGATAGTAGTCGGTGGAATTGTTTCAGGAGCGAGAGGTAATATTGAGTGCAATGTTTTCGACTGCGTGGCGTCCGTTAATGCTACTGTAGATATAGTCAGCGCGCATTACGATTTGGCGTCTGCAATTGGTTGGATAGCAGATTCGGCATCCGTAAAACTTGAAAATTTTATAGGTTATGTCGATGGCTCTGTTATTAACGGCGGCAAAAACTATGACGGAGCACTGCTAGGAATAGACGTTTCGGCAAAGAGTTTGCAATTAAAAAATTGCTTTGCCGACGGACGTGTCGGATCGTCAGATAGCAAGTTAAGCATGGTCACTATAGGTACGTATCAAACTAATATAGCAAACGTAGATATTAGTACAACATATAACGTAAAAGAAACAAGTAATTATGCCGATAATATCGCTATTGCAGGGAGTATGGCTGTGACTTATGACGCAAACACGCAAATAAATAGCGAAGCGCTATTAAACGTTGCTAAGGGTGTTTTCGAGAAGAATAAAATTTGGCAAGTATCTAAAATAGGCGGTTACAGCGTCGAAAATAATCCAGTCGCAAATAAATCTGTCATTACACCTAGTGCTGGCGAAAACGCTGATACTATAAAATATGCTGAAGACGACAGTGACGTTGAGTTTAATTTGAACGGAGTAGATAGTAATAAAGTATCAATAGAGATTAGTGCTACGGATAGAAATGGAAATAATTTGAATTATTCTCAAGAGCCTCTTGTAGCCGGTAACGTAATGTCCTTTATGGCAAAAGCGGCCGGAACGTATACGGTGAAATTAAAATTAAAAGAAAACCACGTTTGGCTTGACGGTTCGAACGATGAAAAAATCTTTACTTATATATTAAAAGTTCCCGTTACGCCATTAATATGGAAGACTTTTGGAGAAGAAAAAGCTGCGATGACATACAATGGAAAGACGCAGTATATTGAACTGAATAACTACGATGAAAATGAAATGGAGGTTTCTCCTGCGCCTGTCAAGATACCTGTCGGCGAGCCGAATGCCGGGAAATGGGCAATTGCAGTCAAGGATTGTGTGGATAAGTCTGTTAAGGTAGATTTGAAAGATACAAATTTTGCCGGGTGGTCCGATGTAAAACCTTATCAAGAAAACTGTAATGCGCAAAGATTCTTGGACTATAAAGTAAATGCAAAATCTCTTACTGTGACGGCAAGTGGAAGTTGGAGTACGCAAGTAAATTCAGTAAGCAAGTCGTACGACGTATATATTGACGTCTTTGACAGCGATATAGAAAGTATAGAATTTGAAGGTTATTATAAAAAAGTCGGAGGAACTGAAAAAAAGATAAGCGCGCCGACAGTAACCAAAGAAGGAGATGACAGAGCCAAAGTTACGGTGACGCTTCCAAATAGTTTGGAAAGCGGTATTTATGAGTATATTCTCAAACTAAAATCGGGGACAGTCGAGAGCAAGAATTACACGTTGAATTTCAGCAAAAATTTTACGGTAGAGAGTAAGAATGTGGAGATAGGGATTGATGACATAGTTTGGAGATACTCTAATATTAAATTAGGCGCCGATATTGCTATCTCTAATACGGATTTGGTAGACGGTATATTTAACGTGGATTACAATGGAGAATTATTTACTTTCGACGTGGATACCGATTTGCTGAGTAAAGACGCTGAATATAAAGTGGAAGGCGAAAAAAGCGCAACGCTCGTCAAGACGAATGGAACTGCGGTTGAGTATTATACTGCTACGTTGAAAATTACACCGAAAGACGGAGTGGAAATAGAAATCAAAGAATTTAATCTTAAATGGCGAATCAATAAAGCAAAGTTTGATTTGTCAAATGTTCGTTGGGACTATAGCTTAGATAAACCTAAGCAATTCAACGACAAAGAGCAAGAAGTGGTAATGACGGGAATTCCCGACGGATTGACATTTAACTATATAAACAATAAAAAAAGATTTGTCGGCAAATACAACGCAGAGGTTATGACAATCTCGGTAAGGAGTGACTTGAAAAATAATTACTTAACGCCCGAGGTAGACAAGAAAGATACCTATAAGGGCGATATATTATGGAATATAAATTGGCAAATCAAGAAAGCTGAATTGGAATTGGATTGGACGCCAAAGCAAGAAAAGGATGTCAACGATAAAGTATATTTATCTTGGGAATCGACTACATTTAGTGACAAGATAGAATATAAATATTATACTGTCGAAGCGTACGACGACGGAAAGTTGACGGGCAATCCTATAGACAAGTCAAGTATAATAGTGCCTGATGAAGAAGCCGAAATACAGTATTATATCATTGCTCTCGTGAAAGAAACGTTCGAAGCCAATTATGAGATAATAGGCACTTGGGCAATGCCGTTCTTAGTAGGGTCTATGGCAACGGTAATCAATATAAGTATGCCAGACGAGTTTACATACGATACGTTTGCGCACGGCAACGAGTGGTACAGCTCAAGTGTATCGGGAATGGAATATATTAAAGCACAGTATTTTAAGGTAGAAGATGGGAATGAAATTTTGCTTGACGGCGTACCGACAGACGCTGGAAGCTATATTGTTAGATTGAGCGTAGATGAAGAGTATCTGACGTCTTATCAACTCAGTAAATCGAAATTAACGTATGTAATTATCAAAGCTCAAATAGAGATAACAGTTGATAGAAATCAATACGATTACGACGGCTCTCAGCATGCAGGCGAGTTTTCTATTGCGACAAGCAACTACGATATAAGCAAAATCAAGAAAACTTATTACAAAGGTATGACAAAAGACTTTCCTTTGGCAGCGGAGAAATTGCCCTGTGATGCGGGAGATTATCTTGTAGAGTTGTCCTTGTCAGACCTTGACAGAAATAATTATGAGATAAAAGTTAATTCTGAATTCGCAATCAAAATAAATAAGGCGAATATAATCGTCAAATGGATCAATGATGAAAACGGAATACCATTTCTGTCGGGACTTAGCGATACGCTAAAAGCGATTGTCGGTTATGTATACTATGACGAAAAAGGCAATCAACTTGAAGGTGACATTACGTTGGAATTAGGCAGAAGTTATACGGTCAAAGCAATACTCACTGGAAATTATGTAGATAATTACCAATTCGTAGCGGAAGACGGTGAAACGATATTTGAAAATCCAGCTATGACTGACGGTCAAGACTTTATTTTCAAAGATAAGAACAATAGTCAAGGCGGCAACGTGAACGGCGGATTAGATGGGAATGTAACGCTGGACGGGATACTCGGCAAACTTAAAGAAATGCCATTGTGGCAGTTGATTGCAAGTGTGATAAGTCTAATACTAGCAATAATCTTCATGTCTAAGACGGCAAGTTACGACAACAAACGCAGGAAGCTCAACAAAAAAGCCGATAAATTGAATACGCTATACGCAGGGACATACTTGGGCATCGCTACGACAGTTTGGACTGCGATAGCATGGGTATTGATGTGTTTTGCGGTAATATCTCTGATAATGATGATTGTTGCTAAGCATAGATACGTTAAAGCAGCGGATAACTACGAAGATGTATTTGAAGAATATCAGCAGAAGAAAGAAGAGAAAAAGGAAGAGAATTTGCGCATTATGTTTATGGGAATGGGCAACAACGGTATGGCCCAGGGAATGCCGCAAGGCGGATACGTTGTGCAACAAGGTTTGGGTATAGACGATATGCGCGGACTAATTTCCGAGGCGGTCACAGCGCTGTTGCCGGGAATGCAGCAAGCTTTGCCTCAACAAGCGTCCGTAATACACAGCGATGATAAATCAGTTGAACAGCTCAATAAATCTGTTAAGGAACTGAGAGAGATTGTCGAAATGATGATTGACAGTTCCAAAAAAAGCGTTGAAGTAAAACAGGTTGTCGAGAAGATAGTTGAAGTTCCGGTAGAGAAAATCGTAGAGAAGGAAGTTCGCGTCGAAGTACCGGTCGAAAAGGTAGTCGAGAAAGAGGTAATCAAAGAAGTCAAAGTAGCAGTACCCGTAGCGGCAGCTTCCAAAGCCAAGAAAGAAGTAGCTTCTAGATTAACTCTCGACG
>CAMXSN010000018.1 GCA_947246685.1 uncultured Clostridia bacterium | reverse complement strand
GCTGTCTAATGGTAGCAGCGGTAGCAAGCCTAGTCATAATGATAATAGCTAAGAGTAGATGTAAGAAAGCGGAGAGACAACTTGCGGACAGCAAAGAGGCATATCTACTTAACTTAGAGGAGAAGAAGAGAGAGGAAGATAATCTCAGACGCGAAGAGGAAGACCGCCGTCGCGAAGATGAAATGAGACGTCGCGACGAAGAGATGAAGATGATGTTTATGCACATGATGGGCGGCGCAGGCGCTAATATGGGCAGCGGCGGCGCGCAAGGAGCGGCGTACACTGTGCAGAGCGGAATAGGAGCGGAAGAGATAAGAGGAATAATATCCGAGACGGTAACGGCGTTGCTGCCGGGAGTTCAGCAACTGTTGCCTCAACAGGCGTCGTCGGTCAAAGACGAAACCATGCAGAAACTGCTAGAAAGGACTGAAAAGAATGACGAAACTATAAAGCAAATGATGCATAATCAAGAGCGTTTGATGGAGAAGATACTCGAGTTATCGGCAGAGAAAAAAGTAGAGACGCAGGTCGTAGAAAAGATAGTAGAGAAGCCCGTAGAGAAGGAAGTTCGCGTCGAAGTACCAGTTGAAAAGGTAGTCGAGAAAGAGGTAATCAAAGAAGTCAAAGTAGCAGTACCGGTAGCTGCAGCTGCCAAAGCCAAGAAAGAGGTAGCTCCTAGACTTACTCTCGACGAAGCGTATGAGAAACTGAGCAAGCAACAGAAGAAGTTCTTTGACGGATTGAGAGAATACGCAATGAAGAAAGAGAAGTGTAAGGAGAAGAGATCTACGTATAATATCTTATTGGGACAGTCGACGGTAAATCCGTTAGTGAAGCTGACGATAAAGAAAGACGTAACGGTAGCGTTGTTCAAGATGGAAGACGAGTATTTGAAAGACATAAGACGCAACGCAGGAAGCGACGGAACGAAAGTAAAAGTTAAGGAGACAGAAGTAGCGATAGGAGACGCGCAAGCGTACGCAACGGCAAAAGAGATGATAGATTTGAGAGAGGATCAGATTGAACGTTATCAAGACTTTCTCAAAGAGCAGAGATCTATGAAGAATCGCTAAGTAGGTACCGAGTGCGTATAGCGGCGCGCCTTCCGCCCGATCATCGGGACAAGGGAAGTCGACATGTACGGAAAGTACATTTGACGACTTCACCTTGCCCTAGCTAGGACGAAAATCACGCCACTCTCCGCGCTCGAGAGCAAGCAGTAAAAATAGGATAATCAAAGAAAAAGTATGCTCACCGCTCGGTTACCGTCGCACGGAGCGATATAGGACTAATCTCCGCGCTCGAAACAAAGTGTGGCTACACATACTATCGTAGCTAGGACGGAAATCACACCACTTTCCGTGCTCGAGAGAGGGGGGATAAGCGGATGAGATATTTCGACTGCGTTACACTCCGCTCAATATGACAGGACTTATTAGTTATTCTTATCTAAGATGCTTAACTAATAAGTCTTTTCATATAAAGTTAAATACAGTCGGCAGGATGCCGACTGTATTAATTGTGACGTTAAGCGATTTTTCTTATCACGAGATTGACGTTTGTATAATTCTGCGCGTTTGCGCCGAGGTTGACAAGATTGACAATGCTATTGCCGGAGGGAACCGAAACAATGCCGTGAGCCGAAACGTTGTAAAGATCGTTTGCCGCAGTCACTGTTGCCGACTGGGTGAAGGCAGGTATGGCAGTGCCGTTGAGTTGTAAGCCGACTGAAGCGCTGCCTGCGGTTGCCGACGTTCCGCTCAAGCTGTAGCTTATTTCATATAGTCCCGCCGTGAGTAAAGCGCCCGATCCGCTCGATACGATTTGATTGCCTATTTGTCTTGCAAGCGTAAGCGGAATAACTGCCTGAGAAGCTACAGCCTGCGCGCTTGCGGCAGTGAAATATGATAGATTAACAGGCATTACGCTAGGTGGTGGTTGAGGAGTAGGAAAATTGTTGGATGGGCAAGAGCAGCTATTATCGTCGGGGCAGCAATACCAACCGCAACCGTCGTTGGTTCTGCTTTGTCCGCAACCGCAGCTATTGCAACCGCAGCCGTCGTTGCTTCTATTTTGTCTGCAACCGCATGAGTTGCAGCCGCAGCAGTTGTTGAATCTGCTTTGTCCGCAGCCATTGCATCCGCAATTGCGGTTGCACGGATGACAGTTGCATGAGTTGTTGCGATTGCATGAGTTGCAGCCGCAGTTATTGTTAAAATTTGTGCTATTGTTTGCGCATAATCCGTTACAGAACATATTGATTTCTCCTTAGTACTTAAAGTTGATTATTTCATACAACAGGCAGTTGATTTTTGCCGTTATATGTTCGATATAATTTATGAAATAAACGTTTAAGTATGTTACTAACGCCCGCGCAAGAAAATAAGACGTATAAGATGGTTCGTCTTATATGCAGACCTTCTAATCTGTATATTTGAGTAGAGATTTATAACGCGTATTTTAATAGAAAAAGCTATTGAATTACATTATTTATTATGGTATAATCATTCTATGAAAAAGACTGCGCTATCCTCAAAAACGCTTATTATGCTGTGCACGTTGGGCGCGCTGTTGATTTGGCTGTGCCTAATGATTATACTTCGTTCAAACACAGCCGTATGCGAATACGTATGCCGTAATTTTGTCAGTGCATATCAGTCGGTTGCCGGCAGATTCTATTCGCTTGTGGGTTTTAACGTGTTTGAGGTTTTGGCTACGATTGCCGTATTGGGAGTTATCGGCGGAATCGCGACGTCGATTGCGTTGTTCTGTAAAAAAAGACGGGCGGAATCGCGACGCGTTTTGCTTGGCGTGCTTATAGCTGCGGTTTGGATTGCTAATCTCTACACATTCTGCGCAGGATTTGCATATAATCGCGAAGACGTTCCGCTGACATTTTATTCGGGCGGAGTAGACAAACAGGTCGCGCAAAGTAGTTATGCCGCTCTTGTCGACGATTTTAACGCTTGCTATGCAAGATTGGAAAAATACGACGACGGCAGAGCAAAGTGCCCCTACACGGACAAACAGCTTTGCGATAAAATACGCAAAGCCGTTGACAGCGCTTTGACAGACGATTATTTTTATCCGTATACGCCCGCGGCAAAACCGATAGTGTCTAGCGGCATAATGTCGCATTGCAGAATTGCCGGGATCACTTTTCTGCCTACGGTAGAGCCGGGATATAATAAGGATATGCCGATGACGGATAGATGCTCGACCATCGCTCACGAATACGCGCATGCAAAGGGCGTTATGCTTGAGAATGAGGCCGAAATTATTTCTGCCTACGTTTTGCTCAACAGCGGTGACGATTATCTTAAATATTGCGCTTATATAGAAGTGTTTAGCGAAATAAATAATATACTTTACGTTGATTATAAATCAAAAGACGAAATAATCGACGCAAATCCGTTAAACGCCGGCTATGTGGCTGAGGTCATGTACAGCGTAAAATGGTGGTCGAATAAAAATGCTTTTGACAGAATAGGCGAATTTTTTAATTCCTTGTATCTCAAATTTAACGGTCAAAAAGACGGCACGGGTTCGTATTACGTGCCGCCTGTGACGGAAGAAAAAGAGGAAATAGACGATGACGGAAACGTCCATATCTATTTCGAGATTAAAGAGTTTTCCCGTATGCAGAATATGATAATCGGCTATTATCAGTCGGCTTTGAGCTAGATTAAGACTGAATTGTCCATAAAAATTATCGGATATTGTATTGCAAAATGCCTATCAGAATTTATAAAATAATATTAAGAGACGACGATTGTTATATAAAAAACGCTTTTAAGTGTAATTTGCGACCGTAACGCAATATATTATAACAATACATAGGGAATATGGACGCATATATCATAGTTATCGCAATTTTGGCTGTCGCCTATACGTTTTATATGGGCTTTTCCGACGGAGCAAACGCCGTCGCTACTTGCGTTGCGACAAGAGCTATCAAACCTAAATATGCGATACTAATTGCCGGAGTAGTCAAGTTTGCCGCTCCCATAATAATATGTTATTTGTTGCGCAATGACAGCGTCGCCCGCACGGTCGGAAGTCTTGTCAACAGCGACGCGTATCAGTGTATTGGCGAAAAAGAAGGGTTTATATTTTTGTTCTCAACAATGTTGGCGACTTTGACTTGGTCGCTTGTCAGTATCGTTGTGTCCGTACCCAACAGCACGTCGCATACTTTGCTTGGAGGACTTGTCGGGGCAGGTTTGGCGAGTTTTGGATTTTCGAGTATCAACTGGACGGCAGTCGGACTTAAAGTTATTCTAATGGTATTCGCGACTCCGATATTATGCATCGCGGTGGGATATGCCCTGAGCAAATTATTCGCCTTGCTTTGCCGTAGAATGGACAGAGGCGTCAAGAAGTTTTTTAAGGCCGCGCAGGTGTTCAATATTACGCTGCTTAGCACGTCTATATCAATCAACAACGTGCAGAAGTCTATGGGTATTTATCTGCTGGCATTGGCTGTATGCAAGGGGCAGGACGTCAATGCATACAGATTTGATTTTCCTATAGTGGCGATAATGTCCGCCGCAATAATGCTGGGACTGCTGCTTGGCGGTTATAGGCTTATATACACGGTAGGGAAAAAAATATATCCGCTGCATACGTTGCAGTCGTGCGTTGCGCAGGTGTCGACGGCAACAGTTGCGCTGACATGTTCGTTTTTGAGTATTCCTATAAGCACAGGGCAGGTCGTTTCGTCCAGTATTATCGGCGTAGGCATGGCAGACAGAATCAGCGCCGTTCGTTGGGGACGAGCGAAAAAAATATTCAGCAGTTGGATACTTACTTTTCCCGTCGCAATGTGTATAGGCGCGATAGTTTGTTTGATATTGCGAGCAATATTTATCAGATAATTAATTAAGATTCGGCAAATCGTATGATTGCGCGATGTAAAGGAGCAGAATATGAAAATATTCAGAAAAAAAGTCAATTTCTTTGAGTTGCTTTTGAAACAGTGTGAAATAATGCAGAAGGGTATGGACGCCCTTTATATGTACTGCAAGAGCGTGGGCGAGGCCAATCACGAAAGTTACGGCGATCTTGTCATTTCAATTGAAGACGAGGGGGATATGGCCAGACGCGTGTTGGTGGACGAACTGAACCGTACGTTTATCACGCCGTTGGAACGCAACGATATATTCGATCTGTCTCGTCAGCTAGATGAAATTTTGGATTATGCCAAGACCGCTGTCGACGAAATGCGCCTATTCGGTATCCAACCCAACGAAGATATGAAAAGATTGGTGGGGATATTGTGCGATATCGCCGCGCATATTCACAAAGCCGTCGCCAATATGGAGAAACATAAAGTAATTGCAAAAGAAGAAGCCATCAAAGTAAAAAGTTTAGAAAATAAAATGGGTGCCAATTATTACAAAGCCCTTGCAAAACTTTTTGAAGAAGAAGACGTCAAAGCAGTTTTCAAATATCGCGAAGTATACCGTCATCTCAACACAACGGCGGACGAGGCTGACAAAGCAATGGATTATCTTTTGGATATACTCAATTCGCTTTAATGCAATAAATTCAATATATAAACGCGGCTTACGTTCGTAAGCCGCGTTTGTTTTATATTACAATAAAAATTATTCAAAGCCTTTCAAATTAATCAAAAAATGCTATTTTTTATTAATAAAACAAATTATTTTTATTAAAAAATTACAAAATTCCAAAAAAAGTGTACTTTTCCTGACTGTCAAAATATGTCCATAATAGGACAAATTATTTGATATTTATACATAATATATTATACTATTTCCCCCTGTCGTTTACAATACTTTTCGGTCAGGAAAAGTACACCTTTCCTGACCGAGGGTGAGATATATATGGAAAAGAACGGAAAGAAAAAGAATGGTATTGTAATATTAACTACATTGCTAGCAGTGGTCATAGCATTGTCGGGATTGTTTTGCGTAATAGCTGACGGAGCATTAATTAAAGACAGTTTAGGGCAGCTCGAACAGGGAGGACAGATTACTACGCCTCTTGCGCGTCCTATTGAGAGCACGCCCGGACAGCTGAGTAAATTCGGCAACGGAACAAAATATTTATTTACGGACAAAACGAAGATTGACGCTTTTAGAGCCGGCAGTGAAGAATTTGATACGACTACGGTAGTCGTAGATTCATCGCAACCGCACGGTACTAAAGAAAATCCATATGTAATAGCTTCTATAGATGATTGGGAGACGTTTACCAAACAAATGGAGACGGATAGTACGCGAGGTAGCGGATTATTTTTTGTTCTTGGAAAAGATTTGGATTTTGACGGTATAGATTTCCATCCAGTTAGGTTTTTTAACGGAACTTTTTACGGATTGGGTTATTCGCTTAAAAATATAAATTGCGACAATTGGCAATATTGGAACGGAAGTTCTTACGTGGACATAGGAACGACTACGGTCGGTTTCGGCGTTTTTTGTAGGACGGACAATGCGGTTATCGCAGATTTAATAGTTGAAAATTACGTTTACAGCAATATGCCGTTTGTTTCTTACGATGCATCTAGAAGCACGTGTATAGGAGCGATTGTAGGATTGTCTTATGCCAACGATACTTTGCTTAATTGCCATACGGTAGGCAGGATAGAAATAGGTACTCAGATCGGCGCAAAATGTGCGGCAGCTTCGGGATTAGTCGGATTTAGACATTCTGGCGGAGTGTCTACTACGGTTTTGATATATCGTTGTTCTGCCAGCCTTGAAGCAGTTTCTAAATCGCTTGCTACGGTAATGTTTGGGGGATTGATAGGAGAACAATATAGGAGTACCGTAGCCTATATATATGACAGTGTAGCAAGCGTAAACGTTTCGATAGAAGCCAATACGTCTTATCTTCACTCAAGCAGCGCGATAGGATGGCAGGAAGGAACTACCAGCACGGTTATGGAAAACTTTGTCGGAACGGTTGACGTTACTTCAGATAAAGTTAACTACAGCGGCGCTCTGATGGGTATTATGACGGCGCCTACGGTCAAAAACGTTTATGTCGACGGACAAATAGGAACAGTTGATAATAAAAAACCTTATGCTGTTTTAGCAGGTATGATTAAATTGTCGTCAGGTGTCAGCAACGCTAATATAGTCAAGCCCGTAGATAAGGAATACGCCAAATTATACGGAAACGATTCATTAGCCTCTTATCCGGGCAAGGCGGAACCTCATGAACATCAAACTAGCGAGTATCTATATTATGCGGCAAAAAATAACGTAGGCACGGGATTGCTGTCGCAGATTTGGGATGCGGAAAAGATCGGCAAAGGATACGACCCGGATAATTCGCCCGTAAGAAACTATTTGGTTGCGACGGTAACTTTTAAGAACTTATTGAGCGGAGATTTGGAAGAAGATTTGGGTATAGCGACAAACGACTATATGAAAGACGACGCATTGCCGCAACCCGAAGAAGTCAAGGATAATCACGTATTTTTGGGTTGGACAGCAGATAAGAGCGGAGAGAGCGAGCCATATAAGAAACTCCCGAGCGGATTATACGGCGACGTCACTTTGTATGCGGTGTGGGGACTTCCTGATAGTTACGTGGACGCATATATACAGACGAGTATAGGCGTCAAAGATAATATTTCTACTATCGAATACGACAGCGTAAGCGATATTACTTTGGTAGGAGAAGTTAATCACAACGGACCGACAATCGGAGGATTGAGCAATCCGTCGATTGTTTATCAGTGGCAGAAAGGCGCTGAAAGCAAAGGTAAAAATACTACGGGAAGGTTATCGGTAAAGACAGTCAAAGACAGCGGAATTTATACTTACAAATACAGGATTACTGATGCGAACGAGCCGTTGTGGAGATATGACGGTGAGAGCGCAGACGCGCAGGAAATTGAGATTGAGAAGGCGCATACGGTAACTCTGGAAGGATTCAAGATAAGCGAAGAGACAGTGCCGTATTATGGGAAAAATCTAGGCGAAGTGGAATTCAGCGCTGTATTGAAAAATAAAGCCGGAAAAGAAATAGTCCAGGAATCGCATAGATGGGAAATAACGGTAGGAGAGGTAGAAAAGGGCGAAAATTCGCTCAACGTTTATATCGTGCCGTCTGACAAGGAAAATTATGAGGAGGCGTATATCAAGCCGGTCACATTTAATTCCGAGGCATTGAAACTCAAATTTAATCTCGGTGAGATTAGCAGAAAGCTGGAGTGCGAAATGGAATACGGTCAGCCGTACGGCACAGCCGAAGTGATTTACGAATTTAACAAGGTATATATGGCGGCGTTGGAAAGCGGCGACAGCGCATATAATTATGTCAAGGACAAGGCGCCGTATTTTGAAGGAAAACCGATAGTGTCCGAAGGAAGCGCTACGGATTTATACGAAGTAGACAGTCGTTTTGACAGACTTAAAGAAGAAATTACTATAGAGGTCACTTTCGAGACGGCGTCTTATAACGTCACATTCAATTTCAATGACGGAGGAAAGACGCCCAATAAAATTGAGACTTATAAATATGGCGACGCGCTCAAACAACCTACGCCAGATCCTGTAAACGGGAATCAATTGTTTGTAGGGTGGTACTTTACGGATGCGCAAGGAGAAGAGAGAGCGTGGAGATTTAATTCGGAAGAAGACGCTCCAAGAGACAGAGTTACAGGTAATTTGGAGTTGAAGGCAGAATGGCTGACGCCGACGAATCTCGAGTCGTTGACGGTTAACGTCGCTCCGGGAAGAGAGTTTATGGCTCAGACGAAGATCGTTGAGGGAGATTTGATAGTTAAGGCTATATATATAGGCACTAAGGGCAGCGACGTTGTGAGACAGGAAGTTACGCTCAAATGGACGGATTATAATAAGAATATAGAATATGTTTCCAGCCCTAACGATTCAATATTGCACGTAAAAGAAGGCGGCGCGGAAATAAAGGTCAGCTATACGTTTGGAAATACCGTCAGCAAAACAGTAAAAATTAACGTATTGCCGATAGATATCAGCGATAGCTTGAGCGGATTGGATTTCGGAGCGGACAGCGACGGAACGATATACAGAGTATATGAAGAGGGAGTAGTGCAAAACGTCAGAGACATACCTGTCAGCGAATATCCGACCGACGTGCAGGGAATATTGACGGGCATAAGATATAGTTATACCAAGAGCAACGGCACGCCGTTAAACGCGGAAGACGTTAAGGAGATGGGAACATACAACGTCAAAGTTGAGTATTTGACGGAATCGGACTATTATGCCGAGCCGACTAATCTCAAATTGGTTATTAGCCTGGTGACAGACGTTAAGATCGAGTGGAGTGAAAATAACCTTATGTATAACGGAGAACAACAGCATCCCGAGGCTAAGGTATATTATCTTGACGGCAGCGAAGTAAAAGGCGTTACTGTGACCTATGATGGCGATTATGACGCAAAGGAAGTAAAGAACGGTTATAAGATCAAAGCAAAATTGAATTCCAATTTTAAGATTACGGAAGGAGAGGAGTGCGAGTTTAATATAATCAAAGCAGAACTGTCTGTGCCGACTTTTACGGGCGGAATCGTCTATGACGGGACAGATAAAAACGTTGAGGAGAAACTTGACGGATTCAATGCGTTGCTCATGGAAATAGTGACCGGAGGTACGGGAAAATCTGCGGGCAAGTATTTTGCAACGATAAAACTCAAAGATACGGCAAACTGTAGCTGGAGCGACGGAAGCACACAAAACAAGAGAATTGAATGGACGGTAGAAAAGGCTACGCTTATTCCCGATTGGGGCAAGTGGGAGTTTGTGTCCGACGGCGAAAGCACTTATGCTCCGAGAATAGAGAGCATAGCCGACGGCTTGGCGGAATCCGATAAGATAGATTTAGGTAAGGATTTTGTATACAAACTCTATGACGAAGAAGGCAACGAATTAAGCGTTAGCGAGGTGAGCGAAGTAGGCTCGTATAGGATAGTAGCAAGTCTGAATGCAGAATTGGCGGGAAATTACGCATTGGACGAAATAGGAAGAGAATGGACGTTCGTAGTAGTGCCAAAGAGCGGGATGACGGTATTGACGATAGAATGGGGAGAGAAAGAATTTCTGTACGACGGAAGTGTGAAGTATCCGACTTACACAGTCAAGGACAGCAACGGAACAGACGTAACGGAGAGCGTAAAGGACATATTGAAGTTCAGCGAAGGATACAGGAAAGAGAAAGAGTTGGGAACGTATACTGTAAAAGTGACGTTGAAGGACAGCGAGAATTATTTTATTCGAACGGGAGGAGTGTGCAAATACAAGATAGTAGACGAGAACGGGTATGCGCCTGACGAAGATGAGACGGAGGGGAACAAACCGAAACCCGAACCCGGAAGCGACGGCGGGGCGTTGGAGGAGTTGCTGGAAAAAATCAAGGGATGGCCGTTATGGCAGTTGATAGCAGGTAGTATAAGTATCTTGTTGACTTTGCTATTCCTAGCTAAGACGGCGAGCTATGAGAGCAGACGAAAGAAAGCCGTAAAGAAAACGGAGAAGTATACTACGGGAGTATACGCAGCTACAGGCTTATTCGGTTTGACGATGACGAGTTGGACAGTAATAGCAAGCTGTTTGATGGTAGCAGCGGTAGCAAGTTTTGTGATAATGCTGATAGCCAAGAGTAGATGCATAAAAGCAGAGGAGACGTTGGATGAGAGCAAAGAGGAATACAACAACAATTTGCTGGAGAAAAAGAAAGAAGAAGACGCTTTGAGAAGAGAAGAAGAGGATAGGAGACGCGAAGACGAAATGAGGCGCCGCGACGAAGAGATGAAGATGATGTTTATGCATATGATGGGCAGCGGCGGAGCGCAAGGAGCGGCGTACACAGTGCAGAGCGGAATAGGAGCGGAAGAGATAAGAGGGATAATATCCGAGACGGTAACAGCTATGTTGCCGGGAATGCAGCAGATGTTGCCGCAGACAGCAAGCGTCAGCGATAATGACGAAGTGATAAAAAAACTTGTCGAAAGTCAAGACATGCTGATGAGAAAGTTTGCCGAACAGCAACTTGTCGAAAAGGTTATCGAACGCGAAGTTGCCGGAGCAAGCGTCGACAGCGAGACTATAAAGCAGATGATGAAGAATCAGGAAACGCTTATGCAGAAGATAATCGAACTGTCGGCAGAAAAGAAAGTTGAGACGCAAGTCGTAGAAAAGATAGTGGAAAAGCCTGTCGAGAAGATAGTCGAAGTGCCGGTAGAGAAAATCGTAGAGAAGGAAGTTCGTGTCGAAGTACCCGTGGAAAAGATTGTCGAGAAAGTAGTGGAGAAAGCAGTACCGGTAGCGGCAGCTCCCAAAGCCAAGAAAGAGGTAGCTTCTAGATTAACTCTCGACGAAGCGTATGAGAAACTGAGTAAGCAACAGAAGAAGTTCTTTGACGGATTGAGAGAATACGCAATGAAGAAAGAGAAGTGTAAGGAGAAGAGATCTACGTATAATATCTTATTGGGACAGTCGACGGTAAATCCGTTAGTGAAGTTGACGATAAAGAAAGACGTGACGGTAGCGTTGTTCAAGATGGAAGACGAGTATTTGAAAGACATAAGACGCAACGCAA
>CAMXSN010000017.1 GCA_947246685.1 uncultured Clostridia bacterium | reverse complement strand
CCACTGCGTGTTGACGCTATCTGTCAACGTTGCCGTTACCTCGTACGTCCCCGCTCTCTTTACCGTAAAGATAGAGTTGTCGCTCGTAGTCACTAAGCCGACGTATTTGTCGGGTATCTTGACGTCGATATCCTTGGAATACTTAGCGTCGTAGGTCAGTCGGAAATTGTAATCTTTTACTCCGCTATATGCGTATTGCGCGGGCGTAAACACAGGTATCTCTACGTTGCGTACGTTCAATTTGAATTTGAAAGTATACTCTTTGTCTTCTTTGTAATTCTTGTGATCTACCGTTATCGTCGCCTGATAATCACCGACTACGGTAGGCGGCTCGTATTTGTCGTAAGTTCCTCCGGAATCCGTACGCACGTATCTTATCTTAATAAACGAATCGCCGGGAGTTCCGTCCGCCGTGAAAATATCCGTCGGATTATAACTCACGCTAGGCAGACCGTCCGCATCGGGTGTCACAGTCAACGGTATAGCTTTTTTCTTGATTTCGAATTCTATTTCCCTGTAATTTTTCCCGTTGTCGCTCTCCCACGAATATTTATCCGTTTTGAGAATTGTAAACTTAACTTTGTATAATCCGGCGTCTTTGGGAACAACCGAAGCGCCTTTCTCGTCAAAATATTCCGTCTTGATTGTATTGGAATCTTTATATGCGATCTCGTCATACCAACCTTTCTCCGTCAAAGTATGCCAAGTCGTGTCGTTGATATCGTAATTCGCGCCTTTATACGTTACGCTTGCCTTTTTCGGTTGAGCAAGCGTTCTCGTCGAATGCTCGTCTGCCAACGACAAATTGAGGTGAAATGCAGGACGAACGGCATTGTTATTCGAACTTAAATTTTGTCCCACTTCGTCATAGATACCGTTTTCGTTGTATGCATAACTGTTCATTGTCGTAGTATGCCATACCGAACGCGTCCAATAGCGTTTGGACGAGCCTCTGTTTATATTGTCCATATTCCAAACGCCGACTGATGACAACGTATTGTGCGACCATCCTAACTCCGTATGACTGGGAATCCAAAGATAGTCGTTGCCCCAGTCTGTATACTTATCCTTAGACTGTATAGCGTTCATCCCTCCCGTCCATTTCGACGCAGGAATTTCGCTCAAAGAATCATTCTGTGTAGAATACCATCTGTTTGCGCCTACGGACGAGCCGTTAGTGGTCAAAAGATCATATCTGTTTTCCGTGTGCTGATAAGGGATATTGACGGGCTTGACGATATAATCGGTAATACTGCCTTCGCTTCCGCTCTTGGTAAAAATGTCGTAAGGATAGTCATACCCTTCAGGTCTTTGATAAGGCGTTAGAGTCGTAGCTCCCGAAGCGCCCAGATAATCGACGGCATCGCCGTTGGAATCAAAACCGTCAAGCAAACGCGCTCTGATATAGCTAGTGGAATATAAACTCGATGGATATTTGCTGCCAATATCTTCCGCGCTTACCAAGTTCCATTTGCAAACGTCGGCAGTATCTTCTATCCACAGTGTAAGCACAGCGTTCTTTCCGCTGTCGTCGACAGTCAGAGACGTAACAATCCAATTAATATTGCCGACTTTGACGATGATATCTTTATTGTTGTTGTCTTTGCGGATATCTCCTGAGTTTTTGCCCGCATGAATATTATGATTGCCGGTTTTTTCTTCCTTAGCTACTTCATAGACATCGTCTATTGTGGCATTCGTCGCGCCGACTCCGACCAACTTATTATATAATTCTTTCAACACGTCGCCGTTGAAAACTACGTTTTCCTTTCTCTTGTCGCCGCTTAATAACAATTCGCCTAACACATCCGACCGCGCGGTATTGGACGACAGCGTCGCCGCGTCGGCTTTGCGCAAATTAGCAACGTCCCACGTGGCAAAAATGCCGAAAATAAAAAATAATATAACTATAGCGCAAGTCGATACAAACAGTAAACGCTTTGATTTTTTTAATTTTTCCATAAGTCAATCTCACCTTTCGGTCAGGAAAGGTGTACTTTTCCTGACTGCCGAAATATGTCCGTATTAGGACAAATTATTTGATATTTATACATAATACATTATACTATTTTCCCCTGTCGATTACAATGCTTTTCAGTCAGGAAAAGTACACTTTTTTTGGAATTTTGTAATTATTCACTGAAAATTTCTTCCATTTTTGCATTATTTTGCGCTTTAAGAAAATATGAGGGTAGAAGATTATTGATAATTAGTAAGTGTGATAATTAAAACTTTCTATAAACGGATGATATGCTGACGCGATTGACGTTAATAGCATAACGTAGCAATCGTTTTACCGTCGCTTCGCTCCTTACGACTTCGCTCAGAATGACGTATTATATCTGTGATATGTCATTTCGACCACAGCGGAGAAATCTAATCATTGTATAATACTGTTGAGATATTTCGACTGCGCTATCGCTCCGCTCAATATGACAGAACTTTTTAGTTAAGGGCTTAGATAAGAATAACTAATCTAGCTTACTAACAAATATGTTCTATGTCATTCTGAGCGAAACGTAGTGAAGTCGAAGAATCTCATCCGTTTTAATTATTTATCAAAGCGGAATAGCGATTGCTACGTTATGCTATTAACATAAATAGACGAGATTTCTCCGCTCCGCTCAATATGACAGAACTTTTTAGTTAAGTATCTTAGATGAGAATAGAACTACAAACATAGTTATGCTGACAAATAAGTAAGTATAGATATAAAATTAAAATCAATACGGACGGCTTAATGCCGTCCGTAATTAAAGACCTATGAAACATCCGCTATTCAGCAAAAACAGAACAGACACGGAACGCTGCAACACAGCGAAGACGCGCAATAATTGCAAATACTGTCGCCCGCCATCGAACCGCCGTTTTCCTGCGGAGCAGAATATCCCGCTCTTGCCTGCCTTTGCGCTTTTTCCTGATTGTCGATATTGGCTTGCATTTTATTTATGGCATCCAAAGTCGACTTGTATTTTTGATTGTCGGGATCTAACGTCAGCGCAATCTCTATCTGAGTCTTGCTGTCGAGAAACCAATTTCGCTTATAAAACAAATGCGCTTGCGAATAATGCCAATCGCCCGTCCTCGGCTCGGTATTATCGAGCAAGGTCTGCGCCTGATTGAGCTTATTGTCTTCGATAAGTTTCTCTACCGCGTCGTAAATCGAACCTTCTCCGACAAACTCTTTTTTTCTTATATCGTCTAAGCAGTCGTTGTAAGCAAGTTTTATCTTGGAAAGCATCTTTGCGGCAAAACTGCCCGTCTCTCCCTCTTCAAAACACTGTCTCTGATATTTATCTTTGAGTGCCTTATACGCCGATTCGACTTCCTGCAAAGTCGCGTTTTCGCCAAGCCCCAAAATCAGATACGAACTTTCTTGCATTTTTCCACTCTCCTTAACAGCTCCCTAGTGCTATTCAACATACCATACCATATGACGTTTGTCAATATGCCTTCGTATTTTTTTACCTGAATTTTATCAAAATCCGACAAAATAGCATTATAGCAACTCATCATTACAAATTCCAATACTTGCTTTTTGTCCTCAAGAAACGACGCTTTGTCTCTATAGTCGTAACCTTGTAAAAATACGTTGTATTTCTTTTTCTTAAAATCATCGTCGACGTCGTCTATCGCGTCGGCAAGATATACCCATTTGCCCAGATTATACATCAGATTGGACAGCGCTTCGTCATATTTATCGGCAAAAACGGTTGCGCCGATTTTTTCCATTATTTTCGCAAAATAATCAGCGATTCTGTCTACGCTGGCGCAATTATCCTTCTCGGCTTTTGCTAAATCGCCGTAAGCTTGTTTGATAAAAGAATCAAGCTCGGGATAACGCGCGGCGGCCTTTTTGTAATGTCGCCTGATTATTGCTCCGTCGACAAAACGTTTTGACAGCGACTTATCGTCAAGCACGTCGTCTACGCATTTATAATGCGCAAGTATCGTACTTATATCTACTACGGTACGCGTGATCTCGTCGTCGCCGGCAACGAGTTTTTTCTGCACTCTGTTGAGCACGCAGGTCTCCATCTTCATCTGCGGCTCTTCGCCGTGCACAGCATGCGCCAAAACGTTGAGAAAAGTCATATCGTAGGTCGTGCCTATGCGCATTAACTGATTACACCGTTTGCCTATGCTTTTGCACAGACCGCAATAGAAGGCTCGATAACCGTAATAATCCTTCATAAACATATTGGGTTTGTCAGGTAACACGTATCCGTACATACTTTTCTTCTCGGCAAACTCGTTTGACACAGAGTTATCGCTTAGGCATTCTCCTTTATTCTATTTAGCGGCAAAGCCTATCGCGCTCTTGAATCTTGCCAAAGTCTTTTCGGCAATATCGCTTGCTTTGAGCGCGCCCTCTTTTGCGCATACGGCAAGATAATCCATGGAGTTTATCAGCCTAGCGTACTCGCTTTGGAACGGTCTGAGCATTTCTACCACGCTTTCTCCCACTCTGACTTTGAGATCTCCGTATCTCAGCCCTTCGCAAGACTTGACGGTCTCTTCGACGCTCTTGCCTTCCGTAACTGCCAATATTCTCAACAGGTTGGATATGCCGGCTTTGTTGTCGGGATCGTAGGCGATGACTGTATCGCTGTCGGTAACCGCCCTTTTGAATTTTTTCATTATGACCTCGGGCGCGTCCAAACAGGATATTACCGCGTTGGGATTGGGATCGGACTTGCTCATCTTGCTTTCGGGATCCTGCAAACTCATTATCTTAGCGCCCACCTTGGGGATAAAGCCTTCGGGAACCTTGAATACGTCGCCGTAAATGTTGTTGACTCTAAGCGCGATATCCCTAGTAATTTCGATATGCTGGAGCTGATCGTAGCCTACGGGCACCAAATCGGTGTCGTAGAGCAATATGTCCGCAGCCATCAACACGGGATAATCCATAAGTCCCATATTAATATTGTCGCTGTGTTTAGCCGACTTATCCTTGAACTGCGTCATTCTGTTCATTTCGCCGACATATGTGTAGCAATTAAGCAACCAAGCAAGTTCGCTGTGCTGATGAACGTGCGATTGCATATATACGATACTCTTGCTTACGTCGATACCGACAGCCAACAAAAGCGCGTAAAAACTCCATGAATTTTTGAGCAGATCTTCGGGACGCTGTCTCACCGTAATAGTATGCAAATCCGCGAGCGCAAATATACATTTGTTGCCGGCGTCGCTCTGCATTGCTCGCCAATTATTAACCGCTCCGATATAGTTGCCGAGCGTCATTATGCCCGACGGCTGAATTGCGCTGTAAATCGTCTTCATTTCTCTCCTCATCATCCGAGCTTATTTTTTGGTGTAAGCTATTACCTCGTCGGCAATGTCGTTCTTGTCGATAATCTTTGTAAACCTTATCTCTTTCTTATCCAAATCGGCAAGGGGCTCGGGAACTTCCTCTCCTGTGAAAGAGTGAAGCTTTTTAGTAGCTTTCTTTGCGTCTTCGACGTATTCGCCGGCCACAGCGTCATAGACGTCGCAAGGGAATTTATACGCGTTGGCGGTAGACACCACTACGGACGCGCGATCGTCGCCCGAAGTCTCGTAATAGTCATTGTATACGCTCATGGCGACCGCAGTGTGCGTGTCCATAAGATAATCGTATACCTCGAAACAGTTTTCTATGACCTCGCAAGTGTCCGTTTCCGTCGCGTAGCCCACGGAAAAAATCCTGTTGAGCCTTTGCAGTTCGTCCTGAGATATCTTATACTTGCCGTCCTTTTTGAGAGCGTCCATTCTCTGGGCAATCAGTCGGTCGTCTCTGCCGCTAAATTCAAAAAGGAGTCTTTCGAGATTGGAAGATATGAGTATGTCCATTGACGGACTCATCGTCTTGTGGAACTGTCTGTGCGTATCGTATTCGCCCGTGTTGAAGAAATCCGTCAGCACGTTGTTGATATTGGACGCGCAGATAAGTCTGTTGACTCCCACTCCCATAAGCGATGCGTAATATCCTGCGAGTATGTTGCCGAAATTGCCGCTCGGCACACAGAAATTGACCTTGTCTCCGTAATTGATTCTGCCCGAAGAAAGCATATCGCAATAAGCGGATACATAGTAAGCTATCTGCGGAGCAAGTCTGCCCCAATTTATTGAATTGGCGGAGGACAGCTTGTAACCGTTGGCAAGCAATTGACTTTGGATATCCTTGTCGGTAAATATTCTTTTTACCGCCGACTGCGCGTCGTCGAAATTGCCCTCTATCGCGCATACGAATACGTTGTCGCCCTGTTGGGTCATCATCTGCAATTTCTGCATATCCGATACGCCTTCCGACGGATAGAAAACTATTATATCCGTGCCTTCCACGTCTCTGAATCCTTCCAATGCCGCCTTGCCCGTATCTCCGGAAGTTGCGACCAAAATCAAAGTCTTGGAACTTTCGCCCGTCTTTTTTCTCGCGGCGGACAGCAGATGCGGCAGCATCGTCAAAGCCATATCCTTGAACGCGCACGTCGGTCCGTGCCACAGCTCCAATACGTACAGCCCTTCGTCCACGTTGACAAGCGGACACGGGTCTTCGCCGTAAAATCTGGAATAAGCTTTTTCGGTATAGCCGAGCAATTCTTCGTAAGTATAATCGTCGAGATACATGGAAAGAACCTTTGCCACTCTCTCCGCGTAGCTCATCTCGATAAGCTCGTCAAAATCCGCCTTTGTCAGCTTGGGAAATTCTTCGGGCACGAAAAGTCCGCCGTCTTCGGAAAGTCCGCTGACAATTGCCTGCGCCGCGCTTACTTTGATTTGTTTGTTTCTCGTACTGATATATTTCATATTTTAACTCCGTAAAAGTTATTTCTATCTTAGTGTCGACGATACGCGACGCCGCGTATCCTCTTCATCTCAGCCGTCAAGTCTGGACAGCAAAGCATTCTGATTGGCGAGTTGAAGCGCCTCTATCATCTCAAACAGATCTCCGTCCATAAAGCTGTCGAGATTATACATGGTCAGACCTATTCTGTGGTCGGTGACCCTGTTCTGAGGGAAATTGTAGGTCCTTATCTTCTCCGACCTGTCTCCGCTGCCGACCTGAGTCTTGCGGTTGGCTGCGTATTCGCTCTCAGCCTTGGTGCTGTAATAATCGTAGAGCCTTGATTTGAGCACGCTCATAGCCTGTTCTCTGTTTTTGATCTGCGAACGCTCGTCTTGCGATGCCACGACAATGCCGGTGGGCAAATGCGTTATGCGTACGGCGCTCTCGGTCTTGTTGACGTGCTGTCCGCCCGCGCCGCTGGAACGGTACGTGTCTATCTTCAAGTCCTTCTCGAGTATTTCTATCTGAATATCGGGAGCTTCGGGAAGTATCGCCACCGTCGCGGTCGAAGTGTGAACTCTGCCTTGCGATTCCGTCTCGGGAACTCTCTGAACTCTGTGCACGCCGCTCTCGTATTTGAGCTTTGCGTACGCGCCCGTTCCGCTTATCATGAAAGTGACTTCTTTTGCGCCGCCCAGCTCGGTATAGTTCATATCTATCTCTTTGATTTTCCAACGCATCCTTTCGGCATAACGCATATACATTCTTACCAACTCCGCGCCGAAAAGTCCGCCCTCTTCGCCGCCTGCGCCCGCTCTGACTTCTACTATTACGTTGTTGTCGTCGTTGGGATCGACGGGAAGCATAGATACCTTAAGATCTTTGACGGTCTGTTCGATATCCTTATTCGCCTGAGCCAGTTCCTCTTTGGCAAGCGCGCACATCTCCTCGTCGACGCCTTCGTCGATAATCTCTTTGCATTCTTTGACGCTATCCTCAAGCGCGAGATACTTTTTGTAAAGTTCTATCGTGCCGGACATTTGCGAATGCTCCTTGACGAGCTTCTGCCATCTGGATTGATCGGCAATAACTTCGGGATCGGCAATCTGCTCGGTCAGCTCCTCGAATTTTTTAAGCATTAATTCCAATTTTTCAAACATATATCAATCCACCGTCTCTGTGTCTTTGTTGCTCGGGATGTCCGCTTTGTTCCAACTCGCTATGACTATTCTCTCAACTCCCTGCATATCTTTGACTATCTCGCATGAGAAAGATTTCTCAAACAGTCTGCATACGCTTTCCGCCTGACCTATCCCGACTTCCATAAGCACTCGTCCGCCGTCTAGGAGATATTCCGCGCAATCCTCGGCGATACGTCTGTAAAAATCCAGCCCGTCTTCGCCGCCGTCCAACGCGATATGGGGATCATAATCTCTGACCTCCGCGTCAAGCCCCGAAATATCGCCGTGGGGTATATAAGGCGGATTGGATACTATCAAATCGAACTTACCCTCTACGTTTTGGAACATATCGCTCCGGACAAAAGTGATTTTGTCGGCTACTCCGTTGATTTGAGCGTTTTGTTTTGCGACTTCCAACGCCGCCGAGCTGATATCGCAGGCTGTCACGCTGCAATTTCCTTTAAGCGCCAACACAACGGCGATACATCCGCTGCCCGCGCACATATCAAGCGCCCTATCTCCTTCTTTGAGCGACTGCAAAGCGCGTTCTGCCAATTCTTCCGTCTCGCACCTTGGACAAAGCACGTCAGAGTTGATATTTATCTTGCAACCGTAAAAATCCACGTTACCCAATATTCTCCACAGCGGTTCGCCTTTTTTGCGTCTCTTGGCAAACTCGACTGCTTTTTCGTATTCGGCGTATTTGATATGAGTAAGTTCCGCAAGCCGGCTCCTCTTAACTCCCGTGACTTCGCAGAATATCCAATCCACGTCGCTTGCGTCCGCGCCTTTGAGCATATTCTCTATTTCTCCGCGCGCTTTAGAATAAGGTTTCTTGGTGTCGAATCTCTGCTCGGGTATACTGTCGTCGGCGTCCATTCTCATAACGGTGTCGAACGCGGCTATTGCGCACTCGACCATAGCGTCGTCAGGTTGTTTAGTGGTTAATTTCTGCAACGCAAGTCCGGGAAATTTGAGTATTTTTACAAGCACGTTGTCATATCTCGCCATCGTCTTCAACATCTCGTAACTGATGCCCATTATTATCGGGAGCAACACTATTCTAGACGCAAATAAAACGACGTTCTTCCATGCGCCCAAACTTGCAAGATACGGCTCGAATATGCCGACTATCGAAAATACGACTATGCTGACGAGCATAATAATAAACATAAAAGTCGTGCCGCATCTGTCGTGTACGGTCGTCATTTTCTGCACGTTTTCCACGGTCAATTCCAATCCGTGCTCATAGCAGCTTATCGTCTTATGCTCCGCTCCGTGATACATATAGGTGCGTTTAACCGTCTTTATCAACGTGGTGAACGCTATATACGATACAAATATTATTATCCTTATCACGCCTTCGAGCAACGCATACAGCAAAGTGACGTACCACAGCGAATTGGCTTCCGCCGATACGAATTCGGCAACCAGAGCTTTGATGCCGGTAATCACGCCCAAAGGTAAAAATATGAACAATCCGATAGCCAGCGCGACGCCCAATATCACCGAAAATACCATCATTACGTCGTAAATATTGATCTTCAGCTTTTTCGCCATCCACTTCTCAACCTTGCCGGGCTCTACGTCTCCTTCAAACACCTCGCCCGACCTAAGCAAAGTCTTGACTCCCGTCGCCATGCTGTCGAAAAAATTGAATATACCTCTGACGAAGGGCGTTCTGTATACTCCCGACTTCTCGGAGACAGGAGTAATATAGCGGCTCTCGACGACAACGTTGCCGTTCTCGTCTCTTACTGCGGTAGCCATAGAACGTTCTCCGCGCATCATTACGCCCTCTATGACCGCCTGCCCGCCGATTTTTGAACTGTATTTTTTCGCCATAAATATTTAATACCTTTATACGCGCATTATTCTTATTATACAATTATACTATCAAATTTGATTATTGTCCATTGTTTGATTGTTATATTTGGGTAAGAAATCGTTTATTGTAAAAAAACGGAGACGTCTCCGTCTCCGTAAATTCCTATTCGTCAGATCAAAGGCTGTAACGCTTCTTGAACTTATCTACTCTGCCGCCCGTGTCTACCAACTTTTGTTTGCCGGTATAATAGGGATGACATTTGCTACAAACTTCTACCTTGATTGTGTCTCCGTCCTTGGTCGTACCGCATACGAAACTTGCGCCGCAAGCACAGACAACCGTAACGTCATGATAATTAGGTTGGATATTCTCGTTCATATTATCACCTCTTCGCAAATTCTTTACTCATAGATTATACTCACTATAATTTTATAAGTCAAGCGTTATCGACGGATATTTTGAATATTTTCTATAAAATATATTAAACTAAATTAGGCGGTCAAGCCGCCCGCGCAAACGCGATACGGCAATACCGTAAGACGCAACGGGCTTTTACTCGGCTTTTGCGGACAATCGATTTATGCGTATTTGACGCGCCTCCGCGCTCGCGAGCGGCCGCGCGAGCTGTCGAACCGACGCCGTAAAATCTTAGAATTAATGCTTATTTTACATTAACTTTGACTTAATTTGATAGAATATTTAATCGATAATTGTCGATTATTATTGGCAAAAATTCAAAATTTATGCGCTATGTGTCGATTAATGCTTTGCGTGTTGTTTTTTTCAATCAATCGCAAATACCTACTTGCCAATGACCGATAAATGTGTTATAATTCACTTAGTTAAATGAGAGGGATTGTATGAAATCTTACAAAATTACAAAAAGTTTTACTGTCGAAGAAGTAACCGAGGACACTCCCCTAAGTCTCAAAGAGTATGCGAAAATTAAAATTTCCCGCGCGGGAGTATGCGCAAGCGATGTGGCGGTCTTTGCAGGTAAAATGGAAAACGTAACGATGCCCATCTGCCCTACGAGGATTGCGCTCGGACTAGTCAGCGAAAGCGAAGATATGACGCTGAGAAAAGGTCAACGCGTCATGCTGTCGCCTTATACGAGACTTGAAAACGGCGCCTATCAAATAAGCGGACTTCAATCGGACGGATATTTGGCAGATTACGTCTATGCCCCGTTGCACAGCATCTATACGGTGCCCAACGGCATAAGCGACAACGCCTTCACTTTTATCGAAGACATCGCGATGGCAATCAACGTCATCGAAAAACTCGACGTGGAAAAGACCAAATACGTAATGCTTTACGGCTGCACATCGGTCAATCTCATAATCGCGCAGCTGTCGATGTATTATCAGGCCATACCTATCGTAATAGACAGCGACAACTCCCGACTTGCAATAGCCCAAGATCTCGGAGTTTATTACTGCATCAATTACCTCGAAGAAGACGTTTTGCAGAAACTCAAAGAAATCACGTCGGGCAAACTCGTGGATTATCTTATACTCAGCAGCGATATCTGCGACGAAGTAGGTAAAATGCTCCATTACGTGCGCAAAAACGGCAAGGTAGCAATCGTTGGTTACAACACATCTATACCTCCGCTCAAAGGAGATTTCTCCCCTATTATCCGCAACAAACTGACCGTATACGGTATCAGCGACGGCTACGGAGAGATAGAAACGGCAATCAATATGCTTGCCACACAGACTGTAAAAGTCGATTCTCTCATCGCTCAGATGGTGGATATCAGCACGGCTCAGCAGACGTTCTCCAATCTTGCAAAACAGCATAATTATCTCAAGACGATATTCAGATGCTAAGTTTTAATTCAACAAAACGTAAAAAGCCGCTCGATTTGCTATGACCCCAAAAAGTTGGACAATAAAATTTAATTAGTTAATTTATTTGAG
>CAMXSN010000016.1 GCA_947246685.1 uncultured Clostridia bacterium | reverse complement strand
ACTCAAATAAATTAACTAATTAAATTTTATTGTCCAACTTTTTGGGGTCATAGCACTGAGCTGGTGGATATTTATTATTATATTTACGAAGAACAAAATTTTATAAGAAAAGATATCTGTCAGTTGGCGATATTTACGTTGTTGTTAAATGCGCCGCCCGAGCTTGATAGAAAAGCCAACAACAGACAAAGCATGCCGGCATTGCCGAAACCGTTGTTATTATTACAGCAACAGGGATTGCATCCGCAGGAATTGTTGTTGCATCCGCATCCGTCGCAATTACAATTGTTGCAACCGCATCCGCAAGGGTTGCATCCGCATGAGCGATTGTTAAAGCTTAGCAAAGCTACCAATAGTAACAGACTTGTACAATTATTATTCATATATTACCTCCTTATTGTCAAAAAGCCTTATCAATCTACAATATGTGTCAAAAACTTTGCGCGTTACAGGTATATAATAAATTCAATAAATATTTTTGATAATTTGCATTTTTAATTAAAAACGCGGATTAATTTATCGCAATTTATTATGGGAGGTCGGTATGATTTGTCTTACAGTCAGTCAGCAACAGGAAGATTTCGTAAGAGAATGTTTGCCTCCCAACGGAGTGCTGAGAAGTTCCGCCGATTATTTTTTTATATTTTCCGATAGTACGCGACTTAAAATTTTGTGCGCTCTGTGCAGTATGGAGCTGTGCGTCGGCGATCTGAGTTATATTCTCAATCTCAATCAGACGACTATTTCTCATCAGTTAAAAATTCTGAGAGACAATCAGATAGTGGGGTGCAGAAGATACGGTAAGATCGTGTTTTACAGAATAGTCAATCCCAACGTTGAAAAGACTTTGACGATAGGCGTGGAAAATTCCGTTTGATCTGACTCGCTTTGTCTATTGCGACGGACTTGCAAGCGCCGAGTATTAGTGATATAATATCCGTATGGACAGAATAAGGGAAAAGCTAAAAGATTTGCCGTTGAATAGCGGCGTTTATATTATGAAATCCGACAGCGGTCAGATACTCTACGTGGGAAAAGCAAGATGTCTTAAAAACCGCGTAAGTCAGTATTTCGCCCACTCTGCCAACAAGACGGAAAAGACTGTAAAACTTGTCGAAAAGATAGCTGATTTTGAATATATAATTACCGCCAACGAGATTGAGGCGTTGGTGTTGGAAAACAATTTAATTAAGAAGCATCAACCTCCTTATAATATTCTGCTCAAAGACGACAAGTCGTATCCTTTTGTCAAAATCAACGTAAAAGACGATTTTCCCAGAATTGAAGTAGTACGAAAACTCAAAAACGACGGAGCCAAATATTTCGGTCCGTATATGCAAGGCATTACGAGCAGAGACATTCTCGAACTTATAGAAAGCGCATTTTGTCTCAGATCTTGCAAGCATGATTTGACCAGACTTCCCAGGTCGCACAGACCGTGTCTTAATTATCACATCGGCAGATGTCTTGCGCCGTGCGCAGGACGCTGCACAAAAGAGCAGTATGCCGAACAGATAAGCGAAGTTATATCATTTTTGTCGGGCAACGACAGAAAGATTCATGCGCTTTTGCAACAGAAGATGGAGCAAGCTGCCGAAAACGAAGATTTTGAATTGGCGATATTCTATCGCAGAAAATTGGAGATTCTCGACAAACTCGTCAGACGTCAGATAACCGCGCTGCCAAAAGATTACGACCTGGACGTTTTCGCTATCGCGAGTAACGGGCTCAATACGGTCGTCAGCATACTTTTCGTCAGAGGCGGCAAATTGGTGGGATCCGATAAGCAGACGGTCAACGATCTGGCATTGAGCGACGAAGTAGTGCTGTCCAATTTTATTCTCGCATATTACGATAAAGTCAACTATATAGCTAGCGAGATAGTAGTGTCGGGGCAAGTGGACGAAAGTCAGCTGCTCAGCGAATATCTTACGCAGAAAAAGGGGAGCAAGGTCAATATAATTCAGCCGCACCAAGGCGTGCGCAGACAGCTTGCCGATATGGCGTTAGGCAACGCGACGGATTATCTGGAAAAATCGCTGTCTATAAAAGAAAGAGAAGACAATATGACGCTGGGAGCAATAATGCAACTGCAAGAATATTTACATCTGCCCGATATGCCTATACGAATGGAGTGCTACGATATTTCTCACGTGCAGGGCACGGACAAGGTCGCGTCTATGGTAGTATTTGTCAACGGCAGTCCGCACAAGGCGCATTATCGCAAGTTTAAGATGAAATACGCGCTAGGCAACGATGATTTCGCAGGTTTGCAGGAGGCGTTGACTAGGCGACTTGACGAACTCAAATCGGCGCAGGACGAAAGTTTTGCCGCGCGTCCGGATTTATTGGTAATAGACGGAGGCAAAGGACAGTTGAGCAGCGTTGTGGAAATATTGCGAGGCAAAGGTTTTGACGATATATCCGTGATAGGATTGGCAAAACGCGAAGAGGAAGTTTTTCTGCCCGGTTCGTCTCAACCCGTTATTCTGCCGCGCAACAGTTACGCGCTCAAAGTATTACAGAGAATCAGAGACGAAGCGCATAGATTTGCGATAACTTTTCATAGAGATCTAAGGCAGAAAAGACAGACGCACAGCAAATTGCTTGTTATCGACGGCGTAGGAGAGAAGAGAGTCAAAGCGTTGTTCGCTTCATTCAAAAATATAGAGAATATCAGGAACGCCTCAATAGAAGATTTGATGTTGGTCAAAGGCATAGACAGGCGCAGCGCGCAAAATATATTCAATCATTTTCATCCCGAACATTCCGGCAAAGATACTACGCATAGCGATTGAAGCGCTTTGGTCGGCAAAGATACTTTACTTTTGGCGCGAATTAGATTAATATATAATTATGAAGTACAAAGCTATATTTTGCGATTTTGACGGAACTATATACAGAGAAGATCATACTATCTCGCAAGTCAACAAAGACGCTATAAAAAAATACGTTAATGCGGGCGGCAAATTCGTCGTGTCGACAGGCAGATTATTTTCCGCTATCTATCCAAAACTGCTTGAACTCGGGCTTGACGGAGGAGACGTCATAGTTTATCAGGGGGCAGGAGTGTTCGACGTTGAGAGTAAGAGACAGATTTTCGGTCAATATTTCGATAAGCTTCAAGCGATAACGGCGCTTAAATTTATAGAAGGACTCGGCGACGGTTACGTGCCGCTAGTGTATATCAACGACACGTGCCACTGTCAAAGTTCTAACGTTTACGTCGATGAATTTGTCAGAATATGCAACGTAGGCTACAAAGTGACCGGCGTTCCGCTCTCTGACTACGTAGCAAAAAGCGAGGATATGCCGGTAAAAGTTCTCGTGCTTACCGACAGCGCCAACTGTGATTCGCTCGTCAGAGACGGCGGAGAAAAATTTCCCGATTTGGCGTTCATGCGTTCGCACGCGTTCGTCATAGAGATAATAACGAAAGGCATCAACAAAGGACTGGCCGTGCGATGGCTGTGCGATAAATACGGCATCGATACGGAACAATGCATAGCCCTTGGCGACAGCGAGAACGATATAGCAATGATCGAGACTGCGGGATTGGGAGTTGCGATGCGCAACGCAATGCCAAAAGTAAAGCAGGCGGCAGACTATATAACCGACTCCAACGACAACGACGGGGTTGCGAAAGTGATATACAAATTTTGTATGGACGGTGATATCGATGAATAATTTGAATACTGCAAATGACGAAACCGTATCCGCTACTATAAAGCTCGGAGAATTTTGCGATAAGTGCGGATTGCAAATTTTGCTCGGTAATCCCGACGACGATATTACGTTCAAATCCGTGCTCATCAACAGGCCGGGACTTTTATTGGCAGGATTTGAAGATTATTTCGGCAACAGCCGCGTTCAGGTGATAGGCAACGCAGAGTACTATTATCTTGCCACGCTGCAAGACGCCGATAAAGAAAAGGCGCTTAGACGACTGTTTGTGCAGAGAATCCCTTGCGTGATTTATTCCAGAGCGATACGTCCGTCGCAATTGGAGATAGATATTGCCGCGATCTACGGTATCCCGATATTAATGTCCGAAATGACCACTACTTGGCTTATGCACGAGGTGAGCAACTATCTCGACGATTTGCTTGCTCCCACGGAGATGGTGCACGGATCTTTGTTGGATATCAACGGAGTCGGAGTGCTCTTGACGGGGTCAAGCGGCATGGGTAAGAGCGAGACGGCGATAGAGCTAATCAACAGAGGACACAGAATAATCGCCGACGACGCAGTGATAGTCAAGAAGATAAGAAAAGAACTTGTGGGACAGGCGCCCGAAAGAATAAAACATTTTATCGAAGTCAGAGGTCTCGGAATTATAGACGTCAAGAGTATGTACGGCGTGGGCGCCGTGCTGGAAAGCGAATATATCGATTTGGTTATCAAACTCGATAAGGACGCAGATCTTGCCGAGTATGACAGACTTGGCACCAACGACGATACTTACGAGATATTGGGCATAGCGTTGCCGCAGATTAGCGTGCCCGTGTTGCCGGGACGTAACCTTGCGGTAATCGTCGAGGTTGCTACGAGGAACTTCCGTCTTAAAAAGTCGGGCTACGATGCTCTTGACGAATTGAAAAAGAGGACTAATCTGGAATAATGAATAATTACGAGAAGATGAAATTGGCGCAGAAATACGACGAGGACTGCGAAGGAATGTATGAAGACGAAGACTTGCTTGCTTCGGAGAAATTCGAAAGCGAGAGCGAGTCTTTTAAGAGAAAGTATAAGGAATTTTATACCGATATCAAAATAAACCATAGAGAAGATTGGTAAGTCACGACAGAGGATAACAGTGCACAGAAACGCCGAGAAAAATGCCGATAGTTTAATATCCCAAATACGCAGATTTTTGTATTCGGATTTTTTTGCCGCTTTCGTAGTTGCGACTGCGGGGCTTTGTTTTCTTTTTAGAGTGGAATTCGTAGGAGTGATTTGTTCGGTTTTGCTGATTATTATCGTAATGATTGTCAGCGACGATTTATTGCCTTCTTTGTTGCCGTTTATGTCGGCGATGATGCAGGCTTTCTGTATACGCGGCAGCTTGGGAAGTTGGAATGCGTTTTTGCCGCTACTGGTTCCCGTTGTCATTGCGGTAGTATTCCATTTGATATATTATCGCAGAAAATTAATCATTGATTCGATGTTTTGGCCGATATTGGCGGTGTCTGTCGCGGTGACGTTCGGCGGTACGCTTTCGATATCTATGCAATCGTATTTTTCTTGGATGAATCTTTACTACGTTATCGGACTTGGTTTTGCGCAATTGTTGTTGTACGTTGTTTTTCGCTCGTTTATCAATCCCGACAAGACCTACGATACTAAAGAATATTTTGTCAAAATAATGATATATCTGGGATTGCTTTGCGTCATTGCCGTTGCGTTGCAGTACGCTCGCAACGCCGGCGCGTTTATAGATACTTTAGCCAAGTATGGATTTGACGATGAATTTATGCAACTGGGAACAGAGCGTATTTCCGACGCGTTAGGCGGCAATTTCTCTTCCGTGATAATATGGACGTTGCCGTTTCCAATATATTTTATAAGAAAAAAACAGCGTCCCTATCTGATGTTTGCGCTGATGATTGTGCAGTATATTGCGCTGACTTGTATGTTTTCCGGCAGGAGTTTGGCGGTAGGTACAGTGGAGATAATGATCTGCCTCGTATATCTTGCCGTTGTAGGCAAAGGAAAATTGCGAATATCTTCTATCATTTTTCTTTGCTTAAGCGCGACGGTCACAGCCGGCGTTATAATAGGAAAATTCGACGTGGTCAAGCCGTTGATTATTATAGATTCCGATGACGTAAGATTTTATTATTTGAGACATGCGCTCGACAGCTTTTTCAATAATCCCGTATTCGGCAAAGGACTTGCATATAGGATTCCGGGATACGCCGAGTGTTATGACAATTGCATACATTGGTATTATTCTACGCCTTTCCAGGTGATTGCGTCTATGGGAATGGTCGGAGTTATAGCTTATTCGTATCAATTTGTCATGAGACTGTATACGATGGTCAATTATAAATACCGCAGTGAATTTAATATTGTAATGTTGTTTGCGTTCGTATGTTTTGAGATGTCGGCGTTTATGAACAACGAAGATTTTCTGCCGCTGCCGTTCATGCTGTTTATGACGCTTACAATCGCTGCGACGGAAATTGTCAATGAGGAAGAACTGTGTCGCAGGAATCTGTTTGATAAGAGCGAGGAGATAGTGCTCAGCATAGACAAGACTCTTAAAGAAAAAATTCTCAAGAAAAAGAAAAACGCCGAATAGATTATTAGATAAGAGTCAAGTTAAAATAAAAAAGTTCGCCGCAGGCGAACGCAGATTAGGTATTGAAAGACCGTAAGACGTCAGTCAATGAGATTCTCCAACATAAATTCGTATATTGAGGACGCCTTGTCGCTCCAATTTTTGAAAAGCCATTTAGCTTTATTTCTGTTTTGCACCACGAGTTTGAGTTCCATAAGCGTGGTGGTAGCGCTTTCTATTTTAAGCACTACGGTGTAAGTGCCGTCGGTGTTTTTGAAATAATCGGAAAAATAGTCTTGTTTTTTTCTGTATTTAAGTTTGTTGAGTTTAATCACTTCGGCTATATTTTCTCTCAAAGAAGAGGGAATATTGACGAAGTAATGATTCAGACCTTCTCTCGAATCGGTTGTGATAGCGTATCTGGGATTGCAGCCCTTTGTGGCAACGTTGGTTATAAGATTGTTTTTTATCAGGTCGCATAGCGCCACTTTGCAATCCATATATCCCAACCAATTATTCTCTGTGACCATGTCCAAAATGACGCTCTCTTGAAGAGCGACTTCCATTTTGTCCAATGCGTACAGCAATATCAACTTGTTTACGTTTGCTTCGTCCAACATAATCAGTTGCAGATATATTTGGAAATTTTGTCGATGAGTTCGTCGCAGTCTTCGCTGTGAACTTCCAGCACGACGGGACGGTTGAGATCAAGGGAAAAGATTCCGAGTATAGATTTTGCGTCTACGACGTATCTTCCGCATCTCAAATCCATATCGAAATCGAATTGAGATATGATATTGACAAACGACTTAACGCTTTCCGTGGTGTTAAGCAATAGGCTTATAGATTTCATACACACTCCTTCTTCGGCTTAGGCGAAAGAGGCTTGCGATATCGCGGATGCCTTTCGCGCATAGCTGATACAGAGTTATTATATACTATCGGTAAGGTTTTTTCAAGTGACTTTGATATTTTTTTGGATTTTCCGCGCTTGATATTTTTTTTTGCGTATAGTATAATGTATAAAAACGTTCGGAGAAAATTATTATGGTAGATCTGTCTCCCCAAAAAGCATACAGCATTTTTTTGGATTATTGCGATGAGATTGCAAAGTCAAAATATATTTTGTCGACCACGGCAATAAAGAATCTTTTGAGATTTATTGCCAATACGCCGTGTCTTTACAATTATATCGCTAAGTGCAACGAGAATATAAAGTTCAGAGAAGAGTATGCAAAATTTATGGGCGATAAGACGTTGGAGATCCCGTCCAATCCTATGGCGACGGTTTCGGTAATAAGCGCTCTGCTTTTTGACTTTGATCGCAACAACGTCGATATTGACAGATTTTTGATGAAATATTATAAATACGACGATTACGGCGCCTGTTATCAGCAATTCTGCAACACGGTGCTGATTGCATATGCAAAGGCGTTCGGCGGAGTCGTCGATTATAAAGAAAAGGTAATCGAGGGCGAAGAGGAAAAGCCCGTGCATAATCAGGCGAAGGAGACGGCGATGCCGTTTATATCCAAGATGATGCATATAGTCGAGGACGACGGCAATATTTCCGACGCGTTCAAAGAAGATTTGCTGACTGTGCTCGACGGCTTGTATTATTCGTTTGACATTTCCAGAGCAAAAATGATCAAGGTCGTATGGATAGGTCTTTCCGCAATGACCAAGAATTATCGTCCTATCCAATCTTATATGCGCGAAGTGAGATTGATACTCGAAGATTACGCGCTGATTTGAAATTATGAAGACAGAAAACGGGCGCAACGCCGTAAAAACTATTAATACCGTCGCTATCGTCACGATTACGGTCAATCTATTGCTGTCGGTCGGTAAATTCATTGCAGGTTTCGTCGGCAACAGCACCGCAATGATATCCGACGCCGTTCACTCAAGCAGCGACGTGCTGTCGACTTTTATCGTGCTTATAGGCGCTAGAATAGCGGTGAAGAGAGAGGATAGCGACCATAATTACGGTCACGACAAGTTCGAGAGCATAGCTTCGATAGCGTTGGCTATGATGCTGTTTGCCACGGGACTTGCGCTCGGCTATGCGGGAATCAACAGTATCATCGACGCGACGAAAGGCAATTTCGTCAAGCCCTCGCTCGTTGCGTTAATTGCTGCCGTCGTATCGGTCGTGGTCAAAGAAGGCATGTATTGGTACACTATCCACTATGCAAAGCAGCTGGACTCGCAAGCTCTCAAAGCCGACGCATGGCATCACAGATCCGACGCATTTTCGTCTATAGCGGGTTTTGTGGGAATTCTCGGCGCAATGCTGGGCGTGTTTGTATTGGAAGGAATTGCTACCATTCTCATAGCCTTGCTTATCGTTAAAGTTTCTTACGATATAGTTAAGATAGTCATTAGACAGCTTACTGATCATGCGGCGCCCGAAGAACTCGTAGGCAAGATTTATAAGACGATCATAGAAGACGCAGACGTAAAAAATATCGATTTGCTCAAGACGAGAATTTCAGGTTCGATCATCTACGTCGAAGCGGAAATCGCCGTAGACAACTGTTTGAGTATAGTCGGGGCGCACGATATCGCACAGAGAGTCCATGACAGGATAGAAACCACTTACGGTGAAGTCAAACATATAGTAATTCACGTCAATCCATATTATGAAGAGACGGATAAGCAAGACTTGGCTGTTGACGTAAATAACGAGGCTAAATTGTCGCAAGCAAATGAAGAAGATAATGCGCAAGTTTGATTTTAATAAACGAGGAGAAATATTGCGCCCCGAAAATCTAAAATTTTCGGGGCTTTTTCTTTTGTATATAAAAAAATACAAGGAGAGATAAAGGCTTATTGATTTACAGTATTGTCCATTCGTCTGGGACAAACAGTTGGGAGAATACTCGCACGCAGTATCTGTCCGTAAACGACGCTATGTAGTCGCCGACGACCCGATCTGCGGGGAATTGATCAAGAAGCGATTTGTAAAACGTCGGCAATTGGTCGAGATGATTGAGATAATATTGGAAAATAAGTTCTATCATCTTGACAGCTTTAGCTTCTTGGCTTTTGGCTTTCATGTTGAGATATACGCTGTCAAACATAAACTCATGGAGCTTTTCCGTCGCATATTCAAAATCCGGTGACTGTTTAATATACGGCTTATCCCACGAATATTGTACGATATCGGTGATCATGCTATTGATACGGCCGGACTTGCTGTCGCCCAGCACTTCGATACATTCTTTTGGGAGATCTTCGCTTTTCAACACGCCGCCTCTGATTGCGTCTTCGATATCGTGATTGATATAGGCGAATCTGTCGGCATATTTGACTATTTCGCCTTCCAAGGTAAGGGGAGTGTCTTTGTATTTGTGATTGGCTATCCCATCGCGGACTTCAAATGTCAAATTAAGTCCTTTGCCGTTGTTTTCCAACAATTCGACTACTCTGAGACTTTGTCGGCTATGCACAAATCCGCCTTTGACAAGCTCGTCGAGTTTGCGTTCTCCCGCGTGTCCGAACGGAGTATGACCAAGGTCGTGTCCGAGAGCAATTGCCTCTACCAGATCTTCGTTGAGTCTCAGCGCTCTTGCAATGGTGCGTCCTATTTGAGATACTTCGAGCGTATGGGTAAGACGCGTCCGGTAATGGTCTCCTTCAGGCGCGAGAAAAACCTGCGTCTTGTGTTTGAGCCTGCGAAAAGATTTGCAATGCAGGATTTTATCCCTATCGCGCTGAAATTCACTGCGAATTTGACACGGTTGACATTCTCGCATTCGTCCCTTTGTATTTTGAGACAACATCGCGTATTTACTCAGCGTGGCTTCTTCAAGCCGACAAATGTGCTGTTTGACATTTTCCATATCTATATTATATTATTTTTTTCTATTATTGTCAATATTGCAAATAACTTATTAATACAAATATACTTGCTTATTAAAGGCGAGATTACGCACTAGTCACCCTGAGCGTAATCGAAGAATCGCATCAGTATATTAATCGGTTGAGACCCGTTCGGCTTCACTGCGTTTCGCTCAGGGTGACAGACTATTGTTCGTTACGATTTTTAGTTCTGTCATATTGAGCGGAGTGTAACGTAGTCGAAGAATCTCAACAGTAGTATATACTGATTAGATTTCTCCGCTGCGGTCGAAATGACATATCTCAGATATAATCCGTCATTCTGAGTGCAGCGTATGCGGAATCGAAGGATCTCATCCTTGTATAGAGAGTTTTTATTTAGTTTTAATCATTATACTTGATAATCGTCAATATCCTTCTACCCCTATAATTTCTTAAAGCATAAAATAATACAAAAATGGAAGAAATTTTCAGCGAATAATTACAAAATTCCAAAAAAAGTGTACTTTTCCTGACTGTAAATTTATGTCTTAAATAGGACAAATTATTACATTTTTATACATATTACATTATACTATTTCGCTCTGTCGTTTACAATACTTTTCGGTCAGGAAAAGTACACCTTTCCTGACCGACGGCGAGATGGATATGGAAAAATCAATAAAGAGAAAGAGTATAGTATACGCGCTCATATGCATAATAGCGGCATTATGCTTGACGATGAGTTGCATAACGGCAGTAAGCAGAGAGAGCAAAACCGCAGACGCGGCGGTGATTTCGTCATATGCGCAAGTGGCAGGCGGCACGGATTTGTTGTTGTCGGATTATAAGACGCGAGACAACGTTGTGTTCAACGGCAAGGTGTTGAGCGACTTATACGAAAAAATATCGGGAAAAGGCAAAGTATATAATGACGTATTAAGCGATTCGGCAAAAGAAAAAGCAGGCACAGCGCAAGGTTATATTCACGCAGGTTTGGATTCCAATGATATTCGCGGAAACAACAGCGGACAGAACGTAGTAGTGACTTTGGGCGGATTGAAATGGTCGGTGACGTCATTGTCAACGGGAAAAGATGAGAAAGGTAATACTGTGCCTATCGCTACGCTATGGCTTGTCGACGGACAGTTCAATAGCAAATGGAACACTTGGAATGCCAACAACTTTACGTCTGCATATCCGTCGTCAATGTATTCGTCGAGCTACGTAAGGGCGAGACTTCTCAACGGCGTGGCGTCTGACGGAAGCGAAGTCAAATATATAAGCGGAGCAAACCTAAGTACGCTGACTTCGCTGTCTCCGACAGAAAAGCAGTCGAATTATAAGCTCAATCCTTTTATACTCAATCCGGGAACAAATAGCGACGGTACGGCTGACAGAAGCAACGGAAGTATAACGGACTTTTTGATCAAACCAAAGAACGTATCGTATCAACTTACGCAAAGTCTAAGGGCATTGAATGCAGTTACGTCTAATAATTCTTGGTACAACGGAGTAAACGATGCATTGGCAGAGGTAGCTACTGGATGGCACAATACGACTATACAAGGAATTCAGAATAAGACAGGCGGTGTAGATGGACAAGGATACTACAGTTGGGGCGAGGACTATATATGGTTGCCCAGCTGGGTAGAGACGGGATGGGGAGTGCCTTCCGGACAGTCTTTCAGGGGTTCTCGGGGTTTGTGGAATACAGACGCCGCGATAAGAGGTAGCGGTAGTTCTTACTGGTTTCGTTCTGGTAATTTCGATTCTGCTGCTTATGTATCTTGCCTAGATGCTGCGGGGGCTTTCTTTTGGGCTACGACTGACGCTTTAGAGTACGCCGTACGTCCTGCTATACATTTGAATTTAGCTTCTGCAGATGAGAATTCCGCGACATTGGTGAGCGCGCCTATTGCGACGACCAAGGTCTATGACGGCACGGCTCAGGACGTATCAGACCAAAGTTGGTTTACGGCAATTTTCGCGGATAAGTCAAAGATGCAAGTAAGATATCTGGATAATACGGGAAATCCCGCTTCTGTCGTAGACGTGGGAACGTATACTGTAGAGTTTACAATTAAGGATACGGATAAATTGCAATGGTCTAACGCACCCGACGCAAGCAAAGGCGAAACGGAGTTTATACGAAAGACAAACTTTACAATAACGCAAAAGCCAATAACGGTTAATGCGGAATTAGGGGATAACGGCTTGCCCAAAGCGGAGCTGGCGGATATAAACGAGGTCTGTCCCAAAGATTCGCCTCCGCCCAAGGATTTCATATATTTCCAATATACCAACAGGGGCAGTACAGCGCCGTACGATTCGCCTATTATGCCAACAGCAAAGGGCGATTATCGAGCAACGGTAAAGATAAAGAACAGTAATTACAAGACAAAAGAGACGTATTTTGTAGACTTCTCAATAAGCGAGAAGAGAGTAGCTATGCCACAGTTTTCCAATCCAGGTGGAAATACGCAGAGTTATACGGGAAGTAATATACTGTTTACGCTAAATACAGAGATAGACGGAGTAGAATACGGGGATTATCTAATCATCGAGCGGCCGAGTAAATACACGGACGCAGACTATACGTTTGTCGACGCCGACCACAAGATAATCAAGGTAACGAAAGCGGGAGAGTATGAGTTGGACGTCAAACTTGACCAAAGCAAAGGAGACTGTCGATGGATAGACCAAGCAGACGCGGCGGACAGGAAGCTGAAGTTTACGGTAAAAGCCAAGGAGATAGAATTAGACATAACAGACAGCAAGGGAGCGTCAGGGACATTGACTATAAACAGCGGAGACAAGCTGAATATAGTAGTAGAGGCAATGAGCAGATATGCAGGAAGCGACAACGGTACGGTGCAAGCGTCGTTCTATGCGAAGATAGGAAGCGTGAAGATGCCGTTGGCGGAGAACGTGACCGTAATGGACGATGAGATCATGCATATAGAGTTGGGGACGCAGGATTTGACGTCGGGAGCAACGTGGGAATTGGTGATCGAATCGGACAATGAAAACTACGAGTTCAAGCAGACGGTAATGACAAAGATAGAGGTCAAGGAGACGAGCGGAAATACGAAAGTGTCGTGGAGACTGATGAGTAACGGAACGCTAAAAGACAGATTGAGCGGAGAGTTGAGCGACACAGACTTGACGTACGGGAAGACGCTGACGTATGACGGAAAGGAGTATGAGTTTGTATTAACACATCCTGACGAATACGAGATAGACAAGACGTTCGGGACGAACGGATACAAGAATTCAGTAGGGAAGGACGCCGGAAGTTATATAACGGAAGTGCAGTTGAAAGAAAAAGGCACCGGAGATACGATAATCTTCATAATGCGCTGGGAGATCGGGAAAGCAAAATACGATCTAACAGACGTAAAGTGGAAGAACAACGGAGAGATGGAATACGACGGAGGTAACGAAGTCGAGGCAGTATTGGAGAACGTACCAAAGGGATTGAAGGCGGTATATCTCAACAATAAGGGGAAGAACGTAGGAGACCCGATATCTGCGAGCGTGACGTTTGAGTTAGAAGAGGGATATGAAAAGAATTACGTATTGCCGGAAGAGAACGAAGAGGGGTCGTATAAGGAGAATAGCAACAGTCCGTTTGAGTGGAGCAAGACGTGCAGGATAGTAGCGGCGGAGATAAAGACGGGAGGCTGGAAGAACAAGAGCGTAACGGACAGCAACGGAAAAGCGTTTGACGTGCTAATACTGAGAGATCCGAGAGCGGTGAACGGAGTAGTGGAATACGAGTATTACGAGACGGATTCCACGGGGAAGATAAAAGATCCTACAAAGCCGCTAAAAGAGAGCGAACTTAAATGGAGCGGAGAGGAGTCTAAGTATTACGTAGCAAAGATAGTGTTGACGGATAGAAACAATTATGAGTTGGAGAATCCTGAGGCAGTATCTAAGGTATTCCGCATAGGCAAAGACTTGACGAAAGTACAAGTAAGCATAGAGAAGAGCGAGATGGAGTACAACGGCAATCCCAGACACGCGAAGGTAAAGACAGAGGAAGGGATACCGACGAACGCATTTGAGGTAACATATTACGAGGGATATGCAAAACTTATGACCGCGCCGACCAACGTGGGCAAGTACAGAGTGGAGATCAGCATAAAGAATTCGTATATAGACAAGTATCAAATAGACGGCGACTTTGAATTTGATTACGAGATAACGAAGGGAGTAATAGCGGAAGAGTGGAACACGCAGTATAAGCCTCCGGTACTCAATCTAAAATACGGACAGATCAAAGGAATAGAGTATGAGATAAGAGACGCAGAAGGGAACGAGATAGCAAACGTGAACGACTTGAAGGTAGGAGAGGAGTACACGATAATAGGAAGGATCAAGGGGGATCAGCAGAACAACTATGAATTTGCGGGAGGAGCGTTGGAGACGCAACCGCAGACGTTTAGTATAGCGGCGGGAGAAACGTTGAGAGATCCCAACAGTCCCAACCATCCAGCATATCCTACGGTAGATCCGGATTTACCGAGCGAACCGGAAGATCCTAGCGACCCGACAAAGCCTACGGAACCAGGGAAAGAGGAAGATACAGACTTTGCCAAGGTAGGAGAGATCATAAAGAAATGGTGGCAGGTAATAGCTAGCGGAGTAAGTATAGTATTAGCATTCATCTTCTTCGGTAAAGGAATAGGATATGCGAGCAAGCGGAAACAAGCCAAGAGAACTATCGAGAGCAAATACAAGACAGTATATGCAACGGGCTTGTTTGGCTTGACTATGACCAATTGGACAGTAATAGCAAGCGTACTGATTGGCGTAGCAGTGCTGGGACTTGTATTTATGATAATAGAGAAAACGTTATATTCAAAGACGCAGAGAGAACTTGAAGACGCAAAAGATGAGTTTGAAAGTAATAGGGAAGAAGCTGAAATTCGCCGTCGCGAAGACGAGAACAGACGTCGCGACGAAGAGATGAAGATGATGTTTATGCATATGATGGGCGGCGCAGGCGCTAATATGGGCAGCGGCGGAGCGCAAGGAGCGGCATACACGGTACAGAGCGGAATAGGAGCGGAAGAGATAAGAGGAATAATATCCGAGACGGTAACGGCGTTGCTGCCCGGCGTTCAACAACAGTTGCCTCAACAGGCGTCTGCTAACAATGAACTTATGCAAAAGTTGATTGACAGAACGGAAACTTACGAGCAGAGAATGCAGGATATTATGCAACAACTTGTCAAACAAAATTCCGAAAAAGTATTGGTAGAAAAACAATTTGCCGCAAGTGTTGACGATGATATGCTAAAGCGTTTATTGGAGCGCAGCGAGAAAAACGACGAGACAATCAAAAATATTATGAGCAATCAAGAGCGTTTGATGGAGAAGATACTTGAGTTATCGGCAGAGAAAAAGGTAGAGACGCAAGTCGTAGAAAAGATAGTAGAGAAACCTGTAGAGAAGATAGTCGAAGTTCCAGTGGAAAAGATTGTCGAGAAGGAAGTTCGCGTCGAAGTACCGGTTGAAAAGGTAGTCGAGAAAGAGGTAATCAAAGAAGTTAAAGTAGCCGTACCGGTAGCGGCAGCTCCCAAAGCCAAGAAAGAGGTAGCTCCTAGACTTACTC
>CAMXSN010000015.1 GCA_947246685.1 uncultured Clostridia bacterium | reverse complement strand
TCAAATAAATTAACTAATTAAATTTTATTGTCCAACTTTTTGGGGTCATAGCATTTAGCGTCGGCTTATTTTTATATTGTAATTTTGAATTAAAGTACGCGTACGGACAGCGCTTTCGATTTGAGCTGTTGGATACTGTCGGCGTCAGCACACGAGGATAGATCGGCGATAACGTAGCAGACGCTGCCTCGCGTAGCGCTTGCAACGGAAGCGACGTTCTTAAGCGTAGCAGATACGAATGCGACGCAGTTCTCAACGTCGGAGGATATTATGCATACGCGCTGTTTGCCGTTTCTTTCTACTTGAAGTTTTGGGAAGTTGACGCTGTTGACGACGTTGCCGTTCTCAAGATAATCTTTGAGTTGGTTGGCTGCCATTACAGCGCAATTGTCCTCCGCTTCCGCAGTAGACGCGCCTAAGTGCGGAATTGTCAATACGCCGTCAACGCCGAGCAATTCGTCGCACGGCAGATCTGTCACGTATTTAGCGACCTTTTTGGATGCGACGGCTTCTTTTATTGCTTGGTTGTCTACGAGTTCTCCTCTTGCAAGATTGATTATTCTGACTCCGTCTTTCATCAGCGCGATAGTCTCTTTGTTGATGGAATTTTTGGTCTGAGGAGTAGCGGGAACGTGCAGAGTAATGTAATCGCAGTTAGCGTAAATTACGTTGATATCGTCTGTCAGTTGGATAGCAAGGTCTGTCGATTTAACGAACGGGTCGTAGGCGATGACTTTCATGCCAAGAGCCAACACTGCGTTTGCAACAAGTTTTCCTATCGCTCCCAAGCCTACTATACCAAGAGTTTTGCCGAAGATTTCCTGTCCGACAAAAGCTTTTTTGCCTTTCTCGACTTGTTTGCTTACAGTTCCGTCTTTGGCGAGATTTTGCGTCCAGCCGATGCCCTCGTATATTTTTCTCGAAGAGAGCAGCAGAGCGCAAAGAACGAGTTCTTTAACGGCGTTGGCATTTGCGCCCGGAGTGTTGAATACGCACACACCTTTTTCGCTCATTTTATCGAGCGGAATGTTGTTGACGCCCGCGCCGGCTCTTGCGACGGCAACGACGCTTTGGGGCATATCGTATTCGTGCATAGAAAAACTGCGCAATATTATTGCTTGCGGAGATTTAGCGTCTGCCGTAACGGTATATTTGTCTGCGGAAAGTATAGAGTCTACTTTTTCGCTGATCTCATTCAGTTTAAGAATTTCTATCATAGTCTACCTCTTATTTGTTGGCGATTTCGAATTTTTTCATAAATTCGATCAAAGTCTTGACGCCTTCAACCGGCATCGCGTTGTATATCGAAGCTCTCATGCCGCCAACGAGCCTGTGTCCTTTGAGAGATACGAGACCTTGAGCGGAAGCTTCTTTGACGAATTGAGCGTCGAGATCCACGTTGGGAGTCACGAAAGGCACGTTCATAAGCGAGCGGTCCTCTTTGGCAACGCTGTTGGTGAAGAAGTCGGAATTGTCGATAAAATCATAAAGCAGAGAAGCTTTGTATTCGTTGATTTTCTGCATTTCCTCTACGCCGCCGAGTTTTTTGAGATGTCTGAGCGTGAGCATTGCCATATATATAGCAAAGCAAGGCGGAGTGTTGTAAAGGCTGTTGTTGTCGACCTGTGTCTTCCATTTGAGCATAGTAGGACAGATCTTGGTGCCTTCGGTTACGAGGTCGTTTCTAACAATTACTATCGTTACGCCTGCCGGAGCTAGATTTTTCTGCGCGCCTGCATAGAGCACCGCGTATTTGCTAACGTCCATTTTTTCGCTGAGAATATTCGACGAAATGTCGGCTACGAGATTGGCTTTGGTCTTGGGCAGCTGAGTATATCTTGTGCCGAATATAGTGTTGTTTTGGCAGATATACAAATAATCTATATCGTCTCTTATCGTCAGATCTTTGGGAATGTAAGAGAATTTTTTGTCTTCGGAAGATGCCGCTACGGCAATGTCGCCGTATTTTACGGCTTCTTTATAAGCCTTTTTCGCAAAGTTGCCGGTAACTACGTAATCGGCTTTTCCGCTTCCCGTCAACAAATTGAGAGGGATTGCCTCGAATTGCGTAGACGCGCCGCCTTGTACTAAAATAACGCTGTAATTATCGGGAATACCCATGAGTTCTTTCAACAGCGCGATACATTCGTTGTTGATAGCCTCGTAATATTTTGTTCTGTGGCTCATCTCGCATACGCTCATGCCGCTGCCGTCGTAATCGAGGAAGTCTCTTTGCGCTTCTTGCAGTACTTCCATGGGCAACATGGACGGTCCTGCTGAAAAATTGTAAACTCTCATTCTTAACTCCTTCTTTTGACTATCGTCAAATAATTAATACTGTATCAGTATATCATTGCGCGCGTTGATTGGCAACTCAATAGAGGATAAATATTGTATAAATATTAACAATCACCGTGAATAATTACCTGATTTTTCCATAGACTACTAGGGAAATGCAGCTAAGGAGGACGATTATGCAGGCAATAATTATGGCAGGCGGAGTAGGTAGCAGGCTGAGACCTTTGACAAATACTCTCCCCAAACCTTTGGTGAAAATAATAGACAAACCAGTAATGGAATACGTTATAGAGAACCTTGCTTCGGGCGGTATCGAAGAAATAGCGGTTACGGTCGGATATAAAAGTCAAATGATTATGGATTATTTCGGAGACGGCGCCAAATGGGGCGTGACTTTGAAATACTTTGAAGAGACGGTTCCTTTGGGTACTGCGGGAGGAGTGAAAAACGCAAGCAAATTTATCAACGACGATTTTTTGGTTATGTCGGCAGACGGGCTTTGCGATATAGATATAAAGGATTTTTGCGATTTTCACAATTCGCATAAGCAGAAGGTAAGCATGGCGGTGAGATATATGCAGGACGCGAGAGGATACGGGCTTGTAAGAGTTAACGACCGTAATATCGTTACTTCTTTTGCGGAAAAACCTCAGTATATCTGTTCGGGTTTGATAAATATGGGTATCTACGCGTTTTCTAAAAATATTTTGGACGATATTCCCGAAGGAAAATGCGACTTTTCTTACGACGTATTCCCAAAACTTCTCGGCGATATAAGGGCATATGACGCGCAGTGCTTCTGGTCGGATATCGGAACGCTGTCGGATTATTATATGACAAATCATTACGTCTGCATTCATCCCGAAAACTTCGGAGTGGTTTTGTAAGGCGGATCTCAAGGAAGTGAATAGAAAAAAGGAGATGATTTACGTCTCCTTTTTTATGTACAAAATAGGCAAAAATATCTATTGTTAATCACAAAATTCAAAAAAATTATCGCAACTGTACACGTCTGAGAACATATCGTTTAGGATTATTTTGAGTTGGGCGACGCAGTTCCGTTGTTTTCCAAAAATGTACGATAATCGACAAACTATCTATTTCAAACTCTTGTCTTTTCTTATAATTTAATATATAATTATAGTTGAAATTATAATTATCGGAAAAATTGTTGCGCGCCAAACGGTAGGCGGCAATATCGGTTAAAGGAGTTATTTTGAAAAAACAAAAACAGCTGGAAGTCGCGTTTTTGGGCGGAGTGGGAGAAATAGGAAAAAATATGACGGCGATTCGCTACGCGGACGATATAATAATTGTCGACTGCGGTTCGACGTTTCCGTCAATGGACGACACTCCGGGTATAGATTTGATAATACCCGATTTCAGTTTTATAAAAGAAAATATCGACAACGTCAAGGGCATCTTCATTACGCACGGACACGAAGACCATATCGGAGGAGTGCCTTATCTGCTGTCAGAGTGCGGTAATATACCGATTTACGGAAGTTCGCTTACTCTTGCGTTGATAAAACACAAACTTGCGGAAAAGAAAATCGATATTCCAAAACTAAATGCGGTAAAAGGCGGCGACGTCAAAAAAGCGGGAGCTTTTTCCGTCGAATTCGTCAACGTAACGCATTCTATATCGGGAGCATTCGCGCTGTCGATCAATTATCCCGGCGGAGCGCTGTTTCATACCGGCGACTATAAGATCGATTATACCCCCGTCGACGGAGAGAGTATAGATTTGGCGAGAATTGCAGAGATAGGCAACAGCGGAGTCACGCTTATGCTCGGCGAATCGACTAATATAGAAAAAAAAGGCACCACGATATCGGAGAGGGAGGTCGGAGTGACCTTGGAAAGGATCATCGAGACTAATCCCGATAAACGTATAATAATCGCCACGTTTGCGTCCAACGTCAACAGAGTACAGCAAATTATCAACATTTGCCAGAGAGTGGGACGCAGAGTTGCTTTTGACGGCAGAAGCATGGTCAAAATTTCCGAAATAGCAAAATCTCTTAAAATGCTGTCGTGGCAGGAGAATACGGTGCTCGACATAGAGGATATCAAAGACGTGGAGCCCAACAAACTGTGCATTATATCGACAGGCTCGCAAGGCGAACCTATGAGCGCGTTGACCAGAATGGCAAACGGCGAGGACAAGGAAGTTGTGATAGGAGACAACGACGTCGTGGTTATTTCGTCTCAGCCTATCCCCGGCAACGAAAAAGCAGTATATACGTTGATCAATAATCTTTACAGATGCGGCGCGAAAGTGCTGTACGGGTCGTTGGAGCAGTTGCACGTATCCGGGCACGCTTGTCAAGACGAGTTGAAACTCATGATGTCGCTTGTCAGACCTAAATATTTTATACCCGTACACGGCGAATTCCGACATCTTAAGAAACACGAAGAGCTTGCCATGTCTATGGGAATTGCCAAAGAGAATATAAAACTCGTCGATATCGGCAACCGTATTGCGATAAATAAAAAATCAATTCAATTTATCGACAGCGTGGAGGCAGGCGAGGTGTACGTAGACGGCGACAGCAACGTAGATTCGCTTGTGCTCAAAGACAGAAAACAACTCTCCAGGGACGGAGTCGTCATAGCCTTGCTCAATATTAACGTGGAGAACAGGCAGCTGACTTCGGTAGATATACTTACGAGAGGTATAGTGCTTGAAGAAGAATTTTCCGAGTTTATAAAGTCGATGATCGCAGATATATTCCAATCCTCCGCATACAAGAACGAGAGCGAAAGAGGCGGACTCAAAAACGGTATCAGGAAGAAAGTCGCAAGGCTCATCCTCAACAAGCTCAAACAAAGACCTATGATCTTGCCGCTGCTTATCGAGCAGATCAAAGAAGAGAAATCGCAGGAATCAGACAGCGAGGAAATATGAACTCGACTCAAAGAGATATACTGCGCAAAGTTCACGACGAGGCGAGGGAAAATTATATTATGATTCTCTCGGACGAATGCGAGCGCGTGATGAGAGAGCTCTTTGAAAGATACGCACCGAAACGCGTGTTGGAGATAGGCACGGCGATCGGATATTCTTCCAGTGTCATGGCGTTGACGTCGGAGTGCATTGTAGACACCGTCGAGAAGGACGCCGCGCGCGTCGCCGAGGCGGAAAAACTGTGGAAAAGTCTCGGTATTCGCGACAGAATAAATTCATATTGCGGCAATTCGGACGATTTGCTGCCCGATATGGTTGAAGGCAAAATATACGATTTCGTATTTTTGGACGGAGCGAAATCTTCGTACAAAAAGCAGCTTGTTTTTTTGGACGGATATATTCGCCAAGGGGGGATAGTACTTTGCGACGACGTGACTTATCTCGGTCTGGTCAAAGGGAATGAAAAACCTCCGCACAAACACAGAACGATAGTCAACAATATGAGAGAATTTCTCAATTACGTCCAAACCGAAGAAAGGTATGATTGCGAGATTTTGGACGAGGGCAACGGCATAGCTATAGTGAGGAAAAAATGAACAGAGTGGAGTTGCTGGCTCCTGCCGGCGATATGAACAAACTAAAAACGGCTTTGCATTTCGGCGCCGACGCTGTTTACGTTGGCGGCAGTAAATTCAGTCTCAGAGCCAACGCGGGAAATTTTGACGACGAAGCTCTGGCACAAGCCGTCGATTATACGCATTCCAAAGGCAGGAAGATATACGTTGCCGCAAACGTATTTGCGGATAATTCCGATTTTGAGGGACTGGAAAGATATTTTAAGTATCTTGAGAGTATATCCGCGGACGCCGTAATCGTCAGCGACGCCGGCGCGATAGCGCTTTGCGCAAATGTCGCTCCCAAATTGGAAATTCATTTGTCCACGCAGGCAAATACAACCAATAAATATTCGGCGAAATTTTGGGCGGACCACGGCGTCAAAAGAATTGTGCTGGCTCGAGAAACGCCGATGAAAGACGTCAAAGAAATAAGGGATTATCTGCCCGCAGATATAGAGATAGAGGCATTCGTGCATGGGGCGATGTGCATAGCGTATTCGGGCAGATGTCTGTTGTCCAACGCGCTTACGGGGCGCTCGTCCAATAAGGGCGATTGCGTGCAGGCATGCAGATGGGAATACAGTATCGTAGAGACCAAACGCGGAGGAATGCCGTTGACTATAGGACAGGAAGAGAGAGGAACTTATCTGCTCAATTCCAAAGACCTTAATATGATCGAGCATATCGGCGAATTGGCGGAAAACGGCGTCTACTCGTTGAAGATAGAAGGCAGAATGAAATCGCCGTATTACGTTGCGAGCGTTGTCAACGCATACAGAAGGGCTATAGACCTCTATTATAAGCACGGCGCGGATTATTCTTTGCCAAAGAGCGTGTCTGAGGAATTGTTTAAGAATTCTCACCGAGACTATACGACGGGATTTTATTTCGGCAGCGAGGACAACGTCTGTTTGGAGACCTCGCAACCTAAGTGCGATTATGAATTTGCCGCAGAAGTATTGGGCTACGATGAAGAAAGAGGTATGCTCGCGGTCGAGATGCGCAACAGATTCAAAGTCGGAGACGAATTGGAAATGCTGTCGGCAAACGAGGAGTATTTCAACAAAATTTTGCGCATAGATCGGATGTTCGACGCTGACGGCAATCCTATCCAGGACGCAAAACTTGTTCAGCAAGTCATCTATATTCCCACGGATTGTAAGCTGAGCGGCAGAGATATTTTAAGAAAAAAAGTAATCAGATAGATTTTTCGGCATAAATTAACAGAGGCAAAAGGTAAGAGATGAAAAAGACGGTTTTGATTTTATATTCGCAACGTTACGATACATCGGCGCTGGCAATCAAGGAATATCTTGACGAGCAGGGCAGATACGACGTTATTGCCGTGCCCGATACGGCGTACGACAATTTTATGGCGATAAAGACTTATCACGCGCTATATAAATTCACGTATAGGAATTTTCCGTTTTTCAACAATCTTTTGATCAACTTGCCGTCTGCCGAAGCCGTCAGAAAAAAGGACAGCGACGGCAATATAGTTCCTTTCAAACCTAATTCCGAGACTTATCAGAGATGGCGGAAATTTGATAATATCAGCATGAGATTCGACGCCGATTACGTCATTTGTACTACTCAATACGCCATTAGAAAATCTGTCATAGCGCGTGAAAAATACATATTGAGCGGTAAAATTTATGCGCTTATGACTGATTTTGCATTGCAGGACAATTTTGTCAATCATGATATAGACGGCTATTTCGTCGTGACCAACAAGACTAAACATTCGCTTGTGGCAAAGGGCGTCGACGAGAATAAAGTTTACGTCATCAATATGCCGCTTGCGCCGCGCTCCGCGCTCGAGATTGACAAAGAGCAAATAAGAAAGGAATTCAATATTCGCAACGATCATCCCGTCGTGACTTTGATAGGCGGAAGATTCGGCTCGAAATATCTGTTTGACACGCTTTTGCGCGTCTGTCAATACGATGATTGCAACATAGCGGTAGTTACCGGAGGCAATAAGTTCATCAAAAGCAAGTTTGAAAAATGGAGCAAAAAACACGAGAGCAGTTACAACGTGTATTTCGACGACGGCGCCGACGGGTTGGAGCGCATCTATGCCGTCACCGATTATTTGATAACGTCGCCTACTTGCGCTATATGTTACGAAGCGATGCTGAGAAAAATCCCCGTGGTGCTTATGGACAGCGTCAACAACGTTGAGACGAAAAACAGCAGATACCTAGTGTCCTGCGGATTTGCGTATTCGGGTATCAGTCGCGAAAGATTGGATATATCCATCGAAAAGTGCAGGAACGAGCGCGACGCGCTTGCAAATTTCTGCGAAAAGCATTTCAAGGACAACGGCTGCGAACAGTTTGCGCGCAGTCTGGATATGATCGACGAGGGCGTCGATCCCAACGAATATCTTTTGCAAAAGAACGAAGAGGTTGTCAAAGTTGACGAGATAATAAAAACGGAAGAACCGATTAAAGAGAAAAAGCACAAAAGGAGATTTTTCAGGAAATGATCAAACACATAGTAATGTATAAACTGAAAGATAGGACGGAAGAAAACGCGAAAGCGTTGCAGCAAAAGTTTTTGTCTATGAGGGGCAAAATCCAGGTATTGAAAGATATTCGATCGGGAGTGGACGAGGTTAGATCTCAACGCAGTTTCGACGTCGTGCTGGAGTGTCTTTTCGAGAGTATGGAAGATATGGAGATATACAGAACGCACGAGGTTCATCTCCCGATAATGGAATACGTAAAGAGCGTGGTAGAGACGTCGCACAGCGTAGATTATACAGTCGAATAGACGAGATAATTCACGCGTTGACGATATTTATAAATAAATTACAACAGGAGTATTAATTATGACGGATATTCAAATCAAACTTATGGACGGCAGAGTAATGAACGCGCGTCTTGACGAAACCAACGCGCCAATCACTGTGGAAAATTTTCTTAAACTGATTGACAAGGACTTTTTTAACGGACTGATATTTCACAGAGTTATCCCGGGATTTATGATTCAGGGCGGAGGTATGGATAGTTCTTTGTGTCCCAAAGAAGCTAAAGCTATCAAGGGCGAGTTTTCCGCCAACGGCGTCAACAATCCTATCAAACACAAAGTCGGTACGCTGTCAATGGCAAGAACCAACGTAATGAACAGCGCGTCTTCACAATTCTTTATATGCGTCGACGACTGCGCGTTTTTGGACGGACAGTACGCCGCGTTCGGAGAGTTGAGCGACGAAGAAAGCGTTAAAGTCGCTATAGATATATCCAAGGTCAAAACTGTCAGAGTAGGTTATTATGACGACGTGCCGTACGAACCTATCGTCATTGAGAGTATTAAGAAAAAGTAGTGCTGTCGCGGCAGAGCCGACGCGCAGTTGGTAGAATAACGCTTGAAGACTGTAGCAATTAAGTTAGAATCAAACGATAAAACGGGGGACGGATATTAGCCCCCGTTTTTACATTCAATAATTATACGGCAAACAAACGGCGAGCATGGTTGACCGTAAGTATTTGACTGTCTCTTAATTTTGCGATTTTGAAATCTTGGGTGTATATCCAACCTATGAATACGCAAAGCGCCGCAGTCAAATTGTCGTAAGGCGCGAATGCGAGCATTGCGATTTGATAAGAGAAGAAGATAACGTACGCGCATGCGTACTGTTTTATCGCGCCGTCGAATAGCAGAGAGCATATTGCAGCGGCGGCAAGCGCAAAAAATATTTCGCTGTAAGCATATCCGTCCATCAATTCCAAAGTCGTGAGGAAGAATACGAATATCGGTATGAGTATTGCGCACGTAGCTACGTCTCTTACGGTGGCTGCTCGCATTTTCGGCAGAGCGGCGGTCAGTATCGCCGCAATGCAAAACGGTATGAGAAAGTCTGTTTGGGCGAGCAGTTCGACGATTATTGCCGCGGCGAATATTAGCGCGACGCATGCGCGCTCTATAAATAATTTTTGCGAAACCACCAACGACAGCAATAGATAAAACGAAGCTATGACGATCAATATTTCCATAGAATTGTTATGTGCCAAAGTCGGGGAGTTATTAATTGTGAGAGCAAATACTTTACAGAGTTTTCTTTTTATAATATAATAATAAGGCAAATGAGGACGTTATGGCTAGGATAATTGCGATAGACAAAGGCAGTATAGGCGAAGAGTTGGGACTGGAAGTCGGAGACGAGCTTCTGGGTTTTAACGGCGAAAAAATAGTCGACGTACTCGATTACGTCTATTACGATTCGCAGGAAAGTTTTGTGATGAATTTACGCGCAAAACAGGGCGACGAAGTGGATATAGAGATAGAAAAAGACGAGAACGAGACGCTCGGGCTTTCTCTTGACGGCAGCGTTCAGCTGGAGCCTATGCGATGCAGAAATAAATGCGTTTTCTGTTTTGTAGATCAACTGCCAAAAGGTATGAGAGAGACTTTATACGTCAAAGACGACGATTACAGACTGAGTTTTGTAAGCGGCAATTACGTGACGCTCAGCAACATAACGCAGAAGGAATTGGATAGAATCGTCAGGTTGAGACTTTCGCCATTGTATATATCTGTGCATGCATTCGACAGAGACGTCAAGACAAAACTCGTTGCCAATCCCGAATCGGCAAAAGTGTTTGATAAGATAAATTTTCTTGCTCAGCACGGCATAGTAATGCATACTCAAATAGTGTTGTGCAAAGGTCTTAACGACGGAAAGATTCTCATGCAAACGCTTGAAGAATTGAAAAAGCTGTATCCTGCGGTGCTGTCCGTTGCGGTTATTCCCGTCGGATTGACCTGCCACAGAGAGGGACTGTACAGGCTCGAACAGTTCGATAGCGTATCCGCAGGCGAAGTAATAGACGCCGTGGAAAATTTCAATGCGCAATTTAACGGCGGATTCTGTTGGTGCAGCGACGAATTCTACATTAAGGCTCAGCGGAAAATGCCCGATTATTCCGACTACGGCGATTTTTGTCAGATAGAAAACGGAGTGGGACTTTGCGCCGAATTCGTCAATTCTTTTGACACAGCGCTGGACGGTGCGGTTCCTTCGAACAAAGTTGTGGAAATTGCGGTCGTCACGGGGCAGTCGTTCAAAGAAATTCTCCGAGAACTTTGCGAAAAGTTAAAAGTCAAATATCCCAACGTTACCGTAAGAATATGCGATATATACAACGACTTTTTCGGCAGGTCGATCACGGTTTCGGGGCTTGTCACTGCCACGGATATTGTCAAGCAGACGAGCAATATGCCGAAGTATACTTTGATACCGTCGACAATGCTCAGAGAATTTACCGATACGTTTTTGGACGGTTACACGGTGCCGCAGCTTGAGAAAGAGTTGAATACCAATATTAGAATTTCGCATGGCGGAGAAAGTTTTGTCAAATTGATAGAGCAACTTGCTAAGCAAGGCTAACAAAGATAAAAGAGGTGTAAAATGAACAAACCCCTTATTGCCATCGTCGGCAGACCCAACGTAGGCAAATCCACGCTGTTCAACAGAATAGTTGGCAAAAAAGTAAGCATTGTCGAGGATTTCGAAGGTGTGACAAGAGACAGACTGTACTGCGACGGAGAGTGGTGCGGTTGTCATTTTACGCTTATAGATACGGGCGGATTAGAAATCAAGAGCGACGATAAAATGTGGAAGCATATCCGTCAGCAGGCTCAAATGGCGGTGGAGATTGCCGACAGTATTATCTTCGTTGTGGACGGAAAGGCGGGTATGACCGCAAACGATACCGAGGTCGCAGACTTTTTGAGGTCGAGCAAGAAACCTATTACAATAGCTGTTAACAAATTGGATAACAACGAGCAGGAAAATCTCTTTGATTTCTATTCTTTGGGCGTAGGCGACGTTATAGGCGTATCGGCGGAGCAGTCCAAGGGCATAGGAGATTTGCTTGACGTCGTCACGGAAAATTTGCCGAAATGCGATCAGGCGGAGGACGAAGACGTTATCAACATAGCGATAGTCGGCAAACCTAATGCGGGTAAAAGTTCTATTACCAACAGACTGCTTGGTTATGAGCGAGTGATAGTAAGCGATATAGCCGGCACGACCAGAGACGCTATCGATACTGCGTTTGAGTGGGAAGGTAAGAAGTTCAATCTCATCGATACTGCGGGAATAAGAAAGAAGAGCGCCGTAGACGAGGGAATTGAACAGTATTCCGTACTGCGTTCGCTCGCAGCGATTCGCAGAGCTGACGTGGCGTTGATCGTAGTAGATTCTGCAGAAGGCATGAGCGAGCAGGATATTAAGATATGCGGTTACGTACACGAGCAGGGCAAGCCGTCGGTCATAGTTATGAACAAATGGGACGAGGTTGAAAAAGATACTTTTACAATAAATACTTTCCACAAAAAAATGCAGTCCGATCTTAAATTTATGGATTATTTTGCGTCCGTCTACGTCTCGGCCAAGACGGGACAGCGCATTGACAAGATACTTGCGATGGCAAGCGAAGTATACGACGAGTCCAAAAGGCGTGTGCCTACCGGAGTGCTCAACGACATAATTTCCGATGCCGTCGTCGCTGTCGAACCGCCTTCGCACAACGGCAAAAGACTAAAGATATATTACGTGACGCAGGGCGGCGTACAACCGCCGACGTTTGTGTTTTTTGTCAACGACGGCAAGCTGATGCATTTCAGTTACGAGAGATATTTGGAGAATACTTTGCGAAAAACGTTTACGTTCAAAGGCACTCCGATCAGACTGATAATTCGCAACCGTAAGGACGAGAGTTAACGATTTGCTGATCTTGAGGCAAAAATTGACATTGCTAAAAAACTTGCAACGTCAAATCATATATGATAAAATATAATAATAAAAATCGGGAAGGTGAACAATGAATTACAGCCAATTATCTAAAGAAGAACTTCGACAGATCTACGACTTGCAAAAAGGAGAGTACGATTCCTTGGTAGCGCAGGGTTACAGCGTGGATATTGCCAGAGGAAAACCTTGCAACGAGCAGTTGGATATCTCTATGCCGATGCTTGCGGCAGAGGGAATCGAGAATATGCCTAAGAGCTATCGCAATTACGGAATGCTCGACGGTATTCCCGAAATGAAAAAGATATTTGCAGATATGCTCGAGGTTGATCCGAGTCAGGTTATCTTAGGCGGCAGCAGCTCGCTCAACCTTATGTACGATACTATTCAGAGAGCTTTGCAGTTCGGCGTTACCGGCGGCAAACCTTGGAACAGCGCTCATGTTAAATTCCTATGTCCGGTTCCCGGATACGACAGACACTTTGCGATATGCGAGCATTTCGGAATAGAGATGATCAGCATACCGATGAACGAAGAAGGACCTAATATGGATCTTGTCGAGCAACTTGTTGCCAACGACGACGCGATTAAAGGAATGTGGTGCGTACCCAAATATTCCAATCCCACAGGTATTACCTATTCGGACGCGGTTGTGGAAAGACTTGCAAATATGAAGACAAAAGCCGATGATTTCAGAATTTTCTGGGACAACGCTTATGTAGTGCACGACCTTGCCGAAGTATCCGATCATCTTGCGAATATTATGGTTCTTTGCGATAAGGCGGGACATCCCAATCGCGTATATCAATTTGCTTCGACGTCCAAGGTGACGTTGGCGGGCGCGGGCGTTAGCTGCATTGCGACGGGAAAAGACAACGTCAAAGACATTCTTTCTCATATGACTATGCAGACGATAAGCTATAATAAAGTATGGCAGTACATACATTATTTGTTCCTCAAAGATATGGACAACGTCAGAGCTATCATGGCAAAGCAAAGAGAGATAATCAAACCTAAATTCGACACGCTTATCACGGCGTTTGAAGACAGTTTCGGCTCTGACAGCGGCATAGCTAGCTGGACTAATCCCAACGGCGGTTATTTTATCACGTTGGACGTTTTGGACGGCTGCGCTAAGAGAGTATGCGAACTTTGCAAAAAAGCAGGCTTGACTTTGACTGCCGCGGGAGCGCCTTTCCCGTACGGAATTGACGTCAACGACAGGACTTTGAGAATAGCTCCCACGTTCACTTCCGACAGCGATTTGATAGTGGCTACGAGAATTCTTACCTGTTGCGTCAAACTTGCTTGCGTAGAAAAGCTCATTGATATCAAAGTCAACGCTAATTGACGGTAAAGGAGAGGTATCAACGTTTGGCAGAAAGGCGGAACGATACCCAATTATAAGGAAAATATGAAAGTAGTTATCGCATCAGATATTCACGGTTCGGCATATTACGCAAAGAAAGTTGTAGAGGCTTTTGACAGAGAGGGAGGAGAATTGCTCGTGCTGTTGGGCGATATATATTATCACGGCCCGCGCAATCCATTTCCCAAAGACTACGCTCCTATGGAAGTCGCAAGCATATTCAACGCCGTCAAAGACAGACTGCTTGTGATTAAAGGCAACTGCGACAGCGAAGTAGACGCAATGGTCAGTCAATTCGATTTCAACGAATTTTCTCAGATTGTTGTCGACGGCGTTAAAGTCACGCTTACGCACGGTCATAAATTCAATAAAGACAACATGCCGGTCAACGCGGGAGATTTGATGTGTTATGGACATTTCCATACGGGATTCATCACAAAAGTCGGGGAAACCGTAGTCGCCAACGCAGGATCGGTGTCTTTGCCGAAAGACGGAACGCCTAGCAGTTATCTCACGCTTGACAATGCAATCGTGACGCTTAAAGATATTGACGGAAAGGCGCTGGATTCGCGCAAAATAAAATAAGGATAAGAGAGGTAAAGTATGGGCAACAGTAAATTCGATACCCGCGTTCAAGAACTTAAATACGAGGTATTAAAGCAGATTATTCAGGCTTACGACAAAGAAGATATGTCGCAGATATACATAGATATTCCCAAATCCATTTCGCCAGGACCGCAGCCGAGTTTTCGTTGCTGTATATACAAAGAAAGGGCGATAGTTCAAGAGAGAATCAAACTTGCCTTAGGCGGAGACAAGTCCAATCCCAATATCGTCGAAGTTATCGAGGCTGCTTGCGATTCTTGTCCGATAAGCGGTATGTATATCACACCCGCGTGCCGCGGATGTATAGTTCACAAATGCCAAGAGGCTTGTCCCAAGGACGCTATCACAATCGTCGACAACAAGCCTGTAATTGATATGGCAAAATGCATCAAGTGCGGACGGTGCGCAAAGGCTTGTCCTTATGACGCAATCATAGAACAGTCTAGACCGTGTATAAAGAGCTGTAAGGTCAAAGCGCTGTCTATGGACGAATACGACCGCGCAAAGATTGACAACGACAAGTGTATTGCTTGCGGAGCTTGCGTATACAACTGTCCGTTCGGCGCTATCGTAGATAAATCGTTTATTATAGAAACTTTGGATTTGCTCAAAGACGCCAAGAAAAACTCAGGCAGAGTATTTGCCATTATCGCGCCGGCGATAGCAAGCCAATTTAAGCCCGCTACTTTCGGTCAACTTGTGACCGGAATCAAAAAACTTGGATTTGACAGAGTTTACGAGGCGGCTTTGGGCGCAGACATAACGCTGTATAAAGAGGCGAAAGAATTTGAAGAGAAAGGCTTGATGACTACGTCTTGCTGTCCGTCTTTTGTAATGTTTATTGAGAAGAATTTCCCCGAACTTGCAAAATATATATCTTCCTCGCCTTCGCCTATGGTTGAGACGGCAATGTTGCTAAAGAGGAAGTATCCGGGTATCAAGACTGTATTTATCGGACCGTGCACCAGTAAAAAACTTGAATATAGATTGGAAAAAACAGAGGGAGCTATCGACAGCGTAATATCTTTTGAAGAATTGCAGGCTCTGTTTGATGCAAGAGAAGTGGATTTGCTTGTGCAGGAAGAAATGAATATCGACGACGCTTCGGTCATGGGAAGAGTCTTTGCAAAATGCGGAGGAATTTCTCAAGATATAATCAAATTGACCGACGGCAAGGTTGAACCTATAGCTATGAGCGGCATTGACGAATGCAGAGCAAATCTTCTCAAACTTAAATTCAATAAGACTACGGCGAATTTCTTCGAGGGCATGGCTTGCGACGGCGGATGCCTTAACGGAGCGCTTTCGTTGCATCACGACGTAAAAAATGCTATGGAAATCGACAAGTATTCCAACAATGCGTCGCATAAGTGCATTGATAGTTCAATAGAGATGTATCACGATAGCTTTAAGAAATAGAATTATAAATATTTAATATAAGTAAAGCCGATATGTGTTTCATATCGGCTTTACTTATATATTGACTAATCATATTTTTTCTTAATTGATATATTAGTACAAAAATGGAAGAAATTTTCAGCGAATAATTACAAAATTCCAAAAAAAGT
>CAMXSN010000014.1 GCA_947246685.1 uncultured Clostridia bacterium | reverse complement strand
TGCCCTCGGGGTCACGTACGGAGAGTACGCTCACCACTCGGTTACCGTCGCACGGTGTGATATAGGAATAATCTCCGCGCTCGAGACAGAGTGAGATTGATTAGTTTATCCTAGCTAGGACGAAAATCACACCACTCTCCGCGCTCGAGAGCAAGCAGTAAAAATAGGATAATCAAAGAAAAGTATGCTCACCGCTTGGTTATCGTCGCACGGAATGATATAGAACTAATCTCCGCGCTCGAGAGAGTGTGTGGGATAAGCGGATGAGATATTTCGACTACGTTACACTCCGCTCAATATGACATAAAGAATATTTTGCAATTCAACCAAGATTGTCATTACTATCGTAAGTTTGTTTATTGACTTTTATTTTGTCATTCTGAGCGAAATGCAATGCAGTCGAAGAATCTCATCCGTATGTTTTATATTGTTGAGACACATTCGACTTCGTATACGCTGTGCTCAGAATGACAAAACAACTGGATTAGATTTCTCCGCTACGGTCGAAATGACAAAGTGCATGTTTATTAGTTGAATAAGGTTAGTTATTCTTATATAAGATTTAACTAATTAGTCCTGTCATATTGAGCGGAGCGACAGCGCAGTCGAAATATCTCAACAGTATAGTCGAATTATGCGAAGACGAAATAGGCAAGGATAAGGAATAGCGATTGCTACTCTATGTTATCAACGTAAATCGCGTCAATATCTAATTTATTTATTTTTATTAAATTGCATCGGCATTTTGTCGTTTTCAGCTAAGTCGCTGTATAGCGAATAAATATTTGACTGTACGGCAGTTGATATGATAAAATCATTATATTAAATTAAAGGTACGGTTTAGTATATGAATTATTTGTCGAAGATTTGCAGGACTACACAGCCGTATATGGCAGGCGAACAGCCGCAGGATAAAAAATACGTCAAACTCAATACAAATGAAAATCCTTACCCGCCTTGTAATGGGGTTGCCGAATATATTAAGAATTTCGACAGCGCAAGGTTAAAATTGTATCCAGATTCGGACAATAAAGCGCTTGCGGCAAAAATTGCAAAAAAGCACGGTTTGAGCATAGAGAACGTCTTTATCGGCAACGGCAGCGACGAAGTGCTGGCAATGTGTTTCCCAACGTTTTTCGACAAGGACGGAGACGGCGTTGCTTATTGCGATATTACCTATTCATTTTATAAGGTGTGGGCTAAAGCATACGAGATCCCGTCAGTAATTATTCCTCTTGCAGACGATTTCAAATTCGACGTCAGCGAATTCAAACAGTCCAAATGTCAGGGAATGATTATCTGCAATCCAAATGCTCCCACAGGACTGATAGTCAACAGGCTTGATCTTATATCTATTATTGAGGCAAATCCCGAAAAATTGATAATTATCGACGAAGCGTATGCTGATTTTTGCAACTGTTCTATGGCGAATTACGTCAGCAAGTATCCCAATTTGCTGATTGTGAGGACTTTCTCCAAATCGTATTCTCTTGCAGGCGCAAGATGCGGTTATGCCATTGGCGACGAAACGCTTATTCGCGGATTGAAGACTATGAAAAACGCCTTCAATAGCTATACCGTCAATTCCTTGACGGAGGGGATAGCGATAAAAGCGCTTGAAGACGTCAAATATTTTTCTTCCGTAGTGGACAACGTTATCGCCACGAGAGACGAGTATGCCGACGAGTTAAGAAAACTCGGTTTTGACGTGCTGCCGTCGTCGGCGAACTTTTTGTTTGCAACGCACGAAACTAAACCTGCGAGCGAAATCTATTATCAGCTCAAAGAAAAAGGCGTGCTCGTAAGACATTTTAATTTGCCCAGAATAGACAATTGGCTGAGAATCACAGTGGGTTCTCCCGATGAAATGAAAGTTTTGCTCGACAGATTGCGAGCGATTGTCAATGCCTGATTTGACAAAATAAGACATACTTGGAAAAAATCTTCAAAGATACTGCTTGAAAAAAGTGGTATCTTTTTTGTATGGAAGAATTTTTGATTGATATATGCAGACAAACGGCAATACGTCTTGCCGAGGAGTGTAAAAACTTTATGCCTATGGGACATATAGGCATATGTTGCCGCAGTAAGGACAGAGCCTATGCGGAAAATTTAACTAAAGAAATTTGTCAGTTTGATTATAAAATTACTTTTATCGAATATCCCGACGACGTTGAGATTAACTATGAAAATGCCAAAGACATAATAAATGCAGACGCAGGCATAAGACTGTTTGTGGCGATTGGCGACCGTATAGTTGCGGGAATCACGGCGATATCGTCGGCGTTTAGAGATATGGAATATATATTGGTGGCGAATTCTCCCAACCTTTACGGAGTCGGTTACGCGCTGGACGAGGCGTCAGGCGTCAAATGCCAAGTTAAATTTCCGCTAGTGGTTTTGCAGGACGCGGAAACGCTGGGAAATCGCGAGGCGTACGCGCAATGCGTAGGAATAATGCTCGGTCACTGCGTAGAATCAATTGAGAAGAAATACGTAGGATATCTGACCGGCAGGTTTGACGAACGCAAGCTCAATGCCGAGCAGCAAGAACTCAACGACGTCGTAGGCGACGGCGATATGTCCGACAGACGCCTTATTGCAGAGGGAATGGTAAGATATGCGCGGCTGAAAAAAGAGCCGTTTGAATCGTCGGTTGCCGTATTGTCAAAACTCATCGAGGATGTTTGTCTGACAAACAATAGGGGAGAAAGCAGACTTTTGGCGGCGATTGCGTTGATCAAATATTTCAAAAGTATATTGTCTGTCGATAATTACTGTCTTAGCGTTCCTGCAGACGTATCCAACAAATGCAGACGGCTCGCAAAAATTACGGGACAGGATATAAGCGATATAATCAAGCGAGTTCAAAATAGAAACTTCCAACCCAAATGGCTGTATATTCACGGCGAATACAGACAGGATATACTTGCCGAGGTAGTCGGATTGGAGAACAAGCTGGGCAAGATTATCAAGAGCGCCAAAAGATATATGAGCGACGTGGGCTATCATCTCGGCGACGATTACGACAGCAATATTATTATAGAGCTAATATACAATCTCTCGCCGTTGACCGACGAATGTTCTCTAGTGGCTATGGCGGATTATCTCGGCATAGAATGACGGTATAAATCAGTGTTACATTATATCCCTTGCGCGTCGACCGCAGGGGATATTTTTGTCCAACGCTTCGCATAGATCCGTATTTGACACCTTGAACAATTTAGGATATAATTATTGTGATAATCGAAGGGAGAGCGTTATGCGGACAAAATTGATAGTGGTAATAGTATTGACGGTAATGATAATTGTTGCCGTATGCGTGACTTTTTCGGCGTGCAATAAATTGGAAATTGCTTATTATAAGCCTACTCCGACGGAATTTGGATATGATCTTGACAACAGCATACCGTTTGTAGATTTGGCAACGGCGCCCGTGGACAATGCAAGCAGAGGATTCAGAGGAGAGACGTATATCACGCTTGGGCGAAAAGAGGCCTATCCCGGAAGCGATGAAGATTATATGGAGAAGTTGGACAGAGAGCTCCAACTTCTTGAAAACGACGATATTTGCCTTATGCAGGTATATGTATATTTGATAGAATATTATAAAGCCGATTTGCCGAAGTCGGCTTTGGATCAGTTGAAAGAATATCTTCAGGCAATTGAAGACAGAGGTTTGAAAATTTTGTTGAGATTTGCTTACGAGACGTCCGAAGGTCAGAAAAACGGACCTAAGACGAGCAATATTCAAAGGCATTGCCAACAGTTAAGAGGTTTTGTAGAAGAAAACGCCGCGCTTTTCGATCGCACCGTTTACGCAGTTCAGATGGGACTGATAGGTCTTTGGGGAGAGGGGCACGGAAGCGCTCACAGACACAGTGTGGTCAAGGTTGCGAAGGCGTTTGCAGATATGCTGCCCGACGACGTGCCGTTGATGGCGCGCACTCCGCAAATTCTTTCCAAGGTTCCCGAAGAGTCCGAATGGAGATTCGGAATGCACGAGGATTACGTTATAGGCTACAACGATCCGTGGGTTGCGATTTCTACGGACGACAAATACTATCAAGCGGTAATCAACAAATGCAAATATGCCGTTACCGACGGAGAAATGCCTTGGGGAAGGGCAGATATAAGAATAGATATGATAGGCGCGATAAAGACTTGCGTTGATTTTGGAATGACGAGTTTTTCCCTTGCGCACAACTATATAGAAGAAGGAAAAGAATATAATCTCAAGCGGTGGAAGTCCGAATATCTGAGCGAAGAAGTTCTGAAAGAAAATAAGTTTCCATACAACCCGTCTCTTTTGAAAGACGGTAAAATTACTGCGTTCAATTATCTCAAATATCATTTGGGATACCAATTGACGGCGTCAAATCTGCATATCGAAGGCGGTAAGTTGTCGTTTATGGTCACCAATTTCGGATTTGCAAGCCCTTACGGATATGAGATGCGCGTTTATGTGGACAACAAGCGCGTTCTGCCTCAAGAAGGATATTCGTCTGCTGATTTGTTGCAATTTTGTCAAAAAATTTATACAATGCAGTATTCTGGAGGAGAGGTTGCCGTCGAATTCGTCAATCTCAGGGACGAAAAAGATAAGATTAAATTATTCAACGACGTTCCGTTTGTAGACGGCAGAAATATTATTTGCTCTTGACAGCGTAAGTTATTGCGCCAAAAATAAAATCGTTATAAAAACAGGCTGATAGGACAGTCTGTTTTTTTATTTTCCCAACAGCGGATTTTGTCGACGAAAGTCGGCTTTTTTTATTTGATGAATTATCGGTATAAATTTGTTTATGCAGTCAACAATCAAAATAACAAAATCATAGGAGTTCGTTATGAGATCGATCGCTGTATACATACTTGGCATTACTTTTATTTCGCTTATTCTTCTGGGACTTTCTTATAGAGTCAGCATTCCGGAAGGCGCTGTGGAGATGCAGATATATTCTTGCGCTTCTCCGCTCAAAGAAGAATGCAGTTTCGTCGACGAGATGACCAATTTCAATATCTATCATTATTACGGAAAGATGGTAGGTATAAAAGACGAGAGATTGGACAATACTCTGGGTGTTGCTTACATATATCCAAAAGACGACAAGAGAATTGACGAACTGATAGATAAATTTTCTGCAAAGATACACTATTCCCAAAGTCTTGAAGACGGAGTAACCTATTACGGTTACTGCAAGGGATTGGATAAGAGTGTCGAGATAGACGGCAAAGAAATCAATATTCAAATTGTGAGCAACAAAGACAACATAATCGTAGGCTTTCCGCTGATTATGGGAAGTTATTAAATTGGAGGTAAAAATGTCAAAGCAAACAAAACGTACCAAAGAGAAGAGACAAGGCGCACCCAGTCAGACGGGAGTAAGAGTGGCGCAGTTCTTCAAAAAGAATATATACGTAATACTTATGATTGTATGTATTCTCGCAATAGCGACTATGATCACCGTAGCCGTAGTAGTCAACAACAACAGAGACGGCGGACAGACGCTCAAACCGATAGTATCGGGGGATATCAATTCCGGAGATAATTCTGGAGATAACAAGCCAGATGACGACAAGCCGACTGTCAAGCCTCCCGTTGAAGAAAAACCCGAACAGTTTATAATGGCGGATCCTATCGACGAGTACACTTTGGGACAAACGTTCAGTTTGACGGAACTCGTATTCAATCCTACGGAAAAACATTGGGCTACTCACGAGGGCGTCGACTTTATGGCGGCGGCAGGCAGCGAAGTCAAGTGTGTGTTCGACGGACAGGTCAAGAGCGTTAAGACAGACGATTTTTACGGCACGACTGTTGTGATATCGCACAAAGACGGATACGAAACTGTCTACAAACTGCTTGACAACGTCAACCTCAAAGAGGGCAGCAAGATATCCAAAGGCGACGTTATAGGCAAAGTTTCCGACAGCGCGTTGGCAGAGATTGCAAGCGGAGCGCATCTGCATATGGAACTTTATAAAGACGGCAACAAAATAAATCCTTTGGACTATATGTTAAACGGCGATAAATAAAAAATGCGGAAGATTACTTCCGCATTTTTTATAAGCGAAATTGAATCCCAAGTTAATAAGGCGGACATTTGTCCGCCTTATTAACTTGATACCGCGCGCAAATCGGCGCGGTCAGATACGATATCATTAGTTGTTTTTTTCCACTTTTTTGGTAAAGCACTTCGTACGGACAAGACCGTCGCATACGTTGACTATCTGACTGCAGCAAGCATTGTTGTAGTTATAGCTGCACTTTGTGCTGTCGCATTGAATGTAAACTTGGTCATTGTCGTTGAAATCAAAATCTTTTGCCGCTTCGATATTGGTTTTCTCTTGTTCGAGAACGCCGTAATCACGCTTTTGTTTGGTTTTGCAAACGCCGTTTTTACCGATAAAAATCACGCCCGCATTGCAATGACAGTTGCAATTATGCTCACAGTTGTGAGTTGTGCATTTAAGTCCCGACATAGATTACCTCCTTTTTGTTTTCGCTAATAGTATTGTCAATAACCGCGTATTTATGCGAATTGAGATATTTGTATTGCATAGACGGAGAATCTGTGTTAAAATATAAAAAATCGGTGAGGTGAGAGATGAAAGTATTGTTACTGAAGGACGTAAAGAGCGTTGGGAAAAAGGGCGAGATAATAGAAGTCAACGACGGCTATGCGCGCAATTTTCTAATTAAGAAGGGCATGGCGCAGCAAGCCACTTCCGGCGTAATCAACGAGACTAATCAGAAAAACGCCGCTATTGCAAGGCAGAAACAGAAAGAGTACGAGACGGCTGTGGAGGTTGCCAAGCAACTTGACGGCAAAGTTGTGGTCGCCGAGATCAAGTTTGGAGACAACGGCAAGCCTTTCGGCGCGGTGACTTCCAAAGAAATCAGTCAGGAGCTTGCCAAGATGGGCTATGAAATAGATAAAAAGAAGATTATGCTCAAAGATTCTATCAAGAGCGCAGGCGTATTCGACGTCGAGATCAAAGTCTATGCCAACGTATCAGCAAATATAAAAGTGGAGATAAAGCCGGAATAAAACTTAATATAAAAATCGGCGGTCGCAGTAATGCGGCCGCCTTATTTTTGCAAATTGTTCAGTCTCTTCTTCTTGAATTGAGCAGTAACAGCAGTATTCTTGCAAACTGCGCTAGCGAGAAGAGGAAGGAAACCAAATACGTCTTAGCCGCGCTGTTGAGTACTTTGGCAGTCACGGTTATTTCTTGATCGTCGAGTATTCCGCATTCCGCCAATTGGATCTTGGCGCGTCTGCTTGCGTTGTATTCGCAAGGCAGCGTAACCAACGTAAATACGCAGTAAGCGCCGTAACATATCAGCGCGCCCATATAAAATATCGCGGAGATATTTACGGGGGCGACATAGGTTATGAATTCCAAAATTATTCCTATCAGCAGAAGCGGCGTCACAAACTTGGACATAACGTTGACTACGGGCACCAAAGCCGAACGAAATCTTATTGGCGCGTATTCTTCCGCGTGTTGAATTGCGTGTCCAACTTCGTGGGCGGCAACGCCTATAGCCGCAAGGGAAGTGCTTTCGCACGTTGCGTTCGATAGATACACTGTGTTGTTTCTGGGATCGTAATGATCAGTGAGAGTGCCGCGGCACGTGGAAATCTGCACGTTGAAAAGTCCGTTGGCATCGAGTATTTTTCTTGCCGCCTGACGGGCGGTCATTCCGCTCTTTGACGAAATTCTGTTGTATTTTGCGAAAGTCGTATTTACAGAAATGCTTGCGACTATCATCCATATCAACAAAGGCAACGACATCAGCGCAATCAGCATGACGATTAATTCGAATAGATCAGGCATATTACGTATCTCCTTAACTTGTGCCCGATATCAGACGACGCCGACATCGGTTAAAAGTATAATAACACACGTAACGAGTATATGCAATATTGTGACAAAATATTTTACAAGCAATTGACTTTGACGATCTTTCCTTGGGAAATGGCAAAAGAATAAGTCTTGGTAAAAAGCTCGTTTTCTTCTGCGTAAATAAGTGTGATTCTGTAAGGCGCGTAGTCCGGACCGTCGTATATGGCAATGAAATCGCCGAAAAAAGTTTTGCAATCAAGATCTCTTAAGTGATAGCCTAGGCACTCCCTAACTTGGTCAACGTCTCCGCACACAAGGCTTTCCAATAGCACGTAGGGCAGAATTTCGTCGGGGTATACGTGCGAGCACATCTTTTCAAAATGTCTGCTTACTTCGCAAAAACAATTTTCCTTATAGGTAAGTCTGCGCACGCATTTGCGCGCCAAAGTATCGTTGAGAAAGTCGCAAACGATCAGACCTTCCTCGTCGCAAGTCAACTCGTCGCAATAGAGCGATAGCAACAGCGCGTAATCGTCTTTATAATGCATGACCGCGGCGTACGTCTTTCCGCTGTCGAGTTTTGCAAACACGGCGATTAGCTGTCCGTCTCGTATTGAGGTGACTTTGAACGCGACGGAAATCACGCGGGAGTCTACGTCGAGATAAACTATCTCGTTTTCCGTTTCCACAACTATTTTATACGTCCCGTCGCACTTGCAGGAAAGACAGTGAGACACGCAGTTTTGCGATTCGTAGATTTCTCTCAAATACTCTTCGCATTGTTCGCGCGCGGGCTTTTTTATAGGGTAAAATTTGACGATATAGTCTGATCCGTGCCGTATAAAGATGGTTTCCGAAGAACATTTCGGCTTGCCGTCTACCGCGCACGTCACTGGCTGGAAAGAAGCGTTGAAAGGGAAGTATTGTATGCAGAAACTTTTTTCCGTCATCGCATAAGACGAGGAAATTTTGATCCCGTCTACAAAAATTATGCCGTGCGGATTGTCGAAATACAGTCTTGCCATTTTAACCTCTTCGTTTCATTATATGCGGAAAGAAGCGTTCAATGACATAAAAAACGACGTCTCGGTCAAGACGTCGTCGTTGCATTAAATGCGATTGAATCACGGAGTGTAGCGTATAGAGGTGAGTTTGTAAGTGACGTCGCCCTCTTCAAACATTACTACAGCTCTGTTGGCAAACATTTCGTTGTCTTTATCGAGGTCGTTTCTGATTTTGTTGACGGAAATATAACAATATACCGACGCTTTGATTGAAAAAGTCTTTGTAGTCGAGATAGTACATTTCTTTACGGGAATACTTTTAGTTTTGGTATAATCGTAAATGATCGCGACTACGTTGCCGCTTTCGTCGATTTCTTTTTCTTCGGTGTCGTTATGCTTGTCGTTGACGCCGCCTGCCGTAATCGGGTCGGAAATGTCTCCGCTTTCTATATCTCCGCTGTTGACGTCTCCGCTGGCTATATTATCCTTAAACTTTTTGTTTACTATAAAATAATCGTTGAGAATCACGTTGCCTGCCGAGGAATAACCGACCGTATAATTGGTGTTTTCCGTCTTCGTGACGCTGTCGCCGACAGTATAAGTCGGCACGCTTATCGACAGATTGGAAGCAAGGTCAGTGGCTCTTGCAAATTGATATAAGAAAGCGTTGTCGTATATCATAGAGCCGGATTTATATTTGTCCGACGACTGTGATTTTTTGCCGTCGACGATAAATGTAACTTCTGTTTTTTTGCCCGTGTATTTGGTGATTATTTCGGTTGTTTTGCCGTTGTCGGTCACTTTGACGTAGGAAAGCGAAGGGGAGAGATATGCGTTGGCGTAGCTCTCGGTTATTCTGGAAAACTGTTTGTCTCCCGTCGAAGCAGTCATTTCCGACGTGAATTTGTAACCCGTAAATTTTTTAAGAGACGGCGCAACGCTTTCGTCGGTTGTGGCAATTGTGACGTCTTTTTGCGATACGGATTCCATCACTGAAGAGAATTTGCCGGTTTTTGCGCCGTTTTTGTCAAAAACGTCGTATTCGCAAATTTCTTTTCCGCCTTTGTGCCATCCGAGATTTTCTTCGATTTGGATTCTTACGCTTTTCGTGTTGAACGAATCGCCGCATCCCGCGAATGTCATGGGAATAACGGCAATAAGCATTAACGCGATAATAATAACTAAAGTCTTTTTCATAATGTATATATTATATCACATTTGCTTTGAATTGCAATAAAATTTATTACAATATATTGCCAATATTGTCAATTATTGATACAATATCACTATGATAGAACTTATCCTGACAAATACTCTCGACAGCGCGCCCATACTGCAAAAATTGAAAAATACGCGTTCGTCGGCAAAACAAAATATTCTCATCGTACCCGACAGATTTTCGCTGTCGTATCAAAAATCTACGTTGGAATATCTTGGGATTAAGGGTACGTTCGATATAGAGGTATCGTCATTTTCAAGACTTGCGGACAAGCTGTTGACAGACAAAAGAAGAATATTGGACAAGCAATCGGAAATTATGTTGCTGAGGAAAGTAATTGAGGAGAACAAATCGCAGTTGCTCTGTTTTGCAAAATCCGGAGTCGGCGCTGATTTTGCAGACGATATGTACGCGGCGATATCTCAGATAAGAAACAGTAACGTGTCGGTGAGCAGACTTGCCGAAGCCGCGGAGAAACTGCCTCCGAGAATTGCCAACAAGACCAAAGATATCGTCAAGATATATCGGGCTTACGTAGAATATCTTCAAGACGGATTCGGCGACGGAACGAGCAAACTTCAAGCTCTTGCCGATTGCATCGCGCAGGGGGCGTTGAACGATTGCAATGTATATATTTCGGATTTCATGTCTTTCTCTGAGGTCGAATACGACGTTATCAGACAGATATTTATCAATTCGCTCAATACTTATATATCGCTTGTCGACAGCAGTAACGACAATTCCCACGTTTTTCCTTACGAGGTCAAAGCAAGATTAGTTTCTCTGGCTCATACCATGGGACTTAAACTGCAAGAGAGCAGATACGACCAACGTCTCGCAGGCGACGCCGATATCATTTACAGAGGACTTTATTCATACAAAAGCGTTGACGGCGAACGAGACGGAAAAGTCAAAGTATATTCCTGCAAAGATATCAACGGCGAGATCAAATCCGTTGCGCGCAAAATCAACGAGTTAGTCGGCAAAGGCAGCGCCAGATATATGGACTTTGCCATTGTTTGTTGCGATTTCAAAGCTTACGCTCCCTATATCAAGAGCGTTTTCGACAGTTTCGGCATACCGTTTTACGCCGATATCAAACAACAGTTGTCCGCTCAGGCAGCGTCGAAATTCATTATGGGGGCGCTGCGCGTCCGTATAGATGGATTTTCCCGATCGGAGACCGTCAGATTCGCAAAACAGTCTTTTGTCGGATTGGATTACGACGACGTATGCGTATTTGAAAATTACTGTTTGAAATACGGCATAGATTATACGAGGTTTTTATCTCCATTTGCCTTGGGAGGCGAGGATGTGAGATCGGTTGCCGAGCGCGTCAGATCCAAGATTGTCAACGAAGTTTTGCTGCTCGGCGAGGACGGAAGAAGAGTCTCCGATTACGTCGCGGATATAAAAAATTTTATTCAAGTCACCGATTGTTACTCGCTTGCCGACAGCTTGTCGGAGAGACAGGCGGAACGGGGATTTGAAGAGTTGTCGTCGCTTACGTCTCAATCGTTGCGAAAGTTTATCGCCATTTTAGATCACTGCGAATCCATGCTTGGCGACAGCGCTATGTCAATGGAAGAATTCTACGGGATAATATCCAGCGCTATTGCAAGCGTGGAGATGTCCAACGTGCCTCTCTATGCCGACAGCGTTTTTATTGGAGAAAGCAGTCAAAGCAGATATGAAAATATAGATTATATGTTTATCGTCGGCGCTAATTCCGGCAAATTTCCCGCCGAACATACTGACAGCGGAATCGTATCGGAGAGAGAATATTCGGCATGGGAAAAGCAAGGAATAGACGTTCAGCCCGATTGCAGACGCCGAAATTCAAAAGAGAGACTCAACGCATTGATGATTTTAACTCGGGCGAATAAGTCGCTTGATATCAGCTATCCCACACGCGGAGCGCGCGGAGAAGAGCTGACGCCGTCGGCTACTACGCAGTATATCTGCAAACTTCTGGACGAATCCGCCATTGACGGGGAAGAACCCGATAGAGATTGGGGGATTTTGGATTACGCGCGGTACGTATCTTCGGAGCAGAACGTAATGTCTGAATTGCTGGGTATTGCGGCAATGGTAAAAAACGGCTTGCTCGAATATACGGGAGCAACGGCGGAGGTCGCTGATATACTGTACGAACTAGCATGCCGATCGCGCGGCAAGGCATACGTAGACGCGTTGCTTGAAGGAAGAGAAGAGGAATCTTTGACGGACAACACCGACGTGATGTTCAACGGCAACCGAACTTCGGTTTCCCAATTCGAGAAGTATTTCAAGTGTCCGTTTCTGCATTTCAACGAGAACGTGCTAAAACTCAAACGTAGAGAAATAGACGGACTGGAAGTCAAAGATACGGGTATCTTGCTTCACGCCGTATTGCAGAAATACTTTTCTCTTAAAGACTGCGCCGATAAAAGCGCCGTTGAAATTCCACCCGTAGTCGAAGACTTGTTTATGAAATCCGTCGAAGAAAATCCCGATTACTCATACTTGCTCAACGAAAAGGATCATGCGATGAAATTGAGACAGCTTGTCGCGCAGGCAACTTACGCCGTTGTCAATTTGGTTGAGAATATGCAGGTGAGCAAATTCCGTCCGGCTATGTTGGAAGCGTCTTTCGGAGCAGGATATCCCGTAGAAAAAGATTTGAGGGGCATGGAAATTTTCAACGGCTATCGCAAATTAAACTTCGAAGGAGTAATCGACAGGATAGATACGTATCGGGACAGAGCCATCATAATAGATTACAAGTCCAAATACAATATCGAATTCAAGGCATATAACGTGCTTTACGGCGACAGGATACAGCTGTTCGTATATCTCAACGCTTTGAGAAACAACAGAAATATTACGCCGCAAGGAGCGTTTTATCTGCTTATGAACAATAGATTTATAAAAAACGACGACAAATCTTCCAAGCGTTTTATGCACAGAGGTTTTGTCAACGGCGAGGAAAAACTTGCCGCGGATATGGATAACGGATTCGTTGCCGACGGCGATTTTGTCAGCAACATATACCCGCTCAAAAGAAAGGTGAACAAGAGCGGCGCTCAATACTTAGCGCAAACCGACGGCGAGGCGATTTCGTCAAAAGAATTCGACGGAATAGGCAATTACGTTATGCGTCTCACGGAGAAGGCCGCCAAAGAGATAGAGGAAGGCTACGTCGCCAAATCTCCTTTGAATATAGGCGGCGACGAAGACGTCAAAGCGTGCAGATACTGCGATTACGCGTCTGTCTGCGCAAGGTCGAAAGTCAAAGTAAGAAACGTCAAAAAAGCGACTATGCGCGAATGCGCGGAATCTTTCGGAGGTAACGAATGTCGGGAATCGATTGGACAGAAGAACAGCTTGGAGTAATAGACAGCGTCGACTCCGACACTTTGGTTTCCGCCTCTGCGGGAAGCGGTAAGACCGCGGTAATGTTGGAGAGAATAATCAGACTTATCGTTGGAGACGATACCAAGGGACGCGCGCCCGTTCCTTTGAAAAGAATCGTCATAGTCACGTTCAACGAATCCGTAGCCGCCGAGTTGAAAGGTAAACTAAATTCCCGTTTGACAAATATGATGTCGTCGGGCGTTTGCGATCGCGATTATTTGAGACGGCAAATAGAGGACTTGCCTCTTGCCGATATATCAACGCTGCATTCGTTTTGCGGAGCGTTGATCAAGAGTAATTTTGAGTATCTCGGGGTCAAACCGTCGTATTCGATAATAGACGAAGAAGAAAAGCAGGTGCTGTTCGGCAAGGCAATTAAGAACGCGCTTAAAAAATATAAGACAGATTTTGCGCCGGACGTAGAGGTGCTGATCGATTATTTTAAGGGAGAGGAGTCTTTTGCTCAAACGTTGTCAAAGATAAACGCTTTTTTAGAAGCGCAATTAGACAGAGACGAATTTTTATCCGAGATTGCGCAGTCATCTTACGTTTGCGATTTTAGCTCATCTCAACTTGCCAAGGCGTGGATAGCTTTGTTTCATTCCGATTGCATAGATTTCATCGCCGAGGGCAACAAAAGGCGAGAGTATTTCATAAGCGCAGGTATGGACAAGCGCGCGGAACATATAAGTTTGACTCTTGCGTATCTTGAGGAACTGTTGGCGGCAGCCGACGTCGAACAGCTTTGTTTGACGCTTGCTAAAATGCCTTTGATTCCCAACGTCCCTGCCGCCAAGAAAAATGACGACGTCGATAAGAGCGTGTCAGAGGATTATAAGACTTTTAACGATTCTTTTAAGACTTTTATCAAAGGAATCGCCGCTAAATTTGCCAACGGATACGGCGAAGAAATCAAGCGACTGGAAGAGAATAAACCGTATTTGGTTAGATTGCTTCAAATAGTTGACGATGTGTCTAAAGAGTATGCGTCGCTCAAACGAAAGGACAACAAGATGGATTTTGCCGATCTTGAATATTACGCAGTTAAACTAATGCGCGACGACGCTATTGCCGCAGATATTTCGTCTGCTTACGACTATATTTGTATCGACGAATATCAGGACGTCAACGCAGTGCAAGAGTATATTCTCGGCAGACTGTCTAACGGCAGAAATCTGTTTATGGTGGGAGACGTCAAACAAAGTATTTATCAGTTCAGAATGACAGATCCCGATATCTTTTTGAGTAAATACAGAAGTTTTAGATTGGACGGCAGATTGGGGTCTGCGCACGTGCTCAACAAAAATTACCGTTCTTGCAAAGAGGTAATAGATTTCGTCAACGCAGTATTCGACGTTATTATGACCGAAGATAACGGAGGCGTGGATTATCGCAGAGAAAGCAGGCTTGCGCAAGGCAATAAAACTTATATGCCGCAAGACGACGGAGCTGTGCGATTGGCGTTTTTCGGCAGAGGAGCTAAAGATTGCAAGGTTCCTCTCGGCGAAGATAAGGTATACAGCGTCAGAGATAGCGGACTTTATGAGGACGGCGCTGTCTACGACGAAGGAGTTTATATCGCCGACAAGATTGCCTCGTTGGTAGGTAAAAACTTGATTCAGGACGGCGACGGAAGTCGCAGAGAAGTGAGATTTTCGGATATAGCTATTCTTTGCACAAAACGCAGCGACGGCGTTCAAAAGATAATAGACACGCTCAGGTCCGCGGGAATCCCAGTCGACAGCGGCAATATAGTAAGAGAAAAATCCAATTCGGGGGTCGGATTATTATTGGATTTTATCAGACTTCTAGATAATCCGCGCAGAGATATTCCCCTTGCTTCAACGCTTACGTCAAGAGTATTTGCCGATTTGACTTACAGTGATTTGGCGGCGGTCAAAAAGGCTTATCGCGCGGAAAAGTTTTTTCACAATGCAATCGTCCGCTATATGCGAGAGAAAGCGGACAGTATATCCGGCAAGCTGCAATTGTTTTGGAACGTATTGGAAAAGTATAGATTTGCCGGCGGATTTATGAGAGTCAGCGATTTGATGAGAAGAATCATAGCGGATTTTGATATGCGGGATTATCTGCTTACGCTGGATAGAGGCAACGATGAATACGCGGGTCTTTTGCAGTTTATAGGACAGCTTGAAGATAAAGCGTATAATTCCGATATATACGCGTTTGTAGACGCGGCCGACAATACGGCTGATTTCGGCAAGGTCTCGGGAGACGTAGGTATGCAGGGCGACTTTGTCAAAACCAATACCGTTCACGCCAGCAAAGGTTTGGAATATCCGATAGTTTTTCTCGTCGACGCCGCTAAGCAGATCAATGCCGACGACATAGTCAAATCTCCGATTATCATGGATAGGAAATACGGCTTTGCCATAAAGAGCGTCAACGCGTCGGAAAGAGTCTATGAAGAGAGTTTGCCGATGGCGCTTATCAAAGATATCAAGTCAAAAAAACTTGTCGAGGAATATATGCGGCTCTTCTACGTTGCTGTTACGAGGGCGCGCAACAGACTTTATATCACTGGCACGTCGAAGTCGGAATTTGCAAAAAAATCCGTTGCCAAACCTAAAAGTATTTGGGATTGGCTCAACAACGTAGCTGTGCGTGACGAAGGCTTCAAAGATAAATATCTAGATAGCGGAGAATGCTGCGCAAACGGCGATTCGCCGCAGCTTAATTCGATTATTTTCAGACGCGCAGATAAGGAGCGAGTGGAATTTTTCCGCAGCATAATCAAGGGCGATTACGCTTATTTCGACGCTACTCGCACTCTAGTCAAACACACGGTAACCAACGTGGCAAAATCATTTTATCAAAGCGAGTACGGCGATCGGGATTTGAAATGCTCAGACAGCGAGAGTATGGTGGAAAATCTCAAAGACGGACAGCGGGAAGGGCAGGAAGAATTGCTGTCCTATGCGGACGAAGGTATCGCGTATCACAGAGCGCTCGAATGTATCGATTACGATTGTTACACGGTCAAAGACGTAGAAAACTCATTGGATCGTATGGTCGAGCAAGGAATGCTGACGACAAAACAAAGGGATTTCGTCAGCGCGCAATCCTTACTGGAATGTCTGCAAAGCGACGTAATGCGGCAGGCGTTGAAATATCCGCATTATAGGGAAAAGCAGTTTATGTTGGATTTGCCCGCCGACGAAATATATCCAACATCGGTCAAGGATAGAGTCCTGTTGCAAGGCACGATAGATCTTTTTATAAGAGGCAGGGAAAAGGACGGCGAAAATATACTTGTGGATTTCAAATATTCCCGCAAGTCGGAAAAAGAAGTCGAGCGGCGTTACCGAAGGCAGTTGGAGTTGTATTCTATGGCTGTCGAAGAATGCACGGGCGAGAAAGTCGACAGAAAGATAATTTTTCTTTTGGGCAGGAATAAGACGATAGAATTATGAAGATATCAAATATCATTTCGAAATGATTATTTTGTACATAAGTGGACAAAATCAATATGTCCGTCCACAGCGATACATATCATTTTTCGGAGGATTTATTTTGTTATCTTTTATTCAAAAAACATACGACGTGTTTGAAAATTTACTCACAGGTTGGAAATGGCAGCATATTGCAATTCTTGCGGCGGTAATACCGGCGATAGTAATGCTCGCGCAGATATTGATTTACGCCAACGCTTTTTTTTATCGCGCAGGCGCGGTTAAAATCAAAAAATTTCTCAAGCGCAACAGTTATATCTGTCCGCTCAACGTATCTTTATTCAATAAAAAAGTCGTCTCCCGTTTTCCAAAGACGGTGAAAAAACAAGCTAAGCAGTTTGCAGACGGCAGCGATTCGCTCGAAGGTTTTATTGATATATTTAATTCGGATTATAATTGCAGAATAAAAAACATTGTCACGGCGGGCTGGTTGGCGCATACGGTATCAGTGGGAACCGTTGCCGCGCTCAACGGTTGCGGCGTAGGAAAAGTAGCGTTTATTCTTTTGGGCATAACTCTGCTTTGGGCGCTCGTTGCAATTGCCGACGCCGTCGTAAGAAAGCTGTTTATTCTCGCTGAGAAAAAGGGCAGAATCAAATTTTTGACGTCGTTGGAGAGAAATACGGTTCTTCAAAACAAGCAGGTTGACCTCACGGTGCCGGCGGATATAAGAAAGACTAAAGACAGCGTATTCGACCTTGCAAAGGTGGTTGAAGACTTTCTTGCGGCTCTTCCCGATAAAGGTATGGCGAAAGTGGTGCTCAAAAGTCTGTATTCGGCAAACTTTACGAGCGCAATGAATTCCGACAACGCGGTAAGGCTCAAAAATGTTATGGAAGAGCTGAAAAATTATGTCGGATAGGCTTGCAAAAAGAATTATCTTAATGTAAAATAAAATAGTTGAAGACACCTTTGGGGAGATTTTCCGCGACAGTGCGGCGTTCAACGCTTTAATTACTTTGGACAAGGAGGTGTGGCTTATGATAGAAATTTACAAAAGTGATTCCGAAAATAAGCTCATGCAAATCGAAGAAAGCGTGTATATGGACGAGAATTTTGACCCCAAGGACTGTTGGATTAATCTCACTAATCCCAGCGACAAAGAAGTCGCTTTGATAGCCAAACTCAGCGGAGTGGAGGACGACGTGTTGAAGACGCCTCTAGACGACGAAGAGAGATCTCGCGTCGAGACGGAAGACGATTACACTCTCGTTCTCGTGGACATTCCCGTGATAGAGGAAGGCTCGGAAGATTATTATTCTTATTTTACCATTCCTCTGGGCGCGGTGATAAAAAAAGATCTGTTTATCACCGTCAGCCTTAAAGATACGGCGATTACCCGCGATTTTATTCGCAACAGAGTAAAAGGCTTTGCGACTTTCAAGAAGACAAGATTTTTGTTCCAGATACTCAATAATATCGCCACCAAGTATTTGATTTATCTCAAACAGATAGACAAGGCTTCTCAAAGAATTCAAAACGAGCTGCATAAATCCACTAGGAATAAAGAGCTTATTCAGATGTTGGATCTCGAGAATTCTCTCGTATACTTTTCCACTTCGCTTACGGGCAACGACGCCGTTATCGCGAGACTTATGCAGAATAAGGCGAATACTAACAATATTCTCAAAAGCTATCCCGACGATACCGATCTTCTCGAAGACGTTGCCGTCGATACTAAGCAGGCTATGGAAATGTGTTCGATATACAGAGATATTCTTTCGGGTACAATGGACGCGTACGCGTCGGTTATTTCCAATAATTTGAATATCGTCATGAAGATACTTACTTCCGTCACTCTGATAATATCCATACCAACTTTGATAGCTTCGCTGTTCGGTATGAATACATGGGTTCCCGGGCAAGGAAGTCCATGGGGATTTTTGGGAGTGCTGGGCGGCTCTGGATTGATTTCTTTGGCGCTTGCACTGTATCTTAAAAAGAAGAAGCTGCTTTGATGCATTTGACTTTACCGCGTTAATTCCGCGGTTTTGTTTTAATAATTAATCAATTAAATATATATAATGCGCATTACCTTATATTATTGACAGACGGTTGAATTTATATAGTTTTTTAACGATAAAAATTTTTGAAAAACTTTGAAAAATTTGTTGACATATAAATTCTTTAATGATATTATATAAAGGCTGTCGACGACAGTAACGAGAAATAACTCATTCGTGGGGGATTAGCTCAGTTGGCTAGAGCGCCTGCCTTGCAAGCAGGAGGTCAAGAGTTCGACTCTCTTATTCTCCACCACTAATGGGCTCATAGCTCAGCTGGTTAGAGCACACGCCTGATAAGCGTGAGGTCGGTGGTTCGAGTCCACTTGAGCCCACCACTTTCGGTCTAACCGAAATTTTTTTGCACATTGACAACTGCATAGTAGGATCGATACGCGGGATGCGTATTGATTTGAGTATGATGAAAAGCATAC
>CAMXSN010000013.1 GCA_947246685.1 uncultured Clostridia bacterium | reverse complement strand
CTCTGTTTAGTTTTTAAGGTGCTCTCGCTACCACCCCTTCCCAGATGACAGCCTATTCATATTATCACAACAAAATAATACTGTCAACTACTTTTTCAAATTTTTTGTAAATTTTTTTCTTTTTATTTTTACTTCGGTTTAAGACGCGTTTTTGCCGCGCACTTTGTAGACAAACTTGACAAACTCATAGTTCCAATTCTACTTAACTCGGTTGAATTTCTATAATTACTGATATAAATTTTTATTTTTATTTATATATTTAGTAAATTTTAATAAAATATATTTACAACGCGCAAATCACTATGATATACTTGTTAAGGTGTGTATCACTTAAAATGATTTTGGAGGATTTTTTAATGTCTGATAAGAAAACAGTTCTCGTCACCGGCGCATCCGGCTCAATGGGCAGCCAAGTATTGAAATGCGTGATGGAGACGGGCAAATTTAATTGCGTAATTCTTTTGAGAAAAAAGAGAGCCAATGAAAAACTTAGGGAAGCTCTTTTGAAAAAATATGCAAAATTAAAGACGGGAGGCAAACTCGAAGTGCTCTTCGGCGACCTTTCCGTAAGAGAAGATTGCGACAAAGTCGTCGCTATGAGCGATTACGTGTTGCATTGCGCGGCGATAATTCCGCCTATTTCCGACCACAATCCCAAAGGCGCGGAAAAGACCAATTTCTACGGAACGAAGAATCTCGTAGACGCAATCAAAGAAAGCCCGAGAGCAAACGAAATCAAATACGTTCATATCGGCACCGTCGCAGAATACGGCAACCGCAACTGGAAGCATCCATGGGGACGCGTAGGCGATCCGCTTATGCCCAGCGTATACGATTTCTATGCAATAACCAAGCTCAGAGCCGAGAGATATCTGCTCGAAGCAGATCTCCCCAATTGGGTCGTCTTGAGACAGTCCGGCGTATTGCACGACAATCTTTTCAAAAACAATATGGCAGACGGTCTTATGTTCCACACTTGTTGGAACGTGCCCATCGAATGGGCTACCGCAAGAGACAGCGGTCTTGCATTGCAACACTTGGTAGAATATGACAGCGAAGGCACTCTCAAAGAGGGCTTCTGGAGAAAAATATACAACATCGGCAACGGCGAATCCTGCCGTGTAACAGGTTATGAGACTTTGGGCGCCGGTTTTGCGCTTATGGGCGCTCAACCCGAGCAGTTCTTCAAGCCAAATTGGTGCGCAGACAGAAACTTCCACTGTTTCTGGTACTATGATTCCGACGTACTCGAGGATTATTTGCATTTCCGTACGGAAACCTGGACTGATTTCTGGAAGAATATGGCGAAGCTCAACTGGTACTTCAAGTTCGGAGCTATTTTGCCGAAGGGATTCCTTAGCAAAGTAACGATTCAAAAACTCTTCAACAATTCCAACTCTCCCATGTTCTGGTACAACAACGGTATCGACGGACGTATTACGGCATTCTACGGGTCGAGAGAAAAATTCGACGCTATCGGCACGGATTGGTCCAAGTATGACCTTTTCTGCAAAAATCAGATCAAAGACGAGAACGGAAATATCGTAGATTACAGAGAAAGAAAAGATATCAAAAATGCAAAGAAATATTTGCTCAGCCACGGATATGACGAGAGCAAAGACGACAGCGAATTGGATATCGAAGATATGCAGCAGGCAGCCGAGTTCAGAGGCGGAAAGTGCGTAAGCGAAACTATGACGAAAGGCGATCTATACAAGAAGATCAAATGGCAGTGCCATAACGGACACGAATTCGAATCTTCTCCGTTCACCATCATCAAGGCGGGACATTGGTGTCCCGAGTGCTGCACTCCCGCGCCGTGGAATTTTGACGAATTGTCCAAGCATATTCCTTTCTTCGCTCAGCTATGGTACGACAGTCACGACAAGGATGAGAACAACTTCTTCCCCGCAGACTGCTATATGGACATAATCGAGAAAGAAAAAGAACTTGCCGCAAAGAAAAAATAATTAAGTAAGAAAATATTTATAGAGGTAAATTTATGGAAAGATATCAACAGGGACCTTCGTCCCAAAAGCATGACGTTAAAAACGTTTTCATCTGCGGCGGTACGGGATTTTTGGGTTATTACTCTGCTTTGGAATTTATAAAGCAGGGCGCAAAAATCGGCGTGCTCGCTCTCCCCGAAGAGCTCACTCTCTCGGCTGATTGGTGGCCGAAAGAAATCGAAGTCAACTACGGCAGACTTTTCAATCTCAAGCCCGGCGACGAATCTCCGACAGTGACGAAAGAAGAGCTTACCGAAATGTTCAAAGGATACGACACGCTCGTATATGCAGTCGGTCCCGACGACAGAATGCACACTCCCGCAGGCATAAGCGGTTACGACTTCTTCCACAAGTATCTTGTAGAGAAAGTTATTCCCGTATTTGAAGCAGCTAAAGACGCAGGCGTAAAGAAAGCTATTTTGCTCAACTCCTATTTTGCATATTTCGACAGAATCTGGCCGGAAAGCCATCTTGCGGAAAGACATCCTTACATTAAAGTAAGAGTCGAGCAAGCTGACGCGCTTATCAAAGTCGGTCAAGGCGGCGTTGAGAACGGCGGAATGGACGTAGTCGTACTCGAACTGCCCTATATATTCGGAAGCATGCCCGGACGTACTCCTTTGTGGAAAGAAGTCTTCCTCGACAGATTTGCAGGCATGCCCGCTATCTTCTTCCCGAAGGGCGGCACCAACATGATTCACGTCAACGGTATCGCTGAGTCGGTAGTTGCGGCTGCTTATTATGCTCAGCACGGCGACAGACTGCCAATCGGTAACAAAGACTGGAAGTTCAAAGAAATGATCAACCTTATCATGGAAACTATCGGCTGCAAAAAGAGATACTTCGGCGTAGGCGCAGGAATCGCGGCTATGGGCGTTAAGATGACCGTTGTAAAGAAATTGAAGAAGTCCAATCAAGAAAGCGGACTCAACTACAACTACTTGATGCAGGATATCCAATCCAAAGATCTCTTCTACGAAGACGACGTAAAGAAAGTTCAGGAATACCTGCACTATGACGAACTCGGATACAACGGCGGCGGAACGATCGAAGACGGTATACGCGCGACGGCAAAGGCTTGCTATCCGCACAGATTCGACGAAAACGGCAAGTTGATCGAGAAATGGCAGGGCGTAAATCCCGTCAAAGGCGAAACGGCAGAAAACAACATATTTGTCAACAAAGACAAGAAAAACAAATAATCATTTTATCAGACATAAAAAATCGGGAAGTCCTATAAATCGGGCTTCCCTTTTTATATTGCGAATAGCAACAAGTTAGCGAACGTGTCGGCTCAATATCATTATTGATTGCTTGCGCGAGTACGCATAAGCACGACTTTGAGAATTGCAGTAACAGTCTTTGCATCTTTAATAACGTTGTTGCAAACCATATCGACAGCTTTATCGAACTTGACTTTCTTGACGTTGAGAAGTTCGTGCTCGTCAAGACAGTATTCCCCGACCTTAAAATCTTTGGCATAATATATATGCAGAGGCTCGTCGGTGTAAGCAGGACTGGGATATATGACTCCCAAATCGATAATATTATGCGCAGACAAACCGACTTCTTCTTTCAGCTCTCTCAATGCGCAATCATACGGCGATTCGCCTTCGTTGAGTTTGCCTGCGGGAATTTCCAACAGCATCTCACCGTAAGGATATCTGAATTGCTCTACTAAATATACGTAATCTTGTTCGTCGACGGCAATCACACTGCTTCCGCCGCTGTGACGCACGTATTCCCGCATAGCCTCGCTACCGTCGGCTAATTCTACTTCGTCATTGTACAAATCGAGTATTCTGCCTTTGTATATTAAATTTCGTTTTTTTGTATACTCTCTGCAATCCATAATTTACTCCTATTAAACTATTTATCCTTTCCGCCGTATTTTATATACTCTATTGCGCTTTTGATACCGTAGCCTAATATAAATATACCCAACGCGGCAAAGAAAAATGCTCCCACGCTGAACGGCGTCATGACCGAATAAAAATCTTTAATTGCCAATTTGACACCTTGAGCTTCATAAACCGCCATGAACATACCCGTCGGGCAGAAAATCATTGTAATCCCGAAAAGTAACGGTACGATTATATCCTTAACTTCCGGTATGGCTGAAAATAAACCGCAAATACCTATTAAGGCAACTAAGATAAAAAATAATCCAAGAAACACAGGTATCTGAGGCGCTACTCGATAATGCAAAAAAATCACAAGGGCTCCCACCGCAAAAGCTATCAAACACATAGAAAGTATTCCTAAAAATTCACCTACGCTCTTGTCCCCCAGCACCTTATCTCTTAGAGAGGATTTGCTGTCGTCAGCGTGTTTATCTTTAATTATATTAAGTTTGTCGTCAAAAATCTTTTTGAGTTGCACAAGCAAGCGTTTTTGGTTGGGAATAAACGCCCTGGCGAATATATAATCTCCATCCGCAAATTCAAATTTTGCAAAGAAATAGTCCCCGCGCTTTGCAAATCGACGGAAGAAACCGAGTCGAGATAATATGCGCTCTCCTTCCCCGAATTGACAATAACGAGATATTGATCGTAAACACGGATTGCATTATCGGACATCTCGGCGATATCGTCCTCATTGATTTTTTCGCCGCGCGAGATCTTGGCGACGCGCTTTCCTCGCTGACCCGCGGCAAATTTCATAAATTTACCCCACAATCCGAACGCTGATAATACTATTATTAAGCCCGCCACCGCGCAGAACAGAAGACTGGGAATATGGAAAAGGATAGCCTGAAAAAATCCCGACTGCTTAGTTATCGAAATAAAACTGCCTATAAACCAAGCAATCATAACCAGCACTATCGCCATCAAATAATAAAAGCCTAGATTTTTATACAACTGTCTACGGGAATGCTTGGACATACTCAATTCGTTCTGCGAATCACGGTATTCAAATTTGATTTTCCCATAATCGGGAAGCATGTAATCGAGTTTGCTTTTACTTTCTTCCATAAAGTTCTCCGATTTACATATTATTCTTAATAAATTCAGAACGCGACAAACGGCTCTTTATATACAAAAGGAGAATGCCGCAAAGCCTTCTCCTTAATATGCGCGATATAATATCTTATTTATTCAATTCTTTAGTATACTTGACTATTTGTTTATACACTTTATCTTTCTTATGCGTATAAGTCTTTTTACCGAACAGCTCAAGTCTTTGCAATGCGGATATATCGCCGCTTAGTTCGTCCTTAATCAAATCTTTGAGATATTCCTCGAGTTTGACAACTTCTATATCGATATTTTTGATTTGAGTCTTTATATCGTTGTCTTCGTCGTCTTTTTCGTATTCAATCTTAACAGAATAATTATGCACGTAATCCAAACCTTTGATATAAGCGGTTTTGTCCTTATTCTTATCCTCGTCATCGCTGTCCGGATCTTCGGCGGGCACGGTCTTTTCGGTTACGCTACCCTTATTGATGTCTACGGGCAAACCTGCCAACATAACGATGTGAATGCCGTATTCGTTGACGATAAACGATATTTCAGAATTCGTAGTCTTCAACGTGTATACGTTGGCTTTGAGTTCTTCCTCGTTCTTACCTACCGAAGTGGTCATTTGTTTTGTATACAAAGTATAGCTTCCGTCAGCCGCTTTCAATATCTCGGTAGTACCTTCGTACTTAACGCTGCCTTGAGTGATATCTCCGTCCGCATAATCTTTAATCGCAGTCGCTCCCACTCCGGCGCTTGTCAATGCTCTTGCCAATACAGTGTATTCGGGAACGTAAGAGGTACTCTCGCCTTCGGGCGTAACGGAATAGACGTTGCTGGAGAACATGCCGCTATCGTCGTTGACCAAATTAATCCAATCGTCAAAAGCAAGTTTGGAAGCATTTTCTTTAATCAAATATTTTTGCAGCTCCGACATATTGTTGGCAGTCGCAAACGCCTCTGCTCTGTCGACCTTTGCCTTTATATCTTCCGCCATAGCAAACAGCACGGTGAGATAATCTACGGAAGGATTGGCATATGCGTCCTCTTTGTCCTCAATCGTTGCGTCCGTATAAGCGTCTTTCAGCTTGTCCTCTTCGGAATCGTAATCGGGATTGGATACGTTGACTTTGATTCCCAATTTCGCATAAAGTTCCAATATCTCTCTGTCATCATCGCTTACGATACCGGTAGCTATTGCGTCGCGGTAAGCCTTAATCAAATCGTCGTTGCCGGGATTGAGATTTTTGAGATTGGTTATCGCTGATTTCTGAGCCTCCGTAAACGAAAGCAAAATGCTCTTGACCTGCAAATAATCTTTGCCAGGCGCTACAAGCGTAAACGTCTCGCTGCCGATTGCAGTATTATAAGCCTCTTTATCGATATATTGCTTTAACTGCGTTTTCTGCATGTTGTCGTATCTTGCGGTGACTTTCTTGTCGAGCTGATTCTGGATCTGCTCGCTCTCGCCGATATTATCCGAATACTTCGTGACTACGTAGCTCTGGATCTGCTGAACGAGGAAATAATCGTAATCGGCAAACTGATCTTCGAGTCTTTCTTTCATCTGTTTGAGCGCGTTTCTCATATTATCGTATTTGCTCTTGTTGGCGATTTCTTTCTTAATCACCAAGTTGATATATTCGGTAAAATAAGCGTTCTTGACTTTATCGTCGCCCAAAGTTACTTCATAGAGATCGGAAAAATACTTGAGCATATCCTTTTCTGTAACGATGCTCTCGTTCTTTTCGTACTCGGCGTCCTCGTCGTCTTCTGCCTCGCTCTTCTTGGAACGCGCTTCCAAAAGGTCTTTTTCGTCGTCCTTATCCTCGTCGGTATCTTCGTCGTCTTCGCTGTCTTCATTCTTTTCCGACTCTTTCTCCAACTCGTCCAAATATCCGTCGTAGATCTCCTGCAACTGCTTGTTGGTCTGTTCGATACAGTATCTCAACTCGTCAATTGTGATAAACTTTTTGTAAGCCTCCGCTTCTCCGTTCTTGTTCTTGAATGAGTTCCATGCTCCGAGAGAGGAAAACTCGCTCTTGAACGTCGACGGCAACAGATTGTTTTTATAAAGATATTCTTGAGCATACAAAACAAGTAATTTCTGATTTGTCAACTGATTGTAAAAGCTCTCTACAACCTCTTCTGCAGACATCTGAAACTGCGCCATATAATAAGCGGCGTAAGTGTTGACGTAAGTCATAACTTCGCCTTTATACAATACCGAAGATATCACTCCGCTGCCCTGCGTTTCGTAATCTACCGTCGCTACAATCTGGTGATAATCTCTGTACTCGTCTTTTTCAAACAACTCGCACCCGACAAATACGCTTGAGAGTAGCAAAGCTATTAAAAAAATGGCAATTAACTTCTTTTTCATAAAAACTCCTTATCGGTCTGCCTCTATCCCGCGGTCAAACCGCTCGGCAGCAAAACATGCTACGGCTTTTATTTTTATATTATTATAATAAAATATTATGCATAATCTATTATACACAATCAATTCGGGGTTGTAAACACTTTTAACAAAAACTTTTGGCGCAATTGAGTAAAAATTTTTTAATATTTAAGAGCTTTTCGCCTATGGGACGGAATTTGCACGCGAAGAATAACTTGGGAAACTCTTCGTAAGTCAGATTGACGCTTTCTCCCATATCGCCCACGGCGAGCATTACGTCCTTATTCTTAAAGCATTCTCCCGAAGCAAAGGTCATATACGCTTGCTTTGCGTTGACGTCGATCTGCCTGACTCCTATCTTGCCTGCAAGATTGCGTATCAACCCCAATTCAAACAGATATTCGCATTCGACTGGCATTTTTCCATAGCTTTCGCATACGCTGACCTTAAGCCTATCAAGCGCTTCCTGCGTATCCAAGTCCAAGATATCTCTATAAATCCGCATACGCATATCGGCGTCGGCGATATATGTTTTGTCGATATAAGCGCCGAAAGACAGATTGAGTTTGACTTCCGTTTCTTTATCCGCGCTCAGCCCTTGCAATTCGTCCACGGTCTGTTTGAGCAACTTGCAATACATATCGTAACCGACTTTTTCTATATGGCCGTGCTGTTCTTTTCCCAAAATATTGCCCGCGCCTCTGATCTCCAAATCGCGCATAGCTATTTTGAAACCGCTGCCAAGTTCCGTATAATCCAATATAGCGGACAGTCTCTTAGTAGCGTCGCTCGTAAGCACCCCGTCGGGATTGACTGTAAAATACGTATACGCTATGCGATTGCTCCTGCCGACCCTGCCGCGAAGCTGATACATCTGCGAAAGCCCGAGTCTGTTTGCCTCGCAAATTATGAGCGTATTTGCGTCGGGCACGTCTATGCCGTTTTCGATTATGGTAGTGCTGACGAGCACGTCGTATTCCTTTGAATAAAATCTGCCGATCTTATCTTCAAGCATGTCCGCGCTCATCCTGCCGTGAGCGTAATCGACTTTTGCCTGAGGCACCAAGGAAGATACTTTCGACGCAAAATTCTCGATACCGTTGACTCTGTTGTACAGTATAAAGACCTGTCCGCCTCTTGCAAGCTCACGCGTTACCGCGTCGGCGATAAGTCCGTCGCTCAATTCGCATACGTACGTCTGCACCGGCAATCTGTTGCTCGGAGGCGTCTCGAGCACGCTTATATCCCTTATGCCTGTAAGCGCCATATTCAACGTGCGCGGTATGGGCGTTGCGGACATAGTCAGCACGTTGACGTTCTTTTTAATAAGTTTTAGCTTTTCTTTATGTTCTACGCCAAACCTTTGCTCCTCGTCAAGCACAATTAAGCCAAGATCGTGAAAATGCATATCCGAAGAGAGCAATCTGTGCGTACCCACGGCAAAAAGCGACTGTCCCGTGCTAAGTCTTGCAACGGACTCGTCGATCTGACGTTGAGTTTGCAGGCGGCTTATGAGTTCGATATCTATACCGAAGTCTTTGAACCTCTCCCGCGCCGTATTGTAATGCTGACGGGCTAGTATTGTCGTCGGGCATAAGATTACCGCTTGCTTGTTGTGACAGATCGTCTTGAATATCGCGCGCAACGCGACTTCCGTCTTACCGTAACCGACGTCTCCGCAAAGAAGCCTGTCCATTATCATTCCTCTGAGCATGTCCGACTTGATTTCCTTAACGGCGGTCAATTGATCTTTTGTCGGCTCATAAGGAAAGGCGTCTTCGAATTCTTTCTGCAATTCGTCGTCCTCGGAATATTTATAGCCCTGCTTGCTCTGCCTTTGAGAATACAGTTCGACCAGATTAATCGCCATACTCTTTATCGAAGCTTTGACGCTTTGCTTTACTTTTTCAAACTCTTTGCCGCCGATTGCCGAGAGCCTTGGCTGTCTGTCGCTGCCGTTGTATCTGCTCAGTCTATCGAGTTTGTCTACAGGCACGTAGAGCAATTCCGCATTCTTATACTCAACGACGACGTATTCGGCGCTGATATTGCCCATTTCGATAAATTTAGTGCCGAGGCACTTGCCGATTCCGTGTAATTCATGAACTACGAAATCCCCGACTTTGGGCATTGTAAATACTTTGGACTTTTTGGTCTCGACGCTTTTTCTCGTGCGAGTAACGTCCTCTCTGCCGAGTACGGCGACTTTGGCGCTAGGATAAACGAAACCCTTGGATATCTCTATCGGTAAAATAAATATTCCGGCTCTTCTGTCGCAGATGTCTTGCACAAAACTGCATCCGACTTCTTCCGATATTAAGTTTTGTCTAAGAGAACTTGCCGAAACCTCGTCGCCCATACATACGAGAGTGGTGTATCCTGATTTGTCAAACGCTTTGAGATCGTTGATAAGCGCGTCGTAATGCACTGTGTAATTGCTCAGCGCAACGCACTTGATATTAAAAATTTCCTGCGGTGAAAAAATAGCGTTGGTCGACGCAAGATAGGAAAATTCTACTTTTGTAAAGCGCGATATTTTGCCGACGGTCTCGTCTCTGCTCAATAGAGATTTAGAGTGTTCCTTTAACACGTCTCCCGTTTCTGCCAGCTGTTTAACTCTGCCGAGATGTTCCTTAACGTATAGACCAAGCTGTTCGTCTATCGCGCCGGGCTCGTCCAATACTATGACAGCGTCGTCATTGAGATAATCGAAAACTGTGCTCATATTGTTAGAAACAAACGGCAACAGCCACTGCATTTGCTGACTGCAAACCGAAGAAGCCGCCAATCTGGAATATATGCTTTCCGCATTCTGCGCGATATCGCTAGCCAATCTGTCAATCGCTTTGCGCGCTCTGTCAAGTCCGCCTTCAATGATTTTTTGAGTTAAAAGCATATCGTTGTCAGGCATAAATCTAACGCTGTCTATCTGTCTGACGCTCATTAAAGTGTCGGGACTGAAAAGCTTTATAGTCTCTATTTGATCGTCGAAAAAAGATATTCTCACAGGCAAATCCAGCTGCGGAGGAAATACGCTGATAATATCGCCCGCCACGCTGAACGTTCCTTTCTCTTCTACTGCGTCTTCTCTCGCATATCCCATAACCGCCAACTTATCTATAAGCGCGTATAAATCGATTCCGTCACCCTGCCGAAGATCTATGACACTGTCAAGCAACGCGTCTTTAGACGGGAGATACTGCGCCAATGCCTGAGGAGACACGACAAGACAATCCAATTTGCCGCGCGCAAGATCGTAAAGCGCGTCAATTCTCTGCGCCAACAGACTTTTGTGATAAGTCTTACGGTGAAGAAGCAATTCCTCGTTGGCCGGCAGTATCGCTACTCTATCGCCGTAATAATCGTGGAGTCTGTTGAAAAGCGACGACACCTTAAAAGCGTCTTTTGCAACGTACAATACGAATTTATCCAAATGTGAAGCAATGTGGATTTTCTCTCCCTCGCCTACGGAAAAGACTGCGCAGTCCCGCCCCTCTTGCGCGCATCTGTGCAAGTTGGTAAGATCTTTGCCTAAATTATTAAGCTGTAATAACTCCTTAACGTTCATTCTATCTATTAAATAATTTTATCGCTATACGCCGACGATAACTTTTGCGCGTGCAATTAGACTGCTTTGTAAGCGTTGAGCCTTCTCATCAGCGCGTCAATATCTCCGTCGACCATATATTGCCATATGCCGTCGGCAACCGTATCGAAAACCTTGTCGAGGATTTCTCGTTTTTCTCTGCCGACTTTGGATAAGACGTAATCTTTGAGATCCCTTGCTCCTCTCTCGTCGCCAACGCCTATTCTCACCCTGGGAACGGCTGTACTCGAACATTCCGCAACAATATTCTTCATGCCGTTGTGGCTGCCGCCTGAACCTTCTTTGCGCACTCTCACGCTGCCGAGAGGCAAATCTATATCGTCGTATATTATCAAAGTCTTATCAAGCGGAATCTTATTGGAATTGACGAGCATCTTGACGCTTACGCCTGATAGATTCATAAAAGTCTGAGGTTTGGCGATAATGTGTTTTTCTCCGCCGATATATTGCGCGCAATACTCCGCTTGGCACCCTTTTTTGTCAAGTCTCGCCGCCAATTTGTCAAGCAAAGCGTCTACCGCCATAAACCCCACGTTGTGCACGGTGTTTTCATATTTTTTTCCGGGATTTCCAAGACCTACGATTAGCATACAGCATCTCCTTGATTTAAGCGTCTTTATTATTTCTCCATCGTTTTATCTAAACGAGTATTGGCAATTATACTATAACTGCGCGTTGCTGTCAACGCTTTGCGCCTCTTGCCTAGCTTGTTTTTTTGTAGCGCGTTTTCCTCTGAAATAAACTCCCAAAACGTCGGCGCATTGCTCTTGCAGAATGCCGCCCTCGACAACCTCGGGAGTGTGATTGAATCTGCCGTCTTTGGGCAGATTGAACAACGTGCCGCAACATCCCGCCTTAGAATCGTAAGCGCCGAAATAGATATTGCCTATACGCGCGTTTATCAGAGCGCCCGAACACATTGCGCAAGGTTCCAACGTGACGAATATATCGCAATCGTTAAGACGCCAGTCGCCGACCGCTTTGCACGCCTTTTCTATAGCGACAATCTCGGCATGATAGTTGGAGCAATTATTTTTTTCTTTTCTGTTTCGCGCTCTGGCGATTACCTTGCCGTCCTTGATTATCACCGCGCCAACGGGCACTTCGTCTTCCTGCGCCGCTTTGTCCGCCTGTTTCAACGCAAGCCGCATATATTTCTCTTTAAGTTTATCGTCCATAGAATAAGTTTAACATATCCTCGTATATTTGCCAACTCTTTACGTCTGAGGAAAACGACAACGAATGTAACGCGCGCCGACCGCGTGGGAATAATATAAGTATGTACACTCTCAACGACTTGCAAAACGATCTTGAAATTCTATCTTCTCAGGGCGCCGAAATATTCGATATCGGATACACGTTGCTAGGACGCCCGATTCCGTGCGTATTCAAAGGTTCTAAGAGCGGAGGACAAACGCTGTTACACGCGTCTATACACGCCAGAGAATGGGTGACGACGCCACTTGTGATAGAGATGATGAAAAACTATACGGGCACTCGCGGAGTATGGTGCGTGCCGATGGTCAACGTCGACGGCGTATTGCTCGCGCAGCAAGGACTGCAAAGCATACCCGAACAAAGTCTTAAAGATTTTCTCTTAGAAATCAACAACGGCAGCAACAACTTTTCGCTGTGGAAAGCCAACGCGCGCGCCGTAGACCTCAACGTCAATTTCAACGCTCGATGGGGCGAAGGAGCGCAAAACGTCACTTATCCGTCGCCTGCCAACTATATCGGACAGTTTCCTTTCTCCGAATATGAAAATATGGCTTTGCGAACGCTTACCGAAAGAGTAAAGCCTTCCGTCACGTTAAGTTACCATGCCAAAGGAAACGTGATATATAAGGGATTCGGATGTATAGACCCCGACGTGGAATGCGCGCAGCGTATAGCCGATTCCACAGGCTATCCTCTGCTCGATTCGTCCGACAGCGCCGGCGGTTACAAAGATTGGTACGTAGCTACTTTCCAAAAACTCGGTTTGACGATAGAAGTCGGCGACAACGATACGCCATATGACAAACTCATAGACTTCCTGCCGCAAATCTACGAGCACAACGAAAACGTGCTGAATATCGCGACGGAATGCGCGCAAAAAAATTAACGGCGCGGAGTAAAAAACTCGGATATAAAAATCAATCTTTATAAATGCAATTCCCCAGGCTGTCAACCGCGACTACCACGGGAAAATCTTTGACGGTGATCCTGCGCACAGCCTCGGTTCCCAAATCCTCAAAACACAGCACCTGCGCTTTTTCTATGCACTTGCTATATACCGCGCCCGCGCCGCCTATGGCCGCAAAATATACGGCGCCGTTACGCTTAAAAGCGTCGATACATTCGCTACTGCGCTTGCCCTTGCCTATCTGAGCGGCAAGTCCTCCGTCAAGCATAAAAGGAGTATACTTGTCCATTCTGCATGACGTGGTAGGTCCGGCGCTGCCCAGCGCCTCGTTTGCTCTTGCGGGACATGGTCCCATAAAATATATCGTCTCGCCCTTATAGTCGAATGCCTGATGTCCGTCAATTATGCTCTGATAAAGTCTTTTGTGACCGGCGTCTCTGAACACAAGCATATCGCCGCTTAGTTTGACCATATCTCCCGCCCTAAGATCTTTCATACTTTCTTTTGTCAGCGGCAGCGACAACTCAATCACAGATTGCATACCGTCCCCTCCTTTCTACCGTCTATAACGATTTTCACCGCGCGAGAACAGTGGCACAGCACGTTGATTGCAACGGGAAGCGATGATATATGAGTGGGATAGCTCTCGATAAATACTCCCAAAGCGCTGACGTTGCCGCCAAAACCTTGCGCGCCTATTCCCAATTCATTGATTTTGCCAAGCAATTCTTTCTCCAAAGCGTCGAGTTGAGGATCGGGATTGTTGCTGCCGATCTGTCTGAACAACGCGTGTTTGGACATGAGCGCCGCTTTCTCCAAAGTGCCTCCGAGTCCAACGCCCAAAATAACGGGCGGACAAGGATTGCTGGCTGCAATCTTGACGCTGTCGACGATCAGTCTCTTTGCCTCTTCCAGCCCCTGCGCGGGATTGAGCAGACGAATCTGCGACATATTCTCGCTGCCGAATCCTTTGAGCATGACTTCTATCTCAACGTTTTCGCCTTCGACGTAGCTTGTATGCACTATCGCGGGCGCGTTGGTGCCCGTATTTATCCTCGTCACGGGATCTAGAACGGACTTTCTCAAAGCGACGTATGCGTCCTTGACCGCGCAGTCTATCGCGTCCTGCAACAAACGTCCCGTCAATATCACGTCCTTTCCTACTCGGACAAATACCACTACCATACCCGTATCCTGACATACGGGACGGTTCTCAGCCGCCGCAAGATCTATATTATCGTTCATTACTCCCAAAGCAAACTTTGCCGTGGGATTGCTCTCTTCTTCCCACGCCTTTTTTAACGCGGCGCGGCAACTTGGCTCCACTTCGCAGGATATTCTGTCGATAGCTTCTTTGATTTTTTGAGCGATATACTCGGTCGAAACGGTTATCATAAACACCTCTTTGACAACATTTTACCATAAGATGATTGTACATAACAATTAAAATATGCTAAAATATATTAGAAATCACACACGCAGACGACATTCGCCGCGCATTTGAAATGGGCGACGGTAGATAAAAGTTTAGAGGAAGAATGAAATTTTGCAATCTTGCAAGCGGAAGTAAAGGCAACTGCAGCGTTGTTTTCACCGACAGCGTAACGGTGATGATAGACGACGGTCTTAACATACGCGCTTTGTCGGAACGCGCCCGTCTTGCCAATTTGGATCTGTCTAAAATTAACGCGATAATCGTCACGCACGAACACAGCGACCACGTCAAAGGCATAGCCTCGCTTGCAAAAAAATACTCTATCCCGGTATACTGTCACCCGCAAAGCCGAAGCGGAATGGAAGCCGAAGTTTCTCCTTATTATGTCGAACAGGATATGGACGCGCCTTTTGAAATAGGAGATTTGCTGATCACCCCGTTTCGCCTCCCGCACGATTCGAACTACAATCTGGGATACAAACTTAGCGACGCAAAACATACCGTCACCGTTGCGACGGATCTGGGCAGCGTCAACGAAAACATCTTACAGCGTTTCGTCGGAAGCGATCTGGTAATGCTGGAATCCAATCACGACGTGGACATGCTCAGACAAGGCAATTATCCATTCGCGCTCAAACAGCGCATACTGGGCAAAAACGGACATCTGTCCAACGACGACTGCGCGGCGACGATATCGCAGTTGTGCAAGCGCGGCACTAAAAGATTTATACTAGCGCACCTCAGTCAAGATAACAATACGCCGGAACTTGCATTTAACAGTACGGCGAAAATGCTTGAAAACCAAAGCCTAATTGAAGGTTTCGACGCATTTGTGGATATTGCTTATCAGCACAAATCCACTAAAAAACTAACCCTCGAATGACAAGGAATAAGTATGGCAAAAAAACAAAAAGCGCAATCAGCAACAAACGCGAAAAATAATCTTAAAGACGCATTTAGGAAAAAAACGCCGTCGTTGGAATTTTACGACGCCGGCGCAATGTTTATCGGTCAATTCATCTTGCAGTACATGTTGCAGCTGCTTATGATGATAATCGCATATTTTATAATTGCGGATTTGAAAGGTATCAATCCTTCTCTTCCCGGCGGATCGGACAAACTTCAAAACGAATTTACCGCTTTCACAGCTACGACTGCGGGATTGATCATAATAGTAATCCTCAACGAATCTACAATGTTGCTCTCTCCACTTGCGTATTGGAAGATCAAATCGTTTAACGTGTTCAAAGACGTCGGCTTTACGCGCAAGATAAACCCTGCGCAGATAGCTATGACTTTGCCTGTCGCTATATTCCTGCTTGCAGGCTTCGCTCCAATTGCCAACGCTTTTGTAGAGCTGGTGCAAAAGACGGGATATACCTATCAGGGAACCAACATTACGGTAGACAGCGCCGGAAAACTAATACTTTATTTGATATTTGTTGCGCTGTTGCCCGCAATATGCGAAGAGATAATGCACAGAGGCATCATTGCCAGAGCAGGCAGCAAAATATCCTTTTTTACGGGAATGATATTGAGCAGTTGCATATTTGCGCTTATGCACGGTTCGCCCGTGCAGCTCGTGCATCAATTCTTCGTCGGCGTAGTATGCACGTTGATGTATTATATGACGGGCAGTATATGGATATCCGCGCTAACGCATTTCTTTAACAACGCCATAACTCTTATCGTAGGATACGTCACAAGCAAACATACGTCGCTGTCTATCCCGTGGTGGGGAATGACGATAATATGCGCCGTAGGACTGGCAGGACTTTTCGGATGTCTGTACGCGACGTATAAGATTTGCTACGTGAAACGCGTAAAAGAAGATTCGGAGCTCGGACTTGACAGCTTTGAAGACAAAGAAGCATACAAAGGCAAGACCAAAGCTCTCAAAATCTTCAATCAAAAATTCTCCTATCTTTTCGTCTCCCCCGAGCAGAGATTCAAAGCGGAACAAGAAAGACAATCGATAGAAGAGCAGATCGCCGATTATTCACCCGAAAAGAAAGAAGTATATTACTCAATGATGCAAGAGGACGACGTCGAATTGAAAAAGAAAAACAGCCGCGCAATAATATTTGCGTTCGTAGTTGTGGGCGTGATATGGATTTTCAATACGGTAATAGGATATTTTTGATATGATGAACATTAAGATTATTTGCGTGGGAAAACTTAAAGAAGACTATCTCAAAGACGGTATTGTCGAATATGCAAAGCGGCTTTCCAGATTTTGCAAATTGGAAATATTGGAAGTCGCGGAAGAACTATGCACAGACAATTCGCCAAAAATTATTCAGCAAGTCAAGAATGCCGAAGGAGCAAGAATCCTCGAACAAGTCAAAGGATTTGCGGTAGCGCTTGATCTTAAAGGCAAAAATTTGACGAGCGAACAGATAAGTCAGAAAATAACCAAACTCAAAAGAAGCGGCGTATCTACGATGTCGTTTATTATCGGAGGATCTTACGGACTGTCACAAGACGTGCTGAACAAATGCGATTCCGTACTCTGTTTCGGGCCCGTAACGTTCCCGCACCAACTGATGAGACTTATCTTAGTCGAACAAATATACAGAGCCTTTATGATAGAAGAAGGCAGCGCGTATCACAAATAATCGTATTGTAAACGATAAGCTAAAAGCGTAACCGACGGTTACGCTTTTTTACGTCAGTTGCCACTGACAGATAAATTGAATCGCTTATTCAAACAATAAACTCAAACGTCAACAGTTAGCGCACGACGTCATACGGACTTGCCGAGAAGATATGCTTGATTCAATTCTTCTCTATCTGCTATATCGCCTTTTGCATTGACACCGCCTGTCAACACCCTGCCTTTGTCCTCTAAATCAAAATATTCAAGTATAAGTTCGTACTGTTTGATTATTGCGTCGAATACGCTGGGCTTGGACGACGCCGCGACCAACAGCAATGCAAGGCTCTTTATGCCGAAAGCATTGCGCTTGGGCGTGTGCAATCTGTCTATAATGCACTTGAGCTGAGCGCTTATACCGTAAAAATAAACGGGCGACGCTACAACCAACATATCTGCCTTAGCGAGCTCCGCATATATTTCTCTCATTCCGTCATTCTGAAAACAATCGTTGTTTTCTCTACTAAAACAAGTATTGCATCCGATACAGGGATTGACTTTGCAATCGTTTACGGAAATAATCTTAACTCGGTGTCTGTCCTTGGCGCCTTCGACGAAAGCTTTTGCCAACGCGTCCGTATTGCCGCCCTTGCGCGGGCTGCCCGTCAATATCAATATTTTCATAATCCACCTCGCAATATTCTACACCGTCAATCGGCGCTTTATGCCAATTAAAACAAAAATGCGACGCATTACCGTCGCATTCTCAATACTATGATCAACTAAGCAATTACTGAGCTTTCTTCAATGCGTCAAGCTGTTTAGAAAGTCTTGCAATCTTTCTGCTTGCGGTATTTGCATGATAGATTCCGTCGCTCTTAGCTCTGTCTATCAAAGAAATTGTCTCTACCAAAAGCTTTTCTGCCATAGCAACGTCCTTGCTCTCGATAGCCGCCTCATACTTCTTAACGGCATTACGAACTCTGCTGCGTTTAGCCGTGTTTATTTCGTTCTCCTTCTGAGCTATTATTACTCTTTTCTTCTGGGACTTAATATTTGGCATACTCTCCCTCCGTTTTAATTTAATATTTTTACTAAATCATTTTAGCATAACAAAATTATTAACGCAACAAAAATAAGCACATATTTTCAGCCTTTTGCAATTTTTTATCACCTAATATTGTAAAAGCTGACCTTTTGCATAAATTTTTCGCAAAGCGTTTTGTCCTTAACAACTTGTCAATAATCCGATTATGATCAAAACGGAAAACTATTCAGACTCTCTTATTATCGAAGCCGGCACAGACGCCTCCCTTCCCTCCCGCTCTTATAAACAAAAAGGCGTGGAAGTACGAGAGACGGTATTAGACAAAGTCTCCGCGCGCCAAACAGGAAGAAAAGAAGGCTGTTATTTTACTATATGCCCTACCCCCAGCGACTCCCGAGAAACCGTGTCGTCGGTGCTTTGCAACTGTCTTAAAAAACTTATACGCTCCGTGGGCGTGAACGGCGGCAAAATCCTGGCGGTAGGTCTAGGAAACGAAAACGCGATAGTAGACGCATTAGGCAACGAAGTCGTCAAACGCATTCGCACGGGCGGCAAAACTTACGTAATGAGCGCAATAGCTCCCAAAGTCGCTGATATAACAGGGATCAAATCGTTTGATATTGTCAAGGCAATCGTAGATTATCACAAGCCGGCATTGGTCATAGCGATAGATACGCTGTCAACGAATTATCTGCATAGGCTGGGAAATTGCTACCAACTCTCCTCTGCAGGAATTTGTCCCGGAGGCGGAGTGGGTAATCCACAGCCCTGCTTGGACAAAAATACGCTCGGCGTGCCCGTTATTGCCGTTGGCGTACCTCTTATTATATCGGTGGGCAGCATTGTCGACGACAAAACAAAAGCTCAAGGATATTCGCAGTATATGCTTACTCCGCGCGACATCGATTCATTGGTGTCGACTTGCGCCGATACCATAGCGGACGCAGTCAATGCAATAGACTATTGAATATGACGATATATAAAAAACTGATTTGAAAAAATTCTTTTTTAAGTTACAATTATTAATCAAGTCTCATACAATGTAGTGTAATACAAAAGATAAACAAAAAATACAAAAGTAAAAGCCATAATTTATCCTTCAATTAATCAAAAGCCAAAAAATAGGTCGGGACATTGTCCCGACCTTAATATTAGTTTGCACAAATTACTTTTTCTCAACGAAAATCTTCTTGAGTTTTGCAAATCTGGGAAGACCGTCCTCGAGAGGAGCTTTGCTGTCGCCCTGAATAAGCGGCAATGCATAATCGATGAATTCCTGAGAAAGCATCGTTCCGTCGTTGATTATCCATTCGAGCGGAACTTTCTTCTCGGTGTTGGCAGCTTTGGCAACGCCCATAACGCCTACTTTGCACTTATATTTATCGGACTTTTCATCTCTTTTGAGAATAACCATCTTGTCGGTCGCACCCTTAACGGCATACTTCACCGCTGCCGCGCCCGCCTTAAACGCTTCTTCTACGTCTGCCTTTGAAGCAAGGTGCGCGCCGCATCTCTGCATCAAGGAAAACTCTATCGCTCTCGTCTTGCATCCGAACTTCTCTTTGCAAAGATTTGCAAGAGCCGTGCCGACGCCGCCGAGCTGCGCGTGTCCGAAAGAATCTTTTGCGACGTTTTCGTTGATTTTCTCAGCTATGAGAGTACCTTTCTCGTCTGCGATACCTTCGGAAATAACTATCATACATTTACCGTTGTTCTCTTTCATCTTCTTGTCAACGTCGCTGAGGAATTTTTCAGTGGAGAAAGGAATCTCCGGCAAGTAAATAAGATCGGGACCGAGTCCTTTGTGACAAGCAAGCGCGGAAGCCGCCGTCAGCCAGCCGGCGTGACGTCCCATAGCCTCTACCACGGTGATCATCGGCGTGTCGTAAACCGTAGCGTCGAGTTTGAGTTCCATAGTAGTAGTAGCGACGTATTTTGCCGCAGATCCGTATCCGGGACAATGGTCTGTGCCGAAAAGATCGTTGTCTATCGTCTTGGGCACGCCTATGACGCGGCATTCCCAACCGGATTTCTTCATGTACTTGCTGACTTTGTTGCAAGTGTCCATTGAATCGTTTCCGCCGTTGTAGAAGAAATAACGGATATTATATTTCTTGAAAACTTCCAAAAGTCTTTTGTAATCGGTATCGTCTACCTTTTCTGCTTTAAGTTTATATCTTACGCTGCCAAGCGCGGAAGAAGGAGTATTCTTGAGCAACATGAGTTCGCTCATATCTTCCTTGCTTATATCGTAAAATTCTTCATTGAGTACGCCCTTGATTCCGTGAGCCGCACCGTATACCGCCGTAATGCAGTCTTGTTTCAACGCCTCGGTAAAAACACCCGCAGCGCTGGAGTTGATAACCGATGACGGACCGCCTGACTGTCCGAACATGCAAGCTCCTACTAACTGTGCCATAAAAACCTCCGATAAATGATTTATCATTTGATAAAATTGTATCTTATATTTCTTGGACACTCTCGATTGAGAGTGTCCAAATTGGAGCTGCTAACCGGACTTGAACCGGTGACCTCGTCCTTACCAAGGACGTGCTCTACCTGCTGAGCCATAGCAGCATATTATTACCAGATTTTCTATAAGTCGCAGTCCGAAGGCCGTGCGCTCCCGACTGCAATTACGCCTGCTTTCCCTCTCGACGCTTTACGTCGTTGCAGTTCGCTTTGGCTAAAAACAATTATCAATTATTTTTTTACGCCGCGCGCCTGCTGAGCCATAGCAGCATGTTATTACCAGATTTTCTATAAGTCGCAGTCCGAAGGACGTGCGCTCCCGACTGCAATTACGCCTGCTTTCCCTCTCGACGCTTT
>CAMXSN010000012.1 GCA_947246685.1 uncultured Clostridia bacterium | reverse complement strand
TTGATTTTTCCATATCCATCTCGCCTTCGGTCAGGAAAGGTGTACTTTTCCTGACCGAAAAGTATTGTAAACGACAGGGGGAAATAGTATAATGTAATATGTATAAAAATGTAATAATTTGTCCTATTTAAGACATAAATTTACAGTCAGGAAAAGTACACTTTTTTTGGAATTTTGTAATTATTCACTGAAAATTTCTTCCATTTTTGTATTATTCTGCGCTTTGAGAAAATATGGGAGTAGAAGATTTTTGATGATTGGTGGTTTGCGTTTATAACACTAACAACATAATTTTGCACATCACTTCACGTAAAAAATAAAATTATACAAATGAAAACAGTAAAACAAAATATCATTAATAAAAGACACGACAAAAACGGTCGCAATGCGACCGTTTTTCAATTTACAAAGCACAATTAAATTAAATCAAGTGTCTTATATTTTCTCTGGACGACAGTCTGTAAAGCGTAATTTTACTACCCATTACCTGCACAACTTCTGCCCCTACGCTTTGGGCAATTTGTTCTGCGACGTCTTCCGCCGAAAAATCGGCATTTCTTAAAATTGCAATCTTAACGAGTTCTCTGCAATTAAGCTGTTCGTCAATTTGCTTGATCACGGTATCGGCGATACCGTATTTGCCAATATGTGTGGTCGGCTGCATATGCATAGCATACGACCTCAAAGTTGCTCTTTCACTGCTTGTCATATATGTCTCCTTTTCCATTATTGGAAATTAAATTTCTTCTTATTTGTAATTTATTGCCTTGGCAATTTATCTACTCAACGAAATCGAATTCGATATCGCCGATTCTTACCGTATCCCCTTCTTTGCAACCGCTGTTGACAAGCGCTTTGATAACTCCTCTATCCTTTAACGTCTTTTGGAAATATCTAAACGACTCGTAATCATCCAAAACAACGTTGCGGATAAGCATATTGATCAATCCGCCGTGTACTTCGTAGATTCCATCCTCGTCAACCGTGACGATATAAGAAGTGCTGTCATTGCGGTTTTCATCAAACACCACAGTCTCCATAGGTTGTTGCGGCGGCAAATCTTTAAGAGATTTGCTTATGGCATCCAACATCTCTTTGATACCGTCGTTGGATATTGCAGAAATGCGTATCACCTTGCTAGAGCACTTTTCCTCAAACTCTTTTATCGCTTTTTCATCTGTAATCAAATCGCATTTGTTGGCGACTATTATCTGCGGAAGCGACGCTAATTTGGCCGAATAACTTTCAAGTTCGTTGTTTATCGTGATATAATCTTCATATGGATCTCTCCCCTCAACACCGGAAATATCCACGACGTGAACGATTATGCGCACTCTCTCGATATGTCTGAGAAAATTATGTCCCAGACCCGCGCCCTCGCTTGCGCCTTCGATAAGTCCCGGTATATCAGCCACGACAAAATCGCTGTCATAATATCTTACTACTCCCAAGTTGGGAGTTAATGTCGTAAAATGATAGTTGGCAATCTTAGGCTTTGCCGAAGACACGACGGACAGTATAGTGGATTTTCCCACGTTTGGAAATCCTACCAGTCCCACATCGGCAATAGTTTTTAATTCCAACGTAAGTTCTATTTCCTGCGTCTTCTCTCCGCGTTGAGAAAATCTGGGCGCTTTTCTTTGCGCCGTGGCAAAACGCGCGTTACCTTTTCCTCCCAATCCGCCTTTTTGCAACAAGAATTCGCTGTCGTCATAAAACATATCTGCCAGCACGTTACCGCTACTTTTCTCTTTGATTACTGTTCCCTTAGGCACTTTGATATACAGTGTCTTTCCGCTCTTGCCTTTGCAGTTCTTTGCTCCGCCATTTTCTCCGTTCTCCGCTCGAAAATGCTTTGCAAATTTGAAATCCATAAGAGTTGACGCGCTTTTATCCACGACAAAACAGACGTCGCCGCCGTTGCCGCCGTCGCCGCCGTCAGGGCCGCCCTGCGCAACGTATTTTTCGGTATGAAAAGATACTATACCGTCGCCGCCGTTGCCTGCCTTTACAAATATTGTTGCTATATCCAGGAACATATCTTTTTCCTTATATCTCCGAATCGTTCGGAAATTATATATTATTAACGCATCAGAGCCTTAGTTCAAAGCCTCGCAGATTGCCTTAGCTGCTTTCCTGCCTGCGCCCATTGCAAGAATAACTGTAGCCGCTCCGGTCACAGCGTCGCCGCCGGAATAGATGCCCTTGACGCTGGTCTCCATAGACTCCTGATCTACGATTATCGTACCGCGATTGCTGAATTTCAATCCGTCGCACGATTTGCGAATAAGCGGATTGGGGCTTGTGCCCAATGCTACGACCACCTGATCCACGTCTATGACAAACTCGCTTCCTTCAATAGGCTGCGGACGTCTTCTGCCTGACGCGTCAGGTTCGCCGAGTTGCATCTTAACGCACTTGATACCGCACACTTTGCCGTCGCATCCGAGAATTTCCACGGGATTAGTCAGAAGCACTAACTTAATTCCCTCTTCCTCAGCATGATCTATTTCTTCCGCTCTCGCCGGCATCTCTTCTCTGCCTCTGCGATATATTATGTACACTTCTCCGCCGCCTATTCTCTTAGCCGTGCGAGCTGCGTCCATAGCCACGTTTCCCGCGCCTATGACAGCAACAGATTTTCCGCAATAAACGGGCGTCACCGCGTCTTGCTTATAAGCCTGCATGAGATTAGCTCTCGTCAGCAATTCGTTGGCGGACGAAACTCCGTTGAGATTTTCGCCTTTTATACCCATAAACATTGGAAGTCCCGCGCCTGTGCCGATAAATATAGCGTCGTACTCTTCCTGCAATTCTTCAAAAGTAACCGCTTTGCCCACGACGGTATTGAGCCTGAATTCCACGCCCAGCGCTTTGAGTTTGTCTATCTCTTTCTCAACCACGTCGTCTTTTGGAAGTCGGAACTCGGGAATACCGTATACGAGCACTCCGCCCGCTTTATGAAACGCCTCGAATACCGTGACTTTGAAACCGTTCTTTGCGCAATCGGCGGCGCAAGCCAATCCCGCAGGTCCGCTGCCTACCACGGCAACCTTCTTGCCATTCCATTCAGGTGCTTTCAAGTCCGCATTTCCCTTTTTAAGTCCGTAATCTCCCACGTATCTCTCTAGCGCGCCTATGGCGACGCTTCCGCCCAACTTGGCTCTGCGAATACATTTGCCTTCGCATTGATTTTCCTGCGGGCACACTCTTCCGCAAATAGCAGGCAAAAGCGACGACTGACTTATTACTTCAAGCGCGCCGTCCTTATCGTTTTGCGTCAGACATTTAATAAAACCTGGTATATCTATTCCCACCGGACAACCCGTGCGGCACGGAGCGTTTTTGCAGTTAATGCATCTGCTCGCTTCCTCTGCCATAAGAGCGTCGTCAAACCCCAGATTAACCTCGTCGAAATTTTTTATTCTTTCCTGCGCCGATTGGTGCAAAGTTTTATTTCTTGGTGAGTTGTTCATATTAACCTCTCAAATTACATTTCTGTTCGTGCTCGCGATAAAATTTTGATCTGTTCATCGCTTCTTCAAAATTGACTTTATGTCCGTCGAATTCAGGTCCGTCGACGCAAGCGTATTTCGTCTCACCGTCAACCGTAAGTCTGCAGCCGCCGCACATACCGGTACCGTCTACCATAATGGTATTCATAGATACAACTGTCGGTATATTGTATCTTCTAGTCAATTCGCACACGTTTTTCATCATTATCATTGGACCGACGACAAGCACGCAGTCTATTCTGTCGCCGGCATCGATTCTCTCCTGCAACACCGTCGTCACAAAACCTTTGGTGCCCAACGAACCGTCGTCCGTCGATATATATACGTGCTCGCTGTTAGCCTTGAATTCTTCTATGTCAAAGAGCAAATCTTTGTTTCTTGCGCCCATGATCACGTCGCTTTTCAGCCCTTTTTGCTTGCGCAGTTTTGCCTGAGGATATATAACCGCGCAACCTATTCCGCCGCCCACGAGAACAAGATTTTCGTATTCGTCCAAATCCGTCGGATTGCCAAGCGGTCCGACCAAAGCATGCAAGCAATCGCCCTCTTTGAGCGCCGCCATTTTGTGCGTCGAATACCCCACTTCCTGCACGAGCAAGGTTATCGTTTCGGACTGTCTGTCATAATCGCAAATGGTAAACGGAACTCTCTCGCCTCCTTCTTCGACTATTACTATAACGAACTGTCCTGGCAAACAGTGCTTTGACACTATCGGCGTATGAACGACGTATTTTTTCACTCTCGGCGCTACTTCGTATATCTTTAACAGTTTGTTCATATAACTCTCCTAGACTTATTTTTTATTAAAAAATTCGCAGAATTCGCATATATTGCAATTGCCGCAATCTGGATTTCTCGCCGCGCAGGTATACCGCCCGTGATGAATTAGCAAATGGTGAGTATGCGACCATTTCTCTTCGGGAATGATCTGACTCAAAGCCTTCTCAACCTTGAGAGGATTATCGGAATCGCAGAATCCTATCCTGTTGCTAAGTCTGAGCACGTGAGTATCAACGGCAATCGCCTGTCCGCCGAAAGCGACGGAATAAACGACGTTGGCGGTCTTCTTTCCCACGCCCGCCAAAGTCATGAGCGACTGTATATCGCCTGGCACTTCTCCGCCGAACTTTTCAAGAATATCGCAACTGGCGGAAATAATGTTTCTTGCTTTATTTCTGTAAAAACCGCAAGAGAATATATACGGTCTGAGTTCTTCTTCACTCAGTTGAGCAAAATCCGACGGCGTATTATATATCTTAAAGAGTTTCTCCGTCACCTGATTGACTCTTTTGTCAGTGCACTGAGCAGAAAGAATTACGGCGACAAGCAGCTCAAACGGAGTGCGGTAATTCAATTCGCACACCGAGTCGGGATGCAACTGTTCCAAACGCTCCAAGATAATAGCTATTTCTTCGTCCGTGAATTTTTTTGCCATAGTTTATATATTTATATCAATATATTATCAGCGCAACCAAAATCGGTCTCAGCTGTTTTTGAGAATTCTTTCTACAGCTTCTGCAGTTCTCGCCCTATCGCCGAATGCCGTAAGACGGAAGTATCCCTCGCCCATTTTACCGAAACCTGCGCCGGGGGTGCCTACTACGTTTGCCTTGGTAAGCAGATGATCGAAGTATTCCCAACTTGTCATGCCGTCGGGACATTTGAGCCATATGTAAGGAGAATTAATTCCGCCTATATGCCATATTCCCTTTTTCTCCAAAGCCTCGTGAATTATCAGCGCATTTTCTTTGTAATAGGCTATATTTTGCATTATCTGCTCAAAGCCGTCTTTGGAAAATACCGCCTGAGCTCCTCTTTGAATAACGTACGGCACGCCGTTGAATTTGGTGCACTGACGTCTGTTCCACAATGAATTGAGTTTGACGCCGTCAAATTGCAATTCCTGAGGGACTACGGTGTATCCGCATCTGGTGCCCGTAAATCCCGCAGTCTTGGACAGCGAACAGAACTCTATCGCGCACTCTCTTGCGCCGTCGATCTCAAATATGCTTCTGGGCAAAGACTTGTCTCCCACAAACGCTTCATAAGCCGAATCGAACAATATCAAGGCTTTGCATTTGTTGGCGTAATCTACCCATGCTTTCAGTTCTTCATGCGTATAGACGGCTCCGGTAGGATTATTCGGCGAACAGATGTATATGATATCCGCCTTATAACTTTCATCCGGCATAGGCTTAAAGGAATTGGCTTGGTTTCCCTCGATCGTATCGATTTTTCTGCCTGCCATGACGTTGGTATCTACATATGCGGGATATACCGGATCGGGTATGAGAACCTTATTATCGGGATGCAAAATATCAAGCACGTTGCCCAAATCGCTCTTCGCTCCGTCGCTGATAAAAATCTCGTCTCTATCCAAAGCCACGCCTTTTCTTGCGTAATAATCTTTTATTTCATCTCTTAGGAAATCATAACCCTGCTCGGGTCCGTAACCTCTGAACGATTGTTTTTGCGCCATCTCGTCTGTTGCCTTATGCAAAGCGTCGATAACCGCAGGCACGAGCGGAAGCGTAACGTCGCCTATTCCCAATCTGATAATATCGGAAGATGGATTTTGCTCCTGATAAGCCTTGATTTTCTTAGCTATCGTAGAGAATAGATAACTGTCTTTAAGATCGAGAAAATTGCTGTTTATTTTCATACGTTACTCTCCTTCATTACGACGTATTCCTCTCTTTCAGCGCCGACCGACACATAAGTAATCGGACAGCCGACCGCTTTTTCTATATAATCAATATATGCGAGCGCCTCTTTTGGCAAATCGGACGGCTTTCTGCAAGAAGATATATCGCAATTCCATCCGTCCATATATTCTATAACCGGAGTTGCCAATCTCAATTCTTCACCGCTCGGGAAAGACGTCGTCAATTTGTCTCCTACTTTGTAAGCCGTGCATATTGGGATTTTTTTCATATACGACAATACGTCTAGTTTTGTCAAAGCAAGTTCGTTTGCGCCCTGCATCTCCACTCCGTATTTTGACGCGACGACGTCGAACGCGCCTACTCTTCTCGGTCTGCCTGTCGCAGCGCCGTACTCGCCTCCCGCCTGTCTTAGTTCCTCGGCTTCTTTTCCGAACATTTCAACGGTAAAAGGACCTTCTCCTACGCAAGAACTGTAGGCCTTCATTATTCCGAATACGTTGTCGAGTTTGTATTTCGGAATACCCGCGCCGATAGGAGCGTAAGCCGCTATAGTATTTGACGAGGAGGTATAAGGATTGATGCCGAAATCTATATCTCTCAATGCGCCTAGCTGAGCCTCGAATACGACTTTTTTGCCGGCTTTAAGGCTTTCGTCAAGGAATTCACCTGTGTTGCACACAAACGGTTTTAGCTTGCTGCCGTATTCTTCCAGCCAATTCATTATTTCGTCGACTTCAATCTTATTGGAGCCGTAAGCCTTTTCAATAAAAAGATTTTTCCATTCCACAATTCCCTCTATTCTCTTTCTCAAAGCCTCGGGATGGAACAGATCTCCCATCATAATAATCTTTTTGAGATATTTATCGCCGTAAACGGGAGCTATACCGCGTCTTGTGGAGCCGTATTTGGCGTCGCCCAATCTGTCTTCTTCGAGACAGTCCTGTCTGACGTGATAAGGCATACAGATTACCGCTCTCGAACTTATCTTGAGATTGTCGGGAGTGATCTTAACTCCTTTCTCGGTAAGTCTGCCCATCTCGCCCACGAGATGCTGCATATCAATGACCATGCCGTTGCCCATAACGTTGACGACTTCGGGACGTAAAATTCCCGACGGAATAAGGTTGAGAATAAACTTGCCCAAATGATTGATAACCGTATGTCCCGCGTTGTTTCCGCCCTGATATCTCACAACGACGTCGTAATCGCTTGACACAAGGTCTACCATTCTGCCCTTGCCTTCGTCTCCCCAGTTAATTCCTACTATTGCTGTTAGCATTATTATCTCCTTTTCGCTTGCGCGAACAAACTTTATCTTTTTGCGTCCGAAAGACCTCTATAATCGGTAATTATTCCCATTCTATAGTTGCCGGCGGTTTAGACGTAATATCGTAGACTACTCTGTTGATATGTCCTACTTCGTTGACGATTCTTGTGGATATCTTCTCCAGCACGTCGGCAGGTATTCTCGCCCAATCCGCCGTCATAGCGTCCACGGAAGTGACGGCTCTGAGCACGAGCGTATAGTCGTATGTGCGCGAGTCGCCCATTACTCCCACGCTGCGCATATTGGTAAGCACTGCAAAATACTGCCATATCTCTTCAGAAAGACCGTTGAGCGCGACTTCTTCTCTGAATATATAATCCGCGTCTCTGAGAATTTCCAATTTCTTTTTTGTAATATTGCCGATAATTCTTATTGCAAGTCCGGGTCCCGGGAACGGCTGACGCATTACCACGTCGTGCGGAAGTCCCAGTTCAAAGCCGACTTTACGTACTTCGTCTTTGAACAGATCGCGCAACGGCTCTACTATTTCTTTGAAATTGACTACGCTCGGCAAACCGCCCACGTTGTGATGCGATTTGATAACGGCGCTGCTGCCTAATCCCGACTCGATAACGTCTGGATAAATCGTGCCCTGCACGAGATAATCTACCGCGCCGATTTTCTTTGCTTCGATTTCAAATACGTCGATAAACTCTTTTCCGATTATCTTTCTCTTCTTCTCCGGTTCTCTGACTCCTTGCAACTTTTTGAGGAACCTGTCCGAAGCGTCCGCAAGAATTACGTTCATACCCATATCTTCTTTGAATACTTTCATAACTTCTTTGGCTTCGTTTTTTCTCAAAAGACCGTGATCCACGAATATACAGGTCAGATTATCTCCTACCGCTTTATGTATCAACGTAGCCGCAACCGCGGAATCAACGCCGCCGCTGAAAGCGCAAAGCACCTTCTTATCGCCGATTTTTTCTTTGAGTTCCGCAACGGACTTAGTCACAAAATTGGACATCGTCCAATCGCCCTTTGCTTTGACGATATTGTAAAGGAAGTTTTTGAGCATATCCAATCCTTGATTGGTGTGCATAACTTCGGGATGATATTGCATGCCGTATATGCCCTTGCTCTTGTTTTCAAAAGCCGCGACTTTGCAAGTCTCTGTATGCGCCGTTATTCCAAACCCTTCCGGAAGTTCTACGACCTGATCCGTATGGCTCATCCAACAAATATTTTTCTTCTGCAATCCCTTAAACAGCAAACTGTCGGTGTCGTACGTCGCCTCCTGTCTGCCGTATTCTCTGGTCTTGGCGTGTTCGACTTTGCCTCCGAGCGTATGCGCGATGAGCTGACAGCCGTAACATATGCCGAGAACGGGAATCCCCAATTCAAAGATTTCTTTATCTACGCGCGGCGCGCCTTCTTCATACACGCTGTTGGGTCCGCCAGTAAAGATTATGCCTATGGGATTCATCTGCTTGATCTTTTCGACAGATATCGTATAGGGATACATTTCGCAATAGACGTTCAATTCTCTCACGCGTCTAGCGATAAGTTGATTGTATTGACCGCCGAAGTCAATTACCAAAACTTTTTCATTTGTCATTAATCGAAAACTCCTTGACGTTTGTTTATTTGATTATTTCTTGTTGTCAAATCTGTTGATAAACTCTTTTGCCTTGTCTTTCTCTCTCTTGATAAAGCCGCCCGTCTCTTTGAAAAGCGCTTTGAACGCCTCAATCTCCACGCGCATAAACGCCATAATCGGAATAATGCAAACTATGATTATGACGAGTTTTATCATCATATCCGGATATAGCGTGACGAGAGAGAACTTCTCGCTGAGGAAAGAATTGCTCACCGCGAATATGAAAGCGACCAACAGCAAAGCAAGCATAAATATCTTGTCTTTTGTGTAAGGCATACATACTTGCACGAGCACAATAAATGATACCGACGCCGTAATGTATACGCTCATAGTGGATATCTGCGGCGACAAGTCGAATCCTATATCGTTGTACATCCAGCAAACTAGTATGATAGCAAATGCGACCGTAAGTCCTGCCGGCAGCGCCCGTTTGAAGACTTTGCTGAGGAAACTTCCCTTGACGCGTCTGTCGTTGGGTTCCAACGCCAAAATGAACGACGGTATTCCGACAAACAGCGCGTTGATAAGCGTCAGCTGTATAGGCTCGAACGGATACGTCGAAAACTGGAAAATAATCAGCAATAGCGAAAGTACCGCGCTGAACGTAGTCTTAACAAGGAACAGCGAAGAAGCTCTCTCGATATTGTTGATAACTCTTCTGCCTTCGCTGACCACGCTGGGCAGCGCCGAGAAATCGCTGTCGAGAAGCACGAGTTGAGACACGTTTCTGCTCGCGTCTGATCCGCTCGCCATCGCTATCGAACAGTCCGCCTCTTTAAGCGCCATTACGTCGTTGACGCCGTCGCCCGTCATTCCCACGGTATGTCCGTGCGCTTTAAGCGCCGCTATAAGTTCTTTTTTCTGACTGGGCGAAACTCTGCCAAATATAGTATATTTCTCCGCCGCTTCGTATATCTTATCGGGCGTATCGAGATCCACCGACGCGTCGACGTATTTTTCCGCATTTTTAAGCCCTGCTCTTTCAGCAACCTTGGATACGGTCAAAGGATTATCTCCCGAAATAACCTTGAGCTGAACGCCCTGTTTTTCAAAATAATCAAAGGTTGCCGACGCCGTGCTTCTTATCTTGTCGCTCAACACAATAAGAGCTATCAGCTGCATACGAGAAGTATCCATCTGACTGTCTTTAAGCTCTTCGTCGGTGCTGACAAGAACCAATACTCTAAAACCTTGCATCGCGTATTCGCTGACGTTGCGTTCCACCAAATCGTATCTGTCTTTAAGCACGAATTCCGGAGCGCCTACAATAAACGTACCTACGTTCTTGAAGCTCGCTCCGCTCCACTTTCTCGCCGACGAGAACGGCATAAGTTTTGTCACGCCGTAAGTTTCGTTGGACGAAAAATACTCGGCGCACGCCTCGAAAGTAGCATTATTTGTTCCGAGAGCCTTGACCATATTCGCCATGATATCGTCGGGAGAACCGGATTTTGAAGAATATACGTGCACGTTTTCCACCTGCATGGATCCTTCCGTAATTGTTCCCGTCTTGTCAAGACACAGCACGTCGACTCTGGCAAGCGCCTCTATCGAGTACAAATCTTGAACCAAAGTGCGTTTTTTGGCAAGTCTGATAATACCCAATGCAAGCGCAATAGACGTAAGCATTACCAATCCTTCTGGGATCATACCGATTACGGACGATACCGTGCTAGTAACCGCTCCCGAAATACTTGCCGCATAGGTCATATTCGTCTTGAACATCAATATTCCCAAAGGGAAAATGATTATCGTGGCAATTCTTATGATCCAATTTATCGAACGCATAAGTTCGGACTTGGACTTTTTGAATTTTTTTGCTTCGCTCATCAGCTTCGACGCATAAGTGTCTTCGCCTACCGCTACGACTCTTGCGCGGCAGGTGCCCGACTGAACAAAGCTGCCCGACATGAGCCTATCTCCCAACCCTTTATGTATATCGTCCTGTTCGCCGGTAAGCAAAGACTCGTTGGCTTCGCATTCGCCGCCGACCACTATACAGTCAGTGGGTATTTGACTGCCTTGTTTGAGAATGATTACGTCGTCGATAACGATTTTATCGGTAGAAAGTTCTTTAATCTGTCCGTTTCGGACTATCTCTATAGACGGCGCGGACACCAACGACAGCTTATCCAAAGCTTTTTTCGAACGTATTTCTTGGAAAATACCTATAACCAGATTGACCATCGCAATGACGGCAAACAGCATATTCTTGATTTGCCCGTTGAATACGATAATCAGACACGCAAGGAATATGTTGACCAAGTTAAACAGCGTAAAAATATTCGTAGTAAAAATTTTGAGATAAGATTTGGAAATAGAATTGTTCTGAAAATTCGTCAATCCTCTCAACTCTCTTTCCTCTACCTGCTCGTCGTTCAGTCCGACCTCGGCGTCGGCGATAACGTTGACGAATTGGGAGTTTTTGAGTTGTTTAGCCTTTTCTTTGCTCTCTCTGTTCTTTTTCTTTTCGTCGGCTTTCATCTGGGCAAGCAATTCTTTTTCTTTTTGCTTGACCAAAGCTTTCGACTCTTTTGCAGAAAGCTCTTTCGGCGCAGCTTCTTCCGTTTCGGCAATTTCGGCAACCGCCTGGTCCGTCTCTGCGTCTTCTGCGATATCGTTTTCTTTCTCAACCGCGTCGTCAACCGATGCCCCCTCGATATCCTGCGTATCGTCGGCGGCGATTAAATCGTCAAAATTTTCTTCTTGCTCAACTGCGTCCGCATCGTCGGAATTTCCGTCCGCCTGATTTTGAACCATTTCCGCAGGATCTTCCTCCGGCATGGGCGCCTCGGTCATTTCTACCTCTTCTGCCGCAACAGACTCGTCTACAACCGTCGGCTGATCGACAGGTTGATCCTCAACTTTCTCCTTTACAGCGCGAACCGCGGATGCGGACTTGACCGCCGCGTTGTTCTTTTTGACAGATTCCGTCTTCGGCGAACCTACCGAAGGCGATTTGACCGCCTGCTTGCTCGCATTAGACGAAGCGACGACAGGTTTTAACGTTGCCGACGTCTTTTTAGGAGTAACAGCCTTAACGGACGCTTGTTTTTTAGCATCCGCCGCTTTAACGTTTTTATTCTGAACCGCAACAGGCTTAGCAGCCGTCGCAGGTTTTTTATTTATAGCGTTCGGTTTAGCGGTCGCAACAGACGTCTTTGCAGATTTGGAGTTTGACGCTGCAGCCTTATTGACAGGCGCAGCCGAAGAACTCTTCTTCGCTGTTACTACTTTCTGCCCGCTCCCCGTACTTTTCTTTTTTTCAGCCATTTCTTAATCCTTTAACCGTTTATCGTTCAACAGAAGTTTACTCTGATAGCAGACATTGCCATCTCCCGATTTATAGGATAAAACCCCTATTAAAACAATTAGCACCTAAATGATATCACAGTAGTAAAAATATGTCAAATATATTTATAATATTTGCGTGCGCATCTTTTATTTATCATTAATTAACTTTTCGTCTTAATTAACTTTTCGTCGACAAATTCTGACGAAATGCGAGCCTAGGTATTGAATGCTGATGCGGTCATATTCTGCTACGTCAATCCATCAAATATTTGGTTGAGCAATGTTCAATATGACTAAAATCAACACATATGCAATATTTTTCACTGCAGACGCCAAACAGCTGATTTATATAGATATTGCCCTAATTGCAGTCTTATCAGTTAATTATATTGATTGAACAATGTTCAATATGACTTTACGGCAAAAAAAAGACAGCTGTCAAGCTGTCTCTAAACGTTTATATATACAAAACTCTATTTCTTCTTTTCAAGAAGCACTCTGCGCTGACTTGATTTTATAAAGAGTTTTTTCAGCAAAACCTCATCCTCGTCGCAAAGAGCTTTTTTTATCGCTCCCAACTGTTCTTCAAACGATGTTATCGTCGCAATCAAGTTATCTCTATTACCGAGAAACAGTTCGCTCCACAAATCCTCGTTGATATTGGCGATTCTGGTTAAATCTCTGTAACTGTCGCCGATAAAACTAGCGGTGTCGCTATCCTCATCGTCGCTGTTGATTAGCGATACGGCTATTGCGTGCGGAAGCTGCGAAGTATATGCTATGACTTTGTCGTGCGTGGCTACGTCCGTAATCCTCACGTTACCAAACCCGATATCCTTAGCCAAATCGCTCATCAATGTTACAGCGTGTTCCGAGGTGCTATCCGTGCGTGCAATTAGAAAATTTGCCCCTTGCAAAACTTTGTCATCCGCATATTTGAATCCGCGTTTCTCTCTGCCCGCCATAGGGTGACAGAACAAAAACTCGCATCCAGACGGAATCCCGCCGACTATTCTATCTACAAAACAGCTTTTTATGCCGGCAACGTCGCTTACCAGACAGCCATTCTTAATATACTTGCCGTATTTTTCGAGATATTCGACAATCTGATTGGGATAGAGCGCAATTATTATAATATCGCTTTTGGCAAAGAATTCTTCGGGAGAATGAGCGCCTTCCTTTATTGCGCCGGCGCTCAGCGCCGCATCCAAACTTTCCTGCGATCTGTTGACGCCAAACACAGTATAGCCCTTCTTGGACAGAGCAAGCGCATAAGAGCCTCCCACTACGCCAAGTCCGACTATCGTTATTATTTTATCTCTATTCATTTTCACGCTCCTCTATGCTCGATCTGCCAGCAATTTTACCGCTTCGACGTACCCGTCATAACCCTTTCCGCTTATCTGAGCGATACAAGCCGGTGCGGTTACGGATATTCTTCTGAATTCCTCGCGCGAATGGATATCCGATATGTGTATCTCTACGACGGGAATTGGAGCTATGGACTTGATTGCGTCGTACAACGCATAACTGTAATGCGTATATGCTCCAGGGTTTATTACCGCCCCGTCATAATTTTGGAAATAACAATTGTGCAGACAGCTGACAAGCTCTCCTTCGCAATTAGTCTGAAAAAAGGAAAGTTCCACAGCCATATCATTACATTTCTCGCATATATAATTTGTCAGCCCGTTATAATCCATTGCGCCGTAGACGGCTTTCTCCCTAATGCCCAGCATATTCAAATTTACGCCGTTGATAATCATTATCTTTTTCATAATTCACCTATATTATAACGTTGACAATATCTTTCACCGTCTTATGTATTTCGTACTCGTGACTTTTGACAACCACGTCGCACGTCGAATAATACCTGTCTTTGCGTTTTTCGTATATCGACCTCAGCTTATCAGCTCCGTCTTTCAACAGCGGACGAGTATCCGTCCTAATATTACTCAGGATATCCTCCAACTTTCTCTCTATCAATATTAGTATTCCGCTCAACTTCATCGCGCTGACGTTGCAATCTCTCAATATTGCGCCGCCGCCCGTCGCTATGACAAGATTTTTTCTATGCGACAGTTCGTATATTGCCTTGGATTCCCAATCTCTAAACACGCATTCGCCTTGGTCAAAAAGTTCACTAACGGTGCAAGACGAGATTTTCTCGATATATTCGTCAAGATCTATAAATTCCCATCCGAGCATTTTCGCCGCGCGACGCCCCTTTACCGTCTTTCCGCAAGACATGATTCCCGTAAGATAGATATTTCCGCCGTTGTTCTTGAAATAATCTTTGATCAGCATATTATAAATGCTTTTTGTCAATGCCTCGTCGGATACGCTGTTGCTCCATATCTCCTGAGATTTCATCGCCTGCGCTACGAGCATATACAGACCGCCAACAGCTTTCTTACCTAGACTCACCGCGCGCTCAAGCAATTTTGTATATACTGGATTATAGATTATATCGACTACCGACTCAAATCTCGCGACAATCTCCTCTGAGACAGGACAATTGTCGATGTTTGGATACATTCCGACGGGAGTAGTATTGACGAGAGTGTCTGCATGCATATTCGGCAAATCATCATAGGTTATAAAATCTCCGCCCGTCTTTGAATTATCGCGCGTAGCTATTTTTACAGACGCCGCGCCGCGTTTTTTCAATATATACGCAACAGACTTACTTGTGCCGCCGCTGCCGAGAATTACAAATGACTTTCCTTTTATGGTTATGGAATTGACTTTGAGCAAATTTTCAAAACCGTAAGGATCCGTATTATATCCGTACAATCTGCCGCCGCCGGCATTAACTACAGTATTGACCGCGCCGATCTCTTTTGCCTCGCTTGATATCCCGCTGAGATATTTCATAACCTTTTCTTTATACGGAACAGTTACGTTGAATCCGTCATACCCGTTCAAAACCGCCGAGCAGTCGCCAACCATGCTCTCCATTGGAATCTGCCTTATTTCATATGAACCGTCCTTGCCGTAATAATCGAAATAAGCCTTATGTATCTGAGGCGACATCGAATGCGTCAACTTTTCACCTATCACACAATACTTCATAAATCACCCTTAATTTACGCTGCCTTTTCTATATTCTCCAACTATCTCGAAAAAATCCGAAACTTCGCGCACGTATTCCAACGCCTCTTTGAGTTTCAAAGAATTGCAATCGCACTCCAAATCCGTATAAAAATAATAACTCTCAGGCGAATTCTCAACCGGTCTGGATTCTATATTGATTAAGTTTATGCCGTTTTTGGCAAAATATTTCAGCGCGTTAAACAACGCTCCGGGAGTAGAATTAAGAGCAAACACAATGCTTGTTTTATTGCTTTGAGAGCTCTCCAACAGATATCTGGAAATTATGACAAATCTCGTATAATTGCAATATTGAGACTGAATATTTTCCTTTATAATGTTAAGACCGTATAACAGCGCGTTTCTTTCGGAAGCTATCGCAACTTTTTTGACGTCGTTTTCTTTTGCTACGAATTTCGCCGACGACGCCGTCGATTTATACGGTATGATTCTCCAATTCTTTTCTGCGAGAAATCCGTCGCATTGAGTAAGCGCCTGCGGATGCGAATATACTTCCTCAACTTCTTCCAATTTGCATCCTTCGACGCCGAGAAGACAGTGATTTATCCCCACCCATTGCTCTCCTACTATAAAATAATCATATTTGCGCAACAGATCGTAAACTTCAGTAATTGCTCCCGTCGACGAATTCTCGATAGGCAAAACGCCGTATTCTATACGCCCGTCTTTTAACGCTTCGAAGACTTCTTTGAACGTTGCAAAACTCTGTCCGTCGTCATTTCCGAAAAAGTCTATCATAGCTTTTTCCGAATTAGACCCCCTGTCTCCGTAATATCCTTTGGGCACGCTATAATCGAGCGGTTTTCTCACGTAATCATTTTCTACAAAAGTCGCGGCGATTCTCTTTCTCTGCAAATCCTTGCTCAGCCCCATTATCTCAATCATTAGCTGTTTCGCCGCGTCCGCATACTCCTTGTTGGTCAGATTCGCAACCGCTTTATCCAACACCGTCTGCTCTCTGGACGTCTGCAAAACGGGACTGTTGCTAGCCTTTTTATACTCTGCCACACCGATAACGGTGTCCATTCTTCGCTCAAAAAGGCGAATAATTTCTCTGTCTATTTTATCGATATCCGATCTTAGTCTTTGCAATTCGTCCATTAGTCTACCTACCCGATTAAATCAAATATAGCGATTGCCGCCGCGGCCTCTACGACAGGGACAGCCCTAACTGCAATACACGAATCGTGTCTGCCCTTAATCGTCAACTTAGCGTTTTCACCCGTGGCTATATCCACGCTGTCCTGCTCTTTGAATATCGACGCCGTTGGCTTGATCGCAACGTCGAATACTATCGGCATTCCTGTGGAGATACCGCCCAATATTCCTCCGTTGTTATTTGTGTCCGTTACAATTTTGCCGTCTTTGTATCTAAACGCGTCGTTTGCTTCGCTGCCTTTCATTTTCGCAAATTCGTAGCCTTTGCCGAACTGCACTCCTTTAACTGCGGGTACGCTGAACAAAAGTCCTGCCAAGCGCGATTCGATACTGTCGAAGAAAGGCTCTCCCACGCCGCCTTTCAATCCTACTACGGCGCACTCGATTATGCCGCCTACGCTATCTCCCTCGCTTTTTGCCAAAGCGATTCGCTCTCTCATAGACGCAAACTTCTCTTCGTCCAATAGCGGAAACGCCTTATGCGTAAGCGCAGTCAAAGTCTCTTTCCGAATATCAGTGTCAAACCTACCGTCTTCTATATCTGCGACGGCGGCTATATGAGCGCCTATCTCTATGCCCTTTTCCCTCAGAAGCTGTTTGCAAATCGCTCCCGCAAATACAATCGGCGCAGTCAATCTGCCCGACGAATGTCCGCCGCCTCTGTAATCGTTGTTGCCTCCGCTCTTGAGAAAATATCCGTAATCGCTGTGTCCGGGTCTGAATATGTGCTTAAACTGCTCGTAATCGGCAGACTTAGTATTGGTATTTTTAATTACGGCGCAAAGCGGCGTACCCGTCGTCTTGCCTTCAAAATAACCGCTAAGTATTTCAGGCTCGTCACCCTCCTTTCTCGGCGTGGAAAATTCTCCTCCGTTGGGCGCTCTTCTCGCCATTTCTCTTTGAATTTCCGCCGTATCCAGACTGACGCCCGCAGGCAAACCGTCTATCACAACGCCTATAGCCGCGCTGTGCGATTCTCCGAATATTGTTAATTTCAATTTATTGCCCCATACTGCGCTCATATAACTCCTCCGATTACAATATCTGTATTTTACCGCCCAAACTTACAAAATGCTCATAAAAATTCGGATACGATTTCGACACGCATTCCGCGTCTATAAGGACTATCTCCCCATCTGCCGCCGTCGAAGCAACGGCAAGCGTCATTGCCATCCTGTGGTCTTTATGAGACGACACCTCTCCGCCTTTAAGCCTACCGACGCCGTTTATCGCCATACCGTCGCCGTCCTCTCGAATATCCGCTCCCAACTTTTTTAATTCGCATACTGTTGCGGCGAGCCTGTCGCATTCTTTTATCCGCAAGCGCGACACGTTGACGATTTTTGTACTTCCTTCTCTCAGACAGCACGCCAAAGCAAATTCGGGAATAATATCGGGACAGTCCGAGCCGTCGAATACCAGCGTCTCGTTGGAACAAGCATTTTTGAGTTTGTCAAGGAAAACCTTGATGATTTTATCTCCTTGAAGAGAATCCTCTCTCAACCCTATACCGACAATATCGCTGCCAAGATAATTTGCCACTTCATAAAAAGCCGCCTGCGAATAATCTCCCTCAACTGCGTAATTACGCGCAGAGTATTTTTGTTTGCCTTTGATAACAAATTTTCCGTAATCGTAGTTTTCTACGGAAATACCGAAATCTGCAAGCACAGACAGCGTTAGATCCACGTATCCGACCGACTGCAATGTTCCTTTTATTACTATCTCGCTATCTTGCTCCGCCAAGGGCAACGCAAACAACAGTCCCGTGATAAACTGGGAACTAACTCCGCCGTCTATGACGAACGTCCCGCCTTTGATTTCGCCTTGCGTTTCCAAATCGAGATAATGATTTTTGTTATTACTACTCTTATCGCAATAATACACGCCTTGATCAAGACATATATCCCGATATATATCCATCGGTCTTTCGCCCAATTTGCCTCTTCCGACAAACTTATTCTTGCCCCTATTGATCATAAGCGCAACTGGAAGCACGAATCTCAAAGTCGAACCAGACTCGTTACAGTCAAAAGTCACGTCGGACTTTCCTATCGTCGAACATCCTATTATCTCCGCGCATGAATCTTTCTCGATTATTTGCGCGCCTAAACTGCGCATACACCCCAACGTAGCCCTTATATCGTCACTGTAAGCAAGATTGGAAATCACACTTTTGCCCTCTGCCAACGACGCGCAGATAATAGCGCGGTGAGCAATGCTTTTAGACGGCGGCACGGTTACTTTGCCTTTCAATTTTGTCGGTGAAAACTTTATATCCATTTACCTTTCCGCCTAGATTATTTGAGAAAATATTCCGCGGTTGTCGGGAAGATAAAGCTCTTTCCTATATCCTCGATGAGAACCGCATTGAGCTGTTTGCCAAAATTTTTTTTGTCGTTGTATATTGCCGGAAGCACGTCGCAAGCTCTTACGCTATCGCTCACAGGCAATCCGTACCGTTTCAATATTGCAACCAATCTGTCCTTAACGCCCGACTTGGTTTGCCCCAGCCTCTCGCTTATCTCACAGATAAACGCCATACCTATAGCGACGGCTTGTCCGTGCGAGTAACCTGTAAACTTATAATATTTCTCAATCGCATGACCGTAAGTATGTCCGAAATTGAGCAGCATCCTCTCGCCGTTATCCTTCTCGTCTGCCTCTACGACTTTTCTCTTGATATCGCAGCAAGTATATATTATCTCCTCGGCGTTTTGCATAAACTCTTCTCTTGAATTTATCTTTTCCAATTTTTCAAAAAGATGAGCGTCTTTTATACATCCGTATTTAATGACTTCCGCCATACCGTCGATATAATATTTTTCGGGCAAATCGTATAAAGCGTCCGTGTCGATAAAAACAAGTTTCGGCTGATAAAATGCTCCCACGAGATTTTTACCTTCGGGCAAGTCAACCGCAACTTTACCGCCGACGGAACTGTCCACTTGCGCCAGCAAAGACGTCGGCACCTGGACAAAATCCACTCCGCGCAAATAAGTCGCCGCAACGAATCCGCCCAAATCGCCTATTACTCCGCCGCCCAAAGTCACGACAAGGTCTTTGCGAGTGAGATTGAATTCGAGCATACTCGAATAAATCGGATATATAGATTTGATATTCTTAGTAGGTTCTCCCGCTTCGAGAACCATCAACTTGCAATCATAGCCTTTTTCTATCAGAGAATCCATAACCGTATTGGCAAATATCGGAGCAACGTTGGTATCGCTGATAATGAATACCTTTCCGCCTCTGCTTTCTATATAGTCTCCAATCTTAGACATATGACCTTTGCCGATAATTATATCGTAGCTGTTTTTCCCAAGATCGACTCTCAACTTTTTCATACGCGCTCCATTTGCAAACGATTAGAATAAATTAATTATATATTACTATAAAATAAACTCCAGCGCAACTGTTCTTCCAACTTTGACGTCAAACGCGCGTCAAAACGTTTAGATATCCGCCTGCACTTTTTCAGATTCGGCGTCTTCTTCGAGCTTTTGACTTTCCGCTCTTGGTTTGAGTATATATCTATATGCTATCGCCATACACGTCACGCAATAACTGCCGCCCACAACCCAGCTTGCCGTCGGCGCCCAAAACATACCTTGCAGACCCAAGTAATGTTCAAAAAGATACGATAGACTTATTCTGAAAACTATAGAAATAAACGTGGATACGACAAAAGTCTTCAGCATTCCTATACCCTTAAACACCGCCTGGCTTTGCACGATGAGACACATCAGCATATATCCCCAGCCTATAGATACGAGATAGCCTTTGCCCGCCGCAATAACTTCGGCGTTGCTGTCAAATAGTCCTACCATTTTCTCTGCGAATAATACCGTAAAAACAGTAGACGCCATACCGAAAAATATCACCGCTATCCAACTCGCCTTATATCCGTCCATAACGCGCTTAAACTTTTTTGCGCCGTAATTCTGCGCGGTATACGTCGTCAAAGCGTTGGTATATCCGCGCATAGGAGTCTGCAACAAAGCATCCAATCGCGTGCCGGAATTCACGCCTGCGACCACGTTCTCGGGATATGTATTGACTAGACCTTGAATAGCTATTCTGCCCACGTAAACAAATACTTGCTGGATAGACATAGACAGCGAATACGACGTAATTTCCCATACGATTTTTTTATCGATTTTCAAATCCCGTCTTTTCAATCTCAACAGTCTGAATCTTCTGTCCGTATAAATTATACAAAGCGCTGACGACAGCAACTGCGCTAACACCGTGGCCATAGCCGTGCCCTCTATTCCCCATTTGAATACGACCACAAAAAGCACGTCCAATATACCGTTGAACGCAACTGAAATAAACAAAAATATCAAAGGAGTAAAGCTGTCCCCTATCGACCTTACGGCAAAGCAATAAAAATTATACAGATACGTAAATATAGCGCCTGCAAAAACTATCTTGAGATAATTGTCCGCGCCGCCGAGTAAGTCCGAGTGAGTATTGAGCAATTTGAGAAAAGGTCTCGACAGCCCTATGCTCAAAGCCGACGTGAGCAAAGTAAAAATTATTCCTATCACAAGCGCGCTGCCCATAGTGCGGCGAAGGGCGTCGTAGTCTCTTTTGCCGTAATATCTCGACATGATTACGCCGCTGCCCATAGCAAAGCCGATGAGAATAAAAATCACGATATTCATTATTGGACTTGCCGAACCTAGCGACGCCAACGCAGTCGTGCCGATGAATCTGCCAGCAACGATACTGTCGACAACGTTATAGAGTTGTTGACAAAAATCCCCGACTATCAACGGTATTGAAAATTTTAATATCGCCTTGAACGGTTTGTCCGTCAATAAAGGCGATTTTGCTATCGTGTCCATACTCTTAAATATAATACGCTCATAATCAAAATTTGTTAAACGATTGAACCATATTTACAAACTTAAATGGTAAAACAATCCAATGCAACCAAAGAATAAGACCAAATTAATCATGATAGTGTTTCTCAAATTTTGTCAATATGACAATATAATCGCAAGCGCATAAAAAAGGCGGCATCTTTGCCGCCTTTTTTACAATAAGAATTATTATCGTCTGTTGAGCGCCGATACAAGCGCTTTGACGCTCGCTTCGATAATGTCGTTGTGTATACCTACTCCCCAAACCGTGGTATTGGTATCGTCGTTTTCGATACACACGTAAGCAACCGCTTGGGATTTTGACGTCTTAGTTCGAGCGTGTTCCTGATACTCGACTATGTGGAAATTATTGCCCAGCACGTTCTTGATCGCGTTGCTTACCGCGTCAAGTCTTCCGTTGCCCTGCGCTCTGGAAAGCACCTTTTCTCCGTTAAACTCCATTGTCACAGACGCCTGAATGCCGTCTACTTGCTTATAGTGATGCTCGATAATGTTGAGCGGACTTTGCACGTTGACGTAATTGTCTTCAAACACCTGATATACTTCGTCCGGCTGCAATTCTTTATGAGCGCGGTCGGATACGCTCTTAACCGTATATCCGAAATTTTCTCTCATCTTCATAGGCAAGACGATTCCGTAACGCTGTTCCATAAGATATCCTATGCCGCCCTTACCCGACTGAGAATTGATGCGAATAACGTCTCCCTCATACTCTCTGCCAACGTCCTTGGGGTCAATGGGAATATACGGCACGGTCCAATGCTCGGGGTGCTTTTCTTCTCTCCACTTCATGCCCTTAGCTATAGCGTCTTGGTGAGAACCGGAAAAAGCCGCAAACACCAAGCCTCCCGCATACGGCTGCCTATCGCCAACCTTCATATCGGTGAGTTTTTCGTAGACGTCGACGATTTCCAGTATATTGCCGAATTCCAACTTCGGATCTACTCCGTGCGAATACATATTGAGCGCAAGCGTAATAATATCAACGTTGCCAGTACGCTCGCCGTTGCCGAAAAGCGTACCCTCAATCCTATCTCCTCCGGCAAGCAATCCCAATTCGCTGTCGGCGACCGCGCAGCCTCTGTCGTTGTGCGGATGCAAAGAAATTATAAGATTCTCTCTGTCTATCAAAGACTTGCACATATACTCAACCTGACTTGCATAAACGTGCGGCATAGACATAGATACCGTAACGGGAAGATTGATAATAACTTTCCTTTGGGCAGTGGGTTGCCAAATCTTAATGACCTCGTTGCATATAGTTGAAGCAAACTCCATTTCCGTACCCGTAAACGATTCGGGAGAGTATTCAAAATAAAAATCTCCTTCCGTCTTCTCCGCATACTCCTTGCAAAGTTTAGCTCCAAACTTAGCGATCTCTATTATTTCTTCCTTAGATCTTTTGAATACTTGTTCGCGCTGAGCAAAAGACGTTGAGTTATACAGATGCACAACGGCTTTTTTCGCCCCTTTCAACGCCTCGAAAGTCTTTGCGATAATATGCTCTCTAGCCTGCGTCAACACCTGAATGGTCACGTCGTCGGGAATCAAATTTTTCTCTATCAAAGTTCGGAGAAAATTATACTCGGTCTCGCTTGCCGCGGGGAAACCGACTTCGATCTCCTTGAATCCCAATTTGCATAGGAATGTAAAAAACTCCAACTTCTGTTCGAGACTCATCGGAACAACCAACGCTTGGTTGCCGTCTCTTAAATCAACGCTACACCATATCGGCGCTTTGTCGACATACTCTTTTTTCACCCAATCGTTACACTCAAACGGGGGCATAAAATATCCGCGAGCGTACTTGTCAAAGTTTTTCATTTCTATATTCTCCTTTAATTATTATTTAGATAGTAGGCAATATCTCGGACATAAATTCAACTAACAAAAAAGTCCCTTGCAAAATGCAAGAGACGAATATATCCGCGGTACCACTCTTTTTCGTATCAACGGCCATCACCGATTTACGATACCTCAACGCTATAACGGGCTTACCCGACACTCTCTTACTATAATTGGGAGAGGCGACTCTAAGGCGAGTTGGCTTTTCCGTCTTGCCGTCTCGCACCTCACGACGGCTCTCTGAAAAGACGTATAAGTTAATATTCCTTTTCACAGTCTTTACTGATATTAATTGAATAAAGTCTATATTATTTTTTCCAGTTTGTCAAGCATTAAATTAAATATTAACCAAAATTAAAATTTCGATGACTGTTATATGGATTAGATATTTCGACTGCGTTACACTCCGCTCAATATGACCGGACTTTTTAGTTAAGTATCTTAGATAAGAATAACAAACATCGTTAAACTTGCAAATAGATACTAATGTCATTCTGAGCGTAGTCGTAAGAAGCGAAGCGACGAAATAGCGATTGCTACGTTATGCTATTAACGTCTTTCGCGTCAGCATCTATTCCGTTTACATTTGTCATTTCGACTGTAGCGGAGAAATCTCATCAATTTATAATCTGTTGAGACCCATTCGACTTCACTTCGTTTCGCTCAGGGTGACACACTATTGTTCGTTACGATTTTTAGTCCTGTCATATTGAGCGGAGCGATAGCGCAGTCGAAATATCTCATCCGCTATCCTCACCTACTCTCGAGCGCGGAGATTAGTCCTATATCACACCGTGCGACGGTAACCGAGCGGTGAGCATACTTTGATTATTATCATATTATTTTACTGCTTGCTCTCGAGCGCGGAGAGTGGTGTGATTTTCGTCCTAGCTAG
>CAMXSN010000011.1 GCA_947246685.1 uncultured Clostridia bacterium | reverse complement strand
TGCCATTAAAAATGCACCTCCTTAAGTTTTGTCTAACTTTTGGGGTGCATTTCATTATACGCCGGGCGCTTTTATAAAAACAGCGTCGGCTCTGATGAGACGACGCTGTTTGGCTATGTGCGTAAAATTATTCTTCTGCGAGTTCCTTATCGTTGGGTTCTGCCTTTTCTGATGCGAGCATGATTACCGCCACCATTCCGGCGCCCACGTGCGAGCCTATTACAGGGCCTACGTCGACGATTTCTATATTTGAAAATCCGTATTTGCTTGCTAGAACTTTTTCAAGCATTTGAGCCTCCTCGTATGCGTCGGCGTGCATTACCGCCACAAGTTTTTGCTCTTCGGAAGGCAGCATGCGCTTGTCAAAGTATTCGAGCATAGTCTTCATTGCCTTTTTGTGCGATATTTGTTTGCTTATCGCCACGAGTTTTCCAAGCTTATTGACGTAAAGAATCGGTTTGATTTGCAACGCTTCGCCGAGAAAAGCTTGAGTTTTACTGGCTCTGCCGGTGCGATAGAGGTGCTTCATATCGTCTATAGTAAAATATCCTGCAGCGTGCATAGATAAATATTCGGCATATTCGACAAGTTCGTCGTATGCTGCGCCGCTTTGCAGTTTTTGGTCTACGTACCATACGATAAGTCCTTGCACAAACGCCGCCGAACGCGATTCGACAATAGTGATTTTTCTGTCGGGATATTCTTCTTTAAGTTCTTTTGCCGCCATGCACATTTGGTCGTAAGTTCCGCTCAAAGACTTAGTAAATCCTATATGAATAACGTCGTATCCTTTGTCGAGAATGGGCTTGAACAGCTCTTTTGCCTGATATGCCGTAATCATCGAGGTTTGCGGAAGATCTTCTTTTGACTTTGCGTTGCGGCATGCGTCGTAGAATTCCTTGGGAGAAAGTTTTGTCGTTACGCCGTCGTATGCGACTCCGTTGACGGTGTATCCCATTGGAAATATAGTGATATTTTCAGTGAGAAGTCGTTCCGGATAGTCGCTTGTGGCTTCCGCCGTAATCATAATTTTATTCATGGTAAACTCCTTAATTCGTATTTGGGTATCATCGTTAAACGATAATACTCTATAATTATAAATAAAGGTGAGCTTTTTGTCAACCCAATTGAAGTTTAGGCGACAAAGTCCGGTAGTTTTGAGAATTAATTATGCTAATTGCGCAAAGTTTGAATTTTAGTTATAATTTGGATAAAACTGCGATATTTATATAATAAGACAACAGATATCGCGTGTCTGTGGGGCGAAAAATTCTATTAATGTAAAATCTATGTCAAAATTTGGATAAACGTAAATAAAAAAATATGTCAAATCACTTGATTTATATCGTCAAAAGGTTTATCATTAATACAGAAAAAATTATTTATAGGAGAAAACTATGAAGAAAACATTTAAGTTTGCAGTAGTTGTCGCTTTGATATTAGTGGCGTCTGTTGCGATATTTGCAGGCTGTGCGCAGAAGTTGGACCCGAATATGAGAATAGGTAAGACAGCTCCTACTTCATTTGAGACAAAGCCTGTTGACAAGAATATGTCGGCATTTGAGATGTTGGCTATCGGCGTAGAGAATTATTATAATGCAGATTATGCTATCACCGCTTATCAAGGCGGCGTTGAAACTAAAGTTTTGGGTATCGGCGTAAATCAATACGTTGAATCCACCAAGATTAGAGAAGGTAAGGGCGATCCGAGCGGTAATAATGCGACCGGCGCTACATATTTCAACGACAGCAAGGGTAAAGGCGCGGCAAAACTTTATGAGAAGATGGTAATTTCGCCCAGCGAAATCAAGTACAAGAACGCAGCTTCCGGCGTAAGCCAAAAGAAAGACGGTACATGGACTGCGAAAAAATGGAACGCGGTTGAGAAAAATTTTGCAGACGTTCAGGATTTTGCAAAAAAGAAAGCCAGCAATCCTACCGTACTTTGGATGTATGATTTGCAGAAAGATTACATTAAGGAAGCTACTACTCCCGAATTGAAAGACGGCGTATATAAGTTCAAAATCGTGTTTGATCCGGTAGAGTGCACGAAGAACTATATCAATACGATGAAAGCTCAGCTCGAAGTCAATGCAGGAATGCCTGTTCAGGAATTGGTTTTCAAGGCACTGTCTTTTGACGTTGAACTTTGGGAAAACGGCGCATTGAAGAGGATTAAGATTGTTGAGTCTTATAAGATGAAACTCGACATCAGCATCGGTTTGCTTGACAGTGTCGTTACTATGAACGCAGACAATCAGTTCTCCTATGATAAGAATGAGAAGGGATATGCGCTTCAGGATCATCTCGCAGCATTCTAATAAAAGAAACAGCTAATAAAAAGAGAAGGCTAGTCCTTCTCTTTTTTATATTAGTATAAATAAATGCGCGCTTATATTAATATAATAAATTATTATAGGAATGCAATAATATCAAAACGTATTGCAAATATTTTGCATATGTTGTACAATGTCATAAAGAGGTATTTATGGAGCAGAGAAAAAGAGAACGCTTGACGTCGATAGCGATTCATTCGGTGGTACTTGCCGCCTTGGCAGGATTGCTTATATTTTTATGTTTTAAGGATAGCAACGGTCAATATTACGATCTGCTTATCAATAAATCGTTGTCCAAGACGCTCAACGGCAATTGGGCAAAGACTGCATTTGCCTTCATATTTTCGATAATAGCCGAATATCCTGCTTACTTTATTCTTCCTATATTTGCGGTAATGCTATTTTACAGCGACGATTTGCTTCCTGCAAAATGGCGTATTCCGTTCAAGATTCTTATGGCTGCGCTAAGTGTCGGCGGATGGGTAATACTTTGCTGCAAGAGCGAAGTGGCCGATATGATACAGGACACAGGATTTGACGGAATCAAATTCTATGCTTTGATGGGAGCGCTTGCGCTGTGCGCGGCGGGATTGGGATTGTTTCTCGGCAGATACATACCCAAGAAAACAAGATACGTTCTATTCAAATTCGCAATATTTGCAATCACGTATCTTATGATTTCGTTGGTTGTAAGTTATGGAATGAAGTTTATTTGGCATAGGATGAGATTTAGAGATATGCTCAAAGAGAATGCGCTTGCCAACGATGGATTTTCTTATTTTACGCCTTGGTTCAGACCTGACACGGCGAGAATCGAGCTGAGCGAAGATTACAAATATACTTCGTTCCCGTCCGGGCATGCCAATGCGGCTACTCATATATTCATCCTTTGCACTTTGTGGAAAGTGTTGCCCAAGTGGCATGAGAAAAAATGGCTTGGATATATGTTATACGGCGGATGCTCGGCGTTTGTAGTATTGACTGCCGTGTCAAGAATATGCGACGACGCGCATTTTCTTTCCGACGTTGTAATGGGAAGTTTGATATCCTACACAATATATAAAGTCACGGAAATACTCTTTTTTAGAAAAGGGACTAACTTCAAAGTCGCGCAAGACGCACTTTCCGATTTGGAGTAAGTATGGCGAAATTTGATAAATCCATGTTTGCATATTTGATCGAGGAAACTCAACGCCTGCCGAGAACTAACAAGGTTTGGGATTTTTTCGGCGCGTCGGTCGGCATAGGCAAATTCATAGATATTGTCAAAAGTTTTGCGGGATATCTTCAAAGTTTGGGTATAGGCAAAGGCGATAACGTCGTGTTGTGTCTTGGCAATATTCCCAACGCCATAGTTGGGTTTTACGCGATCAACAGTATCGGCGCAGTTGCTAATCTGGTGCATCCCTTGATTCCCGGCGAAGCCTTGAAGAAAATGTCCGAAGAGATGGACAGCAAGGCTTATATCTTGTTTGACGAGTTTTATCATAAATATAAGTGGCTGGACGATAGTGAAAAGCCCGTCATTCTATGCAGTGCAAGCGATTTTCTTCCTGCGCTTTTTAAGATTCCTTACAAACTTTATATAAGAAACAAAGTCAAAGATATTAAATATAATTCACGTGTGGTCAGATTTAGGGATACTCTTAACGGACATAGCTTTGCCGGAGTAGATATAAAAGGCGACGATATTGCCGTATATATGCACAGCGGCGGAACTACTGGCGTGTCAAAGACGGTAATGCTGTCTAACGACGCTTTCAATCATCTCGCCGACAATGTGATAGACTTGATAGGCGGCGGCGTTGACGACAGCGAAGGCATGCTAATGGTGTTGCCGTTGTTTCATAATTTTGGACTAGGTATCTGTATGCATACCGTTATTTGCGGCGGCGGACAAGCCGTGATGATGCCTAAATTCAACCCTAAAGGCGCTTGCAGGTTGGTCAAACGCGCGCGCGTTACTTATATTGCGGGCGTGCCGAATATGTACGCCAAAATGGTAGCCTCAGGTAAATTCAAGGGGAAATATCTCAGAAAATTAAAAAACTGTTATTGCGGCGGAGAAAAACTCTCGGACGAGGTAAAGAGAGCGTTTGAAGACGCTATGGCAAAGAGCGGAAATCCTATCAAACTGTGCGCTGGTTACGGATTGACCGAGGGTGGGATATGCTGCGTCAATACGATGGATATTCACAAAGAAGGCACGCTGGGAAAACCTGTAAAGAATAATCATTTTGCCGTTGTCGACGAAAATAATAATTTTCTCAAACCGATGGAAAGAGGAATGTTGGTGCTGACGTGCAACACTATGATGAGCGGTTATTATAAAGCGGAAGAATTGGATAAAGAAGTATTTTTCTTCGACGCTGACGGTCGGAAATGGCTGAAAACGGGCGATATAGGCTATATGGACGAGCAGGGATACGTATATTTTGTCGACAGGCTCAAACGTATGGTAAAAATAAGCGGAATCAACGTCTATCCGCAGGAAATCGAGGACTGCGTCAATAAATTCGATTCTGTCGTAAGAAGCTGTGTCATTCCTTATGAGGAGAGCGGTAAGACGTATTTGAAGCTATACGTCGTGGCGGATGAGGACGTGGAGACTAACGGAGAATACGAGAAACGGCTGCGCGATTATATTTCGGAGAATTTGCTTAAATATAATATGCCGCGCGTGATAATATTCAAGCAGTCGCTGCCGTTGACGCAAATAGGCAAGGTTGATTTCAGAAAATTGCAATCGGAAGATAGGAATACGTAGCATTGAACAATGTTCAATCGAATAAAAATTAACTACGTATAATTGCTAGACGAGCCGTTAAAACGGCTCGTCTTTGGTATTTATGAATTCTGTGTGTTAGCTTTGCGTTGCAAACGAAGGCTGCGGGCTGTATTCAAGCGCAATCTTGTTGATATAATCGGCGATCTTGGAATTGTTGCCTCGATCGTATACGTAAACCTTCTTGTCGAATGCAGACAGCTCATCCAGAGCCATCAGCAGGCTGCTCTTGGTGAGTTTGGGCTCTTCGAGCATAAGCGCGTAGCCGTTCTGCGCGAGATATTTGGCGTTGAGCACTTGATCTCCTCGAGAAGATTTATTTTGCAGAGGTATATACAGCGCTTTTTTGTTGAGCGCGTTGATTTCTGTAGAAGCTCCGGCTCCGCAACGCGATACTATTAGATCGCTTGCCGCTATAAAGTCTTGAATATTGTCCGTAAATTGGATTTGCAGATAATTTTTGTGCGAAATAGGTTGCATGGAACTTCCGCATATGTGTATTACTTGATATTTGCGGCACAAATCGTCAAGAGATTCATACACGACACTGTTGATTGCTTTGGCGCCGAGAGAGCCGCCCATGATCAGCAATATCGGCGTATAACGGTTGAGTCCGTAAGTCTTGAAGATATTTTCCGGATGGCAGTTAAAGAAGTCCTTGCGGATTGGATTGGCAAATACTTTGGTCTTAGGTTTTTTGCAGGTGCAGTCAAAGCACGTTATTATTCCCTTTGCAAAGCGGCAGTTGAGCTTGTTGGCAAGTCCCAGCGAATAATCGGATTCATGACAGACAGTAGGGATATTAAGACTTTTGGCTGCATAGACGACGGGCATTGCGACGTATCCGCCTTTAGAAAATACAATGTCGATATCGTTGTCTTTAAGTATTTTTTTTGCTTGATTAATATATTGAGGAAGTTTGAACGGGATTGCGAGATTTTTTGCCATATGGCTGCGGTCGAATTTGACGCTGTCGCAATGGAAAAACGGAACGTTGAATTTTGCGCACAGATTTTTCTCCATTTTTTCTTGATTACCGATATAGATTACTTTATCGAAATACGTGTATAGATCGTCGAGTATTGCCATATTGGGCATGACGTGTCCCGCTGTTCCTCCTCCTGTGAGAGCGATGTTCATTTGTATATCCTCCGATGCGGTTTTTAATAGTGTTTGCGATAACCGTCTTTTTATTAGCAGGTTACTTATAGATATGAATTTATCGGCGTTTATGTTAAAATAGAGTCGTTCGGCGCCGCGATATTGCTCATTGAACAATGTTCAATAAATATATCGTAGAATAATGGCAATAATACAGGCGAATGAAATATCGAGTTGCATAGAATGACGTAATCGGACGGAAAGACGTATTCGATAGCGGCAGAGCGGCGTTAGCTGTGCGCTAATTTGCAGCGAAATACGGTAAGATATTGCCACTTGACACGCTATTTGAACAATGTTCAGTGCATATGCGAGCGACATCAAAGGTCGATAATGCGCCGTTGAAAGCAGTTTGGGAAGTTAATTTACTAAAAAATGAATAGAAATACGGCTAAAATTGCCCATTATTGACAAAAATAGTTGCAAACACAACAAATTGGGTTGATATATCGGCGAAAATACTATATAATGTATGTGTCATTAAATTTAATATAAAAGGAAACATAAAATTATGCAAAAAATAGATAACGTTATCAAAGGAAAAGACGACTACGAAGTCACTATGTCTATCTGGTTGCCCGACGGCGAGCCGAAAGGCATCGTGCAAATATTTCACGGAATGGTAGAGCATATCGGCAGATACGAGGACTTTGCTAAATATCTCAATTCAAAAGGCTATATCGTTGCCGGCGACGACCACAGAGGTCACGGACGCACGGCTAAGGACGGCTATATGGGAATTGTGCCGTTCGGTCACACTTATTTTGACACGATCGACGACGAGATAGTAATTACGCAATATCTCAAAGACACTTACGGCGATTTGCCCGTAATTATATTCGCGCATAGTTACGGTTCGTTCCTCGGACAGGGCTACATTCAGCTCAACAGCGCAAATATTGCAGGTTGCATACTCAGCGGATCGGCGAGAATGCAGGGGGCGGAAGTAAAACTTGCCAAGTCGGTATCGGCTATGCAATACAGACTTTACGGCAAGGATAAACCTGCAAATCTTATCAAAAAGCTGTCTTTCGGCAATTATGAAAAGCCGTTTAAGAAAGAAAAGCGGGTCAACGCGTGGCTCAACAGAGACGCCGCCGAAGTGGAGAAATACAACAACGATAAATATTGCAACTATACGATGTCGATAGGTTTTTATAAGAACTTTTTCGACGGTCTGAGCAAGATCTATGAAGAAGACAGACTCAACGCGATTGACAAAAAACTGCCGATTTTTATCGTCGCGGGCGACAAAGATCCTGTGGGCAAGATGGGTAAATTGGTAAGCAGACTTTACGATATGTACGTAGGTCTGGGCATAGAGGACGTCAAGATAAAACTTTATGAAGACGCAAGACACGAGATTATCAACGAACTCAACAAAGACGAAGTCTACGCCGATATCGGCGCGTGGATAGACGGAGTGGTCGACGGCAAGCCCGAGGAAATCGCGGAATCGTCCGCAACCGACGCGGCGGAAGAAGTTCAACCGAGCGAGACGCAGGCGGAAAGTTAACCTCAAATTAAAGAATAAAGCAATCAAAGCACTGGCAATAAAGATTAATCTTTATTGATTTTGGGAAAAGATAATGGCAGAGAATTACGGAGCAAAAGACATAGACGTACTCAAAGGTCTTGACGCGGTGCGCAAAAGACCGGGTATGTATATAGGAACGACGGGCGTCAAGGGTATGCACCACATATTGTGGGAGATAGTCGACAACGGAATGGACGAAATACTCAACGGGCACGGCAATTCCATAGAGATAGAGATTTTTCCTGACAACAGCGTCAGCGTAACCGACCACGGCAGGGGTATTCCCGTGGATATTCATCCGACCGAGAAAGTACCGGCTGTCGAGTTGGTATTCACCACGCTGCATGCGGGCGGAAAATTCAACAACAAAAATTATTCGGTGTCGGGCGGACTTCACGGCGTGGGCGCGTCCGTCACCAACGCTTTGTCCGAGTGGCTCAACGTCGACGTGTATAAAAAAGGCACTCAATACACGATGAAATTCCATTCCTATCAGTTGCCCAACGGCAACGTGGCGAGCGGCAGGAAGTTACAGGATTTGACGGCGTCGCCCTGCGATAGCAAGCTCAAAGGCACAAAAGTCACGTTCAAACCCGACGCAAGAGTGTTTGGCAACGAGGAATTTTCTTTTGACACGATATCCAAGAGATTGAAAGAACTTGCTTATCTCAACGGCGGCGTAAAGTTTACTTTGACCGACAACCGTCAGATGAGCGAGGGCGGACGTCCCAAAGTAAGGAAATACTGCTTTGACGGCGGCATAAGCGATTTTGTCACTCATCTCAACGAAGGCAAGACCGCAAAATACGCGCCTCCCGTTTACGTGGAGAAAAAGCAGGACAATTTTGTCGTCGAGCTGGCATTTCAGCACACGGATACATACACGGAGAGCGTATTCAGTTACGTCAACGACATTCCCACGACCGAGGGCGGCACGCATGAGACGGGATTCAAGTCGGCTTTGACGAGGGCGCTCAACGATTTTGGCAGAGCAAAAAATATTATTAAAGAAAAACAGCAGAATTTCAGCGGCGAGGACTATCGAGAAGGACTGACCGCGGTATTGGCTGTAAAGATGCAGAATATGCAGTTTGAGGGGCAGACCAAGACCAAATTGGGCAATCCAGAGGTCAAATCGATTGTGGAGAATCTGCTTACCGACGGAATTAAAGATTTTCTCAACAAAGCAAAAAAAGATCTTATCGACGCAATATTCGAGAAAGCGAGAGTGGCGGCAAAAGCCAGAGAAAGCGCGGCGAAAGCCAAGAGCGTGGCGAGAAATATCAGCAGCATGTCGTTGTCTGCGCTTATCGGCAAAATGGCGAACTGTTCGGGCAGAAAACCCGAGCTGAACGAGCTGTTTATCGTCGAGGGCGACAGCGCGGGAGGCAGCGCAAAACAGGGTAGAGACAGGGCTACTCAGGCAATATTGCCATTGAGGGGCAAACCGCTCAACGTGGAGAAGAAAAAGCTGGAAGACATACTCAAAAACGAAGAAATCAAGATGATAATCAACGCTTTGGGCACGGGTTTCGGCAGAGATTTCAACGTCAATAATCTCAAATACCACAAGATAATTATTCTTGCCGACGCCGATCAAGACGGAGCGCATATCAGGGCGATACTTTTGACGTTCTTTTTTAGATACATGCGTCCGTTGATTACGGGCGGATACGTCTATATCGGTATGCCACCGCTGTACAAAATCACCGACAAAAACAAAGTCAGCTACGCCTATGACGACGCGGAATTGCAGAAGATTCTGTCTACCGTGGGCAGGAACTACACTCTGCAAAGATACAAGGGATTGGGAGAAATGAATCCCGAACAGCTGTGGGAGACGACAATGGACCCGATGAACCGATCTTTGATGAAAGTGACGATAGAGGACAGCGCAGAGGCGGAGAGCCTTATCGTAACGCTGATGGGCGACGGGGCGGAACTGAGGCGCGAATATATCTTTGAATACGCAGACTTTAACAAAGAAGATAATTTCATCGAGACCAAGAGAGCGGAAAACAGACAGAAATCGGACGCTTGACAACGGATCGACGGCTTAAATTACTGATTATTATTTTATCAAAGATGCGCCGAGATTATGCAATATTCAACAAATTGCGGCATATATCGCGATAAAGCGGCTTAACTCAACAAATATTGACACAATGCTGTCGCAGGCGACAAAAAGCACGGACGGATAAGGGTAGATATGGCAAAAAACAATCACGACAAACAACGGGAGGACAACTCCAAAATAATCGACGGCACCTTCGAGCAGGTGATGCACAACTCTATGCTTCCGTATAGCGAATACGTTATACTTGACAGAGCGTTGCCGAGGGTAGAGGACGGACTTAAGCCCGTTCAGAGAAGAATATTATACACGATGATGGAGCTTGGCACAACTCCCGACAAGCCGCACAGAAAGTCCGCGCGTATCGTCGGAGACTGTCTTGGTAAATATCATCCGCACGGCGACACGTCCGTATACGGAGCAATGGTCAAGTTGGCTCAGCCGTTCAACACGCGAATGTTGCTTGTCGACGGACACGGCAATTTCGGTTCGGTAGACGGCGATTCCGCGGCGGCGATGAGATACACCGAGGCGAGAATGACGCCGTATGCTCTCGAGATATTGAGAGATCTTGACAAAAACACCGTTCCGATGACGTTGAACTTTGACGATTCGTTGGAAGAGCCCGAGGTTCTGCCCAGCAGGATTCCAAACCTGTTAGTCAACGGCGCGAGCGGAATTGCGGTAGGTTTGGCGACCAACATTCCTCCGCACAATCTCCACGAGGCAATCAACGGCATCGTCGCGTATATCGACGACAACGACATATCTCTCGACGAATTGATGAAATATATTCCTGCTCCCGATTTCCCCACAGGCGGAATAATCGTGGACAATCAGGGCATACGCGAGGCGTATGACACGGGCAGAGGAAAGATTGTCATAAGGGCAAAATATCATACCGAAAACGAGAATGGCAGAACCAACATTGTTGTCACGGAGATACCTTATCAGGTCAACAAAGCCGCGCTGTTGGCAAGGATCAACGACCTGAGGGAGACCAACAAAGATCTGTTTGGCGGCATACAGGATATCGTCGACGAATCCGACAGGTCGGGAATGCGCTGCGTGATCAAATTGAGAAAAGAGACGGACGCTGAGACGATGATAGCGTTGTTGCTCAAAAAGACCGATTTGCAAATCAATTTCAACGCCAACATGACTGCAATCGTACGAAACAGACCCATGCAGTTGGGATTGCTCGATATAGTCAAGCACTACGTAGAATTTCAAAGAGAAGTCATATACAAGAGGAGCAAATACGACCTCGAGGTCGCGGAGAAGAGAGAACATATTCTCGAAGGTCTGCTCAAAGCCGTCAATAATATCCGCGAAGTCGTGGACATAGTGCTTGACAGCAAGACATACGTAGAGGCAAAAGAAAGGCTAATGCTGAGATTTGAATTGACGGAAAGACAGGCGATAGCCGTGCTCGATATTCCGCTCAAACGTCTCAACAAACTGGATATTAACAAAATGCTCGAAGAGCAGAAAGAACTGTTGGAGAAGATCGCGTATCTTACTGCTGTGACCAATTCTAAGGCAAAGCAATACGGCGTGGTCAGAAAAGAGCTGCTCGAAATCAACAAGAAATACAAACAGCCCAGACAAAGTCAAATCATCCACGAAAGCGCTATCGCTGACGTGGAAGTAGATCTCAACGCCAAGATCAAAAAGGACGGCTACGTAGTGTTGCACTACAACGGCAATATCAAGTTTGTGCTTGACAAAGGCTACAATCTTGCGTCCAAGAGTATAGTCAACTGCAATGCGCAGGATATCGCCAAGAAGGTTATCAAGACGGACAGCGAAGGTATGCTTTTCGGCATAACGTCAAAGGGAAATGCTGTGACTTTCCCCGTTGCGGCGCTGGGCGACGACAAATGGAAGAGCAGGGGAATGGGAATCAACAAGATTGCCAAAGCAGACAGCGACGACGTGCTGTTAGAAATATTCAAGCCCGAGGATATCAAAGGCAAAAAGATATTGCTGGTCACTGCGATGGGCATGGCGAAATATGCCGATATGTCAGAATTTACGTTTGACAAAAAGTCGCAGACTACGGCGATGTCTTTTAAGGACGAAGACGACGTGATAGTCAGCGTAAGCGCAGTCGCTCCGCCGGAGGTGGACGACGGCACGAGAGACGCGAGAGGATACATACTCTCTATCACAGCCGACGGAATGATGCTCAATTCTTACGACGACATCCCCACTCAGGGCAAGAAAGCAAGCGGCGTCAAGCTGATGAGGCTAGAAGACAAAGACAGGATAATATTTGCCGCGCACAACGACGGCAGCGGCGAGGTGATCAGCGTCGTCGACAGCGGATATGCAAAGCGCGTGATACTTGGCTGTATAGAACCGCGTATGAGGATGTCCAAAGGCGTAAGGCTCAACGATTCCAAATTGGGAGAATGTGTATACGCAGACATTGTGACGATGCCGTATGATTTTGCGTTGATATTGCCGGGCGGAGAAGTTAAGAGTATCAACACCGAGCAGATAGGTATAGAGGATAGAGCAAATAAAGGCAAGAATATTTTGAAGACCGTGTCCAAAGATAAAAACGTGCTGACAATCGGCGGAGCGAAAAAACATAATATAATAGATTAAAAGTTTAAGCGGATTAGATATTTCGACTGCGTTGCACTTCGCTCAATATGACAGAACTAAAATCGTAACGAACAATTAATATGTCACCCTGAGCGAAACGAAGTGAAGTCGAATGGGTCTCAACAGTTAAACTATTGTTGAGATATTTCGACTGCGTTACACTTCGCTCAATATGACAGAACTTATTAGTTAAGAATCTTAAATACGAATAACTAATCTTATTCAACTAACAAATAATCAATTTGTCATTCTGAGCGAAGTCGAAGAATCTCAACCGATTAATATACTGATGAGATTTCTCCACTACGGTCGAAATGACAGAACATATAAACATAGCGGACAATAGCAGTCGTCATACTACGCTCAGAATGACAAATGTAATCGGATTAGATATTTCGACTACGTTACACTTCGCTCAATATGACAGAACTTTTTAGTTAATTAACTTAGTAAGAATAACTAATCTAGCTTACTAACAAATATGTAATATGTCATTCTGAGCGAAGTCGAAGAATCTCAACCATATAGAGATTGCTTATGCTATTAACGTCAATCACGTTTCAACTGAAAAACACAAAAGAAAAAGCAACATGAAAAAGTATTACGTATATCTAATCACAAACCAAAACAACACAACATTGTATTGCGGTGTTACAAATGACATATACAGATGTATAAATGAGCATAATGATAAAGTGGTGACGGGGTTTAGTGAGAAATACAAATTGAACAAGTTGGTATACGTAGAGGAATACGGATGTATTAACGATGCATTGAGAAGAGAGAAACAACTGAAAGGATGGCGAAGGGAAAAGAAGAATGCGTTGATAAACAGAGATAATGCAGAGTGGAAAGACTTGATGAGAGAATAAATGAAATAATCTTATCAAATTAACCAATACCGCCAAAATGCAAATGGATTCAAAATGGTTTCAATATAAAAAAGCTCGCGGATGCGAGTTTTTTTTATTTGATCCGACCGCCTTATCGGCTAATACTTCAAAAGCAACCGTTAGATGCCGTTGCAGTACGGTCGGATTTGTTTCGCCGCAAGTAATGCTTGCAGCAGGACGCATACCCCTTCAACTCCAATCTTCAGTCCGATTATCCCGTGGATAGATCGGATACCGGAAAATCTTGTCCATTATCGGACAAGTGAGAGAAGCGCAGGCCGAACAGCGTACGCGGCGGAGTCCACAATAGCATTGTTTTGGGAACCCGCGGCGTCCAAGTAGTTAGCGTTGGATGCATTATTGTTATTGCCGGAACGCAGCCAGGATAAATGGTAAGCAAACCAGTAAGTATACGCCACGCAAATTATTGTATCACAAAGCAGAGGATAAAACAATAACTATACAAAAAACTGAAAAATTTTTTCCGCTTAAATCTGATAAGAAGTTGACGCGATTGAAGTTAATAGCATAACGTAGCAATTGCTATTACGCTTTGATAAAGAAGTAAAACGGATGAGATTCTTCGACTACGCTCAGAATGACGGATTATAATGTGATATGTCATTTCGACCGCAGTGGAGAAATCTCATCAATTTATTAATATGTTGAGACCCGTTCGACTTCACTTCGTTTCGCTCAGGGTGACATTAATTTTTTTAGTTGAACTAGATTAGTTATTCTTACTAAGATACTTAACTTATAAGTTCTGTCATATTGAGCGGAGCGATAGCGCAGTCGAAATATCTCAACCGCTTATTCTATTGAGTATATAGGAGAAAGAATACTAAAAATTATATTTTTCAACCAAGGGGGCGTAATTTCCTTGATGATTGAAAAAATTAAGAATTGCCGACAGTAACCAAAAAAATTGTAAAGGAATAATAAAAAGTGGACGAAAAAAGGCGAAAAATAGGAAAAATTTTACAAAAACTCTCGATTAAGCCTTGCCAAGACATATTTATTGATGTAAAATGAAAATGCATAAGTGTCATTATTGGCGCTATGTTCTGTCTACAACGGAATAAGCGGAATAGATTCTTAGCATGACAAACGTAAGCGGACGAGATATTTCGACTGCGTTACACTTCGCTCAATATGATAGAACTTATTAGTTAAGCACTTGAAAAGAATAACTAATCCAGTGCAAATTAAAAAATATTAATGTCACCCTGAGCGAAACGAAGTGAAGTCGAACGGGTCTCAACAAATTAATAAAATGATGAGATTTCTCCGCTACGGTCGAAATGACATATCTCAGACATAATCTGTCATTCTGAGTGTAGCGTATGCGGAATCGAAGAATCTCAACCGCTTAACAAAGACCGCCAAAATGCAAGCGAAGCGGCATTTTCGTTTGGGCGGAAGGGAGTAATCCGACTGACAATACGGCAAGTTTATTTGATATAAATACACTTGCCGATCAAAAGGCGAGATTACGCACTCGTCACCCTGAGCGAAACGAAGTGAAGTCGAACGGGTCTCAACAAATTAATAAAATGATGAGATTTCTCCGCTACGGTCGAAATGACATATCACAATATAATCAGTCATTCTGAGCGTAGTCGTAAGGAGCGAAGCGACGGAATAGCGATTGCTACGTTATGCTATTAACGTCAATCGCGTCAGCATCTCAACCGATTAATATAATAACAATAATATACCGAAAGAAATACCATCAACTATCTTTCGGGAGATAAATTAAAGTGGAGAGCCGCGCATAAGGGGCGGCGACTCGATCCGATAAGGGATGCGAGAGGTGAATGATATGGAAAAGTTAAGAAGAAGAAAAGGCATAATCTATGCCGTGATAAGCATTGTCATTGCTTTGAGCCTAATAGTCGGTTTTACGGCGGCGGTGCAGGGGACAAGCGAGGATATTGCGGACGCGGCGGTTATCAGTGACACGTTGGATCTTGGAGATCTGCTTCTTGAAGACTATAAGACCAGAACGGACGGCAACGTGTTCAACGGCAACGTGTTGGAAAAGTTGTTTGACAAGCTGACGCCTCAAGGCACTGCTGGTACGTTGGCAAACGTCACCACTCAGGCAAACACTCCCGACACCAGAGCTACCGGCATCACGATGCACAACGGTATCGCGTCGGACACGATAAGAAGTTACAACGCCGCTAGCGGCGCAACAGGTCAAAACCTTATAGTAACTCTCGGCGGATTGGAATGGATAGTCACGTCGCTGACGACCGAGACGCAGAACGGCGATCCTATCGTCACGCTGTGGCTCAAAGACGCCAACGTAATGACTTCTAAATTTGCGCCGTGGCACGCGGCGGCGGCAAATGAATTTGCGGTAAACTATCCGTCTTCGGTATATTCGACCAGTTTGGTCAGAGCTACGCTTCTCAACGGTTATGAGGCGGACGGCACAACTCAAGTAAAATATTCTATTAATAAGACGAGCAGGACGGGAGTGGTTACGCCCAACTCCAACTATCCGTTTGAAGTATTCACGCGCGACAATGCGACGGGAAGTCTTACTCAATTCTTAGTTCAACCAAAAAACGTTCAATATCAAAGCACTCAAGACGCATACGTCAATATGGGCGCATATCTCAGCGAAGGTTGGAGGACCAATCCCAACGATTCGCTCAGCACTTCTATACCTAGCGGTCACTGGCATACTAACGGCACGGGAAATGTGCAGAGCAGTTCGTATGCTCTCGGCTATACCGAGTGGGGCGACGACTATCTGTGGCTGCCCAGCTTGACAGAGACAGGTTGGGGTAGACCCGGAGCAGGCACCAACGGTTTGACTTCCAACGTTACTTGGCACGGCTCGGAAGGTATCTGGAAGACGGAGAACACCACCGGCCATACCAATTCTTTGACGTCGCATCCGGTCAATATGAGAAGTAGCTCGGCTACTTCCTGGCTGCGTTCCGGCGGTTACGCTAATGCATCCTACGCTTACTACTTGGACGCCGCGGGTTCCCAATACTATGCTATTGTGGACTCCGCCGCGTACGCTGTTCGGCCTGCGCTTCACTTAAATCTAAAATCAGCCGAGCTGAGCTCGGCAAAGATTCTTGACGTCCCTCAGGACGTCACCCTAACTTACGACAGCAACAAGCTGTCAGTAAGTTCCGGAACAAAAGCGCCGGAGTGGTACACGTCGATTTTCGACGACACGACGGCGATGGACACTGTGTATAAAGACAAAGACGGTAAGGCTTTGTCTACCTTGCCTATAGACGCCGGTAAATACACAGTGGAATTTACAATTAAGACGGCGGCGCAAGCCAAGACGAATTGGGCGGACCAAGGGACCGATTCGTCTTGGACGCGTAAGATAAAATTTGAAATTAAACCACAACCGATTGGATATACGCTCACCGGAGGAGGGAATGCTCCGCCGGCTGTTGCGCACGATCCCTCGGATTTATGCGCCAACGACACGGGATTGACGACCGTGCTAGGCTTCTCATACAAAAACAAACCGGGTACAGCCGAATATCCCAAGTGCGATCCGGCTCATCCCGACCATCCCAACGACCCGACATGCGAAAAACAGGCTTTGATAATGCCTACGGCATCGGGCGATTACGTTGCGACGGTGGTTTCTCTCAATCCAAATTATACACCCGATCCAAAAATCACAACTAAGACAAAAGATTTTTCCGTCGAAGGCGAGTCGTTGACTTTGCCTACGTTTGTCAATGCAAAACAAGGTTATGCAGGCGGCAACGACGTGGGATTTGAGTTCAAAGATTTGGATTTGGACAAGATGACAGTCACGTGTCCCACGGGGGCTACGTTTGACAACGTCAATATGGTCAACGTCAAGAAAGCAGGCAAATACAAGATCAAAGTCGCGTTGAAGAAAAAAGACGGATCGATGTATTGGGCAAGCGGCGTGCGAAACGATATGGACGACAAAGAAATCGAGTTGGAATTAGAGCCGGCGACCATAGAGTTGATCATAGATCCGGATGCGGGCATGAACGATACTATTAAAATTAAACAGTATCAAAAAGTCAAAGTCAACGGCATGATCAGTCAACAGCCGATACTAAATATCAACGGAGATTCGTTGAAGCTGAAATTCTTTGCCGTCAAAGGCAGTTACAAGATTCCAATTGCTTTTACCGACACAGGAGGGACCAAAGTTACGACGGGATATCCACTCACGGCGGCGGATATAGGCGGATCGATGATGATGCTCAACAATTTGGAGTTGCACACCGACGCTATCACGCAGACGGGCAAGTGGGAACTCAAAGTGGAGAGCGACAACAGCGATTACAATGCGGTATTGACGTCATCGGGATCGACGTCGACGCCGAAGTCGCCGATATATATCGAGGTGATATCCGCTACGGCGGTGACAGACCCGACTTGGGTGCTGTATAGAATTCAATCAAACAAACAGACTGTGAGATTGGATATGTTGACCGCTAAATTGGGCGACACTACCGCTATGCAGTATAGCAAACAGCATTTAATATTCAACGAAAATTATGCTTACAATTTCGATATGACGACTCCGGACGGTTACAGCATAGACAAGACCTTCGGTACTGCCGGTACGGGATTTGAGGTAACCGCAGATAATTCGAACAATACCAAGATAGGACACAACGCCGATAAATATACGACGAAGGTCAGATTGAAAAAGGACGGAACAACCGAAACCTGCATTTATACTATAGAGTGGGAGATAGAGAAGGCAAAATTTGATCTCAGCGCAGTAAAGTGGAAGGACAACGGACAGTTGGAATACGATAAAGTCAACGGCTCCGAAGCCGTGTTGGAGAACGTGCCCAAACAGCTCAAACCCGTCTATAGCGACAACACGGGACAAAACGTGGGCGACAACATACCTGCAAGCGTTACGTTTGTGTTTGATCCTGCATATCCCGACAGCGCGGATAATTATATCCTGCCCGACGATACCGACCCGACTACGTATATCGAGGATTCTAGCTCGCCGTTTGAGTGGAGCAAGACCTGCACGATAATCAAGGCGGTCATCAAGACAGCGGGATGGAAGAATAAAAACGTCGTTGATACCAACAACAAGGCTTTTGACGTGTTGGTGTTGAGAGACGCGCACGCCGACGGCGGAATAGTAGAATACGAGTATTACGAGACGGATTCCACGGGCAAAATACTCGACCCGACTAAACCTTTGAAAGAGAGCGATCTCGTATGGTCGGGCACGGAATCAAAGTATTATATCGCCAAACCTATATTGAAAGACACCAACAACTATGAGCTGGACGACCCGTCAGCGCAGTCCAAGATATTCCGCATAGGCAAAGACTTGACGAAGGTGCAGGTGAGCCTGGAAAAGAGCGAGATGGAGTACAACAGTAATCCCAGACACGCGAAGATAAAGGTAGCGGACGGCAAGCTGCCAACGAATGCGTTTGATGTGACGTATTACGACGGCTATGCAAAGCTAGCAACCGCGCCGACCAACGTGGGCAAATACAGAGTGGAGATCAGCCTTAAAAACTCTTATATAGACAAGTACCAAATAGACGGAGACTTTGAATTTGATTTTGAGATAGTCAAAGGCAAGATTGATACTACGTGGAATACGAAGTATAAGCCGCCTGTGCTCAACTTGACGTACGGACAGATCAAAGGCGTGGAATATGAGATAACGGACGCTGACGGCAACGTGATAGATTTGGGCAACGGCGGTAAGCTGGAAGCAGGAGTGCAGTACAGCATAGTGGCGAGGATAAAAGCCGATCAGCAGAGCAATTTCGTATTTGCAGACGGAAGCGTGGAGACAGCGCCGCAGATGTTCAGCGTGACGGCGGGAGAGACGGTCAACGATCCCAACAATCCCAATCACCCGGTATATCCGACGGTAGATCCCGAATTGCCGAGCGATCCCGAAGATCCGGGTAATCCCGACAATCCCGAGAAACCCGGTGATAAAGATCCCGGCAGCAGCATAGACATGAGCAAGTTTGCCGATTTCTTAAAAGAATGGTGGCAGATAATCGTCAGCGCGGTCAGCATTTTGTTGGCGTTGATATTCTTTGCAAAAGGTTTTGCTTACGAGAGCAAACGCAAAAAGACCAAAAAGACTGCCGATAAGAAATATAAATCGGTCTACGCGGTGACAGGTACGGCTATATTCGGACTCGGCTCGAAAAATTGGACCATTATCGCATGTTCGTTGCTCGCGGTTGCGCTGCTCGGTCTGATATTTATGATCATACAGAAGAGCCGTTGCAACAAGGCGCAGGATTATCTCGACGAAGCAAAGGAAGAATTTGAGAAAAACGAGAAAAAAGCCCGCGACGAAGAAATGCGTATGATGTTTATGCATATGGGCAGCAACGGCGGCGGAGTTGCGCACGATACGTCCTATATCACGCCTCAGACTTCCATTACGGTCGATGCGGAGAGTATCAAAGGCTTGATCACCGAGACTGTGGCGGCATTGTTGCCGGGCGTGCAACAGCTTTTGCCGCAGACGGCAAGCTCCAACGACGAAGCGGTGCAAAGATTGCTTGATAGATCGGAGAAAAACGACGAAACCGTCAATAGACTGCTCGACAGAACGGATAAGAACGACGCGGCTATCGCTCAGATGATGCGTAATCAAGAGAAACTCATCGAGAAACTTATGTCGCAGAGCAATTCCGAAAAAGTCGTCGAGAAAGTAGTCGAAGTTCCCGTTGAGAAAGTAGTGGAGAAACCCGTAGAGAAGGTTGTCGAGAAGATTGTCGAAGTGCCTGTCGAGAAAGTGGTGGAAAAACCCGTTGAGAAGGTTGTCGAGAAAATCGTCGAAAAGCCTGTAGAGAAGGTTGTGGAAAAGATCATAGAAGTGCCCGTAGAAAAAGTGGTCGAGAAGATCGTCAGAGTACCTGCCGCGGAGAGATCGTCGGCATTGACCAAGGAGCGCGCTCCGAGATTGACGCTTGACGAGGCGTACGCGCAACTCAGCAAAGAGCAGAGAAAGTATTTTGACGGGCTCAAAGCCTATGCGTTGACCAAAGATAAGTGCAAGGAGAAGAAGTCTACGTATTTCATCTTGATGGGACAGTCGTCGGTAAATCCGTTGGTCAAATTGACGATAAAGAAAGATATGACGGTAGCGTTGTTTAAGATGGAAGACGAATACTTCAAGGATTTGAGGAAAGACGCAAGCAGCGACGGAACAAAGATCAAGACAAAGGAGACAGAAGTAATAGTCGGAGACGCGCAGGCGTATAGATCGGCAAAGAAGATGATAGATTTGAGAGAGGATCAGATAGAGAGGTATCAGGATTTTCTTAAAGAGCAGAGGACGTTAGCGAAGAGATAGAGTTAGAGACGAGCGCGTATAGCGTCGCGCCTTCCGCCCGATCTTCGGGACAAGGGAAGTCGACATGTACGGAAAGTACATTTGGCGACTTCACCTTGCCCTAGCTAGGACGAAAATCACACCACTCTCCGCGCTCGAGAGAAAGTATGGGATAAGCGGATGAGATGCTGACGCGATTGACGTTAATAGCATAACGTAGCAATCGCTATACCGTCGCTTCGCTCCTTACGACTGCGTTACACTCCGCTCAATATGACAGGACTAAAAATCGTAACGGACAATAGTCTGTCACCCTGAGCGAAACGTAGTGAAGTCGAACGGGTCTCAACCGATTAATATACTGACGAGATTCTTCGACTACGCTCAGAATGACATTGTAATTATTTGTTATTTGAACAAGATTAGTTATTCTATCTAAGACACTTAACTAAAAAGTCCTGTCATATTGAGCGGAGCGACAGCGCAGTCGAAATATCTAATCCTATTAATATAAGACCGCCAAAATGCGCGTTTAGCGGCATTTTCGTTTGGGCGGAAGGGAGTAATCCGACTGATAATACGGCAAGTCTATTTGATATAAATATACTTGCCTGTCAAAAGGCGAGATTACGCACTAGTCATATTGAGCGGAGCGACAGCGCAGTCGAAATATCTAATCCTATTAACATAAGTCCTCCCAAATGCGCGCAAAGCGGCATTTTCGTTTGGGCGGAACACACAAATTTACTTAATATCAATGGCTTAACTTCCGCGAACAATCATCGCGCGGAAAGCTCCACAAATTCGTTAGGTCGTTGCATTAAGGCGGGTGGATTAATTCCACCCGTTAATTTTATTGGACGATATTACGGCGTGTATTCAGTTGGTTAGTGTCACTGACCAACTGAATACACTTACGGGACGGTCATTTGACCGTCCCGTTGATATATCGCGCAATTATGCATGCAGTACGACTTGTCCGGATTTTAACGTGGCGGGCACGTCGATAACTCTTTGGTTGCTAGATCCCTTCCAATATAGCTGAGGATCGAGCAGTTCTGCCACAAATCTTCCGTCGACCATTACGTCTATGTAATTGACGATTTCCCAATCTTTGACGCTCTCCCATTCAAATCCGCTGTAAAGCCATATCGTCTTGGCGGGAAATTTGGCTTTTATTTCTTTTGCAAGTTCGCAGACAGGCTGTCTGTTGGCAGGGTGCAACGGATCTCCGCCGGAGAACGTTATGCCCGAAATATATGATTTTGCAAGTTCGTCGAAGATCTCTTGCTTTTCGTTTTCACCGAATTCCAATCCGCCGTTGACGTCCCAGGTGATAGGATTTTGACAGTCTTTGCAGTGATGTGTGCAGCCGGCAACCCACAGTACGACGCGCAGCCCGTCGCCGTTGAGCATATCGTCTTTGGTAATATTGTGGTAACGCATATCACATACTCTTCCTGTCTTGTATTTCCGCCATCTTAGCGGCATTGAGTCTAGTGTCGCCTTTTACGCGAGAGTAGGATAGATAACCGTTCATCCTGTCGATCTTGGTAAGGTTTCTGCTGCCGCACTTGGGGCATACGTCCATGCTCAATTCTTGATGACCGCAATCGTCGCAGTATGCAAGAGAAAGGTTGACGCCTTCGTAGAAGCCCAATGCCATAGCTCGTCTGATAAGCGTGCGTATAGCTTCTTTGTTGTAATCGATAGGATATTTGACGTATTGTATTTTGCCGCCGTTGAGCAAATCCCAGAACCTCTTTTCGAGATTTTGCTTTTGTATCGGCGTCAAATCTTCGGACACGTGGCAGTGGAAAGAATTGGTCACGTAAGGTCTGTCGCTTACGTTGGGCACTATTCCAAACTGCTTTCTGAACTGTTCTACCTGCAATCCGCACAGACTTTCCGCAGGCGTGCCGTACATTGCGTAGAGTATATGATCTTCTTCTTTGAATTGGTTGATACGGTCGTTGATATACTGCATAACTTCCAATGCGAACTGTCCGTCTTCGGCAATGGATTTTTTGTTGTGAATTTCCTGCAATTCATTAAGCGCAGTGATGCCGAACGACGCTGTCGACGCTTTGAGAAGGGGACCTATCTTGTCGCTGTATTTGAGATGTCCGCCGTAGAAACCGCCTTCGCAATATGCAAGCGGATTGGTGGAGGCTCGCATTTGGCTGAGATATTCGTACGTGCGCTGATGTAGCTGCCGTATTAATTGGAGATAATAGTCGAGGACTTCGTAGAAATCTCTAGATTCCTGCTTTGCTTTTGCATAGATCATAGGCAAATGCAGACTTACCGCGCCGATATTGAATCTGCCTACAAAGATAGGCTTGTCATTTTCGTCGGCAGGGTACATACCGCCTTTTTCATACCAGGGAGAGAGAAAAGCTCTGCAACCCATAGGGGATATGACTTCTCCGTATTTTTTGTATATGCTTGCCACGTAGCCTTCGCCCGTCAACGACAGCCAGTCAGGATACATCGTCTTGGACGAACATTCCACGCCAGCCTCGAATACGTCCTCGAGCGGACAGCCGGGACCGTGCAGGTTCTCGTCGTAAAGGAATACGATTTTGGGGAAGAGCACAGGCTTTTTGCATTCTTTTTTGCCTTGTCCGTTCTTGCGTACTTCCAGCATGCAGATGTTTGCCATTTTGGCAAATCTCGACGTGCCAAGTCCGCCCGTGATTGTTATAAACGGATAGTCGCCTCTAGAGGACGCAACCGTGTTGAACTTGTACTCCCAGCCTTGGAATCCCTGCATCATGTCTTTTTTGACGTCTTTGACTGCCTCTTCTTCGGCTTTGTCGTCGCTGAGACCGAGCGATTTGTATCTGTCGTATTGTTTTTGGAAACTCTTTTCGGCATACGGTTCTAATATTTTGTCAACCTGAGGCACGGTAAAACCGCCGTATTGCTGACTTGCCGCGGAAAGAACGATATCTCCGATAACGTCGAACGCAACGTCGAGCGTCTTGGGTTCGTTGTACCAGATGTTGCCCATCTCGAATCCGCCTTTGAGCACTGTTGCCACGTCGAACAGACAGCAGTTCATCGTATCGCGGCGGGCAGACATATCGTGTATGTATATAAATCCGTCGCGGCACGCCTGTAATTCGTCTTTGGTCAAGAAAAACTTTTGATACAGCTCTTTATTGAGTTGATTGAATATCAGGCTCCTTTTCGTGGATACGAGAGCGCTGTCGGAGTTGGAGTTCTCCTTGTCGCCGATATACATTATGGCTTGGCTCTTTTTGTATACTTCGTCGAGCATATGTACGAAATCTTGCTTGTAGTTGCGGTAATCCTTATAGCTCTTTGCTACCGACGGATTGAGCGATTCGAGGGCATATTCGACAACGTTGTGCATTTCGCTAATGCTGATAAAGTCCTTGTTCATCGCGGCGACCTTCTTGTTGACGAAGTCGCAGATAAACTGGATGTCCTCCTCGCTGAATTTGACGAGAGCGCGGTAAGCGGATTTATTGACCGCAGTAACTACTTTCTGGACGTTGTATTCTTCTTTTGTGCCGTCTTTTTTGATTACGTACATAATTTTCTCCTCTCATTTTTCTTAATTGCAAAACTGATTATAGCATAACGTTAATGCTTATGCAATACAAAACAGTAAATTTTTGTGAAAAAATTTCAGCAAAAACGCTTGACAAACCACAATATCTTGTGTTTGGACACATATCTTTTATCCACATAATGTATTATACCTGTTAATTATAACATCTTAAACCCTATGAGTATATTTCGTTATTTTATCAATAGGAACGCTTTGAACACACCAAGCGTAGACGAGTGCGTAATCTCGCCTTTTGACCGGCAAGTATATTTATATCAAATAAACTTGCCGTATTATCAGTCAGATTACTCCCTTCCGCCCAAACGAAAATGCCGCTTTGCGCGCATTTTGGCGGTCTTTGTTAAGCGGTTGAGATGCTGACGCGATTGACGTTAATAGCATAACGCAGTAATCGCTATTTCACATTGATGAAGAAATAAAACGGATGAGATTCTTCGACTACGCTCAGAATGACGGATTATAATGTGATATGTCATTTCGACCGCAGTGGAGAAATCTCATCAATTTATTAATATGTTGAGACCCGTTCGACTTCACTGCGTTTCGCTCAGGGTGACATATTATTGTCCACTATGTTTATATGTTCTGTCATTCTGAGCGCAGTCGAAGAATCTCATCTTTTTTACTTTCATACTGTTGAGATATTTCGACTACGTTACACTTCGCTCAATATGACATAAAGGACATTTGGCAATTCAACTAAGATTGTTATACTACTGCAAGTTTGTTTATTCACTTTTATTTTGTCATTCTTCGACTTCACTCAGAATGACGTATTATATCTGATATATGTCATTTCGACCGCAGTGGAGAAATCTAATCAATTTATTAATATGTTGAGACCCGTTCGACTTCACTTCGTTTCGCTCAGGGTGACATTAATATTTTTAATTTGAACTAGATTAGTTATTCTTACTAAGATACTTAACTAAAAAGTTCTGTCATATTGAGCGGAGCGACAGCGCAGTCGAAATATCTCAACAGTTGCAATCGAAATGACAAAACTAATTGATTAGATTCTTCTACTGCATTGCGCTCAGAATGATAGAATGAATATCGCAACGGTATTTATATTGATTAATATTTTAATATATAATATAATTTATATGTATCCCGTCAATAAAAAGGCGTTGTCGGGAGTTTATTAATTGCAGAGGTATATGTGCGAGACGAAGGTTTGTTGGATGAATTGCTTTGCAGGGTGAGTTGCGGAGACGAGGAAGCGTTTGAAAGATTGTATAGGGAGACGTCAAAACAGGTGTTTGCCTACTTGCTTTCCGTCGTGGGCGAATATCACACGGCAGAGGACCTTACGCAGGACACTTTCGTCAAGATACGCCGCAGCGCGGATAAGTATCGATCGGGTAATGCTTTTGCGTGGATCATGCAAATCGCCAAGAATACGGCTTTCAGCGAAATGAAAAAGGCGAGGCGGAGCGTGCCGACGGATTTTGACGAGCATGACCTCAACGCAGCTTATCGTATAGACGAAGGGCAAATCCCTGTGCTGGAAATAATTCGCACAAGATTAGACGCCGCGGATTCAAAAATCGTGCTTATGCATCTGGCGGCGGGACTGAAGCACAGAGAAATAGCAAAACAACTCGATATGCCACTTGGCACTACGCTATGGCGGTATAACAAGGCGATAAAGACATTGCAGAAAATAATAAAAGAGGAGTACGGAGAATGAAAGTCAAAGATATTAAAAAGCTGCTCGACGCTCAGATCGAAGATAAGACGCCGCCGCTTGACGACAAAGTTTTGCGCGCTCCGATAAACGCGCACGGCGATATTTCTCATTCTTCCGGCGACAACAATACAGTAAATTTCCCACGCCGTCGCTACGGCGCAGCGGCTTGGGTGTCCGCCGTTGCTTGCATTGCGGTCGTCGTAGTGCTTGTCAGCGTGCTGGGCGCGTATTTTACGCGGCAAAAAAAATTGGACGGAACAGTTGATAAATCTCAAACAGTGTGTTATATTGTTGATATCAACCCAAGCATAGTGGTCACAGCCGATGCAAAAGGCAAGGTGATTGCGCTTTCTTCGGGGAATTCCGACGGGGACGTAGTGCTTAGCGCCGACGAACTTGCTAAGTGCAAGGGAAGAGACGCGGAGGAGTGCATAGAGAAAATTCTCGAACAAGCGGCGAAACTCGGTTATATCGATTGTAACAGCAGAGATAACAAAGTGACTTTGAACGTCGTCGGAGGAGAAGTCGACAGCACAACCGAAAAACTTGCCGACGGATTGCAGGACTATCTGAGACGGCTCAACGTATACGCATACGTGGACACTGCAGCCGTCAGTGTCAAAGAATTTGCGCAGTCCCGCGGTTGGGAATACGCGGGCGAAAATCTCGATAAGTATATGTCCGATATCCAACGCGAAGGAAGATTCGTTTTGGGCGAGGCAAAAGGATTTATAGGCGATTTTCAGAACGAGGTCGAGAGTTATATAGAGAATTACTGCCGCGGGCTCAAAGCAAAGAAAGAAATATTGGAGAGCCTTGGCGAAAAACTCGACGTTCTCTCCGATACGTGCGACGTCAATTACTGGGTCTATAAAGCGGTCGAAGATACTTTGCTGGCGCCTAGTTTGTCGTCTCAAGCAAAAGCCCTTATCGACGAATGCGACCGTTTGACTGCCCAACTGAAAAATCTAGGCATAGAGATTTCCAACACGGTTGAGTTTACGTACTATCTGTCAAAATACGCGATTATAGACAGTTTGTACGAATTTGTCGACAACGTGAGCGAATATATTTACAACAGCGAATTTTTCGGATTGTTCAACTCGATTATCGAGGAGAGCGACAAGGATAAGTTCAGTCTGCTCGAAAGCAACATACGCAAGTATTATGACGAAGTCGTCAGCGTGCTCGCAGAACAATTCGACAGACGGACAGCGGATTACGCAGACATTTTTGACGGCAGAGCGGAAATTTCCGACAAAGACTACGCCGACTTCCTTGCCAGCGTAAGATAATTTAAGCCTTTACCCGTATAGGTTTGTATACGAGTAATTCCCCTATGGTACGCCGAGGCATTTGCCTCGGCGTATTCGCCGCCTTGGGCAAAAAGCTATCATCCGCTTGACATATCGGGTTAGTGATACTATAATTATCTTGCAATAATTAAGGAGGATCAGGGTATGGCAAAGAAAAAATCTACGAGTAAAAAAGTCGAAGACAGATCTGTCAGAGCCAATATGAACGCGCTTATAGGTTTGAGCGCTTGCATAGTGCTCATTTTGGCAATCGTGATTTTCGTCGTCAATCTGATTTTGAACGCTCTTGAAATGGGCGGCGGTTGGCCGATGAAGATCGTCAATCTTGTCAAAGATATCGCGCTTGGCGTAGTAATCTGTCTTTCCGCTTATTATTACGTGAGGAATAAGAGAACGGAATTCAAAGTCGTTGTGTTCGTATGTATGGGCATATACATTGTCATGGCGTGTTTGGGCAACTTGCTATTCTAAAAGCAGGCTATTAATCAGAAGGGAGCTTTCGGCTCCCTTTTTTCATTTTGGCGAAGCCTCTGTCAAGGTAACAAGTGAGTTTATAAACTTGACTTTTTCCCTCGCTATAGTATATATTATTAGAGATTAAACGACGCGCGTGTGCGCGGTTTGAGTAACAGAGGTTTATGAAGCGCAGAGCAAGACTTAAAGTCAAGTCAATGGGCGAGAAGCTCAAAAATATTGTGTTGCCCGTCGTGGCTTACGGCGGATTGACGGGAATTCTCTCGGGATTTTTGGTGGGAGCATTCAATTTCGGCGCGCGCTATCTAATCGAATTTTCGCAGAAAATATATTCGGCGACGTTGACGCATCTGTGGGCATTGCCGTTGTTTTTTATAGGATTGGCGGCGTTGGCTTTGCTTACCGCTCTTTTGCACAGATACGTTCCCAACGTTAGGGGAAGCGGAATACCCAACGTGGAGGGAAGCGTCAGAGGATTTTTGTCATACAAATGGCTTAGGACGCTTGTCGGCACGCTGATCGGTTCGTATATCAGTTTTTTTGCCGGATTGCCGCTCGGCAGCGAGGGACCCAGCGTTCAGCTGAGCGCTATGACTTCTCAAGGCGTAACTCAGTTGATGAGAGCAAAACTCACTTGGAGACGCTACGTCATCGCAGGCGGCGCGGGTGCGGGTATCGCCGTCGCGTTCAACGCTCCGCTTACGGGCATAATTTTTGCTATGGAAGAATGTCACAAGCGCATATCGCCGATGATATTGATGTGCGCCTCGTCGGCAGTAATCACAGGCACGGCTACTTACAGACTGTTGGGTATGGCAATCAAAGACGCCAAATGGTCGAGTACTGCTATGCTTTTCGATATCAAATCGCTTAAACCTTTCGGAGATTTCAAAGAAATGGGATCTTTCGGTGAATTTGCCGCCGTGCTCGGTATACTTATTGCGATAGGCGTTGTCATCGGCGCGTGCGCGATACTTTTCAATCTCGTCATGGTGCATTCTCAAAGGCTTACCGATAAATGGATAAAAAAATTTCCGTATTGGGCGAGACTGCTCATTGCGTTTTTGCTGACGGGCGCGCTCGGCTTGATTTTTACTAAGTATTTTGACAACGGATTTGCGTTTGTCAACACGGGCGGACATTCGCTCATCGACCATCTTTGTCACAACGGGCTTGAATATTCGTTTATCTTGCTTGCGGGAATACTGACGGTGCGTTTTATATTGACGTTGCTTTGTTTTAATTCGGGAGCGACAGGAGGACTGTTTATCCCAATGCTCACGACAGGTGCGCTGCTTGGAGCTTTGATGGGGATTATTTTCGTCAAGATGGGCATGGATAAGAATTATTTCTCCGCCGTCGTGATTATTGCTATGACTACGTTTTTTGGAGCAAGCGTGCGCGCGCCTATTACCGCGGTAGTGCTGATAGTCGAGCTTTCGGGATATCAGTCGGATTTCCTTCCCACGGCGTTGGCGATATTCACCGCATATCTGGTTGCGGAACTTTTGGGCAACACGCCGTTCTATGACAGTCTGCTCGATAGACTTCGCGAACAAAACGCGGAGAAGGTCGAGAAGAGATATTTCGGAGCTGTCGTTGAGGAAGGGACGTTTGTCGCGGACAAACGTATCAGCGACGTCATTTGGCCTGCCAACGGCCTCGTCACTGAGATAATAAGGCAAAACGGAGAGAGCGTCGTGCCCGACGGCGAAACGGTTCTGCGCAAGGGCGACAGACTGACGATAGTCGTGGAGAGTTCGGATTTTGCCGAAACGGAAGAATTTATATCTCAGCTGATGCGCAAGTCTCGCAAAAACGTTGCGCGCTCAGACGCAGACGGAGATAACGGACAAAATATTAATCAGGGTGAATAATGAGTGTTTTGACAATAAAAGGGCTTACGCATATTTTTGATTCCAAGACGTTGTTCAACGACGCCGATCTTTCAGTCAACAACGGCGAGCATATAGGAGTCGTGGGACTTAACGGAGCAGGTAAGTCAACTTTTATGAATATTGTTACAGGCAGACTTTCTCAGGACGCGGGAGAGGTCAAGTGGCTCAACGGTATTAGATGGGGCTATCTCGATCAGCACGCCGATATAGACAGATCTCAAAGCGTAATGGAGTATCTCCAGGGATCGTTCGATCATCTGTACGCTCTTAACGAACGGCTCGAACAGCTTTATTCGGATATGGCGACAGAGGAAGATATGGACAAGCTAGATAGGATGGTCAACAAGTCGGCAGCGATGCAGGAACAGTTGGACAACAGCGGTTTCTACGACCTTGATTCTAAGATAAAAAAAGTCGCCAACGGTCTTGGCGTAAATAACTTCGGTTACGATACGGTGATAGGAAATCTCAGCGGCGGGCAGAGAGCCAAGCTGATGCTGTCCAAATTGCTGTTGGAGGAATTGGACGTGATGCTGCTCGACGAGCCTACCAACTTTCTGGATCTCGAACAGATAGATTGGCTGAGAAAATATCTCGATTCTTTCAAAGGAACGTTTATACTTATTTCGCACGATACGGCGTTTCTCAACAGCGTGTGTAAGATAATTGTCAATATAGAAAACGGAATGATCAGGAAGTATTGGGGAAATTACGACGAGTTTATTCTTCAACACGAACAAAATGCCAGACAGTATGCGGACAGTTACGAGAGACAGCAGCGAGAAATCAAAAAGATGGAAGATTATATCGCGCGAAACAAGGCTAGAGCCGCTACGGCGGGTATGGCTAACAGCCGTAAAAAAATGCTTGACAGAATCGACGTCATGCAAAAACCCGTTTCGTTTGAAAAGCCCACGTTTGATTTTCCATATACGTTGCTTGTGACAAAGCATATGCTCGAGGTCAAAAATCTCCAAGTCGGATACGAAGGCAAGGCGATATTGCCCCCGATATCATTTGAAATGGGCAGCACGACAAAACTGTGGCTGAGAGGAACCAACGGACTGGGCAAAACCACGATTTTGAAGACGATAATGAAGAGACTTCCTTCGATAGGCGGCGCGTTTTCTTTTAATATAAATGCAAAGATCAATTATATCGAGCAGGATTTGCAGTTCCGCTCCGATATCAACGCGATTACGTTTATGAACGAGACCTATCCCAAAATGTCGCAGAAAGAAATCAGAAATCAGCTTGCAAGAGTAGGTATCAAGAACGATCTTGCGACAAAATACATATCCAATCTGTCGGGCGGAGAACAGGTCAAGATAAAACTGTGCGCGCTCATGCAGAAAGAAAGCAATATACTCATACTCGACGAGCCTACCAACCACCTCGACGTATCTGCCAAAGAAGCGCTTTTCGAAGCGCTGGAGAAGTATGAGGGAGCGATTATTCTGGTCAGCCACGAACCGATGTATGCGGAAAGTCTTTGCAACGAAGTATTCGATATCGAATTTTAGTTATCGCAATAAAAATATAATGTTAAAGCCGTATACGGCGCGTCTAAGCTCTAAGCGAAGTCAAGCGAGCGGACCGCCTATGCGGCTATAATTTTTGTATATTTACAACTGATAAATATCGTGTTATAATATATAAAAGGTTGCGAAGGCAAAATATTTTTGTAAATTTGATTTGAAAAGACCTTATTTATTAATAATATCATTATATAGTCAGAGGAATTTATGATAAAGATACTCGTCGTAGAGGACGATATAAAACTCAATAAGCTTGTGCGTACGGTATTGGAACAGAACGGATATTCCGCAGATATGGCTCTCAACGGTCAGAGCGGGATTGATAAATTCAACGAAGGGCATTACGATTTGATAATATCTGATATTATGATGCCAGTCATGGACGGATACGGTTTCGCCGAAAAGATACGTTCTGTCAATCAGGATATCCCAATACTGTTTATGACGGCAATGGATGATTTCGACGCCAAGAAAAAAGGCTTTTTGCTCGGCATAGACGACTATATGGTCAAGCCTATAGATACCAACGAATTGGTGTTGAGAACGGGAGCGTTGCTAAGACGCTCGCAGATTGTCAGCGAGAGAAAGCTGGTCATAGGCGGTACGACGTTGGAATACGATTCGCTGACTGCGATAACGTCGTCGGGCAGAATTGAATTGCCGCAAAAGGAATTCTATATTCTCTACAAACTGCTGTCGTATCCCAACAAAATATTTACAAGAAGTCAGCTCATGGAAGAATTTTGGGGAGCGGACAGCGAGACGGTTGAGCGCACGGTGGACGTGCATATCACACGCATCAGAGACAAATTCAAGAATAATTCGGATTTTGAAATCGCGACCATACGCGGACTTGGCTACAAAGCCGTTAAAAAATAACAACAGGAGTGGCGTTTATGCAGAAAAAACCAAGAAGAGATATGTTTATCAAGCTCAGTTTGGCGAGCTTTATTTCCATACTTGCCGCGTCGGGTATATTTTCCGGCGCTTACTATCTTCTCGAACATTTTCAAGTAAAAGTCGAAGATACGTGGTGGACGATAATAATCGCCGCGATATCCAGTATCGTAATAGGTCTCGTGCTGTCAATCATAATCAACAAGGCGTTTTTTACTCCTATACGGGAGCTATGCGAAGTCACAAAGCGCGTTGCCCACGGGGATTTTTCCATTCAGCTCAAAGAGCAGACCAAGAAGAACGGAGAAGTCAAAAACGACGAGATATCCATGCTCACTCACAACTTTAACGTCATGGTCAACGAGCTTGACAAAAATAAAACTTTGAAAAGCGATTTTGTTACCAACGTATCTCACGAATTCAAGACTCCGCTCGCAAGCATCAAAGGTTATGCCGAACTAATTAAAGACTGTAAAGACCAAGCGGAACTCATCGAATATTGCAACAATATTATAGAGTCGTCCGACAGTCTTACGACGCTGACGTCGAATATACTGCGTCTCAGCAAGTTAGAAAATCATGCTATCATACAGCCCAACGATTTTAGAATCGACGAGCAGATAAGACAGGCGGTAATTATGCTCGAAGATAAATGGAGCCAAAAGAATATAGAGCTGAATTTGGATCTCGACGAAGTCACGATATTCTATGACGAGGCGCTTTTTGCTCAGGTGTGGCAAAATCTCATTTCCAATGCGATAAAGTTCAGCAACGACGGGGGAGAAATAAATATCATTCTCAAAAAATACGGCACGGAAGCCACTTTTACCGTCAAAGATAACGGGATAGGCATGTCTGACGAAGTGAGGGATAGGATATTCGATAAATTCTATCAAGGCGATACTTCGCGAGCAAGAGAGGGCAACGGATTGGGACTTGCGCTTGTCAAAAAAATATTGGACGATTCGCATTGTTCGATAGACGTGTCGAGCAAAGAGGGCGAAGGGTCGATATTTACCGTGCACATTCCTACAGCTTAAAATCAAACAATCTTTACGGATCGGTTAAGCCGATCTGTTTTTTTGTTATCGAAAACCCCCAGATAGTCTGGGGGTTCAAAAGAGGTTTACCGGTGAGTAAAAAATAGCACTCCTTTTGTTATAATAGATTTGTCCGCCAAGGCAAATCTAAACAAAAGGAGCACAAAAATGAAAAACGAAACTATTACAAACAGTCTATCACATACAACATGGAATTGCAAATATCATATAGTATTTGCACCAAAATATCGAAGAAAAGTATTCTATGGAGAGAAGAAGAGAGAAATAGGAGCAATATTAAGAGAATTATGTAATTGGAAGGGAGTAAATATAATAGAAGCAGAAGTATGTCCTGACCATATACATATGTTGGTAGAGATACCGCCCAAAATGAGCGTTGCGGGATTTGTAGGATTTTTGAAAGGAAAAAGTAGCCTGATGATATACCAAAGATGGGCAAATATGAAATACAAATACCGCAACAGAGAATTTTGGTGTAGAGGATACTATGTAGATACAGTAGGAAAGAATACAAAGAAAATAGCGGAATACATAGCAAACCAACTGAAAGAGGATAAGATGATAGAGCAAATGAGCATGAGCGAAATGCTTGATCCGTTCAAGCAGTAAAAAGCACGAGGCGGACAAAACAAACACGATTTCGTGTGGCTAGTAACAAAGGGCTACGCCCGAAACAGAAAAACCACCAGCTGAGCTGGTGGATATTTATTATTGTCAATCGATCTAAAACTATCGAGCGTTTGGCATATTATCTAAAATATCAAAATTTTGTCCGAATTTTTACCCATATGGGTCGATATAGACAGTCTATTGTAAAAATATGCAAACAAATGTTCATATTTGTGTCATAAACGTTTGCAATTCAGTTCTATGCGGTTCTATACTTGTGGTGTGAGCGGAATTGGAAGAAATCCATGTCTGTTAAATATATTGAGATACCGCAGGGGAGGTGAATGATGGATCAGGACAAATGGTCAAAAAGTTTATTGATGGCATACAGGTTGCTGCCTATTATCACAGAATCGATTGACAGAAGAAACAAGCTGTTGGCGTTAAACAGTTTTTCTTATCAGGGCAACGCGCTGGAATTGATGCAGAAAATGCTGGATAACAACAAGAGAAAGGAAAATTTAATCAACGCAAAGGTGATTGTCGATTTAGCGCTTGCGGCGATTAAGCCCGTTTACAAAGACGTGTTGACGCGCAGATATATCAAGAGGCAGACCTTTGATAAAATAGCTTTGGATAGCGGAACGTGTCTGAGAAATATTTTCAGAAGGCATGCATTGGCGCTTAAATCTTTTGCAAACGTTTGCGAAGTTAAAGGATACGACGAAAGTTGGTTGGAAAAGCGCTATGCGAAGGAACCTATTTTTATCAAACTCAACGAAAAAGCTTCGGATGAAGAAAAACAAACTACAATTACCGAAAAAGTTCTCGTCGGTCGAAAAGTCCTCAACGCAAAAAGATGCGGATAGCGCGACGAATTCTACTGCTATAACAAAAAATAAAAGCCGTATTTTTACGGCTTTTTGCATGCGTGTCTATAGGCGTCGTTTAGCCGTTGTTGGGATTGCGTCTTGATCTGTTAGGCGCAAAAATAAGAATGATGATGACGACGCACAGCACTGCGATTACCGCTATGAGAATATATCGCTCCAAATTGTTTGTCGGAGATTTTGTCGTCATGTTGGAACCGGGTTTGCCTCCGGGATTATTGTCTCCGCTGGTGATCTCGTCGGGTGCGGTTTGTTTGAGATATCCTGCGCTGGGAGAGATCGTCGCCGACGTAAAATTGACGAGATCTTTGGTATCGGAGGCTTTGATATATCTGTCCTTGGTGTCGTTGTAGGCAGTGTAGTTGACAAGGAAGTAATATTCGTTGTTTTTGACGTAATATCCGTAGACCTTGTTGACTGTCACCGCGCTAGTCAGATATGGGTCGAAAGCCGACATGTCTATGTCCATATTATACATCGTCAAAGTGCCTTCTTTGGATATTATATCGTTTGCGATTGCGTATTCGTAAGGTTCGCCGCCCCATTTTTCGGTGACGGGCTTGCAATATGAAGTAAACGCGCTTGCCGAGATATATCCCTCATAGCCGTTGTAGTTGATCTTGACGTAGTTTTCCAAAGTCTCGACATATTTGAAAGCATAGGTTGCGGGAACGTATATCGCAACCTTGGATTCGGGAGAGGGAGTTACTCGCATTTCTATATTCTGAGACGTGTAATAGTAGACGTCGCTTTCATCTGCCGAACATACTCCGCCGCCGATGAAAACAACGGCAAGTACAGTGATAAGCAACGCAAGTATGATTACCTTTTTCATATATACCTCTTTCAGTAATATTTTAATTATATTCTATTTTAAGAATTTTTACAATACTATTGACGGAATAATTAAAAAAAAATATAGACGTTCGGTGACGTATTATGACGGAAAAGCAAATACTTTATACCTTATATTCGATCGAGAAAGAAGAGCGCAGACGAGAGTTCAACGACAAACTCGCGCTATATAACACGGGAGAAAAAGTTCATGAAAAACAAATGATCTTCCACAGATGCGCCAAACGCAACAGATGGGTTTTCGGCGGCAACAGAAGCGGCAAAACGGAGTGCGGCGCAGTCGAGGCGGTGTGGTGGGCGCGAGGAATACATCCTTACAGGCAGAATCGTAAGGACGTTGCCGGATGGGTGGTGTCGCTGTCTTACGAGGTGCAACGCGACGTCGCGCAAAGCAAATTTTTGAGTTACGTCAATCCCGATTGGATAGAGGATATCGTCATGCAATCGGGCAAGAAGGCTTCGGCTCAATATGGGATAATCGATTATATTCTTATCAAAAACGTATTTGGCGGAACTTCAAAAATATCTTTCAAAAGCTGCGATCAGGGACGTGAAAAATTTCAGGGAACGTCGCTTGACTTCGTTTGGTTTGACGAAGAACCGCCTAAAGATATTTACGACGAATGCAGGATGAGAGTTATAGATAGGTTGGGAGAGATATGGGGCACTATGACTCCGCTCAAAGGATTGACTTGGGTATACGACGAGATATATCTCAATTCCGCTCAGGACGAAGAGGTGTGGCACGAGCACGTCGAGTGGGCTGATAATCCATTTCTCGATTCCGAGGAAATATCAAATCTTTCGGGACATATGGACGAGGAGACTCTCTCGTCGAGAAGATACGGCCGCTTCAGCGAAGCGGAGGGGATAGTCTATAAAGAATTCGATCCGTCCGCTCACGTCATAGCTCCTTTCGACGTGCCGTTTGAGTGGCAGGACAATATTTCGATAGATCCCGGGCTGAACAATCCTTTGGCGTGTCTTTTTTTCGCCGTGGACTACGACGGCAACGTATTCGTAGTCGCAGAGTCGTATATGGCAGGCAAAGACATAGATTGGCATGCCGACGCGATACACAAATTGGCGTACGATCTTGGTTGGCACAGAGATTCCAGAGGCAGATTGCGGGCGTTGATCGACAGCGCCGCCGACCAACGTACTTTGGCAAGTCAGCGGAGCGTATCGGAACTGTTCTACGACAGAGGCATAGTCGTCAATACAAAGGTGGATAAGAATCTGTTTTCAGGTATAGCCAAGGTCAAAAGCTATTTTGCCGAGGGTAAACTCAAGATATTTTCCTGTTGCGTCAATCTTATCAGAGAACTCAAGAGCTATTGGTGGAGCAAAGGCGACAGACCTCTGAAAAAAGACGATCATGCTCTCGACGCGCTGAGGTATTATATCGCGTCAAGACCGCAGTCGGCAAAAGCGCCCGACGTCGCTTTGAGCGTAATTCAGAAAGACAAACAAAAACTTGCGAATGCTCTGTCGAGAAAACGCATTGTTTAGGACGGAGGAGTTATGAACGACGAGATAGAGTCAGCAATATTAAGACGCGCCGTCGGCTACGATATCAGGGAGATTACCGAGGAATATTCGGGAGAGAACGAGTTGGTCAAGAGAAAGATTAGCACCAAGCATTTTCCTCCCGACTTGGCGGCGGCAAAGGCTTACGTCGAGTTGAAATCCCGCACGGCGGAATTGACGGCGATGAGCGACGAAGAACTGCAAAAATACAAAGAGAGTTTGCTCGCGAGTTTGCTGAGCAAAGCAAAAGGAGAGGAAAATGAAAATAATAGTTCAGAACCGTAAACTGAAATGCGATATGGGCAAGTGCGCGAACTTAGCTGCGTATTCGCTTGTTCCCGACGACGCGCCCGTCGAGAATTACGTTCATCTTTGCGAATGCTGCGCGCAGGAAGTTTACGGCGGACTGCAGCGGCTGTTTGACAAAACTTGCGGGAGAAAGGAGGGAAATCGATGAGAAGAAATCAAACTTTATTTGCGCAGGATATAGTGGCGGACGTAAGAAAGGATTTTGAAAGACGCAGGGAAGAACGTAAACCGCTTGAATTGCAGTGGCGGTTAAATATGAACTTTTTCAACGGCAATCAATATTCCGAGATATCTCCGGTCGGAGATATAGAGCAATACGGCAAGCAGTATTTCTGGCAGGAAAGAGAGGTCTACAATCACATTTCGTCGATAATAGAGACCAGACTTTCAAAACTCAATCGGCTTAAATGCGGAGTGAGCGTACGCCCTTTCAGCACGGACGACAGCGACGTGCAGACGGCAAAACTTTCCACTCAAATCGTCAAAGCGCTGTGCGAAGAAAACGACGTCAGTCTGCTGCTCAACGAGGCGAGTACCTGGAGCGAAGTTACGGGCAGTTGTTTTTTCAAGACTGTATGGTCTCCGGACAAGGGCAAAATCATTGGCGCGGGTAAAGACGGAAAATACGTCAGAGAGGGCGACGTCAGCGTAAGCGTCGTGCCTCCGTATGAGATTTTCCCAGACAGCATTACGACTGCCAACGTCGGCGATTGCAGAAGTATCATCCATGCCAAGGCTTATCACGTTGATGAGATTAAGGATATCTGGGGAGTGGAAGTAGAAGGGGAGGACGTCAACGTGTTTTCTCTCGACAACGCTCAGGTGGGCGGAGGATTGGGCTACAGCGCTAGCGTTCCCAATATGCTCGAAAGCGCGGCGCACGATATGTGCGTGGTGATAGAGCGCTACACGCGTCCCACCGTTGACAAACCCAACGGAGAATACGCGGCGGTAGCCGGCAACAAATTGCTGCACTACGGAGACCTGCCGTATATCAACGAATACGGCGAGCAGCGCGGTTTTCCTTTCACGCGAATTATTTGTCTTGACAAACTCGGCTGTTTCTACGGCACGAGCATAATCGAAAGGCTCATTCCCTTGCAGAGGGCTTACAATGCGGTCAAGAATCGCAAGCACGAGTTTATCAACAGACTCGCTATGGGAGTTATGACCGTCGAAGACGGCTCGATAGATACCGATAATCTCGAAGAAGAAGGGCTGTCGCCCGGCAAAGTATTGATCTACAGGCAGGGCGCCAATCCGCCTAGGTTGCTCGAAACGGGCAAAGTGCCCATAGATTTTCAATATGAAGAAGAGAGGATACTTACCGAGTTTACGACGATATCCGGAGTGAGCGAGTTGAGTAAATATTCCAACGTGTTTAATCAGCTTTCCGGCAAGGCGATAGGATTGTTGGTCGAGCAGGACGACACGCGTCTGTCTATCGCAACCAATTCGCTCAGAATGGGAATCAAGAGAATATGCGAGCAGATGCTCAGACTTTACAAGCAGTTTTGCAAGACCAGAAGAATGAAGAGGTTCTCGGGGGACAACGGCGACGTGGAACTGGCATATTTCAACGCCAGCGATTTGCAGAGCGACGACCTTGTGTTCGATAACGAAAACGAATTGACGGATACGTTGGAAAACCGCAGGAATATGGTGTTGGAACTTGCCAAACTCGGCATTTTCAACGGAGACAACGGCGAGATATCCAGTCGCAACAAGCTCAAGATTCTTGAAATTTTGGGGCTGGGAAACTGGGAGTCGGGCAAAGACGTCGACGAAGGTCACAGAAAAAAAGCTATGAAAGAAAATCTCGAATTCGGCAAAATCGAAGTGCAAGTCGCCGACTACGACGATCACTCGTTGCATATCGAAGAGCATCTCAAAAGACTGCTTGAAGAAAAAGACGCCGATATGATAAACCTCATCGACGAACACATAAGAAATCATAGAATAATGAGCGCCGCAGGATTAACGCTCGGCGCGGACAAAGGAGGCAACGACGGTGGAATACGGGCAATCGAATGACGAAATTACGGTAGCGGACGTCAACGGGAATACGCAGGAGCCGTTAGCGGAAAGCGCGGCTGTCCGTCAAGATTCTTTCGATGGGAATACCGATATAAATACGGGGGAGAAACGCGCGGACACTCCCGAGAGCCAAATAGGCGAAGCGGTATACGAGAGAAGAGATTGGCAGGATAAAGTCGACAGATTTTTTTGCGATTATCCGATAGCTAAGGATTTTGCCGCTATGATAGGCGAGCAGATCGCTTCAGACGAAGCGCTGAGCAAAGACGGAGATTGTTTGGAAAAAGCTTTGGCAAAAGTCTTTGCAAAAATATACGTTCCGCCGGAAAAATTAGTCGAAGACGACGCTTTTATAGAGAAGTACGTCTACGGCAACGAAAAGATACGAGGCGCTATAGTAGAGAAATATCTCGAAGAGTTGGAGCAAAATCAACCCCCGAGATCCATCTCTTCGCGCGGAAGTATCGCATTGACCCCGCCCGACAGACCAAAGAGCATAGCCGACGCGGGGAGAGTTATACAAGCTATGCTCGACAACAGGAGGATATAAATGGTAACGTTAGAAACAGCGGAAAAGGCGCTTAAAAGCGTATATTTGAACGTGGTTGCGGATCAGCTCAACGTGGGCGTCAATCCGCTTTTGGCAAAGATAGAGCAGACGTCGAGCGACGTGTGGGGCAAAGAGATTATCAAACTTGTGCCTTACGGTCTCAACGGCGGCGTGGGCGCAGGCACGGAGACGGGAGATTTGCCTACGCCTGCGGCAAACAATTTCGACAGATTTAAGTTGGAACTCAAAAATCTTTACGGCACGATCGAGTTGTCGGATAAAGCCATAAGGGCGTCGCAGTCCAATACCGGCGCGTTTGTCAACCTGCTCAATTCCGAGATGGAAGGATTGCTCAAAGCGTCCAAATTCAATCTGGGAAGAATGCTTTACGGCGACGGCAGCGGCACTCTTGCAAAATGCAAGGCAAGCGGTTCTTCCGGCGCGGTCATTAAAGTAGACAGCGTGAGAAATATGATGGAAGGTATGGTGGTTGACGTGCACTCGGCTGCGAGCGGAAACGTATATGCGGATCTAAAGGGAGTGAGAATCGTCAGCGTCGACAGAGTCAACGAGACCGTGCAGGTATCGGCGGCGGTTTCGTCCGTCGTTGCAGACGGGGATACGATAACCGTACAGGGATCCAAGGCAAACGAACTTACCGGTTTGGGCGCAATATTCTCGGATACTGACCTATACGGACTGTCGAGAGAGGGCAGAAGCTGGTTGAGACCCAAACAGTATGATAAAGTCGGATCGATCACTTCCGCAAAATTGCAGAGCGCGATTGATTACGTCGACGAGATAGCGGGCAGTCAGATAGATTTTATAGTGTGTTCATACGACGCAAGAAGGGCATTTCTCGATTATCTTTCCATATCGAGAGTCAATTTTGATTATATGAATCTCGACGGCGGTTTCAAGGCGCTCGCTTTCAACGGAATTCCTTTGGTCGCGGACAGATTTGTCGAGAAAGGCAGTATGTATTTGCTCAACAGCAAAGATTTCAAGTTGCATCAGCTCTGCGATTGGAGATGGCTTGAAGGCGACAACGGAAAAGTAATCAAGCAAAAAGCCGGCAGCGCAACTTACGGAGCGACGCTCGTCAAATACGCCGATATGATTTGCGACAAACCTATAGGACAGATTAAGATGACGGGAATCATAGAATAACGGCGCTCTTAGAGAATACGGCTCGGGATAACAAATAGAGTCGGTATCGCGTCATTAGAGGGAGAAAATGCAAAAACTTTTTGAAATTAAGGACGACTTGTTCGATATATCCGCGCGGATAAAGAGCGTAGACGAAGACTACAAAATATATTTTAACGGGGATACGCGCAGATACGAATTGCACAATGCAAAAAAATATCCCGCATTTCAACTTGCGCTGCCTTTTCCCTCTCTCGATAAGAGAGCGATAGACTACGCGCTGAAAAGCCAAGTGAAAAACAAAGAGCGTATTCTCGCCGAGATAGAGCGGCACAATCGCGCCGTCGAGCGGGAACACAGGCGCAGGCTTTTTGAAAAGGCCATGGCGGAAAGCGGTTTGTAACAACTGTCGGGACGGATATCCGTCCCGAATTTATAGGAGAAATATATGCAATTAAAAGAAGCTATAGAGATATCGTTGACTTATCTGGGCGATGAAGACGCCGCCGTCAACACGCAGACTGCTCAGCATCCGAGATTGAAATTGCTCGTCAAGTGCGCCAATCTGGTAATCAAGGAAATAGCGACCGAATACATTCCGCTGATAGAAAGGGAAATCGCGCAGGTAAAAGACGGAACGATTAACTACGACAGACTATTGCACAGAGTGCTCGAAGTGCTGGAAGTTAGAGACGCGGACAGCGATATTCTGTCGGATTGTTATATGGGACCGTCGGAGTGCAGAGTTGCCAACAGCGGAATGAAGAAAGCGCTGATCAAATACAGTTATCTGCCTATGGACGTGTCTATAGACGAGCAGTGTCCTTTAAGTCCTTTGGTAAGCGCCAAGACGCTTGCGTTGGGGATATGCGCGGAATATTCGCTTATCGAGGGCATGTATGAGCAATCGGTAATGTTTTCAGACAGATTCAAAGAGGATATGCGCACGGCGACGAGAAAAAAAGGCGAGATAAAGATCAAGCCCAGAAGGTGGTGCTGAGATGTTTTACGACAAGAAATACGCTTTGTCCAAACCTGAAAGGAAGAGATTGATACTGTCTAATTTCAAAGGATACGATGAGAATAAGCTGTCGCGCAGTCTGCCGTGCGACTACGTCGACAACGTGTATAATTTTGGATTCAAAAACAACTCGCTGGTCAATCTATACGGCATAAGTTCGCTTCGTCTCGACGGCAATAGATTGCCCGCTCTGCCGCCTACGGACGGCTATAGAAAGATGTTCGTCGCCAAGAGAAAATCTCCATCCGGCGCGTCTGAAGCGACCGTTGTAGTCGCTCATTCGCGAGGTATAGAATACATATCGACGTCGGACGAGGGATGGCAGCATATCGATTGCGACGACACTTTTACGGCAGCAGTAAATTATATCTATGAAGACGAAGACCTATTGCTATTGTCGGGAAACAAGGGCATTAAGGCGTTTTGCAACGGAGAATTAAAAGACGTGCCGTTGAAGATGCGTATCAAAGATATGTGCGTGCACAGCGAGAGAATCTACGCGGTATCCGAGGACGAACGCAACAAACTATGGTTTAGCGACGATTTCAATCCTTTTAATTGGAACGTGTCTTTGCAAGAGGGCGGATATATAGAATTCGACGGTTCGCTGGGAAGCGTCAGCGCCGTCAGGAGTTTTGACAATTATCTATACGTTTTTTGCGATTACGGCATTTACAGATTGTCGGCGTACGTTGATCAGAGTCAGTTTTCTCTCAAAAAGATATATTCGTCTTCGGGCAGAATATATTCGCCTTCGGTCACGGAGTGCGGAGAGTATATTGCGTTTGCGGGCGAGGACGGAGTATATCTGTTCGACGGCTACGACGTGGGCAGATTTTCCGTAAAAACCAACGAACTGCTTTCGCGTGGATTCGAGGACGTGTCAGCGTGCTATGCCCATCATCGCTATATACTGTCGTTTACAAACGGCGACGGCGGAGACTACGGCGCGATATCGAGGCGTAGAAACAACAATATGATTCTCATATTCGATCTTGCGGATAGGAGCGTCAATGTGATGCGCGGCGTCAGTTTTTTCAATTTGACTAATCTCAATACGCGCGATTACGGCAAGGTAATAGGACTGAGTGAAGATTGCGCTTTTTTGGCGGAGTTGGATAAGGGAGGACTGTATTTCGACGCGCCGTTCCTGAAATATTGGGAAAGCGGAGAGATAGACTTTGACAGACCTTCCGAGCAGAAAGTGCTTAGGGCGATAGAATACAATACCGAATATCAGTATATTTTGGGCGTTATGGCAGGAGAAGAGAGATATGAATTTTTGCTGTCGCCCGACGAGAAAAGGCGTAATTTGTATATCAGATCGGACGCGTTTAGATTTTATATCAAGAGCGACAACGTCAGAGACGTCATCAAGCCGCCTGCGCTCGTTGTGGATTTTCTCAAATAAGGAGATTTTAAGATGGAGAACAGGAGAATAGAGAGGCGGATAGACGACTTGGACGAGAGGCTCGATCGACATATAGGTTTGAGCATTGCGGAATATTTTTTTGCGGCAAGAAACGTATTCGGAGATTTGCAGCTCGAAGTCGAGGTCTATTCATACGGCGGAGAAGTCGAGCTCGAAGCTTTGGCTTTCCCCGACGGCAATTTGCTGCCGATTTGTTATTATTTCATTGACGGCGAACTGATATCTAAGCTTGAATGGACGGCGGTCGGCATAATCAAAGTCGATTTGGCAAGGGGAATGCACAGACTTGCTTTCTACATTGACGACGCAGTCGCGGCAAGAATAAGGTTGAAGGGAGCGCTTAGCAAAGTAAAAGAAATAGAGGAGACGGAATGAACGGAATATTGAGAAAAATCGCTTTGCGAATAACAAAGTATAAATATTATCAAAAAAAATCCAAACTTAGGTCGGCTCAATCGAGAGATAAGGAGGATTCGCAAATATGACTTGGAGCGAATTTACAAAAAAAGTCGGAGAATTTTTCAAAGGCGGAAAAAAGGAAAAAGAGGACGTCGACACCGGTCCATATAAAGAGCAGGAGGCCAAGCTCAACGGCGAACTCAAAAAAATCAGCGACGAGTTTGCCGCGTCTTACGATCCGGGCAAAGGCTATGAGGATATATCCGATTTACTGCCCGAGGAGATAGATTTCGTATACAGACGTTACGACGGCGACGACATACAGACGATAAAGGACAAGACCGCAAGCAAGTATCAAAAGCTTAAAGAGGACGACGGCAACGTCTTGAAGACGCAATACGGCGGCAAGGTAGACGAGATCGAGAGCAAGAAAACCGCAGAAAAACAGAATCAAAAACTCCAAAGTCAAAAGATTGACGACAAATATAAAGAATTCGACAAGGCGCTAAGAGAAGACCTTGTCAGAAAAGGTCTGTACAGATCGTCTATCAAAGAAGTCAGAGAAGAAGACGCGCGTCAGTCCAAAGAAAGCGATCTGGAAAAACTGGGCGGTGAAGTGTCGAGCAAAATATCTTTGCTCGACGCGCAGATAGATAAACTCAGAGCAGAAGAAAAAGCCGCGCTGGGGAATTTGGATCTGTCGTATGCGAAAAAACTCGACAGTGAAATAAATTCATTGCTCGACAAGCGTAATAAGCAAATCGAGGCTATAGATAAATACAACAATTCTCTCAGAGAAAAGGAACTCAAATACAAAGAGGACAGAGCCAGCGCGATAGAAAAGCAGCTTGCGCAGCGCATAAAGGACGAATTGGAAATCAAGAGAATGGAAGAGCAGGTAGGTTACGCCGGAGAGAAAGGCGAAAATTACGACAAGAGATATGACCTTGCAATGCAGTTCTACAAAGGTTTGCCCAGAGAAGCGGCGCTTAAAATGATCGGCGAAAACAAAGACTTGCAGGAATATTTGGGACTTTATTACAGCAGACTTTTGAGAGAAATCGGCAAAAAGGGGTGATATAATGTGGGAAAAAATAATTGAGCTTGCGGCAAGCAACGGCATATGGACGCTGTTGTTTTGCGCTCTGCTGATTTTCGAGCTCAAAGACAGCAGATCGAGAGAGTTAAAATATCAAAAGACAATATCTTCGCTGACAGGCGATTTGGGTTATCTGAACGCGCTCGACGCCAACGTCTGCAAACTTCGCGAAGAAATGAGAAAGACGTTGGACAGCGGAGCCGTCAAAGCGGCAAAGGAGAATATATGAAACAGAAACTGAGAAGTTATGAATTTTGGATAGCGGTGGCAAGCGCGGTAATGGCGGTATTACAGACGGTAAGTCTCAAAATCGATATTCCTTTTATCACGGAGATAACGATGGCTTTTTTGAGCGCGCTTACCGTATCGGGCATACTTAAAAAGAACGTCAAAGCCGATCGGCAGTCGGAAATATCCGACAGTGAAAAGAAGGACGCGGAAGAAGGAGAACAAGACGGTTCGCGGTCAACGGATTGATCAAAAGTTATATCGACTCGAGTTGGGTACTCGGGTCTTTGCTTTGCAGAGGCAAAATCGCGCGCAATTACCGTATATGGGCTGCTGATTACCGCGCCGTATTTTTTTGAGGAAAAAAATCGGGAAATTGCTCACATTATGGATTAAGTCGGCATATTATAGAGTATGCTGACTTTTAACAGAATTCATTTTATAGGCATAGGCGGAATAAGTATGTCCGCATTGGCAATGCTTACCAGCGAATCGGGAATATGGGTGAGCGGCTCGGACAGAACGGATTCCGACACGTTGAAAAGACTTAGAAGATACGGTATCGTCGCATACGTTGGCAGCAACAACAGCGTTGTTGCAAAGAGCGACCTTGTAGTGTATTCGAGCGCGGTCAACGACGACGACGTAGAATTGAAGTTTGCCCGTTCCAATAAGATCAGATGTATGGAGCGCAAAGCATATCTCGCATTGATATCCAAAGAGTGCAAGAGCCTGATAGCGATTTCCGGCAGTCACGGCAAGACCACCGCCACGGCTATGCTGTGTCACGTCGCAGAGAATATTCCGCTTGCATTCAAGGGGCATATCGGCGGACTTGTCAACGGCGAAGGCAGTAATTTCGTCAACAGCGGCAACGATTATTTCATAACCGAGGCGTGCGAATATCAACGCAGTTTTCTTTCGCTTCAACCGGATATCGGAGTTATACTCAATTGCGATTACGACCATCCCGACACCTATCCGACTATCGAGAGTATGAGAGAGGCGTTTAGCAAATTTGCCGAGCAATGCGCGATAGCTCTTATCGAAGAAAACGCCGCGGCGGAACTCGATCTGTCGCGCGTAGACAGCGACAAAATCTATACTTTCGGATTGGGGCAAAACGCGGATTTCAGAGCGGTCAACATCAGACAGGAAGGCGGTAAGTTTTCTTTTGACGTGACTTTTGAAGGGCAGTATCTTACGGACGTCAGCCTTAATATTTTCGGCAAGCACAATATATTCAATGCGTTGGCGGTGATAGGGGTATGCTATTTGCTTTGGCTGGATATGCGGGAAGTAAAATGTTACGTGCAATCGTTCGGCGGCGTCCAGCGGAGATTTACGCAAATAGGACGGGCGAAGAGCGGCGCGAAAATCATCGTGGACTATGCGCACCATCCCAAGGAGATCAGCGCGACGGTGGATACCGTAAGACTTATGACCAAAGGGAGAATCGTCGCGGTGTTCGAGCCTCACACGTTTTCAAGGACGAAGGCATTGCTCGAAGAGTTCGGTAAATGCTTTTATTGGGCGGACGAACTGATAGTGCTTCCCACTTACTCGGCTAGGGAGAACAGCGAAGACGGACTTGACGGATTCGATCTCGTCAATTATCTCAATTCGACGGGCGCGGGCGCTCTGTATATTGACGGATACCGCAAGGCATGCGAGTATTTGCAGGCAAACACGACGGAAAGAGACGTCGTGCTCGTACTTGGCGCGGGCAGCGTAGACGCCTTGGGTGAGATGCTGAGATCACTGGAATGAATAAATTTTGTAAAATAGGCATATTAAAAGCCGCTCGCAAATTGAAATGCACCCCAAAAGTTAGACAAAACTTAAGGAGGTGCATTTTTAATGGCA
>CAMXSN010000010.1 GCA_947246685.1 uncultured Clostridia bacterium | reverse complement strand
GTCAGGAAAAGTACACTTTTTTTGGAATTTTGTAATTATTCGCTGAAAATTTCTTCCATTTTTGTATTATTTTGTGCTTTAAGAAATAATAGGAGTAAACATATCCGATCATGCAAACCGTCGCTATTAAATGGAAATTGACGCAAAAACAAACAGGACAGGCGCTAACGCCCGTCCTGTCGTGACACATTAACAAATATTTAGAAAAGATTTTTTATGCTGTAACCGTTTTTCTCCAAAACTTTGACTTGAGTAATAACAGATTCGATAAATTCCTCGTTGTTCTTTGTCTTCTGCATCATATTAAGCAACTGATCGGTAGTTTCCTGCGAATCGCCTGCCGACAGCATTTTTCTAAGCGCCCACACGCCCTCGAGCTCCTTCTGAGTGAGCAACAAGTCCTCTCTTCTCGTAGATGATCTGTTGAGATCGATTGCCGGGAAAATTCTTCTTTCGCTAAGCTTTCTGTCGAGAGTTATTTCCATATTGCCCGTGCCCTTGAATTCTTCGTAGATTACGTCGTCCATTCTGCTACCCGTATCTACAAGCGCCGTTGCGATAATGGTAAGCGAACCGCCATTCTCGATATTTCTTGCCGCGCCGAAAAATTTCTTAGGACTTGCCAACGCGCCGGGATCGATACCGCCGGAAAGAGTTCTTCCCGTAGGCGGAATTGTGAGGTTGTACGCTCTTGCCAATCTTGTCAAAGAATCCATCATTATTACAACGTCTTTGCCCATTTCGACAAGTCGCTTTGCTCTCTCGATAAGTATCTCCGACGCTTTGCAGTGATGTTCGGGTACTTCGTCGAACGTAGAGTATATCACCTCGCCTTTGATCGATCTCTTCATATCCGTGACTTCTTCCGGTCGTTCGTCCACGAGAAGCACAAACAAAGTCACTTCGTCGTGATTTGTAGTAATCGAATTTGCTATCTTTTTGAGCAAGGTAGTCTTGCCGGCTTTTGGAGGAGAAACAATCATCGCCCTCTGTCCTTTGCCTATGGGCGCAATAAGGTCCAAACTTCTGATTGCAAAGTCGCCTCTCGTAACGCTTTTTTCTGCGGTGTTGATCTCCAATCTCAATCTTTCGTCGGGGAATATCGGCGTCAGCGAATCAAAATGCGGACGCTTTTTGAGCGAATACAGATCTTTGCCCGTATTTCCCACAAATCCTACAAGTTTGTATTCCCCTGTGCCGGGAATATCTCTGCCGCGCTCATCCTGTTGATATACCAAATCGTATTTCAGATCGGGATTGACTCTGTCGATAGCTACAAGCGCCGGTGGCTTGTTGTCGCTGTTGCGTTTTGCCACGCCCACAACGTAATCTCCCGCTCTCAAACCAACGTATTTGATCAATCTGCCCGGAACGTAGACGTCTTTGTCTCCGCATTCGCAGTTCTCTGCGCGCAAAAAGCCGTAGCCGTCGAGCATCTCCAAAATACCGCTCTTCATCTCACAATCTTCGTCTTTGAGGAAATCTTCTATGCTTGTTCCTTTCTTATCTTCCTCGGTGCGCGGTTTGTCTTCAACTTTTCGCTCGCTCTTATATTGAAAATAGCTATTCGAGTCGGAACTTTCCGTCTGAGCGTTTTCTTCTTTCGGCGGACGTCCGCGTTTCGCTACGGGTTTTGCCGCCGCGCGGTCGCCGTCCTGCGCCTTTACGGCAAGCGCGAAATATTCCTCGATTATTTCATCCTTCTTTTTTGTCGTGGGAGACTTTATACCGACTTCGCGCGCTATTTTTCTGACGGTATGTATCGTCATATTCTTGAAATCTTCGCGAGTATATTCTCCTCCCGTCGATACTTCCTGCGCTCCGTCGGCTGTTATAGCCTCGATAAGTTTCTGCTCGGAAAGATAAGACGCGTTTTCGATCCCCTTTTTCTTGGCAATGTCTCTTAGCTGAAAATAACTCTTGTCCTTGAGTTCTTCCGCAGTATAGGTTTTCTTTGTCATATAAAACTCCCTGAATGAATAGTTTTAGCCTTAAACGGCTTTTTGATTATTTATCGGAATCGATCTCGTATTGCGCCGATACCGTCCCGCAATCTCTATGATTATAATATGTCTATAACGTTGATAATAAAATTTGTGAAATTGTAAGTAATTAAATTTTTTACTGAAAGTAAGTTTTTATACCGAAAAGATCTCTTGCGCAAGAGGCTAAAAAAGCCTCTTGCAATATCAATCTTAAAAAACGTCGTCTTTGAAAACAATGACCTTCGTCGAGTCTCCTCCGCAACACGCTCTGTCGACTTCCATACTCTGTCCGTCGATTTCGCAAATCTGCTCTTGCTCGAACAGATCCAAAAACTCGTCCAATTTATCAATGTCCACCTGACTTTTCGGCGTCTTGAAATGCATGGGAATAACGATATCCGGCATTATAAAATCTACGTATTCTTTGGCTTGTTTGGCATCGATAGTGTAATTGCCTCCTACCGGAATCATAAGCACGTTGACCGTACCTATTCCTTCGGCGAGATGCACTGTGCACTCCTCCCCCACGTCGCCCATATGACAAAGCTCTACGCCGTCCATACGAAATTTGAAAATGCGGTTTTCGCCTCTCTTCTTACCCGCCTTATCGTCGTGGTAAGAAAGCATAGAGGACACGTCCACTCCTTTGATTTCCCAGAAACCGCATTCGCTAAGCACCTGCGGCTCTCCTTGCACGTTGACGACTGCGTTGTGGTCTTTGTGCTGGTGCGAACACGTGACAACGTCCGCGTCCGTTCTGTTCATCTCATATCCTACGATAGATTTTTCAAAGGGGTCGGCTACTATCGTCGTGCCTGTCGATTCTGTCAACTTAAAGCACGAGTGCCCCAGCCATTCAATGTTCATTTTACTCCTCGCTGATATCCATTGCCAGCTGTTGAGGTTTGCCGGCATTAAATTTTTCGATAAGTTCGTGTATCTTATCGTGCGGGTCTAGCAACTGACCTACGGATTTGTTTTGGTCGATAGCGGCGATTATGTAAGCGACAAACTTTGACATATCAGCCTGCACGAACCAATCTTTTTTGAGAAGTTCCTGCGTTGCGTAGGTCAAATTCGTCGACAGCACCGCCGTAAACAATCCGGAGTCGTAAGCTTTTTGGAATTTTTCCAGACCCTCGGTAAACAGAGCGTAAGTAGCCGAGAGGAATATTCTTCCGCAACCTGCCGCTTTAAGCTCCGTACATAGTTTCAACATACTGTCTCCCGTAGCTATTATGTCGTCCGCCACGAAAATGTCTTTATCTTTTACGTCGTTGCCGATATATTCGTGCGCGACGATAGGATTTCTTCCGTTGACCACATTGGCGTAGTCTCTTCTTTTATAAAACATGCCCAAATCCGTGCCAAGCACCGAAGCATAATAGATATTTCTGCTCATTGCGCCTTCGTCCGGGCTGACAATCATAAAGTTGTCTTTTTTCATATTGATCTCTGGGAAAGTCTTGAGCATTGCCTTCAATATCTGATAAGTAGGCATAAAGTTGTCAAATCCCATTATAGGAACGGAGTTTTGCACTCTCGGATCGTGCGCGTCGAAAGTAATGATATCTTTTACGCCCATAAATTCGAGTTCTCTGAGCATTTGAGCGCAATCAAGAGATTCTCTCGCCACTCTTCTGTGCTGTCTTCCGCCGTAAAGCAACGGCATAATAACGGTGATTTTATTTGCAATACCCGCGCACGCGCAAATTATTCTCTTCAAATCCGAATAATGGTCGTCGGGCGACATCCTGTTAGGCGTGCCAAACATATTATATTCTATAGAATAATTGCCGACGTCGCAGATAATGAACAAATCCTTGCCTCTTATGCTGTCGTTGATAAGTCCCTTACCGTCGCCGGTGGTAAATCTCGGACATTTGTTGCCAACAAGGAAAGTATCCTTAAAAAATTTCTTCCCGCTTGCCTTTGCCTCGTTGTTGTACCAGTTCACCAAATAACTGTCAACTTTTTTGCCCAGCTCTTCCGCTCCTTCCAATGCAATAAGCGCCATATTGGAGGAGTCTTTTTCAAAACTGAATATAGACTCAAAAAACGGTCTCATCGTTGCCTCCGTATATTAAAAAAATTGTATCCTGAGAATTGTGACAAAAATCAACACAATCGTCGATTATTGTATCGTGAGAAAAAATATTGAAATTTCTACTGTGCGAATCCATATAGCCTCACTGAAAAATGTAAGCGCAGCGCCGCCCATATGCGACGTCACACTGATATAATATCATAGAGCCAATATAAAATCAAGTCTTTTTACACGCTTTTAAGCGTCAGATATCTTCAATTTCTCGTTAAACAAATAACAAATAGCGGTAATTGAAATTTTTATCGACGGCAACGAGAGTATTAATATCCTATATAATGATATCTTAAATATATGTACGCGCAAAAAGCGGAGAGTATTCGCTCTCCGCTAGTTTTTTACATCAAAAGTTCGCCTTCGTCGCTGTCGATAACCTGCATAACCTTGACCTCTTTGCCGGTCTTGGCGTCTACGAATACGTAGAAATTGAAATCGTCCATACTACCGAAAACTTCGTAAGTCAGCAGTTCTTTGCCGCCCGGCATAGGAATTAGCGCAAGTCTTACGGAAGATATGCTCAGCCCTCCGAAATCCTTATTCCGCACCTCTCCTTCTGTAACGGTCGGAGTGCCAGCCTGCCTTTGCGTGTGATTGTATATATAATTCAAACCTTCGAATCCGACTATCTTCCCGTCGTCGAGAGAAACCTTGACTTTGATCATATCGGGATAATATACTATTTCGTTCTCGACGTAACACATATTGACGTAGAGTAAACCGTCTGTTACGCAAGCGTACACGCCTTTCATATTTTCATAACCTTGCTTATCCATATACTGCTCGGCTAGTTTTACTCCTTCGTCGACGCTAAGTTTTGGCTCTTTTGCGTCAAACGACGTGTCCCACATCACTATAGCGCCGCCTTTCTTGGCAATCTGAACGCTGGCGAGCGAACCGTTTTTGAGTTTTACCTGATAGAGATAACTGTCAAAACCGCTATTGTTTTCCGCCATATAGCTGATTGCGGAAATCTCATAATCGCATAATATCTTTTTGATACGGTCGTTTTGATTATCCTTGCTAATATCCTCGCCCTGCAATGCTTTTGCCTCTCTGTCCGTGAGAGAATCGCTGAATGCGCCGTCGTAGATCAACGATGGATATTCTATAGTTCCGTCGGTAAGCCCGGTTGTGATCTTGACAAAATCCGCATTGAGCTTTTTAATCCCCTCGACGATTTTTTGTCCCGCAACGAGATTTTCCTTGACTCCGCCCAAGCTCTTGCTCAGCTTGTATGTCGTCTGATACAAACCGTCGAGATTTTTTCTGTCTTCTCCGGTTATCTCCATTCCGTTGCCAACTTTCTGCGCGAGATACTTACTGTAATCACCCACCTGATTGCAATACTTGATTACCGCCGACATATCGTAACCGCTGTAGGACAGCGTGGTCAAATTGGCGACTGCCGTCTGCGAATTCATAGCCACGTCTATAAGCATTTCGTTGACAAGATTTTCGCTTCTGGCTACTCTGAGTTTTGATAAATCGTTCTCCATATTGAGCAGACTGTCGGTCAAGGTATAATAGGCGTTTTCGTAATTATACTCGCTGTTTGCCATCCACTTTTTCTCCTGCGATTTCGACATTCCCAAAAATACCGAAAGCACCGTAATCGCCGCGAGCATTATCACCGCCGTTATTATATGGAATATTTTCCAACCTTTTGTCAGCACTAGTCTGCCTGATGCGTCTCTTAACATATCTCACCTCTCATACGGCAAATTTATGCTTGCCGATTGTCAATTTTACTTTTCGCGACCAAATCCACGAACTTGTGGCTGTCGCCGGATTGAAATAATACAAACAGCCGTTTGTAGGATCCCATCCGTTCATAGCGTCGCGCGCCGCCGAATAAGCGTCGTTGTTGGGCTCTAAGTTGATTTGCCCGTCCGCTACCGCCGTAAACGCGTACGGCTGATAAATGACTCCTGAAATCGAATTGGGGAACGAACTGCTTCTGACCCTGTTGAGAACCACCGCTCCTACAGCCACCTGTCCCAGATAGGGCTCTCCTCTCGATTCTGCATATATACATTTTGCGAGCAGATAGACATCCGAAGAATTATAGCTGCTGTTGTTGCTGCTGCCGGAAGACAGCGTCATTCCGAGCGCGGCAGCCGTCTTAGATCCGACTATACCGTCTACAACAAGACCGTTTTTCTGTTGAAAACGCTTGACTGCGGCAACGGTTTTTGAGCCGTAAATGCCGTCTACCGTACCTGCATTATAGCCCCAATTATTGAGTTTTTTCTGCAACGTTCTGACCTGCGCGCCGCTGGATCCCATTTTGAGCACGGCGACTTCTTCCGTAGCAGGTCTTCCGATAGAATAAAAAGCAGCGATAGTCACGACGACGGTAACAAGTATCATCAATGCCGCAACGCTCGTTTTAATTATTACTTTCCTTTCCATATGATCTCCTTTTTGCGTACTTGCTTGGATTATTGCCGCGCAATACGCTTTTATACATAGAGCGTTTATACTTGAAGAAATCTAAGATTAGTTGCGGTTTTGACAAAACGGCCTCCGGCGCCATGCGCCGAAAGCCGTTTGAACCCGATAGTTATTTGCAAAATTTTTCGTACAGCTCTCCGAAAAAAGATTTGTATTGAAAATCTTCGCTCTCTTCACCCACAAAACATAAAGGAGGGAAAACCACGCACCACCAATTATCGCCTTTGCCGCTGCCAAGCTCAATAATCAATGCGTCATAAACGCCGCTCTCTAAAGTCAAATCGCCGTAGGTGCGCACGGGAAATTCTTCTTTCCTTACACTCACTCTAGACGAATAAGAATATCCGTATCTTGCAAGAGTGACATCGGCTACTCTCTTCATGCCGTCTAGATTGTTTTCAAGAACCTTCATTGCCTCTTGCTTATCTCCTACTCCGTTAAGTCTCGGAGTCATGTATTCGACAATACTTTCTTTGACCTTATATTTGACGCTCTGATCAGTCGCATCGTTGCTGTTGGCTCTTATATGTATTCTTAAATATGTATCTTCGGGACTTGACGCCTGATTCTTGGCAACCATGATTACCGCTCCCAACAACACCAAACAAATTATCACTATCGCTATTACTTTCACTGTTATGTACCTCGCAAGTTTGTTCGATATGAGTATTGCCATTAAAAATTTTTTTATACGAAAATATTGAGAAAAAATTAATACCCGCAAAACGAGTCTTTGATATATTGAGTTTTGCCAACGTTGACGCTATTGCGTTAAGAGAATAACATTAATTACTTATGCTATAACGCCAATCGCGTCAGCATCTAATCAGTTTACATTTGTCATTTCGACCGTAGCGGAGAAATATAATCAGTTTATACTACTGTTGAGATATTTCGACTGCGCTATCGCTCCGCTCAATATGACATTAATAGTATTTGATAATCAAACTAAATTCTGTAAGCTTATTTATCCTCTTTTATTTTGTCATTCTCAGAGCAGTATGACAGCTATTGTCCGCTATTTAAATGTTCTGTCATTTCGACCGCAGCGGAGAAATCTCATCAGTTCATTAATCTGTTGAGACCCATTCGACTGCGCTGCGTCTCATTTAGTGTGACATATTATTATCCGCTATGTTTCTAAGTCACGTCATTCTGAGTGTAGTCTAAGAAACTTATCAAATTAATTAAGTTTGCCAAAATGCAAGCGAAGCGGCATTTTCAATTGCGCTATAGTATAAAAATCGGACGGCAATTGCCGTCCGTAAATTTCATTAAATATCTTCTATTCCCAAACTCGCAAATTTGCCTTTGCGTCCAAATCTATATTGCTCGCCTTTGCGCCGCATTTTATCATATTGTACGCTTGCGATGCAATCATTGCGCCATTGTCCGTGCAAAGCTGCATAGGGGGATAAAAGACTTCGATATCGAGCGCGTGCGCGCGTTGGCTCATTTTTTCCCTTAGCACTCCGTTGGCGCCAACTCCGCCTGCTATCACAACTCTTTTCACTCCCATATCAACGGCGCATCTCAAAGTATTATTGACCATTATATCGGTGACTTTCTCCTGAAAAGAACAGGCAAGATCGGCTTTGTTGAGAGCTTCTCCTTTTTGTTGCAATTTGTGCGCATAGTTGATAACTGCCGTCTTGATACCGCTGTATGAAAAATCGTAAGTATCTTTATCCTTATACGGCGTAGGGAGTTCTATCGACGGCTTGCCTTCTCTGGCGAGTTTTTCTATCTGTGGACCTCCAGGATACGGCAGTCCCAACACTCTCGCGACTTTATCAAAAGCCTCTCCGCAAGCGTCGTCCTGAGTACTTCCCTTTATCTCTATCTCATCGAGCGATTTGACGTAGGCTATGGTCGTATGTCCGCCGCTGGCAATCAGACACAGATATGGAGGTTGAAGATCGGGTTTTGCAATATAATTTGCCGCGATATGTCCTTTGATGTGATTGACTGCAATCAACGGCTTTTGAGTCGCAAAGGCAAGCGCTTTGGCATACGATACTCCCACCAACAGCGCGCCCAATAAACCCGCGCCGTAAGTAACCGCAATACAATCAACGTCAGCGAGCGTCATACCTGCCTTTGCAAGCGCTTCTTTGGTGACGTTGTCTATTGCCATAGTGTGATTTCTCGAGGCTATTTCCGGCACGACTCCGCCGAAACGTTTGTGAATCTCTATCTGCGACGCAATCGCGTTGGATAAAAGTTTACGTCCGCAAGTGACAGCCACCGCAGTCTCGTCGCAAGAGCTCTCAATCGCCAATACGACAATATCGTCGCGCTGTCTTATTTTATCCAATTTTTCATTTGCAATATCGATATATTTCACTTATTTCTCCGTAGCAATTATGCTAAGTCAATTTGCTTTTTTGAGATAATCGAATATAAAAGGTTCTATCTCGCCGTCCATAACTGCGGTGATGTTGCCAGTTTCGCAACCCGTACGATGATCCTTGACCATAGTATAAGGACAAAATACATAACTGCGTATCTGACTTCCCCATTCTATCTTCTTTATATCGCCTTTGAGTTCGAGCTCTTTCTCCTGCATTTCGCGCTCCTGACGCTCGATCAACTTGGAAATAAGCATACCCATCGCCTGCTCCCTGTTCTGAATCTGACTGCGTTCGTTCTGACATTGCACGACGATTCCCGTGGGTATATGCGTAATACGTATTGCGCTCTCGGTCTTATTAACGTGCTGTCCGCCGGCGCCGCCGCTACGATAAGTGTCGATTTTTAGATCTTCGCTGTTTATCTTTATCTCGTTCTTATCCTCTATCTCTGGCATAACTTCCAACGACGCGAACGACGTATGCCGTCTTGCATTGGAATCAAACGGAGATATACGCACAAGCCTGTGCACGCCTTTTTCCGATTTGAGATAACCGTATGCATTCTCTCCCGTGACTTTGAACGTTACGCTCTTGATTCCCGCCTCGTCACCTGCCAGTTTATCCATCTCACTGACCTTATATCCCACTCGCTCGGCATACCTGGTGTACATTCTATATAGCATATTCGCCCAATCCTGAGCTTCCGTCCCGCCGGCGCCCGCATGCAAAGTAAGTATGGCGTTGTTGGAATCGTATTTGCCTTTTAACAACGTCTCAAGTCTCAGACTCTCCACGTTTGAAGAAAATACGTCAAGCTCTTTTATCAACTCCTCCATTTCCTGCTCGCCGCCCACGTCTTCCGTCAACTCTATCAAAACCTGCAAATCTTCTCCCTGAGAAGCCAGTTTGTCAAAGTGTTTGAGTCGGCTTTCTATCCTGGAAAGTTCTCTGTTGACTTGCTGAGCGTTGTCCATATCGTCCCAAAATCTGTCCTTGCCCTGCTCGCTTCGCAATTCTTCGGCGCGCGCAGTCAATGCGTCGTAGTTCATAGCCTCCCGCACCTCTGCAAGCGATTTATTGATTTTATCGGCTTCCCATTTTGCCTGTTCTATCGTTATCATTGTATTTTCCTTTTCCGCTGATCAATCGATTGCCAGCAAATTCCGCATATTACTGCAGAACTATCTTCCGCAACACTGTTTGTATTTCTTACCGCTGCCGCACGGACATCTGTCGTTGGGACGCGGTTTCTTCTCCTTATTTACGACGGTTTTACTTTTCTCCTCGCTGGTAACTATCTCCACGCTGTCTCTCGTCTGCGTCTGAGTCTGCTTCTCAAACCGGCACTTGATAAGCGTTCGTACCGTGTCGTACTGTATGGATTCGACCATTCTGTCAAACATGTCGAAGCCCTCTATTTTATACTGCGTAACGGGATCTCTCTGAGCATATGCGACAAGTCCGATTCCTTGTTTGAGCTCGCTCATAGCATCGATATGGTCCATCCACTTCGTATCTACGTTGTGCAGCATACAGTCTCTCTCAAATCTGCCGAAATCTATACCCAACTCATTCTTGACAAATTCGCATTTTTTCTCATACTGCTCTTTAGCAAGCGACATTATGCCGTCTACAAGACCGCTGACGGAATTATCGTCAAGACCTACTATATATTCGGGAGTGATGAGATTGACACCGTTGTCGAGAACGTATTCTTCGAGCTCATTGTTGAATCCTTCGTAATTCCAATTTCTATGGTCTTCTTTGTAATCGACATATTTATTGCAAATATTTGTCACGACGGATCGCATCATCGCAAGTATCTGCTCGTGCACGTCCATTCCGTCTAAAACGATATTTCTCTGCTCGTATATTATCTCTCTCTGCTTGTTCATAACGTCGTCGTAACCGAGCACGTGCTTTCTTATGGAGAAATTTCTATCTTCCACTCTCGCTTGCGCTCCCTCGACTTGACGCGTGATAAGTTTGCTGATTATAGGGGTATCTTCGTCAAGAGACAGCGTATTGGCAATTTTCTCCATATATTCGCCGCCGAATACGCGAATCATATCGTCTTCCATAGACAGATAAAACACCGAAGAACCCGGATCGCCCTGTCTGCCGCTTCGACCTCTGAGCTGATTGTCTATTCTGCGCGATTCGTTGCGCTCCGTACCGATTATCCTCAATCCGCCGCTGGCGATGACTTCCTGCTTTTCGGCATTGGTGTCTTTTGCAAACAACTCGTAATATTTTTTGTAATCTTTTCTTGCTTTGAGTATCTGTTCGTCGTCGGTATTGGCAAATGAGACTCCTTGCTCGATTATCTCGTGAGGATATCCCAAATTGGCGAGCTTTTGCTTTGCGAGATGCTCGGGATTGCCGCCGAGAAGAATATCGGTACCGCGACCTGCCATATTAGTCGCTATCGTCACGGCTCCGCTCTTGCCTGCCTGCGCTATGATTTCCGCCTCTTTTTCGTGATTTTTTGCGTTGAGCACGTTGTGCGGTATTCTCTGTCTGGTAAGTATCTTAGACAGTTCCTCGGATTTTTCCACGCTGACAGTACCTACTAGCACCGGTTGCTTTTTTTCATAGCACTTCTTAATATCTTCGATAATCGCGTTGTATTTGCCTTTCTTGGTTTTGAAAAGCTGATCTGGCTCGTCAATTCTTACGACGGGCTTGTTGGTGGGAATGACTACGACGTCCAAACCGTATATCGTGTCGAATTCGTTCTCTTCTGTCTTGGCAGTACCGGTCATACCCGAAAGTGATTTGTAAAGACGGAAGAAATTCTGGAACGTTATCGTCGCCATGGTCTTGTCTTCCGAACGTATAGGCACGCCTTCTTTTGCCTCTATAGCCTGATGCAGTCCGTCGCTGTATCTTCTGCCTATCATCTTTCTGCCGGTAAACTCGTCTATTATAATGACCTCGTTGTCGACGACGATATAGTTGTCGGATTCCTTCATTATCAAATTAGCTCTCAAAGCATTGTCTATATAATGTTTGAGCGATTGATTTTCATAATCGGAAAGATTGTCGATGTTAAAATATTTTTCTGCTTTCTCCACGCCGAATTCATTTAGGAAAATAGATTTCTCTTTCTCTCCGATTTCGTAATCTTCGGGAGTAAGCGTCTTGACAAATCTGTTGGCTGTGATGTAGACGTCGCTGGATTTTCTGCCGCGTCCGCTTATGATAAGCGGAGTTCTCGCCTCGTCGACCAGAATGCTGTCCACCTCGTCGATAAGGGCAAATTCCAATCCGCGTTGAACTTTCATTGAATTGTCTGTGACCATGTTGTCTCTGAGATAGTCGAATCCGAGTTCGTTGTTGGTGGTATACATTATATCGCAGGCGTATGCCCTGCGCTTGTCGTCCATGGGCATTCTGGCAAAATTGATACCTACCGTCAATCCGAGAAATTTATAAATCTTGCCCATCCATTCTGCGTCGCGCTTGGCAAGATACTCGTTGACGGTGACAACGTGTACGCCTTTTTTAGTAATAGCTTTGAGATACGCCGCCAACGTGGCAACCAAAGTTTTTCCTTCGCCCGTCCTCATCTCGGCAATTCTGCCTTGATAAAGCACGACGCCGCCGACCAACTGCACGTAGAAGTGTCTCATGCCCAACACTCTGTCGCTTGCCTCTCTCACTGTCGCAAACGCTTCGGGTAGCAAGCTGTCAAGACTTTCTCCCTGCTGGTATCTGTCTACGTAGTTCTGAGTGCAGGCTTTCAACTCGTCGTCGCTCATAGCTTTGAATTTTTCTTCCAAAGCGACCACCTTGTCTACTATCTTATATATCTTCTTTAATTCTCTGTCGTTGTGCGTGGGAAACAACTTTCTGAAAAGTCCCATAGCCATACCTCTCTTTGACAATTTTTGCCAATAATAATCTTAACATAATATAAATATATAAGTCAAGTTTTTCATATAGCGTATAGACTGACGGTCAAAAGCAAAAATAATCCTAAATTGTCGTAATTTGGAATGCAAACATAGAAATACCGTCAAAATTGTGCCGTCAAAATATAATAAAAACGCGAATCTAAAAAGCGAAATTCAAAAGTGACTGTATGCTGTTGGAATACTCATAATCCCTCATTCTCACAGTGCTCCTTGATAAATTCGGCAAGCAAAGTGTTGCGCTTTGCGGTATAATCGTTCTTGACCATTTTTGCCACACTCTCTTTAGAGCCCTCTATAACCACGACGGATTTTGCCCTTGTGATAGCTGTGTAAAGCAGATTTCTCGTCATAAGAAACGGATTGCCGCCGCTGACTGTAATAATCACCGCAGGAAACTCCGAACCTTGCGACTTATGTATACTGATAGCATAAGCTAAAGACATTTCGTCAAAATTTTCATGTTTATAAGTGGCGATTTTACCGTCGTCGAATTCAACTTTTATACTAGGATTACTCTTATTGACCTCGATGATATAACCTATATCGCCGTTAAACACGCCAGTGCCGCTGAGACCGTCCTTTGACAGCCATTCCATCTGATAATTGTTGACAGTATGGATTATCTTATCTCCAACGCGGAAGATGTTACTGCCCGATCGGATTTCGCCTTTGTCCGCGCCGGGAGGATTAATTGCCTTCTGCATTTCCACGTTGATATTTTCAACGCCTAAAATTCCCTTTTTCATCGGACAAAGCACCTGAATGTCTTTGGGATCTATCCCCGTAAAAGACGGAAGACGTTTTGTCGTCAAATCGATGCAGTTCTTGAGCATAATTTGTGTGTCGCTCTGCGCGTCGAAAAAGAAATCTTTGGACCGGTTGTCTATCGTAGGCATTTCTCCGCTGTTGACTTTGTGTGCGTTTTCTATAATCAAACTGTCGTCGCTCTGTCTGTAAATGTGCGTGAGATAGCTTACGGGTATGAATCCGCAAGAGATAATATCGCCGAGAATATTGCCCGCGCCAACCGACGGCAACTGATCTTTATCCCCGACAAGAATAAGCCTAGCGCCCTTCTTTACAGCTCTGGCAAGCGCATAGAATACGTATTCGTCGCACATACTCACTTCGTCTACGATGACTACGTCGGCGTCCAATTTGGTGTTTTCATTATAATTGAAATGCCCTTTACCGCCCGTAAAATCCAGATCGAGCAACCGGTGAATCGTCTTGGCGTCCTCGCCCGTAGCCTCGGAAAGTCTCTTCGACGCTCTGCCCGTAGGCGCGCATAATACCACTTTTGCATACTGTTTTTTCAGCAGATATATGATACAGTTGATTATCGTAGTTTTTCCCGTACCCGGACCGCCCGTTATCACGTTGACGCCGTATTTTACGCAGTTTTTAATAGCGCTGATCTGCCCCTCGTGCAGTTGAATGTCGTTGGCTTTCTGAAAGTCTTCTATGTCGACGTCGAGATTAAGATCGATAGGCTCCGCCTCGCAAAGCATTTGCGTCACGCATTTGGCAATCCCGCTCTCGTATTCGTATATTTTGGTGAGCATAACGCATTCCACGCCGTTTTGGTTGACGATAACTATCTTGCCCATGACCACACTGTCCAGTACTATGCTTTCTACAGCGTATCTATATTCGTCGATATCCATTTTGAGTAGTCTGCAAACTTCTCTTACAACGTCTTCTCTTGGCAAATACGTGTGACCGTTTTTGTTGGCGCTCTCCTGCAGCACGTGCCCGATTCCCGCGCTAATCCTAAATCTGCTGAACTCGTCGAATCCCATCTTTATAGCGATTTTATCAGCGGTTATAAAACCCACGCCGTCAACGTCTTCGACCATTTGATACGGATTTTTCTCGATTATTCTCTTAGTTCCGTCGCCGTAATTTTTGTATATTTTCAATGCAAGATTGAGACTGATTTCAAAACTTTGCAAATACAGTATAGTCGCCTGCTGCTCTTTGTGCACAATATAAGCTTCTTGAATAGCAATCGCCTTTTTAAGCGATAATCCTTTGATTTGAGCAAGTCTGTTGGGATAGTTCTCTATGATATCGAGAGACTGCGCTCCGAATGCGTCGACAATATTTCTTGCCGTAACGTCCCCCACTCCATGAAAAAGTCCGCTGGATAGATACTTTACTATGGCCTCCGCCGAATCCGGATGAACTATCTTGCAAGAAGTCACGTTGAACTGCTCTCCGAACTTGGCGTTGAGAGTATAGTCGCCGTTCATTTCGAGATATTCTCCCTCCTCTATCGGAGGAAAACAACCGACCGCCGTGACGAGTTGATCCTCGCAATTAACGTAGACGACGCAATATCCGTTGTCAACGTTCCTAAACACTATCTCCTCTACGTAACCTTTGACCGTCTCCATTCACTTCTCCGATAAAATAAGGATATACCCGTGAGTATACCCTTATATTGTAGTTAATTTTGTCGGTTGTGTCAATAAAAACCCCTTCTCGGATAGATTATATGCCCCGATTAGAATTTACTTGACGTTATATTCGCTTGCCAGCCGAGCTATCAGTTCAGCTTTATCCGTATGTTCCCATTTGAATCCCTGGTCTTCTCTGCCGAAATGACCGTAATTGCTCGTCTTGGCAAACTGAGGTTTTCTCAACTCCAACTGCTCTATTATCGCCATAGGACGCAAATCAAAAACTTTGCCGATGATCTGAGCAATCTGCTCGTTGGAGCACTTGCCTGTGCCGAAAGTATTTACGTTGACGGATACGGGCTTTGCTACGCCTATAGCATACGCCACGTCCAGCTGGCATCTCTTGGCAATGCCGCTGGCAACTATATTTTTGCATACGTATCTTGCCATATAACAAGCCGATCTGTCGACTTTGGTGCTGTCCTTGCCAGAAAACGCTCCGCCTCCGTGCGGGCAGTAACCGCCGTAAGTGTCAACTATTATCTTTCTTCCCGTAAGTCCGCTGTCGCCGTGCGGTCCGCCAATGACAAATCTACCTGTCGGATTGATGAAAATCTTTGTATTCCCGTCGATAAACCCCTCGGGAATAACGGCGTCAATAACGCGCTGCTTGAGGTCTTTTCTCAAAGTTTGGATATCTACGTCGGGACTGTGCTGAGCCGAGAGAACTATCGCCTCTATCCTGCTGACTTTATCGTCCGCATATTCGACGGATACCTGAGCCTTGCCGTCCGGTCTGAGATAATCGAGTTCGCCGCTTTTGCGCGCTTGCGTAAGCCTCTCGGTCAACTTGTGAGCAAGATAGATCGGCATAGGCATTAAAGTCGGCGTTTCGTCGCAGGCATAACCAAACATCATACCCTGATCGCCCGCTCCTATCTTATCGAATCGATCGCCGCCGTCAGTCTTATTTTCAAGCGAGCTGTCGACTCCCATTGCGATATCCGAAGACTGTCTGTCCAATCTTATCAGCACCTGACAGTTGTTGCCGTCAATTCCCTTTTCTTCGCTGTCGTAGCCGATATCGAGCACGGCTTTTCTCACGATCGACTCATAATCGATTTGCGCGGAAGACGTTATCTCGCCCATTACGAGAACAAATCCCGTGTTGGTACAAGTCTCGCACGCAACTCTGCTAGCTCCGTCCTGCTGCAACAGCGCGTCTAAAATGCTATCGGAAATCTTATCGCAGACCTTGTCGGGATGCCCTTCGGTCACGCTTTCGCTGGTAAATAATCTCTTTGTCATAAATACTCCTTTTGTCATTCGCATGGCAATCAAAAAGCCACTATACGAGATAGTGACTTTTTTCATTCTATCTATCAAGTATACTTGCGGAATTTAGCACCTTACACGAGGTTGCTGTGTGTTCGCAGTGTCCGTTCACTCCCACACTCTTTATAGAATTTTTATTAAGTTTTCTTATCCGACGGCTTATCCTGCCGTCGGATAAAACGAATTAATCTTCGATATCGTCTTCTAGGGCAAACTTATCGTCGATTCTGTCTTCGACTATTCTGTTTTCGCCGCTGTTGGAAGGCAACGCAACTATATTGCGATAGCGCTTCATACCCGTACCGGCAGGGATAAGTTTACCGAGAATAACGTTCTCTTTGAGTCCGACGAGATGATCGACTTTATTCTTGATAGCCGCTTCGGTAAGAACCTTTGCAGTTTCTTGGAACGATGCCGCCGATAGGAACGATTCTGTCGCGAGAGCCGCCTTTGTGATTCCGAGAAGAGTTCTCTTAGCCGTAGCCGGACGTCCGCCGTTCTCGATTACCTTTTCGTTTTCCGCCTCGTAGGCAAAGATATCTACGTATTCGCCCGGAAGCATAGAGGTGTCGCCCTGATTTTCTATCTTGACTTTTCTAAGCATCTGTCTTACGACAATCTCAATGTGTTTCTCATTGATATCAACGCCCGCGCTTGCATAAGGGATCTTGACTTCTTTGATTATATAATCCTGAACGCCTCTGACGCCTTTTGTTCTCAAGATATCCTGCGGATAAATGCTGCCTTGCGTCAGCACGTCGCCCGCGGCAACCTTCTGTCCGTCTTCGACTTTGAGTTTTTGACCGAATACGAGTTTGTAATCGACCTTATCTCCCTTAGGCGAAACGATAGTCAGAACTTTCTTGTTGTTGTCTAAAGTCACTTCGCCCGCTATATCCGCTACCAAAGCTTGACCTTTTGGTCTTCTTGCTTCAAACAGCTCCTCGACTCTGGGCAGACCGTTGGTGATATCGCCCGAAAGAGCGACGCCGCCCGTGTGGAATGTTCTCATCGTCAACTGTGTACCGGGCTCGCCTATGGACTGAGCGGCGATTATGCCGACAGCTTCGCCGAGTTTTACGGAATTGCCGGAAGCCATATTCTTACCGTAGCATTTAGCGCATACGCCGTGAGCCGACTTACACATAAGCACGCTTCTGATCTTGACTTTCGTAACTCCCGCTTCTGCGATGGCTTTAGCCTGCTCGGGCGTAGCCATGCTGTCTTTCTCGACGATAACGTTGCCGTGTTCGTCAAGTACGTCTTCCATAACGTATCTGCCGTCGAGACGGTCGATAAATTCTTTGACGTTGTTGGGTTCCAATTCAACGCTTACGCCCCTGTTGTCTCCGCAATCGAGTTCGTTGACGATTACGTCTTGCGAGACGTCTACGAGACGACGCGTCAAATATCCGGAGTCTGCGGTCTTCAAAGCGGTATCTGCCATACCTTTACGTCCGCCGTGCGAAGAAATAAAGTACTCGAGCACTGACAGTCCCTCGCGCAAAGACGCCTTTATCGGCAATTCGATTGTTCTTCCCGACGGGTCTGCGACAAGACCTTTCATACCGCAAAGCTGCGAAATCTGAGTCATGCTACCGCGGGCGCCGGAGTTTGCCATCATCCAGATAGGATTGAATTCGTCAAGACCTTTTTTGAGTTCGACGTTGATATCGGCAATGGCTTTCTGCCATACCGCGATAGTCTGTTTGTATCTGTCTTCTTCGCTGAGACGGCCTTTCTTAAATTGTTTTTCTATAGTAACTACGTCGTTTTCCGCTTTGATTACGATGTCTTTCTTCATCGGCGGAACGTGCATATCGAATACGCTCGCCGTAATTGCTCCGACGGTAGAATACTTATAACCTTGAGCCTTGATAGCGTCCAATATCGTTGACGTCATCGTAGCGCCCTTGTATTTGAAGCATGCATCGACTATTCTCGACAGTTCCTTCTTGCCTACTCTGAAATCTACTTCGAGATCGAGTTGCTGTTCGGGCGTGTCTCTCGGCACGAAATGCAGATCCTGCGGAATTGCTTCGTTGAATATAATTCTGCCGATAGTCGTATGAAGTTTTTTAGAATACTTGATTCCGTCGATTACTTTTTCCATTCTGACGAAAATCTTGGACTGCAAAGATATCTGTCCGTCTTGATAAGCCATTCTGGCTTCTTCTTGATTTCTGAAATATCTGCCTTCGCCCTTGCCGCCTTCTCTCTCCATGGTCATATAGTAAGAACCGATGACCATATCCTGCGTAGGCGACACGACAGGTTTGCCGTCGCTGAGTTTCAATATATTGTTGGTGGAAAGCATAAGGAATCTTGCTTCCGTTCTCGCCTCGATCGATAGCGGAACGTGAACAGCCATCTGGTCTCCGTCGAAGTCTGCGTTGAACGCGCTACATACGAGCGGATGCAATTTGATTGCTCTGCCTTCTACGAGCACCGGCTCAAACGCCTGTATAGAAAGTCTGTGCAAAGACGGAGCGCGGTTGAGCAGCACGGGATGATCTTTGATAACCTCTTCGAGTATATCCCATACTACGTCGTCCTGAGCTCTTTCGATAACTCTCTTTGCGCTCTTGATATTGAGGCAAGTGCCTCTCTCGACGAGCTTTTTCATTACGAAAGGCTTGAACAGCTCGATTGCCATTTCCTTAGGAATACCGCACTGGTACATTTTGAGTTCCGGTCCTACGACGATAACCGAACGTCCCGAATAGTCGACACGCTTACCGAGCAAGTTCTGACGGAAACGTCCCTGTTTACCTTTAAGAAGCGCGGTAAGAGATTTGAGTTCTCTGTTGCCGGGTCCCGTAACAGGTTTGCCTCTGCGGCCGTTATCGATAAGGGCATCAACGGCTTCTTGCAACATTCTCTTCTCGTTTCTCACAATGATTTCGGGCGCGCCGAATTCCATAAGTTTTTTAAGTCTGTTGTTTCTGTTGATAACGCGGCGATACAAATCGTTGAGGTCGCTTGCCGCATATCTACCGCCGTCGAGAGGAACCATAGGTCTCAACTCGGGAGGAAGTACTGGCAGAACGTCCAAAACCATCCATTCGGGTCTGTTGCCGCTTACTCTGAACGCCTCGATGATGTCAAGACGCTTTACAGCTTTAAGTCTTCTTTGATTATTGGTCTTATCCGCGCTTAAAGCTACAATCTCTTTGAGTTTAGCGGATTCTTTTTCCAAATCGATTGCCGAAAGCAGCTCTTTGATCGCTTCCGCGCCCATGCCGTATCTAAAAGAACCGAGAGCGCCTGCATATCTTGACTGAACATCCGCAAGCTCTTTGTCTTCGATCACTTGTTTGTATGCAAGATCGGTGTTGCCCGGATCGAGCACTATATATTTATTGAAATAAAGTACGAGGTCTACGTCCTTAGGCGACATATCGAGCACAACGCTTATTCTCGACGGAACGCCCTTGTAATACCATATATGAGATACGGGAGCGGCAAGTTCGATGTGTCCCATTCTCTCTCTTCTCACTTTTGCTTTGGTTACTTCGACGCCGCACTTATCGCATATAACGCCCTTGTATCTGATTCTCTTATATTTTCCGCAATGACACTCCCAGTCCTTCGTAGGTCCGAAAATTTTCTCGCAGAACAAACCGTCTTTTTCCGGTTTCTGCGTTCTGTAATTTATCGTCTCGGGTTTGAGCACTTCGCCGTGCGACCAGGATCTTATCTTTTCGGGAGAAGCAACGCCTATTTTTATAGAATCGAAATTATTTACTTCTGACATACCGCACCTCCTTAATTCTCTTCGTCTTCGAACATATTGTCGAAGATACTTTCATCGTCTTTGTCGTCGTCGCCGTCTGCAAAAGCGTCGCCGTCGCCAAAGCTGAATATGTCGTCGTCATTGCCCAAATCGAAAATATCCACTTCTTTATCGGGAGCGGTTTCTTTCTCTTCGTAGTACTCGATTTCGTCCTCAACCATTTCTCTGAGTCCGATTTCCTCTTTGTTTTCGTTGAGCACTTTGACGTCGAGACCGAGCGCCTGGAATTCCTTAATCAATACCTTGAAGGATTCCGGCGTGCCGGGTTCGGTAATCGGAGCGCCTTTTACGATAGATTCGTAAGTCTTTACTCTGCCGACCACGTCGTCCGACTTGACGGTCAATATTTCTTGCAGTATATTTGCCGCGCCGTAAGCTTCCAGCGCCCAAACTTCCATTTCTCCGAATCTCTGTCCGCCGAATTGCGCTTTTCCGCCGAGAGGCTGCTGCGTAACCAAACTGTACGGACCTGTAGATCTTGCGTGTATCTTCTCGTCTACCAAGTGACAGAGCTTAAGCATATACATATATCCGACCGTGACGGGATTTTCGAATTTCTCGCCCGTTCTGCCGTCATACAGCTCTATCTTGCCGTTCTCGGGCAATCCGTTCTCAGCAAGCAGTTGCTTTATATCAGATTCGGTAGCGCCGTCGAATACCGGTGTGGAAATGTGCCATCCGCAAGCCTTTGCCACCAATCCCAAGTGCACTTCAAGCACCTGACCTATGTTCATACGCGAAGGCACGCCCAACGGGTTGAGCACTATCTGCAACGGCGTTCCGTCCGGCATAAAAGGCATATCCTCGCGAGGCAAAACTCTGGATACGACGCCCTTGTTTCCGTGACGTCCCGACATCTTGTCGCCCACGCCGATTTTACGCTTTTGCGCAATATAAACTCTTACGAGTTTGCTGACGCCCGGCGAGAGCTCCTTGCTGTTCTCTTTGGTAAACACTTTGACGTCTACGACGATACCCGACTGTCCGTGCGGAAGTCTCAAAGACGTGTCTCTGACTTCTCTCGACTTCTCGCCGAAAATCGCTCTCAAAAGTCTTTCTTCGGGGGTGAGTTCCGTTTCGCCCTTAGGCGTAACTCTTCCTACGAGAATATCTCCGCTATGCACTTCAGCGCCGGGAATAATGATACCGTCTTCGTCGAGATATTTCAACGCGTCGTCGCCGAGGTTGGGAATATCTCTGGTAATCTGTTCTTCTCCGAGCTTTGTATCTCTGCTCTCAATCTCGTATTCTTCGATATGGATGGACGTAAATACGTCGTCCTTAACCAAGTCTTCGTTGATAAGTATAGCGTCCTCATAGTTGTAACCTTCCCACGACATATAGCCTATGAGAATATTTCTTCCCAAAGACAACTCGCCGTTGAAAGTCGACGGACCGTCTGCAAGCACCATTCCTTTGCTCACTCTGTCGCCTTTGCTTACGATAGGTTTCTGAATGATACACGTACCTGCGTTGGAACGCTCGAATTTCTGCAAATTATAAGTATCTAGACTGCCGTCGTCGCATCTTACTGCGATGACGCTCGAAGAAATATTTTCTACGAAGCCGTCGTTGCGGGCGATGACCATTACGCCCGAATCGTATGCTATCTTATGCTCGATACCCGTGCCGATAAACGGAGCCTCGGGTCTCAAAAGCGGAACCGCCTGACGTTGCATGTTGGAGCCCATCAGCGCGCGGGCCGTATCGTCGTTCTCCAAGAAAGGAATAAGCGCTGCGGCTACTGAAACGAGCTGTTTGGGAGATACGTCCATATAATCGACTTTGTCCGCGTCGAATTCGCGGATATCCGCTTTGTAACGGCACGTAACGCGCGCCGTAGCGAAAGATCCGTCTTCGTTGAGCTGAGCGTTGGCTTGTGCGACAACGTACTTGTCTTCTTCGTCAGCCTGCAAATACTCTACTACGTCGGTAACTATGCCCTTTTGCTTATCGACTTTGCGATAAGGAGCCTCAATAAATCCGTATTCGTTAACTCTTGCATACGTAGCAAGCGAAGATATAAGACCGATATTCTGACCTTCCGGCGTCTCTATCGGACACATACGTCCATAGTGAGTGTGATGAATATCGCGGACTTCGAACGAAGCGCGCTCTCTGTTGAGACCGCCCGGTCCCAATGCGGAAAGTTTACGCTTGTGAGTAAGTTCGGCTATCGGGTTGTGGTGGTCCATAAACTGCGAAAGCTGCGACGAGCAGAAGAACTCTTTAATGACTGCCGTCACGGGCTTGATGTTGATGAACGTCTGCGCCTTGAACTCGCCTTCGTCCTGAGTGACGAGCATCTTCTCCTTGATGCCGCGGTCGAGTCTTGTAAGACCGATTCTGAACTGATTTTGAAGAAGTTCGCCGACCGAACGTATTCTTCTGTTTGCCAAATGGTCGATATTGTCTTTCTCGCCGAAGCCCGCCGAAAGTCCGATATTGTAGCAAACCGAAGCTATGATATCGTGAATGGTGACGTGCTTGACGACGAGTTTATCTCTGTTCTCGGGAAGTCTTATTGCGCTCTTGAGATCTTCTTTATCGGGATGAGCCTCCATAAGTTCTTTAAGAGCGGGATAATATACTTTCTCTTTAATGCCCAATTCTTTGGGATCGCAATCCACGTAAGCGGCAAGATCGACAGTTGCGTTGCCGATAAGCTTAAACTCTTTGCCGTCTTTTCTGGTGAGATACACTACGTTGACGCCTGCGTTCTGAATAGCCGTAGCAGTGGCGATATCTACTATTTCGCCTGCGCCTGCAAGCACTTCTCCCGTCTCGGTATTAACGACGTCTCTAGAAAGAGTCTGTCCTTCCATTCTCGTGGCAAGACAAAGTTTTTTGTTGACCTTATATCTTCCGACTCTCATCATATTGTATTTTCTATCGTCGTAGAAAGTCGAATCTATAAGTTGGGAAATACCTTCCTGCGAAGGAATTTCACCCGGACGGAGACGTTTGTAAAGCTCGATTTTAGCCTCCTCCATCGTCTTTGTAGCATCCTTTGCGACAGTGTTGACGAGAATTTCTTCGCGTCCGAATATATCGTAAATTTCCTCATCACTACCTATGCCGAGCGAACGCAAAAGTACGGTTGCTGGCACTTTGCGGTTGCGGTCCACGTTTACCCAAAGAATGCCGTTGGTATCCTGCTTGAATTCCAGCCAAGCTCCTCTGTTAGGCATAATTGTGGTTTCGTATCTCTCGACACCCGACTTGTCCACCGTGCTGACGCTGTATACGCCGGGGCTTCTTACAAGCTGACTGACGATAACGCGCTCTGCGCCGTTGATGATAAAAGAACCGTTGTCGGTAATGATAGGCAAATCGCCCATGAATACCTCCTCTTCGGTTATCTCGCCCGTCGCTTTGCGAACAAGTCTTACCTTGACACGCAACGCTCTTGCGTAGGTCGTATCGCGGTCTTTGCATTCCTTGATGCTGTACTTAATCTCATCGTCAAGTCGGAATCCGAGGTAATGCAATTCAAATCTTCCGCCTCTATCGCATACGGGAGAAAAGTCGTCGAGGACTTCCTGAATACCCGTTGTGATAAACTGCTTGTAAGATTCTTTTTGTAGTTCGATCAAATACGGAATTTCCAACGGTTCGTTGATTTTGGAGAAACATTCGCGTTCCGTGTTGCCGTATTTGACTGTATGAGTTCTTTGAGGCATATCATACCCTCCTTAAAAAATTTCAAATCGATGAATATCACACCTTTTTTCAGCCTTTTGAGACAGTTTTTGTTCCAAAATAAGGCTAATAAGGCATTTTACATAATCATACAATTATAGATTGTAACAAAATACTCAACCGAAGTCAAACAAAATTATAAAAAAAATATAAATTTTTATAATTAATTTTATTAATTTATTATTTATAATGGAAATGTAAAATTTTTTATAATATATATGGAACTTTTTATAATATGTTATTAATATTTAGCGTCCCTTCAAATATATATTTGAACGCAAATTTCACAATATTATTGTAATACGCGATTATATTTGATATAATATTTTATATATAATATTATAATAATTAATTAAAAAGTAAGGAGTATTATGAGACTGGACAAATTTCTCAAAGTTTCGAGAATAATTAAACGCCGCACCGTGGCTAACGACGCCTGCGACAGCGGACGCGCTCAGATAAACGGCAGAACAGCAAAAGCGGGAACGCAGGTAAAAGAAGGCGACGTGGTAGTGCTGTTTTTCGGAGACAAACAGTTTTCTTTTAAGATACTCAAAGTCAACGAAAACGCAAAAAAGCAGGAATGCCAAGATATGTACGAGGTGATCGACGATGAAATTTAACGTCATTTTGGCTTGCGGCGGAAGCGGAAAACGTAGCGGATTGCCATATAATAAACTACTACTCAACGTCGGCGGCGCTCCCCTGCTGGCATTGACGATATCTCGCTTCTATCATGAAAGTATAAGCAAAATTATCGTCGCCTATAACGCCGACGATCTAAACGCCGTAAGTAAGATAACGCAAGGTATGGACAACGTCGCGCTTTGCAAAGGAGGAGAAAGCCGCGCGGATTCAATTGCCAACGCCCTCAAATACGTTGACGACGATTGCGATTACGTAATAATACACGACGGAGCAAGATGTAATTTGCCCAGACAGTGCCTGATCGACGCCATGCGCGACGCCGTAACGTACGGCGCCAGCGCGCTTTATACGGACAGCGTAGATTCTTTAAGACAGATATGCGAAGACGGCGTTTCTTCCGTCGCTGTGGACAGAAACAAAATCAAGAGAATACAAACTCCGCAAATATTCAAAGCCAAAGAGATCAAACTTGCATACCGACTTGCCGCAGAAGATTGCGCAAACTTTACTGACGACGCTACGCTATTCGAGCGCTATATAGGCAAGCCTGTTCATCTGACAAAAGGCAGCGAAGACAACTACAAGGTTACCACTCCTCAAGACTGCTCCATAATCAACGGCGGCGAAATATTTATCGGCAACGGTTGGGACACTCACCGTCTCGACGTAGGGAGAAAACTCATACTCGGCGGCATTGAAATTCCTCACGACAAAGGTCTTGTCGCTCACAGCGACGGCGACGTGCTTATTCACGCTATAATGGACGCTATACTATCGGCAATCCATGAACGCGACATCGGAGTTCTCTTTCCAGACAGCGACAATAGCTATAAGGACGTAAGCAGCGTTGTCCTATTGAGAGAAGTGCTGGATATAGTAAATTGCAAAAAATTCAAAATCAATTCCGTAAGCGCAGTCATAATGGCTCAGAAGCCCAAACTGTCGGCGCATATACCGACTATTCAAATCAATCTCGCGCGCATAATGGGCATCGACGAAAACCGCATGAGCATAACCGCCACCACGACCGAAAAACTCGGCATGGTTGGTCGCGAAGAAGGCATAAGCGTAAGTAGCGTCGCCGCGCTAAAACGCGTGTAAATTTTATAAATCCATTATCTTATAGCATAAAGAGGAACGGCAAAACCGTTCCTCTGTCGATATATCGCTTGTCAATACTTAGCTTAATCGTTCTGCAAAGTTTTATTTTTTTCTTCTACAAACTCTTTTGCCGATTTGATATATTTCCTTACTAAAATAACGTCGGAATAAACGAGCGCCGCAACCACGCCAAGACATATAATTGTCAATACCAACGCGGGAAAAATTCTAGCGCTCTCCAACGTAAAACTTACGACCAGATATTTTGCCGAACAAATAAAAATAAACAGCGCCACAATACCGACTGCAATTACGCCGATTGCCGCAATCGCGCTGAACGGTATAAAAAACAGCCATTGATAAAGCAATACGTCTCTTTTTTTCTTATCCATAGATATATTCTATCACAAATTAATTATTTTGCCAATACTTTGAAAAAATTATATCAATCCGGCAAAAGCATAGTGCGAAGCTATCGCAACCAAAGCGGCAAAAACAAACAAGCCGCCGGCTATTGCAAAATTTTGTTTGACGTTTTTATTTTCTTTGAATAAAAACGCCATGCCCAATCCGGCGTTAACAATCAATCCGCCCAAACACGAACCGAAAGAAATCGTCCCGTTTAGAAACAGTTCCGTTATCAACACGCTGGACGCGCAGTTGGGAATAAGCCCAACGATTGTCACCAATATCGGCTGAAAAATACCGCTTGCATTCATGAAATCGGCTATCTTTTCTTCGCCTACGTAGTAGATTACTATGCCCATCACAACGTTGATTATCAATATATAGGCAAGTATTTTAAGCGTATGCAACAACGGATGCACCAAATACTTTTTTACTCTACTCTCTTTGCCGTCGTCTATATGATGACCGCAGCACCCCTTGTGGATATCCTCGTCCGAATCCGCTTGATTATCGTCGCAGTGGCTTTCGCCGTGTTCTTCTTCGTGAGAATGCCCGTGCGTATGCCCATCTATGTCGCGCTGAACAACCGCCGCAGTGACTACGCAAGATTCTTGCTCAACAGAACAATCGAGATTTGCTTTCCCCTTCTGATCCGCGGTTTCGTCTACACGCGATCTTCTCTTTGCCGCCAGCCCCGCCAACAGATCCAACACGTATCCGGCCGCCAGCGCCAACACAAGCTTTGCCGCAATCAAAGCAAGAAGTTTTATCCAAACGCCATGCTCGTGAATAGACGACAAAAGTATCGGAAGGGCTTCGTCAGACGTTGCGATAAATACCGCGACCAACGCTCCGACGCTGATCTGTCTCTTGGAATAGAGATCCGACGCTAGCACGGAAAATCCGCACTGCGGCACAATACCGAATCCCGCGCCAACGGCAACTGCATATTTAGATTTGAGTTGTCTGCGCATTCCAGTCGCAACTTTCTGCTCTATGACCTCTATCAAAATATAGAATATCAATAGTACCAAAGAAAGTTTTAACGTATCCAAAAACGCGTCAAGCAATACGTCCCACATAGCGATTCCTTTAAGACCGAATTAAAAACATTATAAAGCAAATTGCAAATAATTCCAAACGTATTTGATACGATTAAAAAAAATAAATCGCAGCTAGCTGCGATTTATAAAACATTTCTTAATCGATAAGTTATGCCGGCACGTCGAATATCAACGAGACGTGCGCCCCTTGCTCAAAGGAATTGTCTTCCCCCTTGCCCGAATAGGTGATAACGAATTTGTAACTTACTGCCGTAGACAGCAGATGCCTTTTTCTGTATTTTGCCCAAGCCGAGCTGAAAAATTTGTAGACGTCGCTGCCCGACACGTTTAGAATCAAATCCACCGACATTCCCTTGACGTCGTCAAAATTATCGTCTACGTATTCAAACACGTAGCTTAGTTCTTCTTCGCTGTCTATGAGTAGATCCGCGGTATAACTACCAACGCTCAACTCAAATCCGTCGTAATATGCGCTCATATCAAAGTCAGTATTCGCAACGTAATTATGATATTGATTGGACGAATATCCGTCGATAAACTCTCTCTCATAGTCAGTGAAAAGCAAATAGTTATACGCAAAAAACTCATACCTGGAATAAGTGCCGTCGCCGTTGCTTGTCTTAAATGTCTGATTACCCCAAGTCGCGTCAGTAAGATACCAATCGCCCATGATCTGCACCTTGTTCCATGCGTGTCCGTCCGTCTCGCCTGCCCTGCGTCCCGTCACTCTTACGCAGTCTATGCCCTCAATAGCGCACATTACGGAAAAAGCCTTGGACATTCCGTCGCAAACCGCGCTGCCGTTGAGAACGCCTTCTAGATAAAATGCTTCGTATTTATGACTTCTCTCGGTCATAGTACCGTAAGCTACGTAATTATCGTAATTTACGTTGACGATTATCCACTCGTATATCGCCTTGACTTTCTCAAAATCAGTCATTTCATCATCGCAAATATTTCGCATTATATCTCTGAATTGAGAATATATCCTCTCTGCCGACGATCCCGCAACGGGGACAGGTCTGTAACCGTGCGAAAGAACGTAGAACAGTTGGTCGGAATTGGACACCTCGCGCGTTTTCTCTATATAATCAACCGCAAAACGATCGTATCCGTCTTCTCTACCTTGAGAAGAAAGAGCAAACACGTTGTTTATTTGCGGATAGAAATCTTCATCCTGCATTCCCTTGACCGTCGCCAATTCGCCGAGCAAATTATCTGTGAGATATACGCTCAGACGCCCCGTTCCCGCGCTGTACCACATATTGGATTGCGTGGGATAAGCGCTCATAGCAATAGCTTTTTGTATATCGCTCATCAACTGCTGAGCGTCCGTCTTGTAAGTGACTTCAACAAAACTCGAATCTGTCTTCAACACGTTGTTGAAACCGACGTAATCTATATAAGCGACCAGCTTATCGAAGCTGTCTATAACGTCGAAAGACTCATATCCCAAAAAGCCCTCGTCAAGCGCGTCTTCCCAACGCGAATAAATCGTCATATCCTCATAAGGCATCTCTAGGTAGTTAAGCCTGCGCGTCATAGCCGCGTCAAGATACCATACCAATTCCTTTTTGCCATCGTCGGAAATCACTATTGGTCCCGTCACCCTGTCATTGGGCATAAACATATCGTAAGAGGCAACGTTTGCGTCTGCGGGAGCAATATAATTGACTTTCCTGCTCTCGTAGTTGACCCACTTGGCGTATAATGTAAGATTTTGCGCAAAATTTTCTACCGTTTCGATCCTGTAATTGAATTTCTCATCCAAATACCATCCTGCAAATTTATCTCGACCTCTTGTCGGAGCTTGAAGATCAAACTTATCCAACACCGTATACGTTTGAGGATTATTCTCATTGTTTTCGCCGCCGTCAACGCGATAATCGATATCGTAATCGTTTATCCTGAACGCCGCGGTAAATTCGCCGCCCTTATCGGGTACGGAATCGACGTCGGAAAAATCCACCGTTTTACCGTCGTACCGCCATCCGTCAAATGTGTAGCCGCGTTTTTCAAACTTAGGAGGAATTACGTCGGATTTGTCGACAACTTGCTGACGCGGCTGACCGTCTATTAAAGTCGCGTCTTGCGCTGTAAAAACATATTGGTAATATATATCGAAATTCAACGTCTTTTCGCCCGAGCAATCGCCCGCGCCTTTGACTATTACGCTTGCCTTGCCTACTTGAACGTTGGATTGATACTCAACCGTATAATATGAGCCGTCTATTATCGCTCCGTTTCTCCTGACGATGACCGAAGGACGCATTTCCTCTCCGGTATACGCGCAAGAATCATACGAAAGGGAAATTTCGCACGTATCGAGAGAAAAAATCCCGCTCTCGAGAATTGTAAAATACAGCACTTTATTACCCTTGTATTTTCCCTTTCCCTTGACCGTGACCGATGCCCTGCCGACATTGATATTATTTGCATAAATCAGTTCGTAATCGTCTGAAGTGAGTTGCGCTCCTTGGTATTTTACGCTTACTTGGGGAAGTATCTGCGCTCCGCTGTAAGCAAATTCGCTGTCCTCAAGCGATATTTCCGCGCGCGAAATATCTATACCCGACGAAGTCAATCCTCCCAGATTCAAACAAGACGAGGCGAATAGAACGCTCGCTAGCGCTATCACAAAGATTATCGATATTAAAAGTTTTCTAGATTTCATACTTCCTCTTCTATATCCTGTATGCCTCCAATCTGTATATAGGCATATACATCTCGGCAAACTTCAATTCGTATTCAGTCATTATGTTGTTCTTGCAATCCGAATGCAGTAAGTCCAGACATACGTTTTTGAGCGCAAAACCGTTTTGCGAAAATTCTGCAACGGAAAACTCAAAAAGCGATTTGCTGTCGGTTTTTTGATGAATCTCGCCGTCGTCCGTCAATATTTTCTTATAAATATCCAAAAACTTTCTGTGCGTAAGTCTTTGTTTCTCATAGCCTTTCTGCGGCAGCGGCGTAGAGAAATTAAGATATATTCTCGAAATGGAATTGCTAGGAATATAACTCTCCAAACATTCCGCGCGGATTATCATAAATTTGACGTTTTTCAATCCTTCTTTTTTTGCTTTTTCACACGCCTCGACAACAACGTTGGACAGCATTTCTACCGCGATAAAGTTGACGTCGGGATTTCTTCTCGCCAATTCGGTAATAAACTTCCCTTTTCCGCAGCCAATCTCCAACTCCACTCTGCCGTCGTTGCCGAACACTTTGCTATAATCTATATAATCCTTTTGTTGGATTGCGGTCTTCATATTCAATTCGAATATAGTCCGTTGGATTATATAGTCTTTGACGGCAGCCAATCTCTCGTCGAGATTGCGCTTTCTTCTCATTCTCATATTGTTCTCCGATTACTGTCGATTGTATTATATCAACTTTTCAAGCGTTTGTCCATATATATCGGTAAAATACGAAAAGCGACGTGATCCAATACGCCGTTTTTCGTAATATAACCATTAAATTCGTATTCACAAAGACTTCGCGACGTCTTCAAGCCAATCGCCGTCGAAATACTCTATCTTTCCGCTGTCGCAAGCGCTCGTCAACGCGTTGTCTACGGGGATCCTAGCAGTCTTCTCTATTCCGTATTGTCTAGCTGCTTCATCAACCTTGCTGCGACCGAAAATCTCAAGCTTTTCGCCGCATTTTCCGCATTGATAATAAGACATATTCTCCACGATAGCAATTATCGGCACGTTCATCATCTTAGCCATCTTAACGCCTTTTGACACGACCATACCGACGAGCTCCTGCGGGGTCGTGACTATAATGAGTCCGTCGACGGGCAAACTCTGATATACCGTCAACGGCACGTCGCCCGTACCCGGAGGCATATCGATAAACATCACGTCCACGTCGCCCCAACATACGTCCGTCCAAAACTGCGTTACTGCGCCGGTTATCAGCGAAGATCGCCATACTACGGGATCGGATTCGTCTTTGAGAAACATATTCATGGACACTATCTTGATACCGGTAACGCTTTCGGCAGGAAGTATGCCGCGCTCGCTGCCGTAAGCCTTGTCTTTGATGCCGAACGACCTGGCTATCGACGCGCCAGTAACGTCTGCATCCAATATAGCTGTAGATTTGCCCAATCTTCTCGTCAGCGTCGCAAGCTGCGCAGTGACCATAGATTTTCCTACGCCGCCTTTGCCGCTCATTACGGCATACAGCTTGCAGACGTTGGAAAATTTGTTTAATCTAGGCTTGTCAACTTGTCCTCTTTCTTTACAATCCTGTCCGCAATTCGAACAGTCGTTATTACATTCGCTCATATTTCACCTGCAAACAGGCGGAAAGACTTCGCCACGCCGCCCGCAATATTATATTTAAGTCAAAGAGATTTTACAAGCTGCTTGCAATATGCCTTACCCTCTGCGCTAAGCGGCATAAACGGCTTTCTGCAACCTCCCGTCTCTATACCCATCTCTTCGAGAATACCTTTCTCCGCCGCAAACACGCCGTATTTGATAAGCATAGTTATGATCTGGTTTGCTTCATACTGGATTTCCTGAGCCTCTTTGATTTTGCCTTCGTTAAAGAGCGCGTACATTTTGACGTACTTTTCAGGCATAAAATTGTACGTCGAACCGATTCCGCCGTCTGCGCCCATACTCAATCCTGCCACGAGCATTTCGTCAAATCCGTTGTATACGAGCGGATCGCAGTCCATGGTCTTAAACTGCTGCAAGGCAAAAAGATCTGCAGTCGTGTGCTTGATACCTATAAACTTTTTGTTTTTGAACATATCCTCCGCTTTCTCTTTGTTGAATTGAAAGCCGTTGGCGTTGGGAAAATTATACATTATCATAGGTATTTCTACGCTATCTGCAATTTCGTTGTAATATCCTTTGATTGCTTCGTAAGAAAAACCGTAATAAAACGGAGCTACCGCAGATATCGCGTCATACCCCATATCCTCGGCATATTTTGCCATCTCGATCGCGTGCTTGGTATTTATCGTACCGACGTGCGCTATCATAGTGCCTCTGCCTGCATTGCTTTCGGCTGCATATTTGAAAAGCTGCTTTCTTTCGTCGACAGTCAACAGCATTCCTTCTCCCGTCGAACCGCCTACGTAAAAGCCGTTGATGCCTTTTGACAAATTCATTTCAATTATCTTAGCCACTGATTTGCCGTTGATTTTATCATCGGACGTATATGGAGTGAGAAGAGCCGAAAATACGCCTTTGAATTTTGCCTTGTCCATTCTTTACCTCTATCAATTAAAATTTATTTTCCCGTCTGCGAAAACAAACGGTCTATTACTGATTTTTGAAAGCGCCGTTAGCCATCGCGTATACGCTGCCCAACACGCCCGCTTTGTTACCTAAACTTGCCGAAGCTATCGGAACGTCGCATTTCCTTTTGTATTCTTTAAGGAAATTCTGCCACCAATATTCGGAAAGCTCTATTACTCCTCCGCCTATCACCACAAGATCAGGTCTATATTGCCCCGCCGATTCGCAAATGACGCGCGCCAAATCTTTGAAAAACTCGACTTTAACTTTTTTCTCCGCTGCGTCGGATGATCTAAACAGCTGATAAAGATTGTCGTTGCCGTATTTTTTGAGAGCGGTAGCCGACACGTACTGTTCCGCGCAACCTGCTTTGCCGCAAGTACACTTTCTGCCTCCTTCGTGCAAAGTCATATGCCCTGATTTGGTATCTATTACCGAATTAGCGTCAAGCGTCTTCTCCGCAAGAAAAGATCCTCCCAAACCGGTGCCGATAGTAAACATCATCACGCTTTCTGCTTTCTTGCCCGCGCCTAAAAAACTTTCTCCGATCAACGCGCCGACTGCGTCGTTGATAACGACTACGCGTCTTCCGAAATATTCTGTGAGAATGCGTGAAAGTTCCGTTCCGGCGTATCCCGGAATTGTGGCTGTCGCAAACGTAACCGTGCCGCTGTCCCAATCAATCGTCCCCGCGCTGGCGACGGCTATCAGGTCGCATTTTTGCCAATCGTAGCGTTCGATCGATTTGATTATATTGCGAACGACGACTTCGCTTCCTTCCGAAGCCTGCGTAGGCATGGAAGAAAAATCCAATATTTCGTAAGTATCGGCGCACTTTACGTCGCCGACTTTAATAAGCGCGCTCTTAATTCCCGTACCGCCTACGTCAACGCCTATCGTCAGCATAATTTCATAGCTCCTACAAATCGTTGCGTAATATCCTTGGGACGCGTGATACTGCTGCCTATAACTACTGCGTAAACGCCGCACTCGCAAACTTTGACAAGCTGGTCTTTCTCCCAGATACCGCCCTCCGCGATGATCTTGGTATCGGGAAAACTCTTGACCAATTTGACGAGAAAATCATAATCCGGTATATCAATGCCATTTGTATAAGGCGTATATCCTCTCATCGTCGACCCGATATAATCGAATCCGAGACGGTGCGCCCTCTCTGCATCTTCAAAGTCGGAACAGTCCGCCATTATCTCCACCGAAGGCGCGTTAAGTCTTATATACTCGACCAAATCCTCAAGCTTTTCTCCGTTGGGTCGTTGTCTCTTCGTGCAATCCAATGCAATGACTTCGCAACCTGTCGTCAGCAAGTCTTTAACCTCTTTGAGCGTAGGCGTTATATATACTTCGCTGTCAGGATATACTTGCTTGATAATACCGATCACCGGCACGTCGACTTCTCTCTTTACGTCGCCGATATCGTCGACGTAATTGGCTCTTATTCCTATCGCGCCTCCGGCAACCGCGGCCCTCGCCATATAACCCATAATACCAAGCCCGTATAAAGGTTCTCCTTTTACAGCTTGACAGGACACTATGAGACCTCTTTTCAAATTAGCCATTTTAACTCCTTAAGTCGCCGCTCCGACGCAGATAAAACCCGCATTGACTTGCGACTTGCCGCTTAATACTATATTACTTTTATATGACATAATCAAGCGCTATCGGGCAATAAAAATAAATTATTTTTCGCTTTTGATTTCATCAAGCGTCACTACCGTGTAGTTGATTTTTTCGTGCTGAGTGTCTTCTTCATACATGACGCCTATTTTCCCGTCTCCCAACCATACCATAGAGCTGTAAACAAATTCTCCGTCCTTGATCAATTTGCTGTATTCAAACGTTTCTCCGTAATCGTAAGACAGTCTAATTACTCCGTTCCTTCTCGCCTTAGTATCCGCCGCATTGAGGAAAATCGTGACTTCTCTGCCGTTGTCTTCGCCTTTTATCACGCAACACTGACATATGCAGTGAGGCAGCTGCGGATGATGCTTGTAATTATGCCAGCTTGCTCCGCCGTCGTCGCTTATCGCGACGGAGATAAGTCTCTTGGGCGAGTGATTGCGCATAAACATCTTCAATAATCCGCCAGGACACTCGATAAGCTGCGTTTCCGTTATCATATCCGCGGGCATAACCAATCTGTGCCCGACAGGGAAAATCCCGTGCTTTCTTGTTTGATTGGGCGATTTGCCTCTGCGCCACGTTCTGCCTTTATCGTCACTGTATATTACACAAGCCGACAGCATGAGAATGCCGCCTTTTTCGACCACGTTGTAATACGCCGGGAAGATAATTCTTCCCTTGTATTTCCCTTCTTTTACGGAAATGCCGACGCCAGGTCCCGCTCCGAAAAACGACATGTATTTTTCTTTGACTTGATAGGATATATTGACAGGCGTAGACCACGTAGCTCCGTCGTCGCAAGACGAAGTTATATACAGATGCGAAGTCCTAAGCTCTTTGAGTATGCCCGAATTAAGGCGGTAATTACCTGCAGGTTCTCCCTTGAAAAACACGTCTCCTTCGGCGGTAACTGAATAATCATCGTCGAGTTTGCCGTCCGAATCGTAAACCTTACCGTCTTTGAGAGTATATCTTTTCTTACCCTCGTAAAGGTACAGGTTGCCGTCTTCGTCCTGTCCGGTACCCTTCTTACAGTTGAGAATGCCTATTCCTGCGGGAGTATGCGAATAGATCATGAATATCGTGTCTGTATCTTCGTCGTATAACATACAAGGATCGATAGCCGCGGACGCGTCTGTCATCGATTCGCCGACTTCTCTGACGACGGTTATCTGATCATCCCAAGTCAGTCCGTTATCTTTAGATCGTCTGACAACTTTATCTATGCGATTGGGATTGTCTCTGCAAGTAAAAAATCTCTCGTCTGCGCACGCGACGAGCATACCGCTCTTGGTCTTGACTATCGAAGGGATTCTGTAATTATCCGCGTTGCCGCTTTCTTTGCTGAATATCGTCTGTATCTGCATCGTCATATTATACTCCAATCGTATTTTTATTTGATTTCTATAGAAAAAATATATTCGCGGCTTTCTCCCGCTGCTAGTTTTTGTATCAACTCTTTATCTTTCAATTCCCGTACCGTATCGGCAAAATCGGGAATTCCCCACCAAGGTTCCACGCAGTAATAACCGCCGCAATCGGGATGCGACCAAAACGCAAGCGCCGGCGGCGCCGAAAATTCAAATTCGACTTCGATCCCGTCAGGTCTTTTCAAACTCGCGGAACGGAACTCTTCCCCCGTAAATATCAGCGTCTTGTATTTTTTCATAGTATCTTTTGAACATGAGAAAGATTCGAAAGAACCGAACTCTCCTCTGCGCTCTATATAATGTCCCGCATCGTCGAGAAAATAATTCTCAACGTTTAACTTTTTGGCAAATACTATATTACTTTCTTCGGTATCGCCGTCTTTATCGACGGGCACTTGCATTGCGGGATGACCGCCGATGCCGAAATACATATCTTTTACGTCTAGGTTTTTCACCGTCATTTTCTTGATATATTTCGCACCCTCGACAATGTGTTCAACATTTAGTTGAAATTTATACGGATAGCTTGTCAAAGTATCTTCGTCCCAACCAAACGAATGAGTGACTGAATTGTTTGTCTTACCTACGATATCAAACGTATGCGTTCTGCACAGTCCGTGCGCCGGCATATGATATTCGATCCCGTCGACGGTGTAGAAACCGTCCTTCAATCTGCCGACAAACGGGAATATCGTCACGTCCTGTCCCGTCCAGCTATCTTCGCTTCCCTGCCATAGCAATTCGACGTCTTTTACTTCGTCGTAAAACGACGTGAGAGAACTGCCGCATTCGTCTATTTTTACCGTCAGTTTATCTGATTTTATTACGCTCATAATTTCTCCTATAAAATATAAATTTGAAGGCTGTGAATACAGCTCTATCGGCGGACGCTTATTACCTATTGCCTATCGTCGCTTCCGCAAGCTTTTTGAATGCGGGCAACGCTCTTTCTATCATGTCGTAATCTACGCAATAGGCGATACGTACGTAACCTTCGCAAGCAAAGCTTTTTCCTCCTACCAAGAGCAAATTATATTCCTTTGCCTTTGCAATAAAAACGCTTTCCTCTATCGGACATTTGACAAATAGATAAAACGCGCCTTGCGGTTTGACGCATTCGAATCCGTATTGAGTCAACGCGGAATATAGCAGTCGACGATTCTTATCGTAAGCGCTTACGTCCGTCTTCTCATCTATACAGCGTTCCACTACCAACTGCTGCAAAGACGGCGCGTTGACAAATCCCAATATCCTTGTAGCAACGTTGCATGCCGACAAAAGGTTTTCGCTGTCTTCCGCCTTATCGGATATAGCAAGATATCCAATCCTCTCTCCGGGTAGAGAAAGCGATTTTGAATACGAATATCCAACTATCGTGTCGTCGTAATAATCGGCGACGTATTCGCACTTATTGCCGTCGTAAATTATCTCTCTGTAAGGCTCGTCGGAAATAAGATATATTGCCTCGCCCTTTTCTTTACTTTTCCGTCTAAGCAAGTCCCCCAAACTCTTCAACGTTTCCGCGCCGTATACCGCCCCGGTGGGATTGTTGGGGCTGTTGACTATCACAGCTTTCGTGCGAACGCCGACGGCTTTTTCCAAAGCATCTATATTCGGTTGAAAAGAAGGTGGATTTGGCGGAATCACGACTGCTTTGCCGTCTACGTTGGATATATAGTTGTCATATTCTCCAAAATACGGAGCAAATACGATAATCTCGTCGCCCGGATCGACGATAGCTTTGAGAGCAACGTTGAGTCCTCCCGCCGCGCCGACGGTCATTACTATATTCCTTGCCGAATAATCCGTATTGAATCGGCGGTTGAGATTATTCGCGACTGTCTGTCTTACGCTTTCGTAACCGCTGTTGGTCATATAGCCGTGCAAAGTCATAGCGTCCACGCTGTCGACAATACTTTTTATTGCTTCGTTGACTTTTGAAGGAGCCGGCACGCTTGGATTACCCAAAGAAAAATCAAATACGTTTTCTTTGCCGTAAATCTGCGCAAGCCTTTTTCCCTCTTCAAACATAGCTCTGATCGCCGATCCTGATCTGACGATTCCGTCCATCTTTCTTGATATCATAATTACCTCTTAAACTGTCAATCTTGCCCCCGATTGACCTCAGTTTTCCAATCTTTATATACGTGCCGACAACGCATCAATAGACGCAATTTTTTATTCTTCCCGACAAAAAAGCTTTGACGTTGTCGACGACTGCAGACATTAACCTCTTTCTCGCTTCCTCGGACGCCCATCCTATATGAGGAGTCACGTAGCATCTTGGTGCGCTTAACAAAGGGTTATCCCGTGAGGGCGGTTCGCAAGAGAGCACGTCTGCGCCGTAAGCGCCTATCTTGCCGCTGTCGAGAGCTAGGCGTATAGCGTCTTCATCCACTACTCCTCCGCGGGCAGTATTGATAATTATTACGCCGTCTTTCATTCTTGATATCGCTTCGCCGTCAATCATCTTACTGCTCTGCCCGTTGAGCGGACAATGCATGCTTACGACGTCGCTTAATCTATACAGTTCTTCAAGGTCTACTCTCTTGGCTACGCCGTCGGTAAAGTGAGTCCGTCTGTAAGCTACGACTTTCATACCCAGCGCGCTGCAAATTAACGCTACTTCCTTAGCAATCGCTCCGTAACCTATTAGCCCCAATGTTTTGCCGTCAAGCTCCACTACGTTTTGCAACTGATAGCAGAAGTCTTTTTGTCCGCACCACTGCCCGTCGCGAACGGATTTGCCGTGCGCTCCTACGCCCATAGCTATCTCAAGCAGCAACGCTACGCTCAACTGCGCAACTGATTTAGTAGAATAGTCGGGCACGTTGCATACGGGGATTCCCCTGCTCTTTGCATAATCCGTATCAACGACGTTGAATCCCGTCGACAGCAATCCGATGTATTTGAGCTTATTCAACCGTGACAGCGTATCGCGCGTCAATACAACCTTGTTGACAATGAGTATCTCCGCGTCCTTAGCCCTCTCCAACACCTGATCCGGAGCCGTCCGCTCGTAATAACTCAACTCGCCCAGAGCCTCTAAATCCGACCAACTCAACTTGCCTACGTCCGTAGTATAACCGTCAAGAACCACTATTTTCATCTATTTCCTCAATCCTTTGGGATAATGATTTTTCGCATATACGCCGTCGCACTTACACCAACCCAACGAAATGCCGTTGCAAGCAACGAGCGTCCATCCTTTCTCTCCGCCGTATTCGACCGTCTGCCCGCTTATAAATTTTTCGGCGGCTTTGCTATCGATATCCAACACTCTTTTGACCTGTCCAACTCCGAGAGCAAGCGCAAGGGAATGCGACGGCTCAAATCGATTCTTTTTTATTTCGCCCAAATGCAATCCCGCTCTGAGCACTTTGAGACCGTTCAATCTGGGAGTTCCTTGTGGCATTGCGTAGAGATTTTGTCCGAAGGATAAATCAGCTTTGATTTCTATACAAAGATTCTCTTTCTGCCAAACATTCCATTCTTTGAGTGTTTTGGCGTCAATGGAAGGGATTTGCTCGGAATAATCTGATGGGAGTTTTTCTCCGTCGCTTTGCAACACTGCAAAAAAATGTCCTTCGCCGCCAACCTTATGTGGATATACGCGATTGCACAGCGTTATTTCGCCGTTGCGACTGCCTCCGTCTATGGGTATCCCGCTGTCAAATTTATAAGCGGAAGCGACAACGCGGAATCGGTCGTGTCGACTTAAAAAGCTATCGATCACTTCCTCGTTTTCTTCTTTGGAAAACGTGCACGTAGAATACGTCAATGTCCCTCCATCTTTGAGCATATTAGCGGCATGATCGAGTATCTCTATTTGTCTCGCCTTGCAATTGATCACGGCCTCTTGCGACCATTCGTCAACCGCAACAGCATTCTTTCTGAACATTCCCTCGCCAGAACACGGAGCGTCCACCAATATTTTATCAAACGCCTTGGCGAATCTGCCTGCCAAAACGTCGGGACGCTCATTGAGAACTATACAATTTCCGATGCCCATCCTCTCAATATTCTGCGACAGTATCTTAGCTCTCGAAGGTATCAATTCGTTGGACACCAACAATCCTTTTCCCGCCAGCTTGCACGCTATCTGAGTAGACTTGCCACCGGGAGCGGCGCACAAATCCAACACCGTGTCGCCCTCTTTTACGTTCATGCTTTCAACGACTGCCATAGCGCTGGGTTCCTGAATATAATAAGCGCCGGCGTCGTGCAGTACGTCTTTGCCGGGACTTGATTCGCCGTCGTAATAATAGCCCGTATCGCACCAAGGAATAGGTTGCAAAGAAAAACGCTCAAACACAACGCCGGCGTCGCATTTGAGTGTATTTATTCTCAATCCGTATAATCTTTCTTTGTCAAAACTTGCCTCGAATTCATCGAACCCGTCTTTAAGCATAACCTTCATTCTCGATAAAAATTCTTTGGGCAAATTAGTCATGTCAACCTCGTTTCGTTCAACGTAAAAATTATACCATATGCATAGGTCAATTTGCAACACTATCTAAAAATTTGAAAAAAATATATTAACGATTATCCACCTTATTCAGCGTTGTGAGGAGTATCGGATTTGACGGCCGGCTTATCAATACCGTAATGCTTTATTTTGCCTAGACTCCACGATTTGACTTCCTCGTATAAATCGACGTTTATGTCCAACAGTTGCAGCAACTGCGCCTCGTCCAGCAATGTGATTTCCTTTTCGCTCTCAGCCACTTTCTGCGTCCGCGCGCACTCTTCTCCGCATTTTAAGAAATAATTGAGCTTGCTTACCCTTTGGGAATAATTGCCACCAAATCGCCTAATAGCGTTGACCAAAAAAAGCGCTTGCTTAAAATTCTCCTTTTCAAACCCCATAGAAAAACTCAAAGTCTTATTCTTGATCTTACTGTTTCGCATAAGTTTAGAGTCGGGATTGACGTGCATAGCGTAACCGATAAGTTTTCTCGACGGAGATACGGTAGCGTAGTGGTTTACTACTGCGCCGTTGTTGACGGAATAATAACAGTTGGGACAGACAGTCAGCATTTCGTCAAGCCCCATATTAAAAGTTTCGCACATCTTTTTTGCCACTGACATAGTTAGATATGCGTCGTAGTCGCTTCTGTGATGGTTGTCCAGCGGAATAGAAAAACTCTCGCAAATCTTGCCGAGTCCGTTGTCTTTGCTGTCAGGCATAAAATGCCTGTGCAATATCTGAGTATCGTACGCCTTAAACGACAAGTAAGGTTTTTTGTATCGATTGCATTCGGAAAGCAGAAAATTAATATCGTTGTTGACGGAATGTCCGAATACCGTAACGCCGTCGTCTTCAAGCAAATTTTTGAACGTAGAATAAAGCTTGTCGAAAGACGGCGCTTTGACAAATTCGGACTTGGGATATCCTAGTTCTATCATATCCTCTCCGCTCCGTCTTAAGTGAAATTTGCTCTTCGGATTAACAAGTATGTCTTTTTGTTCTAAAATATTGAAATCGCTGTCGGCAAGCACGTAGCCGAGAGAGCAAATTTTGCCGTTGCCGTTAAAGCAATTGGCGCATTCAATGTCAAAGAACAGATAATTCATCGGATTTTTCCTTTACGTATATTAACGATCAATAGTCTTTATTACAATAATTCTATGCCTTCTTTGCGGCATTTCTCTAGTTCTGTGTCGCTCCAAACCGACGGCTGAACTTCGCCTATATGCCTTTTGCCGAGGATAAACATACACAGTCTGGACTGACCTATTCCTCCGCCGATAGAAAGAGGAAGCTCGCCCGCCGCAAGCGCCTTATGGAAAGGCAACGAAAGTCTGTCCGTTGCATTTTCCGTTTCTAGCTGAGACAACAGAGAATCTCTGTCGACGCGAATACCCATGGAAGACAGTTCCAGCCCCCTGCCTATCGTCGGATAATCGACGAAAATATCTCCGTTGAGTTGCCAATCGTCGTAATCCGGCGCTCTGCCGTCGTGTTTTTTCCCGCTGGCGAGAGCTCCGCCTATTTGCATAATAAATACCGCTCCGTACTTCTTTGCGGCGGCGTTTTCTCTCTGCTGCGGCGACAAATCAGGATATTCGTCTTCAAGCTGCTGAGTAGTAACAAAAGATATCCTATCAGGCAAATCCACTTTATCAAGCCCGTATTTATTCCTTACCCAATCGGTGGTGCTTTTAATGACGTCGTATATTTTAGATACGGTATCTTTGAGATAATCCAGGGTACGCTGCTCTTTGGATATAACCTTTTCCCAATCCCATTGATCTACGTAGATCGAATGTATATTGTCTACGGTCTCGTCTCTTCTTATGGCGTTCATATCAGTATAAAGTCCGCTGCCCATGGCAAAACCGTATTTTTGCAATGCAAAACGTTTCCATTTGGCAAGCGAATGCACAACCTCGGCGACTTTGCCGCTTTCGAGAATATCAAATGCAACGGGTCTTTCCACTCCGTTGAGATTATCGTTGAGTCCGCTCTCTCTCAGCACGAAAAGCGGCGCGGAAACTCTGCTCAAAGACAGTTTTTCCGCAAGAGCGTTTATAAACGCGTCTTTGCAGTCCTTGATAGCTTTTTGCGTCTCCAATAAAGTTAAACTTTTCATAATATACACCTTGTTAAGTCAATTTGTTTTGCAGAAATTCTTCCATAAGACTTTTGAACTTTCTGCCGTCGCTCGTCTTGATATATAGATAATAAAACACGTTATTATATGTAAATTTGACGTTGTAATGTTCTCGCGAAAATCTGCCACTAGCGTGAGTATAATCCAATATCACGTCCCCCACTCTCGCCTTTATGATTTCTCTAGAGCAATTCGAGACAAAAAGATTATCTATCTCCGATCTCAATTTATCTTCCAGTATTACGTATTCCTCTATGTCTTCGTTACTCCACATGCAGGCGAGCTTTTCTCTGATATAGACGTCATTGCCGTCTCTTTGTCCTTTGAAACACTCAAACGAGGTAAGATTAGGCGGGTCAAAAAGCAGATAGCCGCTGGAATTTGCGGCGTTGTGCTTAGAAATGGAAGAATGTTTACATTCTTTTATATCCCTCGGCTTTTTGAACAGCTTATTTGCCATAGCTGTCTTTCAATCCCGTGATGCAGTTGAATTCATACTTGCCGTCTTTGCCGTAGCCCTTAACCGCGCTGTAATAACCCATTCGCATAAACTGGAATCTGTCATATTCATTTGCGCTCGCCAAGAAACTTTCGCCCTTAGCGTTAGGATATACGACGTGGCTGTTTGGCGTAAGTCTGTCGTTAAAATCTCCGTCGCCGTCAAGCAACAGATAGTCGTATTCGTGCAAAGTCAAATCCACGCAGTCTTTTGCGTTTACCCACTGCACGACGCCTTTGACCTTGATATTCGCATTCTGCCCGCCGCTTATCGAATCGGGAATATAATTGCAAGTAACGCTGACGACTTTGCCGTCCGCATCGCATTCATGCGACTGATATTCCAATATATAGCTGCCCTTAAGTCTTACTTTTCCGCCGGGCACTAGTCTCTTGTATTTGGGCGGCGGCTCAACCGCAAAGTCGTCTCTGTCAATAAAAAGCTCTCTGCTGAAAGTAACCTTGTGATAAGATTTTTCTTCGGAGTTTGGATTATTTTCAATAGAGTATTGCTCATCCTCCGACGCGTTGGCTACGATCAGCTTTATCGGGTCTTTAACAACCATCATTCTGTCGGCGTTGAGATTGAGATAATCTCTCACAAAATGTTCCAGCATTGACACGTCGACTTCGCTCTGACTCTTGGATACGCCTATTTCCTGACAGAATCTTCTTATCGCCTCAGGCGGATATCCCCTTTCTCTCATTCCCGAAAGCGTAGGCATTCTCGGATCGGACCATCCGCTGACTTTACCTTCGTCCACAAGTTTTTTCAGATATCTCTTGGACATTATCGTCCTGGTCATTCCCAGTCTGGCAAATTCGATTTGTCTGGGGAATTCTCCGAATCCGCAATTGATCTTTACCCAATCGTAAAGCGGTCTGTGGTCTTCGAATTCCAACGTGCATATACTGTGCGTAATGCCTTCAAACGCGTCTTCAAGCGGATGAGCAAAATCATACATAGGATAAATGCACCACTTATCCCCCGTGCGATGATGGCTCGCCCTGAGCACTCTGTATATTACCGGATCGCGCATGTTGATATTTGGACTTGCCATATCTATCTTGGCTCTGAGCACTTTTTCTCCGTCGGCGAATTTTCCCTGCCTCATTTGTTCAAAAAGACTCAGATTTTCCTCGATACTTCTGTTTCGCCAAGGACTTTCTTCGCCGGGCTGTGTAAGCGTGCCTCTCGTCGCCTTAATCTCTTCGGCGGAATAATCGCACACGTATGCCAATCCTTTTCTTATAAGAGTAACCGCGCAATCGTACATTCTGTCAAAATAATCGGACGCATACAGTTCGTTGTCCCACTCAAAACCAAGCCATTTGATATCTTCTTTTATAGAATTGACGTATTCTATATCTTCTTTGCTGGGATTGGTATCGTCGTAACGAAGATTGCATTTGCCGTCGTACTTTTCCTTCATTCCGAAATTTATGCAAAGCGACTTGGCGTGTCCGATATGCAGATATCCGTTCGGTTCCGGCGGGAATCTCGTAACTATCTCTTTCACCTTGCCCTGTTCGAGGTTTTCGTTGATGATTTCTTCAATAAAATTCGTTGACTTAATCTCTTCCATATTGATCCTTATAATTAAAACAATCCTTTGATTTCCATAGTTTCGCCGTCAATAGTCATTCCCATAGCGCTAGGTCTTTTGCTAAGACCGGGCATAAGCATTATATTGCCGCATACCACGACCAAAAATCCCGCGCCGCCTCTTATCTCCACGTCGCGTACCGTCATCTTAAATTCCGTCGGTCTGCCGAGTTTCGTTGCGTCGTCCGAGAAAGAATACTGCGTTTTGGCAATGCATATCGGCAAGTTGCTTTTGCCGGATTTCTCTATAAGTTGAAGACTTTCTTTTGCCTGCTCGCTGAAAACGACTTCCGACGCTCCGTAAATCTTTTTCGCAACGGCGTTGATCTTATCCTCTACGCTCATATCCAAAGAATATGCAAAACGGAGATTTGACGGCTTGTTCATCTCATTCAAAACCGTTTTGGCAAGTTCGATAGAACCGTCTCCGCCTTTAGCCCAACACTCGCACAGAGCGCAAGGCACGCCTTCGGCTTTGCATACTTCTTGTATAACAGCGATTTCCCTATCGCTGTCGGTGACGAATTTGTTAATAGCGACGACAACATTAACTCCGTAGACGTCCTTGAGATTTCTTATGTGTCCTATAAGATTGGGCAAGCCCTTTTCCAACGCGGCGAGATTTTCCGTAGCCGCTTCCGACTTATCGATTCCGCCGTTGTATTTCAACGCTCTGACTGTAGCTACAAGCACGACGACTTTTGGTCTGATATCTGCAATTCTGCATTTGATATCCAAGAATTTCTCCGCGCCGAGATCCGCGCCGAAACCTGCTTCGGTAATGACGTAGTCGGATACGCTCATAGCAAGTTTTGTCGCTATCACGGAATTGCAGCCGTGCGCTATATTGGCAAACGGTCCTCCGTGAACTATAGCGGGCGTGCCCTCTAACGTCTGAACGAGGTTAGGTTTTAATGCGTCCTTGAGGGTAATCGCAACTGCGTCGACTACTCCCAAATCTTTGCACGTGACCATATTGCCGTGTATATCGTAAGCGACGATTATATCGCCGATTCGTTTTTTCAAATCGTTCATATCTTTGGCAAGGCAAAGTATAGCCATGACTTCCGAAGCGGCAGTTATATTAAAACCGTCTTTTCTTGGCACGCCGTTTTTAGCGCCGCCCAGACCTACTTCTATCGATCTCAACGCCCTGTCGTTCATATCCATACAACGCTTCCATATCACGCGACCAACGTCTATTTTTAGGTCGTTGCCCTGCATAATATGGTTGTCAAGTATAGCCGATATGAGATTGTTGGCAGTAGTGATAGCATGCATATCTCCTGTAAAATGAAGATTGATATCTTCCATAGGAGCAATTTGCGCCATTCCACCGCCTGTGGCTCCGCCTTTAATACCGAACACCGGTCCGAGAGACGGCTCCCTAAGCGCAAGAGAAACGTTTTTTCCCAATTTATTCATACCGTCTGCAAGCCCTATCGACGTGGTCGTTTTTCCCTCGCCGAACGCCGTTGGGTTGATTGCCGTTACCAGCACCAGATTTTCAGTCTTTGGATCGGGTTTCTTAGAAATTTTGGCTTTATAATTGCCGTAAAGTTCCAATTCGTCGTCTTTAAGTTTGAGCTTTCGAGCAACTTCTCGGATGGGTAAAAGCTTGACGCTGTTGGCAATCTCGATATCGCTTTTCATACAACCTCTCAAAGTATGATATATATTTAATATTAATAGATACCGCACTGCAAAGTCAAGTCAAAACAAAAAATAACTCTTTCAATTGCAACGCGATTTTCAACAAAATGACAAAGACAGGTACCTGACCTGTCTTTATTTTTAAGTTCTGTCATTTCGACCGCAATGGAGAAATCTAATATGTATATAATACTGTTGAGATATTTCGACTGCGCTATCGCTCCGCTCAATATGACAGACTTATTAGTTAAGTATCTTAGATAAAAATAACTAATCTAGTTCAACTAAAAAAATTAATGTCACCCTGAGCGAAACGAAGTGAAGTCGAACGGGTCTCAACAAATTAATAAAATGATGAGATTTCTCCACTGCGGTCGAAATGACATATCTCAGATATAATCCCTCATTCTAAGCGTAGTCGAAATATCTCATCCGCTTATCACACACTCTCTCGAGCGCGGAGATTAGTCCTATATCACACCGTGCGACGGTAACCGAGCGGTGAGCGTACTCGCCGTACGTGACCCCGAGGGCATCCCAGTCGTTAGGTGCGATAGAGGGCTGATATACGCGCTCGGTTTCAAAGCTTAGCTCTTCCTCAAAGCTCTCTGCTCTTTGAGGAAATCTTGATACCTCTCTATCTGATCCTCTCTCAAATCTATCATCTCTTTTGCCGTTGCGTACGCTTGCGCGTCTCCTATCGCTACTTCTGTCTCCTTAACTTTTACTTTCGTTCCGTCGCTTCCTGCGTTGCGTCTTATGTCTTTCAAATACTCGTCTTCCATCTTGAACAACGCTACCGTTACGTCTTTCTTTATCGTCAGCTTCACTAACGGATTTACCGTCGACTGTCCCAATAAGATATTATACGTAGATCTCTTCTCCTTACACTTCTCTTTCTTCATTGCGTATTCTCTCAATCCGTCAAAGAACTTCTTCTGTTGCTTACTCAGTTTCTCATACGCCTCGTCAAGAGTTAATCTAGGAGCTACTTCTTTCTTGGCTTTGGGAGCTGCCGCTACCGGTACTGCTTTCTCCACCACTTTCTCTACAATCTTTTCGACGGGCACCTCGACTTTGACTTCTTTGATTACTTCTTTCTCGACAATCTTTTCCACAGGTACTTCTACGCGAACTTCTTTTTCGACTATCTTCTCTACAGGTTTCTCGACTATCTTTTCTACGACTTGAGTATTCCCCGCGTTATTCTGAGCAGATAATTCGAGTATCTTGTGCATCAGCATTTCTTGATTACGCATCATCTGCTTGACTGTGTCATCGTCACGTTCAACCAATCTTTCATTCGGCTGCTCGCTAAGCTTCTGTATCAATTTCTCAATACGGTCATCGTTCCTTTGATTTTGCTCAATAAGTTTTTGAACAAGTTCGTCATTGACCGACGACGCCTGTTGGGGCAATAGTTGCTGAACGCCCGGCAGTAACGCCGTTACCGTCTCGGATATTATTCCTCTTATCTCTTCCGCTCCTATTCCGCTCTGCACTGTGTACGCCGCTCCTTGCGCGCCGCCGCTGCCCATATTAGCTCCTGCGCCGCCCATCATGTGCATAAACATCATCTTCATCTCTTCGTCGCGACGTCTCATTTCGTCTTCGCGACGCATATTATCTTGTTCTCTCCGACGGTCTTCTTCGTCGCGCCTTAAAGCGTCTTCTTCTTTCTTTTTCTCCAGCAAATTGTTGTTGTATTCCTCTTTGCTCTCATCCAACGTCTCCTCTGCTTTTATGCATCTACTCTTGGCTATCAGCATTATCACAAAACTTGCTACCGCTGCTACCATCAAACAGCTTGCTATTACTGTCCAACTCGTCATCGTCAAACCGAATAAGCCTGTCGCCGCGTATACTCCCGTAGTATATTTCTCCGCTTTCTTTACAGTTTTCTTTCTTCTGTTCTCGTAGCTTGCCGTCTTAGCTAAGAATATCACAATCAATACTATACTTATTCCGCTCGCTATTACCTGCCACCATTTCTTTATGATCTCTCCTACCTTGGCAAAGTCTGTAT
>CAMXSN010000009.1 GCA_947246685.1 uncultured Clostridia bacterium | reverse complement strand
TCAAATAAATTAACTAATTAAATTTTATTGTCCAACTTTTTGGGGTCATAGCATTAATCGTCGGCTGTAATTATTATCTATTATTTTTGAGTTTCTATAGGGGTCTCTTCTCTCTCCTCTATGCTTTCGACAATCGGCTCTTCCGAAGAGACAGGCTCCGCGCATTCGACCGCAGGAGCCGAAGGTTTGTTCTTTTTATTAATAAAATATTTTATTAAAGGCCATATTCCCAACTCAAAATCTTCGTCTTTAAGCTCTATACCCTTCTTCTGTCGTATTTCGAAGGCTTTTCTGTTGATAAAGTAGAACGCCCAGAAGATACCGCCCAACAAAGCGAACGCGCCTATTACGCCTGTTACTCTGACAGGCATCGTAAGGAACTTTTCGGGCAGTACGTATCCGAGAATGTTGCCGGTAAGTATATCGATAATAACCATATCGTCCCATTTGACAAAATCTTTATATAGTATTCTCTTGTGAACGAGAACGGAGAAGATCAGCATTATAGCAATACCCACAAGCAAAATCCAAACTTCCTTGACTCGGTATCTATCCAAACTGATAAGCATGGTAATTCCCGCAAACCACAAGATCAAGTGTTGCACTATTCCGACTATGATAAAATATAATTTGGGATCTGATGCCGACGTAACGACGTTGGACGGCGCAAACACTGCGCCTATTATGAATCCGAAACCTGCAAGCACGCTGCATATCGCCGCAAAAGGTCTAATAGGTTTGACTCCCGCGAGCATCACCGCTCCGAATACAAAATACGAGATATGAGAAAATTCAACGGGATAACGCGCTTCTTTTCTCAATATGCCGAATTCTATGGATTTGAAAATCAACAACGCGGTGCCGAGAGAAAAAAGTAAAATCATACTGAGTTTTCTTTTGTTTCTCAATAAATAAGCCAAATAAACTTCCACTACGGCTAACGCCAATATTATCAAAGCCAGCCACCAATATTGCATTTGAATACCTCCGAAATCCTTAAACAGGTTTTCATTTGTCCGAATCGATTCTTATAGAAATATATCCAACTTGAACATATATCTTCGTATATGCCAACCTTATAACTATTAAGTATTATATATCAACGCGCGCGTTTTGTCAATGAAATTTTTCTCTTAATCTTCACTTTACATTTTAATATACACAATCATATGATTTGTAAAATATAATACGCGTGATTGATTGTAAAAACGCGCCTTCGGAAAACGAAAGCGCGTCCATATGCGATTATTATTAAAGTCCCAATATCATCGCCGTGTCGTAGAGCGTCTTATCGAATTTGCTATGCTTTTGCAAGGCTTCTTCTATATCGACGTCAATTATTTGATTGTCCTTGATACCGACGACTCTGCCTCCCATATTCGCCATGAGCAAATCCACCGCTCTGACCGCGCATCTTGCGGCGAGCACTCGGTCGGACATAGACGGAGCGCCGCCTCTTTGTATATAGCCGAGCGTAGTGGTCTTGATAGACCCTTTTACGCCGTTGTCTTTAAGCTGCTGTTTTAGTTCTTCGGCTTTGCATACTCCTTCCGCAAGCACGATGATGTCAGAATTCTTGCCCACTCTTTGGTTGAGACAGATTTTCTTGACGACGGTCTTGAGATCAAACTCGACCTCGGGTACGAGTATTATCTCCGCGCCGCCGCAAATACCCGCGTAAAGCGCTATGTCGCCGCACTTCCTTCCCATAACCTCGATAATACATACTCTTTCGTGAGAAGTCATCGTGTCTCTGAGATTGTTGATCGCGGAAACCACGGTGTTGACGCTGGTGTCGAAACCGAGCGTATAGTCGGTGTAGGCTAGGTCGTTATCGATCGTACCGGGAATGCCTATCGTCTGCACTCCAAACTTTTTATACAGATCCAGCGCTCCTCTGTAACTTCCGTCGCCGCCTATGACGACAAGACCTTCTATGCCGTAAGCCTCCATATTGTCCACTGCCATCTGCATATATTCGTCTTCTTTGAACTGAGGGCATCTGGCCGTCTTGAGAATCGTGCCGCCTCTCTGAATTATATCGGAAACGGAACGCTTGTTCATCTCTTTGATATTGTTGTTGATAAGTCCCGTATAACCTCTTTCGATACCGTATACGTTGAGACCATTGTAAATTGCATAACGAACGACCGCCCTGACGCACGCGTTCATTCCGGGAGCGTCGCCGCCGCTCGTCAATACCGCTATCTTTTTCATATTTCCTCTTTTGCCGTCCGACTATGAGTCGGAGCATAAAATATTTATCGGTTAGTATTATATCAAATACGAGTCGTTTTTGCTACAAATTTAACCTTGATTTCTCAATGTATTTATATTTTTTTTATCAAACATTGCTAACGTTGCGTCAACTTTCCCTAAGCACGATATTGGCATGTCCTACGACGGCTTTGATTCGATTGACAAAATTGTTGTTTCTGGTGTTAACTCCCTTGCAATACATCTGCGGTTTGTCGCTGTCGAACATCTTAAATATAACCGTGTCCGTGCCGGGAAATACCTCTATAATTTCCAACACCTGATTATACGTGACTCTGTCGTCGATTTTGATAAAAACTTTTTTGTGCCCTACCGACGGCGCCGCGGCACGCTCGCTCGGCGTTTCTTCGTTTTCGCTCTTATGCCAAGGCTGAACTTCCATAACGTTGAGCGAGAGTTTGCCGTTGTTTCGCTTGATTATTCCGTTGAGAATAACTATATTGTCGTTGACCAACATACTTCTGTATTTCTCGTAAGTCTTAGGGAAAAATACGGCTTCCATTTCCGAATAGAGGTCTTCCACCGAAGCATACGCCATTACGCCGCCGCTCTTGGTAGTCTTCTTCTCGATTTTCGACATCATACATCCAAGAACAACTCTCTGATTTTCGTATTGAGCGATGAGCTGAAGATCGCTCTCGTCAAGTTCGTCTTCGTCGAGATTCTTTGCTAGCAAATCGGATATTTTGGAAATATTGAAATCGAATTTATTCATTTCCTCTCTGTAATCGTCGAGCGGATGTCCGCTGACGTAAACGTTGAGCACCTCTTTTTCAAGCGCCAAAAGTTGCTTATCGCCGTACTCTTTGAGATAAGGCACGTTGTCTTCGGCGTCGGACGAATCGTCTTCTATCAGTCCAAAAAGGCTCATCTGACCGTTGGCTTGCATCTTTTTGTCGTGAATGCTCAGCAGCATTATTGACTCGTAGCTTGCCGCTAACGCGGCTCTCGTGTGTCCGAAAGAGTCGAATGCGCCCGCCTTGATAAGGCATTCTATCATCTTCTTGTTGACTGTGCCCGCGGGAAGTCTGCCGAGCATATCGCCTATGGACTTGTATTCGCCGTTGGCTTTTCTCTCGGCTACAAGCGCTTGCATTGCGGCTTCGCCCACGTTTTTTATTCCTCCCAGTCCGAATCTCAATCCGTCGTCGTTTTCCACGGTGAATATGACGTCGGACTTGTTGATATCGGGAGGATATATCTTTTTATCGTAGTTTTTGACGTAACCCAAATACTTTGCTATTTCGTCCGACTTGGTAATACGGTTGTTTATTACCGCGGCAAAAAGTTCCAACATATAGTATCGTTTGAGATACGCAGTCTGATAGGTCAGCGTAGCGTACGCCGCGGCGTGCGATTTGTTGAACGCATATTTGGCAAAGTCCGCCATCTCGTCAAAAATCTTTTCCGCGCTCTCAGGCGAAATACCTCTCTTGACCGCACCTTCGACGGCGGGGGCTGCCTTTTTGATGACTATACCCTGATCGTTGACAACTTCTGCCACAGCGTCGCAACCGTTGATAAACACAGTCTTTTCCGCTTTCATTACGTCGACTTTTTTCTTGCCCATCGCGCGTCGCAAATTGTCCGCTCTTCCAAGCGTGTAACCGGCGCACGCCTGTACCGCCTGCATAACCTGTTCTTGATATACGAAGAATCCAAACGTGACGTCGAGAATATTCTCCAACTGCGGAGCGTCGTATTTTATCAAGTCCCTGTTGGAACGCGCTTTGAGATAAGCGGGAATACAGCTCATAGGTCCCGGACGGTAAAGCGATATGCCGGCAATGACTTCTTCAAGGTTCTTAGGTTGATAGCCTTTGAGAAAGTTCTTCATGCCAGCGCTTTCAAGTTGGAACACAGCCTCGGTTTCGCCCGTGCCTATCAACTTGTAAACTTCGGGATCGTCGTAACCCAGTTTATCGAAATCGATTTCCTTCCCGTGGTTTTCTTTGACGTATTTGAGCGCCTTGTCTATGTCTGTCAACGTGGTCAAACCGAGAAAATCCATCTTGAGCATACCCAGCTCTTCGACTTCTTCTTTCTGGAATTGCGTGGTAATATCCGGACCGTTCCTCTGCAAAGGCACGTGATCGCTTATAACTTCTTTGCAAATAACCACGCCAGCGGCGTGTTTGGAACAGTTGCGCGGCAATCCCTCTATCTTAAGAGCCATATCGATAACTCTGTGCATATCGGGATTTTTTTCGTATATCTCTATTACCTCGGGATTTCTCAGTTTAAGATCGTCTTCTTTTGTGCTGGGATCTCTGCCAAGCACTTTATCGAGAGTAACTCCCGGAGTGTTGGGAATAAGTTTTGTCGTAGAATTGACTATATCCAAAGGCACGTTGTACACTCTGGCGACGTCCTTAATTGCCCCCTTGGCTTTCATCGTGCCCAGCGCAAGTATCTGGCAGACTTTTTCTTTGCCGTATTTGCGGATAACGTAATCGATTACTTCGCCGCGTCTGTCCATGCAGAAGTCGATATCAAAGTCGGGAGCGGAAACTCTCTCCGGATTGAGGAATCTCTCGAAGAACAGTTGATATTTGAGCGGATCGAGGTTTGTGATACCCACCGCGTACGCAATAATCGAGCCTACGCCGCTGCCGCGTCCAGGTCCCACCGGAATTCCCTGAGAGCGCGCATAGTTGATAAAATCCCAAACGATGAGATAATACTCGGCAAAACCCGTACGGATAATTATACCCAATTCGTATTCCGCCCTCTCTCTTATCTCGTCCGTGATTACGTCGTATTTTTTCGCCAATCCCTCGTAAGCCAGCTTTCTCAAATATTCCTCGGGCTTACTGCCGTCGTCGGGCGTATAAGGCGGATAGAGATCTTCTTTATCTATCTTAACGTTACATTTCTCCATTACCTCTACGGTATTGGTAACTGCTTCGGGACACCAAGAAAATATCTCCGCCATTTCCTCGTAACTTTTGAGATAGAATTGGTCGTTGCCCATCTCCATTCCCGTGGATTCGTTGATAGTCTTGCCGGTGTTGATTCTGACAAGTATGTCTTGCGCTATATAATCTTCTCTATTGACGTAATGCACGTCGTTGGTAGCTACGAGCTTGGCACCTATCTCGTCCGCAATCCTTACCAAATCGTTGCGGATAGCGCGCTGATCCTCAAGTCCGTGATCTTGCAACTCAATATAGAAATCGCCCTCGGCGAACATACTCTGCAATTTAAGAGCGTACTCTTTTGCTCCGTCGTAATCGCCCGCGCTCAAAAGTCGCGGAATCTTACCCGACAGACAAGCCGACAGACATATTACACCTTCGGAATGCCGCGCCAGCAACTCCAAATCGATCCTCGGCTTGTAGTAATAACCGTCTATGTAAGCAAGAGAATCCAGCTTGACAAGATTTTTGTAACCCTCGTTATTTTTGGCGAGAAGCACCAAGTGATTTCTTTCGGCGCTGTCCGTCTTGGTCATATCCGAGCAAGTGTAAAACTCGCAACCTATTATCGGTTTGATATTTCTCGCATTCGCAGCCTTGTAAAAAGTATAGGCGCCAAACATATTACCGTGGTCTGTAAGCGCGCAACCGGGCATTTCCATATCTTTGCACGCGTCGAGCAGCGGAGATTTCTTTCCCTTGGTAATTCGGGCAAGTCCGTCGAGTAAACTGTATTCGGAGTGAACGTGCAAATGCACGAAAGGCTTTTTGTATTTCTTAGCATACTCGTTTTTTGCCAAATCGGACTGCGTGCGCGGCGAACTTTTATCCTGAGATTTTGCAGGCTTGTCCTCGCTACGTATCGGAGCGTTAGACCCGAGCAAATCGTCTATGCTGTCCAATAGACCGCCCTGCAAGTTTTCAAACTTATTCTCTTCCATTGTCAGCCTCCTCCGATAATTGCAAAATCTTGTTTAATCTTCGAGCAAGGCTCGTCTTGCTCATGCCCAACCTGCGGGCAAGCTCCGTCATGCTGTCTTCTTCGTATTGACTCCTTGCCAATGCGACGGATTTTAATTTATCGTCCTGTCTTTGCAATATGCCTCTGCTTTGCAAATTCTCTATAGCATTGATATATTTTTTTGCGCCGGCCATAGTCTTTTTATAGTTGGCCATATAAAAATTACTTGCGCGGTTGAACTCGTTTTCATTTTCGCGTTCGGCAAGAATATTGTTGAGAACCAATACGCAATCGCTGGCTCCGCACATTGCCAACACGTCGGAAATGTCGCTGCCTGTGCGCGACTGCAGGAAAAAACCGCTCTTGTTGGCGTAACTCTTCAGTTCTACGTTCAAACTCAACATTATCTCGCCTATCGCGTCTCTGTATCTTTCGTCGGAAAAACACAGTTGCAAGGAATAATTGGAATATTCTTCGTCGGCGAATTTCAATCTGCTCGCAGCAAACAAAACTCCCTTGAGATAAGCGTAAAACAGCTGTTTGTCTCTAGCGACGGTCTTGACGTAATCTACTCCGTCGTCGGGTATAAACGCATCCTGCTCGTATCTGCTCAAACGCGTCTTTTCAAGCAACGCGTTTGCGGCTTGATCTTTGAGTTGAATTTTGTACGATTTTTCTCCGTTGACGCCCTTCTGCGTAAAATATATCTCGTCTGAAGAAAACTCTTTAATAACGCCGATAATTGCCAACGCCTCAAACTTTTCTTCAAATTCATAGGTAAGCGCTATAGACTTTCTGTAAACCTCTATAACTGCGTTGTTTTTGGTCACAGCGCAGAGAAAAGCAAGCCTTTTTTCTCGCTCATCGGGAATAGTATCTACCAAATTTTTTTTGAGTTGCGCTGTGTAATCCATGTCTGATTGATTTAACTTTTTGACCTAAGCGTCAAGACCTTATGATCTACGTTTGCCAAACGGCTTGCGGGAATATCGTATTTACCTACAAGTTCCAACGCAAAATCGCAACAACCTACGTTTTGCGGTTTATGCGCGTCGGAATTGAGCACAAATTGACAATCGGTGTTCAGCAACTGCTCGATCGAATTCTCGTCGGGAGTGCGATGACGCGAAGAAAGCTCCACGTAAGTGCCGTAATCGGCGCAGACTTTTCCGACCTCAGAATAATCGATATCCAGCCGAAATCCCGGATGCGTAAGCACGTCGATCTTATGATTTTTTATCGCGCGGACAAACATTGACGTATTTCTGGCGATTTGCGCCTTCGTGGACTTCATCACATATTTAGTCAAAGCGTTGAACGTTATTTTGAAATAATCCGCAAATCTATAAGGAAACGAAGTGAGATGATAGCCTGCAAGCAATATATCCAATTTTTCGGCGTCTTGCGGTTTGACGTCTATCTCGCCCGCAGAACCCAATATATTCGCCTCAAGTCCTAGCATTAATTTGACGTCGGGAAATTCCTGTTGCACCCGATCCATATCAGCTCTGATTTCGTCGAGCTTTTTGGGATTGACCCCTATGAACGGATGTCTCACGGCATGGTCTGTTATCGCCAGATAATCCAAGCCTTTTTCTTTTGCCGCAAGAGCGTTGTCGGCAATACTTCCTTTGCCGTGCGAATAAGTCGTATGAGAATGATAATCCGCCGTAACGGTCATATTCAAGTCCACCCGTATCCCCCTTGCTTGTCCTTTTCGCTCAACGCGCAGCGCGCGCAAAATGCGCGCCTACGTTAAATGACGTCTATTTCATATTGTAGCTTAACGCCCCACTTCTTGTCAACTTCTTGCCTTGCATAATTGGCAAGCGCGAGAAAATCCGAAGAGGTCGCTCCGCCCTCGTTGATTATGAAATTGGCGTGCTTAGGCGATATGACGGCGCCGCCTATACGACGTCCCTTCAAGCCCGCTTTGTCGATATAGTATCCTGCGGAAATGCCGTCTGCTTTCTTGAATACGCTGCCCAGCGAAGCTCCTTGCGGCTGACTTGCCTGCCGCGCCAACTTGTAACCTTTCATATCTCTGGCAATGTCAAATCCATCGCCGTAAACAAGCCTCAAACCGAGCCCGACAAGCGCGCCTTTATCTCTTACTGACGAACTGCGGTAAGAAAAATCCAGTTCGTCTGCGCCGAACCTCTCAATCGAGCCGTCAGTCAAAATATCCGCATATTCCACCACGTCGCAAAGCTCGCGTCCGAACGCACCGCAATTCATCGCCGCTCCTCCGCCTACCGTGCCCGGTATAGAGCAAAGTCCCTCGATACCGCTGAGACCGCTTTCCGCGGCAAACGCGCAGAGCGACGATATACTCTGCCCGCACGGCGAATAGATAAGATTGCCATCTCTGACGATTCCGCGAATACGGTTGGTACGTATGACTACTCCGTCTATTCCGGCGTCGTTGACAAGCACGTTGGTGCAATTGCCGATAATTATATATCCGATACCTTCCCTGTCCAACAGCTCGACGCAATCGGCAAGTTTATCCGCACAATCGGGATATAAAACGGCGGCAATATTTCCGCCGCTCCTAAAAGACGAAGGCGAGGGCGCGTTAAATTCCGCGCGGCAATCCAAACGAGATAAAAAATCAAAATCTTTCACTCTTTATTATATTCTCTCGTTTGAATTTAAGTGCCAGTCGAACGTAAAATAACGTTATTAATTCAAAAAAGAGACGGCGCCGCCGTCTCATGCAAATATACATATGCGTTACTGCTGCCGCAACAAAAATATCGCCGCGCTTTGAGGAGCTATATCGATAACATCTTTGCAAACTGTCGCATTCGACAAGAGTTCCTTTTTGACGTTGGCGCAATGAAATTGCTTGACGCAATCGCCGTTGTTGACAACTGTCTTGATTATTCTCTTTCCTTTTCTGCGGCAAAGAATCAAAAGCCCTTCGGAATGCTCAAAATAAGTATCGCCGCACAGTATATCGGCGTATTCTTTCCTAATCTTGCCAAGCGAAATATAGTGAGCGAGCAATTCGCCGTCAATATGATTCCAATCCAGCGTACGTCTGCAAAGAGGGTCTTCATAGCCTTCGACTCCCTGTTCGTCGCCGTAAAACACCGACGGCACTCCCGGTAGAGTAAACTGCAGCGCCGACGCCAGGATAAGACGTCGTTTTGCCGCTGCATATCCGTCCTCATCCAGCCTGAAATCTCGCCTAAACTCTTTATCCGTACCGCTCATATCCACGCCGCTCAGCACGCTCAGCGCTCTTGCCGTATCGTGAGAATCTATCAAATTCATCGTCACGTCGAGCGATTGCTTGGGATAATTTTCAACAACGGTCATTACAGTCTTTTCAAATTCGCAGGCTTTGCCGCCCAAAGCGTAATTAAGCACGGCTTCTTTGAACGGATAATTCATTACGCCGTCAAGTTCCTGCCCTTGGAAATAATGTCTGCGATAACTATACGCTATCTTGTTTGACGCGTCTTCCCAAACTTCCCCGATCAGCAGATTATTCTCGTCGTTGCGTTTGACGGCCGTTCGGATATCTTTGACGAAATCTTCGCGCAGTTCGTCTACGACGTCGAGTCTCCAGCCCTTGACGCCCATTGACGTCCACTTGTCAATGATTCCTCCCTCTTTTACTATCATATCTCGAAAAGAGCGAGCTCGCTGACTAACGGTGGGCGTAACCGTTATGCCCCACCAACAATGATACTCGTCGGGATAACGGTAAAAATCATACCAATCGTAATATGGACTTTCTTTGGATTGATACGCGCCGAGCTCGGGATAAGTGTTGAATTTGTTGAAATATCTGCTGTCCGCCCCCGTATGATTAAATACGCCGTCGAGCATGATTCCCATGCCGTTGTCGCGGGCTTTGGAAATAAGTTCGGCAAACTTCTCTTCATTGCCAAGCAACTCGTCGAGACGCTCGTAATCGCCAGTGTCGTATCTGTGATTGGAAGCGGATTTGAATATCGGCGAAAGGTAGAGTAAAGTTACTCCGAGTTTTTTGAGATAAGGCAGCTTGTCGATAATGCCTTGGAAATTACCGCCGTAAAAGTCGTTGGCTCTAAACACTCCGTCGCTATCGACTATGGTCACTTCGTCGCCCCACTGTTTAAGCACGCCCTTTTTGTCGAATACTGCGCCGCTGTCCTTTCCCCTATTGAATCTGTCTACGAATATGTGATAGATGACGCCGCCTTTTATCCAATCGGGCGTTACGTAATTTTTGTCGTATACGGTCAGTTGATAGCCCTCTCCGCCTTTGTCTTTGACAAAATCTCCCGACTCCGTCTTAAAAACGAATTTATACCAATACAACCCGACCTTATTGATATTGACCTTGGCGGTATATTCGCATTCGTCGCCCCTCTTGCAGTTGAATGCCATCGCAAATACGTACGGAATATCCATACCGTCCTCATATACCTGCAACTCCACGCCGTACACGAATACTCCGTCCTTTGCGAATATTCTAAAAGTGATCTCCTCGCCTTGCTCCACGCTGCCGAAAGGGAATTTGCAATGAGGATTGGAACTGTCGAAATATATCAGATCAGTCATATCTTCTACCTCTCGATAAAACAGCCCTACTCCGCGGAATAAGGCTGTCTTTGCAACTTTATTTTTTCGCCGTCTTAGCCGCTGTCGACTTAGCGGTTTTTTTAACGGTTTTTTCTTTATCTACGTTTGCCGCCGAATAATCTACAGGTTTCATCTTCCATATCCTGTCGCAATATTCTTTGACGCTTCTGTCTGAAGAGAAGAATCCCGCGTTGGCAGTATTGAGAAGCGACATCTTCGCCCATGCGTATTTGTCTTTGTAGGCTTTGTCAAGTCTTTCTTGACAATCGCAGTAAGATTGGAAATCAGCAAGCACTTTATAAGTGTCGGACGTAATAAGCGCATCTGCTATCTCGCCGTAATTAACGCCTGCTATTCCGCCTCTGAGACCGTCTATCACAGCTCTTATTCTCGGATTGGAATTGTAATAATCTCTCGGATTGTAACCTTTGGCGTTGAGCTTGTTTATCTCGTCGGCAAGCAAGCCGAAGATGAAAATATTGTCTTTGCCCACGTTTTCGTATATCTCGATATTGGCTCCGTCCATAGTGCCTATCGTGACGGCGCCGTTAATCATAAATTTCATATTACCCGTACCGCTGGCTTCCTTGCCCGCAATAGATATCTGCTCCGATACGTCCGACGCGGGCATTATGATTTCCGCCAGCGTAACTCTGTAATTCTCGATATACACGACTTTGATTTTGCCGTTGATGTCGGGATCGTCGTTGATGAGTTTGCCAAGAGAATGGATAAGCCTGATTATCTGCTTAGCCATATAATAACTCGGAGCGGCTTTCGCGCCGAAAATAAACGTTCTCGGGCTGATATCGAGATCGGGATTCTGTTTGAGTCTGTAATACAAATCGAGGATATGCAACGCATTGAGCAGCTGACGCTTATACTCGTGCAATCTCTTTACCTGCACGTCGAAAATAGAATCGGGATCGATATCTATGCCGTTCGTCTCCTTGACGTATTTGGCAAGTCTGACTTTATTTTCTCTCTTTATATCGAGCACTTTATCCAGCACGGCTTTATTGTCGGCAAACTTTGCCAGACCTTTGAGCGCGTCGGCGTCTTTTTTGAAATCTTCACCGATAAGCGAAGAGATATAATCGCTCAGCAGAGGATTGGACTGACACAGCCATCTTCTGTAGGTAATACCGTTGGTGACGTTGGTAAACGCCTCGGGATACATCTTGCAATAATCTCTGAAAACTTCGTCCTTGAGAATCTGCGAGTGCAACGCGGATACGCCGTTGATCGTGTGCGACGCGGCAAGACAAAGATTTGCCATTTTGACCTGACCGCCGGAAAGAATAGCATTGTAATCCACCTTGGCGTAATCGTTTGGATAGAAAGCCCACAGCTCGTCGGTAAATCTGCGGTTGATTTCGCAAACTATCTGATAGATTCTCGGAAGAAGCTGTCTGAACAGACCCTCGGGCCACTTTTCCAAAGCCTCCGCCATAACGGTGTGATTGGTATAGGACACCGTACGCGTGACGATATTCCAAGCCTTTTCCCAAGAATAACCGTAATCGTCCAAAAGTATCCTCATAAGTTCGGGAATGCACAACGTTGGATGAGTATCGTTGATATGGATAGCAACTTTATCCGGCAGAGAATCTATCGTTTTGTAATCTTTGATATGCTTTTTGATAATGGACTGAACCGACGCCGACACAAAGAAATATTGCTGTTTAAGTCTGAGCATCTTGCCTTCTTGGTGGTGATCTGCGGGATACAGCACCTTGCATATGCTCTCCGCAAGCGCTTTCTGCTCGAGAGATCTGACGTATTCGCCCTCGGCAAAAAGTTTCATATCAAAATCCATTGGGGCTTTTGCCGACCACAGTCTCAATTTGTTGACCGCAGGCACGTCGTAGCCGCTGATATTCATATCGTAAGGAATTGCCTGCACGACGTAGCAATCTTTCTGCTCGACGTACATTCTGCCGTTGTCCCAAACTTCGTCGATATAACCGCCGAACTTGACTTCAAAGGTATCTTCCATTCTGGGCGAAAGCCATACGTCGCCGTTCTCCAGCCATTCGTCGGGAAGTTCGACCTGCCAACCGTCCTCTATCTTCTGCTTGAAAATTCCGTAATCGTATCTAATGGAAAAACCGCTTGCCACGTAATCGAGATTGGTCAGCGATTCCATATACGCGGCGGCCAGTCTGCCTAGACCCCCGTTGCCCAATCCCGCGTCAGGCTCTATCGCATACATATCTTCAATAGAATATCCGAGTTCCTTACAAATATTGTCAAACGCGTCTGTAAGTTTGAGATTATAAAGGTGATTTTTCAGCGATCTGCCGAGCAAGAATTCCATCGACATATAGTACACTTGCTTCGAGCCCTGTTCCAATCTCTTTCTCTTGAAAGCCAGACGTTTGTCCGTGAGTATGTCTCTTACCGTCATGCATATTGCGCGGTAAATCTGATTTTTGCTTGCATTCTCAATAGTTCTGCCAAAATAAGTCTGACATTTGAGAGCCACAACTTTTTTTAGTTCTTTCACCTGATTTTCCATTAATTTCTCCGAAAATATAATTATTTATACTTCGCAAAGTACGTCCGACGGCGTTTTCTCAGCCGCCAGACAAAACTTGCACGTTAAAATTATATCATATACATTTATTTTTTGCTACAAAATATATTATAAATTGAGATTTTTTATAATAAATTAATATTTTATAAATTTTTACAGGTTTTTGTATAACATTTACAACTGTTTGTACAAATCTATATATCTGTCGGATATATTTTTCCAACTGAAATCCTGCGTCATTGCGTTTTTAACGATTTTATTCCAATCTTCTTTATAGTCTCTATACATGCCTACCGCCCTTTCCACGGCATTGAGCAAGTCGAACGCGTTGTAAGAATAGAAGGTAAATCCCGTGCCTTTGCCCGTCGTGTAGTCGTAAGGTATGACGGTGTCTTTAAGTCCGCCCGTCTCTCTGACTATCGGAAGAGCGCCGTATCTCATAGCTATCATCTGCGACAACCCGCACGGCTCGAATTTTGAAGGCATAAGGAACATATCGCTCGAGCAATAAATCTTGCCTGCCAAATCTCCCGAAAAAGTAATCAATGCGCGCAAATTTCCGGGATATCTGCTCTGAACGCTTCTGAGCATCTCTTCGTATTTGTAATCGCCCGTGCCGAGTATGACAAGCTGCACTCCCATATCGAGTATTCTCGTCAATATTGGCGCAAGTAGATCCAAGCCCTTCTGATGAGTAAGTCTGCCGACCATACCTATCATTGGAATATCCGCTCCTACGGGAAGTCCCAGCGCTTCTTGGAAAGCGAGCTTGTTTTTAACCTTATCGCCAAAAGAAGCTAGATCGTAATTTGTATAAGCGTATTTATCCGTCTTGGGATCGTTGGCGTCGACGTCGATACCGTTGATAATACCGGAGAGTTTATACTGTCTGTTGACGAGTATGTTGTTCATACCGTAACCGTAATAAGCATTGAGAATTTCTCCCGCGTAGGTCTGCGAAACGGTCGTAACCTTGTTGGCTCTCTCTATGCCGCCTTTCATATAGTTGACGTCGCCCGAGTAATCAACGTATTCCCTTGCCCAATCAGGCAGCCCGAGCACGTCGCCCACCATAAATCCGCTGTATCTTCCCTGAAATTCGATATTGTGAATAGTGTAGACCGTTTTGATATACTTGTATCTGTCGTCGCCCCTGAAGAATACGTCCAGAAATACCGGAATCAATGCGCTCTGCCAATCGTTAGCGTGAATAATATCGGGCGTGAATCCGTCCATCAGTTTGATGCATTCCAGCACTGCTTTGGAGAAAAAAGCAAATCTCTCTCCGTCGTCGTAATAGCCGTACAGCCCGCTCCTTTTGAAATAAAACTCGTTGTCAATAAAATAATACGTTACGCCTTCGTATACGGCTGTAAAAAGTCCGCAGTACTGATAACGCCAAGAGAGATTGGTATACAGATTACCCACAAACTTCATGTTGTCTCTCAATTCCTGCTTGATATCCATATAAAGCGGAAGAATTACTCTGCAATCCACGCCTTTATCTACCAACGCTTTGGGCAAAGCTCCCGCTACGTCGGCAAGTCCGCCAGTTTTTATAAACGGCACGGCTTCTGACGCGACAAATAAAATTTTTTTATCAAAATCCGTTTGTTCCGATTTTGCCGCTTTTTGAGACGCAGCCGTCTTCTTGGTCTTTGTTTGAGTCGCCATAATATAATCTCCTTTAGAGTGAATTGTGCGCGGCAAAATCTGCCGCGTGGCAAAGACGGTCAATCAAACCGTCTTATTCTTGACTACTACAACAGGATAATTTTCCGAGCCGCTGAGCGATTTGTCTTCGGTCACCGTCACGTCTTTGTCGGTAATGGCATAGTTGAGACGCGATCCTTTCATTATCTTGCCGCCTTCCATTACTATACTGTTTTTTATCACGGCGCCTTCCTCTACAACGACTCCGCGGAAAAGTATGGAATTTTCCACCTTGCCGTTTATCTTACAGCCGTCGGCGATCAACGAATCGACCACCTCCGCGCCTTCGCAATATCTCGTGGGTACGCTGTCTTTAACTTTTGTAAACACTTTGCCTACGCTGTAGAACAAGCTGTTGCGGATCTGACTGTCAAGCACCGCCATGCTTTCCCGATAATAGGATTTTACGTCGTCGATAAGCGCGGCGTGTCCCTTTACTTTATATGCATGAATTTTGAGATTGTCGAGATTGGCTTGCAAAATGTCTTTCTCCAAATCGATCTTGCCTCTCTCGTAACTGTCGGATATCAATCTTATCAACTGCTTTCTGTTGAACATATAACAGTACAGCCCTATCTCGCAAAGTTCGTCGCTTGCCGACTGAGTTATTCTCATTCCTCTGATTCTTCCGCTCAAATCGCTCTCGACAAGAACTCTTCTCGAAGTTGTCGGATGAGCGTTATAAGTCAGCACCGTTATATCCGCGCCGCTTTGAACGTGCGCTTCGTATACATCGTCGAAATCTATACTTGCGATTATGTTGCTGTTGGTAACGATGACGTATTCGTCGTCGGAGTTTTCTATGTAATCCAATATACCGTACAGCGCTTCGATCTTGCCCTTAAACACATTTCTGGACGTGTTGGACGCGTACGGCGGGAAAACCGCGATACCGCTGTTTTTTCTGTTGAGATCCCAGTCTCTGCCCATTCGGATATGATCCATCAGCGAAGAATAGTTGCTTCTCGTTATTATACCTATCGTCGTAATCGAAGAATTGACGAGATTGGAAAGAGCGAAGTCTATGCATCTGTATCTGCCGTATACGGGCAAAGACGCCGACGTACGGTGCAAGGTAAGCTCATTGAGTTTGGACTCATGGTCGCTTGCGAAAATTATACTCATAGCGTTATTCATATCTTTCCCCTCCTTAATCTACCATAGCCTTAACCGGCACGACCTGATTCGGCTCGACTTTCGCATTCGGACCTACGACGGTGATTTGCCACTGTCCGTCTACCATACCGTCCTGTTTTTCGCCTACTACGGCGTTTTCGCCTACTACGGCATTATTGCCGATTATAGCATATTTGACCACAGCTCCTTTGCAAATTTTTGCGCCGGGCATAATATTGCAATCCTCCACGACTGCGCCTTCGCATATTTCGACGCCTGTGGATAACACGCTGTTGCTTACTTTGCCGTTGATATTGCAACCTTCTGTGATCAAAGAATTACATATTACGGCGTCCTTGCCCACGTAATGCGGAGGCTCCGCAGTATTTCTCGCATATATCTTCCAGCTGCTGTCGTCGAGATTAATTCCGCTGGACGGATCCAGTACGTCCATATTGGCTTCCCAAAGTGATGATATAGTACCCACGTCCTTCCAATATCCCGAGAAATTGTATGCAAAAAGCTTCTGCCCGTCGGCGAGCATCTTGGGAATAATGTTTTTACCGAAATCGTTCTGAGACGTCTTATCTTCTTCGTCTTCTATAAGATACTTTCTCAGTTTTGCCCAATTGAATATGTATATACCCATAGAAGCGTTGGTGCTCTTGGGATGCTTGGGTTTCTCTGCAAACTCATATACCGAATTGTCGGGATTGGTGTTCATTATGCCAAAACGCGACGCTTCTTCCAAAGACACGTTGATTACCGCAATCGTGCAATCCGCGCCCTTGTCTTTGTGATAAGCAAGCATCTGCGAATAATCCATCTTATAGATATGATCGCCCGATAGTACGAGAACGTATTCGGGAGAAAACTTGTCCACAAATTCTATATTCTGATATATTGCGTTGGCAGTGCCTTTGTACCAATCGGAAGTCTCGCCTTTCATATACGGCGGCAGTACGAATACGCCTCCGTTGAGCCTGTCCAAATCCCAAGGCTGTCCGTTGCCGATATATTGATTGAGGTCGAACGGCTTGTACTGAGTGAGAACTCCTATCGTATCTATGTTGGAATTTATGCAGTTGGACAACGGAAAGTCTATAATTCTGTACTTTCCGCCGAACGACACCGCCGGCTTTGCCAGATCTCTGGTGAGCGAATATAATCTTGTGCCTTGTCCGCCGGCCAAAAGCATCGCTACGCATTCTTTTTTGTTAGTATACATTTTCCCTCCTTAATTGCAACGAATAATCATTCTTAAATAATATATTTTCGACAGACGACTTTTTATTACCGATAAGCGTTATTCCTCGTTATCTGCCTGTTTAGCCTGTTTTTTCATCTTCCTTGCGGGCGTGATATACATAACGCTATTGCCGGGTATCGTCATCTCCACGTAATACGGATATCCGTGCATATCGCCTTTTACGGCAGTAAAATTGATTTTGTCGGGACTGCTGCCGCCGTATTTCTTATCGTCGCTGTTGAGCGCGACCCTATAAACTCTTCGCTCCGGCACGCCCATACGGTATCCCTCTCTCTGCACGGGAGAAAAATTTACCACGGCTATAGTGTAATTTCCCTCGCCGTCGCTGCGAATAAACGAAACTATATTCTGCGTATTGTCGTCAACGCATATCCACTTAAATCCGTCGTAGGTGGTGTCGAGATAATACATCTCTCTATTGTTGAGATAATATGCGTTGAGATCCTTGACAAACTTGTGCAGATTGTTATGCGAATCGTAATCGAGCAGGAACCAATCGAGCTGCTTTTTATAATCCCATTCTATAAACTGTCCGAACTCTCCTCCCATAAACAGCAACTTTTTGCCGGGATGCGCCATAGTATAACCGAAGAACGCTTTAAGTCCGTTGAATTTATCCATATACGCGCCGGGCATCCTGTTGAGGAGCGAGCACTTGCCGTGCACAACTTCGTCGTGAGAAAGCGGCAAAATATAATTCTCGCTGTAAGCGTAAGTTATCGAAAAAGTAATTTTGTTGTGATTGTCTTTTCTAAAAAAAGGATCTAGCGATACGTAACTGAGCATATCGTTCATCCAGCCCATATTCCATTTGAAATTGAATCCCAATCCGTCGGGTTTGGTGACGTTGGGAAAAGCCGTGGATTCTTCGGCTACCATCAAAAGTCCCTTATATTTCGTCAACATATGAGCGTTGAGCTTTTTGAGAAAATCTATTGCCTCGAGATTGTAGTTTCCGCCGAACGCGTTGGGACGCCATTCGCCGTCTCTTCTGTCGTAATCGAGATAGAGCATTGACGCCACAGCGTCTACTCTTATGCCGTCGAGATGATATTCGCTCACCCAAAAATCCGCCGAAGAAATGAGAAAAGACCGCACTTCGTTTTTGCCGTAATCAAATACTCTCGTACCCCATTCTTTATGTTCCTGTTTAAGCGGGTCGGAATATTCATAACAGGGAGTGCCGTCGAATTCGTACAGACCGAACCCGTCTTTCGGGAAGTGCGCGCACACCCAATCGAGTATTACTCCGATCTTATTCTTGTGACATTTATTGATAAAATATTTGAAATCATCTGGAGCGCCGTATCTTGACGTGGGAGCAAACATTCCGCTCACCTGATAGCCCCAGCTGCCCTCGTAAGGATATTCCGACACGGGAAGTATCTCTATGTGAGTATATCCCATTTGTTTGACGTAGGACACGAGTTCGTCCGCAAGATCGCGGTAATTAAGTATATTTCCGTCGGCATATCTCTTCCAACTGCCCACGTGAAGTTCGTATATATTGATCGGCGAACGGAAAGCATCGAATTTCTCGCGCTCCGCAAGCCAAGCCTTATCCGTCCACTTGAATTGCGACTTATACAGTTTGGACGCGTTGGCGGGAGAGGTCTCGCTGTGTCTGGCATAAGGATCAGCCTTGAGTCTCAGCCTGCCCTCCGGCGTCTCTACGCTGTATTTGTAAATATCGTATATCTTCAATCCCTCGACGAACGTCTCCCAGATACCTCCGCTGATCTTTTCCATCGGATGTTTTTCTCTGTCCCAGTCGTTGAAATCTCCGACTACGCTCACCGATTTAGCGTTGGGCGCCCAAGTCCTGAACACCCATCCTTCTCTGCCGTCTCTTGCGGTCTGATGCGGCGACATAAACTTGTACGCCTCATAATTAGTACCTTCGTGAAATAGGTAAACCGGTATCTTTTTATCCAACTATTTCCTCTCCTTTTTCATACTTATCCAAATTATACCATATATTTTTTTAATATACAATACCGATTCTGTGAAAATATCAAATTTTTTTGACAATTACGTTGCAATTATTCGGAGCTTGGAGTATAACTTATATGGCGAATCAAAGGAGAGTTACCGCAATCGCAATTTCTCCTCTATTCTCCCTCGGAGGCATTATATGGCAACCAAAGATATGTCCGTGGGCAAACCCGTCAAAGTTCTCTACGCTTTTGCCATACCGATGATAATTTCCGTACTCTTTCAGCAATTCTACAATATAGCCGACAGCCTTATCGCCGGCAATTTTATCCACGATTCCGGACAAGCCCTTGCGGCGGTCAACGCCGCGTATCCCGTTACGGTCGTATTCATATCTGTCGGCAACGGTTTCGGAGTGGGCGGCAGCGTCGTCATATCCAGAATTTTCGGATCCAAAAACTATTCGCGGGCAAAAACTGCTATCTTAACAGCATTGATAAACATAGCTTTCTTTGCGGCGATTTTCACAGTCGTCGGCATATTTACCGCATCTCCGCTGCTTTCGCTGATGAACTCCGAAGATTTGGGACAAAGCGTATTTGCCAAAAGCGTAGATTATCTGCAGATATACGTTTACGGTCTGATATTTCTCTTCCTATACAACGTAGTAAGTTCTATTTTTCAGGCTTTGGGAAATTCAAAGACTCCTTTGTTTTTGCTCATATTTTCCACCGTCTTCAACGTTGCAATCGATATCCTATTCGTCAAGCGTTTCGACATGGGAGTAAAAGGACTTGCTTGGGGGACTTTTATCGCGCAAGGCATCGCCAGCGTCATATCCCTGCTCGCGCTTGTTTTTAATCTGACTAAGCTCCCAAAAAACTGCGATTCGCCAGAAAGCCCCGACCGAAAACTTATAAAGACGCCTAAATTATTGGAGAACAAAGCCTTTTCTCTGTCTGCATGGTCTGGCATAATGCTGATGTCGCTGCCGAGCATATTGCAAAATTCCACCGTGTCCATCGGTCAGCTGTTTATGCAAGGGCTCGTCAATTCATTCGGCGACGCAAATCTGGTAGCGGCATACGGTTCGGCTTTCAAAGTGAACTTTATAATAATCTCGGTATTTCTAACTATCTCCAACGCAATGGCAACTTTTACGTCTCAAAATATCGGCGCCCGTCAACTAGATCGCGCGCGGCAGGGACTGAAAAACGGCGTGATAAGCGTGCTTGCGGTTGCGGCTGTTTCTACCGCCATATATCTAGGCTTAGCAAAACAGCTTATTTCCGTTTTCCTAGACGACAATAACGAACAAATCGTCTCCATAGGAGCGCAATTTCTCTATATACTTGCGCCGTTCTACATCGTGGTTTGCTTAAAAATAATTATCGACGGATTTATTAGAGGCGCGGGAGATATGGCGGGATTCACTACAAGCACTATGACGGATCTTGCGATACGCGTAGGACTGAGTTTCCTTTTTGTCAAAGTTATGCACCTAGGATACGTATCCATATGGTGGAGCTGGCCTATAGGTTGGGCGCTCGGCGCCGCGGTATCGCTGATTTTCTTTTTCTCCAAACGATGGGTAAGGACGGCGTCCAAAAAACTGTAACGGCGCGAATAATTGCAAATCGGCGGCGATAGAAATCGCCGCCGATTGCGTTTGTTCAACGTTTATTATTCCCAAAACTGCTTGCCGCCGTACATCATAAAATACTGAGAAAGTTTCGCCATTTCCTCCGGAGTCTCGACAAATCCGTCAAACACCCACTTCTCAAGAAGCGCCGTTATACCCGCTACCAAATATACGCTGAAATAATCGCATTGACGGGAATTATCGTCTTTTGCCTTGACTATCCAACTGTCAAAACAGAATTTTTCCAAAGACTTTTCCAAATGTCTTCCAAAACCGCTGTCGCAATTGGGGCTGAAAAGAATATATGCTATATCGTAATTTTCTTTGACAAATTTATATAGATTGACAAAACTCTTAGCAGGATTAAAACTCTCGTTGTCCTTGACGAGAATAGTCTTCATATTTTCTATGAATTCGTTGCCTATCTGCTCTAACATATCGTAAGGGTCGCGATAATGCAGATAGAAAGTCGCCCTGTTGACGTCGGCAAGCTCCGCCAATTCCCGTACGGAAATATTGACGATGCTTTTGGTATTGATAAGTTCTTTAAGCGCGCACAGCAACTGCTGCTGAGTGCGTTTGAATCTCCTGTCTTTCTTGGTTTTGTCCATAAATTTTCCCTCCCGAATTTGTTTGACATTTATCATATAATTCGACCGTTTTCGCGTTTATTAACTCAATATAAACTCTTTGTTAACTTTATGTTAATACGCAACAATTTGCCGAAAAAACGGTATAATAATTGACATTCTTATCTATTTATGTGAATTATCGTACATTTTAGCGCCAAACGGCACATAAAATCACATTGATATTTTTGTCGAATCGGCTTATAATAAGAATAGTGAAATAATTGATAAAAGTCAATTACTTTTCTACATTTTGTACCTTGACAAAATTCAGTATATGTTTTTCCGTATTAAGTACATACTAATCGATATGATACAAAATACGGGAGGCAATATGTCAAAGAGAGTTTTGCTGACATACTTCGAATCGGGAATGGGACACATAACGTCGATACAGTCCATAAGCGACAGCTTGAAGAAATATCCCGATATAGATATCGTCGAATCGCGAGTTATGCAAGAGGGCAACAACCCCAAGATGATAGGCTATGAGAATTTTATTATCAAAAACACTCAGCTCACCAATTGTCTGCGCGGATACGGCAACGCTTGTTTCAACGTACTCGGCGCTTTCGGACTGAGATTTTTTCGACTTCTTCACAAGACCACTTTCGCCGGAGCGACTAAAGGTGTGATCGAATATTTCAAAAGTCAGCGTCCAGACGTAATAGTCAGCACTCACTACTATATGACGTACTGCGGATTGGAATACAAAAAGATTGCGCCCGAAGTGCAAATCGTAACTTACAACCCGGACAACAACGTGCATATGTGGTGGGACAATCGAGAAGGCGTTTTTTTCGTCAACAATCAATCGGCTTACCGACAGGCTCTCAGAAAACATTTTGACAAAGACAGAGTTTTTCAAATACCCTGCACTACGAGACAGTGTATTCTGGACAGCAAAAGCGACAAAATAGCTTACCGAAAAAAATTCGGATTGCCACAAGACAATTTCACCGTCATAATAGCAGACGGCGCGTACGCCAAGGCAAAAGCAGATTTGATTGCCGGTTATCTGCTCAACACCGATAGGCAAATAACTATCATTTTCGTAGCGGGGAAAAACAGAAAACTCTATGACAAATACGTCGCCTTAAAACGCAATCTTCCCGACAATATTTATCTGGAAGTTTTGCCGTTTACCCCAAATATACACGAGTATTATTCGGCAAGCGACATCTTCGTCTGCAAAGGCGGTCCCAACGCCGTACTCGACAGCGTATATATGCACACTCCTGTGCTCATAGATTATTACGCACATCCGATAGAAAAAGCTACCATAGACTATTTCGTCGACGAACTCGGTTGCGGCAAAGCGATATTCAGCCCCGCCAAAATAAAAAAACAAATAGAACAATGGATTGACGATCCATCTCAATTGCAAAGTTATATCGACAATACCTATAAAATAGATAAGAGAGATAACGGCGCGGAACGCATAGCGGCATATATTTCAAATTGCTGAGAGGCACGGTATGGCAAAGATTACACAAAAAGAATACGATCAGATGCACGCACAGTATGCAAGAATGGAAGCATACGACCAGTGGACTACGCCTTTTACCGACGAAAATACGATTACAGTCGATAAAGATTATGAATTTCAGCCCACCACACGCACTTTCAAAGCAGGCAAATTCGTAGTCAAGAATTTGCTCCGCACAATGCTGCCCGTCGCAAACAAATTGCTTTTCGATCTCAAAATAGAAGGAAAAGACAACCTCAAACAAGTCGACAACGCGATAAGAGTATCCAATCACGTTATGCTGCTCGACACTATGATTAATTTTCAGGTTGCATTCGGTCACAAGCACTTTATGACCGGTGCGGCATTCCAAGTTAAGAAAGGTCTCGGAGGAAAATTTTTCAGAGCGGGAGGATTCTTGCCGCTGGCAAGCTCCATAAAAGCTATGAGCAACCTTGATAAAACAATTACGGATATATTCGACAAAGGCAATTCCGTGGTGACCTTCTACGCCGAGCAAGCTATGTGGGAAAAGTACGAACAGTCACGTCCTCTTAAAAAAGGCGCGTTCCATTACGCGGTCAAAAACAACGTTCCCGTAATAATGACCGTAATACTTTTCAGAGAACCGAGCTGGATAAGAAAGAAATTCGGATTCAAAAAAGACTGCACCGTCAAAATCTGCCCTGCTATATATCCAAAAAAGGATCTGTCCGTAAAAGAAAATATAGACTATATGCAGAAGGCGACGCAGGAGATGTACGATCGCACCGTCTGCGAATTCTACGGATTCGATTACGACCTTTACGATATGAGACTCACTCCTTTGGAGAACAGACTCGTAGCTCAGGGGCTTATCGACAAACAGGAAACTTTAGCTACAAAGCCCAACGACAATGCTCTGCGACAAAAAGTTTTGCTTAAAATGGCGCAGACGGAAATAACTCCGCAGCAAACTGTATACGAAGAGGATTTCTCAGACGAAGAATTGAGAGATTATTACGACATAGAGGATTTTTACGGCGAGGAAATGCTGTCGGAAAATCCGGTATAAAATAGTTTTTTTCCACAACATAATTTTTTTCACTTCCACAATTCGGAATAGTCCGAGCAAAGACCGCCCAAAAGGCGGTCTTTGTGTCGTAAGTTTATGAATCTCTCAACTGAGTAAACTGCCTCACTTTTTCCTTGAGCTTATCCGTGGCATATCTGTCTTTGAGACGCCACGTCCAATTATCCCCCGTAGTGGAAGGCGCGTTGATCCGTCCTTCGGCTCCGAGCGCAAGATAGTCCGCCATCGGAACTATAACTCTATCCGCGCATGTCGTCATCGCGGCTCTAATAAGACAACCGACGGCGTCCTCGCCTTTTTGCGGGCGGCATTCTTTCCTGAACAACTTCCTTTCGTCTTTATTCAAAGACTTGTACCACTGCAACGTCGTCATATTATCGTGAGTGCCCGTATACACGATACAGTTGGGATTTTTGATATTGCGCGGCAAATACTCGCTGTCTTTATCCGAGAACGCAAACTGCAAGACTTTCATCCCCGGATATCCCGTATCTTCAAGCAACTGTCTGACCTGAGGTGTGATAACGCCGAGATCTTCCGCGATTATCTTCGCATGCGGCAAATGCCTGTCAAGTTCTTGGAACAACGACATACCCACGCCCTTTATCCACTCGCCTTCGCGCGCAGTATCCGCCGAGCTGTCTACGACGTAATACGCCTCGAATCCCCTGAAATGATCGATACGCACGATATCGAACAATTTATACGCCGTTTTAAGTCTGCTGATCCACCAAGAAAATTTATCTTCTCTCATACGCTGCCAATCGTATATGGGATTGCCCCAAAGCTGACCGTCGGCAGAAAATAAATCGGGAGGGACGCCCGCAACGCAAGTTGGCGCCAAATCTCCGTCCAATAGAAAATTCTCGGGATTGGACCATACATCTGCGCTGTCGTAAGCCACGTATATAGGCATATCTCCTATTATCTCTATGCCCTTGGAATTAGCATATTTTTTAAGCGCAGCGTACTGTCTGAAAAATTCGTACTGCGCAAAATACCAGAATTCCATGCTGCCGGCGTACTGTCTGCAAAGTCCCGTCACGTCTATTCTGAATTTTTCTCTCTCCGGCCACTGCGACCAAATCAAATTACTGCGATACTCTTTGATTGACATAAAAAGCGCATAGTCTATCAGCCATTCTTGATTTTCTCGCTTAAACGCAATATAGTCGGCGTCGTTTATGTTGAATTTTTCAAAAGCCTTTTTGAGTAAAAAATGTCTGCTCTCGAAAAGATATCCGTAATCTATCCCCATTCCCTTTCTACGATACCATTTGACGTCGTCTTCTTCCAACAAACCGTCTTCCATAAGCGCGTCTATATCTATGAAATAGTGATTGCCGGCAAAAGCAGACGGCGACTGATACGGAGAATCTCCGAATATAGTGGGATTGACAGGCAACACCTGCCAATAGCTTTGATTGCATTCGTATAAAAAATCTACGAATTCATACGCTTGTTTTCCCAGACTTCCTATCCCGTATTTCCCGGGAAGAGAAAATATCGGCAACAAAATTCCGGCTTTTTTCCTCGACATAGTCAAACTCCCTTTATCGGATCGACCGACATATTGATTATAGTATAATTTCAATATTTATGCAACTACTCAATTGCCGCAAGCCGCATTCGTTTGATTTTCTTCCGACACAATGCTATACTCTTGACATACGGGAGATTAATCATTATGCCATACAACGTATATTTGAAAAAGAATGAAGAAAAACGCATCGTCGCCGGTCATCCGTGGGTATACGCCAACGAAGTCGCCCGCATAGAGGGCAAGGACAAAAACGGTTCGCTTGCGACCGTCTACGATTGCAACGGCAGATTCATAGGCAAAGGATTTATCAATCACCTTTCCAAAATTCTCGTGAGAATATTTATACGCGACGACAGCGTACCCGACGAGCAATATTTTAAGACGGCTATCAAAAAGGCCGACGACAGCAGGAAGGCTCTTGGATTTGACAACTGCTATCGCATGGTATTTGCAGAAAGCGATAATCTGCCCGCTCTTATTGTTTACAAATATTCGGATATACTGTGCGTTCAATTCCTTTCGCTCGGTATGGACAGAAACAAAGACGTAATTGTCAAGGCGCTCGTCGATTTATTCGCTCCGCGCGGCATCTATGAAAGAAGCGACGTCATCGTGAGAGAAAAGGAAGGCTTGCCGCAGATCAAAGGAAAATTGTACGGAGATTTCGATCCAACGGTGGAAATTGTTGAGAACGGGCTTAAAATGCTTGTAGATTTGCAAAACGGGCAAAAGACCGGATATTTCCTCGATCAAAAAGAAAACCGATATGCGTTGAGGAAATATTCGAAAGACAAAACGGTGTTGGACTGTTTCTGCAATTCCGGAGGATTTTCGCTCAATGCCGCTCTGGCAGGAGCAAAAAGCGTGCTCGCGCTCGACATTTCCGCGCAAGCGCTCAATGACGTAGAGCGCAACGCGCGTCTCAACAATCTCGACAATATAGTAACGCTACAAGGCGACGTATTCGAAGTGTTAAGACAATTCAAACGAGAAGGCAGAACTTTTGACACTATCGTGCTCGACCCTCCTGCATTTTGCAAAAGCGCAAGCGAAGTCAAAAACGCCTATAAAGGATATAAAGATATCAACATTCTTGCAATGAAACTCGTCAACAGCGGAGGCTATCTGATATCTTCTTCGTGTTCGCATTATATGACCTTTCCGCTTTTCCAAAATATGCTCGCCGACGCGGCTAGAGAGAGCGGCAAATCCGTGCGTATAGTGGAAATACGCACACAATCGGGCGATCATCCGTCAATGCTCGCCACCGACGAAAGTTTATATCTCAAATTCTTTGTGATGCAAGTGATGTAAATACTTTCAAAATATATCCGAACATTGCCTAGATAGACGTAATTCAATAAAAGAGTTGACGGCGCGCGCTTGATCGTATGGAAAATAGGCAATAAAACGGTCGTTATGACCGTTTTATTATAAATCATATCTTTGTTTTAGGTAATCGTACAGCGCTTCGCAAGCGGACTTTATGTCGTCGTAAGTCTTGTCGAAATCGCCTGTATACCATGGGTCGGCGACGTCGCGCGTACTGCCGACAAATTCTAGCATTGAACGTATCTTTTTATCTCTGTCGTCTCCGAAAATTCTGAGCATATTGACAAGATTATAGCTGTCCATTCCTATAAACAAATCGTACTCGTTATAATCGGCGCGTTGCAATCTGACGGCGCGCTTGCCTGCGCAGCCGACACCGTATTGCGCCAGCTTATTGACAGTGCCGCGATGAACTGGATTGCCGATTTCCTCATTGCTTGTCGCAGAAGAACTAATCTTAAACAAATCTTCTTTGTTTTCTCTTTTTATAATATCCTTAAATACGAACTCCGCCATTGGAGAGCGGCAAATATTGCCGTGACAAACAAACATTATTTTAATCATACTCCACACTCTCCAAATAAAGCCCCTGCGGGTCTAATGTCTTACCCGTGCCGACATGTCTTTTTGATTCAATAATAGCGGGAATATCCTCAACGGCTATCCGACCTCTGCCAACATCTATCAGAGTACCGGCTATTATCCTAACCATATTGTGTAAAAAACCGTTGCCGCAAACGCGCACGCATATTTCGTCGTCGACTTTTTCTACCGTCAGATCGAATATGGTTCGCACAGTATTGAGTTTATCTTCGTCGGCAAGCATAAACGCCCTGAAATCGTGCTCTCCCAAAAAATATCCGCAAGCACTCTGCATCTTTTCTATATCCAGATTGTAAAAACAAATATGGTAATATCTTCTTTTCAACGGAGAGTGTATCTTGGACAAACATATCTTGTAGACGTACGTCTTTCTCTTTGCGTCATATCGCGCATGAAAATCATTGCTCACCTTCTGACAAGAAGTAACCGCGATATCCTTTGGCAACAATAAATTAATGCTGTAACCAAACCTATCCGCATCTATGTCCTTGTCCGTATCGAAATGCACGACCTGCGCAATAGCGTGCACGCCCGCGTCTGTGCGTCCGCTGCAATGCACGGTTATTTTTTCCTGAAAACGCGTTGACAGCGCTTCTTCCAATTTGCTCTGCACCGTAGGCAGATCTTTCTGTCTCTGAAAACCGTAATAATCTCCGCCGTCATAGCATACCGTCAATTTATATCTCGCCATACTCAACCTGTTATGCAACGGAAAAGATTATATATACAAACGTCCAGCCCCTGCACCTCCAATCCGCCCAAATCAGGAGCGGAAAAAAGACTGCCGACCAAATATTTATCCAAGAATATAAAGACCGTGAGCAATATAAAACTTAACAGCGCTACTATGTCCGTAGCCTGTATTCTGAATACTTTCATCTTAGTGCGTTTGGACGAAGCGTTGTAACATCTTGCGTCCAGCGCGTCCGCGAGCTCGTCGGCCCTTCTGAAAGCGCTGACAAACAACGGTATAAGCACAGGCAGCATCGCCTTGATTTTTTTGAAAAAATTGCCGCTGTCGATATTGGCGCCTCTGGCTTTCTGCGCCATCATAATCTTGTCGGTCTCCTCCATAAGTCCCGGAATAAATCTCAAAGCGATTGACATTATTATTGCCAAATCGTGCACGGGTATTTTGATATATGTGAGAGGCTTGAGCAAAAACTCCAAAGCGTCGGTAAGTTCCGTGGGAGTAGTAGTCAAAGTGAGGATTGACGAGCCCAAAACCAACAACGTAAACCTTAGCGCCATTTTAATTGCAAAATTAATCCCCTGATCTGTGATATTAATGACCAATTTGCCAAGTTTGATAGGGATAACGACGTTGCCTGACGAAGTAAAGAAAATATTGATTATCGCCGTAAAAATCAATAGGAACAAAATTCCTTTGATACTCTTGAGCACTATCTTATACGGCACGCGAGAAATAGCAATGATTATGGTCAACGCCAAAAACATAAATACGAAAGTTGTATACGATACGATAAAGAAAACCGAGATCATAAACAGCAACGTCATTATGATCTTAACTCTGGCGTCTATACCGTGAATAAACGATTTGACGGGATAATACTGTCCGAACGTGATGTCTCTCATTTTTCGCTCCCCTCAAACTTTTCTTTTGTATTAACTTTTTTGACAGTCTTTGTCTTGACAGTCTTTTCTCTCAACGTTTTTGACTTGGAACTTCTCTGCTTCTTTGCTTGCGGTTTTTGCTCCAACGTCCTGCCCTCGAGCGCAGCCCGTTCTTCGGACGTAAGCCATTTCTGCGAAAAATCGTACATATCAAACACGCAGCCGTCTTTATCCAATTCCGTGCCGTGCTTTTGGTTGTATTTGTCGATGATTTCCCTAAGCAAATCTTCTGCGGTGACTATATCTTCGCTGAGCTCTATCCCGCGATATCTAAGCGAATTGGCAATCTTGACGGCTCTTGGGATATCAAGTCCCATATCCTGCAACTGTCTCGAATGCTTGAAAAGCTGTTGCATGGGCTCGTCGTAGACTATCTTGGAATCGTTGAACACCACGATTCTATTGGCGAATCTCGTTATTTCGTCTATGTCGTGCGAAATAACGACGATTGTAGGCGAACAATGCGTCTTGAGATACTTAATGAGATTGAGTATCTGTTCCTTACCGAATGGATCCAATCCCGCCGTAGGCTCGTCGAGGATCAACACTTTGGGCTGCATTGCGATTATACCGGCAATGGCAACTCTGCGTTTCTGTCCTCCCGACAGCTCAAAGGGCGCTCTGTCTTTAACCATTTCGTAATCGAGACCTACCATCTCGATAGCATGTCTGACTCTGTCGGCTACTTCTTCAGAACTAAGACCCAAATTTTTTGGACCGAAAGCCACGTCTTTTTCTACAGTGTCGGCGAACAACTGATATTCGGGATATTGAAAGACCATTCCCACTTGACTTCTCAAAGCGCGCAAATCCGCTTTTGGTCTTCTTGCCGAAGACAATTTGATATCGAATATCTCTATTTCGCCTTCCTGAGGTTTGATCAGTCCGTTGATGTGCTGAATAAACGTGGATTTACCGCTACCGGTGTGACCGATAATTCCCAAAAAATCTCCGTCGTTGATCTCCAAATTGATATTGTCAAGCGCTTTTTTCTCATACGGAGTCTTGGCGCTGTAAGTAAAAGAAAGGTTTTTTACAATAATTGACATAGCTTGTCCACCAAATCCTCCTCTTTTACTATTCCTTCGCCCAAATCCATACCGGCTTTTTGAAGGGAGATAGCAAGCTGAGTCTCCCACGGCACGGCAAGTTTTATCTTCTTGAGTTCCTCATAATGAGCGAATACTTCTTTAGGCGCGCCGTCAAAAGCAATCTTGCCGTCGTTGAGAACAATCAATCGGTCGGCGTCTAATGCCTCTTCCATAAAATGCGTGATATGTATGACTGTAATTCTTTCCTGTTTGTTGAGTTCGTGCGCGACTTTGAGCACTTCGCTTCTGCCTTGCGGATCGAGCATGGCCGTAGATTCGTCAAGCACGAGAATTTTGGGCATGATAGCGAGAACTCCTGCGATTGCCAATCTCTGCTTCTGACCGCCGCTCATCTTGAACGGGGTGCGCTTTCTATACTCTAGCATTCCAACTTTATCAAGCGCCCATTCTACTCTGCGGATAATTTCTTTGCGCTCTATTCCCAAATTTTCCGGTCCGAATGCAATATCGTCCTCTACTATCGAAGCTATCATCTGATTGTCGGGATTTTGAAAAACCATCCCCACGTCTTTGCGAATATCGAAAATCTTTTCGCCGTCAAGAGTGGAATTACCAAAAATTTTGACTGTGCCTGCGGTTGGAAGAAGCAGCCCGTTGAGCAGTTTTGCAAGCGTGCTCTTACCGCTTCCGTTGTGTCCCACGAGCGCGACGAAAGTGCCTTCCTCTATATGAAGAGAAAGATTTTTGACCGCGTCGACTCTGTGCGTGTCGTTGATATTATATGAATAAGTAACGTTGTCTAATAAAACAGCCATATCGACGAATACACCCGCATAAACTTTTTTGTGGCACTAAAACAAGTACAGACAGTATATCATATAAAATCCGATATTACAAATATATGCCTCCAATTTAGCGTAAAGTTTTTGTCCCGCGCCGCAGTAACGCCCTCAGAATCACTCTTTGTTGTAATATGTGCAAAAGCGCCGGCCAGCAAAATCTTTGACGGAAATTATTGACTATATAAAAGAAGATATATTATAATTATTAAAGATTAAAAACATTCCTTACGGAGGTAAAATATACAATGAGTAAGAAAATGACTATTGACGGTAATACCGCCGCCGCTCACGTCGCGTATGCGTTCAGTGAAGTTGCTGCAATTTACCCTATCACACCTTCTTCTCCTATGGCGGAAAACTGCGACGAGTGGGCTACCGCGGGAAGAAAGAATATTTTCGGTCAGGTGCTTAAACTTGCGGAAATGCAATCCGAAGCGGGAGCTGCCGGCGCCGTTCACGGCTCTTTGATGGCAGGCGCGCTTACCACAACTTTTACGGCAAGCCAGGGCTTGCTGCTCATGATACCGAACATGTATAAAATCGCGGGAGAACTCACGCCTTGCGTATTTCACGTAAGCGCCCGCGCGCTAGCTTATCACGCGCTCAATATATTCGGCGACCATTCCGACGTAATGGCGTGCCGTCAGACAGGCTTTGCAATGCTCTGCTCCAACTCCGTACAGGAAGTTATGGATATGGCGCTCGTCGCTCATCTTGCTACTCTCAAAGCAAAGGTGCCGTTCGTTCATTTCTTCGACGGTTTCAGAACTTCTCACGAAGTATCCAAAATAGAAATGATCGATTACGCTGATATGAAGAATATCGTCGACAAAAAATACGCGACGTATATCGACGACTTCAAAAAACGCGCGCTCAATCCCGAACATCCCGTTCAGAAAGGCACCGCGCAAAATCCCGATATCTATTTCCAAAATCGCGAAGCGTGCAACGGATATTACAACGCAGTGCCCGCAATAGTCGAAGAGGCTATGCAAGACGTGCGCGAAATTACCGGACGCGAATACAAGCCTTATCAGTATTATGGCGCTAAAGACGCAGAATCCATAATCGTAATTATGGGCAGCGGCGCGGAAGCCGTAAGCGAAACCGTTGATTATCTCAACGCAAAAGGCGGCAAATACGGCGTGCTTAAAGTCAGACTTTTCCGTCCGTTCGCATCCAAAATATTTGCTGACGCGATACCTGCAAGCGTAAAGAGAATCGCCGTGCTCGACAGAGTAAAAGAATGCGGAAGCGCAGGCGAACCTCTCTATCTCGACGTGGTAGCGGCTCTCAACGAGTCCGGTAGAAAAGACATATCCGTTACTTCGGGAAGATACGGTCTTGGCAGCAAAGAGTTTACTCCGTCCATGGTCAACGCTATCTATCAGAATATGGACGGTAAAGAGCCGAAAAATCATTTCACCGTCGGCATAATAGACGACGTGACGAATACTTCTATCGAAGTTAAAGAAAAGATCGACGCGTCCGCTAAGGGAGCTATCTCCTGCAAGTTCTACGGACTCGGCTCCGACGGCACCGTCGGCAGCAACAAGAACTCTATCAAAATCATCGGCGATTACACGGAAAAATACGCTCAGGCTTATTTTGCATACGATTCCAAAAAGTCGGGCGGCATAACGGTATCTCACCTCAGATTCGGAGATACGCCAATTAGAAGTTCTTACCTTATCGATCAGGCCGATTTCGTAGCTTGCCACAATCCGTCGTACGTACTCAAATACGATATGATATCCGATCTTAAAGAAGGCGGAACTTTCCTGCTCAACTCGCCTTGGAGCATTGAAGAGATGGAAAAACATCTGCCTGCGTCAATGAAGAATATGATCGCTAAAAAACATATCAAATTCTATAATATCGACGCAATCAAAGTCGTATCCGAAATCGGACTGGGCAATCGTATATCCACGACTATGCAGGCTTGTTTCTTCAAACTTGCCAACGTAATCGACTATGCCGAAGCAGATAAACATATGAAGGAGTTCGTCGTAAAATCTTTCTCGAAGAAGGGCGAAAAGGTCGTCAATATGAACTTTGCGGCAATCGACAACGCTATCGCAAACATCAAAGCGATAGATTATCCGTCTTCTTGGGCAACCACTACGGAAGGCGCAGTTGTCAAGCCTGTTACCGACGACTCTTATTTCAATAAAATAATCGCTCCGATTCTTGCGCAAGAAGGAGATAAACTGCCGGTATCTGCGTTTGTAGATCACGCCGACGGCGCAGTTCCCACCGCAACGACCAAATTCGAAAAGAGAGGAATCGCAGTCAAAGTGCCCGTATGGATCAAGGAAAACTGCTTGCAGTGTAATCAATGTTCTTTCGTATGTCCGCACGCTTGTATCATTCCCGTTGCTCAAAAACAAGACGCTCTTGCATCCGCTCCGAGCACTTTCGTCACGACGAATATGAAGAATCCAAAAGCAAAAGACTATCAGTTCAGGATTCAAGTATCGCCGCTCGACTGCTCCGGCTGCGGCAATTGCGCGAATATATGCCCCGCTAAGGAAAAGGCTCTCGTAATGACTCCGTTGGACGACGTGCTGAAAGCAGGAGAAGCCGACAATTGGAAATTTGCCGACAGCCTCGACAACAGCGACGTGCCTATTGCTAGAGACACAGTTATCGGCAGCCAATTCAACCGTTCGCTCTTCGAGTTCTCCGGCGCATGCGCAGGTTGCGGAGAAACTCCCTATCTCAAAGTAATCACTCAGCTTTACGGCGACAGGATGATAGTAGCCAACGCTACGGGATGTTCATCGATATACGGCGGTTCCGCTCCTACCTGTCCTTACAGCAAAAACAAGAAAGGCGAAGGTCCGGCTTGGGCTAACAGCTTGTTTGAGGACAACGCAGAATTCGGATTCGGCATGCTGACCGCGACCAACCAACGCAGAATAAAACTTATGGAAGACATGGAGTCCTTAACGGCTCTCGGTATCGACGCCGACCTTTCTTCCAAATTCAACGCTTGGATGGAAACTTACAACGACGCTATTGCCAATAAGCCCGCAAGCGAAGCGATCAAATCCGTTATCGGCAGCGCGGCTGCAAACGAAAAAGACGCGGCGAAAAAAGCTCTGCTTGACAATATCGCAAAGAATGCAGACTGCCTCGTCAAGAAGTCCGTATGGGCGTTCGGCGGCGACGGCTGGGCATACGATATAGGTTACGGCGGTCTCGACCACGTGCTTGCTATGGGGCAAAACATCAACGTTGTCGTACTCGACACGGAAGTATATTCCAACACCGGCGGTCAAGCGTCGAAATCTTCTCCGACGGGCGCGGTAGCTAAGTTCGCAGCAGGCGGCAAAGTCACCAAGAAAAAAGACCTCGGCAAGATGGCGATGAGCTACGGCTACGTATACGTTGCCCAGGTAGCTATGGGCGCTAATATGAACCAATATGTCAACGCGCTCAAAGAAGCGGAAGCTTACGACGGACCGTCTTTGATAATCTGCTATGCTCCGTGTATCAACCACGGTATCAACATGTCCAATTCTCAGCTTGAAGAAAAGAGAGCCGTAGAGGCAGGATATTGGCAGCTTTACAGATTCAATCCGACTCTTGCAGAACAAGGTAAAAATCCGTTTACCCTCGACAGCAAAGAAGCAAAAGCCGATTATAAGGAATTCCTCCTCGGCGAAAACAGATACGCTCAGCTTGCAAAATCAAAACCGCAAGTTGCAGAAAAACTCTTTGCTATCAATGAGAAAGAAGCAAAGGAAAGATACGCAGGATACAAGAAACTGTCCGAATAATATTTCCTACGCAATAATAGAAGACGGGACCGAAAGGCCCCGTCTTTTGTCGACATTATTTGCTATATACAAATTATTTTTCAAACAGTTTTACATCCGAGAAAAAGAAATAAACCTGTTTGCTCAAATATATTACGTAAACGTACTTGCGTTCTTGCTTATAATTGAATTCTCCGTGATATACCGTATATTTGCCGTAGACTTTTGAGTTTCTGTATTTGATAAAAGTCGCGTATCTTTCGTCCATTCCCACAAGCGTATTCTTGTTGTAAACGGTTACTTCGACCTGCTGTCCGTCCTTGACGTAATACTCTCTTAAAGCGCATCCGTTTTGAGTGGACTGAGTGGCAACTGTTTCCCAGCTCTCGTCATAATCATAAATGAGCGAAATCTTTTTATTCATAGTCGTCGCAATATCGTCGAAAGAAATATAATAATCTTTATAAAAACTCCAATTGTAGCGGTAGTCGACGGGAGCGTCGACGTTCGTTGAACCGTTGGGAGGAGAGTCTTTATCGGGTGGCATTGAGTCTTTATTCGCAATGGGAATCAGAAACACCGACGTCAAGGATATCGCGAACAACAACGTGACGGCGCAGCAAGCAAGCGCAACCAATCTCAAGCGCTGCCTGCGCGCTCGCTCGATTTTTTCCTGCGCGACTTCTTTGACAAAATGAGCGCCCAAAGCCTTCTTGCTCTCTATTTTTTGAAGAAGGTCTTTTTTGTCAGGCGCGTTGATTTCGTCAAGCGCTTTTATCAAGTTGTATTTTTCTCGTCTTTTCATTTTACCTCTATTATATATACACTTAATACTTAATTTTGTATCGACAGCTCAAAGATATTTTTTAAGTACGCTCAGCGCCTTGTTATATATCCTCTGCGTCTTACCCAACGAAGTCCCCGTCTTGGCGGCTATTTCTCTGAAAGTCATATCTTCATAGAATTTATAATATATGACGGCATACTGTTCTCTATCCAGCAGTTTAAGCCCTTCTTTAAGGTCGATATCGCACACTCTCTCGTCAATCAATTCCTTAGAGGCGCAAATGTTTTCGTTGAGCTGCGTCATAGGTCGACAAGCGTTGTGCCTGATTTGATTGAGATATCTGTTTTTGATGATTTTGCATAGATAGTTGAAAGCGTTCTGCCCGCGCTTATAGTGCGCGGCAATGTAATCGATATTGGCAAAAAGATCTGCCACCAAATCTTCTGCCGTCATCCTGTGGCGGCAATAACCGTAAGCAACGCCGTATAGTTGCGCGTAAGTCATTTCAAATAGCAACGCAACGCTATCCGCGTCTCCGCCTGCAATAGCAATCATAAGTCCGTTGACCGAAGTTAATAATTTTTTGTCTACGCGTTGCATATTCTAATTATTACATATAATTATTTAATTTGTCAACCCCGTTTAGAAAAGTCAAGACGACGACCGTATGCAGCAGAAAAAAAATAAAATTTAATGATATCCGATACAAAAGCGTTTTTGAAGTGTAGTATTAGACGCAATCAAGCAAAAGGAGAAGACTATGAAAAAACGTGCTTGCCTTATCGGCATAATTTTGACGCTTATCTTAACAATTGGGTTTGTCTACGTAGCCTGCGACGGAATGGCGCCTGACATGCAATTTCCGTCACCGCCGGGAGGTAAAGACGACAACCCGTCGATTGATGATACAATCTATGAAAATCCCGTTATCGACACTTCCCAGCAAAACGATTATATATTGTCGGTTGACGTCCATACCGCCAACTATTCGCTGCTCAAAAATTTAATTTTCAACGCTGAAAAACAATACTATGACGCCGAATACTTAAGAAGTTTTGTAAAAATAGACGAGATGATAAATTATTTTGATTACGATTATGCAAGACCCGAAAACGACGAATTGCTGGCAATGAACGCCGCTATCTTCGACTCGCCGTATAATCCTAACAAAAAAATGCTGTCGATCGGACTTGCCGCAAAACAAGTAGAATTAAACACTGTCAGCAACAATATAGTTTTGCTCTTGGACGTATCGGGATCTATGAACAGCCCCAACAAAATCGGCTTGATGAAATCCGCTATGATACAGATGGTCGACAATCTCAATCCCCACGATAAGATATCAATCGTCACGTACAGCAACAGTACTCGCACGCTCGTCGACGGTTTGACGATAGCCAACGACAGTCAGAGGATCAAACGCGCAATCAATGATCTTAGAGCCGACGGAGGAACCAACGGCGAAGGCGGAATTCAGCGAGCATACGAAGTGGCGCAAAAGCATTATATACCCGACGGCAACAACCGCGTCATACTTGCCACCGACGGAGATTTTAATATAGGCATATCCGATCCGGGACAGCTCAAAGAATTTATTTCGACCAAAAAAGACAACGGCGTATATCTCACTTGCGTGGGCTTGGGCAGTCACATAGATTACTCTTTGCGCACTATGGAAGTGCTTGCCAAGTCCGGCAACGGTTATTGGGGATATATCGGCAATATGGAAGACGCAAAGAAATTGCTTGTCGACGACCTTGGCTCGACAATCGTCACTCTTGCTAAAGACGTCAAGGCAAAAATAGAATTCGACAAAAACGTCGTCAAGAATTTCCGACTGTTGGGATATGAAAACAGCCGTCTCTCGCAAGAGGATTTTGACGATTCTCAAACAGACGCGGGAGAAATAGGAAGCAACTTCACGATATCTCTATGCTTTGAAATAGAGTTGCACGAAGACGTAGATTTGAACGCTTCCGACCTAAACGTTGCAAACATCAATATCAGATATAAAGACGCAAAAGCAACAAACATCGATCCTTCTTTACAGTTGGATATGCCAATCGGCTCGGCAAGCTACACTCAATCGCCGACGCAGGACAACGAATTCATAGGCTGCGTAGCAGAATTTGCGATGATTGTGCTCAACTCTAAATTCAAGAGCGAGGCAAATATCGACAACGTGCTGTCAAGACTTGAAAAACTGCAACTGCAAGACGAATCCAAACAAGAGTTTTTAAGACTTGTCAAGCATTATAAACACACCTTCCTTTAACGATCCATACCTTTCATAACACCTAATATATTAAGTCTTTAATATCTGAATAACGGGGAGCGCGTCGCGCTCCCCGTTATTGTATCTAATATTAATCTGCCAGATGCTCTCTTATCTTCATCCACGGCTCTTTGTCCCAACCTCCGGCATTGGCGGGAGATGTGGACGGAAGATAGAAAAACTCTACGTCGGGATAAGTCTTTTTCGCCGTCTCATAAGACTTTCTGCCGTTGCAATATACAGCGCGTATATCCGCGCAGGAAAGCACTTTGGTAATGTCGTTGGGAGTAACGTCTCGTATGTCGCTGTCCAACGATCCTTGTCTGTTGCACGAATATATTATGTCCATCAGCGCTACTCGATTTTCTAACAGCCAGCTTTTCCTCTCCTCTATGCCGTACGGGACCGCCTTGCCTACGACGTCGGATACTACGCTCCAAAACTTGTTTCTGGGATGCATATAATAAAATCCCGCTTCCAGCGATTTGACCGACGCCATGCTGCCAAGTATCAGAACGCGACTGTTTTTGTCATAAATTGGAGCAAACGAATAAATCATATTACTTGCTGACGAATATCTTCGTGCACGGAGCCTGTCCGGAAATGACTTCAGTTATCGAATATTTGGGATTGGCAATGTATACCTGCGTTCCGTTTTTCAAAGGAGCTTTTATATACTCTAGCTTTGCCATTGCACCGTTGGCGCCTACCCTCGACGCTCCCTGACACCTCTTCTGAGCTTCGCTCACCGCGTCGATGAGTTCGTAGACGTCCTTACCCGTTATTTCTGCTATGAGCGTGCTCTCGTCATTCGGCGTAGCATATATGCCCAAAGTCGAGGTATAGATCAGCAAAGTCTTGCACTTGACAAGGCAAGCTATCTGCGAAGCCGTCTCGTCGTTGTCCATGCAATGCACGACGTCGCTGCGCTTTTCGGCAAGTCTTTGCAATTCAATCTTATCAATTTCTTCCGACGACATAGGGTCGTTGTAGTTAATAATCGGAATTGCCTTTTGAGCTGGACATCTTAGCAAAAGTTTCTTGAGGTTCTCTCTCTTGGCTAGGTCGTTGAAATGACTGTGCTCTACAAGTATCTGCCTTACGCTGTAAGCAGGATGAATATATTGACGGTAATTATTCATCAATATCGTCTGCCCTTGCGCGGCGTAATCGGTCTTGACGTCGTTATAATCGCCCTCTATCTCGCACCCGTTTCGCCTGATATAATCCAATCTGCCGATCTCGGTCGCTCCGCTCGATACCCATATGTGACCGGGATGCAGCTCTTTGCTTATTCGGGAAATTGCATTGTAGTCGATGTCTCCCCAAGCCTTGTTGACAAGCGCCATCGATCCGACTTTTCCCACCAACTCTATATCAAATTTCATAATGTGTTAACCTCGTTTGTTTTGTATTTAATTAAATTTTATCCGGTTGATATCAGACGTAAAAATAATTTTGTCTCCAATATGCAAACATTACTATGCTTTCTTCGCGTATATCGCCGCTTTCCAATTCGTTTATCGGCGTGCCGGTCGTCGTATTCTTACTTTGATTCTCATCCGCAATGAGATTGATTACTCCCTGCTCGTCGATCTGCACGCTTACGGTACCGTCTTCGTCAGTGCGGTATATCTGTGCAAATCCGTCGTAATCGCCGTCTGGTATGACGTCGCGATAATTAGCCAATCTGGCAAGCACCTCGGGAGTGGGATGACCGTAACTGTTGCCGGCTCCGCATGATATTATCGCATATTCGCAATCCACTTTGTCGAGGAACTCAGGCATTGTGGAAGACTTGGAACCGTGATGCCCCACTTTGAGCACATCCGCGTCAACGTCGTCGAAATATCCTTTGCTGATGAGATATTTCTCTGATTTTTCATTGGAATCGCCGGTAAGCACGATCGTTCTGTCGGCATATTCGAGCAGGCACGTAGGCGAAACGGCATTTTTCTCCTCCGCTGAAGCCTTATCATCAATTTCGGGATAATCGCTTTCGTCAAATGAGAAACATTTCATGACCCAGTTTTCCCCTCTAATCTCATATGCGCCTATATTTTCTTTGATCACGGCTTTTTTGACTTGCCCGTCTTCGATATAAGTCTCGTTTAGCGCCGCGTTGTAAGAATTTCGCCACGTCGCGCTAGTATCCACGTCAGCTCTTGGCAAATAAAAATTCTTGATCTGATAATTATCGGCAAGTTTTTTTGTCTCTCTCACGTGGTCGTAATCCGTATGCGTAAGGAACAGATAATCTATCGTGGTGATTTCCAACTCTTTGAGCGCTCCGTCTATGACCGTCCACGGCGAAGTCGAGCGAAATTCGCTGCCTATATCCATAACCATCACCCGTCCGTCGGGGAAAAGCAACAATATGCAATCGCCTTGTCCTATGTCGAGCACGCGCATCTCCAATATATCACCGTTCAATTGCGCCACTCCGGACGGGATGGGCTTTTTATTATTATCTCCCGACACGTCGCCGCTAGGCGTATTCTGCATAGTCAGAAAATTTTTTAACGTATCAATCAGCTCTTTCCATAATCCTCTGAAGCTTATTAATATTATTGCGATTATCAATACGATAATCAATAAAACCGACAAAACAGCGATGATTTTTTTGGCATCGCCGTTTGATTTTGACCTCGCGGAAGGTTTGGTCTTAGTATTGTAAGATTTTGAAGGCTTTTTTTTCGCCATATATCTCTCCCATATTCTCAAATTAAATTAATCTTCGTCGGAAAAATACTCCAATATCTTTTTCTTCTTTTCGGGCTTGTTGTCGCCGTGCTTGATAAATACCGTCGTCACGAGCGCCAAAGCAATGAATACTGCGGCATAGATAAATACCGAGTTGGGAGTTATCCCCATAAACACGCCTGCAAGCGCCGGCGTTACGGCCTGCGCCGACATAGAAAAAGCGTAGTAGTAACCCGTGTATTTACCAACGGTACTGCCCTTGGAAAGCTCTGTCACCATAGGCAGCGTATTGACGTTGACGCACACCATTCCGAATCCTGCAAGCAAGAAACACATCGGGAACCACACGTTGACGTGCGGAGTCTTGGCAGTCATAAAGAAACACGGCACGAATGCGAGCGCAGCTATAAGCACGCCTATTATTACGGTCTTTTTCCTGCCAAGTTTGCTTGCCATAAGAGAGACCGGCAAAAGCGCGATCGCTCCGCCTGCGCCGTTAAGTATAGATATAGTACCCACAAACCCCTGCGTAAACGCAAGATTGGACGTAGCGTACGTCGACAGATGCGATTTTACGGCATTGTATCCCATAAACCACAGAAATACCGTCATCAATATCAAGAACAGCGATATAATTTTTGCCTTGGGAAGTTTTGCCTCGCCTTCCAACTCTTCTTCGTCTACAACCTGATATTTTTCCTCTTCTTCCATTCGCTTGTCGACAAACTTTTTTTCTTTGACCGTAAACATATATACTATCAATATTACTATCAAAATCACCGCCGTCGCGACGAAAAGCCACAGATAATTCTGCGTTGGCTTGTTGGCAAATATCTTATATAGCACGATAGCTATCAGTCCGCCTGCGCCGCCCATAAACGTTATCAACGCGTTGGCTTGCGAGCGCAGAGGCTTAGGCGTAATATCCGGCATTAAGGATACCGCAGGAGAACGGTATGACGCCATCGATATAAGCAAAAACAACAACGCTACGATGAAAAGTATAAGTATCCATACGCTGTCTTTAGTAACTTGCGCTCCCATATTTATCTGCGCCGCTTTTATCGCAACGATTATATCAGAGTTGCCAAGTCCCATAAGGGTATTGTAATCCGTGCTTTCCAAAGCAGGCGTAATGCTGTTGAGCAACTCCCCGAGCGCGGGATTATATTTTATCAATTCTGCGGTATCGTTGTAACCTGCATTCATTATTTTCTGAAATTGAAGAAACTCAAATACTGCCATTATTATCAATGCTCCGGCAGCGGCAATCGAACCCCAGAAAATAAATTTTGTTCTGCGTCCCATTTTGGCTTTTGTCGACTTATCCGACAGCGTACCGAAAAAGGGCAATAAAAATATCGCAAGTAAATTGTCAAGCCCCATAATCAACCCGTATTGCCATTCGTTAAGACCGAAACGCGTATTGAGAATAAGCGGCATAACGTAGTCGTACACCTCCCAAAAACACATAATGCCCAAGAATGCAAATCCGACGAGTATAGTCCTCTTGAAATCCAATTTGAGCGAATCGTTTTCTTTAACTTCCTTCATAAAACCCCTTTTGCCGTCTTTGAAACAAAAACCTATCTTGAGTATAACACAATGCGACATAAAAGTCTATATATTTATTAAATAATCAACCTCGCAGTCGTTACTGCCTCGATAAATGAACAGCGCGCCTGTATATTCTATTCGCCAAGTGTAAAAATAGACTCAGGCAACCGCAGTTACGGTTGCCTAAATGTCTTTGATAGAAATTGACGCTTTGCTAGCATTTTAGCGGTCTTTGTTAAGCGGTAGAGATGCTGACGCGATTGACGTTAATAGCATAACATAGTAATCGCTATATCGCTTTGATAAAGAAGTAGAGCGGATGAGATTCTTCGACTACGCTCAGAATGACATAGTACATATTTGTTAGTAAGCTAGATTAGTTATTCGTAATAAGTTCTGTCATATTGAGCGGAGTGAAACGTAGTCGAAATATCTAATTCGCCTATCCCACAAACTCTCTCGAATGCGGAGATTAGTCATATATCACACCGTGCGACGGTAACCGAGCGGTGAGCGTACTTTTCTTTGATTATTATCTTATTATTTTACTGCTTTCTCTCGAGCGCGGAGAGTGGTGTGATTTTCGTCCTAGCTAGGGCAAGGTGAAGTCGTCAAATGTACTTCCCGTACATGTCGACTTCCCTTGTCCCGATGATCGGTACGCGCTCGGTTACTTACTCTATCTCTTCGTCAACGCCCTCTGCTCTTTGAGAAAGTCTTGATACCTCTCTATCTGATCCTCTCTCAAATCTATCATCTCTTTTGCCGCGCTGTATGCCTGCGCGTCTCCTATCGCTATCTCCGTCTCTTTAACTTTTATCTTCGCTCCGTCGTTGCTTGCGTTGCGTCTTATGTCCTTCAAATACTCGTCTTCCATCTTGAACAACGCTACCGTTACGTCTTTCTTTATCGTCAGCTTCACTAACGGATTTACCGTCGACTGTCCCAATAAAATATTATACGTAGATCTCTTCTCCTTACACTTTTCTTTCTTCATTGCGTATTCTCTCAATCCGTCAAAGAACTTCTTCTGTTGCTTACTCAACTTCTCATACGCTTCGTCGAGAGTAAGTCTAGGAGCTACTTCTTTCTTGGCTTTGGGCGCTGCCGCTACCGGTACTGCTTTCTCTACAATTTTCTCGACAGGCACTTCGACTATCTTTTCGACAGGCACCTCTACTTTAACTTCTTTGACTACCTCTTTCTCGACAATCTTTTCAACTGGTACTTCTACGCGAACTTCCTTTTCGACTATCTTCTCTACGGGCTTCTCGACGACTCTATCGGAATACGTTTCGAGAAGGTCTATGATTTTAGACAACTTATCGTTGGTCTCTTTAGCCGATCTGTCATCGCTTTGAATTACCGTAGCCTGTTGGGGCAACAGTTGCTGCATTCCCGGAAGCAAGGCCGTTACTGTTTCGGATATTATTCCTCTTATCTCTTCCGCTCCTATTCCGCTTTGTACCGTATACGCCGCTCCTTGCGCTCCGCCGCTACCCATATTAGCGCCTGCGCCGCCCATCATGTGCATAAACATCATCTTCATCTCTTCGTCGCGACGCCTGTTCTCGTCTTCGCGACGGCGAATTTCAGCTTCTTCCTTATTCCGCTCAAACTCTTCTTTGGCATCTTCGAGTTCTCTCTGCGCCTTAGTATTTCTGCTCTTTTCTATCAACATAAATACAAGTCCCAGCACAGCTACGCCCATAAGCACGCTGGCTATCACCGTCCAATGCGTCATCGTCAGACCGAACAAACCCGAAGCGGCATATACCGTCTTATATTTGCTATCCGCAGTATGCTTAGCTTGTTTGCACTTAGACGCATAGCCGATACCCTTGCCGAAGAAAATCAACGCAAGCGCTATACTTACTCCGCTGGCTATCAACTGCCACAGAGGGAGCTTACCTAACTGTGAGAGCAAATCGTCGATACTGCCTATACCCTCGCTCTTGCCGGCAGGATTTTCTCCCTCGCCCTTATCGTTGAGGATAATATCGTAGGGTTTTGTTTTGCCGCTGAGAATAAAATAACCGCTAGCTTCGTCGACGCTTATTTCCGCGGTGTAGCTTCCCGCATATTTGGAGCTGTTGTAATCTCCGCCGAATTTGATAATATTTTTAAGCGAATCCGTAACGTCAACGCCCTTTTCATCAAATACTTTGAAAGCAGGATGCAACACGGCTCCGTTATATTTCAAACCTTCTTCGGGCTCTTCCCACTCTACACGCAGAATCTTCATTCCTAACTTGGGAAGAACCGCCCAATCAAGGCTCAATTCTCCCTGCAACTCGTAATTATCCGACCATGCTCCGTTTCCGCTGAAAGCAACTCCGATATTATAAGAGCCTGCCGCGCTTGCTTCGGTATCTCCCGTGTAGATGAAATCGTTGTCATAATCCACGGCATTTTTATCACTATCCTGCAAACCCGTATAAAACCCGTCGACTCTGGGCGCATACGTTTGTCCTTCTTTGAATACGAATTTCCAATCGCTCCACTTGACAGTCAGCGGCGCTTTTTCTATCGTCCAATCCACGAGCATTGTCGTGGAATTGCCGCCGCCTCTCCATTCGCAGTTGACCAAATCGGCAAGCTCTATGGTAGCCTTATATTCGCCCGCAAGCGTAGCAGTTCCTCCGTGTACGGTCATAATAGCGGATATAAAAGTATCTCCGAGAAAATCCTCGAGTTTGAGCTCCGATCCGGTATAAACAATATGCTTATCCGCGCTGACCGTAGGCGCGTCAAGTATCGCCTTATCTATCCTAAAACGTTTGGTCGCGTCGCCTTTTATGCGATAGCCTGTATTTATATCTATTTCCGCAGTCACAACGTAATTACCGCCTACAACGATCGCTTCGTCTCCGACGTAATTGACTTTAACTTCGACGATATTGCCGTCCATATCCTTGACAGTAGCGATAGGATGCTGAGGCGAGCCGTTGTACGTCAGCGCATCGCTGCTCCACTCAATAACAACCGGTATAGCAGGCGACAGTATTTCCAACGTAGCCGTCAACGGTTTCGCGGCATAATCGGGATCGTTCATTTCAAATTCTGCCATAACCGTATATATGCCCGAAGATATTACTTCGCTCGGATCGACGACCTTGCCGCCCTGTCTGTATACGTACTTTATGCTTTTAATCGACGACGGAAGTCTTCCTTGCACAGGATCGATAGAATGCGCGTTACCGTCCTCTTCTACTTCCTTGTCATTAAACGTAAGCATACTGACGTCCACGTCTATAGGCGTAACGCTCAATGTCAATTCGCATTCTTTGGTAACGGTCTTGTGCGTATATTTGATTTTGACCTTGGGAGTAAGCACGTGAACCATTCCGTCTCCGCCTTCATACTCGACCGTGTAATCGTCGAACGTCAGCTCTGCAAAATCTTCCAACAGCTCTCCCGCGTCCATACCTTTGTAAGTAGCGATAATCTTTATGTATCCGGCAGACAGCGCCTGACGCGCCTCTATAGGTTTGATTACTTCGCCCTCGAGCTTGATCAAATCCAGCTTGGATATATCCAGCCATTTGCCAACAAAATTCATGTTGTCCGTGATCTTATCGTTTTCCATATCCCATTTGACACTGATAGGCTGTTCGTTTTCGTCAAGCGTATCGTAATACCAACCTCTAAACAACAATCCGTTGTTGACAGGTTTTGCCGGCACGTCTTTCGGCGGAATCGTCTTGTTGTAGAACAATCCTCCCACGCTAATAATGGGGTCGCCGTTGTCGGCGTCAAACGTAGCTGTAAATTGCGCTCTTGCAAAAGTTACGGCTATTGTGGCCTGCTGCGTAACGTTGTTAAGCGCAGTATTGTAGTCGCTGACAAGCACACCGTCAAAATACGGCGCCATCTCGCCGAGAGAACCGTATCCAGGTTCTTTATCTTCGACCTTTTTCTCGAAAATTTCATAAAACATTTTTACGATTCTTGCCGCCGAATAACTCTCGTTGTAATCCAATCCTACCTCTATAGTTTCATTGAGCTGAGTGAGATTGAATATGAGCTTGAGATAATCCGCCTCAAAATCTACGTCGTAGGCAACTCCCGACTCGTAGTTGCCGTCATTAGGAACAAACGAAATTTTCGTAGCAAATTTTCCTTCCTCGGATAAAGCCTCTTTTGTGATTTCTTCTAAAGAACTCTTCCAGCTCGCAGTACCCGAAATGGGATTGCCCGAACGGTTGACCATAGTCACGGAGAAATTGACTTCGTTGAGCAACATGCCCACGTATGCCGCAGACGTAAGTTTGAACGTGCCGTCGCGAACGCTCAATTTGCCCGGCGTTATTTCCCCCTTAAACGAAGTCGTTTCGTCGCTGTGGCTCCACAACGGCTCCTGCGAGTCCGCTATCACGTAAGCGAGTATATATTCTCCCGAATCTTTCACTTCCTTAAGAGTAAGCTCCGACTTGGTCTCGACAATCTTTGTATCGCCCTGTTTTTTCCACTTATAATCTATTTTGGGATTAGCATTGAGACAGTCAGCGGTAACGTTTGCTTCCAGCACCACCGACCCCAAATTAAATTCCTGCTTTACCGTGCCGTTTCTTGCGGTGATCTTCGCCGTAATTGCCGACGAAGGAATATTCCATACCGCATAGAGTTTGATATCGCCGTATATGTTGTCTGGCAACGTCTTAAACGACGCGCTCTTTCCGCTTTTATCGGTAGTCCAACCCACGAATTCATGATAACTGTCAGGAGCTATCGGCGTAGGCAACGTAAGTCCGCTCTGAGAAAAATTATACTTAAAGTCTGCCGAACCGTTTACCGCCTGAACTTCATCTCCCGACACCTTATGATTGAGAAACTCCACCTTAAACTCTCCGCCTTTCAATTTGTTGATTACCGGAGAGTCGGCAACGGAATAAGCGACATTGATTTTACTCTTATCCCAAATATTTGATTTGAGCGGACTTGCCGTCTCGTCCTTTGCTTCCGCCCAAAGCGCGTCCACGCTCGCCATCTTAGAGACGTTAGAATCGTTGTTGATAAAATTGACATTGTGAGCGCTATTCACTTTTGTCCACATAGAATAACGTCCTGCATATTTTATATTGCTCAGCGAAAGCGCGCTAATCTTTGTCAATCTAGGATAACATTCGTCCCAAGTAACGACGGGATAAAGCGTCATATTAGTGCCGCTGCGTTCTCCTTCGGCTTGTATATAGACGTCCTTAACAGTAAAACTTTTCGGGCCGAAAACTTCGTTGCCGCTTGCAACCCATATACTGAACAGACCGCCGAACAATCCATTGCGGCTGTTCTGCATTCCCGTTACTTGCATTTTGACGGTACTACTCTCTATACGCACTTTTCCGCTTTCCGAACAAATGCCTATCATACCAACATATGACGGTTTGGATGCCGATGCCGCTTTAAGACCATTGACCGTAATATCCGAATAACAGTCCAATATAGTAGCTTCTCCGTTATGCCATACTTGCCCCAAAATACTTCCTACCAAGGAGTCTGCCGTCGCGTCATAGTTGTTGGCGCTGTACACTGCCGAGCATCTGTAAATCAAAGCATTGTCCTGCGCTGCGCTGGCATTCGAAGAGTTCTTACCGTAGCTGCCGCCTAGGATTCCTCCCGTTATAATCTGCTGAGCCGTCTGAGTCGTTCTAGACATAACTCCGTTTGCATGGCAGTTAAGTATGCTCCCTCCGTTAGCATATCCGGCTATTCCGCCTGCGTTATACATTACGTTTGTAAATACGTAATCGCTGTTATTGAGATCGGTTATTACTGCGTCAACTAACACGCCGAATACGCCGCCGTTATTATTCTCTTTATTGGAGTTTATATTTGATAAAGTATGTCCCAATCCGTAGAACGTGCCTTTAAAATTATTTACTTGACTGAAATTTTTGCCCGAAAAATCCAAATCCGCCGCCAAGACGTAGTAATTATTATTGCCGAAACCGCTTGCGGCAGTCATATCGGCGGCGAATGTCGTCCATTTATCAATGCTGTCTATGACGTAAGGATTTGCCTGCGATCCGTGCGGTTGTGAAGAATCTACCGTCACTTCGGTAGTATCGTCGTTGATAACGCCGCTATGCATAGCCTCGACTTTGTTTTTATCCGTGTATTTATAATTAGAACCGTTGAGAAAAGCCGAATACTTGGGATTGAGCGCGGCGTCAGCTAAGGGCGAAACTACTACGTTGTTTTCCCCTGCCAAATACTGTCGACCTAATCCCCCGACCGTTAAGAAAACCAATATTGATATGCATATCAAGATATACGTTATTTTTTTAGTTGAAAGTGCATTTTTCATATATCATCTCACTTTCAGTCAGGAAATGTGTACTTTTCCTGAC
>CAMXSN010000008.1 GCA_947246685.1 uncultured Clostridia bacterium | reverse complement strand
GGTCACGTACGGCGAGTACGCTCACCGCTCGGTTACCGTCGCACGGAGCGATATAGAACTAATCTCCGCGCTCGAGACAGAGTGAGATTGATTAGTTTATCCTAGCTAGGACGAAAATCACACCACTCTCCGCGCTCGAGAGAAAGTATCAAAATAATAGGATAAAATCAAAGAATAGTTCACCGCTCGGTTACCACCGTCGCACGGAGCGATATAGGACTAATCTTTGCGCTCGAGAGTGAGTGTGAGATAAGCGGATGAGATATTTCGACTGCGCTGTCGCTCTGCTCAATATGACAGGACTAAAAATCGTAACGAACAATAAATATGTCACCCTGAGCGAAACGTAGTGAAGTCGAACGGGTCTCAACATATTAAAAAAGATGAGATATTTCGACTACGTTACACTTCGCTCAATATGACAGAACTTATTAGTTAAGTATCTTAGTCAAGAATAACTAATCTAGTTCAACTAAAAAATATTTCAATGTCATTCTGAGCGTAGTCGAAGAATCTCATCCGCTTTACTTCTTTATCAAAGCGTAATAGCAATTGCTACGTTATGCTATTAACGTCAATCGCGTCAATATCTCATCCGCTTAATGAAGTCCGTGTACTTCTTATCAATGCATATACTATACGTAGAGCTATTACTTAATAAAACAAAATACGGACGGCATAATGCCGTCCGTATTTTGTTTGGTAGGGATATTTACTGATTTGGGCGAAGATCGTTTTCGTTCAACTTTCTGTTTACTGCTTTTCGGATTTTGAATTTATTTGGGCAAACCCTGTCGATAAAATCAACTGCAGGTCGGAAAATTCCCAAGAAGAGCGCAAAGTTGCATACTGCCTGAATGACGTAGAAGACGATTCCGCGCACGTATATTATGGAAAATCTTTTCCAAAAGTCCTTAAAAAATCCCGTCAAAAGTCCTGTGTCGACCAGAGAACTGAGTACGCCGAAAAACGCTGTCAGCGTCACTGCGCACGCAGTAGCGATTAATCTATTTCTTACGCCGTATCTGCCCAAAATTGCAAATACAATTGCGACCGACGGCCAATAAATTACGTACGTTGCTACCCAAGTATTTATTCCCCAGATAAGACATTCTATCGCGACGAAAAAGTACGTTGCGGCAATGCCCGCTAATCCGAAAGAGAACGAGAATACGCCTATCAACAAGGTGACTATCTCTACGTTGGGAATATACGCCAATGCGAGTTTGCCGCCTTCTATCGTCGCGGTCATAAGCGCTATGAGCGCGATTTTTTGCGCGCGTGTGCGGTGAAGAGAATTATTCATCCGAAAACGATTGTGGTTATTATTATCGTGCAGCCGTCTTTGATTGTCATATCCTTTGCGCCGCTTATGCTGTCGGTGTAAGTCTTGTTTTTGTATTCAATTGTCGTCGCATAGGCTCCTACGTTGATATCTTTCTCAACGTCGGTATATAGATAAATATAGACGTTGCCGCTAGGCTTGATATCGTTTACTTGCGTAAGGAATCCGTCGGGATTTGCGGTGTAGGTGAGTTCGCCTTTGTCTTTGAGATAGTCCAGCACGGCAAATAGTCCCGAGCTTTTGTTCTCGCCCGAAGGGATATTTGACAGATCGACGGAATATTCTTTTGCATTGTCGCCGTCTAGGATTACCAAAGTCATATTGCCAGAAGTATCCACGTTGTCCGTGCATGCAAAAAGACATGCCGACAAGGCGACGATAACGGATAATACGATAAGTAGTTTTGCGGTTTTTTTCATACGTAGCTCCTTTAGCCGTATGGGCTTTTTGTTTATTTACAGGAAGTAATTGTTTCCGTGCATTTCGACAGGCGGTCTTATTTAATATGTATATTTTACCGCAAAGCAGTACGAGTTTGTCGACGGAAAGAGCGCGGATACAAAAAATACCCGCAAGGGCGGGCAAAAGATATAAACGACCTGATCTCCCACCGAAATCAATTCGAGCGATATTGCAGGCAGGTCTCCTGACTTACGGCTTCAAGCCTAGCGTTCTCTTCCCGATTTCTCAGTGATAACGAACGTTCGTAGCCGTTACAGTAGCGGGGGCTGTCGGAGATTTTCACACCGTTCCCTTTTTAATGTATAGCGTGCGCTAAAACAACCTTGCAATGCGTATTAAGCTTTGTCGGTTCAATATAGACCTTTAATATTATATATCCGTATTCTCAGTGTGTCAAATTAAATTAGTTCTCAACTTATTTTTTTGAATATTCAAAGAAAAAACGTTTTGAAAAAATTTTTGAAAAATTTCAATATTTGCCAATAATTACCTTGCCTTAAAAGTTTAATATGTGAAACGACTAAAAAGGAGAGCCAATTATGAAAAGAAAAATCACGGCGTCTGTGCTGATAGCTTTAATATTATTAAGCGCTGTCGCAGTATTTGCGGGATGCGATTTTTCCGATACGACCGAGCCTGTGCCTACAAGCTTCGTATCTATGGAGATTAATCCTTCAATCCAACTCGTGCTTGATCAAAATGAGAACGTAATTTCTTACAAATGCGAGAATGAAGACGCTCTCGTAATGCTTTACGGAGAAAACCTCGTAGGGCTTAACGTTGAGGAGGCAAGCAAAAAAATCATAGATCTTGCCGTAAAGATGCAATATATTACAAAGGATAACAGCGGAATAAACGTCGACGTGTCGGCAGACAACGGCAAAGTCAGCGCCGATATTTATCAGAAAATAGGAATTGCGATTAGCGACGCGGACGATAAACTGAGTTTTGAGATCAATTATAACAAAGAAGGATCGTTCATGCTCAATTATCAACTTGCCAAGCTCAAAGACGCTCATCCCGGCGATGAGAATTATCAAAATTTGACCGCAGGCAAACTTAAATTGATCAACAGCGCTATGGTATGCGATTGGACGTTGAGTACGGATGAAGCCGTTAAGATGTCCAATGAAGAGTTGCTGGGAATCGTAGACTCAGCTTACGATAATCTGGAAAGTTACTCTACTCAAGCCTTCGAACAGGCAAAGGCCGTCGCAGAATATGCGTATAGATCCGCGGTAGTTGCGGCTGAGGAAATAACTTATCTCGCCAAGTACGTCGAATACAAAGGTTTGGTTGAAGGCGGATTGGCAACGGTGCAGTACGGAGGATTGAGTACGGCTGCTGTGGCGTTGGACGGACTCGCAGAGACTTTGAGATACGCACAAAACGCTGCGGATAAGGCTTTGGACGACCAGCAGGTTCTCGAGATTGCTAAGCAACTCGGAGTCGACGTCGAAAAGCTCAAAGACGCTGACGGCAAAGTTACGGTTGAAAGTATCAGCCAGTATATCGATAAATTAGTAAAGAACAGCGCAAACGAAACGGTTGAGCAGATAAAAGCGCAACTCGACGGCGTAGCTGCCAAGCTTGAGGAATACAAAGCGCAGATTGAGGATAAACCTCTTGAAAGCGAAATCATAACCCAAATTCAGGCAGTGATAGCAGGGCTTAAACAAATCGAAGGAGTGGATATTACGTCCGACTACACACTCGAAGATTTAGAGCAATTGGCAATTACTCTCAAGCAAAAAGCTCAGACGACAAAAGAGAAGATGGACGCTTCGCTCAGCAATGAGCAAAAAGAGCAGATTGTTTTAGCTCAGCAAAAAGCCGTGGCGCAATTAGACGACGCTTTCGCGCAGTGCAACAAAGCTATTGACGATGCCGCCAAGCAAGCGCAGAGCGAGTTGCAATCGCTTAAACAACAAAGGCTTGAAAGTCTAAAAGACAAAGCATAATCAGACATAACCTAATCCCACACAACTTACAAACAGGCGTCTTTCGGTTAAATCCGAAGGGCGCTTGTTTGTTGTGTAAAAATATGTCAAAAATGGGAAAATTTATTCGCAAATCATAGAAAATTATATTCAAAAGTCGCAATATAATTGCCGATGGCGAATTTTGTACAAAAATCATTTTTGATATTGTCGAATTTTGTACAAAAATCCGCCCCAATGATAATCAGGGCGGATTTAGATAACTATTGTTAATGCGATTCGATTAATGTAATTTAGATAATATCTCTTTGGGCGCTACTTCGACGTCCTTATATACGTAATGTTTACCTTCTCTCAACGCAACTAGCAGATTACGCTTAAATCTTTGACGCATAAGCATAAACATATTGCAAGTCTCCAAAACAATACGTTGTTTTTCGGCTGAATCAGGTATGCTGGACAAATCTTTTCCTATAAGACGCGATATCGGGTCATATATGGTTTCTTTGCTTATTAGCATTTTTACTACTTTGTAGTAGTCCGAATTGGCTTTTTCCTTGTTTCTCAAGGCGAGAGGGGACAATCCGTCCGACATAGAATACTGTTTTTTGCAGTTTAATCTGCATTTTGCTTTTTTGGCTAAAAAGTGCAAATCAAAATCAATAGAGGTAGGCATAGCGAAATCTCCAAATTAATAATTTATGTTTGATAGGGAATTAAAGAAATTACAAATCGAATTGTTTTCTAACGATAATATAATAACATATGGATGTTTGTGTTACAAGTGTTTTGGATTAAAAATATGTAAAAATACAAAAGAAATCAAAAATTCAACTTATTTGACAATTTCGGCACGCAAAAAGAAGTGATTAGCTAAATATAATTAAAATAATGGACAATACGGGCGAGTTTATTCGAGTTTTTGCGACACGTATCGGGAATAATTACGTTTTCTCTATGACTTGATAAACAGTCAGATATCCGACAATCCTATTAAATAATCCGACGTCACTTCAAAAAATTTGCACAGCGATATAAGCGTTTGAATATTCGGTTCGCGATAGCCTTGTTCATAACCGGCATATGCGGTTGAGGAAATGCGCAGGGCGTCGGCGACCTGTTTTTGGGTTAAGCGTCTTTCCGTTCTTAATTCTTTGAGTCTTGTGTTGATCACCATACTAAAATTATAACGGCGTATACGCGAAATGCGTTGACAATACGCGATTAGCGTACTATAATAAAAGCATATAAAAATTTCAAACTTCTGATATACCCAACAGATAATCGGCGGATACGTTGAGGATTTTGCAGACTTTTACCAGCTTCTCATAGTCCAGTTGATAGCGACCGCTTTCATAGGTTTGATATTGTTGAATGACTATACCCAACTGTTGACTTATCTCCCTTTGAGTAAGCTTGTTTGACTTGCGACATTCCTTCAATCTTTTCCCGACTTCGACGTTTATCATAATTTTAATTGTAGTATAAAGCACTGTAAAATTCTGCTGTTGCAGTGCATTGTACTGTATTGATTGGGGGCATTGAAACGAATTAAAAAGGACTGTTATGCGATGCCCCAAATTAATTTGCCGGATCGCGGAAACCGACGGTTTTGACTAAGATTTCTGTTAAAAATATCTGGGTAATTATACCATACCGCAGGATATTTGTAAAGACCGCTCAAGTTGTGTACAATTGCCGTTATATATGGTATATTATTAATATTCGAATACAAAAGGAGAGATTATGGCGACGCTTTTTTTGGTAGGAACGCCCATAGGCAATCTGGGAGATATCAGTCAAAGAGCTTTGGATACGCTGCAGAGCGTTGACGCCATTGCTTGCGAAGACACGCGCCATTCTCTCAAACTTCTTAATTATTTTAATATAAAGAAACAGCTTTTTGCCTGTCACAAATACAATGAAAGAGAAAGCGCCGATAAAATTTTTGCTATGCTGTGTCAAGGCAAGGACGTAGCGCTTATCACAGACGCCGGTATGCCTGCTATTTCCGATCCCGGCGCAATAGTTGTGGATATTTTAAGGGAAAAGGGCGCGGATATAACCGTGGTTCCCGGCCCGACGGCGCTGACTTCCGCAATTGCGCTCAGCGGAATACGCAGGCAGATTTTTACTTTTATAGGTTTTTTGCCCGAAAAAAATAGAGACAGAGACGAGCTTTTGGCGCAGTTCAAAGACGTTCCGACGTCGTTGGTTTTTTACTGTTCGCCATATGACGTCAACAGAGATATAGACTATTTGTACAACTTTTTGGGAGAAAGGAAGTTGCATATAGTCAGAGAAATCACCAAAATACACGAACAACATATCTCCGCTTTTCTCTCGCAGGGGCGGCAGGAAAATCCGAGAGGCGAGTATGTGGTGATAGTGGAGTGCGCCGATAAGAAAGAAGTCGCGCCTATTGGCAGTCTTAAGGAGCAGCTTGTTCGACTTATTAACGGCGGCGTTGACAAAAAGTCGGCGATAAAGCAGGTCGCCAAAGACAACGGCGTCGCCAAAGACGAAGTATACAAGATAGCTATAGAGCTAGACGAATAATCCGTCGCGCGGGTAAACCCGCGTTTTTTATATTAAATATAAGCGTATTTACGCAGCGGTGATTAAATTTTCAACAAGTGTTGACTTTTGCATATATTATATTTTATACTATAAATATAATAGAGGGCAGCAATGGAAGAAAAGTCACAGTACAGAAGCGCGTTGAGATCGAAAAAGTTAATTAAAAACGCTTTTAGCGAACTGTTGCAGAAAAAAGATTTTGAGAAAATAACGGTAACGGAAATTGTCAATTCGGCTCAACTCAACAGAGGCACGTTTTATGCGCATTACAGCAACACGATAGACGTGTTGGAAGAGATAGAAAACGACGTTTCCGAGCAAATTCTGTTTTTCTTTTCTTCATACAAAGACAGCATTATCGAAAACCCTACGCCTTTTCTCAAAAATATCGCAAAATTTCTGCAAAAGGATTTTGAGTTTTACAAAAGATTGATATGCGCGAAAATGGGCGATCATTTTATTGACAGACTCAAAGATTTTTTTATCAATATGGTTATCGAGGACAACGTCAAGATAAGTCATATCAAGGATACGGATATCTTTGCGATAAAAGTCAGATTCTATACCAACGGATTTGCAAATATGTTTGAAGACGTGTTCAAGGGCAGACTGGACGTAAGCCTTAGCGAGCTTACCGACATAATAGGTCAAATAGTTATGACCGGATTTGAAGACTACAAGGTTGCTCGCGACAACTGATGGCGAGTGGACGAATAAATTGGGCTGATAGTCGATTTAGGAGAATTGTATATGGAAATCAACGCAATAGATTACGATATTAAGGCAGGCGAAGACGTCACGGTCGCTTTACAGAAAGCGCTGTGCGAAATTGCAAAAATCAAAGGCGACAAGACTTTGTCGTTTGAAAAAGGAGAATATCATTTCCATTCTTCCAAGGCTTGTTCCAGAGTTTTATATATCACCAATACTGTCGGAGACAAACAGTGGAAAAGAGGCGAGGTTCAGCATCTCAACCGCGCGGCGTTATGGTTGGAAAATCAACAGGATCTTACTTTGGACGGCAACGGAAGCGTATTCGTATTGCACGGCAGGATGACCAACGCCGTACTTATCGGATGTAAAAACGTCAGATTAAAAAACATTACCTTCCGCACGGAAAATCCCGATATGCACGAATTGGAAGTAGTTCGCGTGGGGAAATTCCACGTTGAATTCGCCGTCGATAAAGGCAGCAGATATCATAAGATCAACTGTCAGTACTGTTTTGTGGGCGAAGATTATCGCAGCAGATTCACCAAGCACAGCAATACGGCTTATTGGATAGGCAAAGTTTCCGCGGACGATACCGATTCTATATGCAGAGTGGCACATCCTCTTCGAGGAGCGTTGTATATCAAAGAGATAGAACCGCACCTTTTCAAAGTGACCTTTGTCAAGACTGGAAGATTCAAAGTCGGCGACAGGTATTACGTATACGACGAGCGGCGCAAATACAACGGTATTTTCGTAGACAGATGCGAGCGAATAACATTAGAATCTATTGAGCAGAATTTCAATTACGGATTGGCGTTGGTATGTCAGGACAGCGCCGATATCGACGTGGCGGGATGCCGCTTTGCGCCCAAAGAAGGCAGCGACTTTCTTATGGCGTCGGCAGCGGATTTCATACAGATTTGCATGTGCAGAGGCAAAGTTTCCGTGCGCGACAGTGAATTTGTGGGCGCCGGCGACGACTGTATCAACGTTCACGGTATTCATTTCAAGATAGTTAAGATCAAGGAAGACACGGTAGAAGTCAAGTTCTGCCATCATCAGACGCACGGTTTCAATCCGCTGAAAGCGGGCGACAGAATCGCGTTTATAGCTCCTACGACGTTGTTGGAACAGGGACGCGCTAAAATAGTAGATTCACAGCTTGTCGACGAGCATACTATCAGGTTGAAACTTGACAGCGTGGCGGGCGCTAAAATCGGCGAAGTCATCGAGAATAAATCGGCGGTGCCCGAATTTGAATTTGTACGCAACCGTATGAACAGGATAATCACCAGAGGGGTGCTAATGACCGGCGGCGGCAAGGCGCTTATTGCCGATAACGATTTTGTCAGCACTTCGATGCATTCGATTTTGATATCCGACGACGCCAAAAGCTGGTTTGAGAGCGGCAACGTCAACGGAGTGGAGATAACTCGCAACCGTTTCGGCAGATGCGTAGGTTACAACGTGCAGGTGTTGCCCGAAAACACCGTACACGAAGGCGCGGTGCACAAAGACATATATATTCATGACAATGAGATAAACAGCGGCGACGAGGGCGGTTTTTATTTCAAATCCACCGACGGAGTGGTCATAGAAAACAACGTGTCGGAAAAACCTGTAAAGACGGTCGCTATCAATTCACAAGTAAAAGAGGTCAAGTAATATGGATTTGTTTGAGCCTTGCGTGGTAGGAAAAGTAAACCTTAAAAACAGAATTATCAGATCGGCCACGCACGACGGTCTTGCCGACGAAGACGGAGGACCGAGTGAAAAACTTATATCTAAATATTCTTTTCTCGCAAAAAACGACGTGGGATGTATTATCGCAGGATACGCGATAGTCAGCGAGGAAGGGGCGTCCTCTTATCCTCGCTGTCTCAATTATTTCAACGATTCTTCGGCAGATAAATACAGAAAGCTTACGCAGGCGGTGCATTCCTTCGGCACTCCTATCATCGCGCAGTTGGCGCATTGCGGACGGCAGACGTCCAGCAAAGTCATAGGCATGCAAAAGATCGCGCCTTCGGCAAAAAGACATTTGTTTTACCCCGACAAAGCCGCTCGCATGAGTGTTGACGATGTGATAAGAGTAGAAGACGCGTTCGTGGCGGCTATAGTCAAGGCAAAAGAATACGGATTTGACGGAGCGCAAATACATTTGGCTCACGGATATCTGCTCCATGACTTTATTTCCGCCAACGGCAATAAGAGAAAAGACGCTTACGGCGGAGACGTTCACGGCAGATGCCGTATCGTCAAAGAGATTATGATTAAAGCGCGGGAAAAAGTCGGCGATTTCCCAATTTGGGTCAAGATATCCGCGACCGACAAGCGAAGAAAAGGCATGAGGTTGAACTATGCGGTCGAGGTGTGCAAGCTGCTTCGACAATACGGAGTGGACGCTATAGAAGTTTCTTGTGGAAGCGTGCAGGACGGAATGAACACAATGCGTTCCAAGCGTATGCCTATGGAGGCGGTTTTCAAATATAGAGAGCCGGTTGCGAGTATGCCGAAGTTTCTCAACAAATTCTGTCTGGCATGCGCAAAACTCGTCAATCCTTTGATTCCTCAGCCAAAACCTTTGCAAATGTTTAACTTCGAGTCCGCAAAAGCTATCGGACAGGCTGTCGACACCGATTTGATTTTAGTGGGCGGCGTCGCGAAACGCGAAGATATGATTAGGGCAATAGAGGGAGGTATGAGCGCCGTGTCGATGTGCAGACCATTTATATGCGAGCCCAATTTCGCGCGCAAGCTCAAAGAAGGCAAGACGGACGCAAGTCAGTGCGTAATGTGTAATTATTGCGGTCTCGTGATTGAAAAAGGCGAGACGAAATGTCTTCTGGGCAGAATAAAATAAGACGCGGTAGACCTAAGTAGACGCGGCAGAAATTTCCATATTTATTTTTCATAATATTTACATAAAACACCGTATGTAAATATTATATAAAACTTAGTGATTTGGGTGAAAAAGCTCTTGAATTTCGGCGTAAAAAAGTATAAAATATTTATAATCCTGTTATTATAAAAATCAGCGGTCGTAAGATGAGAAATCAAGCGGTTTATTTGCAACAAATCGCTTTTTCGTCCGTAAGTGGATCCGCAACGTTGCGGAATGTCAGGCAAATGTGAAAGAAGTGGTTTATCACACAAATTATTGGCTCAATATATAATATAAAGATGTGATAAGTGAGGTGAAAGATGTTAAAACTTGCGGAAATTAAGAAAGATTACGTGCTCAACGGCGGCGATACCGTTCCCGCTCTCAAAGGAGTTAATCTTGAGTTTAGACAGAGCGAATTCGTTTCCATTTTGGGACCGTCGGGTTGCGGTAAGACGACTTTGCTCAATATTATAGGCGGTCTCGACAGATATACCGACGGCGACATGTCGATAGACGGTATTTCGACTATGCATTATTCGGACGTCGACTGGGACGCGTATAGAAATATTCGAATAGGTTTTATTTTCCAAAGCTATAATCTTATCACGCATATCGATATTCTCACCAATGTCGAAATGGCGCTGTTGCTTTCCGGCGTAAGCAAGAGCGAGAGAAGAGCGCGCGCAATCAAGGCTCTCGAAGAAGTAGGTCTCGGCGAGCATATACATAAAAAGCCTAATCAGCTTTCCGGCGGTCAGATGCAAAGAGTTTCGATTGCCAGAGCGTTGATTAATAATCCCAGCATTATTTTGGCAGACGAGCCCACCGGCGCGTTGGACAGTACCACGAGTCTGCAGATTATGGAAATTCTCAAAGAGATTTCTTACAACAAGCTGATTATAATGGTCACTCACAATCCCGAACTTGCCTATGAGTATTCCAACCGTATAGTCAGACTCAAAGACGGAGAAGTGGTAGACGACACCAATCCCTATCACAGCGAGACCGTTTATAACCAGTCCGCCGATGAAGAGACGCAGATCGTGCAGGATAACAATCAAGAAACGGAATCGAGCGGCGTCGATAAGGACGACGCGGCAGATCAGGCTGACGATATCGGACAGAACCTTGCGCTAGAAGAAGTCACTTGCGAGGGTGACGGAAAGTTGCAGGAGACGACTAAGAAAAAACCCAAGATAGAATTTGCAAAGCATAAGGCGAAAAAGCACAGGAAGATGATGCTCAAGAAGACCTCTATGTCGTTTGCGTCGGCTATCAAGCTTTCGTTTACAAACTTGATGACGAAGAAGGGCAGGACGTTTATGACGGCTTTTGCAGGCAGTATAGGTATCATAGGCGTTGCTTTGGTGCTCGCCATTTCCAACGGTTTTTCCGGTTACGTCAACAATATGCAGAAGACAATGCTTTCAGGATATCCTGTTACCATCACCAGCAATGCGACAAGCATGGAGAGTATGATGGGCACGTATATGTCTTTTATGAATTCGGGAAAGACCAAATATCCAACGGAGGATAAAGTTTATTCTTACAATCTTGCCGATTTGTTTAAGACGATGATTCATGAGAATAAGCTGGATAAAAACTATATTGATTACTTCGACGCGAAGAAAGCCGTTTGGGAGAAGGAGGGCTACGTAGACAGCGTATATTACAACTACGGCTATACTTACAACGTATATAACAAAAACGGCGACAACGTAGGCAAGGCGGTCGGCACGGATATGAAGACCGTTAATTGGCAGGAAATGGTAGGCGACAGAGCTTATATGGAGAATAACTTTGATATCATCGGCGGCAAATTCCCCGAGCAAGCTACCGATTTGGTACTTATTGTCGACAATACCAACTCGTTGCTATCCGTATATCTCAACGGTATGGGATTCGGCAAGGGTCTTGATATCGGCGGAATCAACACGGGAGCTTTGACCGCTATGGATCAGGATTTCGATAAAATCATAGGCAACACCGATCCGGACAAAGGCAAACTCAGGGAACCCGTAACGTTTATCGTTCCAAACAACGACGCAAAGTATTTCCGAACCAACAACGCCGAGACGGGAAAAGATTATTACGCAGTTAGAAATTATAAAGACATAAAAGCTTTGAGCGAGGAGCAGGGCGCTTACAGATGCAAAGTCGTAGGCATTCTCAGACCCAAAGAGGGCAAGGAGTATTCGCCCGTCATGCAAGGTATAGCTTATACGCAACAGCTTACCGATCTGATGAGAAAAGACGCCAAGAATAGTGAGATAGTCAAATTCCAAAACTCTATCGATTACAACTCGCTTACGGGCAAGGAATTCGACAAGTCGTCTTTTAATTTGGATTTTTCCAATATCGACAATATTATGAATATCATCAACGGCGGTTCGACGGCGATGACGAGCAAAGTAGTTGCTCAGATGATAGGCGCAAGCGATATTCCCAGCTCTATCAGCATATACGCCAGCAGCTTTGACAACAAGGCGTTCGTGCTCGACGATCTCGACGCATGGAACAAGACTCACAGCAAACAGGAGATTAAATATACCGACAGCGCGGCGGTAATCATCGGCATGATGAATCAGATCATAAGAATAATCACTATTGCGCTGGTATGTTTCTCATCGGTATCGCTCGTCGTATCTTCGATAATGATAGGTATCATAACCTACGTGTCGGTTGTCGAGAGAACAAAGGAAATAGGTATATTGCGATCGCTCGGCGCGCGCAAACGCGACGTTTCCAATATATTCAATGCCGAGACGGTTATCATAGGATTTACCGCAGGTTTGATAGGCGTGCTTGTGACTTATCTGCTCAGCATTCCGATTAATCTTGTCATAACGTATATAGAAGCCACTATTACCGGCATTTGTATACTCAATCCTCTGCACGCGATATTATTGATATTGCTAAGCATAGCGCTCACGTCCATTGCGGGACTTGTACCTGCGAGAATAGCCGCAAAGAGAGATCCGGTCGTCGCGCTGAGAACGGAATGACGGTTAATGATACAAGGACTTCTTCGGAAGTCCTTTTTGTATATATAATAGAAATTAGGCAAAATGACTTCCGATTTCTTGCTATTTGAAATCGCTTTATATATAATTATATTTGTTATATTATTTTTACGGAAAGGTAACAGTATGAAAGAAATCAAATCTTATGAATTAAGAGATAAATATCTCGAATTTTTTCAATCCAAAGGACACCGCATAATTCCTTCGGCGTCTTTGATACCCGAAAACGATCCGTCGGTTTTGTTTACCACTGCAGGTATGCATCCTCTCGTTCCTTATCTTTTGGGACAGAAGCATCCCGCGGGAAAGAGACTGTGCGACGTGCAGAAATGCGTTCGTACGGGAGATATCGACGAAGTCGGCGACGCAACGCATTGCACGTTTTTTGAAATGCTGGGCAATTGGTCGCTCGGGGATTATTTCAGAAAAGAGTCCATCAAATTTTCTTTTGAATTTCTGACGGAGGTATTGCAGATACCCGTCGAAAAGATAGCCGTTACCGTTTTTGCAGGCGATGAAGATTGCGCCAGAGACGAGGAAGCCGCGGATACTTGGGCGGAACTCGGCATTCCGCGAGAGAGGATATTCTATTTGCCAAAAGCCAACAATTGGTGGTATGCCGGCGCTACGGGACCTTGCGGCAGCGATACGGAGATTTTTATCGACACGGGCAAGCCCGCTTGTTCCGAACATTGCGATCCGAGCTGCGATTGCGGAAAGTGGGTGGAGATATGGAACAACGTTTTTATGGAATTCAACCGCAACGCCGAGGGAAAATTTGAAAAACTCGCTCAGCAGAACGTAGATACGGGAATGGGTTTGGAGCGTACGATATGTATGCTCAACGGATTCAAATCCGTGTATGAGACCGATCTGTTTGCAGGCGCTATAGAGAAGATAGGCGAGCTTTCGGGCAAGAAATACGGAGACGACGAGCAGAGCACCAGAGCTATGAGAATTATCGCCGACCATATTCGTACGGCGACGTTTATGCTGGGAGACGAGAACGGTATCGTGCCGTCCAACGTCGATCAGGGATACGTATTGAGAAGACTTATTCGCAGGAGCGTACGTTTTGCGCGTCAGCTGGCGATAGATCCCCAAAAGCTTGTAGAGATAGCGCGCTTATACGTCGAACAATACAAAGACGTCTATGCAGAACTTGCGCAAAATTGCGATAAAATCTACGATGAACTTACCAAGGAAATAGACAAATTTTCCAAGACTTTGGAAGACGGTATCAAACAGCTTGACAAAGTTTTGCAGTTCGTCAAGGGCGATACGCTCAACGGCAAGACGGCTTTTAGGCTATATGACACTTACGGATTTCCTATAGAGATGACGGTGGAAATATGCAAAGAGAAGGGCTTCGGCGTCGACATAGACGGTTACAAGCTCGCTCAGGAGGAACATATCAAGAAGTCTCAGCAGGGAGCGGAGCAAAAATTTAAGGGCGGTCTTGCGGACAGCAGCGAGATGACCACATATCTGCATACCGCAACGCATCTTCTTTTGGCAAGTCTTAAAAAGGTTCTCGGTGACGACACGATCCAACAGAAAGGCAGCAATATCACGCCCGAAAGACTTAGATTCGATTTCAATTTCCCAAGACCGCTTACAGAGCAAGAAAAGAAGGCGGTCGAAGACGCCGTTAACGACGCTATAGCCAGAGATATCCCCGTAGTTTGCAGAGAAATGACGATAGAGGAAGCTAGAGAGAAGAACGCGGTCGGAGTATTTGGTTCGCGCTACGGCGAGGTGGTCAAAGTATATCAGATAGGAGACGTCGATCTGCAGATATGCGGAGGTCCGCATGCCGCGCATACGGGATTGCTAGGACATTTTACGTTGGAAAAAGAGCAGTCGTCCTCGGCAGGCATCAGACGTATCAGAGGTACGATAAAATACTGATAACGGTTAACGTTTGCACTATTGCGGTAAAAATAATAAAAGAGGGGATTATCCTCTCTTTTTCGTTTATTGTTAAAATCAGTAAATATGGACATAAATCAATTGCATACAAAAATAGGAGCAGTGTTTTATGGTCAAGAAACGAATCGCCGTTGTCACGGGCGCGAGCAGCGGCATAGGCAGAGAATTTGCAAAGCTGATGGCTGATAGGCAGGACGTAGAAGAGGTTTGGGCAATAGCCAGGAGCCAAGACGCTCTCGAAGAATTGCGCTCGGAGGTTGAAAAGCCCGTCCGCGTTATTCCTTGCGATCTAACAAAAAGGGACAATCTGCAACAAATCGCCGTCATGTTGAGAGATCACAACGTTACTGTCAGATTTCTTATCAACAGCGCGGGATTTGCAAAATTCTGTTCCTATGCCGATATCGACGTAGATACGTCGTTGAATATGGTCGATCTCAACGTCAATGCGCTCATAGCAATGGGGTTGATATGCCTGCCTTATATGGAGAGCGGCGCGCATATAATCAATATGGCGTCGCAGGCGGCTTTTCAGCCGTTGCCTTATCAGAATATATACAGTTCTACAAAAGCTTTCGTGCGCAATTATACGAGGGCGCTCAACGTGGAATTAAAAGAGAGAAATATCTGCGCTACCGCAGTTTGTCCCGGTTGGATGCAGACGGGACTTATTGCCAGGGCGAGCATAGGAGCGAAAAAAGGCACCAGATATTTCCCGCATACGGTCATGCCCGACGTCGTCGCCGCAAAAGCGCTTAAAGACGCATTGAAAAACAAAGATACGTCGATTTTCGGTATTTACGTCAAAACCGCTCATGTCGCCGCAAAAATCTTGCCGCAGAAGCTGATGATGAGACTGTGGTTAAGACAGCAGAAGATTAAATAATTCATCATAATTAATTGCCGCGATTTTTATCTCGCGGCAAAATTTTTATGAGTTTGATTTATCGCGATCAGACTGTATAAATAACAGTCCAGAAATCGGATTGGTAACAGCATTGCGCGCGGTTGTTACTGCAGTTGCAGCAGCTGTTACGGCACGGACAAAGACAGCAATTGTTACAGCAAGAATACATCGGGACAAACGATCTTATCACTGTTCCGTCGTTTATCAGCGTCTGTACGGGATTGCTTGAGATTGCAAAAGGCGTTTCGCCCGATATGCCGCTCAGATTGGAAATATTGATTATAGTTCTCATATCAGTTCACCTTTACGTCGAATTCTATTGTTGCAGCTTCGCCTGCCGCAAGGTCGGGAATGGAAAATCCCGATTGAGGATTGTATGCCGGATAAGCCACGCCGTTTATCTTTACGCTGCCTGCGACGAACGACGTTCCTGCGGGAATCGCGTCGGTAAATACGAGATTGGTCTTGGCGATGGTACCCGTATTGGTGACGACGGTCGTATAGTGCAGAGTATCTCCTTTGACCGCAAGACCTTTGTCGACGCTTTTGACTATAGCAACTCTGTTTGAAATTATCTGCAGCTCAACCGTATTGGTATTTTCGCTGAAAGAGGTCTGTCCTCTTACGGGATCTTCTGCGCTGTAACTCAACGTCGCAAAGTTTTCCACGGGCGTTTGGGTAAGCGGATTGTCGGCGGTAATCGTATATTCCACTGTTACCGATTGCGAGGGAGCGAGGTCGGGCAATGCGAATCCCGCTATCGGGTCGTACGTCGGCTGCGCAACTCCGTTGACCGTTACGCTGCCCGCAACGTACGACGCGCCGGGAGACATTGTGTCAGTGAAGTTGAGACCAGTCAGCTGCACCTGCGAGTTGTTGGTTATCAATACCGTGTGTTGCGCGTTTTCGCCTTCTTGAGCGAACGTTTTGTCAGAGCTTTTTACTTTCGGCACCGAATACGTCAGCACTTCCGTGGTAACCGTGTTGCTGTCTAGCGAATCCGTCTGAGTTTCTCCGTCGGGCAGTACGTATTCGAATTGAATGTTTGAATGATTGGGTATTATCATATTGGGTCTCCTTAAATTATTGTTACTTGGAATGTTATCGTTACGCTTTCCTGAGGCATAAGGTTTGCTGCAAAGAATCCCGACTGCGGATTGTAAGCAGGCTGATTGACTCCGTCAATATAGACTGACGAGTTGACAAACTGCGTGCCTGCGGGGATGGCGTCGGTAAACGTTACGTTGTTTACGGGGACGTTGCCCTCGTTTGTTATCACGGAAGTATAAGTTAGGACGTCTCCTTTGACGGCAAGACCTTTGTCAACGCTTTTTACGTTGGATACTTCTCTTAATACGATATATACGCTTACGGGATTGGAATCGGCAGATTCGTTGGCAGGACGCTCGGGGAAGGGGAAGAATTCATAATCTGCTCTTGCGACGTTGACGACGGGATTTTGCGCAGGGACGGAGTTTGCCGTAACTTTGAACGTCACTACGGCTTCGCTTTCCGCAGCTATCTCGTCAATTGTGACGGGCAGACCGCCCGCATACGGAGCGCCGTTTACGGTTATTGAATTTTCGACCAAAACCGTATCGGGAGGCAGCAAATCGTTGATTACTACGTTGAGCGCGGACATGCTTCCCGTATTTTTCAACGTAAGAGTATAGGTTATTTCTTCGCCGACGTCGGCAATCGTCTTATCTGCGGATTTATTGACGTTAAGGTTTGCTCCTTTGCTGTCGACTTGCAGCGCAAGCGCGTTGGGAACGTACAGATCTCCGTCGGTGGTAAATCTGATCACGGCGGAAGTTTGATTGGCAGCAAGTTGATCGGATACGTCTATTGCGGTGATATCCCAACCTTGACGGCATGCCGAAGTATTGGTGCCGCTGGCGGCGTTTGCATTTCTGTTGCCGAAAGTTCCCCTGGTATCAAGCAGACCGTTTGAGTCGTTTATTTGCGACGCAAAGAAATTGGTTTGCGGATTGTTGGGACCTGACAGTTCGGCAAGAGAGGCTTCGTCCTGTCCGAAAAGCATTCTGTCGTTGGTCAGTACCGCGTCGCCCTCTTGCGCAGATACGAATATCTTTCCGCTAATAGGCAGGACTTCGGGGGTGATGAAGTCGGTCACGTTTATCGTGGTGCTTCCCGTATTGGGAGATACGACTGTTCCTCCGCACCAGAAAGTAAGATTTCTCAGAGGAGAAGAGGGATTTTCATATACGACGGCAAGCGTCCATCCGGCGTGATTGGTATCCGACGTCCTTGCGTCGATTGCTTCTATCAGCGCAGGAACGCTTTGTACGGAATATACGCCTCCCGTCTGCACGAATGCAGTTACGTCGGCGCTGCGGACGTAGAATCCCACCGTGATATCGTCGGCGGGGATAGAGAAAGTCTGAGCAGTCGTCGCGTCGGGTGCGATACTGTGAGAGCCGGACGGAGTATTGAAGGTTACGTTGTTGTTGATGAGATTGGATATATTGTTTTCGCTAGAGCTGTATAGACCTCCCCAAACGAGTTCGGCGTACAGCACGCTTGAATCGGCGGGGATATCGACAGTTGCGTTGGATCCGTTTTCTGTATAGTCGAGGGTAGTTCCGACAGGGAAAGCGCCTACTTGCAAGGTGTTGTCAAGACTTGTAAAAGCTCCTATAGAACCCTCCGTTCCCGGGGCGTTCTGATTAGTCGCTTTGCTCAGTCCGAGCGTGTTGCCTGCAAAGACGATTCCGCCTTTTTTGACGTCGGAGTATCTGTTGATAAAAGGCATATATGTTCTCCTTATAAAATACTGCATACCAAGCCTTAGTCGGCTGAATATGTATATGTATGCAGAGAAGAGTTTAATATATGTCCGATTTATACTATGCCAGATAAGCTGTTTGCGTTACGGCTATAGTCTTGCTTTTGGGCGGAAACTGTGTTAAAATTATATATATTATACTCAAAAGGATTAAGTTATGGAAGACAACAGCGTCCGCGATACGTCGGAGCCCCAAGGCGATCAAGTTGAGCAGACTTCGCAGACTCAGACGAATGCTCCCGTCAAGAAGCGCGGCAGTTTTACGGGGAAAATAGGATTTGTGTTGGCGGCGGCAGGTTCGGCCGTCGGTTTGGGCAATATTTGGAGATTTCCGTATCTTGCGGCAAAATACGGCGGAGGGATATTTATTCTTACTTACGTCGTTCTTGCCGTTACGTTTGGCTTTGCTCTGATGATAGCGGAAATAGCGCTTGGCAGAAAGACAGGCGTCAGCGCGATTAACGCGTTCAAAAAGCTCAATAAAAAATGGGCGTTTCTCGGCGTACTCTGCGCGGTAATCCCGATATTGATATTGCCGTACTATTCCGTCATAGGCGGTTGGGTAGGCAAGTATTTTTTCACGTATCTGACAGGCGGCGGAGCGTCTGCGGCAGGGGATAAATTCTTTGATTCCTTTATTGCTTCGCCGTGGCAATCGTTGCTGTTTTTTGCTATATTCGTTACCATAGTTTTCGTAATAGTTCTTTTCGGCGTAGAAAAAGGAATAGAGAAGTCAAGCAAGTTTCTTATGCCGGCGTTGGTGCTGCTGACTATAGGCGTTACTATCTACACTTTGACTATGCCCGATTCTTGGGAAGGCGTCAAATATTATTTGCTTCCCGATTTCAAAAAATTTTCCGTCAAAACGGTCTTGGGCGCCTTGGGACAGTTGTTCTATTCTATGTCGCTGGCAATGGGCATTATGATTACCTACGGCTCGTATATGAAAAAAGAAAACAAGATCGAGTCATCCGTGCATCAAATAGAAATTTTCGATACGGGCATCGCGTTGTTGGCCGGATTGATGATAGTTCCTGCCGCATTTGTATTTTCCGGCGGCAATCCCGAGACGTTGGGACAGGGACCGGGACTTATGTTTGTCGCGCTGCCCAAGGTATTCGAGACTTTCGGTCCCGTTGGCGGAGGAATACTCGGAGCGCTGTTTTTTGCGCTGGTGCTGTTTGCCGCGCTGACTTCTGCTATTTCTCTTATGGAAACGGTCATCTCTATCATAATGGATAAGTTTTCTTTATCGCGCCGAAAATCTTGCGTAGTTGCTTACGTCGGCACGCTTGTGCTAGGTATATTCCCGGCGTTGGGATTCGGAGTGCTCAGCAAGGTGTCTATCAGCGGAAAGACCATCTTGGATATGGTGGATTTTCTCAGCAATTCCGTGCTGATGCCGATAGCGGCGTTTTTGACTTGCGTATTCATCGGTTACGTGATAAAGTGCCGTACTATCACCGACGAGATAGAACTCAACGGCAGATTCGCAATGAAGAAGTTTTTCAACGTCATGATCAAATACGTTTGTCCGATCGGTATAGCCGCAATACTAATTACTTCTATACTCGACGCAGTGGGAGTGTTTGCGCTTTAATTTGATTTTGACGGCATAATACTTAGGATAAAACAATTGGAATATAGGTAAACAATGAATGAATATATGAAAATAGCGATAGAGGAAGCAGAAAAGGGAATGTCTAATAGCGAGGGCGGACCTTTCGGTTGCGTTGTAGTCAAGGACGGCGCAATCGTAGGCAGAGGACACAATCAGGTCGTTGCTCGCCTCGATTCCACGTGTCACGGAGAAATGCAGGCCATTAGAGACGCTTGCAAAAATCTCAAGTCTTTCGACTTGTCAGGTTGCGAAATTTATACTACGGGCGAGCCTTGCAACATGTGTCTTGCAGCGTGTATATGGGCAAGAATCGGCAAAGTGTACTACGGCTGTACGATCGGAGACAACGAGGATATAGGATTTAGAGACAAAGCCATAGACGCTATGTTCGGCGGCAGAGAGAAATTTGCAGGTTATATCGAATGTATAGACAGAAGCGAATGTCTGAGCCTATTCGATAAATACAAACAATTAAAAAACGCCACTAAATACTGAAGGGAAAATTATGCATAACGTTTTCATAGCTTGGGGAGGCAACGTATCTCTCGCCAATCAGATCAAAAATATTTTGCAAAGCGATAAATTCAACGTTATTGTCGGCGGAGGTTCTCCGACGGATATGTTCGTCGGCGCGCAGGTAATAGATCAGATTAATCAATGCGACTGCGCAATTTTGCTGATTGAGGATTACAACGGACAGATCAGCTCCAACCTGTTTTTTGAATGGGGATATTTATTGGCGAATAAGGATATACGCAATCAAAATATACAGATATTTATGATAGACAAATCTCCGCGAGAGCTGCCTAGCGATTTGTTGGGCGTTTGGGTCAGCGAGATGAAACGCGACAAAACTCTGCCCGACAACGGGGATGCTAAGCTTGCCGAACAGATTAAAGCAAAATTTTTATCGCAGGTAAACAGCGAGAACAGATTGGATTATTTTACTATAATCAACGATTGGCCTAATATCCGACAGAATTTTTCCGACAAGAAGAAACGTCTGTCCGAACGCGAATTTGAAGAAAGAGTAATTATCGGCTGTCTAGCCGCCTATTATTACAACGATTACAAGTATCTCTACGACGAACTCAGCAAGGTTACAGGCTCATCGGAATTTAATTCTACGATTCTTTTTGCAAGGACATATATCGAGGTATTTCTTAAAAGCGACAACATGACTAAAGAAATAAGCACCAAAGATTTTTTCAAGTTTGCGGAAATATTCGAGGTTTTTCTCAATAGGGAAATCACGGGAGACAATTTCTCCAAACTCGTCTCTATTCTCTGCAACGACGTTTACGGACTTAGTTGTTTGCTTTTTCTTAAAAACGACGATCTGGACGCAGTGGTCAAAGAAGAATGCAAAAACAAAGCGTTGAAGTGCTTTGAAGAGACGCTCGTCCTTACCGACGAATTGGAGAAAGTTCTGACGGAAAACAAATGCCTTCTGCACCTTATACGCGCTTATATCTACAATGATACCGCGCATTTGTACGAGGGACATTATAACGATAAGGAGCGGTATTTGCAGTATTTGGAAAAATCGGTTGCCGAACGTAAAAATTTGCATCTTACTTTCTGCACGAAATATCCTCGCAACAGATACGTAGCCAACAAGTTGGAGCAGGAGTATATGATTGCTTTGAGCGAGAAATGCAAATATATGAACAACGATTTTCAGCGTAAGATAAGCATTTCCACTGTAAAGTCGAAATATGACGAGTGGAAGGCTGATATCGATTATATCAGTTCGCTTGTCAGACGTCTGGAACATAATATAAAAGCGTTGGATAAGCCCGACGACGCGATTAAGACTTAATGGGTGGGATTAAAGCAGAATACACAGTAAAGGAGATTTGCAATGAATTTATCGGAAATCAAATATGATATCAAGTATAACGTCGACGGGACGTCGTATGTTTGCAACGCAACCGAATGCGCGCATTTTTCATTGGACGTTAATTTTGACGGGGGAGTATTAAAGGTATTGCTGAATGCTAAATCTCCCATAAAATTCCAAAAGTTTGATATTAAATTGCATTATGAATATCTACCCTCGGATAGGATATTCGTCAACGGTTATCAAAGTTGGACGGACAGTATGGAATACGAGCCTTCAGACCGTATGAGCGAATTGACTCGATTAATGGAATGTTTCGTAAAGCTGGCTCCCGTTAAACGCATAGGTTTGCCTAAGTCGGGAGACACTCTTTTCTGGAAGTATCCGCGTAAGAGAGGCGTTTTTTACGGATGGTCTTACGGCTACGTGCGCAGAGGGGATAACGTGGAGATATTCGGTTCGCTCGACGAAAGATGCGGTTATACCGTCGCCACGTTTGACGTCGGCAACAAGCAAGTTATCGTATCCAAAGAATTGGAAGGCGTGACGTATGACGGCGCGGCGAAATTGTTGGAACTGGCAGTTATTAGCGGTCAATATGATGAAGTATTCGATAAGTACTTTGAAAAAATGGGCGTAAAAGCCAGCGTGCTTGAGAGAAGGTGCGGATATACGTCCTGGTATAATTATTACAGTCGTATAAGCGAGGATATCATCAATCGCGATTTAGAAAGTATCTCCAATCAAGACGCGAAATTCGACTGTTTCCAAATAGACGACGGCTATCAGGAGAATATAGGCGACTGGCTGACGACTGACAAGATAAAGTTTCCCAACGGAATGAAAGCAGTCGCGGACGCAATACACTCTAAGGGTATGATTGCTGGACTTTGGCTTGCTCCTTTTGCGGCGGTTAAAAAATCCAAACTTTTCACCCAACATCCCGATTGGTTTATCAAAGATAAAAAGGGCAGACCGTACAACACCGGCGCGAATTGGGGCGGATTCTATTCGCTGGATATATATAACGAAGAGGCGAGAGAGTATATCAGACACGTGTTTGACGTGGTACTCAACGATTGGGGATACGACCTTGTCAAACTCGATTTTCTTTACGGAGCGTGCGTTTTGCCTATGCGCAATAAGACGCGCGGCGAAATAATGTGCGACGCGATGGATTTGATAAGAGAATGCTGCGGCGACAAGTTGATACTCGGTTGCGGCGTTCCGATGATGCCGGCATTCGGCAAGGTCGATTATTGCAGAATAGGAGCGGATGTCGAACTGTCGTGGAAAAATATCAAAAACAAGACCAGAGAAGACGTATCTACTCCGCATACGATTTGCAATACCATTTTCAGACGGCATCTCAACGGCAGAGCGTGGATGAACGATCCCGACGTGTTTATGTTGAGAGACAACAACATGTTTATGCCTATGGAAAAACGTAAACTCATTGCCAAAATCAATTCTACGTTCGGCGGATTGCTCTTTATATCCGACGACGTCAGCCGATATAACGAAGAGCAAAAAGCCGCGCTGAGAGAGACGTTTGCGCAAAAGGACGTCAAAATAATCTCTGCCGAATTTGTCGCAAAAGACGTCATGCAAACTGTTTTTGAAGAAAACGGCAAGAAAGTAGTTTTGAAGTTCAACGTCCGCAACGGCGAGTTGGTCGATTAATACAGTGAGATTGTTTTGAAGAAGTAAATAGTCTTGAAAAGTGGCAAAATCGAGGAAATTTTCCATACTTCCAAAAAAGTATACATTTCCTGACCTACGAAATTTGAATAAAACGAGAATATTATTTACAGATATATTATACTCCATTGTTATTATTTTTGCAAGTATAATAAGTCAGTAAAACTATACGTTTTTTGGAATGACGGGGTATTTTTTATAAAGAATAAATTTATAGGAGAGAAAAAATGAAGAAAAGCAAAATTTTGATTGTTTTGTCCGTAATGTGCTGTCTTTTACTGTTCACATTTGCGGCTTGCGACAAAAAACCGACTGACAACGGCGGCGGAACCGGTAGCGGCGCAGTATCCGGAGATACGACCGAAATCAAAGAAATAGAAGAGTTCAGACACATTTTGGACGTCGTTATCAAGGAGTTTAAGGGCAAAGCCAACCCGACGGCAGTTCAAGCCAACAGCGTTGAGTTTTCAACCGAACAGTATGCGCAGAAAGGCTCCGTAGAAAAAGTATACGAGCTGCTCGACGCTTGCGACAATAAGACTGACGGATCCGAATACGAGAGTATGTGCTCGGATTTGGCGTTAGACGGTCTTGTCACTATGCTTGCTTACGTCGAAACGTTGAATGAAGTCTGCGGTATAGAGGACATTTACGGTGTTCCTATGAAAAATGTCGACGCCAATGACGTTAACAAATGCTATGTCACGGTACTTGCCAAAGGTACGTGCAGGACGATATATCTTTATATGGATGAAAACGGCGAGGTGGTCTATAAATACGATATAGATTTCATAAACGACGAAGAGTTTTCTGTCAGCATGATTATGCTATATATGAACGAACTTAAGACGGACGGCACTAAAGACAGCGTAACTTCTTCGTATTATTGTTATGCCGATACCGACGACGCATTCCTTATAATGCTCGGCGATTGGACGGAGAATACAAATTCTGACAGCGATTTAGTTGCATATAAGAAGAATTCTCAGAGCGATATTTTCTGCGTAGAAGATTCTCAAGTCCTCAACAACTGTTTTAAGGCAATAAAAGACGATTATGCAGCTATTGAATTGCAATTATTGCGCGATATGAAAAACAATTGCAGCAATTCTTTCACTGAGCAACAATACGAAGAGAATTATAAAAAATTGAGCGAGAAGTACGGAATCAACTAATTTTCGTACCGGACGATAATACTCCTTAATCACAACGGGAATAGAGCGACAGCGCTATTCCCGTTGTACGTTAATAATGCGTTTAACTCTATGATCGCGCAGTTTGCAGTATATATATCTATCGGCTGTAATCACTGTGCTTGAGACGCAGATTTGTTACGGTTGCCATAATCGCTGCGGACAATACAAACGGCGTATAAAGCGCGATATATTTAAGCGTAGAGATCGGACGGAACGTGATTGCCGCGGCTAGACCTTCCGTAAACATTGCGGTAAATATTGCTTGCGCGCTTTCTTGCGCCGACGTGCCCAAGAAAAGCAGAATGGTTGTTATTGACAAAAACGCGCACGAGGCTATGATTCCGTTTTTAATCAGCGCGGCAAAATAATATACGAAGGTATAGACGGTTATTAACATTAGCAGGTGAGAGAATATATTCAGCGTTACAAAGGATAAGTAATTCATATAATAAAGCGTGCCGTCGGCAAAAATCACACAGTACTTTGCTCCGGTAAATGAAAGTTTTAATCCGGCAAATGCAAATATCGCGTCTATCAGCGCCACTATTACGGCTAGGGAGAAAAGCGATACGCAATACTTCCGCGCGACTATCTTAGTGCGTTTTTCTCCGGAAGTGTATACGAGTTTTGCCGTCTTATTGAGAAAGTCCGACGTCTGGTAAAACGATCCTATGATTATCGCAGATAGCAATATAAAATTGCACATATAAATACAGAAATAAGAGAAGAAATGAAATTGCGTATATTTGAAATTTCCCATTTCCGTTACGCTATCGTAAGGCAGATTTTTTTCAAGGCACAGACCGTATACGGATTTAATGAAATTGTTTTTCTTTTGATTATAGGTTATTTCCATACCGGGATATTCCGTCGTAAAAAAAACGCTGTCGTATAATTCTTCAAGTTCTTCCCGAGTATCATAGGGCTTTATTCCGTTGATAAAATCACTGTATACCGAAGAATCTGATTTGTTTCCACCGAAAAAAGTTTCGTTCCATCCCAGAATAATAATTATAATTAAAATCGGCAAGATGGTGAGAATATATTTTCTTGTAAAAAATTTTTTGAATTCTCTTTTCATTCTTTAATCTCCATTTGCAGATATGCTTCTTTGACGGAATAAGAAATGTCTTCGATCTTTTTGACGTTGAAGTCTTTGAGTATTTGTGCGATGTCCGATACGGATTGCCCGTCGCTTTGTATTTTTAAGGCGTAATCGGAAAGCGAACAGATAATATCGTTTTCTGATAATAATGAATACGCGCTCTTTACAGAATCGATATCGAAAAATTCCACAAGATATTTGAGACCGCCGAAAGGTTTCGGCGCGGTGCAGTCATAGATTTGCGTGTTTTTAAGCAAATAATACATATCTATGGCTTTTTGTGATATTTCCAATTGATGCGAAGTCAGTAAGATGCTTGCTCCCCGTTGTCGACATAAATTCAACAGTTCTATCGCTTTTTCCACGCTGATTATATCCAGTCCGTTAAAGGGCTCGTCAAGCAAAATTAGTTTTTTGCCTTTTACGCATGCAAGAAGTATCGCTAATTTTTGTCGCATCCCCAGAGAATACGATTTAACTTTTTTGTCAAGTATGTCGGTGATACCGAGTAATTCTGCATATTCGTGTATAGCGGTTGTGTCAGAGCAGAAATACATGATATTTTTTCTTCCAGTCATATCTTTGTATAATGCGGGTTCTTCTATCAATATTCCCACGTCGGCAAGAATCGATGGTTGTTTTCTTATGTCATTGCCGTCGATAAATATCTGTCCTTCATAAGGCAGTAATCCGGTGATACATTTGATAAGCGTGCTCTTTCCAGAGCCGTTAGCGCCGAAAATGCCTATAGACGCACCATGTTCGACGTTTAACGAGGGTATATCCAACGCCAGTTTTTTTCCGTATGATTTTTTTAGTTTTTTAATTTCGATAATTGACATAATTATTTTAAGGTGAAGTCTTTCGAAATTTCGATTGTGCTCTTTTCCTCATTATAGATTAACTTTACGTAAGCTTTTGTGGTATAATCGGATCCGCTGACCTGGTTGTAGTATATATAGCAATCGATATCGATTGTTCGCTCATTGTCATTTATAGGATAAGCATTGTAAATTGATTTAAGTTGTTCCCAACTTAAATCTGTTTTATATTCAACGCCGCTCTCATTGGGAGTTTGGTTATTTGAGAAAATAAATTTACTTAGGTAAATAAAAAATTTACCGCCTTCTATCGTTATTATGTTAGTTTGAGCTATGTAATAAAACTTATTAGCGTATTTTTTGCCTATCCAAACATAACCTTCGTGCGATAGCCAGTCGCACTCGTCGTTTTCTTTGAATACGTTTTCGTTCATTTTGGGAATGGCCGATAAGTTCTTGATATTTATTTTGCCTTTATAATATTGACATGATTGGATTAACTTTTCAAAGTTATCGAAATCATTAGGCAACACTTCGTATATGCAGTAAAGTCTATAAGAAACGGCGCCGGCCAAGATGAATTTTCCTATTTTTATGGAATCAGAATCTCTTACGGGAAGAGCAATTCCGTATTCTTCAGTCTGGTTTTTGACAGGGTCGGACGGGGGAGAAAACGTTGATTGAAAATCGTTATCGCAAGCGCAGAAATACATGAGAATAATAATTACTAATATTGATATTATAATTATGGTTTTGAATTTATTATTCATAATCCGTCCATCCATTCAAGCTGGATTCATGTACGAAGTCCGCATAATCTTCAAAAATCAAGAGCTGTAAGTTTTTACCGAAATTTCTATCGTCTGAATCGATTATATGTGTCCTCATTTCATTTTGTATTTTAATTATATCACTAAAGTTACTAGAAGTAAATATAATTTGGTATTTTACATATAATTTACATAGAATTATTTTATAGTCTAGCTACGATAAATTCGATAAAAATATTCACAAAATCGTTATAAACGACTTTCGCCGCCCCTTATCGGGACGGCGAAGAGTATTATTCGTTGATATTGCACTTTTTCGGTTTTGATTTGTCATAGGTTATCGAGAGTTTTTCGCCTTCGTTGATCGGCATTTTTTTGCTGAACATTTTGCCGATCGACATAGCGTTGTCTACGATGCTTGCGTTCCAACCTTGCTTTTCTTTTACTTTGACTACAATCTGTTTATCGACACCTTCGACGTCGAGGTATACTTTGTAGATATGCGTAGTTTTCGACAGAGGACCGATTCCCACGCTGCTACTGCCCGCGTATTTGCATCTTGCCACGGTACCTTCGCCGACAACTGCATTTTCAGGTTTGATTTTTACTGTTTTGTAACTGATAACGTTTGCCATTTTTTCCTCCATACAAAGTTAATTAATTGTTATATAATTAATATATAACAGTCGAGCTCAAAAGTCAAGGGTTATTTTTTGCAGCGAAAAAGAGCGGTATTGCGCGTTATTAATTGATAAATCAGCTATCTCTTATCGTGCGGTCGGTATTTAGATTGACGCATACTCTTGAAATTTTATCGATTTTAAGTTATACTGACATCGACATATTATGGAATTTTCCATAATATGTCGATTAAAATTATACGGAAATATCATATGAAAAAGAATTTGTCAATAATGATAAAACCTGCGTCGAGTAATTGCAATATGCGTTGCCAATATTGTTTTTATCACTCAGTGGCGCAATCGCGGACGGAACAATGTTACGGTATAATGTCGTCGGATACGTCGGAGAATCTTATTCGTAAAGCGCTTGATTTTTGCGACGGCGGAAGCATTTTCTTTGCTTTTCAAGGCGGAGAACCTTTGATTGCAGGCAAAGAGTTTTTTATAAATTTCATTTCTTTGGTAGATAAGTTCAACGCGCGCGGTAGTAATATATTCTACGGTTTACAGACAAACGGTACGTTGATAGATTGCGAATGGGTAGATTTTTTTATCAAACACAAATTTTTATTAGGATTGAGTTTAGACGGAGATCGAGACGCCAACCGTTTTAGATTGGACGCCGAGTCAAATGACACGTTTGCGCGGGTTAAAAAATCTATGGACTTGCTCGCAACGCGCGGCGCGGATTTCAACGTTCTAGCAGTCGCGACAGGGTATACCGCCGAGCGCGTCGAAAAGGTATACGGTTATTTTAAGAGCTTGGGAATTAAGTATTTGCAATTCATTCCTTGTTTAAGACCCTTTGGGGATAAGAGAGAAAGTAATTTGTATATGGACGTCGATCAATACGCGTCTTTTCTAATCAAGCTTTTTAATCTCTACGTAAAAGATTACGTCAACGGCGAATACATCAGCATTAGGCAGTTTGACAATTTCGTTAGATTATTTCTAGGCGGGAATGCCGAACAGTGCGGGATGAACGGTTTTTGCTCGCGTCAATTTGTCGTTGAAGCCAACGGCAACGTCTATCCGTGTGATTTTTATTGTTTGGACGAATGGTTGCTTGGCAATGTCAACGACAGTGATTTTGACAAAATAGCGGCGGCGCCGAAAGCTTATCAATTCTTGCGCAACTCTGTTCAAGTCGCGCCTCAATGCAATGATTGCGAATATTTCCGCTTATGTCGAGGAGGGGGATGCAAACGTTCGAGAGAAGACCGCGATTACTGTCAAGCGTATAAGCGTTTTTTCAAAGAATGCTTGCCGCTTTTTCAAGTATTTGCTAATCAAAAATCAAGATCCGATTGAGCGGCTCAAATTACTCGGCAGAGCATTTTACCGTTCGACCGGAATGCTAATAGCGTTAAAAAATCTTCGCCTTTACGTTTTCTATCTCTTCGATATCTGCAAGTAAGATTTTTTTGAGTTCTTTTTTTATCTGTTTATATTTTTTATTTCTAATAAGATTTTTATGTTGGGCGGGATCGGCAGTGTTGTCGTAGAGCAAATCTTCTCTGTATAATTTGCTTGTCGCGCTTTCCATACCGAACGAGAACGGCTTTTTTACGCTGTAAGTATACTTATCCGTAATTATTGCGCGTCCCAATTGCGACTCGCTTATTTGCATAAATATGTGATTCCTGCCTTTTTGGGATTCAAGCATTGGCAGAATACTTTTGCTTTGATATCTTTGAGGTATTTCGGCTCCGGATATATCCAATATCGTGGCGGTGAGATCGAGAAGACTGACGAATCCGCCGAAGCGTTTGCCTATATATTTTTGCGCCGCGCTCAGCTTTTCAAGTCCGCCGCCCGTCATGAGAAACGGCAAATGCGCGCTTGCTTCGTGCGCGCTGCGCTTATACTCCATATTTCTTGTCTTAAAGTGACAACCGTGGTCGGAAGTATAAATAATTACGGTATCGTCCCAAATGCCTTTATCTTTTATTTTCTGAATGATGTCCGCAAAATTCTTATCCAGACGATTACAGCACGCAAGATAGCGGGCATATTCCGTCTTGTAATTTCCTTTTAGACCAATCAGGTCGGCAGGGTAGGGAGCGTCGATAAACTGCGCGTCGTCGCCTTCTGCGCATTGAAATGAGTTGGCGGTATTTTGATGGTGCGGTTCGAGCTGGGATATCATCAGAAAGAACGGCTTGTCTTTGTCGTACCTGTCGATATAATCTAATGCAAAATCGTTTATGCAGTCGCTGCGGATGCCTTGGAATTGAATCTTATTATTGTCTTTGTCAAACATATATCCGCCGTGCACGTCAGAAGTAAATTCCAGGCAGTCCGCCGCCAGCCAATAGTCGTTGTAGCCGCCGCGTAATTCTTGCGGAACAGCCGATTTCTGCAGATTGGATTTTGGCTTGAATCCCGCCGTGTCGGACGCTAAATGCCATTTGCCTATATACGAGGTATTGTATCCGTTGCGGACAAGAATTTTGGCAAGAGTATCGTCGTTGTCTTTGTCCATCGAAATACCGTTGATATAACATTTATTTCGAGACGCGTATTCGCCTGTCTGTATGCATGCCCGCGCCGGTCCGCATACAGGTTGACACGTAAAAGCATTGTCGAAGAATATACTGTCGTCCGCCATTGCGAAGATGTTGGGCGTCACGTCCTCGTTGATGGTGTCATATCGTTGCTGGTCGCTGAAATATAATACAATGTTCATATTGTCTCCGTTGTTGATATATTTGCCTGTCGAGGCATCGGCTTTAAGCGTTCAAAGCCAGTGAGTTTGTAGTGATATTGACTATGCATATTATCATTACGGCTAGCTGCATTATATTGAATGCTACAGCCGTGAATTTGCCGGATATCTTTTTGCCGACAAGACTTCCGATGAGTCCGCCCAGCACTCCGGCGATCACCATATAGGGGAGCATTGACAAATTGTAAGTTCCGAAACCTCCGCCTATGAGTATCGTCACTATCTTTGCAATTTGCGCAAACATTATCGTCAATATAGATGCAAACGTCGCCTCTTTAATTTCCATACCGAATAATATCATCAATATAGCGACGTTCAGCGGGCCTCCTCCGATTCCCAGAAAAGACGATAGTATGCCTAGCACCAGTCCCGTCAAAATATAAAATACGATATTTTTAAGGTGCAGCGGTTTGATTTTATTTCTGAAAATCATATAGAAAAATATGCATACTATCAAGACGAGCAATATGGAATTTTGGATTATTTTTATCGTGGGAGCATTCGCCGCTCCTTCGGTCATCAATTCGAATATATATTGACCGAGCGCGCCGCCGCCCGCGGAAGATATGCCCAATGCAAGCAGTTTAGCTATTGAAGTGCTTCTTTTTTTTCCCACTTGCCGGATAAACGTCGTGACCGACATAGCCAATACCGTAATCGAGGACAAAGCTCCTATCGAAGCGCTGTCGAAATCGCCCATCATATCGAGCACGGGTTTGATTACGACGCCGCCGCCCATGCCTGTTATGGCGCCTGCAAACGTGCAAATTAAAGCTATAAAAAAATATATTAATGCTGTCATATTTTATTTAATTATATGTTAAAAAATCGAATTTGTCAATCGAATCGGTATGCGGCTAGGGTAGCCGCATTATAGTGCGATTAAGCGTTGTCAGCAAATAGTTTTTAAGGAAATTAACGTAACGGCTATTTAGTTAATAATGTAAATCACTCGAAATAAATTGAATTGACAATCATATCGGCAAGCGCGCTTATATCTTGATCGCAGTCGTTGTCCAACCAAGCCATAGAGATGTTGAACAGCATGCCGGCATATAGATACGGGGCATATTGATTTTTGTTAGGATATTGGTTTTGAAATTTCGAAATAAAGTTTTTGTTCAGATAGTCGAGATAAAAGTATTCGAGACGCGCTCCTCTTAGAAGTCGGAACGGCTCTTTATTCTTCTTAAAAAGTGTCAGTACGTCCGTTACTATTTCTATGTAATCTTCTTTACATCTGGGTAAAAAATGCTGTTGGAAGACAAATTGTTTTTTATTATGTTCAAAATAAAAATTTATCACGTCTTCTTTACTCTTAAAATAACGATAAAACGTCGCTCTGCCTACGCCGGCTTTTTCGGCAATATCGGTTATTGTTATTTTATCATAACGGTATTCGCTCATCAACTTAAACAGCGCTTGAACTATATAGTGCCTCGTATATTCTTCCGGTGCATATTCCATGATACAAAATCTCCTATTTCGTCTCATTTCAGCTGACAAATCAAAGGGTAGTGTCTTTTTGCGATTTTAAGGGGTTGATTTATTTCGACTTCAATATTATGATACACTTGTCTCACGGAAAAGTCAATCGAAACGCGCGTCGGCAGACTTAACGAAAGACAGAATAAATTCACGGAGGAATCAAATATGCAAGACAAGGATTTCGTTTCTTATGAGTACAGAACGATAAACGTAAAAGCTAAAGATCAAATCAAAGTAATTGATATGTATGAGGCATTCGGTTGGGAAGTTACTTCGACGACTACTGCGAGGATAGACGGTGTAACTATGTCGCTTAAGCGCGATAGAAAACAAAAACACAAGCAAGAGTTGATTAAACTCGAACGACAGGCGGAAGATATGTATAAGACTGTCAACAGTCTGCGTCGGGCAAAGACTGCGGGTGCAAGCGTTTTTGCTTATATTTTCGGCAGCATTGCCGCGCTTATTCTTGGCGGCGGGATGAGCCTCACCATGCTGATGTCTAACAGTATTCCCGCATTTGTCTGCGGTGTTATTCTCGGCATAATAGGCATTATACTTTGCGGAGCAAATTATTTCATATATAAAAAGCTCGTAATCAAAAAAACAAAGTCGTTATTGCCGGTAATCGACGATACCGAAGAAAAACTTGCCAATCTTTTGGAAAAGGGCAACGATTTATTAAATACGGAAATCATATAGTAGGTAACGTAAATGAGAGAAAAAGAAAGGGTTGAAATCAGAATTTTAGATCGAATAAAAAACGACGCCGTATATCGCGCTTTTATTTCTTCGGCTCTTTCTTTTTTTGTTACGATTGCATTTACTTTGTATAATATCTTTCTAGGCGCGGTCTTTCATTCGGTTTGGAATATAAGTATAGCCGTATATTACGTTTTACTGTTGGTCGTCAGAGCTTGCGTGATATTTTCCGAAAAGATATTTCACAAAAACAAATTAACTGAACAACAATTAAAAATAAAACGTAAAAAATTATTTTTTGCAGAAAGTTTATATATGTTTGCAATCGATTTTATTTTAATCGTGCCTATTTCGTTAATGGTATTGCAAGCAAAGGCAGTCAACTATTCGACGATTACGGCAATTTCGATTGCGGCGTATACTACTTATAAAATCACATTAGCGTCAAGAAATATTGTTAAAACCAGAAAGGATCGCAACTTGAGCTTAAAAATACTGCGCACCGTCAACTTAGTGGACGCACTGGTTTCGGTGTTGTCTTTACAATATACGCTTATCATGACGTTTGACGGCGGCATGGATGGAGATATGTTTTTATTATGCGCGGTAAGTTCTTTGGGTATTTGGATATTGCTTATCTCTATATCGTTTATATCGTTGATGCGTTCTTAAAATTACATAAATAAAATTTTATATGTTTCAGACACACGGGGCAAAGTAAAAAAATGAAATAAGCCTTGTGCCGTATCGGCAAACTATTTAAGTTTTCGCAGAGGTTACAATGTTTATACCAATAACGAAGTTGGGACTTGTAATGAGCAAAGCATTGGTGTAGCGAGCAAGCATATGCGTCTTGTGCGAGCTTGAAAAAATATGTTTTGTGATATTCTAAGCAATCGTATGCAATTTGATCGCTGTCTATGCGCTTTCTGGCGAAATTTTGAAAATACGCAGCGTATAAATCTTGCGGTTGAGTTGACATACGAGTTGCGTCCGTGGTATTATATAGCAAATTAAACGGACAGTTCGTTTGCGCCATCCTGTCGTTAAACAAAACCAGGGCATCTGAAGTGGAATAGTCTTTTTAGGTGCAGTCGTTTTGTCGCGACTGTATTTTTTTGCAAAGGGAGAGATATGTATTACTTAAAAACTTCGGCTAGTTTTGACAGCGCACACTTTCTACACGGATACAATGGCAAGTGCGCAAATATCCACGGTCATCACTGGGTTGTGGAAATAAAGATAGGCGATAGTAAATTGCAGGGAAGCGGTGAAAAACGAGGTATGCTTCTGGACTTCGGCGATTTTAAGCAGGCAATAAGAGAGCTTGCAGAAGGCTTTGATCATACGCTTATTTACGAAAAAAACACACTAAAACCTGCGACCATTGCCGCGCTTAAAGAAGAAGGGTTTTCATTGGTTGAAACGAATTTTAGACCTACTGCCGAAAACTTTGCCGCGCACATATACGCCGACCTTTGCAATAAGGGCTTGCCCGTTTTCAGTGTGGCTGTTTACGAGTCGCCTGAAAACTGCGCTGTGTACGGTGAGTGATATGTCATGTTTTAAAGTTGCTGAAAAGTTTGTAAGCATAAACGGCGAAGGTCCGCGCGCGGGCGAGCTTGCTGTATTTCTGAGGTTTTGTAGCTGCAATCTTAATTGCAGCTACTGCGATACGCGCTGGGCAAATACCGCCGATGCAAAATACAGGTTTGCTTCTGCTGAAGAGCTTGTTGAATATGTTAAATCTACGGGCGTAAAAAACGTTACTCTGACGGGTGGCGAACCGCTATTGCAGGCGGATATAGCGCGGCTTATAGTGCTGCTGGGAGCGTCGGGCGCAGAAGTTGAAATAGAAACCAATGGAAGCGTGCCGTTGAAAGATATCGTTTCCCTTTCGCCCCGTCCCGCCGTTACAGCTGATTATAAACTTCCTTCAAGCGGGATGGAGAAATATATGTTAATTGAAAACTTTTCTTGCCTTACGTTACGGGATGCGGTCAAGTTTGTGATTGGAGATATGCGCGATTTGGCGCGCGCGGACGAGATTATAAACGAGTACGGGCTTACGGAAGTGTGCCGCGTTTATTTTAGTCCCGTGTTTGGAAAAATCAAGCCCGAAGAAATAGCTGAGTTTATGAAAGAGCGTAAACTTAACGGCGTACGTTTGCAATTGCAGTTACATAAAATAATTTGGAAACCCGATATGCGCGGGGTATAGGAAAAAGTATGGATATTAAAGAAATAGAAAATAATATCCGCGGATTATTGGTTGCCTTAGGCGAAGATTCCTATAGGGAAGGTCTAGGCGAAACGCCTACCCGCGTAGCGCTTATGTATTATAAGAAAATCGATGTGGCGTACGTCTCTAGTGGAATCAAAAACGTTTACTAAAATTACATCGGCGCGTTCAAAAATGACTTTTTAAGGCAAAATTTTTTGGGGGACAGGATATGAAAGCACTCGTTTTATTAAGCGGAGGCGTGGACAGCGCAACTTGCCTCGGGTTGGCGGTTCAGAAATACGGCGCGGCGGAAGTTTCCGCCCTTTCCGTTTATTACGGTCAGACTCACAGTAAAGAACTTGACGCCGCGCAAAAAGTTGCTGATTTTTACGGCGTTGTTTTAAAGAGGCTCGATCTTTCAGTCATATTCGAAGATTCGGACTGTTCGCTCTTGGCGGAGTCGTCCAATGACATACCTCTGCAAAGCTATGCCGAACAGCTTTCCGTATCGGGCGGCAAACCCGTTTCAACCTATGTTCCTTTTAGGAACGGGCTGTTTCTTTCGGCGGCGGCAAGCGTGGCGCTATCGCACGGATGCGAAGTGATATTTTACGGCGCGCACAGCGACGACGCGGCGGGCAACGCCTATCCCGATTGCAGCGAAAAGTTTAATTCAGCTATGGGCGAAGCTATTTATACGGGCAGCGGTGGGCAGCTTAAAATTCTTGCGCCCTTTGTAAATATAAACAAATCGAAAGTTGTAAAAAAGGGGCTCGAACTCGGCGTTCCATATAAATTTACTTGGAGCTGTTATTCGGGCGGCGGAAAACCTTGCGGCGTATGCGCTACTTGCCGTGACCGCGCCGCCGCATTTGAAGCCAACGGAATAGAAGATCCTGCAATAAAAGGAGAATAATATGTCAAGAGAAAAACAGAACGAAAGTATTACCCTACTCGGGAGCAGCAACACTGAATATCCGCAGACTTACAATCCATCCGTTTTGGAAACGTTTACAAATAAACACCCCGGAAGGGACTATTTCGTAAAGTTTAACTGTCCCGAATTCACAAGCCTTTGCCCCATTACGGGGCAGCCCGATTTTGCCGCGATCTACATTTCGTACGTGCCGCGCGAAAAAATGGTTGAAAGCAAGTCTTTAAAGCTGTATCTTTTCGGGTTCAGAAACCGCGGAGATTTCCACGAAGACTGCGTGAATATAATTATGAATGACCTTATTGATTTGATGGATCCCGCATATATAGAAGTATGGGGCAAGTTTCTGCCCCGCGGCGGAATTTCAATAGATCCTTATTGCAACTACGGCAAAAAGGGGACTAAGTGGGAACAGGTAGCTTGGGACAGACTTTCGCATCACGATATATATCCGGAAAAAATCGACAATAGATAAAAAAGCAGGCAAACGCCCGCTTTTATTTGGAGTACTCTTCTTTTGCGTGTGTTCAGGGGTACCGAAGGCGGGACTTGTAATGAGCAAAGCATTGGTGTAGCGACCAAGCATATGCGTCTTGTGCGAGCGTCACAAATTCGGCTATCACGCACTTCGCACCTAAAAACTAAAGACCTACGTTTAGTAGGCCTTTATAAAATGTGTTCAATGAACAAAAAGGATTTTTTTAAGGCATACCAGAAGTCGGGACTTGAACCCCATTCGTATAGCCGAAGTCGGGACTTGAACTCCCTAATCAAAACAGAGTTATGGATTCTAACCTGGTATCTATAGTAAAAGTAAATGTACTGTGTGTAAATATGAAAAAGTAAATAAGAATTATTTTTGATTATTAATAGACAATATCCAATAAAAATGATAAGATTAAATATATTAACTAACTTAATATATATTTAATAAACTTGCTGAGGATTAGATAATGGCTAACGAGAGGAAAACTGAGATTTTAACAAGGGATATGTTAAAAAGGTTAGGTTACTATGATGAAAAAAATATAGTAATAGAGGAACAAATTAGCGATAATCCAATAATTAAAGACTGTCTAAAAAAGGCAAGCAAAAGTGGCTCTGGCTGTGGAAAACCAGAATATATAATACAATTTCAAAATACTGATATATTAATGGTCATCGAATGCAAGGCTTCAACGAGGTTTCACGAAAGTATCAATAAGAATAAATATGCTGAATATGCTGTGGATGGTGCATTATTATATGGAAAGTACTTATCTAAAGAGTATCATGTGATATCCATAGGTATAAGTGGGGAAAGTATTGATACTTTAACAATTAGTAATTATATGTGGATAAAAGGTGCATTTAGTCCAGTTAGTTTAAATTTAAATAGGTTATGTTCAAAAGAGGAATATTTAAAAATAATTCGTGCTACAAATGAGAAGAAAGAGTATGATATAAAAAACATCAAAAAGAATACGAAAGTAATTCATAAAGTTTTGCGTGAAAAGATTAAAATCACAGATGAACTTAAGCCTATAATAATTAGTGCTATACTTCTTGCATTATCAGAGGAAAGTTTTTTAAATAGTTATAAAACTCAAACAACGCCGAAATCTTTATTAAATTTATTGTTGACCTCTATCGAGAATAAATTAGATTCAATAGAAGGTATGCCTAAAGATAAAGTAAGTATAATGATGACTAATTTTCGAAGTTTGTTGAGCATTAATAAACTAAATAATAATAATCGTACCGATACAGATTTTTTGTTCATAATAAATAAAGTAAAAGAGGAAATTTGGCCGTATATAAATATAGAACATTCATTTGATTATATAGGCGAATTCTATAAAGAATTTTTATCTTATACAGATGGTAACAAAAAAGGCTTAGGCATAGTGTTAACTCCAAATCACATAACGAATTTATTTTGCGAATTAGCAAATCTATCAATTTCAGATAGAGTTGTTGATCCTTGTTGTGGTACAGGAGGTTTTTTAATAAGTGCTATGAATTTTATGCTTAAGAAAACAGATGATCCATCTATTCAAAAAAACATTAGGCGTAATCAGTTAATTGGTGTTGAGAGTGAATCAAAGATGTTTACTCTGGCTGCTGCTAATATGATAATCAGAGGTGATGGAAAATCTAATCTGTATAATTGTAGTTGTTTTGATGCTAACATAATTGAAAAAATAAAAAATGTACACAGACCTACAGTTGCATTTATGAATCCTCCTTATAGTCAGACTGATGATGGTGGAAGTGAGTTAGATTTTGTTTATAATATGCTTAATCTTCTTGAACCAGGTGGATTAGGGATAGCAATTATTCCTATAAATTGTGTTTGTTCTGTGCAGACAAAAGAAACATTAAAGAGAAAGAAAATATTAGAGGAACATACATTGCTTGGCGTGATGAGTATGCCTACAACATTATTTTACCCAGTAGGCACTGTAACATGTATAGTAATTTTTAGAGCACATAGGCCTCATGATTGCAATGTTAAGTCTTGGTTTGCTTATTGTAGAGATGATGGTTTCATTGTTTCAAGAAATTCTGGGCGTATAGATCGTAATAAAAAATGGGAAGAGATTAAAACTAAATGGGTCAATGCATTTAGAGATTTTAGTGAAATTCCAGGATTTAGTATAAAACGGAGTATCAAGTATAATGATGAATGGTGTTCCGAAGCATACTTGCAACCTAATTATGATGAGATAACTGAATCTGATTTTCAAAAGGCAGTTGAGGAATATTTTGTGTATAAAGCTTTATATGACACGAAATTAACTAATAGCGAGGATAATGAAGATGAAGAAGCTTAGTAAAATATTTAATATAACATATGGAACGAAGCTTGATAAAAATAAAACTATTGAAAGAAAAGAAGAGCCAATAATTTTTGTTTCTCGCACATCTAAAAATCATGGAATAGATTTGATTTGTAATGAGCAAGTAGGAATTATACCTAATGATCCGCTAACTATTTCTGTTCCATTAGGCGGTGAGGGAAGGTTGACAGCTAATGTTCAATTCTCTAAATATTATAATGGTCAAAATGTCGCAATATTGACGCCCATTGATTCGAAAATGACACTTAACGAGCGTATTTATTATGCATTGGCGATTCGGAAAAATCAATTTAGATATTCTGCTTTTGGAAGAGAAGCAAATTCAACTTTGGGCGACATTTTGCTTCCGGAAATATGTGAGTTGCCTGAATATGTAAGAAAGGATTATAGTATTAGTGCTAAAACAAAAAATAATTCCATTGGAATGCCACATTGTGTTGAAAGGCAAAAGAAAAAGCTATTAGGTCTTTTTGATGTTTTACGTGGAGGTCATATCTCGGAAGAAGAAGCTAAAAAGTGTGATATTGGCAATATAGGATTTGTTTCCTCTGGCCGATTTAATAATGGAGTTAAGAAAAAGATATCATTAGTTGGAATGGAGACAACAATTTATCCGCCATATTGTTTAACTTTGGCTAAAAATGGGTCTGTTGGGGTTTGTTTCTATCATGAATATCCAATTGTTACAACAACTGATGTAATAGTTTTGAAATTTAAAGAAAAAGAGTTAAATAGTTTTGAAGGTTTATTTTTCAAAGTATTGATAGAAAAACATATTTTTAGATTTAATTATGGACGCAAAATAAATGATGAAAGGCTTTCTGAAATGGAGATTTATGTTCCTACTATAGATGGCAAAATAGACTTTAAATACATAAATGAAACTATGAAATCTATTGGGTTTTCTGATTTAATATAGAGATATCTAATGCAAATCATGAAGAATTATGATTATTACATAGAAGCACCATGCTGTGTGCGTAATGCTCTAATTGCATGTGCTTAAGTATTTAGTAGCGTCAAAATAAAGATTTTTTATTATTTTGATTCGGCTTTTTTATTATGGAGTTAGATGTTTCTAATTCATATTTCCTACACTTTGTAGATGAAGTTCTGCCATTATTTTTTACAAATTGTACTTGTTCACTTATATGAAATTTGACTATTTCAAAATATTCTTTTATTTTGTTAAAAAAGTTTAATTTCATTGTTTCCAAATTATTAATTAGGATAAATAAATTTTTATTTTCATCTTTCATACTTCTAAGATTAGCGCAGATATTATTATCAGTATTAATAAGTTGTTGATTCATATTGGACACTTCTTTTTCTAGGTCTATAAAATCTTTAGAAGTTTTTGGATACTCTTTTTGTTCTTTTTTATAGCCACTTATTTTGCGTACTAATAGTTCTTTATTATCTACTAGCTGTTTATTCTTAAATGCAATGTCAAATAAAATATTTTGTTTTAGATTTATTTCGGACGTACTATGTTCAATTTCTTTTATTATAGACTGAATATCCTTTAATACTCTTGATAGCTCACCATAGCTTTTAATGTCACACAAAGTGCAGCCAACACATTTTTCTTGTAGGGTATATACATTTGTTGTTATCAAAACAGAGTTTATACATTTTCTGTATTCAGTGTAAACTAGATTCAATCTATCTATTACGTTAATATATGTTGTAGATGATTCGTCTACCATATATGTTTTAGAGGTAATTAATAACTGCTCAATTGAATTATAAGCATTATTAAAGTTTTCTCTTTCTTTATTGTATCGTTGTTGCAAATTATTTTCTACTTGAATCGAGTTTTGTTCGTTTATTAACTTTACTTGATGTTCGTTATTCTTTTTTATTGTTATCAACAAAACAACAAAAGATCCAGCAATAGATACAAGAGTTCCAAGCATCCCACCTAAGAAAGAAAATAAATTACTTGCTTTCATTTCACTTATATTAAATCCATTTTTGAAAGTAAAAATTCCAAGCAATAAAGCAATAATAAATAATAAAATAGTTGTGCTAATACTGAAAATAAGATTTCTTTTATTCATATTTCCTCCATAAAATAAATATAACATATCTTTTATTAAAAATCAATTGTCATGGGTAGTTTATACCACGAAAGGTTCTCAATATAATTTAGAATAGGGTAGACGAGTTGTAGAGGTTGAAAATCCTTTTTATTCAATCGCAAGGCGAAAAAATCCTTATCGTATAATGAGAAGCCACGAAAAATCCTTTTTGTACAATGGCAATGGGCTTTTAATGGAGTAGTGAAAAAGCATTGTTGCAGGGGATAGTCGAATGAACAAAAAGGATTTTGTTCTCCAAAGTGCTTGAAATATGAAAAACACACGCTTTGGAGTTTTAAATTCGATACGCTCCTTTTGCGTGTGTCTGGGTGTGATTCATGAACAAAAAGGATTTTTTTGGGGCATACCAGAAGTCGGGACTCGAACCCCACTCGTATAGCCGAAGTCGGGACTTGAACTCAAATATTAAATCAATTTTGAAATGTTGCGTTTTTAATAAGATTAGTTTAAAATATTAATGAAAGAGTATGAGTGATATTTTTGATAAGAAAAAACGTTCTGAAATAATGAGTTCAGTAAGAAGCCAAAACAATAAGTCAACGGAGTTAAGGCTTATTAAATTGTTTAAAGAACTAGATATAAAAGGTTGGCGAAGAAATTATAAAGTTGAAGGCAAACCCGACTTCGTATTTTTAGGAAAGAAAATAGCTATATTTGTAGACGGCTGTTTTTGGCATGGCCATGATTGCAGAAACGTTACTCCTGCAGATAATCTGGATTATTGGGAAAACAAACGCAAAAGAAACAAGCTACGTGATACTCAAATTAATGAAAAGTTTGAGTCTCAAGGTTGGACAGTAATTAGAATTTGGGAATGTGAATTAACAAATAAAAGGAAAGAGAAGGCAGTCTCGAAATTACAGTTATTGTTGTAGATGTAAGAATGAACTAGAGGGCAAACATTTATTAAAGTATTGATATTATATAGTTGATAATATTAGTATTTTAGTTTATACTTAAAGCACTATAAGTGTTTATTATAACAAAAGAGGCGTTATGATTGAGATGAAAGAGCATGAGAAGAATGCTCTGAAAGATTATAAGTTCATAGATTTATTTTGTGGAATTGGCGGCTTTCATTTGGCAGTATCATCTTTTGGCGGTCAATGCGTTTTTGCTTCGGATATTAATCAAGAAGCATGTAAAGTTTATGAAGAAAATTTTAATATGACTCCTGAAGGAGATATTACTCAAATTCCAGTTGAAACCATTCCACAACATGATATAATATGCGCAGGATTTCCGTGTCAACCATTTAGTATTTCGGGACAAAAAGAGGGCTTTAAAGATTCTCGAGGTCGAGGAAAATTGTTTTTTGAAGTTGTTAGAATTGCTAAATATCATAAGCCGAAGATAATCATATTAGAGAATGTCAGAAATTTTGCTAATCATGATAATGGAAGAACATTAACAACTGTGTATGAAGAATTAGAAAATATTGGATATAAGGTATTTTCGGAAGTGCTTTGCGCAACAGATTATGGTGTGCCACAAGCACGAAAAAGGATTTATATTGTCGCATTTAAAAATGATTTAAATATCAAGGATTTTTCTTTTCCATCAAGTTTGACCAGTTACAAAACATTGAAAGATATTTTAATAGAAGATGATAAGAACGAAATTAAAGGGAATTATTGGATTTCAAGAGATTATGTAATTAATCAAGATGAACCTGTCAATGGATTAAATAAGTTAAGTCGAATTGGACAAATATATTTAGGTCGACAAGGTGAGAGAATTTATTCAATTAATGGTCAATCAACGACCTTATCCTCTTGTGGAGGAGGACTAGGCGGTAAAACCGGAATGTATTTAATAAAAAATCGAGTTAGAAAACTCTATCCCAGAGAATGCGCTCGATTAATGGGTTTCCCGGATTCATTCAGATTAGCTGACACACAAGAAAAAAATTATAAGCAATTTGGCAATAGTATTGTTGTTGATGTAGTTCAATATATAATTAGAAATATTATCAAAGAGATAGTATGATGGAGGAAGAATGGATAAAGTTTCGTTTTCGCTGACATATTCAGCGCTTAAAATGTTTGGAAAGCAATTATATTCTAATGTGGGTTCGGCTATTTCAGAATTGGTTGCTAATGGTTTAGATGCAAAGGCAAATAATGTATTTATTACCATTGATATGCGAGATAAAGAAAAGTCATATGTGGAGATTTATGATGATGGTAAGGGAATGGATGAAACTGATGTAAAAGAACGCTACATAGTGATAGGTTACAATAAGAGAAAACATGAAGAGGACATGAAAGATGGTAATGCAATGGGGCGAAAAGGAATCGGTAAACTCGCGGCTTTATATTTGTCGAATAGTTTTAGAATCTATTCTAAAAAATTAGAGAATTGCGCTACTGCTTGGGAATTAGATGTCTCGAACTTAGATGATGATGATACACCGCAATTAGTGGAAATAGATTTTCAAACAGAAGAAAGTGTGTTTGGAAAAGCTCTAGAAACTGAAAAACATGGTACAGTAGTCAGTCTTTCAAATGTTGATATGTCTCGATTAGGAGATAGAGCGATGGAATCAATAGAGGAAAAATTATCTAACTTCTTCTTATATGATCAAATGTCTCAAAATATTTATATCAAAATTATTAAGAAAGACGATGATCTTGAGGAAAATTATAAGAAAATTGAGAAACACATTGCGTTTAAGAATATGGCTTGTATTTGCACTACAGATACTGATACTTTAAGTAATTTAACTCAAAATGAATTCAGTTTGCCTTATAAAACTAAAACTGATGAAGAAAAGGAGTATACTGGAGTTACTAATATTATTGATTTATGTAGTGAAGAATTTAGTATTTCAGGCACGCAAGAATTTTGGGGACTAAAAAAGGATTATTGCGTTAAGGGGTGGATAGGAATACATTCTTCAATAGATTCTGATATAGCAAAAAAGAATGACGGTAATTATATCAAGAATAGATTTTATAATCCTAATCAAATTAGGCTTTATGTGCGAAATAAGTTGGCATTAGCAAATATAATAGAGCACTTGGGCATCACTCGTGCATTTGCAAATTATTTAGAAGGAGAGATTTCTTTTAATATTTTGGATGACGATGATTTGCCAGACATTGCTACTGCGGGTAGACAAGACTTTGATACGCAAGACCCTAGGTTCATTCTTTTGAAAGATATCGTTGCGAAAATTGGCAATTATCTTGTTAATAGAAGACAACACTTGGCAGATGAGATTAACAAACATAAAAAGAATGAGGATGTAAAAATATCAAGTAAATCTAAAACTATTTTTAAAGGCGATATAGAAAAAGAATTAGAGTCCATGACTAACTTGAGCGATAAAGATAGAAATAGAATAACGCAGTTTGTTATAACAAAATTGGAGGGAGATGTAAATCTAGAAACAAAAGCAGAATATACTATTTTTATATCACACTCAAGTAAGGATCATATTTTTTCTGATTTCATATACTATTATTTAAAGAGCTGCGGTTTTAACGGGGATTTGTCATCTGATTCATGTGAAATATTTTATTCTTCAAGCGGACTAGATACAGAAAATTTAGAGCCTTTATCCTCTCTAATAAAAAGCTATATCTTACGCAAAAATAATGATATTCTTTTTATGCCTTCAAAAAATTTTAATGAAAGTCAGTTTTGTTTATTTGAGGGAGGTGCGGCTTGGGCCACTAGGGCAGTAGGCGAGTATAAGATTTTGGCTCTAAATTATGAAGATATACCAACTTTCTTAACTAATGGCAAGAGCGAAGCATGTTTAAACATTAAAACAAAACATGATGTTGAGATGAGTCAAGAGAAATATAATAACATAGTTAAAACTCTAAATAGATTAATAGATCATTTAAATAGGAATAGAATAGTGGCGGGAAAGCAAATAGTTCCTAAATTAATGGAAGTTGCTATTCCAGATAAAGTTCAGTTGGCATTAGAAGGCAAAACTATCTTTGATTATATGGATCAAAATGTACTAACATATTGGAGAACGTATGTTGAGAACGAGATTGATAAGTACTTTATTAAAGATGAATAAAAGGATTTTGAGAAATTAGTTTATTATACTAAAATATAATTAGGCATCAGAAAGATGCCTAATTTATTTTTTGGAGGAATAAAATGAAAGCAACAAAAGAGCAAAAAGAGTTAGTGGTACAAAGGTATTTTTCAGGCGAAAGCGTGGAAAAGATTACAGCGGAGATGCAAATATCACGCAGTAGTCTTTATCTATGGGCAAAGCAGTACAAGGAAGAACAGAAAGAGAAAGAGGATCACATAAGCGTAGGCAATTATAGGAAATTGCAAAACAAAGTCAAGCGGTTGGAAGAGATGGTAGAGATACTAAGAAAAGCAAATTGCCATTATAATTCGCCACTGCGAGAGAAGCTGTATGCGTTGGAAGAATTATATGGTCAGTATAGTGTTCATCTTCTATGCGATACTATGGAAGTTTCAAGGGCAACGCTATACAATCATGTTTTGAGAAACAAGAAAGAGTATACGGTTAACGCAAGGCGGAAGGAAGAACTGAAAGAGCAAATACAAAAAGTTTATCACGAAAGCAATCAAATATTTGGAGCGGCAAAGATAACGGCAGTGTTAAGGTCTCAGGGCATTAAGGTGTGTGATAGCACCGTGCGAGAAATAATGCGAGATTTGGGGCTTAAAAGTATTCGTCAAGATTCAAAGCGTCTATACGATAGAGATAAGAAAAAGAATAGGAACTTATTGCAACGACAATTTAATCCTGAGAAACCAAACCAAGTATGGGTAAGTGATGTAACGGATTTTAGGGTTAACGATAAGAATTATTATATTTGTGTAATTATTGATTTGTATTCAAGATTGGAGGTCGGATATAAGATTGCGATTAAGAATAGCTCACAATTGACAAAGAGTACGTTCAAGTTGGCTTATACGCATAGAACACCAAGCGCGGGTTTGACATTTCACTCTGATAACGGCAGTAATTATTGTAGTAAGGCTTTCCAGGCGCATCTAAAGTTATTGTCAGTAACGCAGTCTTTTTCAAGACCTTATACGCCGTATGATAATTCTGTTATGGAGAGCTTCTTCTCTTCATTGAAACAAGAAGAATTGTATCGTAGGAAGATTAAGTCGGAGAAAGAGTTCTACGCGATAGTAGGAGAGTACATAAATTTTTATAATGAAAAGCGTCCTCACTATTAAAACTCATATAAAACGCCTATGCAAAAAGAAAAAGAATATTTTGAAGCGAATTCAATTTAGACTGCGGGGGTTCGCATTAAAACGATTGAGATCGTGTTTCAGTTCATTTTTTAGTTTTTTAAGAAAATCAGTCTAATTTAGTAAAAAATTAATCTAGATAGAAAATAATAATATTTTTATATAATAGGTTAGAAAACAAAGACACAATTATAAGACAAAAAAGAAATCACTGTTGATTTCGAACTCTAGGGGTTCAGATTTCATCAGTGATTCAGGTGGTGCCGAAGGCGGGACTTGAACCCGCACGATGTCGCCATCACCGGATTTTGAGTCCGGCGCGTCTGCCAATTCCACCACTTCGGCATGGAATAATGCGTTTGTGCTTTATTATATTAGCATACAATTTTTGTATTTGCAATCAAAATTTCTCAAAAATAAATATAAATATTTGAAAAAGTGTGGATTTATCAGACGTGGTATAGTACAATATAAACACTATTAGGATAAAGGAGAAAGCTATGAATATTTGGCACGACCTGAGCAAGGACAGGATAAATCCCGAAGATTTTATCAGCTGTATAGAAATCCCCAAGGGCTCTAAGAACAAATACGAAGTAGACAAGCAGACGGGTATGCTTATTCTTGACAGAATACTATATACAGCTACGCATTATCCTGCCAACTACGGCTTTATACCGCGCACGTATGCAGACGACGGCGACCCGTTGGACGTCCTGGTAATATGCAGCGAGGAAATCGCGCCGCTTGGATTGGTTAGATGTTATCCGATCGGTCAAATTGCCATGATTGACGAAGGAAAAGAGGATATAAAAATACTTGCAGTACCGTTTAGGGATCCGACATGGAATGACTATAAAGACGTTAAACAGCTCCCTCAGCATATAATCGACGAAATGAGACATTTCTTCGGCGTGTACAAACAGTTGGAAGGTAAGAAAATGGAAGTGCTGGAGATGTCCGGCAGAGATAGCGCTATCGAATCGATAGAAAAGGCGATAAAACTCTACAACGAGGTTTTTCTTAAAGATTAAGCGTTATATATTTCACTAAAGAAGAATGAAAAGAAAATTTAATTTTAGGCTGCTGCCCATGCTTTTCGGAGGGGCTATTTTAGCAATATGCGCCGTTACGTTTTGCGGTAAAACGTTGCAGATAGTTGCAGCGGTCGCCGCGGGTATTTTTATGACGGCGGCAGTATTAATAAAAGAATTCAAGAAGGCGAGAATGCGTATAATTTTGACCGTTCTCGTATTTTTGATTACAATGGGTTGGACGGCGCTAAATTACGACGTTGCAGAAGGCAGGGAAGTGTATTCGCAGCATTCGCTTATAGAGGCGAGCGTGGATATTATGAGCGAATGCGATTCCCGCGGGAATTTAGAACTTGACGAAAATACCTATGCCGTGTATCTCTACGACGTCGAGATCGACGGGGTAAAAGCCGAGGGAAAAGCTCAAGCTGTATTTACCGATATGAGCGTCTTGCAGGGATTGAAAATCGGCGACAGAATAAGATTTGAAGGAAGTATTTCTCCAGTTATTTTGACGGTTACGGACGGCTCAAGCATGCATAAGTATTCTTCGCGCGTTTATCATTATATAATTTCTCCCAGCGCGTCGGAAGATTATGCCGGCGTGAGTTTTTTATCTCACGATATTAAAACGACCGATAAGATAAAACTTGCCGTAAAAGACAAGCTGTACGGCAATGTCAGGAGCGACACCGCGGGATTTCTTTATGCAATGACTTTCGGCGACAAAACCGGACTCGATACTCAGATAAAAAACGCGTTTTCTTATACGGGTACCGCGCACGTTTTCGCCGTGTCGGGATTGCATGCGGGCATTATTGCGTCGGCTATTCTTTTTGTTTTGAAAAGATTGAAGCTAAATAATATCTATATTAAAACTTTTGCGGTGAGCGCGGCTTTGCTGCCTTTCTGCGCGCTCTGCGGATTTTCTGCTTCGACAGTGCGCGCTACCGTAATGATATTGGTCGCGATGACGGCAAAGATTTTCAAAATGCGCAACGATTCGCTCTCTACTTTGTCATTGGCGGGATTATTGATACTAACCCTCGATCCGCTTAATTTATTCGACGTGGGATTCGTCATGAGTTTTGCCGCGATTGTCGGAATCATAATGACGGCGAGACCGATTGAGAGAATACTTGGCAAAATCAAGAAATTCCCCAAAAAGTTAGCAAGCGGGCTTGCTATTACAGTTGGGGCAAATGCGGCGTTAATGCCGATAATGGTATATTGTTTCGGCGGACAGACGTTGTTGTTTGTGTTGGCAAATATGATTATACTGCCTATAATCTCGATAATTTTTCCCGTTTATCTGATTTCTACCGTATTGGCGTTCATACCTTATCTCGGAGTTTTGCTTACTCTTGTCGGAGCGCCGTTTACGTTGGTGATAAAGACCGTAAGCGCTATAAGCGGAATTGATACGCTAGTTATTGATTTTTCTTCGTCTTGGATAATAATACTAATATGCTTGATTGCGATAGTACTTTTGTCGGAATACGTATTCGTCAATAAAAAATTCAAAGCCGTAACCGCAAGTGTAATCGCGTTGTCAATGTTGCTGACAATGTCGTTTTCGGCGAGACGCTCCGGCGACGCCGCAGCTCAAATATTCTGTTATGAGGATATATACGGATGTCAATATATGCTTGTCGACAACACAGACGGCGGAGATTATTTGATTGTCAACGGCAAGTTGAGTTCCGACTCTGTATTTGCCGCGCGCAAAGCAATGGAAGATTGCAGATTCAAGAGCGTCGACGGCATTATCGTCGTAGGGGATAAGGTTGACGGCGGAGCGCTGTTGCGACTGGCTTCGGCGACGAATTGTCGCGAGATATATTCTTTCGGCGAGCACGATTATTTGCAGATAGGATTTGTTGCGCGCAATCATGTTGTCGACGGCGCGTTGATATTCGGCTATGACGGCAGAGGTTCGGCAGAACTATGCATAGGCGCAAATTCCGTAAGGATACTTGCCGACGGATATATTTTGCATGAAAATGATTTCGACGTGTTGCTGACATATGCGTTTGCAGGCGATATGGAGGAAGGTCAGTATTGCGTATGCGCCGACGCGAGCGGAAAATACTACAAAAATTATATGCCGAGCACGTTTACTTTTAAGATTAAAAATGATAAACTAGTTACAAACGTATTTGGGAGATATTGATGCAGGCGTTACAGTTAAAGCAGACATTCAAGACCAATATATCGGATATTTATGCCTTGAACGGAGACGATGAAGGTCTGATTTTGTTTGCTCTTGACAAGTTTTACGCGCTATTGCCGGCAGAAACTCTGGATTTTTGCGTCGAAAAGTTCGAAGGCAACGACGTCTTAAGCGAAGATATTATCGCGTCGCTGAATTACGGTTCTATGTTCGGAGACAGACGTTTGGTGATCGTCAAAGATTTTAATCGCAAATTATCGTTGGACGAGACGGAAAAATGGCTTGATTACGTCAATAATATATGCGAAGGCAATATACTACTGTTGATCAACAGCGCGTCGATAAAAAATGCTGTCAGTCAATATGTTGTCGACGTGGATTGCAACAAGATGGGGCTTTCCGATTACGTCGGCTATATAGAGACGTTATTCAAATTCTATAAGGTTAAATACGATAAGTCCGCGCTTTCAGAGATCGTGCATCGCTGTAATAAGGATTTTGGCAAGGTCAACAACGAATTGAAAAAAATCATGCTGTATTGCGGCAGCGAAATTCAAGTCGACAAAGCGCTTATCGAAGATCTCGTGCCCACGGACACGGAGACGCAGGTATTTGAATTCATATTCGCAGTGCAAGACAACGATTTCGACAAGGCTATGGGCATAATCGACGTGTTGCTCAGACGCGGCGACAAGCCGTCTATGTTGCTTGCTACGATTACGCTTACTTACAAGCGTATGTTTGCGATAATGACCAACGAGGGCGGCGACGAATTCCTATGCGAAAGTCTGGGGATGAAAAAGGGCGCTTTGTTTATGGCAAAAAAGAATATCGAGTCAGCCAAACGCAGGACGAGCGGATTTTTATCTAAACTGAAAAACACGGTATATTATCTTTATCGATTGGAATACGATTTCAAGAGCGGCAGGATTTCTCCCGACAACGCGCTCGATCTCGCAATAACTTATCTTATGGGGAAGACAAATGCAAAATAATACGACACCCGTATTCACAATAAGACCCAGGACTCCCAAGCTTAAAAACGATTGGGTGACCATACTGCTCAAAATTTTACTTATCGGCGGCATATATTTTTCATTAATATTTGTTGGGAAGCGCAATTTCAATTTGCTTTTCGCTTACATTATCGATCCGTCTTACGGCAGCACGTTTGCCCAGATGTCGGGGATTAGTTTTTCCGAAATATTTTCTTTGTTCGACGACGCTATGCTGGTAGCGAGTTTCAAATATATCGCGCCTCTGTTTCTTGCCGGATTATACTTTTTATTCTATACGCTGTATTGCAAATTTTTCGCTTATCTTACGTTCAATCAATATCTTGTGATCGGCGTCGATTTCAATATCAGAAAATTCAGGATTTGTCTTGACGGCAGCTTTCTTCTGCTCACTTACGGACTCGGCATATGCGGCTTGATTTTCAATTTTTATCCGCTTGCTTACAACTTAGGCGCGGCTGTATCGGGCATTGCGTTGGCGATAATCGCGATGGCTTTGTTTTTTCTGACTTTTTCAAGGGGATTGGAGAAAAAATATTATCCGATACTCTTCAATATTATGCTTTTGCCGACGATAGGCTTATTGCTGTTTGTGTGAGGTGCGTATGAGTATTAAGACGACTGTGACGGCAGACAAAATAAAAAGAGTTTTGACGGCGGCGACGGCGCTGACGGTTTTGATATGCATTCTTATGTTCGCGGTTTCCTGCGATTCAAAAGGCGAGGATTTCTCTTCGTTGAAAAAAGATTACGACGCGAGCGGATCGTCCGCTTTTGATAATCTGCAAATACTTTCGTCGGAGTATGCCGACAGGACTGTCGCTACGGAAGGGGAACTTGTCGCCGCGAAATATCTAAGCGAAAGGATGGCAAGTTACGGCTACTCGGGAGCGTTCGACGACGACGGCGTAGCGGGGCTGCAAAAATTCAAGACGGCGTTTGTCAGATATGACGGCAGCGAGGTGAAAGATGCCGACGCATACAACGTGATTTTCCAAAAGAAAGCTCAAAATGCAAAAGGCGAGATTATACTTTCCGCGCAATACGATAATCTCTATTCGGAAAAGACCGCCAAAGGCGAAAAGTGGAAAGCCGACGGAAGCTATGAAAGCGCAAGCGGCGCGGCGGTGTTGCTGACGCTTGCCGAGTTACTCAAAGACACAGACGTCGATTACGACCTCAAGTTCGCATTCTTTACGGGAGGATGCTACGATTGGAGCGGAGCCAGACATTACGTATCTAAGCTTAACAGGCAAGAATTGGATCGGATATCCATTATGGTCAATTTCTCTTTGCTGGGCGGCGGAGAAAATCTCTATGTTTATTCGCGGGAGAACGGCACGACTTACAATCGTTATCTCAACGCTTTGACGGACGCAAAACCGATACCGAAAGATAAAAACGTCGCTCAGTTTGTCATGGAAGACGAGACGCTCTACAACTATTCGCACATAGGAATGCTAGGCAATCAATATTTCTTTATGAACAGAGGCGTTCCGACAGCGCATTATCTGTCGCTGAATTGGTCCGTAAACAATCATCCCGTGCTCACTGAGATAGACGGAAAAGACAACGTTTATCACACCGCCGACGACACGTTGGAAAACATGTTGAAGCGCAGAGGCGAGCAAGGCGTAAGGAACTCTCTCGACAGCGTTGTCGGCGGCGCGATGCGCGCTTTGGACAAAGACAACGCGGCGACCTTTGCAAAGGTGTTGGATCAAGCTCGTTCGGAAGAAACGGTCGAATGGACGCAAAACACAAAGACCGCCAATCTCGTCAGCGTGATTACGAGAATAGTTTTGGTAGGCGCTATGTTCGGCGCGATAATGGCAATCAAGAACTATTTGCGCAAAAATATCGATAAATACGTCAAGCCGAAACAAGAGGATACGCCGCAAAATGTCGAGCCTTTTTCCGATAACGCGACGGAGAATACTGCTTCGGAGAATAATTCGGACTCAAATAATGACAAAACTCCGCCTTCAGACGACCCGTTTTTGTAATAAAACAAAAAAAGTAGTCTAAAATTAATAAAAACGCTTTATTTTTGCCAAAAAAAATTATATTATAGTATAGAACATAAAAAATTCTTAAAAAGGAGAGTAAGATATGGATTCACCGGCTTGGGTAATAATAGACATCGCAATGACTTTGGCGGTTGCTATAGCAATGTTCGTATTCTTCGCAAGAAGAAACAGTTATCGCATGGCGCTTCTTACCGCCGCGTATTCGGTTGTATATCTTGCTCTGTTGATTCTCAATCAAAAATTCAGAAATATTGCGTATATCGCCCTCGACGTGCTGAGATTCTTCAATATCTTCTGGATTGTAACGACTGTCGAGGTATACCGATCGGATCTCAAAATATTTATGAGCAAGATAGCCCGTCGACAGAAAGTTAAATACGGCTACAACACGACTGACGAACAGTTGCTTATCTCTGCTACGGAAATCGTCAAAGCCTGCCAGAATATGGCGAAGAACGACGTCGGCGCATTGATTATTATCGCGCCAACCGAAGTTCCTGCGCACATACTCGACACCGGCACCGCGCTTGACGCGACTATTTCCTGCGGATTGTTGGAGAGCATATTTAATACCAAGGCTCCTTTGCACGACGGAGCGGTCGTAGTGTTGGGCGACAGAATTATCTCCGCCGGATGTTTCCTTCCTCTTTCTCAGGAAGTTACGCTTGCCAAAGATCTGGGCACGAGACACAGAGCGGCGATAGGTATCACTGAAGAGAGCGACGTTTTTGCAATCGTAGTCAGCGAAGAAAGCGGAATTATCAGCGTAGTTCAAGGCGGAACTATCAAGAGATATATGACGCCCGAGAAATTACTCGAAGAGATTAAGGTCATATACAGAATAAGTTCGCCGTCTGTTATGAGCAAAAATAATCACAAGAAAGCGCATAAGAAACACAATTGACGCTCGATCAATAGATAGGAAGACGATGTCAAACGCAAGTTTGACATTTTTTCTGATATAAATTACGTTAAAGGAAAAGAATATTAATGGAAAGCACAGTTAAAGTACCTAAGATACTATTGCCTAATCACGACGTGGATATGACGAAATGGAGCGTTATAGCGTGCGATCAATTTACTTCGCAAGAGGAATATTGGCGCTCTCTGGCGGATATCGTCAAGGATGCTCCGTCGACGCTTGAGATGATTTTCCCCGAAGTATATTTGGAAAGAGAGGGCAAACAGAACAGGATCGACGCGATCAATGCCAAGATGAGAGATTGTCTTGAGAGCGATTTGTTTGAAACTTTCGAGGGATTTATACTGGTTGAGAGGATTACTCCCGACTGCCAGACAAGAAAAGGGCTTGTAATTGCCGTAGATCTCGAAGACTACGAATACACGTCCGTCAACGACGCTTTGATAAAAGCTACCGAAAAGACTGTCGTGGAGAGGCTCCCCGCCAGGATTGAAGTGCGCAAAGGCGCTTGTTTGGAACTGCCTCATATTATGATGCTTATGGACGACAGCCGTCGCGAAATCATAGAGAGCCTTTACGAGAGAAGATCGGATTTTTCGCTCGCATACGATTTTGATTTGAATATGGGCGGCGGACATATCAAAGGTTACAAGATAAGCGATTGCGACGAGATAATCGAGAAGATAAGCAGACTTTCTGATAGCGATACGCTTATTGCCAAATACGGCTCGTCAAAGCCGATACTATTTGCCGTAGGCGACGGAAATCATTCTCTTGCAACGGCAAAAGAATGTTGGAACAGTATCAAGCAATCTTTGAGCGAGGAACAGCGTCAGACGCATCCGGCAAGATACGCGCTTTGCGAATTAGTCAATCTTCACGACGAATCTTTGCAATTTCAGCCTATACACAGAGTAGTGCTCGGCGCAGGAGAAGACTTTATTGATTTTATGACAAAAAGACTCAATGCTCTCGGCGGCAGCGCTTCGGTCAAAGTGGTTTTCAGAAATCAAGAATATTCGTGGACTGTTTCCGACAATGCCAGCGACGCTATCGCCGATATACAGCATTTGATGGACGAATATAATTCTTCTCACAAAACTATGACGATCGACTACATTCACGGAGATTCTCATCTGTTGAACGTAGCAAAAGAAAACGACGGCGTTGCTGTGTTTATGCCTTGTCTTGAGAAGGACGGACTGTTTGATTACGTTGTCAGAAGAGGAGTTTTGCCGCGCAAATCATTCTCTATGGGACATGCGGAGGATAAGAGATATTATCTCGAATGCCGCAAGATCATTGCCGATTGAAAAAGCGTAGATTAAAGCCGTCAAGCGCTTCCGCCCGACGGTTTTGTCAATTTGGGAGTTATTTCGCTTGCCAAATGTCGGCGGGCATTGTAAAATATATTTGCTCATAATTTACATAATATTCATATTAGTAAATTTGCTTTTATCTGACGAGAAACCGCAAAGACGCTTGTTGTAAAGGCGTTTTTGCATATTTATAATATAAGCGAGGTGCAGTATGTCAATCACCGTTGTTAAATTCGGCGGTACGTCAATGGCGGATGCCAAGGCTATTACTCAGGTAGCGGACATTATCAATCAAGACAAGAGACGCAGATACGTTGTCGTATCGGCGCCGGGCAAGAGATTTTCTCAAGATCACAAGGTTACGGATATGCTATATGCGTGCTATCACGACTTGCAGATCAACGGGGAATGCGCGGATACTTTCAATAAGATAAGAGAGAGATTCAAAGGCATCGTGCAAGATCTCGGTATTTCTTTGGATATCGACGCATATTTGGACGAAGTGGAAAGGGATATGCACAAATACAATTCCGCGGAATTCTGCGCTTCGAGGGGCGAATATCTTTCGGCGGTAATTGTGGCAAAGAAGTTGGGCTTTGACTTCATAGACGCAAAAGACTTGATGATCTTTACCGACAACGGCGAGTTCGAGGCAGAATTGACCAACGAGAGAGTTAAACAAGTGCTGAACAATGTCGACAAGGCGGTGATTCCCGGATTTTACGGAGCAGACGCATCGGGCATAGTTCACACTTTCAGCAGAGGCGGTTCGGACGTTTCCGGAGCGGTCGTTGCGCGTGCAGTCGGAGCAAGTCTGTATGAGAATTGGACGGATGTCAACGGCTTTATGTCGGCAGATCCGCGCATTGTCGCAAATCCTAAACCTATAGAAAAACTTTCTTATAAAGAATTAAGAGAACTTGCTTATATGGGCGCCAACGTTCTTCATCCCGAGTCGATTTTCCCTGTGAGAGCGAGCGGCATACCTATCAATATCCGCAACACGTTCTGTCCGCAGGCAGACGGCACTATGATTGTGCCCGAACTTGACGATAGCGAGTTGAACAAGCGGGTTATCACGGGCATTGCAGGCAAGAAGGGTTACAGCATCGTATATATCGAGAAGTCTATGATGAACAGCGAGTTGGGTTTTGTACGCAAAGTGCTTGCCGTGTTGGAATATTATAATATCTCGTTTGAACATCTTCCCACGGGTATAGACACGATGAGCATTATCATACCAGACAGCGAACTCGCCGCAAAAGAAGACGTGGTTGTAGAGAGAATCAAAAGCGTTGTCAGACCTGATCATATCGAGATAAAGAGCGGGATTTCGCTTGTTGCGACAGTCGGGCACGGTATGTCTTACAAGCCGGGCACTGCTTCTGCGCTTTGCGGCGCGCTCGCCAAAGAAAATATCAATATCAGGATGATAGATCAAGGCTCTAGCGAAATGAATATCATCGTCGGAATAGCTACCAGCGATTACGAAAGAGCTATCAACGCAATTTATCACGCTTTCCAAAAATAAGAGAGTGACAGTTTGAGTGAGAAAAGCAGGCATTTGAGCCTGCTTTTTGCACTATTTTTGCAGTAAAATTACCAAACGGTTGACTTATGCGTCATAATCTGCGTATGATATTTATAGATATATTCGGAGGTGCATTTATGGTCAGATTCAATGAAGACAAGGAAGTTGTCGCGGCTATTAAAGAGGGATTGAAAGCGCGCGGAGGATATTGTCCTTGCCGAGTGCAGATGATTGAAGAAAATAAGTGCGTCTGCAAGGAATTCAGAGAGCAGATTGCCGATCCGAATTTTGAAGGTTATTGTCACTGCGGACTTTATTATAAGTCCAAGGATTGATTATTACTATTTATATCGGAAGGGCGATATGGGCATTAGTTGTGCCGTATCGATTCATACGCAGTCGATAAGTTTATTTCTCATAGGACAGCTCTGATTTTATTTAATCGTTTACAAATGATTGTTTCCTATTATTTTCCTAACTGATTTTACAATATATCACAATAAATATTTACATTATATGCAATTTTTTATTTCCCCGAAAATTTGCGTTTATTTTCTTTACTTTTTCTGCAAAAGTTGTATAATACAAGTCGGTTAATCGAATTGAGAGGCGGGAAAATTATAGGTCTTAATTCGGAGAAAACTATGGTCAAGAATTTGACAAAGGGCAGACCGCTCAAACAGATTTTATTTTTTGCATTGCCTATTTTTATCGGCAACGTATTCCAACAGCTCTACAGTATGGTCGACAACATAATTGTCGGCAACACATTGGGAGAAAACGCTTTTGCGGGCGTAGGGGCGACTACGTCGCTGGCGTTTTTGGTAATCGGTTTCGTCCAAGGACTGACAGCGGGTTTTGCTGTCAAGACAAGTCAATATTTCGGCAAGCAGGATGAGGAGAAAGTTAAATCGAGCGTCGCCACTTCTATTATGCTCAGCGTCGCGATAACTTTCGTTCTGACAATCGTCAGCGTATTCACAACAATGCCCATACTTCGGTTTATGCGTACGCCCGATGAGATAATAGACTATTCTTACGATTATATCGTAGTAGTTTTTGCCGGCCTGGGCGCGACTATGTTATACAATTTGGTGTCTAGCATTCTACGAGCGTTGGGCGACAGCAAAGTTCCGCTTTTGTTCCTTGTTCTCGCGTCGTTTATCAATGTGGGACTAGATTTGATGTTTATCATAGTGTTTAAGACGGGAGTTGCGGGCGCCGGATGGGCGACGGTAATATCGCAGTTGATTTCCGGAGTAGCATGCGCGATTTATATGTTCAGAAAATACGATGTGCTAAGACTTTCGCGCAGACACTTTAAGACGTCGTTTAGATTTTGTTTTGACCATTTGGTTATCGGTTTGCCTATGGCTGTGCAGTATTCTATCATCGCAGTCGGCATTATGGTTCAGCAAGCTGCGCTTAATTCTTTCGGCAAACTATACGTCAGCGCATATACGGCGGCAAGCAAGATAGACAGCATCGTTACGCAGGCTTTGGTCGCAATGGGCAGCGCGGTCGCCACTTACGTCGGACAAAATTACGGCGCTAAAGAGATCGTCAGGATCAACAAGGGCGTCAATCAGGCTATGATTGTCAGCGTAGGACTTGCGATATTGGGCGGAATTGTCGTTTATTTCGGATCTGATCTGTTGACAGGGCTTTTTATCAAGAATCCAAGCGTTCAGATGCTTGAACTTTCCAAGAGATATCTTTTTTGGCAGGGCGTATTCTATATAGGATTGGCGGTTATTTATATCTATCGCAACGCTTTGCAGGGTATGGGATACAGCATAATTACCACGCTCGGCGGAGTTGTCGAACTTTTGATGCGTATACTGGCGTCGTTCTTGTTGGTCAAAGTCTTGGGATATCTCGGACTTTGCCTGTCCAATCCTTGCGCATGGTTAGGGGTTGACGTGCTATATTTAATCGGATACTATGTTTTGATCTCCGCAAAATACAAAAAAATCTCGTTGCGTCCAAATATCCCTATAATCGAAAAGAAAAGGCATGCAACTGCCTGACGTAGCATTTGCGCGTTTTGGCATATAGAACAGCATGGATATAGCAATGTTTTATTTATGCAAATGATTTTTTAACGACCGCTTTTGCAATAATGCAGAAGCGGTTTTTATGTCAGTATGTTTTAGTCTTTTTTCAAAAAATAATACAAAAATGGAAGAAATTTTCAGTGAATAATTACAAAATTCCAAAAAAAGTGTACTTTTCCTGACTGTAAATTTATGTCTTAAATAGGACAAATTATTACATTTTTATACATATTACATTATACTATTTCCCCCTGTCGTTTACAATACTTTTCGGTCAGGAAAAGTACACCTTTCCTGACCGAGGGTGAGACGGATATGGAAAATTTAG
>CAMXSN010000007.1 GCA_947246685.1 uncultured Clostridia bacterium | reverse complement strand
CCAAGAAAGAAGTAGCTCCTAGACTTACTCTCGACGAAGCGTATGAGAAACTGAGCAAGCAACAGAAGAAGTTCTTTGACGGATTGAGAGAATACGCAATGAAGAAAGAGAAGTGTAAGGAGAAGAGATCTACGTATAATATCTTATTGGGACAGTCGACGGTAAATCCGTTAGTGAAGTTGACGATAAAGAAAGACGTAACGGTAGCGTTGTTCAAGATGGAAGACGAGTATTTGAAGGACATAAGACGCAACGCAAGCAACGACGGAGCGAAGATAAAAGTTAAAGAGACGGAGATAGCGATAGGAGACGCGCAGGCATACAGCGCGGCAAAAGAGATGATAGATTTGAGAGAGGATCAGATAGAGAGGTATCAAGACTTCCTCAAAGAGCAAAGATCTATGAAGAATCGCTAAGTAGGTGACCGAGCGCGTTTGAATGCTCATTACGGCTAAATCGAAGCCACGATATAGAAAAAATATCGTGGCAAAAATAAGCCGCATTCGCATTCTGATTCCGACCAAACGAAAATGCCGCTACGCTTACATTTTGTCGGACTAATAAAAGGTAGAATGAAGAAATATCGCACGGAGCGATATAGGACTAATCTCCGCGCTCGAGACAGAGTATGGGATAAGCGGATGAGACCCGTTCGACTACGTTACACTTCGCTCAATATGACAGAACTTTTTAGTTAAGAATCTTAGATACGAATAACAATGTTATTCAACTAACAAATAATCAATATGTCACCCTGAGCGAAACGAAGTGAAGTCGAACGGGTCTCATCAGTTAAACTATTGTTGAGATATTTCGACTACGTTACACTTCGCTCAATATGACAGAACTTTTTAGTTAAGTATCTTAGTAAGAGAATAACAAACATAGTTAAACTTGCAAATAGATACTAATGTCATTTTGAGCGTAGTCGAAGAATCTAATCCGTTTTACTTCTTTATCAAAGCGGAATAGCGATTGCTACGTTATGCTATTAACGTCAATCGCGTCAGCATCTCAACCGCTTAACAAAGACCGCCAAAACGCGCGCTTAGCGGCATTTTAGTTTGAGCGGAAAAGAATAATCCGACGGGAACTATCCCGTCGGATTAAGCATTAGCGATTGCTTATGCGCTATTATATGATAAATACTTTTACTCCGTAGCCGTTTACTTTTGTCTTGAATTTTCTTTGAGTTTCTATCCTTTCGCCGCTCCACTGTTCGGTAAGAGTATAGCTTTCTTTATGAGGCATAGCGACGTATGAGTCGTCTACCAATTTCTGCAAATCTATGGTTATCGACTTATCTCCGCGTGATTTATTGAAAAGACACAGCGCGGTTTTGCCGCCTATAAGCGGTTTTGCCAGCACGTCTATTCTACCGCTTTGTATGCGTTTTGCCTGTTTGCCTAGCACGTCTTGATTTATTGCTATCATATTCTTGTTGGTGACGATATCTATGACGTCCTGCTTTACCGTGCGCAAATCGTTGCCGAGGATTAGCGGAGCGTTAAGCATACACCACACGCTGAAATGCGATTTGTTCTGTTCGTATGTCAGTTTGCCGTTGCCCACTTCCAGCATATCAGGATCGTTCCATGCGCCGATTGACGAATATTCATAGAGCTTTACCGTGTGTTTATACAGCAGGACTATCCATTGCCAATTAGCGTTTATGTCCGGCGTAGTGCGCCATAAATTACCTGCCGCGGCGCCCCATTTATACGGTTTGTTAAGTCCCCATTCGCATATAGAAAATACGATCGGCTTTTCCTCTTCACCGCGTTCTTTGGCTACCTGTGCGGTAGCTTTTTTGAGAGCGCGTCCCATTTTGTAATATTGCAATGCCGCAGAATCGGCGCGGCTAGCTATGGGATTAAATAGCTCAATGGTGTTTATGCCTTTAATTAATTTGACTACCTGTTGAAATCTCGCTGTAAGATTGAAAGGCTTTTGTTGAGGAATTTCGTATATATAATTTTCGCCGTTGACTTTAGCGACGAGCGTTTTTTCATACCAGCCTTTCTTTTTTATGCACACCGTCAGCACGTATTCGCCTTCTTCTTCGACGTATACGCTGTCAAAAGTAGCTTTGCCTCTGCCGTTGTCGAGTCCTGACACGTAGTATCCGTCGGGCAATCTGTCGTCGGGCATAAATTTAGCTAATCCCTCGAGTTTTGCGCGCTTACAGGTGATGAATTGACTTTCGTCCATTCCGACGGGAGCTATCGACAGCGCGTATACCAACGGCGCGTAGCTGCTTATCCGATTGTTGTGGCAATAGTCGTATTTGAAATATTCCGCGCCCCATCTGGCGAACGTCAAAGCGTCTTTTTCTTCGTTGTGCGAACTTGCAGGCAAATCTTCGCAGGTGAGAGTGCCGTTGGAGGAATAAAGCCCGACCTTAAGTCCCAAATCGTTCAGCTTATTTATCAGCGAGGGTATGCCGTGTTTGAAACGCACCAGATCGCCCTGCATTTCGCCGTTTTCGTCTCTTAAATTGGATTGCCAGCAATCGTCGAGATTTATAAACTTATATCCGGCGTCGAGCAGACCTTTCTCAACCATTGCTTTGCCTGTTTCGTAAATGAGATTTTCGTCGATATTGTTGTGGAAGGTATTCCAACTTGCCCATCCCATAGGCGGCGTCAGAGCAACTTTATTGTCGTATTTTTCTCCCAGATCCAAACTAACGGTTTTTTTCCCGGGAGTTAAAAGCATCTTGATATAACATGCCGGACACATGCCGTTTCTTTTCATAATTCACCTCTCGATTGATGATAATATCAAATAAATTATCGTTTTGCTCAATGACGTTTGTCTTGAATATGGTTATAATTATATTGTAAATAAAGTTTAACAAAATATGGATTATAAGTCAATACGGCTTGATTTTTATAGTGATAAAGTCAACAAAAATCATATTAAATTAAAAAATGTAACATTATCGAATATCAAGCTCAATCAAAAAAGTTTTGCAAAGATTTTTACCGATTTGGGTTCTCCCACGGCGACCGCATTTCCGCGTTTAGCTACGTTGTTGTTTCCCACAATTTTAATATTCTTTACAAATTCGGCGTTGGCTGTTTGGTTATCTTTATACCAAGTCACTTTTACCACTATCATACCTTTATAACAAAGCATAACTTTTTTGTCTTTATATTCCGTACAGGAGACGGTGTAGTTACTGTTTTCAAAACGGTCGGAAATTTCTTTTTCGCTAGGAGTGCGATCCGTCCACAGCAGTGAAAGCATAAGTATAAAAATTATTGAGAATACGCTAACTACGACGATGCTTTTTTTGTTCATGACAGACCCGTTGAAATTTATTTAATTTATTATAATATTTTTTCGGTTATAAGTAAAGAGTATTGTGCAAACGAGTTATCAAACATGTCCGATAAATAAAAAAAGAAGCCCGATTGCTCGGGCTTCTTTGAGTTTAATCAGTCTTAGAATTTGAAGATCTTGATAGAATCTTCATCTCCGCCTGCAACCACGTTGCCTTTTCTCGCAACGCCTTTTTCGCCGTAGAGTTTCTTGTTGGTTTCATAAAGTTTGTCAGCGCTTTCATCTGAATCGCACCAAACGATAACTATACGATATCCGTCCAACAATCCGTCGCCTTTTTTCACAGCAGTCACGCTATTGTCAGTTTTGATAACTTCATAGTCTTTTTTTTCGAACTTTTTAGCTACGCTGTCTACGCTTGGCGTACAAGCAACGCAGATTGTTGCGACCATTACTACCAACAGCACTACCGCAACGGAAAGAATGAGTTTCTTCTTCATTTTTGTTAGCCTCCTAGTTTTAAGTTTTTTAGTATGGTTAAATTATATCACTGCGTTTGAGATTTGTAAATAATGTACAAAAAATTTGTATAGACAAAATTAAAATTTTATCAACACATTTAATGCAAATGTCATTTAATATACACAAATATCGGGAATTTCTATCAGCGGTAGAACGCAATAGTTATAGATGAAATAACTGATAGGCATCAATCGATATATAATAGTCGGAGCGGCTTGTAAATCGCGGTCAATATATGTTAAACTTAATTATAAATATAGAGAGGAACGCACAATTTGGAGACGCTGGAAAAAATAATAAATTTTATTAACGACAACATACTATGGGGAGTGCCGATGGTGGTACTCATTTTGGGCGTTGGTATATATCTTACCGTGCGCAATAAATTTATGCAAATAACCAAATTTCCGTATGCTGTCAAGATGACTATCGGCGAAACGCTCAAAGGAATAGGTTCCAAGAAAAAGGATAAGTCCGCAGGCGGGGTATCTCAATTCGAAGCGTTCTCGACGGCGATTGCGGGCACTGTGGGCACGGGGAATATAGTCGGCGTTGCGACGGCGATAATTGCAGGCGGGGCAGGAGCCGTGTTTTGGATGTGGATATCGGCGTTTGTCGGTATGTTTACCAATTTTGCGGAAAACGTATTGGGACTGTATTACCGCAAGAAAGGAAAGGACGGCGAATATCGCGGCGGTCCGATGTATTATATTTCCGAAGGTCTCGGATGGAAATGGCTGGCGATATTATTTTCTATATTTTGTATGCTGGCGTCGTTCGGGATGAATATGGTGCAAGTCAATACCATTGCCGACACGCTCGACAGCGGTTTCAGTATTCCTAAGTGGGTGAGCGGTATCGCGGTAGCGGTGTTGATAGCGCTGATAATCATCGGCGGGATAAAACGAATAGGCAAATTTGCCTCTTATATCGTACCTTTTATGTGTCTTGCGTTCATTGTCATGGCTTTGATTGCAATCGGCATAAATATCAAAGCTGTGCCGCAGGCTTTTGCAGTAATTTTCAAGAACGCGTTTGATTTTAAGGCGGTGGGAAGCGGAGTGCTCGGGTATGGCATAATGAGGGCTATGCGTTTTGGATTGTCGCGCGGGATATTTTCCAATGAGGCAGGACTTGGCAGTTCGGTAATCGCTCACAGCGCGTCTTCGGTAAAAGAACCTGTCAGACAGGGGCTTTGGGGAATATTCGGCGTGTTTTTGGACACGATGATCATTTGTACGCTTACCGCGCTGCTTATTCTCACGTCGGACGTGTATGAACTTGGTAATTTCAGCAGCGGAGCAGTGCTTTCTCAGCTTGTATTCAGAGGCGCGTTCGGCGGCGTCGGCGGAGTAATTTTCTGCATAATGCTGCCTATGTTTGCATTTACTACTATTCTATCTTGGGCTTATTACGGAGAAAAGTCTTTTGAGTATATCTTCGGAGGAAAATATTCGATAGCGTATAAGGTGCTGTACGTGCTTTTGGTAGTTGCCGGCGCTGTTGCGGGAGTGTCGCTCGTGTGGGATCTGGCGGATTTATTTAATGGACTTATGGCGATTCCCAACCTAATCGCGCTGGCGGCGCTGGGCGGAGTGGTCACCAAAGTGACGCGTAATTATTTTGCGCGCAAAAACAGCGAAGCCGTTGAGCCTATGGTATCGGCTTACTCTGAGGAAAAACCTGACGACGATATCCCCGAACGGGAAGAGGAGCGCAAAGACAGTTGAATAGCGGCTCGATACTTCATAGGCGATAGCCGTCGGCAATATCTTTCAATTTACCAATATAGGCGTCTTTTACGTCTTTAGGGGCTATTATTTTAATGTTTTGTCCAAGTCCGAAACACCATCCGAAGAACATATCGCTTATTTGTATATCTGCGGTGAAGCGATAATTTCCGCCATAGGGATACAGTTTGGTCGTTTTTCCGAATTTATCAAAAATTACTTCGACTATATTATTGTTTATCTCAAACGTCACGTTTTTTTGTTCGCCTAAAAACATAGAGAAGATTTCGCGTTTGCGTTTACGTATATCGAGATCTTCAAGTTCCGGCGGCAGAGTGAGCGGAGTGTCGGTTATCGTGACTTGCTCCATTCTGTCGATTCTAAAATGAGATACTCCCGTATATTTATCGATAGAGCATACCAGATAATAATTGCCGTCGCTCATCACTGTGGCTATCGGGTTGACGGTATACGGCTTTTCTTCATGCATTGCGATTTTGACGCCATTTGCGTCGTATTTGTAATATAGAAAAGATATCTTTTTCTTTTCTATTATAGCTTCGTTGATATTGAATACGTTGTAATAGATCTGTTCGTTGTCGCGCTTTGTCGTGTCGAATACGGCAATATTTTTTTTGATTACGTCGCCGCGCTGAGTTCCCGCAAGACTTGCAATTTTATCCACAAGCTGTTCCGTCTTTGACGGCGTGATACAGCTTGACGCTTGCACGGCGTCTATCAGTATCCTCACTTCGGCAACGTCGAAATTTCTGTCTGCAACGTAATACATATTGCATTTTCTTCTCACTTGCATTACTTCGTAACCGTTTGCATTGAGAAAGTCAATATCTTCATAAAGTGTTTTTCTGGAAACGCTTATGCCTTCTTTTGCAAGTTTGTCGATAAGCTGATAAGTCGACATAGGATGGTTTTCGTCGCTTTCGCTGCAAAGAATCTCATATAGTTTGAGCAATTTGAGTTTATAAGCTGTCTTTTCCATACGCTTTATTTCTCCTACGTTAGTATTTGCTAACATTATAGCAATTCGGCTTCCGATTTTCAACTTAATATGAGAAAAAACGTCATAATTTTGTCTGATTTACCGTTTGCTCAGTCGTGTATACGACGGAAAAAACGACAAAAATTTTTTTGCGATTACTTAATGTGATAGTCGCCGTTTTGCTCTTTTCCTTTTATGTCCATATGCGTTTTTTCAATTGCCCGGAGAAAGCTTGCGTGTCGGCAAAACGCGTCGAATAGCAACATTTTTCGACACATACACATAATAATGAGGAAGAAAGCCTGTATGCGAGTTATCCACATGAACAAGTGTTTTTGTGGATAACTCTGTGGATAACTGCCCCTTTCTGCGGAAAATGTTTGAAATTTGCGCTTTTGACGACTAAATTCGCCAATTTATATTTAATCAATATATTTTACCGTTTATGACATAATGTGACGGTTGATTTTCATACTGACTCCCATATTTTGAATATTCGATTATTTTGCGTATCGATTGTCTTATCAAAGGGCATATCGGTATTTGCGCGCACATAAAATACAATCGAGGTATTATATGTTTTTGACTTTGAAAAAAAATCCGATAATAATTGTCGTCGTAGTGGTGATTGTCGTAATCGCAATATGCGGATGCGTCGGCGCCGTGTGTTATTCTCATATGGTTTTGCCCGCGGCTTTGCCGATTTACGAGCATACTATCGTGATAGACGCCGGTCACGGCGGCATAGACGGCGGAGTTGTGGGATCGCAAGGAATTAAGGAAAGCGATATCAATCTTAAAATGGCTTTTATACTTCAAAAAGAATTGGAAGGCAGAAACTTCGGCGTTGTGATGACTAGGACGACCAAAGACGCGCTCAACAATATCAAGCGGCTAGATATGCAAGCGCGTAAAAACATAATTATCAAATCTTCGCCGACGGCGGTCATCAGTCTGCACGTCAACAGATTTTCCGATTCTTCCAGACGCGGAGCGCAGGTCTTCTACGACGATACTGGCATAGGAAAAGATTTTGCGTCTGCAATGCAAAGTCATATCAACAAAAATATCAACGCCAAGTACGGCGACAGAAGCAATTACGAAGCGTTGGGAGGAGATCTGTTTATAACGAAGTGCGTCAAAGTGCCGTCGATAATTATCGAGTGCGGCTTTATATCCAATCCTTACGACGAAAAGCTATTGCTGTCTGAGGATTACTGTAAGGACCTGTGCAAGCGTATAGGCGAAGTTGTCAGCGCTTCCGTCGTCGGTTGACGAAGATTGTACTCAATCGTTAAAGTCGGACTCATACGAGTTCGGCTTTTCTATTGTCTGGATAAGAATAATTTTATTGAGTGTTCGCACAATATATCACGGAAGAGGATAAAATGAGACAAAGAGTAAAAGCTATTGTTGCGAGTGTTTTTATATTGGCGGTTGTCACTGCTTATTGCGGTTTTGCGCTTGGCGTTAACTCGGCGCAGAACGTTTTTGCTCAAAAGGAAAGTCTAGGCAAACTAACCGTGTTGATGTATCACAATACGTTGGCGCCAAATAAAAAAGAATGCGTATATTGCATTAATCAGAATCATCTTCGACAAGACTTCCAATATCTCAGGGACAACGGTTATAAAGTACTCAGCTGCGCGGAAATAATCCGCACGGTAAAACGCGGAAAGAAATTGCCGGACAAAGCGGTAATGCTGACTTTTGACGACGGATATCTCAACAATCTTAAATACGCGCTGCCGCTTCTTAAGGAATTTGATTATACGGGACTTTTTTCCGTTGTAGGAGATTATACGCGTCTTGACCGGCACAACAAAAAATCCGGGGGAGATTTTGTCTACTTTGGTTGGGAAGATATTGCCGACGTCAATGCCAGCAATAATATAGAGATAGGTTTGCATTCCTATTCTATGCACAACACCAAGCCAAGATTGGGAGTGGCAAAGCTCAGAGGCGAGAGCGATGAAAGTTATAAAAAGGTCTTTTCCGAGGACACGGACAAACTGATTAAGAGTTTGGCAGACATAGGCGTATTTACCGATATTTACGCGTATCCTTACGGCAAATATACCAAAGAGAGCGAACAAGTGCTCAAAGATAAAGGAATCATAATGACGCTGACGTGCAACGAGGGCGTCAACACGATCTACAGCGAACAAAGTCTGTATCTAATGAGACGATTTAACAGAGACGCAACCAAGGATTCTTTGAGCGAGATTATCGGCAGGGCTTAACGCAAGCGCCGTTTTATTGTCTTGCATTGCGTCCGATACTGTGATAAAATGTTAAAAAGCAGTGATCAATCTGTTATTAATTTAGAGGCACATATGAGTTTTTACGACGAAGTATACGATATAGTAAAGTTGATTCCAAAGGGGAAAGTCGCCACTTACGGGCAGATAGCAAAGATATTGGCTTCGCCCAAAGCGTCGAGGGCGGTGGGATACGCGTTGCATTTTAATCCCGCTCCGGGAATCATTCCTTGCCATAGAGTGGTCAACAGATCCGGAGCATTAGCTCCCGCGTTTGCATTCGGAGGAAGAGAAGTTCAAGCGCAACTGCTTGCTCAAGAGGGCGTGCCTTGCGACGACGATTACGTAGTCGATCTTAAAGTGTATCAATGGAACGGGGAAGAATAAGTGGGGTTTTGCAGAAGGTTGGAATACGTTGCGCCGTTTGACGGGAGTTGCGAGGATATACTCGCAGCTTTTTGCATATCTTCTACTATCCGAAAATCGTTGAAAAAACGCATGGGATACGTATGTCTCGTCTGCGAAAAAAGCGAATATGCTATAAGACTTGTCGACAGAATCAAGCAAGGCGATAGATTATGTATATATCTCGAGGACGACGATATCCAGCCTATTCCCAAATGGCAAAGACCCGTCGATATAGTTTATGAAGACGAAGACCTCGCCGTGGTCGACAAGTCGGCAGGCGTTGCTGTCATAGCCAAGGGCAATCATTACGGACGCAGTCTTGTCAACTGTCTTGCCAACGTGTGGGGAGATTTCGTTTACCGTCCCGTCAACAGGCTTGACAGGGATACGAGTGGACTTATGATTGTTGCGAAGAATCGGCTTGCGCACAGCATACTTGCCAAGGGGCATATCGAGCGCAAGTATATTGCGCTTTGTCAAGGCACGTTCGTCGGGAACTTGCACGGCATGATAGACCGTCCTATCAAAGAATCTGATTCGGGTATGAAGAGAGAGATATCGCAAGACGGCAAGAGGGCTGTCACCGAATATTCCGTCGTCAGACAGTACGATGATTATTTTGCGGCTGAGTTTGTTTTGCGCACAGGCAGGACGCATCAGATAAGAGTACATATTTCCGATATGGGCTATCCGATCTGCTGCGACAGATTATACGCGCCGATTTTCCGACCGATAACCTGTCCCGACGGCAGCATATACGACACGCAGACTCTGCACAGTTGCGAGCTGTCGTTTGTCCATCCTATAGACGGCAGACAAATGCAGTTTGAAAGCAAAGCGCCGTTTTTGCAAGGGGAGGAAATATGACGTTAAAAGGCATTTGCGATTATTGTCTTGCCAAGAAAGGGGCTTATTTGGATTTTCCGTTTTCAAATAATAGCGATTACGCGGTTGTCAAAGTCAGGTTGACGCCGAATGGCAAAGCCAGAATCTTTGCAGAGATTTTCATATTGAACGGCAGAGACGCGCTTACTTTTTCATGCGATGCGGACAGCGCGTCGTTCATTCGCTCTAAACGGGCGGACGTATTTGTCAAAGGCTGGCACTGTCCGCCCGCTCAGGCAAAGTACAAGACCACTGCGTATTTGGATAAATTGCAAGATAGCGAGATATATGAGCTGCTGGATATATCGTATTTATGGAATTTAACAAAACTTTAATCTCCGTTGCACGGCAAAAGTTGACATCCGTCTATTATTTAACTATAATAAAAGAGTTGAGTGTTTCAACTGCTTTTGCGGTTGAACGAAGGAGATTTTTATGAATATTTTTCAAAAAGCGTGGTACAGAACATATCAGAAGACCATATATGCGGTTTCGCCGTTTTTGGCTTGGCGTCAGCCCAAACTTTTGGATTTAGAAGGCGGAATTAAGGATTTGCCGAAATTTATTAAAGAACAGGGATTCGGCAGCGTTATGCTTGTCACTGACCCCATGCTTATGAAGTTGGGAATGCCTCAACCGATCATAGACGGTTGCGAACAGGTCGGACTTAAACTGTCGGTATTTGCCGACGTAATTCCCAATCCTACGATAGATATAGTAGAGCAGGCGCTGCAGATATACAAAGACGGCGCGTGCGAATGTATAATAGCTCTTGGCGGCGGCTCTTCTATGGATTGCGCCAAGGCGGTAGGAGCAAGGGTGGCGCGTCCCGACAAGACTATACCTCAGATGAAAGGTATTCTCAAGGTTGGCAAAAAATTGCCGACGCTCGTTGCAATTCCTACTACTGCCGGCACAGGAAGCGAAACTACGCTCGCGGCAGTCATCACCAATTCTCAAACGCATGAAAAGTATGCTATCAACGATCATGCGCTTATCCCCGAATATGCGTTGCTCGACGCGACGCTGACCGTCGGATTGCCTCCGCATATAACGTCTACTACGGGTATAGACGCTCTTACGCACGCTGTCGAAGCCTATATCGGCAAAGGCAACACAAAGCAGACTAAAGAAATGGCGGAGAAAGCAGTCAAACTCATTTTTGACAATCTCGTTACCGCTTATAACGACGGCAAAAATTTGCAGGCCAGAGAGAATATGCTCAAAGGAGCTTATTATGCAGGAGCCGCATTTACTAGGGCTTACGTGGGCTACGTGCATGCGATTGCGCATACACTCGGAGGATTTTATCACACTCCGCACGGACTTGCCAATTCAGTAATTCTTCCGCACGTGCTCGAATGGTACGGCGACAGCATATATAAGAAGCTTGCAAAACTTGCCGACATTGTAGGTATAACGGGCGAAAGCGACGAAGAAAAATCCAAGAAATTTATTCAGGCAATCAAAGATATGAACGCCGCTATGAATATCCCCGAGAAGTTCGACGCAGTAATTAAAGAAGAGGATATCCCCCTCATGGTGGAAAGAGCTTACGCAGAGGCTCATCCGCTCTATCCCGTGCCCAAATTTATGAGCAAGGAAGAGTTGGGCAATATGTATCGCAAGTTGATGGCTTAAGGCTATGAAGTGCGTTTTGGTCTGCGCAGGCGAATTTTGCCGAGATAAATTCAATGCCGACGGAGCGGCAGTCGTCGCAGTCGACGGAGGCTATAGACACGTTCGGGATATCGCCAAAGTCGATTATCTGATCGGCGATCTCGATTCTTTGGGATTTGAGCCTCAAGACGTCGAAACGGTGAAGCACAGCCCAGTTAAAGATTTTACCGATATGGGACTTGCCGTTGAATTTATGGCTGACAAAGGATACGACGAATTCGTAGTATACGGAGGACTGGGCGGCAGGCTCGATCATACGATTGCCAATTTGCAGAACGCGTACGGATTTTGCCAAAAAGGATACAAAATCAGTTTTGTCGATGCAGCTTGCAAGATCGAGTTTGTGAGAGAAAAGCATATTATCATGGGAAGGCGCGGACAGGTATTTTCGTTATTTGCTTTCGACAACATCGCGGGAGTAACCGTCAAAGGCGCAAAATATCCTCTTGACAACGCTACGCTCAGAAACGATTTTCCTCTCGGCGTCAGCAACGAAACGACGGGCGATTGCTGCGAGATAGGCGTAGAAAACGGTATTCTTATGTTGATAATCAACGATAATTAGGACAAATTACGGGACGTATTCAAATGTTCCGTTTATCTATAGGACACAAATATAATGACGAAAAACGTAATTTTCGACCTTGACGGCACGATACTCGACACCTTACCGGATTTGGCGACGGCGGCAAATTATGCTTTGGAAAAATTGGGATTTCCCGTTCAGAGCGAAGCGCAAGTCAGAGACGCGATCGGTCACGGGATAAGAAATTTGCTCAAAGATCTTATGAAATGCGACGACATTGAAACGTTGGAAAAATGCCGCGGGATTTTCAAAAATTTTTACGACGAGCATAAGGCGGATTCGACGAAACCTTATGACGGTATTCCTCAGATGCTTGTCGATCTAAAGAAATGCGGTTACCGCCTATACGTTATTTCCAACAAATACGACGGCGCTGCAAGAGAATTGGTATCGCGGTATTTCGGAGAAATTTTCGACGGAGTTTACGGCAGCAGAGACGATATTGCGCCCAAGCCTTCGGACGAGATATTCAGATTGCTTTGCGCAGAGCGCGCCCTAAGGTCGGGAGATACGGTATACGTAGGAGACAGCGAAGTGGACTGCGCGTTTGCGCAGAACTGCGGACTTAAATTTATAGGGGTTACGTGGGGCTTTCGCAGCAGAGATATTCTCTTAGAAAGCGGGGCGGAAATTCTTGTCGACAGCTCGGCTGAGCTGTATGATAAGATATTGGATATCGATCGCGCAGCGCGTTAAGGGAATAATCAATCGCAAATACAGTTGACAAACTTTGCAATTTTGCATATAATACAAGTGTTATACGGCAATAAGCAATCAAGAGTAACTATTTTACTTTGGCACAGAGAAAAAGGTCGTCGGCTGAGAGCCTTTTCGATAAGGAATAGCCAAGTGCGGATTGCTTGCTCGCGGGGGAAATACCGCGCGTGAGGTCGCGTTAAGACCGACGACGAGAGGGACGGCTTTGCCGTTCAATCAAAGTGGAACCGCGGGCAACCGTCTTTGAATACAAGACGGCTGTTTTTTTATGTAAAACAGCTTATTGCGAGGTCATAATGGGAAAGATTAAAATGGATTTGCAGGCGGCTCTTGACAAAGACCCCGCCGCAAGAAATAAATTTGAAATATTCTTCACGTACGGCGGATTCAAGGCGCTGTACAGGCATAGATTCGCTCATTGGTTTTATAACCACAAGATGAAATATCTTGCAAAACTTATCGCGAGCGGAACCAGAAGAAAGACGGGGATAGATATTCATCCCGCGGCTAAGATTGCAGGCGGAGTGTTTATCGATCACGGCGTGGGAGTCGTCATAGGCGAGACTGTAGAGATTGGCACAAACGTGCTGATTTATCAGGGAGTTACGCTGGGAGGAACGGGAAAGGATACGGGCAAAAGACACCCGACGATAGAGGACAACGTAATGATATCCGCCGGCGCAAAAGTTTTGGGACCGATACTGGTAGGGCATAATTCCAAAATCGGAGCAGGCAGCGTCGTGCTCAAAGACGTACCCCCCAATTCGACCGTGGTGGGCGTGCCAGGCAGAGTAGTAAAATACAACGACGTTAGAGTTGACGATATAGATCAAAAACTTCCCGATCCTATACTCGAAGAATTTGCAAGGCTCAACAAGAGAATAGAGAGTCTGGAAAAAGCTTTGGACGTCAAATCCTGCAAGTATTCTATTACTCAGGAAAATTCAGTCGACGAATGCGACGGCAACGCGATCGAGAGAGAAATAGGCGAGCTCGAGGACGCGATAGAAAGCAAAATCAATAATTTGCGCAAACATTAACAAAAGGATAGATTGGAGGCAATATGTTGAGGATATACAATACTCTCACAAGGCAAAAAGAAGACTTCAAGCCGCTCAAAGAAGGCAAAGTCACAATGTACAGTTGCGGACCTACGGTATACAGCTACGCGCATATAGGCAATTTAAGGACGTATATCTTTATGGATATATTCCGCAGAGTGCTCAAATACGACGGCTATAAGCTTAAGGGCGTAATGAATATAACCGACGTCGGACATTTGCTCTCAGACGGCGACGACGGCGAAGATAAGATGGCAAAAGCCGCCAGAGAACAGCAGAAGACTCCTTGGGAGATTGCAGAGTTCTACACAAATTACTTTTTTGAGGATTTTAAGAAACTCAATATCGGCAGACCCGAGGTAATTGCCAAAGCCACAGATCACATAAGCGAAATGATCAAGGACGTTCAGACGCTTATAGACAAAGGATATGCCTACGAGATTGACGACGGCATATATTACGATATATCCAAATTTCCCGAATACGGCAAGCTGTCGAGATTGAGTCTTGACGATCAGCAGGCGGGCGCAAGAGTCGAGGTCAATTCGCAAAAGCGTCATCCCGCAGATTTCGCCGTGTGGAAAAAAGCCGATCCTCAGCATATAATGCAGTGGCAAAGCCCATGGGGAATGGGATATCCGGGATGGCATATAGAATGTTCGACTATGAGCAGAAAATATCTCGGCAGTCAATTCGATATTCATACGGGCGGCGTAGACGCAATTCCCGTTCACCACGAGAATGAGATCGCGCAGAACGAAGCTCTCGAGGGTCACAAGACCGTTGATTATTGGGTTCACAGCGAGTTTATGCTCGTCAACAACGGCAAGATGTCCAAAAGTTTGGGCAACGTATATAGAATAAGCCAACTCGAAGAGATGGGATATTGCGCTTTGGATTACAGATACTTCTGTCTCAATGCGCATTATAGAAAGAAACTCAACTTTACGTTTGAGGGTATGGACGGGGCAAAGACGTCATACGCGCGTCTGCTTAATACGCTTTATCAACATAAGACGGGCGCTGCCGTTACCGCTCCCGAAAAACTTGCCGAATACAAAAAGCAGTTTGACGAGGCTATCAACGACGATCTCAACATACCGCTTGCTTTGGGCGTGGTATGGACTATGGTCAAAGAGCCTAAGAGTAAAGATATATATGCCCTTGCATTAGAGTTCGACAAGGTGCTCGGGCTTTCGCTCGATAAGGCGCAGCCGTCTGAGGAAACGCAAGAGGATATACCCGAAGATATTAAGCGGATAGCTCAGGAAAGATACGAGGCAAAAAAACGCAAGGATTTTGCTCAGGCAGACGCTTTGAGAAATCAGCTTACTCAACTCGGTTACAGCGTGTTGGATTCAAAAGACGGATACAGAATAGTCAAAAACTGATTTTTCCGCCCGTCCGAGCGACGGGCGTTTTTATACGGTTTTGATACAAGTTAAAGTTATTTGACGCGTCAAGTTGACTATCGTAGCGGGAAGTATTAAAATTAAGTTGTAACGTAGGAGGAAGAATATATGTCTTTAAGGGAGGAAACTCATCTTAAAATTTATAAAAAATATACAGCGATAAGCAAATTGCTTGCCGAAGTCTGCGATATTGCCGTTAGCGTCGACGAAAATCTCGACTCAAACGATCTGCTCAAGAAATTCGATCTCACGTTGCAGGCAATATTGTTTATGCAATGCAAAAGCAACAAGACGCTTTATCCCAAGGAGAAACTCTTTATAGAAAAACTTTCTCAAGGCAACGATATTATACTCGCCGTCAGACAGCACTTTGCCAATGACTGTGCAATTGACGCTGAGAGCATAAGCTGGGACAACGTGTTTGATTGCGACTTGGCTATCGTTGAAAAAATAGAGCAGGATATTAGAAAAGTAACAAAGACTTGTGTCAAAGATATCGTCGCGTACGTAGCGATAGCGGAATATCTTGCAAAGAAAAACTTTTTTACGAAGTTCAGCGAAGAAACGGTAGATTTTCTTTGGTATTTCGCAGAGTTGGAAAACGGCGCGGAAGACAACGAAGTCAGACAGGGTATCGTCGCGTATTGTCAACTGGTCGCCGACAACTACATAAACGTTAAAAACAACGTTGAAGAAATTTTTGCCGACAGCAAAAAAATCGAGAAAGACGTGCTTGCGCAATTACGCAAAGAGTATAAAGCAAGCAGAAAGAGCAAACGCACGGAATTTATCGAAAGACACGTTAAATCGGTCAAACGAAGACTTGCCGGACATTTCAGAAAAGATAAAGAGGATAATGGCGAAGATTAAACACTGGATCGCCGCTCGCATAAGTCATCGACGAGAATAATTATATTAACAAAAGACCTGCCGATTAATAGGCAGGTCTTCGTATTAAGTTACGCTTTTTATTCAAAAAGATTTTTCTCGGTCTTTTCTCCGGGGACTTTGCACGGATATTTTCCGGTAAAGCAGCCTTTGCAGAAAGACACGGTAGTGTCGGGAGCTATCTGGTCTATCGTCTTTTTATCGAGGAAAGCCAGCGAATCGGCGCCGATTTTTATTCTCAATTCTTCCATCGTATATTTGTTGCATGCAAGTTCTTTTCTTGACGGTATGTCCGTACCGAAGAAACACGGGAATATGAACGGCGGCGAAGAAATTCTGATATGGACTTCTTTTGCTCCGGATTTTTTGAGAAGTTTGACTATATTTGCAAGCGTTGTGCCTCTGACTATAGAGTCGTCAACCATGACTATTCGTTTGCCTTCGACGTTGCTTTTTAACGTGTTGAGTTTAAGCGCGACGCTTCTTTCTCGCATTGCCTGCGTCGGTTGAATAAAAGTTCTGCCTATATATCTGTTTTTAATAAGACCTACGCCGTAAGGGATTCCGCTTTCGTGAGAGTAACCTATTGCCGCGGGAAGTCCGCTGTCGGGCACGCCGATTACGAGGTCTGCTTCGGCAGGAGCTATGCGAGCCAGCATTTTGCCGGCGTTGACTCTGGCGTCGTTGACGCTTTGTCCGTCGATTACGCTGTCGGGTCTTGCCGTATAAATGTGTTCGAATATGCACAGCCCGCTCTTGCAACCGCAGAATTTCGTATTGCTATTGATTCCCTCTTCGGTCACGACGATTATCTCGCCGGGGAGCACGTCTCTTTCGAATTCAGCGCCTATGGTCTCAAAGCCGCAGCTTTCGCTAGAGAAGACTACGTTGTCATGCAGCTTGCCCATACAGAGAGGTCTGATGCCGTGTCTGTCTCTAACCGCAATAAGTTTTCTCGGGCTCATTACCAACAGAGAGAAAGATCCTTGCAACAGCGGGAAGACCTTTTCGACGGCTTCTTCGATGCTTTTGGATTTTAATCTGTTGATGGCGATGAGATAGGATATAACTTCGCTGTCGCTCGTTGTGTGGAAAATCGCTCCTTTCGCCTCGAGCTTGTCTCTCAACTCCTTTGCGTTGGTAATGTTGCCGTTGTGAGATACGGTCAAATTGCCTTTTGCGTATTTTACGCTGATAGGCTGAGCGTTCTCCGGCGTATTGTTGCCGGTCGTGGAGTATCTTACGTGACCGATTGCAATCTCGCCTTCGAGACTTGCGAGATTGTTGTCGTTGAATACTTCGCTGACAAGTCCCATACCTTTAATCAACGTGATTTCTCTGTCTTTGTTTACAGCGATACCGGCCGCCTCCTGCCCCCTGTGTTGGAGAGCAAAAAGTCCGAAATACACTTGGTTTGCAATATTGCCAAGTCCGGATTTGTCATATATTCCGAAAATGCCGCACTCTTCTTTGATTTTTCTTGTCATAAAGTACCTTCCTTTTATATTGATATCTTATATAAGGATATCGATTTAATTATAGCAAAAACCATTTGCATAATCAAATATATTAATACAATAAAAAACGATTTTTTTCTTGTTTTATCGGTAAATTTTTACAGCTCGGCTTAATGCGGTTCGGCTTTTATTTAGGCAGATAAAATCGCAAAGACGCGCCGTCTTTGCGATTACGCGTCTTTGTGTTATAGTGTACGACCTTTGTATCGATAATAGGCGGAGTTATCAGTCTTTTACTGAGAAAAGTATTGCTCCGTAAGTGGGGAACGGCCAGTACTTATCCGCAGTGTTGACTTCCATTTCGTCGGCGTCTTTTCTGAGTTTGTTCATATACGGTATTACGTCCGTGCGATAGAACATAGCTTTTTCTTCTGTTCCGACGATGCTCTCGGCTTTGCTGACTTTCTCTTTTAATTTTTTGAGAGTAGTAGCGGCGTTCGCGCTGAGCGCAGTCAATTTTTTTGCCGTCTCGATTTGCGCTGTCGCTTCAAATCCCAATTCTTTGGTCGCAAGCGCGGTTTTGGCGAGTTCTTTGACGTAAGTCGTTACGGCAGGCAGAATTTGTTTGTTTGCCATGTCGATCATTGTCAGAGCTTCTATATTGACTACTTTGGAGTAATTTTCGAGCATAATGTCCGTTCTCGAATTAACCTCTAGTTCGGAGAATATTCCGTGTTTTTCAAAAAGTTCTACGTTCTTTTTATGCTTGAAATAAGGCAATGCTTCGGGAGTTGATTCCAAATTGAGCAGACCTCTTTTCTTTGCTTCTTTTACCCATTCGTCAGAATAGCCGTTGCCGTTGAATATGATTCTTCTGTGTTTTATAAACGTTTCTTTGATAAGCTCTTTTACCGAAGCCATAAAGTCCTCGGCGCCTTCAAGTCTATCGGCGAATTGGTCTAGCGATTCGGCGACGATTGTGTTGAGAATTATATTCGGACCGGATATGGAGAACGTCGATCCGAGCATTCTAAATTCAAATTTGTTACCTGTGAAGGCAAACGGGGAAGTGCGGTTTCTGTCGGTAGAATCCTTTGTGAATTTAGGCAGCGAGCTTACGCCGATCTCATATTCGCATTTTGCTCTTTTGCTGTAAGTTCTGTCTTCGGCGATTGCGGTCAGTATGCCGTCGAGTTCTTCGCCGAGAAACATCGATACGATTGCCGGAGGAGCTTCGTTGGCTCCGAGTCTGTGATCGTTGCCCGCGCTGGCTACGCTCAATCTCAGCAAATCTTGATATTCGTCCACGGCTTTGATTACGGCGGAGAGGAACAATAGGAACTGAGCGTTATCTTCGGGAGTGTCGCCGGGTTCGAGCAAGTTTTCTCCTTTGTCGGTGGACATAGACCAGTTGTTGTGTTTGCCGCTGCCGTTGACGCCTTCAAAAGGCTTTTCATGCAACAGACATACCATGCCGTGACGGCTCGCCACTTTTTTCATCATTTCCATAGTCAGCTGATTTGCGTCGGCAGCTACATTGGATTGACTGAATATTGGCGCGAGTTCGTGCTGAGCGGGCGCTACTTCGTTGTGCTTGGTCTTGGCAAGCACGCCGAGTTTCCAAAGTTCCTTATCTAAATCTGCCATATATTTGACAACTCTTTGTTTGATAGTGCCGAAATAATGGTCTTCCAATTCCTGCCCTTTGGGAGCGGGCGCGCCGAAAAGCGTGCGTCCGGAATATATCAGATCTTTTCTTTTTTCATATACGCTTTTATCGATTAGGAAATATTCTTGTTCGGGACCGACCGTCGTAATGACTTTCTTGACGTTTTTGCCGAATAGTTTGAGTATTCTGCAAGCCGTCTTGCTCAATGCGTTCATGGATTTGAGCAGAGGAGTCTTTTTGTCGAGCACTTCGCCCGTATATGATACGAAAGCAGTCGGTATGCACAGCGTTCCGTCTTTGACGAATGCATAAGAAGTCGGATCCCACGCGGTATATCCTCTTGCCTCAAACGTTGCTCTTATGCCGCCCGAAGGAAAGGAAGACGCATCCGGTTCGCCTTTGATAAGTTCTTTGCCGCTGAATTCCATTATAACTTTTCCGTCCGAAGTAGGCTGGATAAAAGCATCGTGTTTTTCGGCGGTGATTCCCGTCATAGGCTGAAACCAATGCGTATAGTGCGTGCAGCCTTTTTCTATTGCCCAGTCTTTCATCGCGTTGGCGATGACGGTTGCGCAGGACAGAGAAATGGGTTCGTTGTCGGCAATACACGACATAAGCTCCTTGTAAGTGTATTTCGGAAGCCGTTCTTGCATGACCGTGTCGTTGAATACGAGCGATCCGAAGATTTCTGACATTACCATAGATATATCTCCTTAAAATTTATTTGCTAAATAAACAAAAAGGGCGCCAAACAAGTATCACTTGTCTAGCGCCTTTGCTACAATACAAGTATAAAGGCACGCTGAGTTAATGTCAAACGATTTCGACAAAAAAACGAGAAATTTTTCAATAAACCGCTTGGGCGAGGAAGAGCCCGCCATTAATGGGATTTTTGTGCGCGCGGGCGAAATTTATATAAATATTTTTATGGACAAAATGGATTATTGCGTGCAAAATAAAAATAAATTAACATAGATTTTTTGCGATTAAATTATTTGGAAATAATCGCCATATTTGTGTTATGTGTCAAATATAATTGCAAATTCAGATAAATATATTCTTGAGAAGAAAAAATTTATTGTATTTGGAAAAAAGTTTTTTCAGATTATTGACAAGGACAATACGGCGGTAATATAATTACCTAAAAGCCGAAGAATTACTCTTTTGAGATAAGAGCGAAGTTTTGGCGAAAGCGCGTTTTGCGCAGTCGAATCGCGGTTTATAAAAGGAGCAGAATATGTTGAGAGAAGGAGAGGTGAGGATTCCGTCGGGTTGCGCTATTTCGGGTATAATATCTAGGCGCGGCAGACTTACCAACGGAGAGAAGATAATTACATCCATTGCTACCATGCACGACCGGTCCAACGGTCTTGGAGGCGGATTTGCCGGCTACGGCATATATCCGCAATATGCTGATTTCTATGCGCTTCATATATTTTATGACGACAACGAGATAAGAAAAGAGGCGGAAAATTTTCTTTACCGCAATTTTTTTATCGTCAATATGTCTATGATACCGATAAGAAAGACAAAGAGAATTTCCGACGAACCGTTGATTCTCAGATATTTCGTCAAGCCTCTCGACGCCAGACTTCATGAGACCAATCTCGACGAGAAGGAATTCGTGGCGAGAATGGTGATAAAGGTCAATACTACTATGAAAGGCGCTTACATATTTTCCAGCGGAAAGAATATGGGCATATTCAAGGCGGTCGGTTATCCCGAAGACGTAGGAGAATATTACCGACTTGAAGAATACGACGCGTATTGCTGGACTGCGCACGGCAGATATCCTACCAACACTCCCGGGTGGTGGGGCGGAGCGCATCCGTTCGGAATGCTCGACTATTCGGTCGTGCACAACGGCGAGATATCTTCTTACGACGCCAATAGGAGATATATAGAGATGTTCGGTTATCAGTGTACGCTTATGACCGACACCGAAGTGATAGCATACGTAATAGACTATCTGTGCCGCAGACAGGGATTGAGTATGGAAGAGACGGCGCAGGTCATAGCCGCTCCCTTCTGGTCTACTATCGAGAAAAAACCGCCTGAGGAGAGGGCTCTCGCCGAATATTTGCGCAACGCTTTTTCGGGACTCCTGATCACGGGACCGTTCAGTATAATGGTCGGATTTGAAGACGGACTCATGGCGCTCAACGACAGACTCAAACTCAGAAGTATGGTTGTGGGGGAAAAAGACGACATGACGTATATCGCCAGTGAAGAATGCGCTATTAGGGTTATCGCGAGCGATCTCGACAGGATTTGGTCGCCAAAAGGCGGCGAACCTGTGGTAATCAGAGTGAACAGGGAGGATAAATAAAATGGCGATCAACTATATTTATCCCGTATATGAAGTAGTAAGAGATTTCGGCAGGTGCGTCAACTGTAAATTATGCGTAGGGCAGTGCGCCAACGGAGTACACTTTTTTGACGAAAAAAAGGGCGTTTTGAGAGTGGACGACGCGAAATGCGTCAACTGTCACAGGTGTGTGGCAACGTGTCCGACGCGCGCGCTCAAAATCGTCAAATCGGATAATACTTATAAAGAAAATGCCAATTGGACTGTCGATTCTATCAAAGAGATATACCGTCAGGCGGAGACGGGCGGAGTATTGCTTTCGTCAATGGGCAATCCGCAGCCTTTGCCGGTATATTGGGACAGGATACTTATCAACGCTTCGCAGGTGACCAATCCTTCGATAGATCCGTTGAGAGAACCTATGGAGACGACGGTATTTCTCGGCAGTAAGCCCGATAGAATCGTCAGAGACGCTCAAGGAAAAATCGTAGACAATATGTCTCCTCAGCTCAAGTTGGGCACGCCGATTATGTTTTCCGCAATGAGTTACGGCTCGATAAGCTACAACGCTCACGCCTCGCTTGCCAAAGCTGCGGAAAAGTTGGGGATATATTACAACACGGGCGAAGGAGGTCTGCACGAAGATTTTTATCGATACGGCAAAAATACGATAGTGCAGGTGGCGTCGGGAAGATTCGGCGTACATCCGGATTATCTCAATGCCGGAGAATGTATAGAGATCAAGATTGGGCAGGGCGCAAAACCGGGTATCGGCGGACATTTGCCGGGCGCAAAGATAGTCGGAGATATCTCCAAGACGAGAATGATTCCGGCGGGAAGCGACGCTATTTCTCCTGCTCCGCATCACGATATATATTCCATAGAGGATTTGAGACAGCTGGTGTTTTCTCTCAAAGAGGCTACGGATTATAAAAAACCCGTTGCCGTCAAAGTTGCAGCGGTGCACAACGTTGCCGCTGTTGCGAGCGGAATCGCCAGAAGCGGCGCTGATATAATCGTGATCGACGGTTTTAGAGGAGGTACCGGAGCGGCGCCGACGAGGATAAGAGACAACGTAGGCATACCTATCGAACTTGCCCTTGCCAGCGTTGACAAGCGTCTGAGAGACGAAGGAATCAGAGGCAACGTATCTTTGGTTGTCGGAGGATCTATCCGCAACAGCGCCGACGTTATCAAGGCTGTTGCGCTTGGCGCCGACGCGTGCTATATCGCTACTGCCGCGCTTATGGCGATGGGATGTCATCTTTGCCGATCTTGCCACACGGGCAGATGTAATTGGGGTATAGCTACGCAGATACCCGAGTTGGTCGCCAGACTTGACCCTGAAGAAGGCTGCCGAAGATTAGTCAATCTTGTCACTGCTTGGACGCACGAAATCAAGGAGATGATGGGCGGTATGGGCATCAATTCGATAGAAGCTCTCAAAGGCAACAGGCTTATGTTGAGAGGCGTAGGTCTCAATTCCAAAGAGTTGGAAATCTTAGGCATCAAGCACGCGGGAGAATAGAAGGAGTTTCATATGTTGAGAATAGATTGCGAAGGCAAACATTTTTCCCAAATAGGTCAAATGATTCGTCAGACGGCAGAAAAAGAAATATTCGTAGATAACGCTCAAGGTCACAGATACATAGCGGCGGGCGTCGGCGGTAAAAACATAATTGTCAACGGCACGCCCGGCAATGCTTTGGGCGCGTATCTCGACGGCAGTTCGATCACGGTCAACGGCAATGCCCAAGACGCTGTGGGCGACACGATGAACGACGGTTTGATAGTCATTCACGGCAACAGCGGAGACGCCGCAGGATATTCTATGCGCGGCGGAAAGATATTTATAAAAGGCGACGCAGGTTATCGCGCAGGCATACATATGAAAGCCTATAAGGATAAATTTCCCGTGTTGGTAATCGGCGGTAAAGCGGGGAGTTTTCTCGGCGAATATCAAGCCGGTGGCATAATCGTAGTATTGGGAATAGGCACCGACAGCAAGACCAACGTAGGATATTTTACCGGCAACGGAATGCACGGCGGCAAAATATTTCTGCGCAGCGAACAGCTGCCCGATTTGCCGCAACAGATCATTGCGAGAAAGGCGACGGCGGAAGATATGGCGGAGATAGAGAAATACGTCGGCGAATACTGTCGCTATTTCGGCGGACAAGTCGAGGAAATCTTGAACAGAGATTTTTATGTGTTGACAGCCGATTCCGCTAATCCTTACAAACAGCTGTATACTTCCGTTTGATCGGATAAGCTCAACAATTAATAAGCGATTAGATTTCTTCACTGCGGTCGAAATATCTAAACCATAGAGACGGCTTATGCGAAGTCGTAAGGAGCGAAGCGACGGCATAGCGATTGCTACGTTATGCTATCAACGTCAATCGCGTTAATATCGCATCCTCTCAACAAATCTTCCTAAATGTAAACGTAGCGGCATTTGCGTATTGACGGAATGGCGGAATTAATTTACCTATAATTTTCTTGACGTATCTGTAAAAAATTTTGTCTGTATTTATTATTTATATAACTTGATATTTACTAATTACTATGTTATAATTATAGAAATGTTTTGGGCTACACCCCAAAAAGAGGTGTTTATGAGTCAGACCGTAAAGGAAGTATTGGATTTTGTAAAAGACAACGACGTCAAATTTGTCAAATTGACCTTTTGCGACTCTTTCGGAAATATTAAGAACATATCTATTATCGCCGACGAATTGCCCAACGCTTTTGAAAAAGGAGTTTCCTTCGAAGCCTATTCGGTGGGAGGATTCGTAGACCCAGAGGAGAGCGATCTGTTGCTCTATCCGGAAGCCTCAACTATTCAACTGTTGCCTTGGAGACCCCAGCACGGAAGCGTAGTGAGGTTTTTTTGTAAGATAAGACGCACTGACGGCAGAGATTTCGACGGAGACGGAAGAGGACTTCTTGCCCGCGCTCAGACCGTGCTTGCGCAAAAAGGTTTGTCATGCCAAATCGGCAGCGATTGCGAATTCTATCTGTTCAAGACAGATGCAGAAGGGATGCCCACGCTCAATCCTCACGACAGGGCGGGCTATCTCGACGTTGCGCCGATCGACAGAGGCGAAAACGTGCGTAGAGATATATGTCTTACTCTGGAGAGAATGGGTATCAAACCTATCAGTTCTCATCACGAGAGAGGTCCGGGACAGAACGAGATTTGTTTCAAAGTTAACGACGCGCTTATGGCGGCGGATGATTTGATAACTTTTAAGACTGTCGTAAGAGCCGTTGCCACTATGAACGGACTGCACGCGTCTTTCATGCCAAAACCGTTGAAAAGCGAGATCGGCAGCGGATTGCACGTCAATCTGTCGTTGCTAAAAGACGGCGCGAATCTATTCGAACCCGCATTGCTGTCGTCGACGGCGGAAGCGGAAAGTTTTGTAGCAGGCATATTGGCAAGGGCGAGAGAGATGGCTGTTTTTCTCAATCCGACGATCAATTCATACGAACGGTTGGAAAACAACGAGGAAATCGAAGCTTACAACAAAATCGCATGGTCTTATTCCAACGGCAGGCAGCTTATAAGAATAAAGCGCGACGGTATGGCAAAAATGCAGCTGCGTTCGGCAGACCCCTCTTGCAATCCGTATATAGCGTACGCTCTGTTGCTGTTTGCGGGAGCAGAAGGTATAGAAAATAAACTCAAACTTGCCGACGAGGCGAATATACAAGATTTGTCGGCGGCCGATTGTTTGCCAGAGGACTTGATGAGCGCGATAGAATCTGCAAAAAACAGCGAGTTTATAGCGCGGTATATTCCAAAGAAAACTTTGGACAAGTTCTTTGAATTCAAGAGCGCGGAATACAAATCGTATTCGCTGTCCAAAGACAAGGACGAATTCGCCCACGAGCTTTATTTTCACAGAATATAGGCGCGTGGAATGCGCAATGCAATTGTTGGAGAATGTTGAATGGCAGGCGTGTTGATTGTGTCGACATCCGAATACGCGGGTAAATTTTCCGCAATACTGTCCAAGGTCGGATATTCCGCGCCCCGACAGGCTCATTCGGGAGTGGAGGCAAGAAGACTTGTCAACGAATGCGATTACGCTCTGATGATAATTAACGCTCCGCTCGTCGACGAATACGGATACGAACTTGCGCTTTATGCGGCGGAAAACACTACGATGAGTATACTTTTGCTGGCGCATGCGGACGTAAGCGACGCGATAGAAAACAAAGTCGAGGATTACGGCGTGGTCGTCATGACCAAACCCGTTTCGCAAGAAGGACTGTTCAAGACGCTCAAAGCCCTCTATGCCAATCACAACCGACTCAGCAATATTATTCTCAGCAACAGGAGACTTCAAGACAAGATAGAGGAACTCAAGCTGGTCGACAGGGCAAAATGTCTGCTGATAGCTCATGAAGGAATGAGCGAAGAAGACGCGCACCGATACATCGAAAGAGCGGCGATGGACGAAAGAGTGTCAAAAAAACAAATAGCGCAAAAAATAATTTCAATAAAACAATACGACTGAGAAAAAGAGGTAGAAATGAAAAAAGTTTATCTTATTCTGGAAAACGGTAAAGTATTCGCAGGTACTTCGATAGGCGCGGAAGGCGAGGCGCTCGGCGAAGTCGTCTTTACCACGGCAATGACAGGGTATTTGGAGACCTTGACAGACCCGAGCTATTACGGTCAGATAGTCTGCCAGACGTTCCCGCTTATAGGCAACTACGGCGTAATAGAAGAGGATTTTGAATCAAACGCTAGTCACGTCAAGGGATATATCGTCAGAGATATATGCGATGCTCCGTCCAATTTCAGAAGTCAGGGCAAACTCGACGATATGCTCAAAAAGCTCGGCGTCGTGGGTATTTGCGGAATAGACACGAGAGAGCTGACTAAGATCGTCAGAGAGAGCGGCGTTATGAACGGTATCATAACGGACAGTCCGCAGCTTTCGCCCGACAAGAAAAAACTGCTTGACGAGTACGTGATAAAAGACGCGGTCAAGAGCGTATCGTGCAAAGAAAAAAGAGTAGTTAAAGTCAAGAAAGTCAAAAAGAAAGTAGCATTGCTCGATTACGGTATCAAGAGAAATATCATTGAGAAGCTCACTAAGCGCGGTTGCGAAGTGACGGTATTTCCGCACGATACGTCAGCCGAAGATATTATCGCTTTTAATCCCGACGGAATAATGCTTTCCAACGGACCGGGCAATCCCGAAGAAAACGTATACGAGATAGCGCAGATCAAAAAACTTGTCAAGAGCGGCATACCTATGTTTGGTATTTGCATAGGACATCAGTTGCTTGCCTTGGCTCACGGCGCAAAAACTTACAAGCTTAAATACGGTCACAGAGGAGGAAATCAGCCTGTCAAAGATATGGAGACGGGACGCGTATACGTGTCCACGCAGAATCACGGCTACGCCGTTGACAACGCAACCGTGCCCAAGTCGGCAAAGATAAGTTTCGTCAACGTCAACGACGGCACCTGCGAGGGTATCGATTATACAAAATCCAACGTATTTTCCGTGCAGTTTCATCCCGAAGCATGCGCAGGACCTCTAGACACGGGATATTTGTTTGACAGATTTATTGAGAACATGGAGGGAAGAAAGTAATATGCCACTCAACAGTAAATTACAAAAGGTAATGGTTATAGGTTCGGGACCTATCGTCATAGGTCAGGCGGCGGAATTCGATTATGCCGGCACTCAGGCGTGCAGAGCGCTCAAAGAAGCGGGACTCGAAGTTGTGCTTGTCAATTCCAATCCTGCCACGATAATGACTGACAACGCCGTTGCGGACAGAATTTATATCGAGCCGCTGACGTTGACCACGGTCAAGAGGATTATCGAAAAAGAGCGTCCCGACAGCTTGCTTTCCACGCTCGGCGGACAGACGGGACTTACGCTCAGTATGCAGCTGGCAAAAGAGGGATTTCTCGAGAAGATGGGAGTCACGCTTTTGGGCGCGAGAGTAGACACAATCGACAAAGCGGAAGATAGGCAAATGTTCAAGGACACGCTGTCGGAGATAGGCGAACCTACGATTCCGTCCGAGGTCGTCAACGATATAGAGAACGCTGTGCGAGTCGCAGAAGAAATAGGATTACCCGTCATAATAAGACCGGCGTTTACGCTCGGCGGCAGCGGCGGCGGCATAGCTTATACGCAGGATGAATTTCTCGAGATAGCGGAAAACGGTTTGCGCACGTCTCCGATACATCAGATTCTCGTCGAGAAATGTATCAGCGGATGGAAAGAAATAGAATTTGAGGTTATAAGAGACAGCAAGGGCAACGCAATAACCGTGTGCAGTATGGAAAACTTCGATCCGGTCGGCGTGCATACGGGCGACAGTATAGTCATCGCTCCGGCTGTTACTCTGGCGGATAAGGAATATCAGATGCTGAGAAGCGCGTCTTTGAAAATTGTAGAAGCGCTCAAAGTAGAAGGCGGATGCAACTGTCAGTTCGCTCTCAATCCCGATTCTTTCGAATACGCGGTTATCGAGGTTAATCCGCGCGTCAGCAGAAGTTCGGCGCTCGCGTCAAAAGCAACGGGTTATCCGATTGCAAAAGTCGCGACGAAGATCGCAATAGGATATACGCTCGACGAAATCAAAAACGCCGTCACGGGCAATACGTACGCTTGTTTCGAGCCTTCTATAGACTACGTTGTCGTCAAATTCCCCAAGTGGCCGTTTGACAAATTCTTCTATGCAAGCAGAAAACTCGGCACACAGATGAAAGCCACGGGCGAAGTTATGGCAATAGGCGTAACGTTCGAGCAGGCAATCATGAAAGCCGTCAGAGGCGCGGAAATTTCGCACGATACGCTCAACGATAAAAAATTCGTCAAATTCTCCGACGAGAAATTGATGGAAAAACTTCACGACGTAGACGACGAAAGAATATTCGCGATTTACGAGGCGTTGAAGAGAGGCGTCAGTCCGGACGAAATATTCAACATAACCAAGATTGACAGATGGTTCCTTTACAAGTTGCTCAAACTTATCGCAATGCAGAACGATTTGGCTAGTCAGCCGCTGACCGACGAGCTGTATCTTGCGGCAAAGAAGATGGGATTCCTTGACAGCACCATCGAGCAATTCAGCGGTCAGAAAATCAAAAACGTAAGATATGCTTCATATAAAATGGTCGACACGTGCGCGGCGGAATTTGCGGCAATGACTCCGTATTTCTATTCTACGTTCGACGATGAGAACGAGGCGAGAGAATTTATCGACGCAAAGAAGAGCGATAAGAAGAAAGTTATAGTATTCGGTTCGGGACCGATACGTATAGGTCAGGGTATTGAATTCGACTATGCGTCGGTTCACTGCGTGTGGGCGCTTAAGCGAAAAGGTTATGAAGTCGTCATCGTCAACAATAATCCAGAGACGGTTTCTACGGATTTCGACACGGCAGACAGACTTTATTTCGAGCCTTTGACCAACGAAGACGTCATGTCGATACTCAAGACCGAGCAGCCGTACGGCGTCGTCGTCGCATTCGGCGGACAGACGGCGATTAAACTTACTAAGATGCTCAAAGAAAAGGGTATACGAATTCTCGGCACCCAGGCGGAATATATCGATATGGCTGAAGACAGAGAAAAATTCGACGAACTTCTCGAGAGACTGGATATCAAGAGACCTAAGGGCTTTACGATAATGACCAAAGAAGAGGCGTTGAAAGTTGCCAATGAGATCGGTTATCCGACTTTGCTCAGACCTTCTTACGTGCTCGGAGGTCAGAATATGACGGTATGCTATTCCGACGCCGACGTAATCGAGTATATGGACGTTATCCTTTCTCAGAAGATAGAAAATCCCGTGCTCATCGACAAGTATCTAATGGGTATCGAGATAGAGGTCGACGCGATTTGCGACGGCAAGGAAATATTGATACCCGGCGTAATGCAGCATATCGAGAGAACAGGTATCCATTCCGGCGACTCGATTGCGGTATATCCGTCTTGGAACATAGGCGACGAGATGCTTGCAAGAATAGAAGAATGTTCAAAACTGCTTGCAGTGAATCTGCATACGGTGGGACTTGTCAATATTCAGTATTTGATTTATAAGAACGAACTTTACGTAATCGAGGTCAATCCCAGAAGTTCGCGTACAATCCCTTATATCAGCAAAGTTACGGGCGTACCCATGGTGGACCTGGCGACCAGAGCTATTCTCGGCGAGAAACTTGCCGATATGGGTTACGGCACGGGAATTTATCCCAACGCGCCTTACGTAGCGGTCAAAGTGCCCGTATTCTCTTTTGAAAAATTGACCAACGTCGACACTCAACTCGGACCGGAGATGAAATCTACGGGCGAAGTTCTCGGCGTGGCGACGACGCTCGAAGAGGCTTTGTACAAAGGTCTTGTGGCGGCGAATTACAAGATGAAAAAGAAGGGCGGTATATTCATTACCGTGAGAAATCAGGACAAAGACGAGATCGGCGAGATCGGACAGAAATTCGAAGAACTCGGATATACGCTGTATGCTACCGCAGGTACGGCGGAAGTGCTCAAAGCGAGAGGTCTGGACGTTATCGAAGTCAATAAAATACATCAGAATTCAAAAGACAATACGTTGTTGCTTATCGAATCGGGCAAGATAGATTACATTATATCTACCTCGTCCAAAGGAAAACTACCTTCGCGCGACAGCGTTAAGATAAGAAGAAAGGCAGTTGAGAGAGCAATTCCTTGTCTCACGTCTATTGATACCGCAAATGCGGTGGTTAATTCGCTGATGAGCAGATATTCGGAATTCAACACCGAGCTTATCGACATCAACAAACTGCGCGAGGGCAGAAGCATACGCAAATTTACGAAGATGCAGGGCACCGGCAACGATTATATCTATTTCAATTGCATAGGAAATCCCATCGTCAATCCCGAAGGTTTGGCGGTAAGACTTTCCGACAGGCATTTCGGAGTGGGCGCCGACGGCATTATTCTTATATGCGATTCGCAGGTTGCCGACGTCAAGATGAGAATGTTCAACGCCGACGGTAGCGAGGGTAAAATGTGCGGCAACGGTATTCGTTGTGTAGCTAAATACTGTTATGACAATGCTATCGTCAACAAAAAAGAAATGCAGATCGAGACGCTCAGCGGCATTAAAAATATCAGCATAAAGACGCAAAACGGAGTGGCAAAAGTTATTACGGTAGATATGGGTAAAGCAAAACTCAAACCGAAGAACGTGCCGGTCAAACTCGAAGGAGACGACGTGATAGCGAGAAAGTGCACGGTAGGCAATAAAGAATATGATATTACCTGCGTATCTATGGGCAATCCGCATTGCGTGGTATTCGTGTCTAACGTCGAGGGACTCAATCTGGCGAAGATGGGACCTGCGTTTGAAGAAAGTCCGCTGTTCCCCGAAGGCGTCAACGTCGAATTCGTCAAAATAATCGACGCGCATACGCTCAAAATGAGAGTGTGGGAGAGAGGAAGCGGAGAGACCTACTCGTGCGGCACGGGGGCTTGCGCGGCGGCGGTGGCTGCGGTGCTCAACGGTCACAGCAATAAAAACGAAGACATTACCGTCAAACTTCTTGGAGGAGATCTGACCGTCAGATACACCGATAAGGGAGTGCTCATGAGCGGTAATGCTGTAAAAGTATACGACGGAGAGGTGGAAGTATGACAAAGTACATTTTCGTGACGGGCGGAGTTGTGTCCGGATTGGGAAAAGGTATAACGATGGCGTGTCTGGGGAGACTGCTTAAATCGCGCGGACTTAAAGTAATGGCGCAGAAATTGGATCCGTACGTTAACGTAGACCCGGGCACTATGAGCCCTTACGAACACGGCGAAGTGTACGTCACCGAAGACGGCGCGGAGACGGATCTCGATTTGGGACACTACGAGAGATTTATAGATATCGAACTCAATAAGTATTCCAACCTCACTACAGGCAAAGTGTATTGGAACGTGCTCAACAAAGAGCGCAGAGGCGACTATCTGGGCAAGACCGTTCAGGTAATACCGCATATTACCAACGAGATAAAGGAATTTGTATACAGCGTCGGCAAAAAAAGCAACGCGGACATAGTCATGACGGAAATCGGCGGCACCATCGGAGACATCGAGAGTCAGCCGTTCCTTGAAGCGATAAGACAGATATCTCACGAGGTCGGCAGAGGCAACTGCCTGTTTATACACGTTACGCTCGTGCCTTATATCAAATCCAGCGGCGAGCAGAAATCCAAGCCCACGCAGCACTCTTGCAAGGAGCTGATGGGTCTAGGTATCAATCCCGATATTATAGTATGCCGCTGCGATGAGCCGATGGAGAAAGGCGTGCTTGATAAGATCGCTCTTTTCTGCAACGTCGCTCCTGATTGCGTAGTGGAAAATCTCACCGTAGACGTGCTCTATGAAGCTCCGCTCATGCTCGAGAAGAGCAAACTTAGCGAAGTGGTATGCCGTCAGCTCAATTTGGATACGCCTAAGCCTGATATGAAAGAGTGGATCGATATGATCGGCAGAATCAAGTCGAGAAAGCAGGAAGTTTCGATAGCTATCGTAGGCAAATACGTCAGATTGCACGACGCGTATCTGTCGGTTGCGGAGGCTTTGAGACACGGCGGATATGAAAATTCGTGTATCGTAGATATCAAATGGATAGAGGCTGAAGATATCGCCGACGATAAGACTTGCAAGGAGATATTGCATGGCGTGGACGGTATTCTCGTGCCGGGCGGTTTCGGCGACAGAGGCATAGAGGGTAAGATACTTGCCTGCAAATACGCAAGAGAAAACAATATACCTTATTTCGGTATATGTCTGGGTATGCAGATAGCCGTCATAGAGTATGCGCGCAACGTTCTTGGATATAAGGACGCTACGTCTAGCGAATTCTATCCCGACAGCAAGCATTGCGTGATAGATCTTATGCCCGATCAGCACGGCAACATTCCCAAAGGCGGCACAATGAGATTGGGCGCTTATCCGTGCAAGATAGCTAAGGATTCGCTTATGAGCAAGGCCTACGGAGAATCGCTCATTCAGGAAAGACATCGTCACAGATACGAATTTAACAACCAATACCGCGATGAATTGCAAAACGCAGGACTTAGGATTACCGGTACCTCGCCCGACGACAGACTTGTTGAAGCAGTGGAAATACCTGCCAACGACTTCTTTATCGCAGTGCAGTATCATCCGGAATTCAAATCCAGACCCAACAGGGCGCATGCAATATTCAGAGAGTTCGTCAAGGCGTCTTTGGAACACAAAAATAAATAAAAAATTACGGCGGTCGTTTGACCGCCGTTTTTATATCGCAAGATAGTTTTATTTTCCTATATTTACTGCAAAACTCAAGCTCTCTATATCTTCGTTGCTTCCGCCGACGACAAGGATGTCGTCCTCTTTGAGCACGGTGTCGCCGGATGGAGTGGTGATAACTTCGTCGTTTGCTCTTATGATTATCAGCACATTGACGGCGTATTGATTTCTCAACGCCAATTCGCCTAGATTTTTATCTACCCATTTGTTGGCGATGTTGATTTCCGCAATCGAATATCCCGACACGATTTCCATATGATTTTGAATATTCGGATTGATTAGTTTTGTCGCGACTTTCACTGCCATAGCGGCTTCGGGATAGATGACGTTGTTGACGCCGATTTTCGTCAGCACTTTGCCGTGTTTGTCGTTGTGAGCCTTTGCTATTATGTTGTTGACGCCCATTTCCTTGCAGGTAAGCGCTGTTATTATCGACGCTTGCATATTATTGCCGATAGCGATTACCACGGTGTCGAAACTGTTGATGGAAAGCGATTGCAACGTGCTTTCTTCGGACACGTCGGCGACTATGGCGTGAGTGCTGAAACTTGACGCTTCGTTTATTTTTTCCTCGTCGATATCTACCGCCAGCACTTCGTATCCGTAATTATACAGGGCGCGCGTGATTTCCATTCCGAATCTTCCCAGTCCCAATACCGCGAATTGCTGTCTTTTGGTATGTTTGAATTTTTTCATTATCGTTCTCCTTTTGATAGGATTGTATTATACGTTTATATTTGCCTCGGGATATTTTATCTTCGTCTCTATTTTTCTAGACTTTGCAAAAGACATGAAGAAAGTAAATGTGCCTATTCGTCCCAGATACATATCTATTATCAGCACCAATTTGCTCAGTGTGGTCAGCGACGACGTAATTCCCATTGACAGACCGCACGTCGAATATGCGCTTATTTGTTCGAATACGATTTTTATAAGCGCGGAGCCGTCTCTTTTATTTTCCGCAAACAGGATAATAAAGGAACTGAGAGAAAGCACCGTTATTGCGAGAAACAGTATGCTGGCAGCTTTTGCGAGAGTATTGGAACCTATAGACTTTTTGTCGACCACGTATTCTTTTTTCTGGCTGAGCGTGGCGAATACTTGGGCAAATAAAATATATAGCGTCGTAACCTTTATTCCGCCGCCGGTCGAACCGGGCGCGACGCCTATAAACATCAACGCCATAGACATTATCGACGACATATTTGTCAGTTTTTCGATATTGACGCTTGCAAATCCCGCGGTACGGCAGGTCATCGAATGAAACAGACTGTTGATCCATTGTCCCAATAAAGGCATATTACCTATCGTTTCGGGATTTTTTCTTTCCGCAAACCAGAATATTATCGCGCCGCCAATAGTGAGCGCGGTAGACATAATTACCACGATTTTGGTATGCAGAGACCATTTGCTGAATCTTTTGTGCTCGGATATGTCCACCAACACTATAAAACCGATACCGCCGATGCCTATTAAAAGCGCAGTCGTAAGCAGTATCAGATAATTGCCGTTGAGGGAAATGAATGACATTCCCGTCACGCTGACTATGTCGAAGCCGGCGTTGCAAAAAGCCGATACGCTGTGGAATATCCCATACCACAGAGCCTTTCCGAAAGAATAGCCCTCAATGCAAAATCCTATCGTGAGAAATATCGATCCTATCAATTCGCTGCCCAGCGCAATCAGCACGATTTTTATCGCTATGTTTTTCAGTCCCGACATATTGGATTGAGCCATGTCTTCGCTCATACTCAGCCTGCGTCTGAGCGTGAGCTTTCTGCCTATCATAGAATAGAAAAACGACGTAATCGTCATAAAGCCGAGTCCGCCGATCTGAATCAAAGTGAGTATGACTATCTGTCCGAAAACCGAAAACGTGCCCGCAGTGGGAGTTACGGAAAGTCCCGTCACGCAAGTTGCCGACGTGGCTGTGAAAAGAGCCTCCATAAAGTTAATTTTGACCCCGCTTTTCGTAGAAAAGGGCAGAAGAAGCAACAAAGTGCCAAATAAAATTATCGCCAAGAATCCGGCAAGGAGCAGTCTTGCCGTTGTCAAATGCTTGATTATCTTATTTTTTTTGGAGCGAGTCAGTATAGATTCGCTCAGGCTAAGTTGTTCTCTCATATTATCATCCGAATACGGCTAACGGATCAAGCCGCATTTGCAATACAGATTTATTATATATCAATTTGCATTAATTTGCAAACGAAATGCGAACTTTGCGGCTTTATCAACCAAAGTTATCGAGCGGGGGCGATAATACGTCAATTTTCGTATAATATGTTGCAAAATATTGGGAATAGGTTATAATATATATACAACGCATATTTTATATGTTAGAATATCTGTAGGCAATTAAGTTTTAACGGAGGAAACATGTCCGCAAAGGCAAAGAAACCCGTAAGAAAAATCAATATAGAACGCGACGCTAAGGCTATCAAACGCAACAGAAGAAATAAGTTGATAGGCAAGATTCTTGCCGCCGTTTGCGTGGTCGTATTCGTAGGTACGGTCGCCGGTATTTTCGGAGGAAGTTATAAAGCTGCTGAAAAGCTGTGGTGGAATTCCGTTGGACAAGAGGCCGGAGTGGAATTCAAGGAACTCTTTTCTATTTTCAACGGCGTGAGCAAAGCCGACGAGAGCAAAATCGTCACCAATTCCTATTCGTCTGCCGATTTGGATTCTTTCTATTCCAACGTCAAGAGGAAACTTTATCTCGCCGAGGATTACGAATTGAATATTTCCAAGCTTCTCGGTTCGATTTTGGGCGGCGAAAAAGAAAACGCAGATAATGCCGGCAAAGATACTCTTGTCAGCGTCGTGGGCACCGACGGCTATGATTTGACGTATTTATACGCTTATCCCGACGGACGCGTTATCGCAAGCGATACTCCTGTCGATAAAGGAGAATTGCCGGACGGAGCAGAGGACCAGACGCCTTCCGAATCTACAGGTAGCGGCGCTTTGGACGAATTTCTTAAAGAGATAAAATTTGATTTTTCCTCGCTTGAGAATTATCAGGGCGAACAAAATATATTAGAGATTACCGACCGTCAGATAGCGTCGGTAATCGACGAGGCGTTCGGCTCGCTTTCCGACTTTTTGCCTGAAATCAAAGAATTGGAAACTTCTCTAGGCAAAAAACTTTCCGAAGTTGTAGAGATAAAACAAATTATTATCAAAGGAGACGCTCTGCAACCGCAGGACGTCAGATTTACTTTAACGTTGGGAATAAGGCTCAAAGATTTGCTGACGAATTCAATAGCTCGCAGCGGACTGCCGTCTTTTATTATCAATCTTCTTCCGGTCAATATCTACGCTACGGCGTCGGTTTATCCGCTTGACGCTCAACGTTCGGCGGAAATTTCGCTCAACAAGATGAGCGAGGTTAATGTGGATAAGATTGCAAGAATCGCCGACGTAATTCTGAAAAAATCGGGGTCGCAGACGTCGATAAAAAGTCTGCTGACGGACGTTAATAAAAAAGTCGTCGATATCATAGGCAAGGCTCAGGAAAAAATACCCGTCAACTTTGTCAATACGGGGGTCGACGTGTATCCTATAGAATCTATGATGAATACTTTGGGCGTGGAGATAAGCGAACAGGCGTTTTTATATATGCTTAGAGATATCAAGCTTCCCACCGAGCAAACGCTTGGGTTTGACGTATATACTCAGGAGATTAAGGACAGAGAGACTCAAGAATTTATCGGCGAGTTGAAGACAAAATACTGTCTTGATCCCGAGCAAGTAGTTATTTCCGCCCAATCGACGATTCAGGACATTCTTGATTTTGCCGAGGACGAGGGCGCAATCAATAAAGTGTTGCTTAAAGATATGCATTTTGGAGGAGCTTACAACGCCAACGACTATAAGGTCAGAACAAGTTATCAGGCATTGTCCAATATGCTCAATTCTTACGTCAACGGCAAAGATATGCTAGGGGATATCGACGCTGACATAGTCAATATGTCTTTTTCGCCTAAGGGAGCGATTCTCAGCGTGGACATAAAAGTTCACGTTGCGAATATGCTTGCTATCGACAGTCAAGATCCCATGTACGGTCTAATTACTCAGCTCGTTCCGCAAAATATTTTTATCACGGCGAATTTGTGCGTTGACGCGGAGCTGAATACGCCGACCACGATTGAAATCAACAAAATAGGAGCGGAAAATTCGCGGGCGCATCTTCTGACATTGACTTCTCTTGCGCAGAAATTCAATATGGACGTCTCCTCTCTTGGTTACGACGTCATTTGCGAAAAGGTAGAAAAAGGACTTCGAGACGGATTGACTTCGATGGAACAGCAAATAGGATGTACCGTTGAGTTTGCAGCCGATTGCGCTTATCTGCCCAATATTTTTGAGGTGGTCAGCGGCACGGGACTTCTCGACGAAAACGAGCAGTCAAAGATTTCTCCCGCAGGACTATACACTATTCTGAAGCAGGCGTACACTTATGAGCACAGCGCCGAGAGTTACAACAAGACTTCGGCGGACGGATTCATTTCTCAGTTGGAGAGCAAATACTATCTGCAAAAAGACACCGTAAAAGACGACGGCGACGGCAAGCTTATGGACAGCGTAATGGCGCTCAAAGACTGTTACGGCTCTGTTATCGACAAAGCGGCTTTGGCGGCAGATTCGCGCGCTTTGACGCAGCTTGAACCGATAATGAAATCAGGCGAATTTGCGTACTTGCTGGCAATGAACGTCGCGCTCGACGGCGTAAGCGAATATATGCGTCAGGCGGAGATAGTAGGCGCAAAGATAGACGATAAGTCTATGCAGATATATCTGAGCGCAAAGCTGTACGGCAACGGCGAAACGGCGTCGGGAGAAAACGACGATTTGAGCAAATACTCCAATCTGTTGCCTGAGACGGTATATGCGACGCTGAGCATAGACGTAGCCGCTTTGACGGACGATTCTGCAAATAAATGCGTAAGCTTGGTATTCAACGGAATGGACGAGAAGAGTATGCTGGATTTCTTCTCGATAATAAGGAAGCTCACGTCCAAAGCGGCGGATAAGGCGCAGATCGAGGACGAGGCGGAGATAAAAATCAGAGAATATATCGGTCAGATTGACGGAATCGAGTATACTTTTGATAAAGAGGGATTAAGAATTGACAGCCTTTTTGCGGTGATTGCCAAAGATTCTATGGTCAACGGCGATTTGCAAGACGGTGATCACGTCTTTACCGCCGACGAAATACGCGGATTGTTGAAAAAGATGTACGGATACCGATTCGACGCGCAGGCGGAATATGCGCCGTCCGAAAATCTCGACGGTTTTATATCCGAACTGTACGACAAATTCTTTATAAGCGATAATTTCAAAAACCAATTGCTTCTTTCGCAGGCGGACAACACGCTTTTGGACGTGTTCAAAAGCATTGGCGGAGTAACTTTCAATACAGACAAAGTAAGACTTTCCGACGTCGTCACCGACGCAGGGATAGTGCCCGGGCTGACGTCCAAAGACAACGTGACGCCGCGCGGGGGCAAGGACGACGAGACCTTGCGCGACGAGATAATAAGCAAGTTCCTGCCGTATTTTACAAGCGGAGAAATAGCGTATCTGCTCAACACGCAGATCAACGTTGTCGAAGATATGTCGTTTTTGAAAGATATGAAAGTAGTAAGCTCTTACAACGACGACAATCAGTTAATCATCACTATGCGCGGCGCGGGCGCGATAGAAGACGCGCAAGCCAACGCGCTTTTACCTGATAATCTGTTTGTCAATCTTAATATCGAACTCGGCAATATAAATCCCGACGGCACGCGCAGCGATATGAACGTGTATTCTATGGATATCAACTCCATTGCTTACAGCGAAGATAACGTAGGCGGAGAGTTGCAGGAATTGGAGCTGTTGCTGGAATTCGTCAACCGCATCAAGAAAAATACAGCTGTCGAAGGGGCCGCGGAAGAAGAAGTTCAACTTGACGGCGTTATCGTCAATATCGAAGAACAACTCAAGGAGTTCAAAGACAAGATTCACAACGAAGTATATACCGTTACGTTCTTGCCAGGCGGAGGATTTAGAATTAACGAAACGGTTTATCAAATAGCGCTCAATTCCGTATACGAGGGAACAGCGGACGCTAAGCCCGATGAGATAGATTTTAGAAACGGTCTGTGCAGGATTCACAATATGCCCGACGAGTTTGCATATAGCGACTCGCTGACTTTGGATTTTGTCAATAGCAACCGAGCAGCAGATACTCAAAGAGCCATAAAAGATATCAATGACAAATACGGTTTGAATATGTCGTACGATTCTTCGGCTTCGCCCGACAGCAGACCGTCTTTGTTCTTGGATTTGGGCGAAACGGCTAAATCGTTCGCAAAAGAAATGGACGGCGAAAAGCTGACCGAATACGGCAGAGGAAAGACCATAGAGGAGTTGCGTCCGCAGATTTATCAGGACGAACTGCTTGTATTCCTCGAAGGCAGCGTCAAAATATCCGCGGACGGATACAAAGACGCAAAGATGCATTCGTTGTTTATCGTTGAAGACGAAATAGTAATAGTTTATATGGCTAACGTCAATTCCGTCGACGTAAGTTTTACGCAGTTGTTGCCGTCGTCGATAGCGTTGATAATCTCGATAGATATCGACAAGATGTCCAATTCAAACGATATATGCACGAGATTGGCGATCAACGACCTGTCTTCGGCAGAGGTTGACGCGGTGCAGAGCGTAATAAGCAAACTCAATCAAAGGCAACATTCTGATTCCGAGGCAGGCGCCGATCTAAACGACGCTAACAAGCAGTGCTCCGACAGCATAAGACAGACCATGGGCGATTTGACGGGCAACGTAGACGTGCGATTCTACTCGGGCGGTCAAGACGGACGCGGCTTGATGACTCTCGGCAGTATTTACGAGGTTGCCGCCGACAGAATCAACGACGATAATTCCCAATCGGAAAAGGTATCGGCGCAAGACGTTAAGAGCACTATGGAGGCTTTGTTTGACGGCTTAGATATAGACGGATACGAGAATCCCGATAAAAAACGCATAACTTACGATATAGACAGCGCCAACGAAAAGGCCGTCAACCTGTTGTTGACCCCCGATATCACCGCAAGAACGGTCAGGGTAAGCGGAGCGGTAGGCGGTTGGAATATAGCGTCTATGATTAATACCGACGACCTGCTTGAACCGCTTGGATTGAGCGAAAATGCGCAAGGCAGAGACGACGTTTTGTTGCTTAAACATACGGCTTTAGTTCCCACCGTTGCCAACGGCGACGGCACGTTTGAAAAAATCAGAGCTGCGTTTGGATCTATGAGCGACAAAGAATATTTCCTAATCACGCTGAATATGGATATGGTCGCCGCGGTCGGGGAAGATATGTCTATCCTGCCTAAGCGTATGGATGTCACTTTGTATATGGATCTGACGGATAAAGACATTACTGTTATTTACAATGCCATGACGCAAGAGCAAATGAATGTGCTTTCCCGTCTTGTCAAGAGCAACAAAACGGGCGAAATAGGCGGTTTCAATACCGATAAGAAAGAGCAGGTCAGGGATATGCTTATGGATACAAGCATAATCGACGAAAATTATTTCGGTTATTCGTTAAGAATTACGCTTGGAGATTTGCTCAACGAAAAGGGGCAAGTGTTTCCGATAGCGGCTGCGAATGCGCTAGTCGACAAAAACGACGGCGTAGTGCTCGGTATGGGCGCGATCATCGTAGAGGCGCAGAAGACGTTTTGATTGGCTGCGCTATCTAAGAGCAAGCGTGTAAGAGGATTAGATATTTCGACTGCGCTGTCGCTCCGCTCAATATGACAGGATTTATTAGTTAAGTATCTTAGATAGAATAACAAATCTAGTTCAACTAAAAAAAATGTCACCCTGAGCGAAACGAAGTGAAGTCGAACGGGTCTCAACCGTTTAACAAAGACCGCCAAAATGCAAGCGAAGCGGCATTTTCGTTTGGGCGGAAGGGAGTAATCCGAATGATAATACGGCGAGTATATTTGACGTAAATACACTTGCCTGTCTAAAGGCGAGATTACGCACTTGTCATTCTGAGCGAAGTCGAAGAATCTTATCCGTTTTACTTCTTTATCAAAGCGGAATAGCGATTGCTACGTTAAGTTATTGTAATCGCGTCGGCATTTAATTAAATAACAACGTCACGTCCTATATAAGTTGTTGGACAAAGGAGAAAATATGAAAAAACATTATGACACTTTGACAATAGGTCACATTTCTTTGGATTACAATATCGATTATCTCGACAATCAAATTATCGAGGTGGGCGGTGCGGTAATATATTCTTCCGCCGCCGCTTATGCAGGCGGATACAAAGTGGGAGTGGTGACAAAAGTCGCGCCGCAGGACACAGACAGACTCAATACTTTCGTCATCGACAAAGAAGACGTATATTACATACCCAGCAAAGAATCCACGTCTATTCGCAACAAGTATCACACTGCGGATAAAGAAAGACGTACCTGCACGTGTATCGGGCAGGGCGATCCGTTTACTGCGGAAGATATACCCGACGTGGATTGCGATGTTTATCATTTTGCAGGACTTATATACGGAGATTTTACCGGTGAGTTGATGAAAGAGCTTTCCAAAAGGGGAAAGATAGCAGTGGACGTGCAGGCTTTGTTAAGGCACGCCGACAGAAGCGACGGTAGAATGTATTTTGAAGATTGGGCGGATAAAAAAGATATCTTGCCGTACGTAGATTATCTCAAGACAGACACCGCCGAGGCTGAGATTCTCACGGGACAGACCGACAGATTTGTCGCGGCAAAGATGTTGCGCGATTGGGGAGCGAAAGAAGTCGTCATCACCAATTCGGCAGAGGTGCTTGTCTATGACGGCAAAGATACGTTTACTTGTCCTATCCGCGCAAGAAATTTATCGGGTCGTAGCGGCAGAGGAGACACGACGTTTGCCGCGTACATAACGGAAAGGCAGCGCGAGAGCATGGAGAAAGCTCTCGTATGGGCTACGGCGACGGTGTCGACAAAGATGGAGGCTCCGGGACCTTACAGAGGCAACAGGGCGGACATAATCAAATATATCGGCGAGATTTATCCCGAGTACATTAAATTTTATAAATAAGAGGCAGAAGAATGCATTACAATTACAAGACGAGCGGAGTTTGCGCGCGCAATATCGAATTCGACGTAGAGGACGGCGTTATTAAGAACGTGCGTTTTTCAGGCGGTTGCGACGGCAATCACAAAGGTATTCAGCGTTTGGTGGAGGGAATGAAAGTCGAGGACGTCGCAAAGACGCTGCAGGGCATTAAGTGCGGTTTTCGTCAGACGTCATGTCCCGACCAATTGGCTAAAGCCTGTCAAGAATTGATCGACAGCAAATAATAAGTTTTGTGTAATTTTTACGCGCCTGATAGCCGTCTGCAAATGCGGTTATCAGGCGAATTTTCATTGGATTAAAATTTATCGTAAATTAAAAATCAAGTAGTTCTATTTTTATCATCCGAGCCGTTACATTTGATATTTAATTCAATTTTTTATAAAGATATTGTCATCGTTACAATTTTCTGCTATAATAGATTTAAGAGAAATTTTCACTATAGTGTTAAGCTATAAAATAATATGTTAGAAGGAGGCGATACAAACAAGATTTTTAGTTGCAAACCAAGACAAAATTTTAATTATATAATACGGATGACAAAAGGGGGATCTATATGAAAAAAAGTATTAAAATTATTAATTGGGTGAATTTGGCGTTAGCTGTATTTGCCGTGATATTGGAAGCCTTTCCCAACAGTATTAAATTGGGAAGATACGCATCTCGCGGCGGAAAAATAGTCGTGCTTTATTCATTTACGTCGTATTTCTCCAGTCCCAAACTTTGGGGACATCCGTTTTTGTTGATTGCCATTATAGCGGCGTTTTTGACGATATTCGGTTTGCTAATCTTTTTGATATCGTGTATAAAAGGCGGTAAAGGATTGAGTATATTTGCCGTAATCGTTACTGCGTTAGCTTTTTTAGTAAACTTATTCCTTACGATAGCTTGCGGCGTGGACTCTACTGCATTCAATATATTGGTATTGATCATACAATTTACGCAGTTGGTACTTTCGAGTATCAATTTGAGTTGGATAAACAAATCCAAACTTGTTATGGCTGAGGCTGCCGAATAGGCACGGTTTCTTTGCGAATGAGCCGACGGATACCGCGCGTATTATTAGTCGCTTGCGATTGTTGCGACGCTGTTGTATAGAGCGTAAAAGGATAAAATTTATATAGACGTTAATAATAAAATTACCAAGATTTACATGTGCTAAAAGGGGTAAATATTTTTGCAATTATAAGTTTTAGTGTTGACAATTGGGTATATATTTATTATAATGGGAATATAAATTTTATTTTTAACACCCGGAGGCGGTAAGTTGTGGAAGACAAAAGAGAAAGTTTTGACGTTAGAATAAAATCATTGGAGGAAGACGTACAAAGATACTATGCTCAGTTGCAGTCGTACTTTCTGTCTTACAAAAACGTCAAGAGCAGACTTAGCAACAGATGCGATAGTTACAGAGTGGGAAGAGACTTGTTAGCCAAGATTGCGATAGGCGGCAAAACGTTGAAATTGTATTTGGCATTGGATATGTCGAGAGAGGATATAGCTGAGAAGAAGTTGCATTTCAGGGATTTGTCATCAAGCAAGGCTTATGAAGAAGTGCCCGCTATGATTCCGATCAGATCCGACCTTTGCGTAAAGAAAGTATGCGAGGCGATAGATATAATGATGCAGGAAAAATCTATTAAGAAAAGATAAAAAACTCGACTCAGGTCGAGTTTTTTATTGCGCTATTTGGACGAGGGCATACCGTTGGCTTCGTCTTTTAGCGACATCTCCATATTGTCTTTGTCAACGTCGCGCATACGCACTCTGCTGTTGGAGATTTTCTGTTTTTCCCGCTTAGATGATTTTGATTGGATTTTTGTATCTTTCATATTACGTCCTCCGATATTATTATTTGCATTTGGCGGAGATAATAGACGGACTTATTGACATTATTATGATTGCATATTAAACTATACCTGCGAGGTAAGGATGAAAAAAGGCGATAAATTAACTTTGGATATATCTTCCGTCGGTATGAACGGAGAAGGAGTTGCGAGAATCGACGGATTTGTCGTATTCGTGCCGCAGACGTTGGTCGGAGAGAAGGTGACGGCGTGCGTGACGTCTGTCAAGAAATCTTTTGCAACTGCGAGAGTGGTCAAAGTCGTTTCGCCCAGCGAGGACAGGGTTGCGCCGCAATGCCGCATTTGCTTTAAGTGCGGCGGCTGCGAAATGTTGCATATCAAATACCAACGGCAGTTGGAGATCAAGCGCGCTCACGTCAAGAACTGTATCGACAGAGAATGCGGCATAGATTGCCGCGTCGACGAAACGGTGCCGTCGCCCGAAGTGTACGGATACCGCAATAAGATACAGCTGCCTATTACGATTCGCGGCGGCAAGGTCGCGGGAGGGTATTTTGAGGCAGGTACGCACAACATGGTGCCGTTTTGCGCGCAAGATGAGAAAAGCTGTTGCGTACTGCACGGCGAGGATATGCAGGGTATCGTCGATATATTTTTGCGTTTTGTCGGAGAAAACAAACTTACCGTTTACGACGAGGACAGTCATAGTGGATTGATAAGGCATCTGGTGATAAGACGCGTGGGCGGCAAATACTCGATTTGCGTTGTCGTCAACGGCGAGAGTTTGCCAGAGTATAAAAGATTTGCCAAAGCATTACAAAACGACGGATATGATTTTTCTCTGTATATTTCGCCCAACTTAAAGCGCACCAACGTCATCATGGGAGAGAAAGCGGTTTTGCTCTGCGGAGATGAGGCGTTGCAGGCTGAGACTTTGGGTATCAAATATTCGGTTTCTCCCAAATCGTTTATGCAGGTCAACGACAAGGTACGCGATATTATTTATCGGCGGGTAGGCGATATTATAAAAAACAGCAATATCGACAACGTGGTCGACGCGTACAGCGGTATAGGCATTATGAGCAATATATTTGCAAAATACGCCGACAAAGTCTACGCTATCGAGATAGAGGAACAGGCGGTTAAAGACGGCATGGAGCTGGCGAAAGTCAACGGAAACCAAGATAAGATAATCAATATCTGTGGAGACTGCGCGGAGGAATTGCCCAAATTGATCTCCCGTATAGGCGACGCATTGGCAGTGCTCGATCCTCCGAGAAAGGGATGCGATAAGAGCATAATTCAAAGTCTTCTCGACGCTGCGCCGCGTCGTATAGTTTATATCTCGTGCAATCCTGCTACGCTTGCCCGCGATATCAAAATGCTTTTGTCGGGTTACGACTTGGCGTCAGTCACGCCATACGATATGTTCCCGCATACAAAACACGTCGAGACGTTGGTATGTCTCGATAGGAAAAGAGACTGTTAAGCAGCATGCCGTTATGGTGTCAATTAATGATCAGAAAAGAGATCGACTGCCGTCGGACTGTCATAGCAGAGCTTTGGATATCCGAACTAATTCGGCGATGCGCGCCTAACTTAGCAAGAGAAAGGTCGACAGACTTATCGTTTATATTAAACATTTTATATTTGCTTTACCGACCTAAATAAAGGTCTTTGCTATTTTCACGGCGATTACTTTCGCTGCATATTATATATACAGTATTATACAGTGGAATTAATATGGATACTAGACTGTTGAAATAGGGCGTTTTGTTGCGAAAAACGACAGCGTAATAATATTTTGATATTTCTAATTATATATATGAGTGACAAATCGCAGTCGATTTCGATACGGTCAACTTTTTGAATTGCGGGAAAATATTTGTCGAAAATCCTCACATTAAGTTAATATAAATGTAAAAAACAGGATAAATAAAATTTTAACATATATTTGACACTTGATACTTTGAGTGATAAAATATCATTGACATATTATATTATTTTGCTTTTTAAGGGGGGAAAATAGTTTATGAATTCAGCGATTAAAAAGAAACTGGCGGCGATAGTTACCGCATCGATTCTGATGGTAGCGGTCGTAGTGACAGCGTGTGTTCTGTACGTTCCGGGTTTATATAACGGAGGCGACGTGCCCACTTCCAATACGGAGGACGGCGGCGTGTTCGGTATGAACAAAGTTACATACGATTCGTCCAATTCGGGATTGGTATACGTATCTTTGAAAGAGAATGCGTATCTTGCAATGCAGTTCCCGACAAAGATATTTATCGATAAGTCTGAGACTTTGCAGCAAGCGGGATATTATTATCAGGTGCGAGCTCATTTTAATGGCGGAAGAGGATATGGAAATAGCGCAGTTCTTTTCTCTAATACGGTATTCGGACATTATTCCTCCTCGCATGCATCCCACTACGACACGATGACCAACGCCAAGACGATGGGCAATCTTATCAATTCTTACGGCTATTCCGTCGGAACCACGCAAAACGTAAGCGTGTCCGAATTTAACCACGACGATTCTCACAATCAAGTGCAGATGTTGGTTATCAATAATGACTACAGTTTGGTAAGATACGATTTGCAGAGCAATGCGGACGGACAGAACGTAGGTTCGGGAAAGTTTGTTATGCCGACAAGCGTACATACGGCGTTTTTGCAGTGGAAACAGATTATCGGCGGTTGGACAAACGTTAAAGATTGTTACGTAGACGGCTTTAATTCTGCCGGTGACATAAACGCTGGAAATACCAATAATTTCTCCGGTTATACCAAGATGTCTAATATAGAGATAGACGTCACGGTCTATGACAAGAGTGAACTTAACACAGCAATCAGTAATCTTCAAAATAAGTTAAATGCCAACAGAGAGCTTCTTAAAAGGATTAACGGCAATAATGAAGAAGTAATTAAGAGAGCAGAAAAATTAATTAAAGATGCAACGGATCAATGTCTGCACAAAAGAGATGTGTTGCAAACCGCAATAGACGAGTGGAAAGGTAAAGTTAACGATTATGTTTTTGAACTTGACCTTCCGACGCCGGTGTCAAAGACTGAGCAGTATAACGGTTATATCAAAGACGTTAAAGCAGATTTATACTCAAATTACGATCCTTTATACTTCGATCTCGAGATGAAGGTCGGAGAGACAGCCGTATCTGCGATTCAAAACGTCGGCAAATACAACGTAGCGATTCGGCCGAAATCGCAGGAGTTTAACGGTAATGCGGGTACTACTTTTAAGCTTAAATGGGCAGGAAGCGAAGAGGGAATGCAACAATGCGGAATATATATCATTAATCCCAGACCTTACCAAATAGATAATTTAAGTCTTGGAGTTGGCGGTACCAATATATTGAGTTTCAACAATGCGGAACAGGCGTTGAATTTCAACAACGTTAATATCACCGGATTTATAGAGACTGCCGAAGGGGGAGTATCCAACTCGCGAACAATCAAATTGAGTTTGTCGCCGATAACGCAAGATAATATAGATTCGCTTTCCGATACGGTCAACGTCAAAAACGTCGGTCAATATACCGTATATTACAGAATCATTGCCGACAACCACGAAGAAAAGAACGGAAGCGTCGCAATCGAAGTCAAGAAAGCAGAAATCAAGATACCTATCGTGCAGTTCAGCCAAGCTTACGGATCAAAATTGCTGACTTCTACGGAAATTCTCAGAGATATGGTTGACCCTAATATGGCAAATATTCTCAATGCGACGAATATCAGCGAGACGAAAGCTCTTCTCGGACAGATAATTACGGAATTCGTAATCGGCGAACTCAATAATCCTATCAAGGTAGAAAACGGAGTTTATCCCGACGCAGGTTCTTATTCGATTAATTTCAGAAAAAACGAAGCTTGGTCCGATAGAGTTAACGTATCTTATATAAGTGATAACAATAACGTAGGCAAATATGTAATCAATCCGAGAAAAGTCGACGTGACTTGGACGCATAAGGATCACGAATGGTATGACGGAGAGGGCAATAAGCGTCCTGTTCCGGAGCTTTCGGGCGATTCTACGCTAGTCGCCAACACTTCTGCCGATATAGGAGTAGATTATATTAAAAACAGCTTGGGAAACGTCATGAATACAGACGCTATCGATGCGGGTACGTATACCGCCGTTGCCAAGTGCTCCAATAATAACTATATAGTAGATAAAGGAATTGAAGAAACGTTTGTTATCAAACGTCGTAAGATCAAAGTTGAATTGCTCAACTTTGTCAGAAAGTATGCAGAAGCTATGACTGCGCTAGAGCTGCTCAAATATTATCAACAGCAGGTTTTCGAGAAAAACAGCGGTTACGTAATTTCTCTCGATCCGGCTGTCACCGACGGAAAAGCCACTTTGGGAGAAGGGAACACTGCTCCTAGCGTATTTGATATCAAATTTGATTATACCTCTGCCGATCAGACTGTCGACGGTGCTTATTTCCTTGTCAACGAAAGCGGTTACAGAATGTACGCGGAGCTCAAAAATAATAACTTTGAGATCACCGAAAGCAAAGATGCGAAATTTATAGTTAATCCCGTTGGCATAACGCTTAATATTCAGCAGTTCAATACTAAGACCTTCAACGGAGAAGAGCAGGAATTGGCTTTCCCCAACGACGACAACAAAGTCATCATATTGCAAGGTTACGAGAGTAATCACAGAGACTCCGTCAAGATTGAGTATAAGGAACTCGGCGCTCCCGACAGCGCGTATTCTACTACTCCTTTGACGATGAGAAACATTGGAGTTAAAGATTTTAATTACAGAGTGACTGCTCCCAACCACAAAGAGAATATCGGACACTTGCAAGTAAGCATGACCACTGCCGTAATCGAGTTTAATATTGCGGGACAGAATCCTCAAAAACCCGTATACTACGGCACGGAAATTCCGGCGTCATACGATACGGAGTCTGCCCAGGGGCTTGAGGGAATTCTTGGAATTACTTGGACTTGGGGTATCAATACTTCCGCGTTTGACTTTTCTGAATACATAAGATTCGCATTGCTTGACGGCACCGAGACAAACGGAGAACTTACCGACCGCAAAGCGAATGCCAACAGCTATACTGTTGCGATTTTGCCGCAGAGCGGTTACGACTCGAGCGAGCTCAATAATTATAAGATAACTTTTGCAAACAACGGAGACGTACGCGCTTACACGATATCGCCGAGACCTTTGACGGTGGAGTGGAAACAGAGCGGCTCGGGATGGGACTCGGAGACGGGTATGAGCTATACTTATGATATGTCCGCTCCAACCGTCTATCCTTCTGCGCCGGCTAGACTTGACGACGGAAGCGAAAACGTTGTCGACGGCGACACGATTTTCCTTTCCGAAGCTACGATCGGTTCTATCGTCAACGAAGAAGGCTATACGGTTTCTACCAATCTTACCGACGAAGACAATAAGAAGAATTATTATCTTGTCAATCCTACGGCGACGTTCTTCATATCGAAGTTGAAAATCAGCGTCACTATCAATCATCAAGAAGCGGAATACGGCAACGCCAAGACAGTATCTTTGGGTACTTCGCTCGTTCCGCACGACAGACCCGACGCAATGTGGGGATATGCTTCCGGATCGGCTCACTTCTTGTCCGACCATTACTCGAGTTTCCGTCTTGTATCGGACGCTCATTCTACGGATGACAATAGTTACGTTAACGTCGGAGAATATCCTATAGAAATGGTACCTATCGATACGGCTACAGGCGCGGTTGTCGGCAATTACGATATCACTATTGTAAAAGAAGGCGATAAAGACGCAATGTTTAGAATTGTTCCGACTTCAATACACTATACGGGCAGACAGTTCAATATTGAATGGAAAGAGCCAGCCGTAGAGCAAAGATATATCACCAAAGATCAAATAAGGAATAGAATTTCCACCGTAGTGGGCACCGACTTGTCCGAATTTAACATCGAGATGAGCGATTTGATTGCCAAGAACGACAACGTTGCAATCGAATCCGTAACAAATTGGGTGGTAGGAAATCGAACGACGGAAATAACGCGCGAAGAAGATTGCGCAAGATACTATGTTTGGATAAGAATCACTCACAAGTGTCCCGATGAAGAAGATAAGAGCAACTACGGAATATTTACGGCAAAAGTCGAAGTCAACATACTCAGCAAGTGGGTATCAGTGGTTGTCGGCAATAAGATAGAGGGCGCTCAATACGGAAACGATGTATTTGATTCCGATTATATGTTCGATAAGCTCGAATTTACTAAGATAATAGGTATCTTGGATAATAACGGTCAGCAAATAACCGATATTGAGGTCGCGAAAAGCGTGCTCAAAAATTACGTTACGCTTTTCGTCGGCACTGGCGATACGGTAACGCCGATGGATAAGAACGGCAACATTGGCAGCTATTCGATATTCTTCGAGACAAAGGCGGACGCTCCGGATACTCAATATGAGAATTTCCGTTTCCTCCCGCGTGAAGGAGAAGACAAAACTTCCAATATCGACGCGTACGTGGTCGGAAAGAGAGACGTAGGCATAATATGGGGCGACGGCGGCAATATGGATGAAGTATACGGCGAACACAGCGGTATCGGTACTGTCAGCAACTCGCATAAGTATACAGTCACCAATCTTGTCAACTCGACCGACAACGTTCGTCTTACGATAAGCTTTTTCGTCGACGATACTGTCGAAGGCAATACTGCAAATATAATCGGCGGCGCTAACGGTCACGTACACAACGTAGGATATTACGTTGCGAGAGTAACCGCCGTGTCTCATCCTAACTACAAACTCCCCGATGGAGGTTTGGAGACAACGTTCCAGATAACACCGAGAAAAATAAGCGTAAAACTCGGCAATCGCGAAATTACTTACGGCGACGTCAACGCTACTAGAGACGGAATCGTCAAATTCCTCAATACCAGAGCGTCCGGCATAGTCACTTATACAATCACAGCCGGTTCGTTGGCTAAGGGCGACGACGTCAACAATATTTTCAGTATAAATCTTGCTCCTTACACTCTTGCGGACGGACTTGAATATCTCAGCGCAAACGAGAACGATACCAGCATTGTCTATACGATAAAAGCCGATAATGTCGTCAGCGGAAAAGACGCTATAGGATTTAACTATGAAATAGATTGGGAAGACGGCGCTTTGACGGTAAAAGAAGCTACGATCGATTTTGACAGCGCTTCCGTTGCGTCGGTTACTTTCAACGGCACAGAGCAGAAGGTTGAGGCTTCGGCGCTGTTCTATACGCTGGCCGGCGACGGAGATAAGCTCAAATCAGGCGCGACCGTAGGTTATAAACTCTATGATTCCGCGGAAGATTTCAGCTCTGATTTCGGTCTTGTCAATGCAGGAAATTATCGTTTGTCAGTCCAGATAACGGCGCCTAATCACAAACCGTACGTCAACAACGATCTCTCGTTTACGATACATAAAGCGAGAGTAGAACTCGATATGGTTCAGGCAGCGAAGAGATTCGGCGATACTTTGGCAGATATTACTTCCGCCGCAGGCGTTGCAAACTTGAGCGAGTGGCTCAAACTCAAATGCCGTATCACAGCTAAGGTCACCGACGGCAACGGCAACGCTATCGTGATAGACAATGTGCTCGACCGTTTTGAATTCAAAGTTATCGAACCTGGACAGGGCAACGGCGACAGCATGCAACCTCTTAAAATAGGAGCGTACGACGCAGGCACGTACAGAGTTTATCACGTGCTCAGCGAACAGGATAAACAAAACTTTGACGTCGATTATTATCAGGCGGCCGGATCTTCCACCAAATGCAATGCAAACGCTTATAAGGTTGAGAAGAGAAAGCAGGCAGTCGAATGGACTTGCTCGGGAGATACTTTCTTGGGCAACAACAAGTTTACCTACAACAACGGTTTGGCTCCTTCGATAAGCGCAACCGTAGATTTGATAAAAGTCAGCGGCGGCGTAGCGACTTACGAATACGACGTGGAGCTTCCGTTTATCAGCGAATCTCTCAGCAACAGAGTAGAGAAAGGCGAGATTACTTTCAACGTCGGCAACTACAAAGCCGTGGTCACTGAAGGCGCGGAAGTATTTAACGAAGTTCTCAAAAACTATGAGTTCGATAATGTGGAATTGATCTACGAAGTCGTCAAGAAAAACGTAACCGTGACGATTGACAACGCTAGCGCCTTTTACGGCGATGAGCTGACGAAAGTCGGACGCGGATGGGATAGCAGCAAGTGTTCGAGCGACGATTCTTACGCGCTCAGAAGCGTAGAATTGAAATTGGTCTACGCCGATACCGACAAGACCTATCTTGACGCAGACGATTATCAGATTGTGGGCAAGGATACCAGCGGCAATTACAACTTTACGTTCAAAGGCGCCGGTTCGGATAAAGCATACGGAGTATTCACCGTAAAGAAGGCTCAGATAATTATCAGCAATCATACTCACAACGTCGATTACAACGGCAAAGACCTTGTGCTAGATATCAAAGAAAATCTCAGACACGAGACTGATCCTGACGGCAATTCCGTATACAAACTTGCGGGAGATATGACTTGGGATGATGTAAGCATTCTCTATAAGCAAGCAAACGGAGGATTTACGGCTGACAAACCCGTAATCAAGGGCGTAACTTCCACGAGCATTACCTTTATGGTCAAAGTAAACAACCATGAAGATAAGGAATTCGTGTTCAACATCAACGTCAATAAAGCCAGACTGACGGTCAATCTGTCCAAGGGCGCGTCAAGCGAATACGGCGGCAAATTGCTCACCTCCGACGAAATTTTCGAGAAGTCAAAAGCAGCTCTCGACGATTCGTCGACGTTGGCTGTAAGTCTTAAGAGCATTATTACTCTTTCTACCGTCGAACAGGCTGTAAACAAGGGAACTTACAATATCAGATACGCTTTTGTTAAACCCGAATACGCTGATCTCTACGATATCACGCTCAAAGGCAATATAGACGCTTATGAGATCACTGCAAAAGAGATTACCGTTGTTTGGGATTACGAGAAGCCGTTTGTATACGACAAGACCGCGAAGAACATCGGATTTACGTTCAGCGGCGTTGTCGAGGGAGACATTATCAACCCCACCGATTCGTCGGGACTTACCGCAAGAGACGCCGGCACATACGAAGCGGCTATAAATGCTATCGACAACGGCAATTACAAGCTCGGCGAATCTGCTAAGCTCAGTTGGGCAATCAACCCCAGAGCTATCGTCGTTGAATGGGTGCTCCCCGAATTGATCTACAACGGCGAAATTCAGAATATTGCCGTACCTTCGGTCAAGAGCGGATTATTGGCGGGAGATATGAGTTCTATCAAGCTCAGCGACGGCAAGATCGCCGCAGGCGAATATATCGCTAAGGCTACTGCAATCAACTCCAATTACTACGTCTCTAACGACACGTTTGCATTTGAGATCAAACCTTTGGAGGTGCAGTTGGTTTGGGATGAGACCGAACTCATTTACAACGGAAAAGAGCAGGCCCCGAGCGCAAGCATCAAAGCCGGTCAGATTTTGAACGACGACGAAGTCGTAGTTGCAATCAGCGGCGCTAGGAAGAACGCAGGTAATGGATACGTGGCAACTGCTACGTTGAGCAATCCCAATTACACGCTCGGCGATGCAAATACCACTCAATTCGATATCGCTCCCAAGGCTATTACTTTCGTATGGGAAAATAAAGATAACTTGCAATACGACGAAGTAGACGGCGAGAAAGTCTATCAGGCTCCCGATGCAAAAGCTGTAGGCGCAATAGCCGGAGATACAATCGAATTTGTCGTTGACGGCGCGGAATGCGACGCGGGCGAAGGATACACGGCTACGGTTAAGGGGATAAAAGACAACGGCAACTACGTTATCGACACAGAAAACCAGTCCGATATGTCCGTCACTTATTCTATCTCTAAGGGAGTCAACGAATTCGTAGGCGAAATTGTCCTTCCGGAAATCGTGGGCAAATTGCCAATAGACGAGAGCGTTAAATCTAAATTCGGCAACGTAGTATTTAAGTATTATACTGACGAGGCTTGCACGCAGGAAGTCAAAGATCTTGCAGCGGCAGGCGAAGGCACTTATTGGGTTAAGGCTTTCGTTGCAGGCACGTCCAACTATGACGAAATCGCAAGCGCGGCGTTCAAGGTTGAGCTGCAGGGCGGTCTCAATATAGCATTGATAGTTATCGGCGCGGTTGCATCCGTACTTTTGTTGGGCGGAGCATTGGCAGTTGTGCTTACTATGAATAAGAAGAAAAAACAACAAGGAGATGCAGTATGATAGATTCAATACTCGGGGCGATGAGTCTTACGGCTAAACTCGGGATATCCATAGCGGTATTCGCAGTGTTTATAGTTGTGGAGATACTTGCATTGGTAATGCTCGTAAAATGGAAGAAAAATTATAAGCCTGTCGGCGTTAGTTCAGACGCCGACAAGGCGAATGCCTATCAATCGGCAGACCAAAGCGCAGAGGCATCCGACGTGGAAAGTATAGATAACGGCGCGGAAAATCAAGCCGACTTTGACGCTTCCGCACAACAGGAGCAGGAAAATCAAGACGCTTCTGCGGAATCTTCGGATATTTCCGACGTCGACGCGCAATCTGACGATCAGGTTGAAGAAACGCAATCTGCAGAGGAATTGCAGCAGACGGATATTGCCGAGCAAAACGAAGACGCTTCTATCGACGTCGTTGCGCGCGATAGCGCAGAGCCGGTAGAGGAGAGTGAAACGGCTGTAGAGGGCGAGGAAGGCGCTTTGCCCAAAGAAGATAAAATGGCGGCTTTTGCTTTTGCTCCTCTAATGCTTATGGGAGTGCCGGTCGTTACGGGTATGAGAACGTTCCTCTACGTCTTGATAGGGATATCTATGGCGCTTGCGGCAGGCGTATTCGTTACGTCGCTGATTTTTGCAAAGTCTTTGAAGAAATCTCCCGAAAAAGACAAGATCGAAGAACAGCCGAAACAAGAATTGCCCGTTGAGGAACCCGTAGAACCAATGCCTGTCGAAGAGCAAGTAGAGGAAATTGTCGAGGAAGAGCCGGTCGTTGAAGAAACTCATGAAGAGGAGATAGCGGCAGAAGAGCAACCCGTCGAAGATACAGACGAGCAGGAAGCTGACGTAGAAGAAGAGGTTGTCGAAGACGGGCAAGTTGAAGAAATCTCCGAACCTGTTGAGGACGAGCAGGAACAGCCTGTCGAGGATACGGAAGAAGAAATCGAGGAAGTCGAAGAAGAACCTATCGTCGAGGAAGAAGAGGAATCCGTCGCCGAAGAAATTCAAGAAGAAGAGATAGCGGCAGAAGAACAACCCGTCGAAGAAACTGACGAGCAGGAATCAGACGTAGAAGAAGAGCAAGCCGATGAGGAAGCTGAAGATGAAGATAAGCCTGAGGTAAGAAGAGAGCCTCCGGTTAGGGAAAAGACTGTCACGATAGACGATAAGACCGTGTTGATAAAGGACGACAGATTCTTGTTCAACCCCGAAGAGGACGGATATTATTATCTGCTTGAAAAGACTTTTACGGCAAAACTTATCCAGTCCGAAGAATTCGTCAAAGATTATTATACCGAATTGAAAAACGAACTTCTCTCGTACAAAAAAGTTCATGCTAGAATGAGCAAGAAGAGAGAGAGCTTCAATTTTGGCAGAGTATGTCTTGCGCGTATGTCGATAAGAGGTAAAACTCTGAGAATTCACCTTGCTCTCGACGCGGCGGCTTACGAGGAGACGAAATATAAAGTCGAGGACACTTCCGACGTAGTTTCGCTTGCCGATACTCCGCTTATGTACAGAATCAAGAACGATCGCCGTCTCAAATACGCCAAGGATCTTATTGCCGCAGTCATGGAGAGATACGGAGTAGAGAAAGAGGACGTTCAGCCCGATACGGACTATACATCGCAGTTGCCTTACGAGACCACCGAAGCGTTGCTCGCAAGAGGACTTATAATAAAGAGACGCGTTAAGGGACGTCCGCCGATAGACAACGGCGTAGACGTGGACGACAGATGCTTTACCGCGAAACTTATCCAGTCGGAGGATCTGGTCAAAGAGTATTATTCGCGTATCAAGAACGAGTTGCTCGCATACAGAAAGGTTCATGATAGAATGAGCAGGAAGAGAGAGACCTATCGTTTCGGCAGGACTTGCGTGGCGCGTATGTCTATCAGAGGAAAGACGCTCAAACTGTATCTTGCGCTCAACGCCGCGGATTATGACGATACAAAGTACAAAGTTGAGGACGCGTCCGACGTCAAATCGGTTGAAGATACTCCGCTTATGTATAAGATCAAGAACGATCGCCGTCTGGATTACGCAATGGAATTGATTGCGACGGCTATGGCGGGAGTAGGCGCCGTTAAGAAACGCGAAAAATACATTATCGCTCACGACTATGCCGCAGATATGCCTTACGAAGACGACGATTCGTTGGAGAAGAGAGGCCTTATCGTCAAAAAGCACGTCAAAGGCACTTCGTTTATCGCGCAGAGAATTGCAGAAAGCGCAAGAAGACGCGCCGAGGCAATGGGCGAGGCGGCGGCCGACTTGGACGACGAAGATTGATTTGATCAATACTTTAACGGCGGATAGATTTATCCGCCGTTTTTAGTTTGATATTAACGAATGCGCCCGCGCAATGCATTTTGTCTTGAAATAAGATTGAACTCTATAAAATAGGAAATAAATAATTATATCGTTGCACACAACGGCGGAGGAAAATATGAGATTTGAATTCTGTCCCGACTGCGGAGAAAAAACTCAACTCAAAGAAATCGGAGACGAAGGGAATATACCTTATTGCTCTAAATGCGGCAAGCCGCTTTTCGATATGTTTTCTACTTGCGTTATCGCTTTGGTTGCGAACAGCGACGGAGAGATTGCATTGCTAAGACAAAATTATATCTCCGACAAATATTACAATCTGGTGTCGGGATATATCAAGCCCGGCGAGACGGCGGAGGAGACGGCGCGAAGAGAAGTCAAGGAAGAAATAGGAGTTGAAGTGCGGGATATGCAATTTGCAGGTTCTTTTTGGTTTGCAAAAAAAGAGATGCTTATGCTCGGATTTATCGCCGAGACGTCGGATAAGCGACTGACTTTGTCAAAAGAGGTTGACGAAGCTTGTTGGAAACCCGCTAGAGAAGCGCTAGGTTGTGTGCACCCCGAAGGCAGCGTGTCTTATACGTTGGTCAAAAAGTATTTGCAGACCTTAAGCGATTGAAATAACGCTTTATTAATATGCGGCAGAATCAAGTCCGCATATTTTTTGTTTTGATATTGAAAAGCCCGCTTTAATATGGTAAACTGTTAATGAAAGGCGCAGACGTCCGCTGTCGAGCGACGCCGTTTGCGTTTTGTAATACCGATGAAGAAGATCAACAAGCAACAATTAAGAAGTTTTTTCGAGAAGATATTGTCCGAGGTTTTTGTCGACAGATATAATTGCTTAGTCTGCGACAAAGAGTTGCAAGAACCGTCCGATTACGGGCTGTGTCGTGACTGTCTTGGCAAATTGGAATTTTTAGACGACAGAATTTGCAAAAAGTGCGGGAGATTGCAAATCAACGAGGCGGATTACTGCCTGACTTGTCAAAATCACCGTCGAGATTTTGATTTTGCTAGGTCGTGCGTTGCGTATGACGATAATGCGAAAGAAATCGTGCGCGGATTAAAGTTCGGCAGTAAGAAATATTATGCCAAGTACGTTTCTTATTTTCTCAGCCGTAGATTTGAAGAGTGCTTCGGCGATATCTCCGTTGATGCGGTGGTTCCAGTTCCGCTAACAAAACAACGCTTAAGAGAAAGAGGATACAATCAAGCATACGTTATAGCGGAAAAGTTTGCCGAACGTTTAGATTTGCCGTTGCGCAGCGATTTGGTCGTCAAAGTCAGGCAAAATCTTGAACAGGCAAAACTCAGCGGCAAAGAGAGGGAAGAAAACGTCGTCGGCGCTTATAGCGTTGCATTGCCCCAAGAAGTGGCGGGCAAAAGATTGCTTATAATCGACGACGTGCTCACTACGGGCAGTACTCTCGGCGAAATAGCCGCAATACTTAAAAAAGCTAAGGCAAGCGCGGTATATGCGCTTACTTTCGCCGGCACAAGATATAGAGTCGACGGCGAAAAATTAGAATCGGACGAGGTGAAATCATGAAATCAAGATGGTACAAAGACGCGGTCGTTTATCAGATTTATCCGCGGAGTTTTTGCGACGGCAACGGCGACGGAATCGGCGACATAAGAGGTATAATATCCAAATTAGATTATATCAAGAGCATAGGCGTCGACGCGGTGTGGCTTTCGCCCGTGTATAAGTCTCCTAACGACGACAACGGTTACGATATAAGCGATTACAAAGACATAATGGACGAATTCGGCACGCTTGACGATTGGAAGGAAATGCTCGACGGCATGCACGCTCGCGGCATCAAATTGATAATGGATTTGGTAGTCAATCATACGTCCGACGAACATGTATGGTTTGTGCAGAGCCGAAATAAAGACAGCAAATACCGAGATTATTATATATGGCGCAAAGGCAGAGGCAAAGACGGCAAAAAACCGCCGAACAACTGGACGTCCAATTTTGTCGGTCCTGCGTGGGAATACGACGAACAAAGCGGAGAATGGTACTTGCATTTGTTTTCCAAGAAGCAGCCCGATCTCAATTGGGAAAATCCCGAGCTAAGACAGGAAATCGCCGACATGTGCAACTTTTGGTTCGATCTCGGCGTGGATGGATTTAGATGCGACGTCATCACGTATATTTCCAAACGCGACGGACTGCCCGACGGCAAACGCGCGTTTCCGCTGATAGGACAGGAACAATACGTTATGGGTCCGCGTTATCACGAATATATGAGAGAACTCAACGAACGGAGTTTTTCGAGGTATGACAGTATGACTGTCGGAGAATCCATCGGCATTACCCCCGACAATGCTGTCGAGAGCATAGACGAGAGCGCAGGAGAGTTGGATACTGTGTTCAGCTTCGATCATATGGGAGTGGATTTTAAGATGAACGTCATCCCCGTCAAGTTCAATCTTGCAAAATACAAAAAGGTGCTTGACAGATGGCAGCAATTGCCTAAGAGCTGTCAGCCGACGCTCTTTCTCGAAAATCACGACCAACCGCGATGTCTTCCCAGATTTTCCGGAGATTACGGCAACAACAGAGAAAAAGCCGGTATGGCTCTCGCCGTAGCAATGCTTTTTATGCGTGGTACGCCTTATATTTATCAAGGGCAGGAAATCGGTATGACCAACTGCGCTTTTGAAGAAAAGGATTATAAGGATATAATGGCTATCAGGGTATTTGAATTGATTCGCAAGATATTTCCGCCGCTCATGCCTTATGCTCGCAAAGTCATGCTCAAGCGCGCAAGAGATCATGCGCGTACGCCTATGCAATGGAGCGACGGCAAGAACGCGGGATTTTCTCAAGCTCAACCTTGGATGATGCTCAATCCCAATTATAAGCAGATCAACGTCGAGGACAACGAATCGAGAAGCGACAGTTTGCTCAATTTCTATCGCAAAGCGCTCGCCTATCGAAAAGGCAAAGAGGTGATAATAAGCGGCGATTTTTCGCTAGTACGTCCCAAAGATAAAAGGATTTTTGCATATTTAAGGACCTGCGGCGAGCAAAGATTGCTTGTTGTCGTCAACTATAAAAATAAACCGGTTAAATTCAATTTGCCGCAAGGGCTGACGTTTACTCGCGCGCAACTTGCTTTGAGCAACTATACCGATTTGCCGACTTTATCGTCTCAGCTCAGATTAAGAGAGTATGAAGCGGCAGTGTACGAATTATATTGAGATATAAACGGTCATTGTCAAACGGCAAACGATATCGACGATCTGTTTATTATGAAAAATCAAACAAAGCTCGCGCATTTTCATATTCACGACAGTATGGGAAATCTGACGCATATGACGTTGGGGGAAGGAACATCTGACATTGTCGGCAAGCTTGCTTTGGCGGACTCTGTAAATGCGTCTGCGGTAATTGAAGTCAAGACAGTAGAGGGATTGAAAAAATTCTGCGATTGGCTGAAGATTAATACCGATTTGTTCAATCGGTAGCCTTATTGAGGTATCGGTGTCAAAAGAGTTTATCAGCGCATATAATTAAAATAAAAGGACGATAAAATTTTGAGAAAATACGGAAAATCTCTTGACAATCGTTTGTTTTTACTTTAATATTAATATGCTTATATCAATAAGCCCTTATAGCTCAGTCGGTAGAGCATGCGGCTGTTAACCGCAGTGTCATAGGTTCGAGTCCTATTGAGGGCGCCAGAAATCGGCAAACAGTCAGGTTTTGCCGATTTTTTATAATAAAGCAATAAATAATCAGTCAACTTATTGATAATTGCGATTATCGGTGATAATATAAAAATGAAGTGCGATCGGTGACCGTTTTGTTTGTTATCGATCAATATTTAAAGACCGAATAATCGGCAAAGGAGACTTTATGTCGAAAATCTATACGTCCGTTGAACAGTTGATAGGCAATACGCCTTTGCTCAGAGTGCAAAAATTGGAAAAAGCACTGAAGTTAAACGCTAAGATTCTTATCAAGTTGGAATCGTTTAATCCCGGAGGCTCTGCAAAAGACAGAGTAGGCAAGGCAATGATCGAGCAGGCGGAGCGACAGGGAATATTAAATAAGGATACGGTTATTATCGAGCCTACTTCGGGAAATACCGGCATAGGCATCGCCGCCGTCGCAACCGCAAAAGGATATCGCACCGTTATCGTAATGCCCGAGAGTATGTCCGATGAGAGAAAAAAGCTGATCAGAGCTTACGGTGCCGAGCTGGTGCTTACCGACGGAACTAAAGGCATGAGCGGAGCGATAGAAAAAGCAGACCAACTCGTTAAGGAGTACGGCAATGCGATAATCGCAGGTCAATTCGTAAATATCGCAAATCCGCAGGCGCACTACGACACGACAGCTAAGGAGATATGGGAAGACACCGACGGCGACGTGGACATCTTTGTTGCGGGCGTAGGCACTGGCGGAACAATTACTGGCGTAGGCAAATTCCTCAAAGAGCGAAAAGCAGACGTTAAAGTCGTTGCGGTAGAACCAAAAGATTCTCCCGTGCTTTCACAGGGAAAGAGCGGCGCGCATAAGATTCAGGGCATAGGCGCGGGATTCGTTCCCAAGATTTTGGATACCGATGTATACGACGAGATATTCGCAATCGACGCGCAGGACGCTTATTATGCGGCGCGCGCTCTCGGCAAAAGCGAGGGGGTTCTAGTAGGCATATCGTCGGGAGCGGCGCTTTGGGCGGCGATAGAGATTGCAAAACGTCCGGAAAATCAGAATAAGACGATAGTAGCGCTCATGCCTGATACCGGCGAGAGATATCTGTCTACGGAATTATTTGAATAAAAAAGCATTATTGCGGACGGTCGTTAGGCATAACCCGTCCGCGTATTTTATATGACTTTATGTAAAATCTACACAATATAAGTAATATACGATAAAAAAGTCTGTTGATTTGGGCGGCTTATTGGGATATAATATTACCAAGGAGGTGAGGCGAATGTTATTAGCAAGCAACGGATTGTCATTTTGGCAAGAGCTTGAGATCGCTTTTGGAGATATCGGAATAATTCCGGCGGTTTTACTGATTATCGGCACGATATTTATTATAGTGGAAATATTTCAGCCCGGTTTTGGATTCTTCGGCATAAGCGGTATAGTGCTTGTCATATTAGGCATAGCTATTCGTCTTTACAAGAGCGAGAGAGGAAGTCCGATAATTCAGTTTTTCGTTATGCTGCTTTGCGTGACGTTGGTGGTGGGAATAGCTCTTATCATAATGGTTCATTCTATGAAAAAAGGCAGGCTTTCGCGCACGTCTTTGGTGCAGAGCACGACGGCTGTTCCTTCAGGTATCACTAAGGGCACCGAGGACTTTACCCAACTTGTCGGCAAGTGCGGAGTAGCAAGCACGGTATTGCGTCCAAGCGGCAACGCGCTTATCTGCGGCAAACTCTACAGTGTGGTAGCTCAGTCGAATCTTATCGAGAGCGGCAGAGATATCGAAGTCGTTTCGGTAGAAGGAGTCAAAATCATTGTTAGAGAAATGGACGACGGATTCTCTATCAACAAGCAAAAATCGCTTTGACGAACGTCGTAGTAAAATCTAGATAAAATAAATTATATAAAGGAGAACACAAAATGTTATTATTGACGTTAGGGCTTTCCGCCGGCGGTATTGTCGCAATCGTGATTGCCGTGGTGCTGTTGCTCGCCCTGATTGCAATCGTATTCGGTGTTTTGCCTATAAGAATTTGGTTCAGAGCTTTGGTTTCTGGCGTCAAAATCTCTATGGCAAGACTTATCGGAATGAAATGGAGAGGTATCAAAGTCATTCCTCTCGTAGACGCTTATATCTCTGCAAAGAAAGCGGGACTTGATATTTCCATAGACGAGTTGGAAAGTCACGTGCTTGCAAGAGGTGACGTAATCAAAGTCGTCAACGCGCTTATTTCCGCGCACTCGGCAAATATGGAGCTTTCCGCTGAGACAGCCAGAGCAATAGACCTTGCAGGACGCGACGTGCTCAACGCGGTAAAAGTATCCGTCAACCCCAAAGTAATCGAGACGCCCGCTATATCGGCTATTGCAAAAGACGGTATCGAATTGAGAGTTAAGGCAAGAGTGACCGTAAGGGCAAATATCACAAGACTTATCGGCGGCGCGGGAGAAGATACGATTATCGCCCGTATCGGCGAGGGTATCGTCACAACAGTCGGTTCGTCCGAATCGCACAAAGACGTGCTTGAAAATCCCGACGCGATCTCCAAGACCGTGCTCAATAAAGGTCTTGACAGCGGCACCGCTTATGAGATTCTTTCAATAGATATTGCAGATATCGACGTCGGAAGAAATATAGGCGCTCAACTGCAAATGGATCAGGCTGAGGCAGATAAGCGTATCGCCGAGGCAAAGGCAGAGGAAAGAAGAGCTATGGCAGTTGCGCTCGAACAGGAAATGAAAGCAAAGACTCAGGAAATGAGGGCGTTGGTTATCGAGGCGGAATCTCAGGTTCCGAAGGCTATGGCAGAAGCTTTGAAGAGCGGCAAGCTCGGAGTAATGGACTATTACAATATGCAAAACGTTATGGCAGATACCAATATGAGAAATGCGATTGGCGGAAACGACCAGGATAACCAGTCGTCTGACAAAAAGAACAAAGGTAACAAATAATGTGGGTCATGATTATAATGATGATTGTTCTGGCAATAGTGTTCGGCGGAACAGTGGCATCCGCGTTAAAAAACGCTAAATCCAATGAATCTTCGACTCAATCTAAGTTAGAAATCGACGACGAGCCGACAATTGAGCAAACTCAACAGAGTATCGGCAGTGTCGCGCAGTCTCTCTCCGCGAGAGCGGGACAGTTGCGCCGAGAGCGGAGCGGAGGAAATGCCGCCCGCGACTACGGTCAGAAAGGTCATCACGAATCGCATTGCGATATAGGACACAAAAGCGACGACAGATACAGAGTGGAGAAAGTGCCGGTCATGAACAGTATCGGCGGCAGATCCACCGAGGGCTGTCAGGAACATTACGACTTGAGATTTGTCAAAATCGACGAGACGAGCGAAAGAAAGCTTGAGCTCACCGATTTGCAGAAGATCGTCGTATACGGCGAAATTCTCAACGAGCCTGCATTCAAGAGAGGCTTTAAGAGGAGATAGTCAATGTACCGAATCAACAGGTTATTCATATTTTTTACACACACCTTCTAGACGGGAGACGGCGTACCGAAAGGCGCGCTGTCTTTCGACGTTGAAATTTGCGGATTATCGGTGTTGATTTGACAAACAAAAAGCTCCTTTTGCAAGGAGCTTTTATATTTGCATTTAATTGTGATATTATTTTCTTTCCGACATAGGCACGTAGTCGAGAGCGGGTTGAGCGCAGTTGTATGCGGGACGCATAATTTTCGAGGAGTTGAGAAGTTCTTCCATTCTATGCGCCGACCAACCTGCGATTCTCGATATCGCGAATATAGGAGTATAGAGTTCCTGCGGCAATCCGAGCATATCGTATATAAATCCCGAATAGAAATCTATGTTTGCGCTTACTCCTTTGTATATGCGACGTTGTTTGGATATGAGTTTTATAGCAATTTCTTCCACTTTGGAATACAGGTCGAAATCTCTCATCAAACCTTTTTCTTCGCTCAACGTGCGCGTAAATTTCTTGAGAAGCAACGCTCTGGGATCGGATAGAGAGTATACTGCGTGACCGATACCGTATATTAGCCCGCTTTTGTCAAAGCATTCTTTGTTGAGAATTTTGCTCAGATAAGATTCGATCTCTTCGTCGTCTTTCCAGTCTGCCACGTTTTTCTTGATATCGCCGAACATTTGCGACACTTTGATATTGGCGCCGCCGTGTTTCGGACCTTTGAGCGAACCTAGCGCAGCCGCTATTGCCGAATATGTATCCGTGCCCGACGAAGTTACGGCGCGAGCTGTAAACGTAGAGTTGTTGCCTCCGCCGTGCTCCGCATGCAATACGAGAGCAAGATCAAGCACGCGCGCTTCGAGTTTTGTATATTTGCTGTCTATTCTCAGCATATGCAGGATATTTTCTGCAGTCGAGAGTTCGTCTTTGGGTTCATGGATAAAGAACGAATGGCTCTCTTTGAGATAGTATTCATACGCCTGGTATCCGTATACGGACAGGAGCGGGAAGAGCGCAATAAGTTGAAGACATTGGCTCAGCACGTTTTTGAGAGAAGTATCGTTGGCTTTTTCGTCGTAAGAATATAGTGTAAGTACGCTCCTTGCGAGAGAATTCATCATGTCGTTGCTAGGCGCTTTCATGATTATGTCTCTTACGAAAGAGTTGGGGAGAGATTTTCTGTATTTAGCGAGAGTGGCTTTGAAATTATTCAGTTCGTTCGGGTTTGGCAGTTCGCCGAAAAGCAATAGATAAGTTACTTCTTCAAAACCGAATCTGTCGCCTTGCAAAAAATCTGCGCACAGGTCGTTGATATTGTAACCTCTGTAATAAAGTCTGCCTTCGCAGGGAATTTCTTCGCCGTCGACAACTTTCTTAGCTATGACGTCGCTTATATTAGTCAGACCGGTGAGGACACCTTTGCCTTTTGGATCTCTGAGACCTTTATTAACCTTGTGCTGAATGAATAGTTCGGGGTCGATAACTCCGTTGTTTTGGAATTTGTCAGACAGACTGCTTACGTATCTGCTTAAATCCGAGTCGTTTTTTATTGCCATTCTCTCTCCTTTGCCGTTTGTTCTTACGTTTGATGTAGTTAATATTTTATACTGATTTTGTGCGTTTTGTCAATTAATCGGCGTAATACTTTTATATTATAAGAAAATTAAGAATATATTTTATCGACAGAGAAGTTCATTTCCACCCGACAATTTGTATTTTGTCAAATCAAAGACCGACCGTTTACTTGATGCGAGGTCGCTAGGTTATATTGCCGACATATTTTTAGTTTAACAAAAAATATCGGAAATTTGCGGTTGCTACACAAAATAATTTAATAAAAATTTACAAAATACTATTGTTATATGTCGATTATATGGTATACTGTACTCAATAATATCGGGAGTTTTATTATGGATCTTAAGAAGTTGAGAGACAACAGCGACGCTCAAGCCGATTATATGATGGAGGAGATCACGACCATCATAAAGACTTGCGGCAAACGTTTGCCGGGAAGCGACGGAGAAAAAAATGCCGTCGACTATATGGCGAAAACATTGGATAAGTATTGCGACGAGGTCAAGATCGAACCTTTTGAATTGCACCCCGCTACTTTTTTCTATTGGATACATATCATGGTTACGATAGTGCTCATGGCTATGGTCAGCTATTTCTTTATTCCGCTGCTTTCCATTATTTTGGTCGGTGTTGCCATGCTGTTGATGTTGCTTCAGTTTGTGCTGTATTTGGAAATCGTTGATTTTATGTTTCCCAAAAAGACTTCTCACAATTTGACAGCTATCAAACGTCCTAAGGGCGAAGTAAAAAGAAGGATACTTTTCAACGGACATCCCGACGTGGCTCACGAATGGACGATGAGTTATCTCATCAGCGGAGACGCTTTCGTCGCTCATTTTGTAATATCAATGATAGGCATTGCGGCTTTGGTAGGAATTTCTATCGCGTCGATAGTCGTACAAGGCGGAGTTAAGCCGGCTGTCGCCGACGAAGGTCTGCCGATGATAATGGGTTTGGTATGTCTTATATTCGTACCGTTCTGGATAGCAATGTACAGAATGTGGAATACCAGCGTCATAGTTGACGGAGCCAACGACAATCTTACCGGTTGTTATATGGGAATAGCCGTCCTCAAAGCTTTGCACGACGAGGGTATAGAATTAGAAAATACCGAAGTGGGCGTGTTGATATCCGGCAGTGAAGAAGCCGGCTTGAGAGGAGCTAGGGCGTGGGCTAAGAGACACGGTTCAAACGGCGATTACAAAGACGTAGAGACGTTAATCTATGCATACGATACCTTGAGAGAAGGGAAATTCCTGTGCGTCAACAAAAAAGACCTCAACAGCACCGTCAATGCAGATAAACACGCAAGCGAGTTATTCTACAATGCGGCAAAGAGTATAGATATCACATGTTCTTACGGATCTGTGCCGCTCGGCGCAACCGATTCGGCGGCTTTTAATAAAGGCGGATATCAGGCTGTAGGCATCACTGCGCTCGACCATAAGCTTAGAAATTACTATCACACGAGATACGATACTTATGACAATATGGATAAGCAGTGTTTGTCCGACTGTTACAAAGTAACAATCAAGACGCTCGAGGATTTCGACGACGGAAAATAAATTTATGCAAGCTATATTAATACAGACGGAAGCAAAGCTTTCGTCTGTACTTTTTTTGATAACAATTTATTTACTTTACCTTAATTTGCGTTTGCATTTTAACGGACTTTGTTAAGCGGTTGAGATGCTGACGCGATTGACGTTAATAGCATAACGTAGCAATCGCTATTCCGTCGCATCGCTTAATGCGACTTCGCTCAGAATGACATAGTACGTATTTGTTAGTAAGCTAGATTAGTTATTCGTATCTGAGATGTTAAACTAATAAGTTTTGTCATATTGAGCGGAGTGTAACGTAGTCGAAATATCTCAACAATAGTTTAACTGATGAGACCAGTTCGACTTCACTTCGTTTCGCTCAGGGTGACATATTGATTATTTGTTAGTAAATAGATTAATTATTCGTATCTGAGATGTTTAACTAATAAGTTCTGTCATATTGAGCGGAGTGTAACGTAGTCGAAATATCTCAACAGTAGTTTATACTGATTAGATTTCTCCGCTGCGGTCGAAATGACATATCATATTTTAATAATCATACTTAGTAATTATCAAAAATCTTCTACTCCCATATTTTCTCAAAGCGCAGAATAATACAAAAATGG
>CAMXSN010000006.1 GCA_947246685.1 uncultured Clostridia bacterium | reverse complement strand
AAGCGTACGCAACGGCAAAAGAGATGATAGATTTGAGAGAGGATCAGATTGAACGATACCAAGACTTCCTCAAAGAACAGAGAGCTTTGAGGAAGAGCTAATCTTTGAGACCGAGCGCGTATATCAGCCCTCTATCGCACCTAACGACTGGGATGCCCTCGGGGTCACGTACGGCGAGTACGCTCACCGCTCGGTTACCGTCGCACGGTGTGATATAGGACTAATCTCCGCGCTTGAGACAGAGTATGGGATAAGCGGATGAGATATTTCGACTGCGTTACACTTCGCTCAATATGACAGAACTAAAAATGGTAACGAAAAATAATCTGTCACCCTGAGCGAAACGAAGTGAAGTCGAATGGGTCTCAACAGATAAATAATTGAGATTCTTCGATTCCGCATACGCTGCACTCAGAATGACAAGTGCGTAATCTAGCCTTTTGACTGGCAAGTGTATTTATATCAAATAAACTTGCCGTATTGTCAGTCGGATTACTCCCTTCCGCCCAAACGAAAATGCCGCTTTGCTTGCATTTTGGCGGTCTTTGTTAAGCGGTTGTGATGCTGACGCGATTGACGTTAATAGTATAACGTACAATCGCTATACCGTCGCTTTGCTCCTTACGACAAAGCTCAGAATGACATAGAACATATTTGTTAGTAAGCTAGATTAGTTATTCTTATTAAGATTTTTAACTAAAAAGTGCTGTCATATTGGGCGGATTGATAGCGTAGTCGACTAATCTAATTCATATCATTGTAATAAAGTTAAATTGAATAAACTCGTTGCTTTACAAATACTTTTAAGACACCTATCGATTGATTTAATAGCGTAATTATCCTATGATATCAGTCCGTATTTCTGTCGAGTATTGGAAATTTCTTTTTGCATAATACCGATTGACAAAGCCGATAATAACTCATATAATAATAATGCTCATAATTTTATGGGGCTGTACCGGATTCGATGGGGAAGTAGGTACGGTATAAGCACGTCGAAGGCTCGTCTTCGTAAAAACGGAAAATTAAATTAAACGCAAATAACAATAAACAATTGGCTTTCGCTGCCTAACAGCAGGCCTGTCGACCCAAGACTCCACGGCTTGGCAATCGGCATCAACTAGTGGAACAGGGTCGGGCGCACACGCCTTTAACGCTCGACAATATCAAAGGCTTGCCGGCACGCTTATCCGTGAATAGAGAGCGCAAGGGACTAATATATGTTCAATAAACGTGTAGAAAGTATCGTATGAGCTTTTTCAGACAGGGGTTCAACTCCCCTCAGTTCCACCAATATCTATAAGTTATAAAGTGGAGCAAAACTTAATAATCGGGGATATAGCACAGTTGGTAGCGCGATACGTTCGCAACGTATAGGTCAGGGGTTCGAATCCCCTTATCTCCACCAAATGTGAACAGCACGGTTTTTCATGCAGATTAAATCGTACTGTTCACTTTTTTATGCTCCTTTTTCTGTTTCGGCTAAACGTTGAAAGTACTCGTATTCTGTTTGATCGGGCGTTTTGAAAGCCAGCGAAGCGTGAGGGCGGTATGAATTGTAGTGATTTACGTAACTTGCGACGGCAAATCCTAATTCTTCTAAGCTATCGAAGCGGCGAGTGTTCAGATCGTCTCTTTTCATATTAGAGAAAAACGATTCGATTACCGCGTTGTCGTAAGGAGTTCCGCGCTTTGAAAAAGATTGGTCGACATTGAGGGATTTGAGAAGCGTTATATATTCTGTCGACGTATAATTTGCGCCTTGATCGCTGTGAAATGCAAGTTCTTTCGGACATTTTCGCGATTCAAAAGCCTTATTGAAAGTGTCTATCGTCAAAGCGTTGTCGTTACGGTACGATAGGGAGTGGGCGATGATTTTTCTTGCGAATAAGTCCATCACTACGCACAGATAAACTTTATTTTTTTTAATATTAACGCAAGTGACGTCTCCCGCCCAAAACGCATTTGGTTTTTCTTGATTAAACTTCTGTTTCAGTTTATTTCGATAATAGAAATGTTCGGGCGAAGTATTTTCGGCTTTTATAGGGCAATTGCGCCGTTTGCTTTTTATGTTCAGTTCTTTGACAAGCGAGGATACTTTGCTCAATGAGGTATTTACGCCGTTGCTTCTGAGTTTTTGCAGTATTTTGTTGGCGCCGAAACGTTCTCCGCTGTCGTTGTAGATTTGCAAGATCATATCTTTCAATAAGACGTCGCGCATTTGATATTGCGTGGTCTTTACTCTGCGTCTGTCATGATTGTAAAAAGTTGCGTGGTGAACGCCGATTACGCGGCACATTTCTTTGGTAAAATAGCTGTCTTTCAGAGTGTCGGCAATCTCTAGTTTTTGCGTAATAGTAGGATTGAGATGTGCATAGGCCTTTTGCAGAATTTCATATTGGCGGCTGAGTTTATCCAGTCGTTTTTTCAATGATACGAGTTGTGAGTACGTAAATTCTGTACGGCTTGCGCTATCCTTTTTCACGGAGTAGAGTTTTATCCAGTTGTATAAGCAAGTTCTAGATATGCGGTAATTATTGCATATCCCGTCGACCGATTTTCCTTTTGAATAATCATTAATTGCATTTTTGCGTATTTGCTGAGAATACATTATGTCGCCCCTTTTTGATAATGTATTAATTATATTTCATCTGTCGGTTGCAGGCAAATAAGCGGGATGACAATTATCAAATGCAAAATAATTCAAACGCGTTGAAAATATTCTTTTGATCAACTCCGTAAATTTGCTTGCCATTATCTCCAAAATCAATTAGAATAGATATATAATTGAATATGGGCAATTAACTCAGAGGGAGAGTGTCTTCTTGACGTGGAGAAAGTCATAGGTTCGAATCCTATATTGCCCACCATATTTAGTACCCGAAAAGGATACTAACAAAAATCACCGAAATATAGTTATTTCGGTGATTTTTTGTGCTTTCTAATACAATATATAGTATAGGTTTCAAAGCGGTTAAAAGTATTTTTTATTTTTATGGATAATTTTTGATGCCTTTTTACAAGAACAGGAGTTGTACTCAATGCTTGATATTAAAAATTGGTGATAGTGTGAAGGTAAGTTAGTATATAATCTTTTAGCTAAATAAAATCAAATATAGTAAGATGTCCATTTTGAAGAATCCTTTTTGCTGCGGGAGAGGAATAATACTTTGAAGTAAAAAGACTAGATTATGTGGTTTTATATTAAGAAACTTGTATAATTTTGAAAAATATGTTATAATTAAAAAAACTAAGGAGTAAATTGTATGCATCATTTGTTAGACACGATTGATTTTGGGGAGATAGATGGCTACGGCGATCCGAATTTAGAGAAATACTTTTTAGATAATGACTATTGGGAGCGTGTGGTCGAAAAACCAACATTTTTTGTTATAGGGAAAAAGGGAACCGGAAAATCTGCTATTTATCGTATGATAGAAACGCAATCTCATGATAAAGGCGCAATAGTTTCAAATAAAGATTTTGGTGAATTTCCTTTTGAAAAATTGCTACAATTGAATGATAATGGATTTGCCAAGCCTAACCAATATCAAACAATATGGAAGAGTGTAATTCTAAATTTGTTAATACAAAATATAAGTAAACTTCCTGATGAAAATAGTGACTATTTTTGTGAAATAGTGAGTTATTATAATACATATTTGAAGAATGCTAATGAATTGCATAAGGAAATTATTTCAAAAACTTCCAAACGGGGAGGAGTATTGCATGGCGATTTTCTTAATTTATCATTAGAAAGTGTAAACGGTAGTACTTATACATTGAAAGAAGAAAATATTACTCGCTTGAATGGTAAATTAGAGGAACTAATTGTAAATTTTCTTCTTACTAGAAATGGAAGTCAGCAAATAATTGTTCAGTTTGATAGATTGGATGATAATTACAATCAATACCAAGATACAGAGGAATTTTTTCAATCAATTATTAGCTTATTCAAAGTGGTTTATAGTTTCAATCAAATGCTTAGAGCAAAAGCAATTATTGGCACGAAAATAATTGTATATTTACGTTCCGATATTTTACGCGAATTGTCTTTTAGGGATTCTGAGAGTGCTCGTTGGTATGATTTTTGCTTTGAGCTGAATTGGAGCATAAGTCAAATGAAAAATTATAAGGAATCAAATCTTTATAAAATGATTATGAAAAGAATATTAATATCCAAAGTGGATGCAATGGATTATTCATTTGATGATATATTTGAGACTAATCGCATTGAGTTAAAAAAATGTGGAATAAAAAAAGATTTATTAGGGCATTTAATTTTGCAAACTCTTTTTAGACCTCGTGATTTGTTGAAATTATGTAAAACGCTTCAGGCTGAAATCGTTTCTGCGGGAAAGTTTACTTGCGATATTTATAATAGTGCTATCAAGAAGTATGCCAATTGGTTGGTGAATACAGAAATAGCAAATGAGATCAATCCTATATTGAAAAACGATTACAAGCCAGTTCTCGATTTATTAAGAATGTGTGGTGGTAAGCCGCTCACGGTTAGTGATTTTTCTAAACGATATTCAGCTATGAGATACAATTTTACTATGACATCTGATGAATTGTTAAAGTTCTTATATAATACAGGGCTTATTGAAAATACATGGCAAACTACTGGTAGATATGATCATACTAAGAAGATCTGGTTGCATCGTTCAGTTTTTAGAAATGAAGGTGAATTCGATAGAAATTTAAACTTCAAGATATTTGATATTATATGGAGCGGGCTTACGGTATAATACCATATTTGAAGTGGAATATTGGTAGACTTTGCAAACAAAACTGTAATGAAGTTACTTATTACGATATTGTATTGTTTGTAAAAAATAAAATATATATCAAGAGGAACTAATGAAACCCGATATAACACATAAAGATGTGCAATCACCCAATGATGTTGATTCAAGAGTTTACAAAAATGAATTCACATATCTTGCGGCTTATACGCTTATTAAACAAGCGCAAGCCACGGGTGATGTGGACAAAATTATATTAGAGCGGCTCAATAATCGTTGTGCGGAAAGAATGGGGGGTAGACCGATACCGCTATAAATCTATATAAATTTAATACTGTACGCCTTTTATTACCCGAAAAGGATGCCGGTAAATTGCGGTTAAAGTGATGACTATTTTGTCTGGTACGCAAATAATTTTTGCTTGACTTTGGCATAAAAATGGTCTAAATTTACTAAATTATGAATTTGAAGTCAGTAAAAACCAATTTTATGAAAAAGAGTTGGAATTCAAACCCTACGCTCTCCACCATATCATAATTTCTGCCGATAAGCAGGAACGCAAAAAGAGAGTGAAAGCACTCTCTTTTTGCATCCACAAATTTGGCGAACTTACTTTAGGTAACCGATATTAGGGCGGTTTGAAATAGCGACGCTCGTACAAGTCGCTAGACCGTCGCTACGATCCTTACGAATCCTAGATTGCATATATGTGTGTTAAAGTTTGAACATCCCAAAACGGAATATTGTTTCATCAAAGTTATAGAGGATTTTATCGCATGCCGGTAAGGGATAAGACAGTGCATACGCCTTTTGTGTTTTTTATGCCTTACCCAAGATTACTGTTCGGCGGAGCGTTAAAACGGTCAGTCGCTGTCGTCTTTCGCATAAGAGCAGGCAAATTTTTATAATTTGTCCGTGTGCTTGTTTGAGTTAACTATCTGATACAGTGCCATTAAAAAAAATTGATTGCTTATACTTTATTGATTAAAGATTGAAAATTAGGTATATTATATTTGCTTAATAAAGCGATAAACGGTAATTTAGCGGAGAAATATTGAAATGACAATTCGTGAAATGCGACAATCCGAATATCCACTGTTAGAGAGTTTTCTATATGAGGCTATCTTTATTCCCGTTGGAGTTGAGCCACCGCCAAAATCAATAATATGTCGTCCCGAATTGCAAGTTTATATTTCGGGGTTTGGAACAAACGAACATGATATTGCTTTTGTTGCAGATGTAGACGGGAAAATTGTTGGTGCGGTTTGGGTTAGAATTATGAATGACTATGGGCACGTTGACGATAACACACCATCGCTTGCAATATCTCTTTATAAAGAGTATCGCGGGAAAGGAATAGGGACTGCATTGATGAAAGAAATGCTGACCGCTCTTAAAGCACGCGGATATAAACAGGTGTCATTATCAGTACAAAAGGAAAATTACGCAACAAAGATTTATCAAAAGGTAGGTTTTCAAATTATAGGCGAAAATGAAGAAGAATATTTAATGCTGAAGCAGTTAAGCGATTAAATTTCAATTTAGCGTAGAATTTTAGTTTTAGTTTATTTTCGCGCCACTAGACAAGCCATACGTTGTACAGCAATGCAAACGTAGATTTGTTTTTTCTTTTTTCCGAAGAATCGCCGTTTCAATTAATTGATATATGCGCAAAGCGTCGTATCGCTTTACGTCTAATAAGAAAAATATATAGAATTGAAAATCATCGATAGATAAGCATTACAAACCTAGCGGTAAAATTATTTTGAGACGGCGATACAAACGGCTAATGAAAAGTGTAGTATATTGCGAAACCGCCTGAGAGGTGTAATTATGAAAAAGAAAATATTAATTGCATTGATAGTGATAGTATTTGTTGTAACTGCAATGGGAGTTTTGTATTGGGGATTACAGCCTGTAACAAGAGAAAACGTTACGTTGGAAAAATTGATCAAAAAGTTGGACTATAAATATAGTATGCCGTCGGAATTGCCTTTTGACGGCGAAGTTGAATGTTCTATTATTTACGTCGAAGGTCATATGGGCGCAGTGCTCACGAGATTTGAAATAAATTCCAAAAGGAGTACGGGTTATTCTATTAAACTCAATGACAGCAATAGAGAGATCTTTATTGGAGCAGACTCGTCCGGGATAGGTTTTGGCATTACGGAAGAAGGTTGGGAGAAATCGATTATAGTTAAATACAACAACCAAACGATTTCTTATTTTTTCAGCGCAGCTGCCGATACGCTTGCGGAAAATCAGTTGACGATACGATTTGATATTGGCGACGATATGTATACTGTAAACGCCTTATATGATAACAATATAGATATTGAAATATTAAGGTCCGATGTGCGGCATATATTAGATCAAATGATAAAGTAATTATTTTAGATAATCCTATTAATACAAGAAGGGAGCGTTTTGCTCCCTTCAATAAATAATTGATTTATATATTGATTTTGCGATAAAATATATATTGTCTATTTGATCATTTCGTCGACTAGGGCAGACGGCTTGACTGTCATTTCCACCCAAGCGGGAATGAAGTTGCTTTTTATCGCGTTGCGCGCGGACGGAATGTTTGACCATGCGCAACAGTAAAATGGCACTTTGCCTCTATTTAAGATTTCCATTGCCAGACGGCTTGTCAACGCTGCCGCGATTCCTCTTTTTCGGTATGCAGGCAATACGTCGACGCCTATCTGCCACATTTCTTCGCAGTCGGCGGAGCAGCCTGCCAAAGCGATGAGTTCTCCGTTGTCGTATGCGCCGACGGCGAGTACGTCTAATTCTTTTCTGACTTCGCACAGAGCGTTGCTCCATTGAGGCACATACAAACTGTTAAGATTTTCTTTTTGCAGAATTTTTGTCTTATAATCGCAATCGAGAGATTTGATCTTTTCCATATCCGGCAGAAAGTATTCCGCCATAAAGCAGACTTTTTGAGAATATTTGCTTAAACTGTTGTTTAATCGATGTATATTCGGCGTCTCAAAACAATGATAGAATTCGTACTTGTTAATATATTCTTCTACGACGTCTCCGTATTCGTCTTTGACGGACGCGACTATATTGTTGCCGTATGAGACGAGATTGCAGGAAATGGGTTCGCTATAATATTTTCGTGCATGCGCTCCTATCTCAGAGCGGACTATAATGTTGCGACTTTCTAAAAAGTCCGAAGTTTTGCAGTTGTTGTCCAACGCCGACTGTCGCATTGCTATATTCATTATATCTTTATTTGCATACATTTGATATGGCTCCGCGCTCTCTTAATGAGAGATGTTTGTATCTATTAAAAGTATATACTAATTTATCGTTCGTCGCAAGCTAAAAATTGCAACGCGGCATCGATAGTGCCGGCGCTCGGAAGAGATTGCTCGTGTTGCTTGAAAATGCCATGACGCTAGGAGAAAATATAAATCTATCGTTTAACTGTCATAGTCGTAAGCTATCTTGTTTAATTTTTCGCCTCGCAAATTTTTGATAAAGCCGTCTTCAACTTTGCAATACCAACGAATATCTTTATTTGGCAAATCGTTAAATATGAATTCGTCTGTGCAATCGCTCTCTTCGACAACTTCCATATCTTTAACGTGAATATACTCTACAATGTCGTCTTTAATAGAATACATAGTCTCTTCGCTAAACGGAGTCGGGTCAGTAAATGCCACTTGAAAACTTCTAAACCTTATGTGTGCCTCAACAATCGTTCCCACCATATCTTTATATACGCCGTAATTTTCATATTCGGGATTTGATACCAAAATTCTTACTTTATCAAACATCTTCATTTTGTCCATCCTCCTATAAAGGTGTTGCATTTTAGTTTTCCGTTAGAAAAAACCATCCAGCCTGATTTTACTCTATAGATTTTATTTGCCTTTTCTCCTCTGCCTTCTACATCTGCGAATACATTAATTGCAACGCCGTATTTTGTAATTCCGCGAATAACGTATTGTCCCAAACAATAGTTTTCGATTACTTTGTTTTTCAAATATTCTAAAAACTTTTCGTCAGGTTCGTGACCGAGAGCTCGAATCCATTCCGATTTATCCTTAAACAACCAAGCTTCTTTGCCTTCCGGACATATAAGTTGAATATCTGATTCCCTTGGCGCGGGTATAGCTATCTCTTTGCAATGGCAATTATAGTGATATAGCCCGATTCTATTTTTGCTATCATTTAAGATTTGTTCAATGGAATACTCCATTGCTTCAGGTTTTTTATTCTTTTCATTTGCAAACCAACATTGATTCGCCGCAATGCACTTGACGCAATGCTTTTGCGTTATAGGACCTTGAATTCCGTTTTCATAGTTAAAATCGTCGATAACTACATTATTTAATGCGTCAACAACTTTTATCCAATCATAAGACCAGTTTACTAACATTATACACCTCTATATGGTTATTTCAACTAAATCATACACCAAGAAATTAAATTGGCAATAGTTTTATGACATCTTTTTATTAATTTGCCTACACTCTGAGTTGCCGCTATGGGTGACAAAATTACGTTGACTTTTCCGTCGCCGTTATGGCATATTTAATATAGAACTGTCAGAATAAAATACAAAATATAAGAGAGATTTAGCTTATGCTGCAATTTGCAAATAGAGAAGAGTTCAGAACGTGGCTCAGTCGGAATTGTCTGTCGAATGACGGCGTTTGGCTTGTTTTCGGTAAAGACGGCGGGCCCAAGACTGTCAAGGCGGAAGAAGCGCTCGAGGAGGCTCTCTGTTTCGGATGGATCGACGGGCAATTGCAAAGCGTCGATGAAAAAACTTATAAAAAATATTTTTCAATGCGCAGGAAGAACAGCAAGTGGTCGGAGAAAAACAAGTCGTTGGTTGCAAGTCTTGAAGAACGGGGGCTGATGACTGATTTCGGCAGGAAGAAAATAGAGGAAGCAAAGCAAAACGGTCTGTGGCAGAGTTCCCATAAAGATTTGATTACGGATGAACAAATTGAAATTGTGCGTACGATATTAAAGAAGTTTGAACCGGCGTATACGAATTTTCAGGCAATGTCGCCGTCAGTGAAAAAGACTTATGCCAGAGCGTATTTTGACGCCAAGACGGATGCGGGACGAGCAAAGCGTATCGCTTGGATGGTAGATAGGTTGAACAAAAATCTTAAACCTATGTAATCATTCTGATACGTTGACGAAAATCGAGCCAAATAGTCAACGTCCGTAATGGATTGGGAGGATAAGGTAATGAACGGGATTTTATATTTCAGTTCTACAGGCAACAGTCTTTATATTGCAAAAAGACTGCAAGAAAGAATCGGCGGGGAAATTTATTATATTCCCAAATATCAGCGCGACGGAAGCGAGTTTGAAAAGCTGTTTTTGGTCACGCCCGTTTATTCTTACGGAATGCCGTCTCACGTATACGATCTCTTGCCGAGGCTGAATAAAAGCAAAGAAATTATAATTATTCAAAATTATGGCGGGATGTCGGGCGGAGCGGATTATTTGATATATCTATATGCGTTGAAATGCGGATTGAACATCGCAAGCGTATATAAAATGCAGATGCCCGAAAATTATACTTTGACCTTTACTGTTCCGCAGTTCTATCTCAAAGGTATATTGAAAAAAGCCGACGGACGAATCGATGCTATTATCGATAAAATTCAAAATCGCAATTACGAAATTCCTCGAAAACGAGCTGTTAAAGAGGCTAAGTATTTGAAAAACAAGTCCGATTGGCATTTGATTGCGCGTGATTTCTCTACGAATGGCGATTGTATCAAATGCGGTAAGTGCGCGGCAGTCTGTCCGACGCAAAATATTTCCGTCAGTCGAGACGGCGTAGTATTTTCGGATAAATGCGTAGCGTGTCTGGGATGTTATCACCGATGTCCGCAAAAAGCTATAATTTATAAAAATAAGTTGAAAAAAGACCGCTACGTCAATCCTAATATCGACGAAGAGCAGATAGGCAAGGACATATTGAAATAACAAACGAGGCGAACAGTATGAGAAGAAGTGATAGAGAAATCAAAGACGTCGACAGAATTTTGAATATAGTGGATAAATGTAAAGTTGCGCGGCTGGGAATTGTTGACGGCGGCAGACCATATGTCGTCGCATTGAATTTCGGTTATCGAAGAATTGACAATGATATTACGCTTTATTTTCACAGCGCCTGCGAGGGACGCAAAATACAAGTGATGCGGGAAAATCCTTACGTGTGTTTCGAGATGGATTGCGCGCACGGACTCATAGAGGGAAAGAAGCCTTGCGCATTTAGCTTTGCTTACGAAAGCGTAGTTGGCAGCGGTAAGATAGAGTTTATAGAGAACCGAGAAGAGAAGAACGAGGCGCTCAATTTGATTACGTCTCATATTACTGGCGCAGACAAAAGCTATACGTTTCCATCTCAAGCGCTTGACAATACGTGCGTATATCGCCTCGTCGTACAAGAATATACTGCCAAGATTAACAAGTAATTATTTATTTATTAATATCGAAAATGATTTTATGTTGGTTTTGGTATTTAGAGTATATATTTTTTAGATTTGAATATTGGCTTTCAGATACACTTTTTATAAATGCCAATTCTCCTCGTATAATTTCTTCATTTTTTTCATTTTTTTCGGCTTTGATTAAATAATTGTATAAGTTTCGTTTAAGGGCACGAATCCTATGAGTACCTACACTCAATTTGTTAGTGGCATTATCTATAACAATTCCTGTAACTTTACGTTGTCTTCCTGTATACATAAAATAAGTTTTATTTTTATTAATTTCAAAGCCATATTTATTTAATAAGTTTTTTATAATATCTACTATATTTGTTTGAATTTTATAATTGCTCGAAATTATTATATCATCAGCATATCTTGTAAATTTGAATTCTTGTAGTCCATAAAAAGTGTCCAGTTCACTTTTAAGTTCTAAATCAAAATTATACATAACTCTATTTGAAAGGCAGGGGGAAGACACACTGCCGGTCGGAAATATTTTAGATTTATAGAATACTACATCTATAATAAAATTAATATCTTCTTGTATTAAATTTAGATTAGATTTTGATAAAATTGATTCTACCATGTTTACTGTGATAGAATTAAAAAAATCTTTAATATCCGTATGTAATATATATTTATTATCAGCATGTATTGCTGCATTTCTTATTATAGAGCATCCTGGTTCATATCCAGTTGCATATTTTGAACAAGGTAACTTATTAAGCAAATTATTTACTAACCAGTATTGTAACAACTTAATTTCTTTTGATGGATGTTGAATCAAACGTTGGCGTCCGTTGTTGCCAATATAATATGACTTGTATTTGTTATTATTTTTAGACATAGATATTATCAAATTTTTATCTATCATTAAAGATTTTGAAATATTATCAATTATCATAACATTTTAACCTATTTTTATCCTTTTTGTATAATCTCGCGAGATATTGTGTACGAATTTTGCCTTCATCATTGTTTTTGAAAAGTGGTTTGGTTATGGATAAATTATCTGAGAGTATATAGTATCCACATCTATAACGTATTAAATCTAATTTTATCATTAATTTAATAACTTTATCTATCGAATCCATGCCATGCTTGTTGGATTCTTTAATTTTTATTTCTTTTATTTCATATATATTTTTATAAAGTTTTTCTAATTCAAATTTGCAAATAGGGCAGAACATATAAAATAAATGCAATAATTCACAAATTAACGATTTTAGTTCAATTTCACTTGAGAGGTTTGGTTTTAATGGGGTTATACTATTATTGGCTAAATTTTTGATTAGTTTTTTAACTTCAGGATGTTTTATGAGTTCGCCTTGAAATTTAACTAGACTGTTTTCTTTATTTACTAGCTGAAGTGGACCTTTAGTAATAAAAGAATTATCATAGTTAGGATTGTCTTCATTTATTACAATTAATTTGCTTTTTGATTCTTCAACATTTACAAAAGCACCTAATTCACAGAAAGTGCCGGGACTTTCTAGAATGATAATGATTTTTTCACTAATATTAGCCAAAACATTTTCAAATTGCAAAAGATTATATTCTAAGTCATCAAAATACATCTCTTCTGCAAATATACATTTGGCATTAATATCGGACTTTTCTATTAAATCTCTTAGTAAAGATCTATTTTCGCGTTTGCTTTTATCAAATTCTTTCCCACAAATAAAATATAATTTTAATGGCATTACGTTTGATTTGCGATTTATTCTTTTTTGGGTTTTTAATTGTTCGCAAACGTTTGTAAGAAATTTATCTTCCAGGATATTCATTTATTAATCCTTAAATTATTTATTATGGAGATTCTACATATACGCTAGAGGATGTTTTAACATCTTTGAGATTCCAAGCAAAAAGATGTTAAAACATCCTCATAGAATGGAATCAATTTTACTCGCTTCGCATATAAAATCGAAGCTAACCAAAATATAATTATGGTTAAATATCTAGAATCTCGTTTATTATTATATACTATATTTTTGCCTAATGCAATTATTTTTTAGTAGTATGAGACATTATTCTGCCCAAAAAAGCTTGTTAAAATCATAAAAGTATTGATTTTATCCGATATAAAGTGATAATATATTAATATAGGGTATCGGTTGAAAATATTTGCGAATAATCAAGACGCATAGCTCAAAAATCGATACTGTCAGGGGGAGAAAATGGAAATCAAAAAAGTTGTGGTAGCAGGCGGCGGCGTTCTCGGCAGTCAGATAGCTTTTCAAGCGGCATATTGCGGTTTTGACGTGACTATATGGCTGAGAAGCGAGGGGAGCATATCACGTACCCGTCCAAAATTGGACGCGCTGAAAAAAACTTATGACGAGACGATCGAACTTATGGCTACTCCCGAAGGTCAGACGCCTGCCAATTGGGCGAGAGGCATTGCCGATTACGACGCTTTTGATAAGGACGATTGTCTGGCAAAGGCGCAGAAAGCTTACGAGTCCATAGAGCTCGAGTTGGATATGGGCAAGGCCGTAGCGGATGCGGATTTAGTAATCGAATCCATGGCGGAAAACGCCGACGACAAGATAGCTTTCTATAAAGCTCTTGCGCCGTTGTTGCCGCAAAAGACAGTGGTAGTTACCAATTCGTCGACTTTACTCCCGTCTAAATTTGCAAAATACACCGGCAGAGCCGACAGATATCTTTCGCTACATTTTGCAAATAGTATATGGAAAAACAACACCGCCGAGATAATGTCGCAGGCAAAGACAGAGCAGAAGTATTTCGATTTGATAATGTCGTTTGCCAAGGATATCAGAATGATAGCGCTCCCTGTGAGGAAAGAAAAGTCAGGGTATCTGCTCAACTCTATGTTGGTGCCGTTGCTTTTCTCGGGGCTTGATCTATACGTCAACGGAGTTTCCGATCCCGAGAGTATCGACAAGGCTTGGACGCTTGGCACAGGCTCTCCAAAAGGTCCGTTCCGTATTATAGATACAGTAGGACTGACCACGGCTTACAACATTGTGGCGATGTACGTCAAGATTCCTTCGTTTTTGGCGCCGTATAATTTCAAAGGTATGGAAAAACTGCTCAAAAAATATATTGACGAAGGAAAACTCGGTATGGCGTCGGGCGAAGGCTTTTACAAATACGACAAAAAGTAAATTGACAACTTAGGCGCGCCTTGAATATTGCGCGCCGCATATGCAGGTGTAGTTCAATGGCAGAACAGCGGCTTCCCAAGCCGCCAGCGCGGGTCCGATTCCCGTCACCTGCTCCATTCATGCGTACGCGAAAGTATACAATCTTTCGCGTACGCCTTTTTTGCGTAAATTCAGCCTGCGATCTTTTACAATCGCATATTGCTTTCCTTGTTATTCTATGATAAAATAGCTTTGACGTAAGGAGTATAATATGCAGAGACCTCAAGTGCCGATTAACTGTTTTTTTCAAGGTTGTTACAATCCACAATTCGAAAAAGAAATAAAGAAATGTAAAGATATTTGCTGGCAATACAACAAGCTCATCCTTATGATAGAATCGCTCAAAACGAGATATTGCAAAAACTTCTCGGTTCTATGGGCAAAGAGGTTATGATAACTCCGCCCTTTTGGTGCGATTACGGATATAATATCAGCGTTGGCGACTATTTCTATTCCAATCACAATTTGGTAATCACCGACGGGGCAAAAGTCAAATTCGGCGACAATGTATTTATCGCCCCAAATTGCTGTTTTACGACAGCCGAGCACGCTATCGATCCCGAACTTCGCAAATTCGGCATAGAGGTAGCCAAACCGATAACTGTCGGTAACAACGTTTGGATAGGCGCGGGCAGCGTCATACTTGCAGGCGTAACGATAGGCGACGATTCCGTAATAGGCGCAGGCAGCGTAGTTACAAAATCCATTCCCGGCGGCGTGGTTGCGGTGGGCGTGCCTTGCAAGGTAATGAGGGAGATATCAGAGTTGGATAAACGCAGATATCCGACGTATCGCTCATAAAATTATTTTGAATTTACCAATATAATTTTGCAATAAATGTGGAAAAGTTTTTCCGTATGTATTAGAATATAAGATGAGCAACGCCGAGGAATGCATGTGACAGGAAATATGCAGCTTCGCGGCAAATTTATAATTTTTTCTAAGAAGGAGAATTGAATATGAAACCTGCAATAGGAATACGACCGATAATAGACGGTAGATGGGGCGGCATACGAGAGGGACTTGAAGAACAGACCCGAAGAATGGCTCAATCTGCAAAAAAGCTGATCGAAAGCAACTTATATTATACTGACGGCACACCCGTACGGGTCGTAGTTTTTGACGGAACGATAGGCGGCGGCGCGGAAGCGGCGAAATGCAGAGAGCTTTTTGACACGCAGAACGTTGTAGGCACGCTCAGCGTTACTCCGTGCTGGTGTTACGGTTCGGAGACTATAGATTTAGATCCGAATACCGTTAAGGCAGTGTGGGGACTCAACGCCACGGAAAGACCCGGCGCGGTTTATCTTGCGGCGGCAATGGCAATACATGCTCAGAGAGGATTGCCTGCTTTTGCAATATACGGACGCGACGTGCAGGACAAGGACGACGAGACTATTCCAAGCGACGTCGCTGAGAAAATTTTGCGTTTTGCCAGAGCGGCGATAGCCGTCGGCAGCATGAGAAACAAAGCGTACGTCGGACTTGGCAGCGTGTCCATGGGCATAGGCGGATCTTTTCTCGACGGCAATCTGATGCAGAAGTATTTCGGAATAAGAGCCGAGTGGGTTGATATGTCCGAGATCAACAGAAGAATAACGCTCGGCATTTATGATAAAGATGAATATGCAAAAGAGCTTGCCTGGATCAAGGCAAATTGCAAAGAGGGAGTGGATACCAACGCCAATCCCAAGACTAGAGAGGAAAAAGACGCGCAGTGGGAATTTATTGCCAAGATGACTTTGGCGATAAAAGATATAATGCTAGGCAATCCAAAGCTCAACGAAATAGGAAGACACGAGGAAGCGTTGGGAAGAAATGCGATTTTGGGCGGATTCCAAGGTCAGCGTATGTGGACTGATTGGCTGCCAAACGGAGATTTCAGCGAAGCCATTCTCAACTCCTCGTTTGATTGGAATGGGAAAAAAGAGCCGCTTGTGCTTGCTACGGAAAACGATACGCTCAACGGAATGGCAATGCTTTTTGAGAAATTGCTAAGTTATAATGCCAGCATTTTCGCCGACGTGCGTACATATTGGTCGCCCGACGCAATCAAGCGCGTGACGGGATGGTCGCCCAGCGGCAAGGCAAAAGACGGTTTTATGCACCTTATCAACAGCGGCGCGGCGGCTTTGGACGGCACCGCGATGTCCAAAAACCAGAAAGGCGAGAATGTTATAAAGCCTTGGTGGCAGATGAGCGATAGAGATATCGACGGATGTCTGTCCAAGACAGATTGGTGTCAGGCTAATCTCCAATATTTCCGCGGCGGCGGATTCAGCTCGCATTTCAAGACGGAAGCGGAAATGCCCGTAACAATGGTGAGAATGAATATGGTAGACGGACTTGGTCCCGTGTTGCAGATAGCGGAGGGATATACGGTGACGGTGCCGGACGACGTGCAGAAGATTCTGTGGGAACGCACAGACCCGACGTGGCCGAGCACTTGGTTTGCGCCCCGCCTCACTGGCAAGGGAGCGTTTACCGACGTCTACAGCGTTATGGCAAATTGGGGAGCCAATCACGGAGCGTTTACTTACGGACATATCGGAGCCGACGTAATAACGCTTGCGTCAATGCTGCGAATTCCCGTCAGTATGCACAACGTCGAAGACGGCAAGATATTCCGTCCGCACGCATGGACGGCGTTCGGCACCGAGGACAAAGAAGGAGCCGATTACAGAGCGTGCGCGGTTTACGGCGCGCTGTATAAATAACTTGCTATCGGACGACAGGAGAATTTATGGATATAAGAAGACTTTCGGTAAAAGAGCAGGTGCTTGAAGCAATGCGCAGAGTATATTCCAACGCGTTGACGACTACGTCTGGCGGCAATATCTCCGCGATTGACGAACAGGGACACATTTTTATCACGCCGAGCGGCATAGACAAAGGCACGCTGACTATTGACGATATCGTAGAAGTTCTGCCCGACGGCACGCGAATAGGCAGACACGCGCCGTCAATGGAGTTGCCGTTTCATTCCAACATATATAGGGAGTGCAAAGACGTCAAGGCTATTGTTCACGCTCATGCCCCCGCGGCTGTGGCATACGCGTGTATGGGCATTGCTCCCGATTCGGGCTGCGCGAGAGTTTACGCCGATGCGCTTGGCAAAATCGCGGGATCGAAATACGCGCTTCCGGGAAGTCTTAGACTAGGCGATATAGTAAAACAGCAGTTTGTGCTTGGCAATAGATGCGTAATGATGGATAATCACGGCGCAACGGTCGGAGCGCGCGATATGCGCGACGCGCTGGCAATGTACGAGACGTTGGATTATCTGTGCAGGACGTTGTTTCACGCAAAGAATCTCGGCGGAGTCAATATGATAGATGAGCCTATTCCTCTAAAAACAACGGCTTATCCCGTTGCCGATATAAGCGCGGACGATAGAGAAAAACGTGAGGAAATCGCGGCGTTTTTAAGACGAGCGCACAGAGGTCAGCTTGCGGGCTGCGGATGGGGTACGCTCGCGGTGCGCGACGGAGAAGGAGTATTGTTTAACGCTGATTGCGATTCTCCCGACGATTTAAGCGCGGACGATATTGTCAGATACCAAAGGGGAAAGGTCAGCAAGGCAAAACAATGCAGATACCTTGATTTGATTTTGGAGATTTTGCGCGGAGAGCCTCAAGCCAACGCGGTGTTCGTCTCTATGCCTGCGGCTGTCATGGGATTTGCCGTAGCAAACAAGCGTTTCAATGCAAGGCTGATTCCCGAGAGCTATTTGATGCTCAAAGACGTTGCGCGTGTTCCTTACTCCGCAATGGCGGACTACAAGTCGATCGCGGAGGTATTGACCACGTCGTCGCCCGTTGCGATAATAGACAATGAATGTATAATCACTATCGGTAAGAACGTTACCAAAGCGTTCGACAGACTTGAAGTCGCAGATTATTCGGCAAGGTCGGTCATTATGGCAAAGGCTGTGTCGGATATCAAACCTATCAACGACGAAGAAGTCAAAGAAATCAATGATACATTCAACGGTTGGTGACGTATGGGAAAGTTTGCAAGAACGCTTGCCATAGATCTCGGCGCGAGTTCGGGCAGAGGTATAGTTTTTGAAATCGACGGCAAGGATATCAGGCAGACGGAAGTTCATCGGTTTGCCAACGGCGCCGTTGAAAAAGACGGCAGACTTTATTGGGATTTGCAGATGCTTTTTGACGAAATCGTCAAAGCTATAGGGATTGCAGATAAGAAGTGCGGCAGATTGGATTCCGTAGGCATAGACACGTGGGGTGTTGATTTCGGATTGATCGGTCGAGACGGCAATCCTATAGGCGATCCCCGTCATTACCGCGATAAAGCCAATTCCGCGGCAAGGATTTCTCTTCAAGACAAAGCCTTTGAATTGTTCGCCTTAGCAGGTGTTAGCGACAATGATTTCAACACGTCGTATCAGGTCGTTGCCAGAATACAAGAGGGCGAAGATTTTGCAAACGCACGTCACTTGCTGTTTATGCCTCAGTTGCTGGCGTATATGCTTACCGGAGTGGCTGTAAGCGAGCCTACGATTTCCTCTACAAGCGGCTTTTATACCAAGGATGAAGGTTTCAGCGAGCAGTTTTGTAATTGGGCGGGTATTCCGCTAGAAATATTTCCCGACAGCGTCGACACGGGCGCAATAATAGGGAATTTAAGCGATAAAGTAAAATTAGCGGCAGAGATAGATTATGATTTGCCGGTTATAGCTACGGCGGGTCACGATACGGCTTGCGCCGTGTTGGGCATCCCTACAAGCGAGGAATATCCGATGTTTCTCAGCAGCGGTACGTGGTCGCTTTTCGGCGCGATAGAAGAGCGCGCTCAGATAAGTCCGGAGGCGTTTGAAGGACGCTATACTAACGAACTTGCTTTCGACGGCAAGGTGAGATTTCTGCGTAACATAATGGGTATGTGGATCATTCAGGAGTGCCGCCGTCAGTGGAAAGGACAGGGGATGGATTTGGATTATGCTCAAATCGTCGGATTGGCTAGACAGTCTCAAGTAAAAGGAGCGTATATAGACGTCGACGACCGAGCCTTTTCTTTTCCGTGCGATATGGCTGACGCGGTCGCCGATTACGTGTGGAAAAATCAAGGTATAAAGCTGCGCGGCGTAGGCGACGTGGCAAAATGCGTGTACGATTCGCTTGTTAAGGCATATGCGCAGGCGTATGACGGTCTCAAAAAACTTACCGGCAGACAATACGGCAAAATTTACGTAATCGGCGGAGGCTCCGATAACGATTATCTCAATCAGTTGATTGCCGACGGTTTGGGGATTACGGTGTCTGCAGGTCCTACGGAAGCAAGCGCGCTGGGAAATGCTCTCGGTCAGTTTGTCGGACTGGGCGTGTTGAACAAGTCGGAGATAGGAGCTTTGGTCGCAAATAATTATAAGGTAAGGATTTTTTCTCCGAGACGTATTTGATTGCTAAAAATTTGCATAAAAAAACGAGACGGGCGTTAAGCCTGTCTCGCTTGTTTTTTATATGATTATCTTCCGAGTATTTCGTCTGCTTTGCCGGCGCAACCGAGTACGTTGACAAGCTTGTGCTTGACGATGGCTTTGATATTTGCTCTTGCGTCTCCGAGATACTGTCTGGGATCGAAATGATCGGGATGCTCTACGAAGTGCTTACGAATACCTGCGGTGCAAGCCATTCTCAAATCGGAATCGATATTAATCTTACATACAGCCATAGATGCCGCCTGACGGAGCATTTCCTCGGGTACGCCGATAGCGTCGTTGAGTTTGCCGCCGTTTGCGTTGACTATCTTGACGAATTCCTGCGGAACGGAAGAAGCGCCGTGCAATACTATCGGGAATTCGGGAAGTCTTCTGCTGACTTCTTCGAGAATATCGAATCTAAGTTGCGGCTTGGTGCCGGGCTTGAATTTGAATGCGCCGTGAGAAGTGCCGATTGCTATTGCAAGCGAATCAACGCCTGTCTTTGTGACGAATTCTTCAACTTCTTCGGGACGGGTATAGGAGCTGTCTTCCGCAGATACTTTTACGTCGTCTTCAACGCCTGCGAGACGTCCGAGTTCGCCTTCAACGGTCACGCCGTGGTCGTGAGCGTATTCTACGACTTTCTTGGTAAGTTCGATATTATCTTTGAAAGAATGATGGCTTCCGTCGATCATTACGGAATTGAATCCTCCGTCGATGCAGCTCTTGCAAAGTTCAAACGTGTCGCCGTGGTCAAGGTGCAGACATATAGGCAAGTGGCTTACTTCTTCCGCAGCTTCAACCATTTTGCGAAGATAAGTCGGGTTTGCGTACTTTCTTGCTCCGGAAGATACTTGCAGGATGAGCGGAGCGTTTTCTTCCGTTGCCGCCTCCACGATACCTTGAATGATTTCCATATTGTTTACATTGAAAGCGCCGATAGCGTACTTGCCTGCGTATGCTTTCTTAAACATTTCTCTTGATGTTACAAGTGGCATAAAATTACCTCCAAATTTTATTATCATATAGATTTTATCACATAGATACTCAAATTACAAGGATTTTGGAATAAATTAACAGCCGCAGGTTTTTGAGTTTGATAGGCATTATCGTTTACAAATAAGCATATAAGGGATATAATGGGTATAAATCAGTCGGTTGCGGTTAATAACCGTTAAAGTCAATTAATAACGGCGGCGCTTACGCGTCGGTTTCAAAGGGAGAACGATATGTTGGTAGACGGCAGAATCAATACTTTGGCAAAAAACCTCGTCAACTTTTCATGCGAGTTGAAGAAGGGCGAGAATATACTTATAGAGGCGACGGGCGTGGATTATCAATTGGTCAACGCCGTAATAAAAGAAGTGCAGAAAGCAGGGGCTTATCCGTTTGTCGAACTGTACGACAACAGAGTGCAAAGACAGCTGCTCATGGGTATGGATAAAGAGCTTGCCCAACGCATGAGCGATTTCGGATGTTACAGAATGGACAAAATGCACGCGTATCTTGGTATCAGAGGCGGCGAAAACGCATACGAGCTCAGCGATGTTCCCGCCGACTTCCGAGCCGCATACAACGTGCATTATTCGCATCCGGTTCATCACGAGAGGAGAGTGGCAAATACCAAATGGTGCGTGCTGAGATATCCTACTCAGGGCATGAGCCAAATGTCCGCTATGAGCACCGAAGAATTTGAGGATCTCTATTTCAACGTATGCAATCTCGACTATTCCAAAATGGAACGCGCGATGACTCCGCTCGTAGAGCTTATCAACAGAACGGATAGGGTGCGTATCGTAGGCAACGGCACCGATTTGACTTTTTCGATCAAGGGTATAGGGGGCGTTAAGTGCGCCGGCAGAAGAAATATTCCCGACGGAGAAGTCTATACCGCGCCGGTAAAAAACAGCGTCAACGGAGTTATAAGCTACAACGTTCCTTCCGTGAGCAACGGCGTCAAATTTGACAACATACGGCTTGAATTCAAGGACGGCAGAATAGTCAAAGCAGGTTCTGACAAGAGCGAGCAGATCAACAAGATTTTCGACACCGACGACGGCGCGAGATACGTGGGAGAATTTGCGCTCGGAGTCAATCCTTATATCACGCGCGCTATGGGCGACATACTCTTCGACGAGAAGATCAGCGGATCAATACACTTCACGCCGGGGGCTTGCTACGACGACGCTTTCAACGGCAACAATTCCGCGATACATTGGGATCTGGTGTTGATCCAGACAAAAGAGATGGGCGGCGGAGAAATATATTTTGACGACGTTTTGATAAGAAAAGACGGAATTTTCGTGACGGAAGAACTAAAGTGTCTCAATCCCGAAAATCTTAAATAAATATTGACAAATATAATCAATTGTAGTATCATAAACATAGATTGTGGAGGGAAACGTTGTGTCGTTTTCGTTATTCAACGGCGAAATTTTGATATGATTTCCTCCTATATATCTACAAATATTGCTTAATCGGGACAAAAAATTGAAAAAAAGCAAAGGAAAACCCGACACCGAAAACGATAGAGTCGGGAACGATTTACAAGTAAAGGAGGCGGACGGGGAAGAGTCTCTTCAAGAGACTCAATTTGAAAGAGTTACCCTGCCCGACAGAAAATATATGAGCAATAGAGAAAAGAAGTTAGCAAAGAAGAGCGCTAAGTTCGATGAGATGGATCTGAGAAACTATCCTATGAGCATAGGCGGATGGATAGCTACGTTTATTTTGCTCGCGATTCCTATGGTGAATTTTATATGCGGAATATGCTGGTTTTTCGGCGTAGGCAACAAGAGCAGAACGGCGTTTATCAGAGCGTACGTCATAGTCTTACTTATCATCACTCTTGTATTCGGTTTGATTTTCGGCATTACGTTTGTGTCGTTTATGAACCAAGTCAAAGCTCAGACCGGAGCGGAGACGGTCAACGAAGCGCTTTACGTGATTGCGGAACAGGTCATATCGTCATTGGAGAGTCAAGGCACTCTCGACGCTGAGACTGCAGAAGCCGCAAGAGCTCAATTTGCGGAGTTGTTCGGCGGCGTAGATCGCGATAAATTCCCCAACAGCACCGTGGGTTCGGGCGATCATAACGGCAATGAGAATAACGGCGGCGAATTTGATTCTCCTTGGGGAGACGAAAGCGGTTGGGAAGAGGAATTCCAATAATTTCCTATCCTATATCAATACGGTCGATCAAAGCAACTATCTGCCGATAAGCGGCGGACAGGGCAATGTATGCAAAATATCCTCTGGAAACAGAGGATATTTTTAATTTATCTCAATTAACTCGTTAGATAAAATGCCTTTTATTGTCAATTAATGCGTCAAAAGGCTGTTCCTCATAGGAATTTTATAAAAATTGCTTGCCAATAATAGCAATTATTGGTAGAATAATATATGTGCGAATACGCATTATTTTCGATATTTAATTTTGGAGGACCAATATATTATGGCAAATGTAAAAGTTGCAATCAACGGTTTTGGCCGTATCGGCCGTTTGGCTTTCAGACAGATGTTTGACGCTAAGGGCTATGACGTAGTGGCAATCAACGATTTGACGAGCCCGAAAATGCTTGCTCACCTTTTGAAATACGATTCCGCTCAGGGACGTTACAAGTATGCTGACGGCGTAGAGGCAGGCGAGGATTTCATTTCTGTCAACGGCAAGAAAATCAAGATTTATGCAATGGCTAACGCAGCAGAACTTCCTTGGGGACAGCTCGACGTAGACGTAGTACTCGAATGCACGGGCTTCTATACTTCCAAGGCTAAGGCTGAGGCTCATATTCAGGCGGGCGCTAAGAAAGTCGTTATTTCCGCTCCGGCAGGCAGCGACCTTCCCACCGTCGTTTACAACGTCAACCACAAAACTTTGAAGGCAAGCGACACGGTTATTTCCGCAGCTTCCTGCACGACAAACTGCTTGGCTCCGATGGCTAAGGCTCTCAACGACCTTGCTCCCATCAAATCCGGTATCATGACCACTGTTCACGCTTACACCGGCGATCAGATGACTCTTGACGGTCCGCAGAGAAAGGGCGATTTGAGAAGAAGCCGCGCGGCTGCTTGCAACATCGTTCCCAACAGCACCGGCGCTGCAAAGGCTATCGGACTTGTTATTCCCGAACTCAACGGCAAGCTTATCGGTTCCGCTCAAAGAGTTCCTACCCCCACGGGTTCCACGACGATTCTTGTAGCGGTTGTTGAAGGCAACGTAACCAAAGAGCAGATCAACGCGGCTATGAAGGCAGCTTCCACCGAATCTTTCGGATATACGGAAGAAGAGCTTGTTTCCAGCGACGTTATCGGCATCACCTACGGCTCGTTGTTTGACGCTACTCAGACGATGGTTATACCGATGGGCGACAGCACTCAGGTTCAGGTCGTATCTTGGTATGACAACGAGAATTCTTACACCAGCCAGATGGTAAGAACGATCAAGTACTTTGCTGAATTGAAGTAATTTCGATAGCTAAATTAAGATACCCGTCGCTTAGCGGCGGGTAATTTTTATGCGTCGTATACGCTCTTTATCGCATTTGTATCGCGATTGATTTTTAATCTAGATAATACACGTAATAGTCGTAACCGCTGTCGGGCGTTCTTGCGGAGATATACGTGTATTTTCCTATTACGTAAGAATTGATGTTTGAATAATCCTTGTCGACGAATATCGGGCTGCCGTCGTAACTGTGGTATAGACTTACCGTATTGCTTTGCGTATTTCGTATTTTGTAGGACGTATTGTCGAAAACCGTTATGACGTTGCCCAGCGACTTTTGTTGCTTGGATTTGGTATCGTATACGCAATATTCGATTTTCGGCGTATTTTCTTCGTCCGAAATTTCGCGCGAAAAATATACCAGTCCGTCCGTCGTGGCTGTCGGGAAGAATCTCGCGCAGTTTTTGCCGGAAAGTGTGAAGACCTTTTCGCCGTAGATATCGAAATAGTTTATTCCGTCGGTAATGAGATTGCTGTTGGCGTATTCGAATTGAGGATTGTTGATATACGAGGCTATCTTATTTTTACCTTTATATATCGCCGTCATTGATTCGTTGGCAACGAGTACTTCTCCGCGGTCAAGTATTCGTATCGTATGGCAATCGCGCATATAGTCGTCGAGATCGACTGTTTGGTCAAGATCTTTTCCCACAATCTGCAAACTCGCGGCATTAAGACGTTTTTGTTTGTTGATTTTGCGCGTATTCAGCACTGCGTAATACGGCGAATAGTTTATTTCGTTGGGATGGTAATCCGATACTACCACAGAGTCGTAATCGATTGGCGATAGTTTATCGGATTTGACGTCGTATAAATAGGTCGCCAGGGAATAGACGGAGTCTTCGTCTGTATAGTCGTAGTCTTGCGCGTCTTTATCCAATGGCGTTGTTATCTGGAATAGCACTCTTACAGAGGGCAGCATTGCAGCCGTCACCGTGCTTATTTCGGACGGATGAAGCAAAGAATTAACGGAAAAGGTGTGCATCAGTTTTTTAGACGAATCGAATACAAATTGAGTTTCTTCGTCGGATGCGATATATATGTCCTCAATCTTTTGATATTGGCGCAAATTTTCCGGCAAGATATCGAGAGAAACGTCTTGAATTTGCGTTTTGCCGTTTACTACCGATATCTTCCTTCCGTCGGAAAGCGTTACGTTGCGATGTTCCGATGATATGATATATTTTCCTTCTTCCGAAGCTACGAGGCCGTCTTTATCGTAGAATTTTACGGGACCGTCTCCCACGATATAATACATTCCGTCGAAAGCTTTGGTTATCGGGCGGGAAGATTTGACCAAAGTCTTGGCGTTCGGTACGTTGAAAAGTATATAATTCTGCAAACCGTTGTCATACGTTTTTTTGCCTATGATAAATCCGTCGGAATTTCTGTTTTCCAGCGTGTAGCCTTTTAGGTCGTCCAACTTCACGTATTTTACTTTCGGCTTCGCCGGCGGATTGTAATCCGATGCAAGAACGCTCGTCAGATTGTCGTCTTTTTGCGTGTCTTTTTTATTGCAAGCCGCAAACCCTAGCAACGACGCAGATACAATCATTACTGCGCTCAGCACCAAAGCAATTTTTTTGTATCTCATAATATCCTCCTAAATTCTCAGGCGATAGTTCAATTTTTATTATAATTAAATAAATTCAATATGTCAATACCCGACGTTTTGGCAGAATCGGGGATACTTACAGAGCAATATCAGTCAACCGTTACGGCAGCATAAAAAATCCGACGGTTAAACGAACCGTCGGATGATATTGGATTAATATGGCAAGTTGCGTCAATTCTGCGTTTTTGAATCGCCGGAATATTTTTGATCGAGCAATCTTATTAGCTCTTTTACCACGTCGAAACCTTTGTCGAGCGTGTCTATATTTAGATTGTCGAGTCCGTCGTTGGTCGTGTGATAGTAATCCGTAGGTCTGGGATCTTGAGCGTTGATTGTTATCGTCTTGAAACCGGCTTTTGCAAACGACGTGGAGTCGCTGCCTCCTACAGGGTTTTCGATTATATGAGATTCTACGCCGCAATTATCTATAGCTTGTTTTGACAGTTGAGTGAGTTCTTTATCAAAAGGTACGAATTGCAGAGTATCCTTTTTGACTACGTTGAAATGCTCCATATCTCTGAATGAATCGAGATTGATTACGTAGGTGTCTTCGTTGAGCAGTTCTTTATCTTCCTTATGGGCTTTGACAAAAGCGTTGGCTCCTATTAATCCGCTTTCTTCGGCGCCTGTGCCCACTACGATAATACGCGCGTCTTTTGCAACTTCGGTGTCGCTTTCTTTATAATATTTTGCAACCGCGATGGCTGTGGCTACGCCGCTGAGATTGTCCATAGCTCCGGGAGCGGCTTTTTTCTTGTCGTACGTCATATATTGAGTCAGCCACCAAAATCCCGGCAAGAATATTACGGGCACGCAGTACACTGCCACCAGCGCGATTTCTATACCCGTGTGTATGCCGCTGGACATCTTTGCAAAAGCGTCGCTCAAGCCCATAAAAGAGAGTTTGCCGCCCGTTGCTGATTCAAGCGCTATGATAGCTATCGAGATGCAGAGCAGTCCTATTACGCTCAGCACTCCCGCGCCAGTTTTGAGCATCATGGTTTTTGGGTTGTTGTATGAATGCAACCAGCACCAGCTGCTGTCCATATGGGCGGAAAGCATTATATTGTATTTGGCGTTGCCGGATTTGGGAGGTATTACTGCATAGACGTTCTGAGAGTCGTCTTTTTTGAACAAAGGATCTAGCAAATGGCTATAATAAAAAATATGCGTAAGAGCAAATAGGAGTAGAAAGGCCGAACCTATCAGCGACAGTATCGGGCTGAGATACAGCAGACAGAAAGATATAAAACTTGCCCATCCAAGCCACGGTATAGCGCTGATACACGCATGTCTCGGCGTCTTGAATTTTTCCGTGACGGGAGTCGCGTCCAGCTCTCTTTGCAGCTGTCCGGCGATTATCTCGGCGCCTATGCGTTCTTCCTCGCTGCCGGGCAGTCGGGGACCGGTGACGTCGAGCACTTCTTTGACTAGGTCGTATATCTTTTGACCGTTCTGATACTCTTGGTTATTCATGATTTGCTCCTCTATATTCAACTGGATACATTATATCATATCAGTGCGTTCGTTCACAACAGAATAGCGGAATTTTTATTTTAATTCACAAAAAAAGTTGGAGTGTTTAATAATGTCAATTTTGTCGACATATGTTGATTAAACGGCGGGATATTTTGCAAAAAATTTATATTATTATATAGCTTATAACAAAAATGATTATTGACAACAATCTATTAAGTATGTTAAAATTTTATTGTTAGGATTTTACTGACAAGGAGGCAAGTATGAAAGTAACTTACAAAGAATTACCCGAAAAGAAAGAGCAAGGTTACGGTATCACCCGTTGGCCGAACGCGCAGGAAATAAACAAGAGTCTCAAAGAACTCACGGATCAAAATATCTACTCCGTGCCGGTAGACACTTATAAAGATATCTGCGAAAATTATTATGACAAAAAATGCGCAAAATCCAAAGAGATTACCGCAGAAGCTAAAAAATATATTCCGGGCGGAGTTCAGCACAATTTGGCTTTCAACAAGCCTTTCCCGATGTGCATGGTCAAAGCCGAAGGCGCTTATCTTGAGGATATCGACGGCAACAAATATATCGACTTTTTGCAGGCGGGCGGTCCGACCATCCTCGGCAGCAATTACAAAGACGTTCAGGATGAAGCTATCCGTCTAATCAAAGATTGCGGACCTGTTACGGGACTTTTCCACGAGGCGGAACTTTTGATTGCCAAAGAGATCAACAAGAATATGCCTAACGTCGAGATGTTCAGAATGCTCGGTTCGGGTACCGAATCCGTTATGGCGGCTCTTCGTATCGCAAGATGTCAGACCAAGAACAAGAGAATAATAAAAATCGGCGGCGCATATCACGGCTGGTCCGATCAGATGGTATACGGACTTAAAGTGCCGGGCACGAGACAGTTCCTCGAATCGCACGGTATTCCCAACAATATATTCAGCGTTATCGACGAAGTTAGACCCAATGATTTGGATATGCTCGAAGATTATCTCAAAATCAACAGAAGAAGAGGCGGCACTGCCGCAGTAATCGTAGAGCCGGTAGGTCCTGAGTCGGGTACGCGTCCCGTCGATCTCGATTACAATCAGAAGGCGTTGGAGCTTGCTCACGCATACGGCGCGCTCTTCATCTTCGACGAAGTTGTCACGGGATTCAGAGTAGGTCTCGGCGGCGCTCAAGGTTTCTTCAACGTCAAGCCCGACCTTACGATATTCGGTAAGATCGTAGCCGGCGGATATCCGGCTGCAGGCGGCGTAGGCGGCAAGAAAGAATACGTTTCTCTCCTTGCGGCAGGCGTTGCTGGCGGCGCTAAGAAAGCATATTGCGGAGGTACTCTCGCGGCAAATCCGCTTTCTTCGATGGCAGGATACGTGGCGATTAAGAAGATCGCGGAGACCAACGCTTGCGTTAAAGCAGGTTTGGCAGGCAACAGACTTACGGACGGTCTCGTAAGCCTTATCGAGAAATACAACTTGCCTTACGTTGCTTACAACCAAGGTTCTATTGTCCACCTCGAATGCACGGGCGCAATGAGCTACGATTTCTCCTCCAAGCATTTGATCAACCTCATCAAAGTATTGAAGAAGAAAGACATGATTATGGTCAGAAAGGTTGCTATGGAACATATGGGAGCCGCATATATGGCTAACGGAATCGTTACTCTCGCAGGTTCGCGTCTCTACACTTCTATGGCGGACACGGATGAGATCATCGACGACGCTCTCAACAGATTTGAAGACGTGTTCAAACTCGTCGCTCCGAGAACGACTTCCATGGATGTTCAGGTTGCGGAATATAAGATGAACAAGTATAAGGGCGTCAACGAGAAGAAGTACGCTAAGGCGGAAGCAATGCTCGCCAAAGCCAAAGCCGAAGAAGCTAAGGCAGGCAAATAAGAAATAATTGCACAGGATGAGTCCGAGGGCTCGTCCTTTTTGCGGTAAAGAGAGGGTTTATCCGATTGCGTCGCAGGCGCAAATCGAATAAACCTTGCTCTGTATAACAAAGTTTTTACATAATAACGAGGTAAATATGAAGTACATAATGGCGCACGATATGGGTACAAGTTCGGATAAGGCCGTGCTCATAGATTTCAACGGCAACATAATAGCGTCCAAGGCTGTGCCTTATCCCACTTATTATCCCGCGCCCGCTTTCGTAGAGCAGGACCCGGACGAGTATTGGGAAGCAGTGTGCCTTGCATCCAAGACGATTGTCGAAGAAACGGGCATTGACGCGGCAGACGTAGAAGGAGTCGTTTTCTCCACCCAGGCCATGGGTATCATACCCGTCGACGCGAGCGGCAGAGTATTGCATCCCAATATTACTTGGGTTGACGGCAGAGCGGAAAAGCAGGCTCAGACGCTGATGAAAAAAGTCGGCGGCAAAAGAATATTCACTTTGGTATCGGGCACGCCGATTATGGGCAAAGACGTTGTGTCAAAAATTCAATGGCTCAAAGAGGAGCGTCCCGACGTCTACAACAACACCAAATACTTTTTGGACGTCAACGGATTTTTGAAATTCAAGTGTACAGGGGAAATGGTTGCCGAGCTTTCGGGCGCTTCGAGCTACGGTCTCGACTTGAAGAAAAAGACTTGGATGAGCGCGCTTAAACTTATCGGTATAGATATGAAAAAACTTCCTCCGCTTGTCAAGAGCACGGATAAGATAGGCAACGGACTTACCAAAGATGCGGCGATAAAGATGGGACTTCGCGAAGGCACGGCGGTATTCGGCGGATGCGACGACACGCAGGCGGCGGCTATAGGAAGCGGAATGAACGGCGACGGCGAAATACATATTTATTTGGGCACGTCTGCTTGGGTGGCGGCGTCGAGCAAAACCAAGACCAAGTTCAAGCACGGCGCGGCTGCTATACAGTCGGCAGATCCTCAAATGAATCTTATCTGCGGAATAACGGAAGCCGCGGGAAGCAATATCCAGTGGATATGCGATCAGTTTTTCTCTGCGGAACAAAAAGAGCTCGGCGACGGTATCTACGCGTATATGGATAAAGTCATAGAGTCCATTCCTGCGGGTTCGGATCATTTGATCTGCACTCCTTGGATGTTGGGCGAAAGATGTCCCGTGTCGTCCACAACGACGAGAGCTACGCTGTGGAACGTTACTCCCAGCCACACCAGAGAACATATAATGAAGGCGCTGTACGAGGGTATAGGATACAATCTCAGATGGATTTTGGAGAATTTCCGCAAGGATTACAAATTCCATTGCAGACAGTTCAGAATTATCGGCGGAGGCGCGTTGGACGACGCGTGGATGCAGATAATAGCTGACATAACGGGCAGCGAGTTCGCTATAGTGCAGAATCCGCGCAACGCGGGCGCTTTGGGCGCGGCGATTATAGCGTTGATAGGACTTGGAGAACTCAAAAGTTTTGCCGAAGCTAAGAATTTCGTAATAGAGAGCAAAACTTACAGACCCAACCCCAAAAACAAGTATATCTACGACGAGCTTTTCAAGAGCTACAAACAGATATATTACAGTCTGGAAAAGACTTATAGACAGGCAAACTCAAAAAGATTTGAAGGAGAAGAATAATGGACAAGATTGTACAGACTATATTGGATTATGCCGCAAAACTCGTGGCGGAGGGCGTAGTCGGCGAAAGCGATATGCTGAGCATGAGATCGGAGATCAATTTTATGTATATAACCAAGGCGGGCGTAAAACTTGCCGATCTTACGGAAAACGATATTTTCAAGACGACGATATTCAAGGTCGACGAAGAATACAAAGTTCACGCGGAAATCTACAAAGAGAGAGAAGATATCAACGCTATTTGTCAGTGCTATCCCAAGTGGGTGACGCCCGTGGCTAAGGCGGGAGTGACTATACCCGCAGTGCTCGACGATATGGCTCAGATAGTCGGACCGACGTGCAAGACGTCAGCAGACGACGTGGCAAGCATCATCAAGACGTTGAAGGGCAGAAATTCCTGTCTGGTAAAAGACAAGGGCTGTATCACTTCGGGACGCACGATGGACGAGGCTTATACTTGCGTATTGGTGCTCGACAAAGCAAGTCACTGTTTTGTCGCTAGCAGCGTTATAGGAGCAAATAAGGTTATTAACGGACTTGAAGCAAGACTTATGAGATTTATCTACAAGACTAAATACAGCAAAAAGAATCAAGAAAACCTTTCCGCTAAGGAAGAGGGAGAACAAATCAAAGAAGAGACTTCCGTCAAGGAAGAAGGCGAGGTGTGATTATGGCATGGGATAAAGAAACGGAACTGAGATTGAGACAGGTTATTAAAGACAGCGGAGTTGCGCTTTTGGCAGAAAACCTTGTGCAGGGCACGTGGGGCAATACCGCGGCGAGACTCGACGAAGATCATATGCTGGTTACGCCCACGGGATTGGACTATATTGCGCTCACGCCCGAAGATATGCCGGTTGTGCAGATAAGCGATCCGTCGGTATGGAATGACGGTAAGAAGCCGACCAGCGAGAGAAAGATCCACGCCGCTATCATGCAGGCGAGACCGGAGATAAACGCGACGATACACTCGCATCCGATTTTCTGTTCTATATTGGCGTCGGCGAGAATCGAATTGCCTGTCATGAACGATGAGATGCAAAGACTCGTCGGAGGCGCTTGCAGAGTAGGCGCATACGGATTGCCCGGCACTAAAAAACTCAAAAAAGGCACCGTCGAGGCTATGCAAGGACGCAACGCTTGCTTTATGGCAAATCACGGCGTATTCTGCGCCGGTAAAGATATGGACGAGGCTTTCGAGATAATCAGGATTATGGAGAAGAGCAGTTACCAGTATATTCAGGAGTGTACTCTCAAAGCAACGGGATCGCAGACTTACAGCGACGAATTGCTTTTTGATTATTTCGTTGCCGACAAGACCGCGAAAAAGAAGAAGGCTTAAATTCTGACTATGGATTTTTTGCCGTTGAACGATCAACCGATTACTGTAAAACAGGCGCGAGAGCTCAACCCTCTCGTGCTTGCCTATATCGGCGACGGAGTGCATACTCTTTACGTTAGGCTCAAAGCGCTTGCAGGCACTTGCGGCAAGGCTGATAAATTACATAAGGCGGTCACGTCGCAGGTTAAGGCGTCCGCGCAGGCAGCTCGTATTCAGCAGATAGAGCGCTTGCTTAGCGAGGAAGAAAGCGACGTCTTCCGTCGGGCAAGAAATGCGCATACCCATTCTATGGCAAAGAACGCCAGCGTGATTGATTACAGGATGGCAACGGGTTTTGAGGCGTTAATCGGATATCTCTATCTTACGGGGCAAAACGAAAGGTTGAGTTTTTTGTTGAATGATAATTGACGCTACGTCTTTACGCGGCGGTTATTCTTCGGAATGCCGCCGTTTTATTTTTTAATCGAATTGCACTCGATTGAAACGTCGATTTAATTTGAAAGTTTTTCAATCCCGATATTTCGGCGCAGACATTCTTATTCCCGAGCGCGCGCTGCTTGCCCAAAAGATTGACAAATGCGCTTTATTGAAGTAGAATATACCTTGAATATATCTCACGGAGGAAAAGAGATGCCACAGGTAAAACCGAGCGTTACGCTCCTTGAATACACGCCCAATCCCGAAAGGACGGTGGCTTTGGCGGCTAAATTGTGTTATTCCGACGCCACTATCGAGAATTTGCAGGAGGGACTTGACAAAAGCGACGTCAATAAGTTTATAGAAAGGCTTAGATCTTTCGGACATGCTTCTCCCTTCGAGCACGCGAGTTTTACGTTTGGTATAGAGGGAGTATCGCGCAGTCTGCTTGCGCAAATCACAAGGCACAGAATAGCCTCTTTCAGCGTCAAGTCGCAAAGATACGTTGCCGCAAATAAAAACCAAGGTACTTTCAACTATGTTATTCCCGAGTCGATTCAGGCGCTCGGCGAAGAATATACGGCAAAATTCCAAGAGCAAATGGCTATAATGCACCAATGGTACAGCGAATGGCAGAGTTTGCTCGGGGGCGCGTGCGAAAAATCCAACGAGGACGCGCGTTTCGTCCTGCCCAACGCGGCAGAGACCAAGATGATCGTGACTATGAACGCCCGTTCGCTCATGAACTTTTTTAATCTGAGATGCTGCAATCGCGCGCAATGGGAGATAAGGGACGTTGCGTGGCAAATGCTTGAATTGGTTCTTCAAGTCGCTCCAAGCATTTTCGGTAATTGCGGAGCGTCGTGCGTTGGCGGAGCGTGTACGGAAGGCAAGATGACTTGCGGTAAGATGGCGGAAGTCAGAGCAAGACAAAAGGCTTTGGTGGAGCGGTTGAACAATAAATGAACGACGATATTGCCTTAATCCTCAAATTCCGCGGCGGAGAAAAAAGCGCGGCAGAAGTCCTTATGGCAAATTACAAAAGCGCGGTCAATAAATTGGCGCGCGCGTTTTACGTTAAGGGCGCCGACAGGGACGACGTGGTGCAGGAAGGTATGATAGCGCTCTACAATGCAATCGTCACCTACGATATTGACAGCGGAATTACTTTTTCCACTTACGCTATCGGTTGCATAAGACACAGGATTCTCGACTGCGTGAGAAGCGGCAACAGACTCAAGCACAAAGCGCTTACCGACAGTGTGTCTATGAGCGTGCTGGACGACAGTTTGGTTACTGGATTATCCGCCGAAGAAATAGCTATAAATACCGAAGAGACGGGCAGGATTAGGAGCTTTCTCGAAGAAAAACTGAGCGAAGAGGAGAGTGTTGTTCTCGATATGTATTACGACGGTTGTTCTTATGCGGAAATAGCCGACGCTATAGGCAAAAATACCAAGAGCGTTGACAATACCCTGCAGAAAATACGAAGAAAATTAAGAGCCGAATTGAATATCGACAGATAGAAGTCGTTAAGCTTGCAAATCTGTATTCTCCGCCTCTCGCTTTATTATGCGCGGGGCGGCTTCTTTTTGTTGACGCTTTTGCAGTATTCCCCAACTGATAAATCCGTATATATCGCTTATCACGTATAGAGATACCGCTGTGAGCATTGCGATATTTTTGACGTCTTGCAGAGTGGCGAGCAACCAAAGCACGCAAAGCACGGCGTCGTTGACCAGAAACGCCAGAAAGCCGTATCTGCTTCTTCTCGAATGAAAATACGTCGCCAGCACGCTGGTTACTATGGATACGGTGCTGAATATCAATTGAGACGTATTGAGCGCGCGGAGTATAAAATAGAAAGCGACGAACGCGGCTGCGGCAACGGCAAATACGATGATTATTTCGGTTTTTTTGATTGAATTGACTTTGACGACGTAATCCTTTCCGAGATTTTTCAGCCATGCCGCAAGTTGCACAACGGTCATAGGAAACATCATAAATATATTAATGAACACCTCGCCGTAGTATTTGTTTTTATATGACAGCAGACTGTAAAAAACTATCATTATCCAAGTGAAGAATATGCTTATTATTTTCCCCTTTGCTGAGAACAAAACGCAAGAAAGTCCGAATATCCCTGCTAATGCGGACGTCCAAGACGCGCCGAAACACGCTGACATTACGATTATCAGCGCAAGTCCTGCTATATAGAGAGCTAGCTCGACTATATTCCATTTTCCGAATATTTTTTTGATCATATCAAAGTATTTTCCTTATCGGCGCTACCGTGATTTGAGCGCGCGTTGAGTGTCAACCAATATATTCTAGTGTCAAATCGATAAAAAGTCAAACCTTTATACGGTCCATAAACGATATATTTTACGTTAATTAAAACATAGAAAAAATCGGCTTTTAAGCCGATTTGCAGCGCCGATTGTTTAGCTTACCTTTTAGTTCGCTGTCTAACGGTCTCATAGCATATTATACCGCATGCAACCGATGCGTTGAGAGAATTGACTTTGCCGAATTGGGGAATGGATATCACGCCGCCGCATAGTTGCGCGGTAAGTCTTTTCACTCCGTGTCCTTCGTTGCCTATTACGAATGCGCAGTCGCCGTCGAGACGCGTATCGTAGAGATTTTTGCCTTCCATATCCGCGCAAAACACGTTGACGAAGTTCTCACTGAGACGTCTTATCACGTCGTTGACGTTGTTCACGCTTGCTATTAGCATATGATTGGCGGCGCCTGCGGACGTGCGGAGCACCGTTGCGTTGACCGATGCGCTGCGTCTTGAGGGAATGACTATTCCGTGCGCGCCTGCGCATTCCGCAACTCGAATTATGCTGCCGAGATTATGCGGGTCTTCTATGCCGTCGAGGATAAGCATAAAGAGTTTTTGATTTTTTGATTTTGCATATTGCAATATATCGTCGACTTCGCAGTAAGCGAAATCTTCGGCGAGGGCTATTATTCCCTGATGTCTTCCGCTTTGACTTATTCTGTCAAGATATGCTTTTTCCGCAAAATCAATGCGTATACCTTTGCGCCGCGCCGTATCTATGATAGGTTGGAGATCGCGCGCGTTTTTGGCAATGCAAAGTTTTGTAATATTGACTTGAGAATCAAGCGCTTCTTTTACCGCATTTTTTCCTTCTATGTTCATATCAGTTCTTGTTGCTATGCAGAGGAGCGGGGATTCTGCCTCCGCGGTTGATAAATTTCGCAGGGGAATACTTGTTGATATTCATTATCGGAGCGCGTCCGAGGAGCCCGCCGAATTCTGCGTATTCTCCCGCTTTTTTGCCGTATACGGGAATAACTCTGACTGCCGTGGTTTTGGTATTGACCACGCCGATAGCTATTTCGTCGGCGATGATGCCGGAAATCACTTCGGCAGTTGTGTCGCCGGGTATGGCTATCATATCCAGACCCACCGAGCAGACGGCCGTCATAGCTTCGAGTTTTTCAAGATTGAGCGCGCCGATTTGAGCGGCCTTTATCATGCCTGCGTCTTCGGATACGGGAATAAACGCGCCGGACAGTCCGCCGACGCTGGAGCACGCCATTATGCCGCCTTTTTTGACGGCGTCGTTGAGCATTGCGAGACATGCGGTCGTGCCGTATGCTCCCACGCTTTCAAGACCGATTTCTTCGAGTATGCGAGCCACCGAATCTCCCACGACGGGCGTCGGCGCCAATGACAGGTCTACAATTCCGAAACTTGCGTTGAGGCGATTGCTGGCTTCTTTTGCGACCAACTGTCCCACGCGGGTGATTTTGAATGCGGTTTGTTTAATGCATTCCGCCACTTCGGTCAAATCTCCGTGACAGCTCTCCAAAGCGGTCTTGACGACTCCGGGACCGGATACGCCCACGTTGACGACGGTGTCGTCTTCTCCCGTGCCGAGAAATGCTCCCGCCATAAAAGGGTTGTCCTCGACAGCGTTGGCGAATACCACGAGTTTTGCGCAGGCAAGGCTGTCTTTATCTCTTGTCATATACGCGCACTCTTTGACGATTTTTCCCATCAGCGCAACGGCGTCCATATTTATTCCCGCCTTAGATGTCGCCACGTTTATCGACGAACATATCTTGTTTGTCTGCGACAGAGCCTCAGGGATAGACCTGATAAATTCTTTTTCGTAAGGCGTCATGGCCTTGTGTACGAGAGCAGAGTATCCGCCGAGAAAATCTATTCCCGTTTCGTCGGCGATTTTATCGAGCGTATGGATGATTTCCAGATGGCCTTTGCTTGCTGCCGATATAAGACTTACCGGAGTTACGGAAATACGTTTGTTGACGATAGGCACGCCTATCTCGCTCGATATATCGTTGCCGATTTTGACGAGATTGCCTGCTTTTGACATAATCTTGTCATATATTTTTTCGCAGGTGCGTTTCTTGCTGTCCGTTATGCAATCGAGAAGAGAAATTCCCAGCGTGATCGTTCTCACGTCCAAATGCTGTTGGGAAATCATATTGATCGTTTCTATTATTTCGTTGCTAGAATACATATATCAAAGTTCCTTATCAGATGTGTCGAGAGTATGCATACTGTCGAATATGCTTTGCAGTTGAATGTGTATCTCCACCCCCGTCTGTTTGCCCAATTCGTTGAGATGCTGTTTGATTCCGTCGAATTTGACGGGGCAGTCGGCGGTATCTACCGCCATAATCATAGTAAAATAATCCTGCATAATAGTCTGCGATATGTTTTCGATATTGATATTCATTTCATACAGGCACGTTGATACTTTGGCAATAATGCCTTTTTTGTCTTTTCCCACAACGGAAACTATTGCTTTCATAGATTGCTCCTTGGTATCGGCTGATTCTGCCGTGTTGTTAATTAAATACGTGAATGACTTTGCCTACGACTTTTTTCATTGCGAAGGCGCCGTTTTGTCTGCTGTCGTTGGATATATTGCGATTGTCGCCTAGCACAAAAATGCCGTTGTCGGGCACCTTAAAGCCTTCGCCTTTCAGTTCGTTCTCTATACTCGACGATACTAAATAAGAGTCGCTGTATTCTCCGTCGAAGTAATCGTCTGTTATGGGTTTGCCGTTTCTGACCCACAGTTTTTTTTCTACGTCGAATTTGACGACGTCGCCGCTTTTGCCGACAACGCGTTTGACGATATATCTGTCGTCATCGCTACCGCCTCTGTCAATTACCACGATATCGCCGTAGTCGAGCGTAAAGTGATGTTTGACGAGCAGTATTCTGTTGCCGTCTAAGAGATTGGGCTGCATGCTGTCGCCTTTGACGAGCATAGTTGTGAGGGTAGTGGAAAATACTATCAAAGCGACCAAAAGCGCGACGATAAGGCACATCAACAATATATTGACGACCCTGTATCTGCGCTCTTTCTTTATTTCGTTCAAGTAAGAGTATTTATCTGCCGATTCCTGCATATTTTCCTTGATTAGCCCTTATGCGCTGAGCTGTCGGCTCCCGCTATATTCTTTATAGATTTTTTTAGTGTTTCGCTTGCTATTACTATAGTGCGGCCGCAGCCTCGGCATTGCAACTTAAACTCGGCGCCTTTACTCAGCACCGTCCATAAATTGCTTCCGCACGGATGATTTTTTTTTGTTGTAACGGTTTCGTTTTCTTTAATATCGCACAGTTTGACCATAGCTCAAATCCAGATAATATTGCTTATCAGAGCGCCGTCTATATTTTTGAAAGACAGCTGTTTGACCTTGTTCCAATTTTTCAGCGGCACGAGATCTTTAGTCTTGAAATCGTTGTGAGACAACGCTATTTTCTGCCACTCCTTGCCGTTAAGCTGCACGTCTATGCGATATTTCTCGTATTCGAATAGATTGGTCTCCACAAGCATTTCCACCGTAAGAGAGCGCGCCTTTTCGGCGTAGCAATCGAATTGAAATATACTGCTATCAGTATGTTGAAAATTTTTATCGCTTATCGAATATGTGGACAGATGACCGTTTTTAGAAGTCACGCCCATTATATCGTAAGCTCCCGCTCTGAATTCCGGCGCGGAATTTTCGCCGTAACTGTTGTCAACTACCCAAGCGTTGAGACCGTTCTTTTTTTCGAATATGATATGCGAACGTTTTGGCGCGACTTCTATGACTTTAGCTTTTTTGAGGTCGAACATTATCGGCAATGAAGAGTAGAACTGACCGTCTTTGTAATATACCGAAGCGAATGCAAAAATTCTCGAGTCGCCCGTGCGCACGGGTATTTCCACCGCCGAATGCGCAAGCGAAAGTATGTTTCTGTTCCAATGTCTTAGTTCGCTGTTTATTTCGTCATAGCTGTGATATATAAATATCTTATCTATTTCCTGCGAAGTGTCGTATTCCATTTTTGCATACAGCTTTCCGTCGTTGACTTCAAATGAAGTTTTCGGCGCCGTAGGTATCGGTTTGTTCTGATTGATTTTGTCCAGCCATACCGTCATTGACGTTTGCGCCAAAGCGTTGACGGTATTGGAAAGATTAGCGCACAGACAAATATGATTCTGACCGTCGTTTCGTGTGAGAGACAGCGTCTTTTCCACTCTGTCGATGCTGGTTATGCGAGAGTTGGTGCCGGAGATATACAGCACGGGACATGTGACGAATTTTGCATATGCCTGAGGCGAACACGCGCTCATCCATTTGATTTTGTCTTCGGAAAAATCATATTCGTCGGGACTTTCCGAATATCTGAAAATACCTCTGCTTTCTTCCCAACCGGCGTTGTTTGCGGCAATAATGCCGTCGACGCGCTTGTCCATTCCCGCTACTTGCCATAGTATATTGCCGCCTTCGAGAGAAGAGCGCATATAAATTTTATTGTCCTTTCCCAGTAGTCTTTTTACAAACGTTATTACGTTGCGGCAGACTTTGCTCCATACGAACACGCATGAATCTTTAGGCGAATTGACAAAACAGTTGAGATGTCCTTTGCTTTCCGAGTAATTTGCAAAATTCAGAGATTGAGGATAAATTGTATGTTTGCGTTTATTGGTTTTTCCCATATAGTCGAAACATATTACGCTGTAACCTTTGGGAATAAACATATCGAACATATCTTCGTGATTGTCGGCTTTATATCCGCTGATATAAATCAAGGTTGCGTTTTTGCTGTCTTTTTTGGGGATTTTGCCGTAGCAATACGTGAGGATAGAACTGTTGTCCTCCAGTTGGTCACCGCTGAGATAAACTTCAAAATCGACGACTCCGTTTTCGTCGGTATCGTATTTTAAGAAATTAGCTCTCAAATGTACCGAATCGGCGTCGAAATCAGCCCAAAGTTTGTTGGGCGAGATTAAATTGTTTTCCATAGTAATTATTATAATCAATATCTTAGCAAATTGCAACCGACGCAAGACAATTTATTATTTTTAACGCCCGCGCGGCATAAAAGTATATTTTGTTTAATAAATATTAATGATATCGAATTGACTTGATAGGGGAGAAAGTATGCAGGATAACGAATTTGACATGATAGCCGACGAAGGACAAATAGCGGATATGAACAGAGAATACGACGCGCTCGGAGTGGGCGCCGGAAAGACGCGGACGGCGTTGTTTCAATATCCCATTCCCGTGTATATGACGGATAAGTGCGCCGACTTTTGCAGATGTTGCAAGGAGATGACGGCGATAATTGCTCAGTTTGACAGGATATTCGTTTCGCGTAACCGCAAAAACGTAGAATTTATCTTGAACGTAGCGACAAAAAACCGTATAAGGGTATCCGTTATGGCAAACTTCGCAAACGAAGTATTTGTCGGAGTGCAGAAGATGCCGCTTAAACAGTCTATGTACAGACTGTTGGAATTACACAATTCAATGAGCGTGACGCTGTGCGAACTTGCAGATTACGTCAAGGGTGCCGAGATGCAGGAAATTATTTCCGCGCATTTGCTGGCAGGTAGCGTATTGCACGGAATTTGTATTTGATATCACATTTATAAATGCCGCATTCTACAACCGTCGTTTTTTCGACGGTTAAATTTTTCCTTAATTTCTTAGATAATATTAGAATAGTCTATGCCAAAATTGTAAAATATTTTTGTAAAATCTACAACGCCTTTGTATAAATAATATAATAAATAGTATTGAAAACCTTATGAGCGTGTGCTATACTGTATGCGTAAGATTTTGCGGTTTTTTCTCAACCGTCAAAATTCGATATGAAAAAGGAGATATATGCAAGGTAATTTAGAGGTTGCAATCGACGTCGGCAGCGACAAAGTAAAGGTTGCTTTTGCCTATAAAGAATCCAATAAGGCGGTATACGGAAAGTTGGCGCCCAGGGAAGTCACGGGCAGCGCGGTCGTGTCGGCGATAGCGTATTACGACGAGGACAACGGCAGATGGCTGTTCGGAGACGAAGCGTATAAAGGCACCGACAGACCTTTTATTACTGTCGTCAAGATCAAAACGCTGCTGTCTTTGCTTCTGAAAAGATCGGATAAAGCCGTATGCGATAGCAATCGCGTATGTTATCGAGAAGGCAGAGATTTCCCCAAATTTTATTTTCCGACAAAACGCAAGATTTCCGAAAATCTGATGCTTGCCAAAGATCTCGACATGACTTTTTGCGCAGACAGGACGCCGATGCAGGTGTGCGAAGAGTTTTTTGATTATCTATTTTCTAAGACTGTTTTGCCTGCGATAGAGAGATTGCAAGCGCAGAGAAATCTAGCATTCGACAGCGTCGATTATTCGCTGATTTATCCTGCCAAAGCGGGCGCGGAATACATAGAGGAGTTGACGCGTTTGGTAGAGCGTTCGGTCGGCTCTAATGTTAAGAAGGTAATGTCATCTACGAGAGCGCTGGGACTTTTTGCATTTCACAGAGGTATTTTGGACGGCGGAGAGGGCGTTATTATCGTCGATATGGGCGAAGAGGATATTTCCGTTGCAAAACTCAGTCTTTCGGGCGGAAAGGTCAAGAGCGTGCTTGTGGACGGCGTTGACGGTCACAACGAGCCTATGGAGATAGGCGGCAACGATTTTGACATTGCGTTAAGAGATTATATAGAAGACAGCATCGGGGCGAGAGAGACTCCGGGCGCGCCGCCGTCGGGAGAAGACGGATATATCGCCGAGCGGGGATTGCATTCTAAACAGTTTTTGTTTATGACCGAGATCAAAAAGGTCAAGACGGCGCTGTCTCTTCCCGACGCAACTTACGACAACGTGTTTCCAGACGGAGCGCCTATATCGCTCTATAGAGACGTGACGGTGCAGAGAATGTTGACGAGAGATGACTTTTGCAAGGCGGTGGGTATCGACGGCGATTGCGGCGTGGCGGCTAAGATAGCGGATTATATTATCGAGGAGTTGAACAGAAGTATCAATAAAGACGTGGACAAACTTCTCTTGTCGGGAGGAGTTACGGAGACCTACGGGCTGATAGGTTATCTGCGCTCCAAACTACGCAAAGCGGGATTGAACGTCGACGTCGTCACGTTTGACGATTACGAGAACAGAGACGACGGATTCAGGATACTTTCATACGAAGATTCTTTGTTTGCGCCCGCGGTAGGCGGCGCTATCGTTGCGCTCAATAATTACGAGATCAAGACGGCGGTAGCATTGTCTTACGGTACTTGGCAATATCGCAAGCGCGGAGATAAATACTATAAGATACTGGACATTTTCCTCAAAAGAGGTCAGATACTTCCTCCCGACGGAGGAACGTATTATACCGAATCCAGCCTCAAATATATGGACAGATGGTCGGGGTCGGTAGACAATGAGGAGATTTTCTCTACGACGGAATCGTCGGGAGTATACGTGATAGGCGAACCTGACTCCGAACAGCGCGTGAAGATGCAGACGAAGATAGGTCTGCGAGTGGTGTCGGGCGGTAAGAGCAAAGGCAAGATACTGTTTTATTATTGCAAAGAAGGCAAAAAATCGCCCATACCGGTGCAGATAAAAGGCGTGTTATACTTCCTTGAGGGAGTTAAGATCGACGGAGACGGCAGAGCGCAGCCTTTCATACGCAACAACGTATCCAAGAACGGAGCTTACGACACCATAGCCGTAAGAAAAGCCGACGACCCGACAAACGTTAAGTTTGCCAGATACAAAGACATAGTTCTTCAATTCCAAGGCGTCGAGGAATTCGACGTGGAAGGAGCCGATTGACGGCGGAGGGGATAATGAAAAAGAAAAGATTTACTCTTAAATGTACGGACGGAGCTTTTGACAGGGATATTCAGAGGTCGAAGATTGCAGGTGAGATACGCCCCTTCGACGCGCGGATAGCCGAGCTTACCCACTGCGCCGAAGAACTGGACAGATACGACGATTTCGCCGCGTTGAAAATAGCGCCGGAAGTATACGAATCCGACGGCGGAGATTACGGAATAACCAAATCGCATGTGCATAGGAGCGTCAACAGCAATCAGGTAATATTGAGACATCAGCAACTTGCGGCGACGCATTTTCTCAAGGAGCTGCGCGGCTTCGGTCTGCTCGCGGACGTTGTGGGCAGCGGCAAAACTTTTGAGGCGTGCGCAGTGCTGAGCGAGCTTGCCGTCAGAGGTAAGATGAAATCGCTGTTGTTGGTCGTGCCGTCGCAGGTTTACGACAGCTGGATAGACGTGCTTGAAAATAAATTCGGACTGGGCAAAGGCGTGCTTGTCGGAGTCGCCGACGCGGAGTTCGGCGAGTGCGAGACTTTGTCGGACGGAGCGACCGTCAGACCGACAAAGCCGTTTATCGTCAAGGCGGAGGATTTCGTCAACTGGCGAGAAAGCGCGATTAAAAACGTGTTATTCGACGTCGTTGTCGTCGACGAGGCTCATCATCTGTGCGCGGAAGAAGGCAGATATGCAAAGGCTATGAAACTACTGTCTTTGCTTATGCAGACAAAGAAAAAAGCCAACAGCACTTACTGCGTGCTTCTTTCCGCTACGCCTCATTCCGGCAATCTGGAAAAGATGTTCAGACTGTGGTATTTTATCAGATGTAAGGGCGGCAATCCCGACGATTTCGATATAAAAGAGGATAAAGAGCGCACTGACGAATACAGAAAAGAGAAACTCTATTACAAGCAGAACGTGTGCAGAGGCGCGAATACCGTGGCAGAGTTTATCACCGCGGTTAAGAAGTTTGAAGTAGACAACAATTACTCAGCTCAGTTTGAAGCTTTTTTGAAAGCAAAGGGAGAATACGAGAAATTTCAATCTTATACTCAGGGCGAAAAACAATTGCTAAGAGAAGAGTTTCTTAAAGACAGCGGTCCAATACGCTCCGAGGTGCTCAAAAGAGTAGCGAGCGCTTATCACAACGGCGTGTTGCGCACCATAATGATCCGTCAGCCCAACGAACTTACCAAGACCAGATTCGTTTTCAACAGATATTTCTTCCCTGTCAAAGAAAACGCTCCTAAGATAATAAGGTTCAAATACGGAGACGGTTGCGACATGGAAGCAAGTCTGGACGTAATCAACGGGAATCGAGCGCTCAACGTCGACGGCAGAGCATATTCGCTGAAAGACTATGCGCAGGAAATTTCCTTGCACGGCGACGCTCAGGAGAAATATGCTGAGATATTGGTGCCCAACATTTTGGGCGGACTAAAATCTTTCGGGGACGAAAAAGTTTTTGAAAAGAAAAATTCGCTTAAATTTTATTGGGAGCAATTCTCAAGAAAAGCCGCGGGAGAATGCGACAACAAATTTATCTTCACCGCGGCTGATAAAGATACGTTTGCGTATAAATTCGAGGAGATGAAATCCGTTCTGCGCGAACATCCGGGCGAGAGAGCGTTGGTATTTTTCGATTACGACTTGCCCAAGACAAGCAAAGGGTACCGTCAATGGGAAAAAGTCGGTGCGGAACTTGCCGCGGACGGCGAATTTTCATCAAGGATATTAATAGGCAGAGACGATAACAAAAGACAGGTTATAGACGAATTTACATCCAAAGAAGACGCGGTGTTACTCGTTACCGACCCGTCGTTTACCGAGGGCGTAAACTTGCAGGACAGCAGAATCATCATCAACTTCCAGGTCACGCCCGATCCGTTGTCTATGGATCAGAGAATAGGCAGAATATTCCGTCTCGGACAGTCTAGCGACGTCAAGATATATTCGTTTGCAGATATGAATAAGCTCGAAGGTTTTGCTCTTGCGTACTTCAACAGTATAGGATTGCTTTCCAGCAACAGCGGCGACGCGACGATTATCGCGGGCAGTAACAACGAGCGTATGGTTGCGCTCAGATGTCCCGCTTGCGGCAAAGTGGCGCTTTATACAAAAGAAGAATACGATGCGCGCAAGAAGAAAAACAATCTTTTCTGTATAGCAAAAAGGCAGTGTATTCAGGATGATCCCCGAGGCACGGTTATGGAAGAGATAAACGTGTACGAATTCAAGTGCGGCACGTGCGGTTCGGTATTCGGCAGAAGCGTGGGCGACGGCGGATACACGTGTATATCCAAGACGGATACGGACAGAGGATCGCTGTGCAGCAGCGGAGATAAAGGCGACAGAGATTATTACTGTTCCAAGATATGCTCGATGTTGCACTGTCAGAGATTCAAGAGCGAGCTCAAAGGTAAGTGCAGCGTGCTCAACGCTTATGCGCTCAATCGCAATATTTCCGCAGTTGAACTCAAGAGTCTGTGCGCAAGCTGTTCCAGCCGTTCGTCATGTCCGCAGAAGTGCAGGTACGGCGTAGGTAAAGCCAGCGTTGAACTGTGCGGATCGTGCGATTATTCGCAGTGTTCTCCCAGACCTCACGTAATATCGTTTGACGAGAAATGGATTGCGCGTTGTCCCAAGTGCGAACAAAATCACGAAAGAGGTTATCTATATCCCGTGATTGCAAGGACGTTTGCGGCGTATATCAAGGCGTCGTGGGATTTCAAACACGACAACGGCGAGTCTTTCTGCAACAATCTAAGGAAAGAATCTGACAAAGTGGCGGATATAAAAGAAATTCTGTCCATGGATAACTGAGCGGAGGCGGTATGGCTAAGATTTATATTGGAAGCGAATACGGCAAGACGTTTGACAGCGTGGTGAAATTGTACCGCGAAAATTGCATAAAAGAAGGATCGGTTTTGTCGGCGGACGCAGACAGGATAGTTACTCCCTCGCATGAATTTATATTGGCTCGCGGCGCGGCTGCGCGCGACGACGGTTCGTTCAATGCGGTAATGGGCGACAACGGGGCGTCATGGTTTGGAATGTTCAGAGGCGAGAGCGTCAAAAACGACACCGCCGAATGGCTTATGTTCGTCGAGTCGGTCAAGGAACATTTTCACCGCAATTATTCTATCGTCGAATACAGCCCCAGAAGGCACGTAATATCCAACGAGTTGATAGAAAGTCATTGTGCGCTGATAAACAACGTGCTATCGAGCTTCTTTGATAATTACGTATTCGATATTAGACGCGGCGACGAGTCGGAGAGTTTGGAAGACGTTTACGGAGCCTCGTTGAGGTTGGAGATCACCGACGGAACGGGCGAAGCGGTGCCGGTGCTAGGCAAAGTGTTTTTTAGAAAAGTAGGTAAAAAAATACTTCCTTACGGCAAGGAAGAAGCCGAAGTCATCAACTCGTATCTTTCCACGTTCGATTCGGAAAGGGAAGAAGATGAACTTATGCAAAACAGCGCGGAACTTACCGATACCGTCGTCAATGCTTTGGACAAACTCGTATATCCCGACGGTAATTCTCAAGGAGCGGATTTGTCGGATTACGTCGTGTTAGCCGACGGCAGAGACGAGAACGCCGTGGGAATTATGGTGGAGAAGGGACCCAACGACAACGTTGATTTGACGTGCCTAAATCTGTCTCTTCTCAACGTCCTGCATTTTCAGTGGAGAAAAGATAACTACGACGTAAGACTAGACGGCAAGGTCGCGCTCAAAGCGATATTGGGCATAGGAGGCAGGTTGAGTCTTTATTGCAACAGCTGCCGCAAAAAATCTACTCTTATCGAGTTCAATAAGATCAAATACGTATTTGACGGAGTAGAGAAAACAGCGTTGATAAATCCTGCCCATCAAGGGCTCGGTCTTAGCGAAGAGATAATAAGACAGATAAAATCCGGCGGAACGTTTACTTCGCACTTGCTCAGGATTAGTTGCTCGGAGAACGCGAGACTTGCCGGCAGATGCGTCAAATACGTTTGCGAGGACGATACTGCCGTGCTTGACGGCGGAGTGAGAAAATGCAAACGCTGTCCGCATCCCGAGGTCGTATACGTCTGCGAAGACGGAATAGCTAGATATACTAAGAATCTTGCCTTTGTCAGAGACAGAATGACGTTGGTGCCTAAAGATAAAATTGCGCGTTGTTCATGTTGCGGAAGATCGTTTTACTCCGAAACTAATTCGACCGATTACGTTTGCGATTTCTGCAAAATAACCAAATTGGGCATAGACGCGATAGACGACGCGGAATACAAACAGGGTAATAAGCTATATCGCAAATATTCGGGAATGCTGTCTTTGGTCAAGAGAATAGGCAGTCTCAACAAAAAGAAATATTGCAAGGAAGACGAAGATTGCATTATGTTTATGATCGACGAATCTGTGCTTATATTTAATAAAGATACCGCCAAGAGCAGCGGTTATCTCAGCGCGCCTAAGGGCAATTCCGACAAGGAGGCAGCGAAATGAATAGAAACGGCTTATATTCAGGCAGCGAAAATATAGATTATTCTTCCGCCAACCGCAAGCGGTTCGGCGGCAGCAAGCTATTTTTGCTCATCGCTTCCATTACCGCGGCGGTGTGCGACCTCGTGTTGCTGATAGTGTGTGCTGTATCGGGCTTCGACGCGCGTTTTATCGTGCTGCCAGTGTTCAATCTGATCTTTGACGCTTTGTTTATCGTGGGCATAGTGTTTACCAATTTCCGTTTTAGATATTCGCTCACGGTGTGGATAGTTTATCTTGCTTTGACGTTTATATTCGCGTGTTCTACGTTGGGAGTTATGAGCGGCGGGGAGCTGACCTATTCGACAGGCGCGGCGACGGCTTTGTTCGCAGTTGCGCATGCGGTCAGTTTTGTTGCCGTTACGATAGCGGCGCTTTATCCGATACTCAAGAAAAAACCGTGGGTCAAAGCGACCGTTATAGCCATGAGCGCGTTAACGGTGGCGATATCGGGAGCGTATTCGGTATATATAATGGATTACGGTTTTCTCGGACAGGGTTACGTAGACGAATACAGGAGTTTGGCTTTCAAATACGACCAAGCCAGCGATTCGTATTTTGCCGACGGAGTGCTCGAGGGCAGAAGCGATAAGGTGCGCGTACCTCTAACTTTCAACGGCAAGGACGTAACGGCTGTCAGTTACGCTCTGTTTGCCGACGCATCCATAGCCAGCGTCGAAATAGTCGGAGAAAAAAGGATGCGTCTGTACGACGAGAAATATTATTTAGGCGAGTTGAACGACACGTTGAAATTGGGCGTAAACAAAAAGCTCATCGACAGTTACAGACAGGAATTATATTCGGAAAGACAGAGCGTGGTATTGGCAAACAACGTTTATCCTACGGGGCTTGCCGACGACGAAGCGTACGTTACGTTTGCCTACAACGCAGACGATTTGATATTGACCGACAACAGCTATATTCCCACGTGGATAGGCAAAAAAGGCAATAAGTTTGATTTGTCGTTCTGCGGCGACAAAGTCGATTACGTAAAATATTCTGATAAGTCCGACGACGAAGATTTGTATTGGAATTATCAAAACAACGGCTATATGCTCAAAGAAATAGTCACGTCTCAAGGAAATCTGCAAGGCGTAAGCATAGTTAACAACGTCGTTAAAGCCCAAGTTAATTTCGAGAGAGTTTTCGCCGTGGAGATAGGCGACGGCAACGATACCAAGTTCAGTTTTGACGATTCGATCAAGACGATAGAGGCAGGCGGCAGTATACGCAATTACAGATTGACGGCTCTCAGCCGCGCGGACGAGCTCCTCAAAGATTTGTCGAGAGATGGATTCGATATCAAATGGAAATGCGGCGTCAACGAATTTTCAAGTCTCGCCGATTACCTCAGACGCAATGCGAACGGATATTACAACGCGACGGCAGTCGAACCGGAATGGACGCTGAAAAAACCTTATGACGGCAAAATTACGCCCAACGCAGAGAAGTACGTTTACGGCGATACGTTGATTCTGTCGGCGGCGGCAAAGGCGCCTAAGTCGGGATATGATTTGTCGTATTCATGGTATTGCAAAGACGCGTTTATGCAGAGCGGCGCTCAAATGATATACGACAGAGTTCTTCCGAGCATGAGCGGAGCGTTTTCCGTCATAGTCGTAGCGACTTCCGAAGAAACCTCTCTCAGTTCGCAAGAGACTTTCGTCATAGACGTGTCGGTTGATAAAAAGGCTTTGGATTTTGTCTGGACGGATTTTGATCAGGACGTATACGACGGCGAGAATAAAGAAGTTTACGTAGATTACGATACGTCGCAGTTGATTGAAGGCGACGGTATCGAATACGCTATATCCAATCATATCAATTCCGATGCCGGCAGATACACGGCGAATATAGAACTTACGGTCGGAGCAGACTGTTACAAAATAGGCTCGGGGGGAAGTTTTGCCTACGAGATACTTCCCATAGAAGTTGAGGCGGTGTGGTCTAATACTCAATTCGTATACGACGGAAGTTACAAGGCGCCTAACGCTACCGTAACAGGTATAGCAAAAGACGGTCAAATTCAAACCGACGTGACGGGCGCCGGTATTGACGCAGGCGCTTACGTCGCTAGAGTCAGCACCGCAAACGGCAATTATACGATCGTCAATCGCAACTGCGATTACGTCATCGAAAGGGCTACCGTGACGGCAAAATGGGCGGAGAACGTTCAATTGGTTTACGCCGGCGTCGCGCAGCACCCCGACTTGATGGTAATAGGCGCGCTGGACAGAGATAAGCCCGTGCCGATAGATTATTACGGGTATGAAAACAACGTCAACGTCGGAGACGGCTATACCGTCGGCGCGGATCTTCCTATTGATGGCAATTACAGACTTGACGCGCCCGTTGAAACGTCCTATTCGATAGTTAAACGCCAAGTACGAGTTGTATGGGACGAGAAATACTCCAAGTTTGTTTACGACGGTCAGAATCACAACGCAAGAGTGTCCTCTATAACAAACGCGGTTGCAAATCAGCAAACGGCAATGATCTCTTCGCTGAAGTATACTTCCGCCCAACTCAACGTCGGCAAGTATACGGCGCAGGTCGCTTTGGGCGGCGTTTATGCGGATAATTATCAACTTATCGGCGACGACTCCAAGGATTTTGAGATAACCAAACGTACTCTTGTGGCGAAAGCCGTTGCGTCGGCAAAGACTTACGACGGCAAGACCGGCGGCAATTTCGGCTTTACGTTGAGCGGTCTTGCAACAAAGGATAAGAAAGAAGATTTCGGGACGCCTATATACGGCGGCAGTGCGATAAGCGCTAAAAACGCCGGCAAATACACTCTCACATTGAGCTTGCCAGAGAGCGGCGTAATAAATAATTATGACGTTAAATATGAATCGTGCGATTTTATCATCAATAAAAAGAGCGTCGCGTTGCAGTGGAACACCGCGTCCGGCATTCCTACGATAGTCAAGGACGGCAAAGAGTATTCTTCGGATATCAAGTTAAACGGATATGCGTATTACGATTCCAAGGGCAGGCTGCTTGCGAGCGCGCCGACCGCGGTAGGCAATTATTCGGTCTCGGCATCGGTATCGTCGGTTAATTATGAATTCACAAACACGCTTATTGATTTCAAGATCGAGCGAAAGGCGTCTTAAAAGGAGATAACAGTATGAAATGCGGAAATTGCAATCAAGATATAGACAGACCGCTCGAGCTGTATGACGGCAGGTGGTGCTGTCCGCATTGCAAAAAGGACGTATTCCCCGATACGGACACGGAGCTGGAGATCAATGCGCTCAACAGAGAGCTGTTCGTTCGCTCCGAGGAATATTATTTCAAATGGCTCACGTCTTCCAACGAAGACAAGAGGACGAGATTCAAATATCTCGATAAAGCGGTCAATCTGTGTTATGAAGCGGCGTTTATGTTTCATCCTTCAGCGCTTATGCGTATGGGGTATTACTATGACAGGGGCTACGTGGATTTCAATACGGGCAGCGCCGAGAGATGGCGCGTGGCGTATTTTTATTACAAAGCCGTGCTTTTCAACGTTCATAGAGGCGTGCACACTCCCGAAGGAGACGACCGTTACGTCGACGAACTGACGGATATCAAACTGCAGTGCGCAGGATATTTGATAGATATGTTAAAAAACGTTCCGCGCGAGATCGCTGTCAAGAGACAATTCGACGGATATGAGAGTCTTGACGAACTGCGCGCGGCTTTGGCAGAGAAGATAACGGATCTCGGAGGAGATTACGATAAATTTGATCTGTTATACGGCGAACGGGCGGAGGACGAGGACGCGGCAAGCGTGGCTTTTGCCACATTGCGCAGTTGTACGGACGAGGAGCGCGCTCCTGTTTTCGGCATTTTCAAACTTTCAAAAGAAGAGTGCGTGCGTCTGTTTTCCGAGGAGGACAACGGCTTTTCCGTGCTTGAAAGCATAGGCAGAGATCTGCGTCTTAAAATGGCAAAAGCATACGACGACAAAGAGATCGACGGCAAATTTTACGAGCTTAAGAATTCCAACGCCGTGGCGCAGTACGTGAGCGACTGTCCCGACAGCGGAGTTTATATGTGTTTCGTAAATGCGCGCGGCGGACATAAATATCTCAAAAAAAGAACCATTGCCGGCATAGCCAAATGCTTGGAAGACAACGGCAACGCGGATATTAAGCGGCTTATAAAAGCGGGCAGATACAATTCGTGCGTTTTTTACGACGACGATTTTTATAAATATTCGGAGAAAGGCAGAACGTCCAAAAAAGAGACGGATAAATTCGTCTCCGACGTATGCGAGGAGGAGAAGAATTGATAAGGCTGGATAAGCTTGTCGGTATACTCGAAGACAACAAAATAAGTTACGCAAGAAAGTTTAAGGATATAGAATACAACGGTTACGACAGCAATCGCTGTCAAGATTTTTCCGACGAAATAAGAGAAGATATCGAGTCGCTTTTGCGAGAAGGGATCAACAAGGGATTCGACGGCAATCTCAAAAACGCTATTTTCGAGCTGACGGAAATGGCTACGCTGCTCTCAAAATACAACGCGGCGCTGAAACTTGACGGATACAGAGAAAAAAAAGAACAGATTTTCAAAAAGATAAAATTGGGAAAAGGAGAAAAGAATATGGCAGACATCAAGAAAGAAGTATTGAAATATATCGACGATTCTATGATGGGAATAGACAACGTGATTTACGAGGAAAAGAGCGAATACAAGAAAGGCATTCTTATCGCGTCCAAAGATATGCTCAAAGAATTGAGAGAGAAAGTTGACGGCGTGTTTGACAATTCGTCGTTGGACGCTGCGGACGCCGCCGCAAATTTGCTCGGCGACAGCTCCTACGGTCTGTTCGCGTGGAGAGATTACGTAGGCAGGAATATGATATTCGACGCCGTCAACGACCATCTCAGACAGGCTCTGGACGAGGCTGACAAATGGTGCGAACTGACCAAGGCGGTCAATAAGAGAAATCAGGCAAAGGATAAAGATATCGTCAAATATCAGGAAGACGTATTCTCGGGATTCTCAAAGATTGCGAGCGTCAAAGAAAAAGGCGACGCGTTCTTTGCAAGATTGGCATCATTTGAAGAGCAGTTCAGCGTACAGAACGACGCATACGAGAAAGTCAAACAGATCAACGCCGATATCGCGGAAATTCAGAAGAATATATCCGACGTAATAGCGGCTCTCGACGAAGGCGAAATAATGGAAGAAGAAGCGGATACTCAAATCACCATGCTCGAACAGGATATGGAAATCAGAGAGATGGAAAGAGAGCAATATAGGGCTAGTATCAATATGATGAACAATAATATGCTCGCTATGCGCAGACTGCTCTCCAAATTCAAGAGATTGCAACATATCTACACTATGTATCAGCAGATAGAACCCAACTTGTTTTATTCTATGTTCGCATATATAGATTTCAGGCAGTTTCTTGATATATTGAGTTACGGCGCGTCCGAGTCGGATATTACGCTCGCTATAAGTTATTATGACAATATTATGGAAAACGTTGCTCTGCAGACAAAACACATGGCTATGACCGACGAGCGGTTTGCAACTATCAACAAACTTATGGAGAAAGAGCAAACATACGTAACTGCAAACAAGCAGAGCGAGGACAGAGCAAAAGAAAAAGAAGAGATGAGAAAGAGAATGGAAGAAAGACGCCGTAAATTTGCAAGAAAGACTTCCGCCCCCAAAGAAGACGCGGCGGATAAGCAAGAGCAGTCTGAAGATTTAGAAGAGGCGGACGGCGACATACAGATAAATGACATCATCAACAATCAGTTTTAATCGGGAGAAAAAATTATGGCAAGAGAAAGAAACAGAGAGAGAGGAGAAAGGCTCTCCAATCCATACAGCGAAATGCAAAAAGAAAATCTCAGAAAACTCGACGGTAAGATTTTAGAGGGTAAGAAATCCGAATTGGAGAAATCCGTGGAAAATCTGGCGCGCAAAGTCGTTGAGAGCGAGCGTCAATACGGCGCCGATCATTTCAACACCAGAGTGCTGACGATGTTTTACACAGTTACTTTCAGCTTGCAGAACGTCGTGGGAATGATGTTTTCCATGAAAGAGGCAATGCAGGTGCTGTCGCAGACAATCAACATAATGGACGATACGTTCAAATTCATCGACGAGATGATGAGCCTTGACAATTACAAGCAGTATTCTGCAAGAGGCAGGATGAAACAGAGACGCAAGATCAAAAAATTCGTCAAGATGAACAGTAACCGTATGAAAGCCATTATGGATATGGTCAACGGATACGGCAATATTGCCAACGCTATGTTGGTGGCAATGAGCGGATTCGATAAAAAGCTCAAAAAGTCAATGGCAAAATCGGACGGGAAAAGCAACGACGTCATGGCAGGCTATCAGAACGAGGCTTCCAAGCAGCTTGCGAAATACCGCGCAGAGGCGAACGGGGAAACTGCAGAAGATTCGTCCGCCGCTCCTTCCGCGGCTCCCGATACGGGCGCGGACAAGGGTTCCGACGGGGATATCAATATAGACGACATAATCTGAGGAGACGACAATGGCAGCGGATAAAAAAAGAAATACCGAAGACAGCGGCGTGGAAGAGTTGGAAAACTCGCTCCGCAAAGTCACAGACGAGATACGTTCCGTCCTAAACGGCAGGAAGGATAAAAAAGATCTGTCCGACGAGGAACGCAACGTATTGCGCGCCAAATATTCTCAGGCGGCGCAAATTGCGCGCACGCTTTCCGTGAGAAGCACAGACAGATTGCTGAGCGAGAAATACAAGTTGTTTTACAAGCAGCTCAGCGACGCGGCGGCAGGTTACGGCTCGGTCATCAAGAGCAAAGTGCCCGATACAACTCTCGACGACGTCAAGGGTTTGGACAACGTCAAAGCATTGGTCAGAAGTTTTATATTTATGGCGCAGAATCCGTCGATACTCGAATATTACAAGATAGAAGGCGGTCTGGGTATGCTTATGTACGGCGCGCCCGGTACGGGTAAGACAATGTTTGCCGAGGCTATCGCCAACGCAATGAAATTACCGTTGTTCATCGTTACGCCCGCCGATATCTTCAAGTCCTATGTCGGCGAATCCGAGCAGGCAGTCAAACAGATATTCGAAGAAATCGACGCATGTCCCGACGGCGCGATACTGTTTGTTGACGAATGCGAATCTATTTTCAGCAAACGTACACAGGATACCAAAGATTACAAGGCTGCCGTTACGACCGAACTTCTGCAGAGAATCAACGGATTCGGCGTGGACGGTTCCAAGAGAATAATGGTCGCGGCGACCAACCGTCCCGACGTGATAGATCCCGCTTATCTCAGATATAAGAGATTTTCTCATTTGATACACGTCACGCCTCCCGATTTCGGCGCGAAAAAAGCTATCATAGAGAGCAAACTCAGCGGTATAGAATTAGAAGATATCACGGTGGAAGAGATCGTAGATATGACCGAGACGTTCACGGCGGAACAAGATAAGAAGGGCAATATCCGCACGACGGCGTATTATTCTGCCGCAGATATATGCGGAATAGTGGAGGAAGCCTGCAGATGCGCTCTCGAAGAAATTCAGCAAAGCGGAAGCTCTAGTCCTATCCCTCTCAGAGCGGATATGTTTGAAAAAGCGTTCAACAAGATTCCGCCGAGTATCAGCGCGGAGTTGCTCGATGATTACGAGAATTTTCGCAACACGCATTGATAGCGTCAGCGCTTGGCATGCACGGAAGTGAAATTATGAAATTGAAATTCAAAGAAAAGTTTTTTTACGGATTAGGAGATTTGTCCGCCAACATTATGTTTGCGGCGATCTCTTTTTATCTGCTTTATTTTTTTGTCAACGTGGGAGGGCTTAAAGCCGAGTTGGCTTCGGCTGTATTTTTGATTGCCAAGTTTTGGGACGCGCTCACGGATTATTTTATGGGCAGAATATCCGACAAGACTAAGAGCAAGTGGGGTAAGCGCAGAGTCTATATGCTGTTTGGCGCGGCGCCGTACGGATTGGCGTTTATCCTGCTGTGGCTTGCGCCTTTCGGCGACGGAGCGCAAATCGGCAAGATGATTTATTATACGCTGGCTTATATGCTCTTCAATACGGCATGGACGGTCGTATACATACCCTATAACGCGATAACTGCCAATATGACTGGCAATTACGACGAGCGCACTTCTCTCAACGGAATAAGAATCGCGCTTGCCAACGTCGGTATAATTATGGGCGCGGCGCTTTTTGCGTTGTTTGCAGACGGACAGGAGAGCCTGTTTTATCAGTTGCTGGGCAGTTCAAGGAAGGCATATCTGCTATCGGCCGGTGTGTTTGCGTTTATATCTATTGTCATAATGTTGCTTTGCGCCGCAAACGTCAAAGAAAGAGTTGACGACAACGAGCTCAACGACAAGGGATTTTTTCTTACGCTCAAAGAGTTTTTCAAATTGCCGGAATTTAGAAACGTAATGCTGTGTTATTTGCTTAGTATGATAGGATTCGATATAATAATGGCGGTATTTATGTTTTTCATCAACGATTCTTTGGGATTTGGCGGCGGGGCTATGGCTATGGCGTTTGTCGCCATACCTCTAGTATGCGCGATCGCGTCGTCGTTCGTTTGGGTAAAATTGAGCGAAAAATTCAACAAGCACAAAGTTTATACTTTTGCGTGCGCATATATGGCTTTTGTGCTAGTGTTTGCGATATTCGTGCCCGCAAAAATCGTTTGGAGTACGGTGCTTCTATGCGTTTTCGCAGGCTTTGGAATGTCCGCAATACAGATTTTGCCGTACGCCAGCGTGCCAGACGTAGTCGAAGTGGACGAATACGTCAACGGCTCGAGAAGAGAGGGCGCGTATTACGGTATAACGCAGTTTATGTACAAGGTCGCCAACGGAATTTCCATAGCTCTCGTATCGGCTGTGCTCGGTGCATTCGGATACGTGGAGAGCATGGACGGCAGCGTGATACGCCAGCCTGACGGCGCTTTGCTTGCCGTAAGAATCGTGCTTGGCGTTCTGCCGGGATTGATATTCCTTGTTTCGATAATTTTTTCGAGACGTGCGAATTTGAGCAGAGAGAGGTTCGCGTTTATCAAAGAAGAACTCGATAAACGCAGAGCTATTGCAAAAGAGCAGTCCGCTAATTCGGAAGAGTTGCCTGCCGACGAAGTTTGACGCGGCATAAAATGTTTTGATTATACAAAATAAACTCGCTGTTCAGCGAGTTTATTTTGTATGGTGTGGAAGTTATCAGAGGTGTGTTGACTACTGATAATTACAGTCTGTTTAACGGTAAAGCCGTAATTTTCATCAAAATAATACAAGTTTAATTTGCTTTTAACGGCGTATAATTATATTGCGATTATGGCGTAGCATTCTGCGCGCTACGGCATATTTATGCCCATGGATAATAAGATTAACGCATAAAATAAGTTTTGCTCTCATATAAGTTCCCTTTTGACAGCAAATTGTTGTAACAATACAATTTTACAGCAAAAAGTTGTAATATGCAAGCAATTAAAGGAATGTTATGGAAATATTTGCGCAAAGATTAAGGGAATTAAGAATTCAGGCAGGTTATTCTCAGCAAGAGACGGCGAATAAATTAAACATAAAACAACAGTCTTATTCGCGATACGAGCTGGGCACCGGTGAACCGAGTCTGTCGGTATTACGCGATATCGCGTTGGTTTTCAACGTATCTGTAGATTTTCTTTTGGGTTTGAGCGATTTCTGATAATTATCAAATTAACGTTAAGGCTTCGGTTTTTTACCGGAGCTTTTTTTATACTTTAGGATATGTGACATAAACTTTTTGCGGATTTATATAATACAATGTAGGAGATAGCGACGACAGACCTCGCCGCTAATATATTTTGGTTTTTGGAGGCGGATATGGAATGTCTTGGATACTATAACGGAGAATACGGCGAGCTTGACAAAATGCGAATACCCATGAACGATAGGGTATGTTTTTTCGGCGACGGAGTATACGACGCCGCTTACAGCCGCAATTATAAAATTTTTGCTCTTGACGAACACGTCGACAGATTTTTCAACAGCGCCCGTCTTCTTGACATACGCGTTCCCGTCGGCAAAGAGGAGCTGAAAGCAGAACTCTCAGATATGCTTTCTAAGTGCGATTGCGGCAATAATTTTGTATATTGGCAAGCCACGCGCGGCACGCAGATTCGTTCTCACGCGTATGAAGAAGATACGCGCGCTAACCTATGGATAACTATCAAGCCTTGCGATATAGTGGATATGAGAGAAAAGATAAAACTCATCACTGCGGAAGATACGCGTTTTCTACATTGCAATATCAAGACGCTCAACCTTATTCCCTCGGTTATGGCGTCGCAGGCAGCTAAGAGAGCGGGCGCGCACGAAACGGTGTTCCACAGAGGAGCCACGGTCACTGAATGCGCTCACAGCAACATACATATTCTTAAAGACGGCGCCTTGATTACTCATCCTACGGATTGTCATATCCTTGCCGGCGTGGCAAGAGCGCATTTAATCGCTATGTGCGGTAAATTGGGCGTCAAAGTCTGCGAAATACCTTTCAGCGTCGAAGAGATGAGAAATGCCGACGAAGTCATAGTTACCAGCGCAGGCTCGCTATGCTTGCAGGCATGCGAAATAGACGGCAAAGAGATCGGCGGTAAGGACGAAGAGACGGTTAAGACGCTACAAAAAGCTTTATTGACCGAATTTAAGGAGCAGACCGAATGATCTGCGGCGAAAGAACTTATGCGGCGGTGGATATCGACGCGATAAGATACAATATCGGGTTGGTAAGAGAAAAAGTCGGAGATCGCAAAATAATATTAGTCGTCAAAGCCGACGCATACGGGCACGGCGCGTCCAAAGTGGCGTTACTTTGTTCGGATATTGTCGATGAATTCGCCGTAGCCACCGTCGAGGAGGGCGTAAAATTGCGCAGATGCGGAGCTGTTCTTCCGATAACGGTATTGGGCAACACCGTGCGCGAGAAATTCGCCGGTTTGATAGATTATGATTTGCGCGCGTGCGTCTTTTCGCAAGACAGCGCTTACAAACTCAATTGTTTCTGCAAGAAACTAGGAGTTAAGGCAAGGGCGTATATTGCTATGGACAGCGGCATGGGCCGCATAGGTTTTCTTCCCGACGAGGTCGACGGAGCAGTCGAAGCTGCGTCGATGCCCAACTTGATAATCGACGGAATATTCACGCATTTCGCATGCGCCGATTGCGCCGACAAATCTTATACTCTCGCCCAACAGAGAGTCTTTAACAAATTTATCGAAGAATTAAGGGGCAGAGGCGTGTCGCTCGGTTGCGAGCACAGCGCCAATTCGGCGGCGCTAATGGAGCAAAAAGATATTACGGGCAACGCGGTGCGTATGGGGATTATGGCATACGGCTTATATCCGTCGACGGAGACGGGATCTAATTGGCGGCTGAAGGAGGCGATGAGTTGGCATACTCGCATAGTTCATATCAAGACTTTGCCTATAGGAGCGTCGGTAAGTTACGGCGCGGTGTTTACCGCCAAAAGAATCACCAGAGTTGCGACGCTGCCGATCGGGTATGCGGACGGATATCCCAGAGCTCTTTCCGATAAAGGCTGCGTATTGATAAGGGGGAGCAGAGCCCCGATAATAGGCAGAGTATGTATGGATCAGACTATGGTTGACGTCACCGACATACGGCAAGCGGAGATAGACGACGAAGTTACGCTGATAGGCGCAATGGGGGAGGAACGTATAGGAGCGGAAGAGTTGGGCGCTAAATCTGGCAGTTTCAACTACGAGATCGTATGCGGCATAGGCGCGCGCGTGCCGAGATATTTCGTTCAGGACGGTCGGATAGTCGGCAGGTATTGCCTGACGGATTGATTTCATTATAAATTTACTCTATAAAGCGCGCTTGATTTTTTATACCTTATGCGACATAATTGTCAATTGACATTTTGCAGGTCTTTTTGATATAATCAAGACATAAACGCATCGGGAGATATATTATGAAATTCAAAAAGCGTATTATAACGGTAGGCATAGTGGCAACGGCGCTTGCCTGTCTATGTATATTCAGCGCGTGTTCCGCGCCAAGTACGATTTCCGCGACGGTATCCAAGAGCAATATGGGAGTGGAGATCGCCGATACTATGTACGGGCTTTTTTTGGAAGATATCTCTTTTGCGGGCGACGGCGGTCTTGTCTCCGAGCTTGTCAACAACGGCAGCTTTGAGTATGAGGCGGAACCCAAAGCGTATTGGAATATCGACAGCGACGGCGCGCAGGTGATTAAGAGCGAAAGAGACGGGCTCAACGCAAACAATCAGTCCTTTTTGAGATTGGACGCGGACGGCGAAATTAATCTGGAAAATCTCGGTTTTGTGGAATTCTATACTACGATGACGCAGAGATACAAGAAAGAGAAGATGGCTACTGCGGATATGGGATTCCGCAAAGACGTGGAGTACGAACTGTCGATGTACGTCAGGCTCAATGATTTTGAGGGTAGTATACATGCCGCTTTGATTTCGGAAAACAATTCCAAAGAGGCTCAGCTCTTATTGCCTAAGAGTAGGAATACTTGGACTAAAATAGGGGCGGTGCTCAAGAGTAACGTCAGCGAAGACGGCAGTCTTAATATTAGAATCCAAGGCAAGGGCAGTCTCGATATAGATTTTGTATCTCTTACTCCCACCGACGCTTACGGTTATGGCGACGAGCAATGGAAATACGTCACGTTGCGAGACGATCTCTATCAGGCTCTTGACGATCTTTCTCCCGCGTTCGTACGTTTCCCCGGCGGCTGTCTTGCCGAAGGCGATTCCTTCGAGCATCTCTTTGATTGGAAAAAGACCATAGGTCCGCTCGAACAGCGAGAGCAATATCGCAATATTTGGCGCGAGGACGAAAAAGGTAAATATTACAACAATACTTTTTCTCTGGGATATCACGAGTATTTTCAACTTTGCGACGATTTGGGAGCAAAACCCGTGCCAATTCTCAATGTGGGAATGATATGTCAATTTGAGGCGAACTACAACAAAGTTTCCAAGGCGTATAAAAACGGCAGAATGAGTAACGACGAATGGGAGAAATATCTCGATACAATCGCGCTTCGTCCGGGTACCGATAAATTCAACGCTTATATACAGGATATTTTCGACCTGATAGAATACGCCAACGGCGGAGTAGATACCCAATGGGGAGCCAAGCGCGCAGCGAACGGTCATCCCCAACCTTTCAATCTCGAATATTTGGGGCTGGGCAATGAGAATTGGGGCGAAGTGTATTGGAGAAACTTTGATGCGCTGTACAACGCCGTCAAAGCCAAGTATCCCGATATCAAAATCATATCGTCGGCATCGTATCAGTTCAGCGGCGATTATATAGACGAGGCGTGGGAGATTGTCAATGAGAAATATCCCGACACGATAGTCGACGAGCATTATTACACAAGCCAAAACAAGCTGTTTAAGAACAACGACCGATACGACAGCTACGATAGAAACGGCGCGGAGGTTTTTGTGGGCGAATACGCCGCAAGCTGTTGGGGCATAGGCAAATATTGGACGCAAAACAATATGTGGTCGGCAATAGAAGAGGCAAGTTATCTCACTGCCTTGGAGCGAAACGGCGATATAGTCAAGATGGCGTCTTACGCGCCGACTTTCGCCAAGATCAACGCGCAGTGCTGGGATTTGAATATGATATGGTTCGATTCGCAGAACATAGTTCTGACTCCCAATTATTTCAATCAGATGCTTTTTGCCAACAATACCGGCACGCGTTATATAGACACCGGCATAGATATCAAGGGCGTATATTCTTCTGCGTCTGTCGACGAGGCGGAGCAGACGCTGTATATAAAGATAGTCAATTCCAATGCAAGAGCTATGGACGTATCGCTCAACGTAGACGGTTTCGGACCGATCAACGCAAGCTCTATGCAATACATGAGCGGAGTGCGAGCTGCGTGCAACGAATTGGGATCGACTACTGTCGTGCCTTATCAAAAGGATTGCAAGATCAACGGCGGTAAGGTCAGCGTCAAGGTCAACGGCGAGAGTATCAACGTAATACGCGTCTATTACGGCGACAACGACGGCTCCGAGGCATATACGTTACCCGATCTTCCGACAACCATGCATTCGGAAGTAACGGAATACAAAAAGATTTTCGTAACTCCCGAGACGGGACTTTGTCTGGGCATGTTGGGAGCGGCTATTTTGATGAGCGTATTTTTTGTATTGCTCAATTTGTTCGTCAAGAACAAGAGCCAAATCAAGCTGTTCAAATCCAAGTCCAAAAAGACGGGCGATATAAAAGGCAATGACGGCGTAAACGAATAGATTTACAAAATTAACATATTTTTCGATACAAACAGGTCCCCCCGAGTGTAGTATAAGTGAAATACTCGCAAGGGGGGATTTTTATATGGCGAAAATCAAGAAGATCATGGCGGGTACAGCAATTTCCGCAATGGCGACAATCAGCATGAGTATTAAGATTTTTGTCGTAGTTATGCTTGCAGGACTATTTTTCGTACCGCTGGGGTTCGCCGGAGCGTTCTTTTCGATCGTAGATGCATTTTATGCTCCGAGAGAGGTCAACGCGTTAATTCATTACAGCGATTTGCGTACGGTAATGGGTGATGACGTCATATACCCGTCGGACGAATTCATATATGACGACGGGATGAAATTTATAGGATTGGTTAACGACGACAGTTGGGGAAACGTGGAGATCGTATATATTTCGTCGTCAAGAAAAAAGCCTGATTTTAATAAAAAAGTTGAGAACGTAATGTATTATGCGTTTACGTTGGAAAACAAAGATAAATCGGAATATGATTTTAACGTGCGCGTCGTCGGTTATTCAAAGTCTAATAGCACTCCGGCAGATTTCAATCACGATTACGGCGTCGGGACATACCAGGTTTCGGATATTACGTTAAGGTTTTTAAGCGAATATGAAGAAGAATACAACATAGTATATACTTTTTCCGCTCCTATAGGAAGCAACGGGGAGAAAAGCGTAATGGAATTGAATATGACCTTGACGGGCGATAATATGCAAAGCAGCCGTGTAAGCGAAATATTTGAGACTACGTTTGAATCGGCAGTCGAAAAGGTGCAGACTAGCGAACAGATTTCCGCTTGCGTGATCGGATTTGACGATTTGCCGAGCATATTTACCGACAAAGCGGCATATTTGGCGCAATCTTTTATCGCAGACAACAGATTTGCATTAGAAGACGTATACGGTTTATATGACCGTCGCGGTACGAAAATTGACGAAAATGCTAGCGCAGGTAACGTTTTACTGCGGTTTATCGATCCTATCGTCTACATTCACTGCGATGATGTTTTGTCGGCAGATAACGTATCAGATTATAAATACTGTTTGAGCAGAACAGAGAAAAACGGCGACGTTTTGTATTTAACGTGCACGTTATATATTGACTATGACGCGAGCGACGCAGAGTTTGACAAAAATTATGGCGGTTATAAATACAGAGCCACGGATGCGTCGGGTATTTTAGGACTTGCGGTAAGTAATTATGACGTTTTTATAGAACTTGAAGACGGCAGATATTGCATGTTGAGCTTGCTGTTTTGCTCTTATCCTAATCAAGAACAATCCGACGGCTATATTGATATTTATTATGCTCAGTATAAATTCGATAGGATATTCAAGTCCGCGGCAAATAATATAAAACTTTATAATTAATATTTTTTAATTGCTACTTGAATAAATGGCAAATCTATGATATCATTAAGTTATAAAAGCATTTGCTATAAATTAGATAAGGCGGTTTTATGAATAGAGTATCAGTTAAGGCAATCAAAGGGATCGCTATTACATTGGCAGTATTGATAGCGCTAGCCGGTATAATTTTAGGAATAATTTGGGCTTGTTTGACGTCGGGAATTAATCCGGATTATACTTACATTGAATACGATAATTTGAAAAAAGTGATGGAGAATGACGTAGCATATATTTCGTCTGACTTTATTAATGAAAACAAATTGGAAATTAAAGATATTTATTGGGAAGATGCATTTAGCGATGATTATGAATTGCTCGGCAATGTAAGAATAGAGTTTAATAGGCGCAAAACGAACGATGATACGGATTTTACAGAGAGAGTTGAAGACGTTCAGTACTATTATTATACTTTGATAAATAAAAATCAGGAAGAAAGAGAGATAAAAGTATGTATAACGGGTAACTCAAAAAATGCCTTAGTAAAAAAAGATAAGTACGACAAGAAATACGGAAAATATAAGTATTACAGCGAGGAAATGAAGACCAAGTTGAATGAATCGGGAGAAAGAATCTACACGTCGTATTATCAGATAAAAGTCCCGATCGGGTGGTTCAAGAGCAGCAAGTTAGAGATAGACATAATTTATAAGGATATAGGAGAGGAGCGCAGTATTGAAGAGATAGAGCAGGTGATGGACGGATTATTCAAGTCCGCAGTGGATAACATAGAGCTTTATAAATAAGTTATTTTATATTGACCTAAACTGCATAATAGCCAAAATTATGCATATATTGTATAAAAGTACATAATTCTACATAATTCTACATAATTCACACTTGATAAAAAGAAATAAGCATGCTATTATATAATTATCAAGGGGGTGGTAAAATGAAAAATAGACTTATAATTATTCTGGTGCTAAGCGTACTTCTTGCATTAATTCTCAGTACTACGTGTAGCGCAGTTGCCGAGGAAATTAAAATAAGTCTTTTGGCGACAGATTTTTCTCAGTCAGAAAAAGATTTTGCTATGGCTAATCTCAGACTTAAATTTGAAGACGGAAATTTGCCCAATATTATTTCTATAGAAAAGCTTTACGATTTCAATCACGAGCCATTGTACGGTTTATATGAATTCGAGGGATATTATATGATTGTAATCAGGAACACTGGGTCGATTTTGGAAAGAGGAGAGGGCAATTCACCGTATTTCGGAAAGTCGGAATCAAAATATTATGGTGGATTCGGCAAATATTTTATTTTAAGAAATGGCGAGTTTTATTCAATTGCTTCAGATAGATTAGCTTCTTATGACGATATCGAACAAATGGCATCTGCGATGGAATATCTAAGAGAACTTGATTATCAAGATTATTTAGAAGCACTTGATACGCCTATGCCTATGGGCCAGAGCAATCGCCACAGGGTGACAAAACTTGGTAAAAGCGATCAAAAGTTCAATTATTTTGCGCAGACAATCAATACTATGTATAGGTATGATAATAATTCAAAGGTGGACGCGGCAAATAAACTTAAAGAAAATGATATCGATAGGATTCTATATTCAATGGGAAGTGAGGGTACTGTTTATGGTACATATTATTATTGCAAATTTTCTTATGGGTATGACTTACTTTTTCCTAAAACAATGTATAATTCTTGCTCGCTAGTAGCGATGACAATAGTTTTACAATACTATGAAAGATTAGGATTGAATAAAAAATTATGTCCGATGAGTGACGGTATAGATATGGAAGAAGGATGGATTAAATTTTTGCCTACTGACTCTAGAGCAGAAAGTATTATGCGAGAATTGAGAAAACACGTAAAAGTATTGAGTGTAAACAATCCTAATGTTGACGGAGCAGCCACATATGTTGATATTGACGGTGGATTCGAGTCATATTTTAAGGAAAACGGTATAAGTTGTAAATCTACACATTTCACTAGTTACACCAATATTAAAAAGGCTGTTGACAGCGGTAATCCTGCGATTATGACGGTAGGGGCAGGAAAAGGTTGGGATGTGAATAATAAAGGCGTTGATATTTCGCGGCATAACGTAATAGTATACGGTTATACAAAGAATGCTTTAGGGATACTTGACGAATTTATCTGTCACTCTGGTTGGTTTGACAAAGTACATGCAGAAAGTGATGGAAGAATTAGAAAGGCAAAACTGTTCGTAAACAAGTTTTATGCGGCAGGAAACGTATATATCAGCGCAATTTAATATGGATATAGGGAGGTGTTTATGAATAGAGTATCAGTTAAGGCAATCAAAGGGATTGCAATTACATTGGCAGTATTGATAGCGCTAGCCGGTATAATTTTAGGAATAATTTGGGCTTGTTTGATGTCGGGAATTGATCCGGACTATACATATATGGAATACGATAATTTGAAAAATGTAATGGAGAATGATGTTGCATACATATCGTCAGATTTCATAAGTGAGAACGACTTGAGCCTTAAAGACATAATTAAGGAAAATTATTGGCCGACAGAGCGTTATGGTAATGTGGAAATATTTTATAATCGCCGGAAGACAGATATACATACGGATTTTACAGAGAGAGTTGAAGACGTTCAGTACTATTATTATACTTTGATAAATAAAAATCAGGAAGAAAGAGAGATAAAAGTATGTATAACGGGTAACTCAAAAAATGCCTTAGTAAAAAAAGATAAGTACGACAAGAAATACGGAAAATATAAGTATTACAGCGAGGAAATGAAGACCAAGTTGAATGAATCGGGAGAAAGAATCTACACGTCGTATTATCAAATAAAAGTCCCGATCGGGTGGTTCAAGAGCAGTAAGTTAGAGATAGACATAATTTATAAGGATATAGGAGAGGAGCGCAGTATTGAGGAAATAGAGCAGGTGATGGACGGTCTATTCAAGTCCGCAGTGGATAATATAGAGCTTTATAAATAGCAGTATAATCAACGCCGTGAATGTATTAAAAAAATATCCGCTTATCGCAGTAGATAAGCGAATATTTTATTGCCGAATTTATACGTGCAACCGTCTTTTCAGTTCTCCGAAATAAGTGTCTTTGGAGAAGAAGGACAGCGCCAACACGTCGACGAATCCTCGCGCAGTGCACACGTACCATCCCCAAGTGCACGTCTTGGTCCATATAAACGATATCCCTATGCAGATAGCGGATAGCGCGAACAGTTTGGTCAGCGCGATTTGATAGTTTCCCCTGCCGCCTCGGTGCGCAAAACACAGGATTTCCAACACAGTCGCCCAAGTGAGAACAACGATAGGCATACCCAAAGTAAAAGCCCAAGGATTGGCGAGTTTTGACGTCCAAATATTAATGTAGAAAAGCAAAGCTATCGCGCCTGCAAAATTCCATGCCAAATGTTTGCGCGTGTTGAATATCTTTATCGTCGGTCGTCCTATGCATATCCATGCTAAGGCAAAACCGAACATAACGTGCAGCGACCATGATATTGTGCGATTGACGGCAAGATTTATAGCCGCGACCAACGCGATAACGAACACCGTGATAAACATGCTGATTTTCAAGAATAACTTTTGTCTTGTTTTTATATTGACTTGCGGATATTCGTAAATTGTGGGAGATTTTTCTTCGCCGACAAACGCTCCGCAAAGAGGGCAGTTGCCCAAGTCTCCGTCGATATTGACGCCGCATTTTCGACACTGTTTCATATTTACCTCCTGTTGCTGTTGATCGTCACTTCGATGCCGTGTTCCGTCAAAACTCTGAAAAAGTCTCTTTCCAGTATCGGGTCTTTTGCCGTGCGAGAAAAAGTGACCAAAGTCGTGCCGTTGTAAGAAGCGGCGGTCATGGCGTTGTTCATATATTTTTGAGGTCCGAGTACAAATTCGAATCTGTCTATATAATCGTATAATTCTTTGGGAGTGACCACGTTGCCGATATTGCTGAACGTGCAAGACATAAGATTTTCTCCCACCATGTAGAACGATAAATTCATAAACAGCGTTTTGAGAAATCTAGGCGCGACGCGGATAATCGGATTTTTCTCCAAAGATACGTTGGAATTTATAAATTTTTGGCAGTAATCGGGAGTAATTTTCTCCTTGAGCTGAGTGTCCAGCTCTCTTACTATCTCCTCAAACGTCTGCTCGTTGGGCATTACCGTCGTATTGTAATAACCGGCGAAATTTCTCAGTGTGACCGACGGGAAAATCTTTCGCAGATTTATCGGCACTTGAATCCTGATAGGTTTTTTCTTGGATTTCTTTTCATACAGCTGCCTGTTGAGTATCACGTAGGCGAGCACTGCCGACAGGTAAGTGTTGACGGTGCAGTTGTAGGATTTTGCCGTTGCGTGCAGCTGTTCAAAGGGCATACTGCCTTGAGTAATGTTGAGTACGCCGCGTTTTTCTTTGGCGCCTTTTATCTGATACGCTACGGGTTCTTTACGCGGAAGCGTGCCTTTAGATTTGTCGATATATCTGCCGAAAGAGTCTTCTACTTCTTCGGGCGTCGGATCGTCGTCGTAATGGAGCAGATCTCCCACGTCGGCAATTTCTGCGCCGCATAGCTCGCAGTATCTGAGTATCAACGTCTTGAGAAAAGTTATATTTCCCGTGCCGTCGGTGATGGAATGAAATACTTCGACGGCGATACGGTGCGAATGATACAGCACTCTGAATACGTATCCTTTTCCCGTAAGTCTCATCATCGAGCACGGATAGGTCTTTTCCTCCTGTATTTTCGGCTTTTCGTTGATGAATTGGAAATAGTACCAAAAGAATCCTTTTTTCAGCGTGACCCTAAACGACGGGAATCTGTCTATGATATCGTCCAAAGCCTGTTGGAGTAGCTCCGGCTTGACTTCTTCTTTTAATACTACCGACATTCGAAACACTGCGTTCCATCTCGAACTTCTTGCCGCGGGGTATATTTTAGCCGCGTTGTCGAGTTTGAACCATTCTTTGTCAAACATTGCGTTTTTCATATAGTGATCTCCTAACTTTAACATTATATATTAGATTTACCTAAATTACAAGAGCGGCAGTTCAATTTGTTAAATATTTCATAATATATGCGGGTTAAAGGCGCTCGGTTGTTCGTCTCATTATCGCTGTTTCAGCGTTTATGCAGGCTAATTTGTTTGCCGATCGGCGCCGGCGCGCGCGGTCAAGCGACAAAATTTTGCCGCAATCACAAAATTAATAAAAAATTATTGCAAATCGTATCTGAATTATGGAATAATATATTTGAAGAATTATGGTGGTGGAGACATGAGAAAATACTTGCTTATCGCAACGGTTGCCGTACTTTTGACGATGTCGTGTTTGTTTTCCGTTTCTTGTAACGGAGGGTCCAAGGTTCAGCCTTTAGATAAAAATCTGGGCAACTATGACGGCAAAACGCCTGTTAAAAATATGAGCGCTTACGATCTGATTATGGAGACTTACGAGAATTTTCTTCAAGAGAAAAATTATCGCAGAGAAGAATATTTCAGTTTTGACGCCAACGACGGCAAGATTGCTTCGCGGCGTACGCATCTTATACGTAAGATTACCGACGGACGGATATACAATCAAGAAATCATATACGGCAGCGGTCTTGACGGAGGCACGAGCGCCAACAAATATTATTTTGACGGCAACTCGGCGTATTCTCTTAAAAATACCAGAAAGAAAGATATAATCTACGACAAACAGACAGGCGCGCTCAGCGTCGGCGCGTGGGGCAATTTCGCTTCTTTTAACGGCAACGTAGAAGAGGAAAACCGCCTTATGAAAGAGAAGATCACCACTTACGATATTTCCAGTAGAGAAAGACTTTCGTCAAAGCATAACGACAACGTCTATTATACCGACGGCAAATACTATTGCACGTTGACGATAGATTGTTCGACGGAAGTTATGAAGACCGTGCAGAAAGAAGCGTTCAGGGAATTCATCGATACGCTAGGCGCAAAAGAAGACGGATTTTCCGTCAACGACACGACCATAGATTTCGCAATTGCAGAAATCAACGGCAAGATGAAGTTTTGTGTTTGGAGAAGGACGGAGAAATACAGCGGCAGACATTCCGCCGTTCCGCTCAAAGTTTCGTGCGAGCAGACGTGCATAAGTTACTATACTTACGACAAAGGCTTTGATATCACGGCGTCGGATTTGCTCAATCTTGCAGAGTAGTTTGTTAATATTGTCAAGGACGGGCGCGATTTGCGTCCGTCTTTTAATTTTTTGATTTCCTTTTGTAGCTTTGGGTATTGTGTTTGCCTATTTCGTTATGTTAAAATATAAGCGGCGGCGGCAAGCTGCATGATATATTTGTTGTGAGGAAATTATGGCAAAATTTATAGAAAGGATTATGAGCGGAGTGCAGAGAATCGTCGATAGATTCAACGGCAACGGACTGATGCAGGACTCCAACGTGCCAGCGGGCGAGGGATACGTTACAGACGGAATGCCCGAGCTCATAAGGCGGTCGGCGGCGGAAGGAACGGTGCTTTTGCAAAACGACGGCGTACTTCCGTTCAAAAGTCAAGACAGGATTGCGCTTTTCGGCAGATGTCAGGTCGATTGGTTTTACGTGGGTTACGGCAGCGGCGGCGACGTCAAACCTCCTTATAAAATTTCGTTTATTCAAGCTATGAAAGAGGCTGACGCGGCAGGCAAATTCAAGCTTGATCAGGCGCTTGCCGATATATACGAGAAATGGTGCACTCGCAAAGAAAACGTACCGAGCCAAGGCTGGTGGGGACATTGGCCTATGAATTATCCCGAGATGCCGTTGACAGAAGATCTAATTCGCGACGTTGCGGGGCGCAACGATATCGCCGTTTTCGTGATAGGAAGAGCCGCCGGAGAGGACAGAGAAAACACTTTGACGCAAGGCAGTTATTATCTGACCGATACCGAGATCGAGGCTCTTGATTTGCTTACTTCGCATTTTGCCAAGACCGTCGTGATAATGGATTGCGGCAACGTCATAGATATGTCTTGGACGGCAAAGTATGAAGGCAAACTTTCCGCAATCGTATATGCATGGCAGGGCGGAATGGAGAGCGGACACGCGCTTGTTGACGTGTTGACGGGAGATACTAATCCTTGCGGCAAATTGCCGGATACTATCGCGGCGCGCTACGAAGACTATCCTTCGTCTAAATCTTTCGGCAACGCGGATTTCAACGAATACACCGAAGACATTTACGTCGGTTATCGATATTTCGAGACTTTTGCAAGAAATAAAGTTCTCTATCCTTTCGGATACGGATTGTCATATACACATTTTGAATTTTCAATCAAAGAATTTTCTGCAGACGGCGGCAGAGTTCATTGCGCCTTGCAAGTCAAGAATATAGGGCAGCGGGTGGGAAGAGAAGTCGTTCAGCTTTACGTGGCGGCGCCGCAGGGCAAGTTGGGCAAGGCGGTCAGGACACTTGCGGATTTCAAAAAGACAGATTTGCTTCAGCCGGGCGAGAGTCAAATCTTGACGCTCGGATGCGATTACTATGCTTTTGCAAGTTTTGACGATACGGGGGCGTGCGGCAACGGGCATTGTTACGTCTTAGAGAAAGGCGAGTATGAAGTTTTTGTCGGATCGGACGTCAGAGCGCAATCTAAGGCAGGTCAATTCCTTATTATGCAGGATACCGCGGTCAAGTCGCTGCCGAGCGTATGCGCGGTCAGGAAACCGTTTAAGAGATTGTGCGCCGAAGTTGTCGACGGCAAAATCGTAGAGACTTCAAAAGCAGTTCCCGCAGGGCAGAATAATTTGCGACAGCGCATTTTGAATTCTTTGCCGCAAGAGTTAGAGCGCAAAGACGGGGCGGAGATTTCTTTTGACGACGTCGTCGACGGCAAAGCGACTTTAGAGGAATTTGTCGCGCAGCTGGACGAGAAGGAATTGCAGGCGCTGACTCGCGGATACGGCAGTATGAACGCGCCTCAAGGAATAAACGGCAACGCGGGCGCTTACGGCGGCATAATTCCTCAGTTGGCAGACAGAGGCGTGCCTGCCGTAATAGTTGCGGACGGTCCGGCGGGAATACGTATAGGAAGATTTACAGCGCTGTTGCCTTGCGGAACGGCTTTGGCGTCGACTTGGGATACCGAACTTATGGAAAAGTTGTATGAATGCGTGGGCAGAGAGATGCAACACTACGGCGTAGACGCGCTGTTGGGAGCGGGAATGAATATTCATAGAAATCCCCTGTGCGGAAGAAACTTTGAATACTTTTCCGAAGATCCGTTGCTCTCCGGTAAAATGGCTGCGGCGTTTACTCGCGGGGTGCAGTCCAATGGGAAGATCGCATGTCCCAAGCATTTCGCCTGCAACAATCAGGAGACTAATCGCAATTACAACGACAGCATAGTATCCGAAAGAGCTTTGAGAGAGATATATCTCAAAGGTTTTGAGATTTGCGTTAAGGAGAGCTCGCCTTGCAATATTATGACCAGTTACAATAAGATTAACGGCGTATGGAGTCATTACAACTATGATCTGGCAACGAGCGTGCTCAGAGACGAGTGGGGATATAACGGATTGGTGATCACCGATTGGTGGATGCGCAAAAGCAACAGCGAAGAATTTCCCAACATACGCGACAACGCGTATCGCGTTAGAGCGCAGGTCGACGTGTTTATGCCCGGCAATTTCAAATACGGCGTCAAAAAGTATAAGCCGGATAAATCGTTGTTGGAGACTTTGGGGAAACAGGGCGGCATTACACGCGGAGAATTACAGCGAACGGCTCTCAACACCTTGGCAATCGCTTTGAGAGTAAAAATTAAGCAAAAACGCGATATGGAGAAGCAAAATGCAAGGACTTAAACTTATTCCTTATCCGTTCCGCGTAGATTTTAAGGACGGACAGCTTAACTGCAAAATTATCGGATTGCACGGAGACGAATGTTTTGCCGTCGAGAATTTCAAAACCAATTTGAGCGTTTTGGGGATAGTAGTATCGGACGACGGAGTGCCCGTCAACTATACTGCCGATTGCGCAGGGATAAGTTGCCGAGAAGGTTATGAGCTGAATGTCGACGGAAAGGGCGTAGCTATCAAAGCAAGCGCCAAGGAAGGGCTTCTCTATGCATTTTGCACTCTCGGGCAGCTGTTGTTCAATTACGGCGGCGTATTGCCTTACTGTTCGATAAAAGACGAGCCGAAGGTCGATTACAGGGGGCTTTTGCTTGATTGCGGCAGATATTTTTTCCCTAAAGAAGACGTGTTCCGTTTTATAGACTTCTGTCTGTTGCACAAACTCAACGTATTGCATTGGCATCTCACGGAAGACCAAGGCTGGAGAATAAGCATTGACAGATATCCTTTGCTTACGGAAAAAGGCAGCCGTCGGTCTCATACGAATTTCGGATGCGTGCCGCACGGCGGATACTATACAAAGGCGGATTTGAAAGAAATAATCGCGTACGCCAACGAGCGCAACGTGCAGGTGATTCCCGAAATCGATATGCCGGGGCATATTCAGTCGGCTATCGCGTGTTATCCGTATCTCAGCTGCTTTGACAGGAAGCTAAAAGTAGCTACGCATTGGGGCGTCAAGCACGACGTGCTCTGCGCGGGCAAAGAAAGCACTTACGAATTCGTATTCGGCGTATTGGACGAGATAATGGAAGTTTTCGGCGGAGAAAACACTAAATACATACATATCGGCGGCGACGAAGTTTTCTTGCAAAGATGGACGATGTGCGAGCATTGCCAAGCTGCTATTAAAAGAGAAGGATTGGCAGACGAAAGCGAATTGCAAGCGTATTTTATGAGAAGAGTGAGCGATTACGTCGTAAGCAAAGGTTTTGTTCCCATTATGTGGAACGGGTTGTCTACCGACAGGTATTTGAATAATCACGAGGTGCTGCAATATTGGGAGGATAAAGAGAACGGCGACGAGAAAGTGAGGGAATTCGCAGAGAAGTGCGGAGGTTATATCAATAACGACAGCGCCTATACTTACGTCGATCTGCCTTACGGCAAGATAAGTTTGAAAAAGAGTTACGGTTATGTTCCTCTTCCCGATAATTTCCCGCAGGAGAAATTTTTGGGAGCGGAAATAGCTCTTTGGACGGAATACGTGCCTAATTTCAAGCGCGCGTGTTTACGTCTGTTGCCTAGATCGTGTGCGCTCAGCGAGACGATGTGGAACAACGGCGGCGGCGATTACGAAGAATTTGAGAGCAGATTGGGCAGCGTATTGAAATATCTTGAGTTGTTTGGCTATGAGTCTGCATCCATGGGCGCGGCTAATCCGTGCAAGCTGCGCGGGGCGTGTCAGAGAGCGTGGTTCGGCAGAAGAGTTTTGCATTGGCAAGGACTGCACAATTTGTTAGACGACGCGTCGGTAAAAAGAAAATATATCAAGAAAAAATAATTTGTATTCGGAATTGGAACGAGTTGGAAAATAAATATAAAAAATTTTTTCAAAAATTATACAAAACTCTTTAATTCTATGATATAATTATGTAGCGTATTGATTTTATTATAAAATCGTGCGCTGTTGATAATAGGGATTGAAATAAATTGCGTTTATATGCGCAGGAGGAAATATGGGAAAACAAAACGTCTTCAAAAAAGTCGGTTTTATCGTAACTGACTTTTTCAAGCACTGGAATACCCCTCCCAAAGAGGGATATTGTCTGCCAAACAAAGAATTCGTTTCTTATGCGGTAGGCGGTATGGGAGTTCAGGGTTTCGGTATTTTTACACAGTATTTTGCTATCAACGTCGGCGTGCATCTTGCGCTTGTCTACAACTTTGACGCTCGTATCGTGCAGTATACGACTTGGATAGTGGCTTTGCTTACGCTTTTCCGCGCTCCGTTGGTAGGTTGGATAATCGACAACACCAATACCAAATGGGGAAAATACAGACCTTATTTGCTTTTCACAGGAGCGCTTTGCGTTCTCAGTTATTGGATGCTCGCGTTTATCCCCGATTGGTTCATGCCGGACAACGCATTGGCGCATACGCCTAAGACTCAATGGCTTGTCGTGGGGTCGTATCAGCTAGTGCTTTTCATTGCGACAACGGTGTTTAGTTTCTTCTCTTTCGGAAGAGTAGGGCTTGCTCAGGTTATCACGCCCAACACAAACGAACGTACAAAACTGTATTCGGTCGGCGGCGTTATCGATTCGCTGGGACCGTCTATCGTGCAGATGCTTTTCCCGCTTATTGCAGGCAGGATCTACGGTCAGGCAGGCGCCGTATATGGCGATGAATTCGGTCAGATGACGTCCGATCAGATAAGAAATATCGGCTTAAGACTGACTTACGGTATGGACAATATCAATACATACAAAATTATTTTCCCGATAGCGGGAATGATATTCGTCGGTATTTCTCTTATAATGTTCTTCGGCACAAAAGAGAGAATCATACAGGAAAAGAAAGTCAAAGAAAAAGTAGGCTTTATGACCGGTATCAAGAAGAGTATGAAAAACAAGTATTTCTGGCTTTTCAATACTTCCAATATTCTCGGTTTCGGCAGACTTTTGATATTCTCGGCGACCAATTACGTTTGCCTTTATATTCTCGGCGGACAGCTTGGCGCAGACATGAGAGGAATTATGCCTACGATCGCAGCAGTTGGATTTGTACCCGGCATGTTGTTCTCGCCTATAATTCAGAAAAAGCTCGGCAAGAAAAAGATGACGCTCGTGTCATTTGCAGGTTCGACCGTGATCTCCGTGTTGCTGTTGTTGCTGTTTAAGTTTGCTTACCACAATGCCGCTACGGCATGGATATTCTTCGTAGGAGTGTTTATGCACAACATGTTCGCGGCGCTTTGGACGGTTACGTCTCCCGCTATGGTTGCCGATTACTGCGAGTATCAGCAATGGAAGACTGGCGATCGTCTCGACGGCTATATGTCTCAGTATTCGCAGGTTATTACCACTTTGTGCGGAATGTTGTCCGGTTGGATGACGACAGAACTTCTTATCAAGTTCGCTGGCGCTGCTTCTTCCGAAGATTACGGCGAGGAAGGCGTAATGCAGAGCGTTTTGATAATTTGGGGTATTCTCAGTATCGCATGCGGAGTGCTGGCGACGATTCCCTTCCTTTTCTGGGATTTGACAGAGAAGAAACAGTTGGAGATGACGCGCGATATCAAGATAAGAGGATTCAAGGAGGCTATGGACTCCGGCACGCTCGAACAGGAGAACGTCGCGGAGGCAATCGAACTCGGAGTTCTTACCGCAGAGCAGGCTACGCAAATGGGATTTGCCGTAGAGGCTTTGCAACAAAGCGCGGTAGGAGAATCCGTTGCGCAAGAACTTGTTGAGGACGTTGCGGATCAGTTATCTACGGATGAATCTACGACAGAGGAACATAACGACGACGTTAAATTCTGATAGTTAATAATTACTAAAAGGAGGCCGCCTTAGGGCGGTCTCTTGTATTATATTTGAGTATATCTTTTTGTCAAACTATAGTGCTGGGAAAATACGAATTTTTATTAGCGGAATTTTAAGGCGGGGATTTAATGAAAATATTTAATATACAACAGCATTGCCGCGGTCAGCATCAATACAAGAACGCCTAACCCGACAAATAAGAACACATTGTTTTTGACAATAATCGTAAGAGCTAATAATATAAAAAATATAATTATAGATAAAAAAATTAACGCCGTAATCAACTTATTAACTGCGGAAAAAGGCTTTTGATTATAAAATTGTTTATCCAATCCGGAGAACGAATCTTTTTTATATATCTCATAGCGAAATTCCTCATCGATCGCCACGTAGTTTTTACGAATTTTTATTTTGACGTTTTCTAAAGAGACCAAATAATTGCGTTCGTTTATGTCGTAACAAGCGTTGGTCTTGAATGTTTTTTGGATTCCGTCTTTTTCATATGAAAGCACAAAGCCGTAACGCATGTCCATATTGCGACCGCCTGTATTGGGGGAATATGAAACGTCGAAGATTTTGGTTATAACGGCTATTCCGCTTTCTCCGCACTCCAACACGTATTGTCTTTTTCTACAATGATATACGTCCCTGTATCCGTAGACGATCAACGATATGGTGATAGCCAAAAGTAACAAGCCGAAAATCAGCGGTCCGAATCCCGCTGTATTGATTCTGTTTTGGTTTTGAAATCCTTCGGCAAAAATTTTTATACAAAAGACAAACATCAAAATACTCAATCCGAAGAAACATAAGCCCCCGATAGTGAGGGTTATTGTTCTGCTGAGACTGTATTGTCTTCTGTGTACTATGGTATTTTTGTCGTAATCTTTCAATAACATATTCGCTTCCTATAATTAAATATACACGGCGATAGAGTTCTTGTCAATGCTAGCAGCACGCGTGACAATAATGTCGCATTCTGGCAGGGCTGTTATTAAATCGGCTTTGTAATAGATATTTTCTAAACGGAGTCAGGTATATTCGATTGTCAGTTTTGAAGAAGAACTTTCTAAAACTATTGACAGGCAATATAACACCTATTATACTTATTATAACAAGTGTTATTTTGGAGTTTTGGCGGTGAAGAATAAGATAACGAAAGAAAATATTTTGGATTGCGCTGTCGACCTTATAAGGCAGGATAAGGAAATCAGCGCAAGAAATATTGCGAAGAGGTTGGGATGTTCTACTCAACCTATTTATTCGCTGTTCAAGAATATGGCTGAGTTGGAAAAGGAGTTGTATTTTCATATATATGAAGTACATAAGAATTATATAGCAAAATATGCCGATATGAGCGGCATTGCGGAATATAAAGCGTACGGAATGGGATTTGTTAAATTCGCGCAAATGGAAAAGCAGCTTTTCAGTAGGATTTACATCAAAAAGCCTTTTGATAAAAAATATCTCGAAGAAGACGCTTATTTTATCGAAGTGGTCAATACGATTCAAGAAGAATACGGGATTACTCATCGCCAAGCATTGCAATTTCATTTGGATATGACCATATATTCTTATGGATTGGCGGCTATGCAACTCGCAGGTAGCGACATTTCCGACGAAGAGATTTCACAAAGACTTACTGCGCAATTTACGGCGCTTGGCAAATTGTATTTAGAATAGGAGAAGAAATGAAAAACGTCATAGAAATTAAAGAACTCAAAAAATATTTTAAGGACGTCAAGGCAGTCGACGGGATATCGTTTTGCGTGAGAGAAGGCGAGCTATTTGCATTTTTGGGGCTTAACGGCGCGGGTAAAAGCACGACGATAAATATTATTTGCGGTATTCTCGAAAAAGACAACGGCGAAGTTTATATCGACGGATATTCGTTAGATAAAGAAATTAGTGAGATAAAACCTAAATTGGGCGTTGTTTTTCAAGAAAACGTATTGGACGTCAAATTGACGGTGTATGATAATTTGAAATTGAGAGCAGGTCTTTACGGATTGAAAGGCAAAGTATTTGAGCAAAGATTGCAATATCTTGCGGATAGATTGCAATTTACCGATTTGCTTAAGAGACCTTTCGGTAAGCTATCGGGCGGACAGCAGCGTCGTATAGATATTGCAAGAGCGCTCATTAATTCGCCAAAGATTTTGATACTCGACGAGCCTACCACAGGACTTGATCCTAATACAAGAATAACCGTTTGGGAATTTCTCAATGAATTGAGACGCAAAGATTTGCTAACCGTATTGCTTACCACGCATTATATGGAAGAAGCGGGCGACGCCGATTATGTTGTTATTATCGACGGCGGCAAGATAGTGGCGAGCGATACTCCCAATAATCTCAAAAACCAATACGCCTACGATTTCGTCAAGATATACGAATATTCCGATGAGTTGACAAAGCGGTTTGAGGATGACGGCGTAAAATATAAAATAGAAAACGGGTATATTTTGATAGAAGTAAAAGATATTGCAAAGGCAAAAGAAATATTGACGGGCTACGCGAAATATATAATAGATTTTGAGGTCGTGAAGGGCAAAATGGACAACGTGTTTCTCAATGTTACCGGCAAACAGCTCAAGGAGGAAATAAAATGAAAGAAAAATTAAGCTCTTTTACATATATGTTAGAGCGAAATATCAAAATTTATTTTAAGGATAAACTTATGTTTTTCTTTTCACTTATGACTCCGCTTATATTGATAGTGTTGTTTCTGCTCTTTTTACGCGGAGTGTACGAAACTTCTCTAATCAATTCGCTTCCGGAGGGTTATGAGATAAGTAAGGATTTGCTCAATGCATTTACGGGAAGCTGGCTGTTTTCTTCCATTATGACAACGTCTTGCATAACTATAGCGTTTTGTTCCAATATTCGTATTGACGATAAGCTTAAGAGAACTTTGCGCGGATTTCAAGTTGCGCCTATCGGCAGGTTTTCTTTGAGTTTAAGCTATACGGTATCCAACTTTATATCGACGTTGCTTGTGTGTATTATAGTTTTGATCATTAGCATTATATATTTGGCTATAGTTGGTTGGTATATGACTTTTGCCGATATATTACTGATATTTGTCGATATGATATTGACCGTTTCGATGGGCTCGCTGGTAATATCGATATTGGAAGTGTTCATCAAATCACAAGGCGCTCAAAGCGGAATTTGTACTTTGGTATCTTCAATGTACGGTTTTTTGTGCGGAGCATATATGCCGATTTCCTCAATGGGCAAGGGGATACAAAATTTCGTAGGTTTTATCCCCGGCACTTATTCGACGGTTGTTTTCAGACAGGCATATATGAACGGCGTACTTAAAGAACTTGGCAAAGATTTGCCTTCGCAGGTATTGGACGCAATACGCAAGGGCTTTGACTGCGACTATTTCTTTTTTGATAAAAAAGTCGCTCCTTGGGTTTGTTTTGTCGTGATAATTGCGACGATAGCCGTATTGCTCGCTATATATTTGGCGCTCAATTTGCGGGTGCGAAATAATAAGGCAGGTCGTTGACTCTGCCTAGAATAATTAATTTACGGCAATACGTTTTTCTATTGTACTTTCTAAACTGTGCGCATCAATAAAAAATATGCGTTTGAGAATTTAATTGCAAAAATATTTGACACTGTCAGCGCATTCATTTATAATAACTAAGATAGCAAAGAAAGCGTCGAGAGGGAAAGCAGGCGTAATTGCAGTCGGGAGCGCACGTCCTTCGGACTGCGACTTATAGAAAATCTGGTAATAACATGCTGCTATGGCTCAGCAGGCGCGCGGCGTAAAAAAATAATTGATAATTGTTTTTAGCCAAAGCGAACTGCAACGACGTAAAGCGTCGAGAGGGAAAGCAGGCGTAATTGCAGTCGGGAGCGCACG
>CAMXSN010000005.1 GCA_947246685.1 uncultured Clostridia bacterium | reverse complement strand
ACCTTGCCCTAGCTAGGACGAAAATCACACCACTCTCCGCGCTCGAGAGAAAGTAGCGAATAATAGGATAAAATCAAAGAATAGTTCACCGCTCGGTTACCGTCGCACGGAGCGATATAGGACTAATCTCCGCGCTTGAGACAGAGTGTGGGATAAGCGGATGAGATATTTCGACTGCGCTATAGCTCCGCTCAATATGACAGACTTATTAGTTAAGTATCTTAGATAAGAATAACTAATCTAGTTCAATTAAAAAAATTAATGTCACCCTGAGCGAAACGAAGTGAAGTCGAACGGGTCTCAACCGCTTAACAAAGACCGCCCAAATGCAAGCAAAGCGGCATTTTTATTCGTGAGTAATTTTGAGATATATTGTCTGCAAGATATTACAATTGGATTAACAGGAATTGCGCTAATTATAGATATCTTTTGGACAAATCATGATACTTATCATTTTTATTTTAACTGTGACAAATTCCCGTTTGAAATTAATTAAAGTTTTATAGCGACTAGTTTAATGCGTACGTATAAATAAAATAGTCATTGCATTTTATTGATAAATAGTTGATGCTGTGATAAAATAAATACGCTGATAAAGGTATTTTCATAGATTAGGAGAGGCTTATGTACAGTATAAAGAAAGTTTGCGACGACGTATTATGGGTGGGAGTTAACGACAGAAAAATTGCGTTGTTTGAGAACGTATATCCCGTTGAGAGAGGAGTAAGTTATAATTCATATCTAGTGCTAGATGAAAAATCCGTGTTAATTGATACGGTCGACAGTGTTGCAAGTTTGCAGTTTTTGGAGAACGTGGAATATGCCTTGGGCGGGAAAAAACTTGATTATTTGATTGTCAATCATATGGAACCCGATCACTGCGCAAATATAGGCGCAATCGTAGATAAATATCCGCAAGTCAAGATTGTCGGCAATGCAAAGACTTTCGTAATGATGTCTCAATTTTTTGACTTTGATATCCAATCGCGCAAAATCGAAGTTAAAGAAGGGGATACGCTCAATACCGGAAAACATACTTTTAAGTTCGTTATGGCTCCGATGGTACATTGGCCGGAAGCAATGGTGAGCTACGACGTCTTCGATAATACGCTGTATTCGGCAGACGCGTTTGGAACGTTTGGCGCTATGAGCGGAAATATTTTTGCGGACGAGTGCGATTTTCAAGGTAAATGGATATCCGACGCACGCAGATATTATACGAATATTGTAGGGAAATACGGAATTCAGGTGCAGAGTTTGCTTAAAAAGGCAAGCGGTCTGGAAATTGCGCGTATTTGTCCGCTTCACGGTCCAATCTGGAGAGAAAACATACAATACATTCTTGATAAATATAATAAATGGTCCACGTATACGCCCGAGGAAAAGAGCGTATTGATCGTATACGGTTCGGTGCACGGACACACGGAGAACGCCGCCGAATTGCTTGCAAATTTGTTGGGTGACAGAGGGGTAAAAGATATGTGTTTGATCAACGCCTCTAACACGCACTATTCGCATGTCATAGCCGAGGCGTTCAAATATTCTCATGTGGTCTTTGCCTGCGCAACTTATAATATGTCGCTTTTTCCGCCTATTCAGGTCGTGTTGCATGAACTGGCCGAACATAATTTGCAAAACAGGACGTTTGCGTTTATAGAGAACGGCACTTGGGCGCCTGTCAGCGCTAAACTTATGAGCGAAACGCTTGAGAAACTTAAAAACAATAAGTTTATTGAGCAGAAAGTAAGCGTTAAATCGGCGGTAAATAAGGATAGTTACGCACAACTCAAACAGCTTGCGGATATTTTGGCAGAGGATATCAAAGCGTAAATCGTTTGATATAAATTTTATAAATTTTTATACAAATAGATTTTTAGATCTAAATAAATAAAGTTAATGAAAAGGGCTTCGGTAACTGCCGAAGCCCTTAAATTTTAATAATAAAGCAATGCGAAAATTACTTCAACGCTTCTTCAACCGCAACTGCGCAGGATACCGAAGCGCCTACCATCGGGTTGTTGCCCATGCCGATAAGTCCCATCATCTCAACGTGAGCGGGAACGGAAGAGGAGCCTGCGAACTGAGCGTCGGAGTGCATTCTGCCCATTGTGTCGGTCATGCCGTAAGATGCGGGACCTGCAGCCATATTATCCGGGTGGAGAGTACGTCCTGTGCCGCCTCCGGATGCAACTGAGAAATACTTCTTGCCGCTCTCTACGCATTCTTTCTTATACGTGCCTGCAACGGGATGTTGGAAACGCGTGGGGTTGGTGGAGTTGCCGGTGATGGAAACGTCGACGTTTTCGTGTTTCATAATCGCAACGCCTTCAACGACGTCGTCGGCGCCGTAAACTCTGACTTTGCTTCTTTCGCCGTCGGAATAAGAAATCGTTTCGATAACTTTGAGTTCGCCGGTGAAGTAATCGAGCTTGGTCTGAACGTAGGTAAATCCGTTGATTCTGCTGATTATCTTAGCAGCGTCCTTGCCAAGTCCGTTAAGAATGACTTGCAAAGGCTGTTTTCTTACTTTATTAGCTTTCATTGCGATGCCGATTGCTCCTTCTGCGGCTGCAAAAGATTCGTGACCGGCGAGGAAAGCAAAACATTTTGTTTCTTCTCTCAAAAGCATAGCCGCCAAATTGCCGTGGCCGAGACCGACTTTTCTCTGTTCTGCAACAGAACCGGGAATACAGAAGCTCTGCAAGCCGATACCGATTGCCTCCGCCGCATCTGCCGCTTTTTTGCAGCCCTTTTTGATTGCGATGGCGCAACCTACTGTGTAAGCCCAAACTGCGTTTTCAAACGCGATAGGCTGAATACCTTTGACGATAGCCTCAACGTCGATTCCCTTATCGGTGCAAATCTGTTTTGCTTCTTCCAGGGAAGAGATGCCGTTTTCAGAGAGGCACTTGGTGATTTTGTCTATTCTTCTTGAATAACTTTCAAACATAACTGCCATTATAGAGTACCTCCTTATTCATTTCTCGGGTCGATGACCTTGACGGCTTCTTTATATCTGCCGTAGCTGTTGGTGAATTTGACCAAAGCGTCGTTTGCGGACATACCGCCTTTGATTGCTTCCATCATCTTGCCCAAGTTGACGAATTCATAACCAATGACCTGATTGTCTTTGTCAAGTCCGATGTGCGTAACGTAACCTTCTGCCATCTCGAGATATCTTACTCCCTTAGCTCCGGTAGAGTACATTGTGCCTACTTGCGAACGAAGTCCTTTGCCGAGGTCTTCGAGACCTGCTCCGATCGGCAAACCGTTCTCGGAGAATGCAGATTGCGTGCGTCCGTAGACGATCTGCAAGAAAAGTTCTCTCATAGCGGTATTGATAGCGTCGCAAACCAAATCGGTATTGAGCGCTTCCAAAATAGTTTTGCCGGGGAGTATCTCCGCCGCCATAGCCGCCGAGTGTGTCATACCGGAACAGCCGATAGTCTCAACCAAAGCTTCCTCTATCACGCCTTCTTTGACGTTGAGCGTCAGTTTGCACGCGCCTTGCTGAGGAGCGCACCAACCGATACCGTGAGTCAGACCGCTGATATCGCTGATTTGCTTTGACTGTACCCACTTGCCTTCTTCCGGAATAGGCGCAGGACCATGGTCGGTGCCCTTGGTAACCTTGCACATATTCAATACTTCATGTGAATATTCCATTAGGAAAACCTCCTTAAAATTAATAAATTTAATTACCGACTAAAATTATACTATACAGTTGAGAGATATGTCAAAGTTTTTCGGTTAAATTATTGCACGGCAACGGCAGAGACGCAGACTTGTAGTTTTGAGAGCAGCGTATGCTTAGTCGAAATATCTAATCTGTTAAGTTATGCTTTTACTTTGTTAAGCGGAACTATTTTGAAATAAACGCGCGACGTCAAATCAAATAAACGCAATAAACTATAAACTAAATTTTCTACCAGGATAATTCTTAAAGTACAAAATAATACAAAATTAGGACAAATTTCAGCTAATTATTACAAAATTCCAAAAAAAGTGTACTTTTCCTGACTGTCAAAATATGTCCAAAATAGGGCACAATTCTTTATTTTTTATATAATACATTATACTATTTCGCTCTGTCGTTTACAATACTTTTCGGTCAGGAAAAGTACACCTTTACTGACCACATATAAAATGGAGTAGAAATGTATATAAATAAAAAGAAATTCAAATGGATTTTTCTAATATCGACGTTAATTATTTTATGTCTTTGTATGATTAGCGTATTAAATTTGTTTTATACGAATAATGAGGTCAATGCTATTAAAAATTTATCAAGCGTAACTGATGTCGGCGAATTGTTATTAAAGAATTATCCGACGAGCGAGGGGAACAAGACGTTTAACGGAGATAAATTGGAACTTTTATATAAAAGTTTGACGGGAATTGCTACTTATGAAGAAGTAAAAAGACTTGCTTCGGCTACTCTTAACAGCGATAATTTCCGAACTTTCAACGGAGGCAGCGACATTACGGTTACAATAAACGGACTGATATGGAACGTAACGTATTTATCCGAAAATAGGGACGGAGATCCGATATTAACGCTATGGCTGGCGAATTCCAAACAATTACCTTTGTATTACAGAACCGCTACGTGGAATGATTACGGCGATGATAGTAACGGCGCTTATCCCGCAAATATGTACGGAACAAGCAAAATGAGAGCAAAAACTCTCAACAACGGCGGTAAATACGCAACGTCGTTGGGCGATATGTCAACAGGCGAGGTAGAGCAAGACGCCGACAATCCGTTCGCTATATATACGATGGACGATATAGACGGTTCGTTGACGTCATTTATTGACACGCCTTCTAATGTATTGTGGCAAGAAACCGTATCGGCAAAAAACAATAACTTTGCAGCTAACGGCGCTAATTACTCATATAATTTCAATAATGACGCTTATTCCACTACAATGAGCGATATTTATAATTCTCCGACAAAAAGCTATCAGTTAAAAACAGGCTATACGACATGGAAAGACGATAAAATATGGTTGCCGGCAATGGCGGAAACGGGTTGGAGTCAGCAAAATAAAGACAATTATCGCGGTCTTTGGAAAACAAATGACAACCAACGCGGTAATGATAACGACACTGACGTTTCTAATGCAAAGTCATGGCTGCGTTCGTCAGATGATTTCTTTTATTCCAATGTGTATACGCTCACGGAAGACGGAGTTACTTATAGCAGTTGCTCCGCTTCCAAAACATGCGCTGTTCGACCGGCGTTTCATTTGAATCTCAGGAAAGCCAAAGAAGCGGCGTCGGCTGTTAAGCCGCAGAAAAAAGGCGATATAATAAAATATTACGATAACGGAAATCTTCTCAATTTCGAAATGGATAAAGTAAATTCGAATCTTGTGGATATTCAAGTCGTAGCGAAAGATATGGACGGCAACGATATAATTGCGCCTGCTTACAGCGTTACGGGCGGAATACTGTCTTTTAGAGCAGGCAGCGTTGGAAAATATACGGTTCAGGTTACGCCTAAAAGCGGAGAATGTTGGAATGACGGCAGCGCAAATACTTTGGAATTCGATTATAAGATACTGTATTCGGTAACGCCTATGAGAATTAAGACAAGCGTGAGCGGACTTGTATATAAAGGCGGCAAACTTTATTTGGAAGTCGAAAATTACGACGAAGATTTTATGACTGTAACAATGTCGTCAGGAGCAGGATTCGGGATAATTCCGGCGGGTGAAAGCAATGCCGGAAAACACGCGTTTTGGGCGATTAACGCCGCTAAAGGATATCGAGCGACCGTGTCGTTGAAAAATACGGATTATATGGAATGGACAGATAAGACGGTATTGCCTAAGAGCGATTTGACTTTTGACATTTCTCCAAAAGCGTTGACGGTAATGTCGTCAGTTTTATGGAGCACTCAGGTGTATACGGGTAAAGATTATCAAGTAAATTACGATTGCTGCGATGTTGATATCGGCAAATTGAGATTTGAAGCTTATTATACCGGAGGCGGAATAACCGCCGAAACAAAAACAGACGATCCCGTAGTTTCGTCCACGGATAAGAAGTTGACGGTAAGGCTGCCTCAGCTGTCTAATAAAGGAACATATAAGTATATATTGAAATTAGTCGATAGCATACCCGCCAACTCAAATTATACTTTGACATACGACAACAACTTTACGGTAGGGAACAAACAGATAAATCTTACAAATTCCGATATAGTATGGAGATACGCTAATACTAATATTGACGGCGGAGCTTACAGAACAATCGAGCAAAACGATCTTGACGCAAACGATATACTAAATCTGGATTATAACGGCGCAGAGTATACATTTGACGTTAATCTGTTGGCGTTTAACGAGGATATCAGGAACAGTATAGAATGCGAATATTTAGGCGATATCAGAAAAACTGACGTAGACGCCGGCGGAGCGACATATTCTGTAATACTGAAGATAAAGGCGAAAGACGGAAATCCCAGTATAGACATAGGTACGCCTACGTTTACGTTAAAATGGAAGATAAATAAGATTAAGTTCGATTTTAGCAATGTTAAGTGGAATTATGACGCGACAAATCCTTACAAATATAATGAAAATCTTCAATCGGTAGAACTTCAAGGCTTGCCTGCGGAATTGCAAAATTGCGTCAAGTACGGCGGTAACAGCGGCGTTGATGTCAGGAAATATCACGCTATCGCGCAAAGTATAACCATAACTGACGTTAAATTAAGAAACAACTACGTTTTACCGATAATAAAAGATACTTCGACTTACATCTACAACGGTGTCGGGAATGATGTCGAATGGGAACTTGATTGGGATATAGTATCCGGCGTATTGAATTTAGAATGGGGAAATACTGTAGAAAAAGACGATTCAAATGGGAAAACGTTTGAATATCCTATTGTGAGCGAAACGTACAAAGATTATGTTAAATGTTACGAATACTATAGAGAAAATGACTTTATAAACGGTTCGGCTGCGGGCGCGCCGATAATGTTGGACGATATAACGGTTATACCTGAAAAAGAGGAACGTTATTGGGCAGTAGCGATATTGTCGGATTTTTATACCGGAAAGTATGATATCAGCGAGTTAACAAAGAGTATTTTATTCACTGTCGGGACGTATAAAAAAGAAATTGTGATAAAGATGAGCGAAAAAGAATTTATTTACGATTCTCAACCGCACGGCAGCGAATGGACAGTAGAAAACGGTACTCTTAGGATGATAGAGGCGTCTTACTACGCAATAGAAGAAGACGGCAGCGAAACTTTGTTGGATAGCGCTCCTATCAATGCAGGAAACTATATGGTTAGATTTGAGGTGGCAAACGAATATGAATCAGTATATGAGATGGGAGTAAAAAGAATAAAATATGAGATAAAGGCTGCGAAGATAAAAGCGGAATGGGAGAGCGAGGGAAAGAAGCCTGAACTTAAAGGATTAGGCGAGAAAGAGAAGGAAAAGATAGAATACGAGTATAGAGATGAGCAAGGCAATGCGGTAGAGGAAAGTGAACTTGAAAACGGGAAAACTTATAAGGTAATCGCGAAGATAAAGAGCGAGCATGCAGGGAACTATGAGTTTGTAGACTTGCAAGGAAACGTATTGGAGAAGCCTAGCGAGAGCGGAGAGTATGAGTTTGAGTACAATGACGGAAGCGAGGAGCCGGGGAATCCAAATGATCCCAATAATCCCGAGAAACCCGGCAAGCCTGGGGAAGGCAGCGAGATATTGGAAGAGCTTCTGAAGAAAGTGAAAGAAATGCCATTGTGGCAGTTGATTGCAAGTGTGATAAGTCTAATACTAGCAATAATCTTCATGTCTAAGACGGCAAGTTACGACAACAAACGCAGGAAGCTCAACAAAAAAGCCGATAAATTGAATACGCTATACGCAGGGACATACTTGGGCATCGCTACGACAGTTTGGACTGCGATAGCATGGGTATTGATGTGTTTTGCGGTAATATCTCTGATAATGATGATTGTTGCTAAGCATAGATACGTTAAAGCAGCGGATAACTACGAAGATGTATTTGAAGAATATCAGCAGAAGAAAGAAGAGAAAAAGGAAGAGAATTTGCGCATTATGTTTATGGGAATGGGCAACAACGGTATGGCCCAGGGAATGCCGCAAGGCGGATACGTTGTGCAACAAGGTTTGGGTATAGACGATATGCGCGGACTAATTTCCGAGGCGGTCACAGCGCTGTTGCCGGGAATGCAGCAAGCTTTGCCTCAACAAGCGTCTGCTAATGACGAACTTGTTCAAAAACTTCTTGAAAAGACGACAAAGAATGAAGATACTATGCAAAAACTTATCAAGAAGATGGCAGAGCAACCTGCGGAGCGGATAGTAGAAAGAGAAGTGGCAGCAAGTGTAAGCGATGAGTTGTTGGAAAAACTCGTAAACAAACTTCATCCTGTTGCAGATGATGAAACGTTGCTCAAAGTGGTGAATCACACTGAGCAAAACAATGAAACTATCAAACAGCTTCTCAAAAATCAAGAAATGCTGATGCAGAAGATATTGGAATTATCTGCTCAGAATAATGCGGGAAATACTCAAGTCGTAGAAAAGATAGTCGAGAAACCCGTCGAGAAGATAGTCGAAGTTCCTGTGGAAAAGATTATTGAGAAAGAAGTAGTCAAAGAAGTCAAAGTTGAGGTGCCCGTCGAACAGATCGTAGAGAAAGTGGTGGAGAAAGCAGTACCGGTAGCGGCAGCTCCCAAAGCCAAGAAAGAGGTAGCTCCTAGACTTACTCTCGATGAGGCGTATGAGAAATTGAGTAAGCAACAGAAGAAGTTCTTTGACGGATTGAGAGAATACGCAATGAAGAAAGAGAAGTGTAAGGAGAAGAGATCTACGTATAATATCTTATTGGGACAGTCGACGGTAAATCCGTTAGTGAAGTTGACGATAAAGAAAGACGTAACGGTAGCGTTGTTCAAGATGGAAGACGAGTATTTGAAGGACATAAGACGCAACGCAAGCAACGACGGAGCGAAGATAAAAGTTAAAGAGACAGAGATAGCTATAGGAGATGCGCAGGCATACAGCGCGGCAAAAGAGATGATAGATTTGAGAGAGGATCAGATAGAGAGGTATCAGGACTTCCTCAAAGAGCAAAGATCTATGAAGAATCGCTAAGTAGGTGACCGAGCGCGTATATCAGCCCTCTATCGCACCTAACGACTGGGATGCCCTCGGGGTCACGTACGGAGAGTATGCTCACCGCTCGGTTACCGTCGCACGGTGTGATATAGAACTAATCTCCGCGCTCGAGACAGAGTGAGATTGATTAGTTTAGCCCTAATCACACCACTATCCGCGCTCGAGAGATAATTGCAAATAATAGGATAATAATTAAAGTACGCTCACCGCTCGGTTACCGTCGCACGGGGCGATATAGGACTAATCTTTGCGCTCGAGACAGAGTATGGGATAAGCGGATGAGATATTTCGACTGCGCTGTCGCTCCGCTCAATATGACAGAACTTTTTAGTTAAGTATCTTAGTAAGAGAATAACAAACATAGTTAAACTTGCAAATAGATACTAATGTCATTCTGAGCGTAGTCGAAGAATCTCATCCGTTTTACTTCTTTATCAAAACGGTATAGCGATTGCTACGTTATGCTATTAACGTCAATCGCGTCAGCAGCTCAACCGCTTAACAAAGTCCGCCTAAATGCGAGCGTGGCGGCATTTTAATTTGAGCGAGATGAAGAACTTTAAGAAATACGTGCTAATTACGGTTGCTGGGCGATAAAACGTCGGCGACCTTTTTGTTTTATATACGAAATTGCACGTTAATTTGCAAAATTATTGTAATATAGCTTAAATTTTATAAAATATTATAATATTTATATAGGAAAAAATAAAAAAGTGTCGTATAATATAGTGAATGCTAAAAGAGAGGTGCGGCGATAATGGCGGAAGTCTTTTCCGAATGGCTGGAAAAATTAAAGTCAAGAATAAGCATAACCGAAATTGTATCGCCGTACGTATCGCTGGAAGTTAAAGGCAGCAGGAAGTGGGCTTGCTGTCCGTTTCATCATGAGAAGACGCCGTCGTTTTGTATAAGCGAGGATAGGCAGACGTACCATTGCTTCGGTTGCGGAGAGGGCGGCGACGCGATAAGTTTCGTTCAGGGAATAGAGCATACTGACTTTATGGGCGCGCTAAAAATCATAGCTGATAAGTATCATATTACCATGCCTGATTTTTCCGGCGGTGACAATGGCGGCGCGCTCAAAAAGCATAAGGACAAGCTCTTTGAAATGATGAGAGAAACGGCGTCGTATTTTCACGCAAATCTCATTTCCGATTCGGGCAAGAGCGCAAGAGAATATCTCGCAAAACGCGGAATAAGCATGCAGACGGCGACTATATTCGGCATGGGGTATTCTATCGGCAGAAATCAGCTGGTCGCGTATTTGAACTCCAAAGGCTATACAAAAGAGCAAATGCAGGAGGCGGGACTTGTCGATATCAATTCATTCGGCAGCGCGGTCGATACGATGGCGGGAAGACTTATGGTGCCGATAATTAACAATCTCAAACAGGTCGTTGCATTCGGCGGAAGAGTGCTCGACGACAGTTTGCCGAAATATAAGAATACGCGCGACACAATATTGTTCAACAAGTCGAAAGAGATATTCGGTCAGCATTCCGTCAAAAGGCTTAAATTAGAGACCAACGTCACCGAACTGATAATGGTTGAGGGATATATGGACGTTATATCGCTCTATCAGAGCGGTATAAAAAACGCAATTGCGTCTATGGGTACCTCGCTTACGCAGGAGCAGGCAAAACTCGTCGGCAGATACGTCAATAAAGTCATAATATGCTATGACGGCGACGGAGCGGGACAGAAAGCCACAATGAGAGGGCTGGACATACTTTATAATCAAGGATTGGACGTGCGTGTTGTCAGCTTGCCCGACAATTTGGATCCCGACGAATACGTGAGAAAATACGGCAAGGACAGTTATCTCAAATTGCTTATTAATGCAAAGCCGTTGTTTGAACACAAGCTGTTGACGATTGCAAAAAACTATGATTTGACTTCGCCTCAGGAAAAAGGCAAATATGCCGTAGAGGCAATGAAGGTAATCAAGGTGTTGCAGGATCCCGCGATGATTGACGCATATATCGATTACGTGTCCAAGCAGACGTCTCTATCTTCTGATACGTTGAAAAGACAGTTTGCCGTGAGCGAAAGTCCCGCGGCGGCAGTCAAACCGCAAACCGCAAAGCTAGCGACGTCGGCATTTGACAAAGCCGTGAGGTACGCGTTGTACGGACTTTTCGGAGGAGTGGAAAACGTATCTTGCGATATAGACTTGTCGCAGTATATCACCGACGCCAATCAGAGGGCGCTGTACGACGTATACAGAGCAAAAAAATCGAGCGGTGGCAATACGATAGAAGAGTTGCTGACGTATGAGGACGGCAACGCTGAGGTGCGCGCTTTGCTCGACGAAGGAAGTAAAGTAAGCGATGAAATCGCTAACAAATATTTTGAAGATTGCATTAAAAAGATTATATCCGACGGCAAAAAGAAGAGGAAGAGGGCTTTGACTCACGACATTGACAAAGAGACCGACGATGAAGCCAGATTCATAATGATAAGTCAGCTTGCGCAGGATAATCTAAAAAAATAGCATTTGACAAAAGCAGATAATTCGGAGGTTTTATGAACGAAGAAAAGATGGAGAGCGAAGTAAACGAAAAAGTTCTTCAGAGAGAAGAAAAAATCAAAAACGAGGCCAAGAAGATAGCTTCCGGCTATAAGGACAAAGTGATGACTATGTCCGAATTTGAGAAACTGTCGGACAAGCTCGCTCTTCAACCTGACGAGACCAGTCTCGTGTTTGAGATACTCAAACAGCAGGGAGTGGAAATTCAGGAAGAAGAAAGCGAAGATATCAAGGAAATATCTTTCGACAGTATCGACGCAACGACAGACGATTCCGTCAAGATGTATCTCAAAGATATCGGACAGGTTCCTCTTCTCAAATCGGATGAAGAAAAAGATCTTGCAAGAAGAATGAGCGAGGGTGATGTGAGCGCCAAAAACAGACTTAGCGAAGCCAATCTCAGGCTTGTCGTATCCATAGCTAAGAGATACGTGGGCAGAGGTATGCAGTTCCTCGACCTGATTCAAGAGGGCAATCTCGGTCTTATGAAAGCCGTAGAAAAATTCGACTATACCAAAGGGTTCAAATTCTCCACCTACGCAACTTGGTGGATCAAACAGTCTATAACAAGAGCTATAGCAGATCAGGCAAGGACGATAAGAATCCCCGTGCATATGGTCGAGACCATCAACAAGACGGGCAGAGTGTCCAGACAGCTTTTGCAGACTTTGGGCAGAGAACCCACAACGGCAGAGATAGCCGAGAAGATGGGTATTACCGAAGAAAAGGTAATAGAAATTCAAAAGATTGCTCAGGATCCCGTATCTTTGGAGAAACCTATCGGCGAAGAAGAAGACAGCCATCTCGGAGACTTCATTGAGGACAACACTTCGGCGTCTCCCGCGGAAAAGGCAGAGACGCGTATGCTCAAGGAACATTTGCTCGAAGTGCTCAGTTCGCTGACTCCAAGAGAAAACGAAGTCATAAGAAAGAGATACGGACTTGACGATTCCCGTCCGAAGACTTTGGAAGAGGTCGGAAGAGAATTCAACGTTACGAGAGAGCGTATAAGACAGATCGAAGCGAAGGCTTTGAGGAAACTGCGTCATCCCAATCGCACGAAAAAGCTCAAAGATTATATCGGCAAAGTTTGATGAAAAGTATTAAATTGGGGCGGAGACTGCGCGCGGTGGTCGACAACGTGCAAGGAGACGCACTCGCCGATATTGGTTGCGATCACGGCAAAGTGACGGCGGCGTCTCTCATCGAAGGACGTGTGCAAAAAGCTATAGCTTGCGATATTTCTTCGCCGTCGCTCGATAAGGCAAGGCAGCTTGCCGAAAGTCTCGGAATTGAGAATGCGCAATTTCGCTGTTGCGACGGCTTTGCTCTTGTCGGTGACAACGAAGTCGATTGCGCTGTTGTTGCCGGAATGGGCGGCAACGAGATAATGAATATTCTGTCGCGTATGCCTAAAGGTATAAAAAGACTTATTCTCGTAGCGCATCGCAACAGTATAGAATTGAGAGAATATCTCAGCGAAAACGGAATTTTTATAGATAAAGATTTCGTCGTGTGCGAAAACGGTAAATTCTATGATATAATTGTCGCCTTTGCTCACAGCGGTAAAGATTGCCGATTGTCTGCCAAAGAACTTTATCTCGGTAAAAACAGTCCCGATAGCGAAGATTATAAGTCGTATGTAAGATATCTTCAAAAAAAAGCCGAAAGACTTGCCGAATACGAAGATAAGAGTTCGCAGGCGGCATTGCTAAAAAAAATGTCGGAGTTGTGGTAATATGACGAGAGTTAAGGATATAATACGCATTATCGAAATGAAAGCTCCTCTGTCTCTTGCATTGGATTTTGACAGCGCGGGTTTGAACTCGGGGGATGAAAACGCCGAAGTCACAGGTATATTGCTCGCGCAGAACGTTACCTATGCGACGCTTGACGAATGCGAACAAAAAAAATGTAATCTGCTTATTTCTCATCATCCGTCGATATTCGGCGAAGAGATAGATAGTTATTCGCAGAGCATTATCCGAAGAGCGAAGGCAAAAGATATCAATTTATACAGCTGTCACACAAATCTGGATTGCTGCGAAGGCGGACTGAACGATTACGTCGCAGAAATCTTGGGAATGAAAGAAGTTAAAATTATAGACGGTTGCGCAAGAGAGGGAGTTATCGAGCCGATTACGCTTGAACGATTTGCTTGCGAAGTGTCAAAAAAACTAAATGACGGCAACGTCAAATTTGTGGGAGACGGCAGTAAGATAATCAGAAAAGTCGCGCTGTGTACGGGAGCAGGCGGCAGAGACGACGAACTCGTCGAATATGCAAAAGCAAACGGCGTCGACTGTATAATAGGCGGAGAGAGCAAGCTGTCGATAGCGCTTAAAGCGCAAGACTATTTGCTTGGACTGATAGACGTAGGTCATTATGACAGCGAAATTTTCTGCAAAGACATTTTTATGTCATGGCTTAGCGGATATAAAGATATCGCTTATGTCAGCGATAAAGACGTTAACCCGTATAAAAATATTAAGTAAACAAAGCCACGCGAGTGGAAAAGGAGTAAAATATGAGTATAGATAAGATTTTGCAGTATCAGGAAGCGGATATGAAGTTGATTAAATTGGAAAACGAGCTGAAGTCCAGCGATACCGCAAAAAAGATGATTTATTTCCAAAACGCTACGAAGCAGTCTTTCGACGCGCTGACGAGAATGAACGAAAACGCCGAGAGCGATATCGAATGCGTTAAGAAAATGATGGCGGCGTTTGAAGAAGTCAGCAAACAGATCGATGAAATAACGTCCGACGATATTGCCGATTGCGATGAAAAACAACTGGAGTATTATTCAAAACAACTTGAGAAATTGGAGCAGAAACTCGACGAAATCGAGCGTGAGACTTCAAGATGCAATAAGGAACTTTCCGATTTGAACGTCAAGCAGAGAAAAGAATACGAGCAGGCTGGCAATTCGTCAAAGAGTTACAGAAAATACACCGAGGATTTCAATGCGCTCAAAAAGGAAAAGTCCGTGGAAGCGGGAGCTATAATGAAAGAGCTTAAAGATTTGGAAAAAGGCGTCGATATCGAATTGCTCGACAGATATAAGAAAGTGAGGGCAAACAAGAAGAGACCTGTGTTTGTGCCGTTTATCAAGCCGTCGAGTTGCGGAGGTTGCGGAATGGAGATTGCAAGCGATATCATCAACAAACTCGGCGAGGGAAGAAAAATTCAGGAATGCCCCAACTGCGGCAGAATAATCTACAACAAGGATTGATATGAAAAAGCTTAACGCTAAAGACAACGTAATTAAGCCCGCTATATTCGGCAGCATAGTTGTTGTTTTGGGCATAGTGCTGTTGGTGTATTATAGGTATTTTACCGACAACAAGAGCATTGCAAGCTACGTTGTGTCGGCATTGACGTTGGCGGCCGGCGTCGTACTGACGGTTGCCGCGGTCTTGAGAATAGTCAAGATCAAACAAGATGAGAAGATAGAAACTTTGGGAGAGCGAACGACCGCTAAGTTTTTATCGTACAATACCGTCAAGACTTCGGGAAAGGTCGCCGTGTATTACATAGAATACAGCTATGAGTATGAGGGGAAACAGATTAAATGTCAAAGCCCAAGTCAATTTAATTGGTATGAAGTGCTTACGTTGAAAGTCGTAGGGGAATTTCCCATCAAGACTTATAAAGGAAAAAGTATATTGGATTGCGATCTGATGCAAATGCATCTCGACAACAGAGAAGCGGTAGCTCAACTCAATAAAAAATACGAAAACGCGCTTGAAGAGCTGAGTATTGAAAAAAACAACAAAAATTAAGATTCGAGCCGGCAGTTCTGTCGGCTTAATTAATTTGTGATTTAGGAGCGTCGCGCGGCGTTGAAATAATGGCGACGGAGAGAAAAATGTTTGAAAAAATCAAAAAGATAAAACAACTGGCAGAAAGTATTGAAAGAGAAAACGCGGTCGCCGTAGATGATGACGGTCGCAGTTTGATAGAAATCAACGTCAGCGACGACAGTGGATTTCTGTCGCCGTATTCGGTCAATTCGCTTCCGTTGATAAGCTCGGAGACCGCTGACTTTCTCAATCATTCGATCCGACACGTCAAAGCGGATTCTCAACTCAATATCACGTTTGTCGGCAGCGAAATAAGCCAAGAAGAGCGCCCCGTATATGAGATAGCGGTGCATAACTATTATAGGCAGGAATTTCTCGAAAAGACGAGAGAGGTAAGAAAAAACACGTTGCAGTCTATGATAATGTTGATAATGGGAATAGCCGTGTTTGCCGTGGCAATATTGCTGAGTAAATCGGAGATGAAACCGTTATTTCTCAATATTTTGGACGTAGTTGCGTGGGTGTTTGTTTGGGAGTCGGTGGATCTATTCTTTTTTCGCAGACCGCAATTGAGAAAAGAACAGCTTCGCGGTCTTAAAATACTGACTGCAAAAATAGAATTCGCAGAGAAATAGATAGAAAAAGAGGACCTTGTCGGTCCTCTTAACGTTTTGAATTTGTTTTTACAATATTTCGGCAACCATTTCTTTCATAGAAAATTTACCGCATTTTTTATCGGAAATAAAGATTGCCGCGCGGACTGCGCCTTGCGCAAATACCATTCTCGATTGAGCCTCGTGCTTAAGCGTAACTACTTCGTCTTTTCCGATAAACAGGACGTCGTGTTTGCCCACAATGGTGCCGCCGCGTATTGCGTGGACGCCGATCTCATTGTTTTGCCGTTTGCAGTTCTTGTCGTGTCTGCCGTATACAAAATGTTTTTGATTGTCGAATTCTTCGTTGATTGCTTGCGCTATCGAAAGAGCGGTGCCGGACGGGGAATCTACTTTTTGATTGTGATGCTGTTCGATTATCTCCACTTCAAATCCGTTGCCGAGAAAATTGGCAGCTTTGCGGCATAGTTCTATCAAAAGATTTACGCCCAAGGACATATTGCTGGATTGAAATACGGCTATGCTTTGACTTGCCTTGTCTATAGCTGCCTGCTGTTGGGCGCTGTAACCCGTGGTGGCAAGCATAATGCCGCATTTATGAGCCAAAGCGTAATCGAGTATGTCGTCCAAAGCGTCCGGACGTGAAAAATCTATTATCACGTCTGCGTCGACGTCGATATCTTTTCCCGAGGCGAATACGGGTACGGAATATAGGTTTTTGTCGGCGAATTTGTCTACGCCGCCTACGCACTGAGCGTTTTCAAAAGATGACAGACATTCGAGCACGTTTTTGCCCATTCTGCCTCCTATTCCCCAAATCAAAACTTTTATCATAACAACTCCTGTATTTACGATATTTATCGTATAATTTGCAATCTTTGCATTTCTTCTTTCAACAACGCCGCTTTGCTTTCGCTCATCGGAGTAAGCGGCAATCTCAATATATTTTTGCACAGACCGAGCAACGAACAAGCGTATTTTATCGGTATGGGATTGACTTCGCTGAATAGCAGATCTATCAGATTGTCGTATTTTCCGAGCAGAGCGTCGGCGCTGTCGTAATCCTTTGCATTGGCGTATTTCATTATTTGCGCAAATTCTTTGGGAAGAGCGTTGCTGGCGACGGAAATGAGAGTGGTGCCGCCCAATCTTGCTATATCGACCGCGAGTTTGTCGTCGCCGCTCATCAGTTGAAGAGAGGAACCTGCAATCGCTTGGGCAGTCTTTGCAATTTGTTCCAAATTGCCGCAAGCCTCTTTGATGCCCACGATGCTTTTGATATCGCGCGCAAGTCTACCGGCTGTTTCCGGAAGGATATTCACGCCTGTTCTTCCCGGGACGTTGTAGATAATCATAGGCAAAGTGCATTTGTCCGCAATGGACTTATAATGCAAATACAGTCCCTCTTGCGTGCATTTGTTGTAATAGGGGGATACGACCAATATGCCGTCCGCGCCTTCGCGTTGCGCCTGGATTGAATTTTCTACGGCGGTGAGTGTGCAGTTGCAACCCGTGCCGAAAATCACCGGTACGCGATGGTTGACCGTCTTCAAAGCGAAATCTCTGAGTTGCTTTTTCTCATCGGACGTCATAGTCGCGGGTTCTCCCGTCGTGCCGATGAATACCAGACCGTCGATGCCTCCCGAAATCTGACTTTCGATTAATTTGGAAAAACTTTCGTAATCGACTCCCGTCTCTGAGAACGGGGTAATTATCGCCGTATATGTACCTTCAAACATATTTTACCTTCTTTCTGCTATTAGCCAAACGAACGTTGTGGCAAAAGCTCGTTAATTATATCATTAATATTGTATTAACGCGCGCGGGAAATAAATCGCGCGCGTTAAAAATAATTAGATTTTGTTGTTTTTGATCATATATTCCGCAATTTGCACGGCGTTGCTTGCCGCGCCTTTACGGATATTGTCCGCTACAACCCACAAGTTGCATCCGCTTTCTACCGTGTCGTCTATACGGATACGTCCTACGTATACCTCGTCGTGACCTGTGCTGTCTACAGGCATCGGGTAGACGTTGTTGGCGACGTCGTCGCAGACCACGATACCTTGTTGATTTTTAAGAGCCTGAATAATACCTTCTTTTGTGCAGGGCTTTTCAAATTCGACATTGATGGACTCGGAGTGCGAGTTGAGCACGGGAACTCTGACCGTCGTAGCTGTTACTTTGATCTTGTCGTCGCCGAGAATTTTCTTCGTTTCCTTAATCATTTTTTCTTCCTCTTTGGTGTATCCGTTGTCGAGGAATACGTCTATATGGGGAAGACAGTTGTTGGCGATCTGATAAGGGAACTTCTTTGTGGCGTAATCTTCGCCGTTGACAAATGCTTTTAATCCGTCGAGCAGATCGTTGTATCCTGCGACGCCCGCGCCGCTTACTGCTTGATAAGTGCTGTAAACGACTCTCTTTATGCCGAATTTGTCATAGAGAGGTTTGAGCGCTACCATTGCCTGAATGGTAGAGCAGTTTGGGTTGGCGATAATGCCGTTGTGCCACTCGATATCCTGAGGATTGACTTCGGGTACGACGAGAGGAACTTTGGGATCCATTCTCCATTGACTCGAATTGTCGATGACGACCGCGCCGCACGCCGCGAATACGGGAGCGAACTTAGCGCTGGTAGAACCGCCTGCGCTGAAAAGAGCAATGTCGATTTTTTGCGCTTTGACGTTTTCTTCCGTCAATTCGATGACGGTGTGAGGTTTGCCCATAAAGTCAATCGTCTTGCCTGCGCTTTTTGCCGAAGCAAACAGATAGTAATTCTCGACGGGAAGTTGTTTCTCCGTCAATACTTCGAGAAACTTGTTGCCGACCATGCCGGTTGCGCCTACAACGGCTACGTTATATTTTTTCATACTTATCTCCTTGTGAGTGTAAACTCTAAATATTTTTCGGTTGAAGTCTACGGTGCGAAAAGAAAGGGCAAAGAAAAATGCTCTGCGAGGTCGCAAAGCATTAAAGTTGACAATAAAAATCACCGTCAGTTTAAGTGCTCCACCCCGTCTTTAAGGTGACAGTCGCAGGGTTGTTCACCGTAGCGACCAACCGTATATTTCCGCAAGATAAACATACGATTTCGGCAAAATATCCTTTCTCGGGAGCGTCTTGCCGCTTGTAGCCCGATACTGATATATTCTGCGCCTCTGTAAACTTACGAGTATTTTAACATATATAATTGAATATGTAAAGTAAATATAAATAAAATTTGTCGAAATAAACGGTTGGAAAATTTATGAAATTATTTTGAACTGCGAAAATTCGGATTAAAGAATTTGTTTGTCATAATCATTGCTTAAAATAAAAAAACAGTGTATAATTAATACAAATTTAATTTTGACGGAGCTGTAAATGAGCGCAGTAAACAAACTTGCAAATAATCTGATTTTGAAAAGGGATCTTTCTCCCGAAGGAAGAGAGATAAACTATAAGGGCAGAATACGACAGGTCATGCACGTTATATCGGCTAATATGACAAAGTTGGTTTTGCTCAATCTTATAATGGTGCTGGCTTGCGCGCCTATGATAGTATTGTTCGGTTATTATATGCGCGCCCATCAGAGCGATATAATAGCGGGACTTAATTTCAGCAGCGGCATAGGCGTAGGATTCGGCGTTAGCGACGATTCGTTGGCTGCGATAGAGCGCATATACGATTTTAGACTCAAACTGTTCGGATTTTCTCTGTTGCCATGTTCTTTGCTGGCGGGACTTTTTGCCTCGGGACTGTATTATTGTTGCAGAAACTTGCTTTGGGGCGCCAACGTCAAGATATTCAAACATTTTTTCAGAGGTATCAAGGCGCATTGGTATAAATTTATGCTTTCTTTTGCGTGGCTGGGAGTTCTTGCCACGGGATTTGCATGTTCGCTGATTATGCTTCTTAAAGAGACAGCGCTTTACGGACACGCCAACGCGGGATGGTGGGTGCTCGTCATAGTTATCGGACTTATAGCTTTGCTTAGCGCTTTGTATATGATGATAGGCAACGGCATGTACGTCTGCTATAAATACAAAATGAAAGAATATATCGTCAATACGGCTTCGCTTGTGTTGCTTATGATAGTGCCTACGATATTGATTACGGTGTTTTTGTCGGGCGTAATGGCTCTGTCTTTTATCAATATGGTGGCGATATTCATACTTGTGTTTATGGCGCTTATCGGTTTTAGCGCGCTTGCAATGTTCAATCTGGCATTTTCTCAGTACGTGTGCGACAATATGATCGGATATATGTACGAAGAGGAACTTAAAGTCAAACAGAAAGAACAGGAGAAACTCGCTAAGCAGAAAAATCAGGCTAAAAAGAAGCAGATGAAAGCCAATTCGGGAAATCCGTATAAAAAGAAAAAGAAATAATGTCCGCTTACAGTATACTTGCCAAATATTACGACCGTCTTATGGGCGATTTCGATTATCGTGGATATACGGAATTCATCCGAGACAAGCTGGGGCGTGAAGGCGTTGATTTGGCTTGCGGATCGGGTGAGATGACAATCGCGCTCGCAAAACTCGGACACAAAATGACGGGAATAGATTTGAGCGGCGAAATGCTCAACGTAGCTACGTTAAAGGCAAAATCGGCAGGCGTCGACGTTCGTTGGGCGAGACAGGATATATCTCAATTGGAACTTGCTCATAAAGTTGATTTTATCGTCTGCGTGTGCGACGGCGTCAACTATCTGTCTTATTCGCAGCTTCCCAGCTTTTTTTCAAAAGTTAAATCTTATCTCAAATCCGGCGGAGTATTTATATTCGATATATCTTCGGAATACAAGCTGACTCGGATTATCGGAGACAACCTTTTCTGCGAGGATTACGACGACGTTACTTACGTGTGGTCAAATCAACTCGGAGACGGCTACGTCGATATGGAGTTGGATTTTTTTGAAAGGCTGGAAGGCGATATTTACAAAAGAGTAGAAGAGAGTCACAGACAATATATCCACACGCGCGATCAACTGGTTGGGCTGCTTGAAAAAGATTGGACTACGCAGATTGTCGACGGAGAAACTTTCCGCGACGCGGACGTCGAATCCAAGAGATTGGTGTTTGTCTGTAATTTGGCATAGAATACGGGATTTGTTAAAATTTACGTTTTGAGATACCTAGGAGAAGTATATGATTAAAAGAGCTATTTTGTTCGGCGGAAAAGCCATCGTGAGCGTTTTGGATACTACGCAGACAGTGAACAAGGCTATAGAGATACATGGATTTTCGCGTTCTGTCGCCGTCGCAATGGGAAAAGCTCTTACCGTCACGGCTTTTATGAGCGGTAATTTCAAGGGAGCGGGCAATAAACTGACAATTATTATCGACGGCAACGGAGCGGGCGGCAAAATGGTGCTGTGCGGCGATTTCGGAGCAAAGGTAAGAGGATATATAGAGAATCCGCGCGCTTGCGAAGACGCTGACGCGGAAGTGTCGCAGATTGTAGGTAAAGACGGCGCGCTCAACGTTATCAAAGATTTTGGATTGAAAGAACCTTACAACGGACTATCGCAGCTTGTCAACGGCAATATCGACGAGGATTTTGCATATTATTTCACTGCGTCCGAGCAGCTCCCTTCGGCTGTGGCTTTGGGCGTCAAAATGGAGGGAGATGAATGCGTAAAAGCCGGCGGTATAATCGTTCAGCCGATGCCGAATTGTTCTCCCGAAGAGATATTCGTGTTAGAGGATATAGTGTCCAATTTTACAAACGTTGGCGAGCTTCTCTGCGAAAAGAGCGCCGAAGAAATTATGGATTTTTATTTCGGACATTTTCAAATCAGTCGCTTGCCGGATATATGCGAGGAATATTTGTGCAGTTGTTCGAGAGATCGTATCGAAAGTATGCTGATAACTCTTGGAAAAGAAGAAGCTTTGGAGATCGTACGCTCGCAAGGAAGAATAGAAGTCGGATGCGAATTTTGCAACCGCAAATACGTATTTACGGAAGATGATGTAAAAAGGTTGTTTGAATGATAATTAAGTTCCCGAACACGATAAACGAATATACTAACGGAAAGCTTTGGCGGGAAGGTACGCAGGAGAGCGTCGCAAGACGGATTCTTTTCACTTTGGACGAAGTCGAGGATTATGACGAATTTACGCAGAGAAGAATGTATCTAGCGCATTTTTATTACGATATAGGTCAGTACGATTTTTCTATACTCATTTTGAAAGAGCTTTTGCTCGAATGTCAATATTATAAAGAAGCGATATTGCTGTTGGAAAAGAATTATATCAAATTGCAGGACGTGCAGGGTATCACGGAGGCGTTTTCGTTGATGAAGACGCTTGTGGGCGACGTGTATGAATTTTTGGAGAATCTTGATAACGCGGACGTCACGTTGGTGTCTACGGACGCGTTCAACAGCGGCAAGATAAAATACGACGGCAGATATACCGAATATTATAAGGACGGCAGACTTGCCTATAAGTTTATCGACAACGATTACAAAGCGTTTTTGTTGGAGCAGTCGGCGAAGGTGTTTCTGAAAGAAGAAAAATTGCACAAAGCTTTATCCATGTTGGATAAGATAAGAAAACGTCATCTCAAACTTACGTCTATTCTGTCCTACGAGCAGCTGTACGTCAAGATTTATCTTCAGATGAAAGATTACGATTCAGCATACGATCATTGTTCGGAGTTTGTGCAGAACGGTCTGTTTATTCCGGAAATCGGCGACGTATTGTGCGGATTGAAAGATATCGGTTCGGAGCAAAATTACGGCAAACTAAGACAGTTTTTGATAGACAGGAAAAACTATACGGTAAGTCAGCTTGAAGATATTTACGACGTGGCCTGCCGCACCGAGGATTGGAAACTGTGGGATGAAATTTTCTCTGCCAGCAAATTTAGCGCGGACGACAGAAGCGAGGAAAGATATATCTTAGAGGGCATGGATCTGCTCAACAGAAGGGACGTCAACGGGGCGGAGACGGCTTGGAGAAAAGCGAACGCGATATATGGACAATACAGTCATGCAAAATTCTATCTATATTATTTGGAAAATTGCTTTGACAAGTCGGCTGTCGCGGACGGGAATAAAATGTTTTTAATGGAAAACAATGCTACGGTTTGCGAAAAAATAGACGCTAAGTTGTATGATAATCTTAAAAAATGCAAGACAAAAGAGCAGTTCTGCGCTGATTTGAATAACAATTTGATAGCCCTCGACAATATGCTTGCAGGAGCGTCGTTGCCTTTGAACGAGATTATAGAGACGACTAACAATATATACAGAATGGGTTATGCTCCGGCAAGGAGCATTGTCAACCGAGTTGTTGTAGACGATCGAAACGACGTAGTGGTACGTATACTTTGTCTTGCGAATTATCTCGTCTGCAACAACAAGAGGATGTACGTGTTCGGAGAAGATTTGCAGGTCAACAAACTGACCGCTTATAAGATCAAAGACGAGTTTTATCAGATCAAATACGGCGTTGCGATCTTTGCCGCTTTTCTGATGTTGACGGTTCCGCATGACAATCCCGAAGGAGAGAGACAGGAAGATATAGACGAAAAATTCTGGGAATTCGTCAACAAACTTCGCAAGATTCTCAAAAGCGACTATTCAAAGGTAAAGCCTTATGCGGTATACGTAACGCTTTGGGCGATAATCAACGAAGACAAGTTGATTGTGAGAGACGAAATTCCGTTGGAAGAGGACGATTTGATACTTTTGCTCAACGCATTCGAGGACGACGCGAGAGACGGATATCTCAATGGAAAGGAGAAAGAATTTTGTTTGAAACTATTGGGAGAGATTATTGAATTGAGGGAGGTCAACGGACTGTAAGATCAAGGAACGGAAAATCCGTTCCTTTTATATTTTGCTCAGGATGGCGCTTTGGACATAACGGGATCGCAGTCGGCATAATTTATAATATGAAAATTCTGCGTTGTCTGCAAATATCGTTTATTTATATCGGCGCGATCATCGGCGCGGGATTTGCCACGGGACGGGAGATTATCATATATTTCGGCGACAGCGGAGTTGTAAGCGGAATGATAGCGGGGATATTGATGGGAGCTTTGTGCGGCTTATTTCTTATGGCGGCAAAGAGTTTCCGTCGGTTGAAAAACAGTCGCAAGGCTTGGGCGCGATTGATTTTTTCCGTTATCAAATGCATTCTTTGGCTATGCACTTTGGTCAGCTTTATATGTATGGTAAGCGGCTGTGAAGAAATTATAGAAAACAGTTACGGCATCGACAACGTCGGACTTTGGACGGGTATATTCGTCAGCGTGCTCGGCGTGTGCGAAATGAGCGTAATGAGAAAATTCAATTCGATAATCGTGCCTATGATAATGGTATTGCTGGTCGCGCTTGCGTCTAAGGGCGACATCGATTTTGCAGGCGAGATCGGAGTGGAAAAGATACTCGGGTATTGCGGTATGAATATAATGATGGGCGGATATATTATTGCAGAACAGGAAGAAGAATTCAAGGCAAAACAGATCTTATTTATAAGCGTAGTGACGGCAGTCTTTTTTGCCGCGTCGATAATGCTCGTTTATTCGGTATCTATAGATTATAGAAACTTTTCTATGCCGGTATTTGAATTTTCAAAATCGTGCGATATGAAGTCTTTGAGCGGAATGATAATATATCTAGCAATATTCAGCACGCTAATAGGTTGTTCCAAATTAATTTGTCAGGAAAATGCGCAAAAAGGTATTTCGGGAATATTCAGCGCGGCGACGTTGATAATATTTACTTTGCTTTCGCTCAAGTTCGATTTTTCTACGTTGGTGGGATACTGTTATCCGATAATTGGGTACGTCGGGGTAGGATATACCGCATTTATGCTTGGGCTGCCGCTGATATATAAAGCGTCGGACAGATTTAAGAAAGAATCAAAAAACCAGCATTGCGCAACTTCGGTGAACGCTGTAAATTCATAGTCGTTCAAAAATCTGAAAAGATCGGCAGAGAGTCAGCCTTTACGGATATTCTCTGCCGAAACAGGTTAGTCGATATTAAATTTTTTAGATACCGCTTTTTGAAGCAGAGCAACCAAATAATACATTATGCCCGCAAGAATGCACAGTATAACGGTACTCGTCATCACAAGATCAAGTTTGAATATTTGACCTCCGTATATTATTAAGTATCCGAGACCTGCGTGGGACACGAGGTATTCGCCCATAATCGTTCCTACCCAGCAGAGACCGACGTTGATCTTAAGAGCGTCGATAATGTTGGGGATATTGGACGGCAGGACGAGCTTGGTCAGTATTTGCCATTTGTTGGCGCCCAGCGTTTGCATCAGCATCAGCTTGCTTTTTTCCACGCTCATGAATCCGCTCAGCGTGCTGAGTATAGTTATGAACAGCGAAATAGCAAGCGCCATCGTTATGATTGCGGGGCCGTCGGTTCCCATCCAAATAATTATGATGGGACCGAGCGCTATTTTAGGCAATGCGTTGAGTATGACGATATAAGGTTCTAGCACCTTTCTCACACCTTCGAACCACCATAGTATTATTGCGGTCAGCGTGCCTACGGTTGTCGCCAGAAAAAAGCTGACGACGGTTTCCCAAAGCGTTACGCCGATATGTTTGCCGAGTTCGCCGCCTTTGACAAGGTCGATAAAACAGTTGAACATTCGCGTGGGGCTTGAGGAAATAAAGCTGTCTATTACGTCGAATCTGGCGAGCAGTTCCCAAAGCAATAGAAAAATCAAGAGAAGTCCCACCCTTGACAAAGTAATAATTATGTTTTTCCTGCGCTGCCTTTTGAGATAGACGGCGTGTTCTAGGGAGTAGACCTTTGGCAGGGCGTCTTTACGTTTTCCGAATTTCATCGTTTTTCTCCTTAGTAGTTTGCAAATTGCTCCAAATCTTATCGAAATATTCGCTGAACACAGGCAATTCCCGCCGTTTGAGCGGCGTGTAGTCTTTGAGCGGAGATAGATCGATTATGTCTTTTACTCGGCTGGGGCGCTGAGTCAATACGATGACTCTGTCGCACAGCGATATGGCTTCGCTTATATCGTGAGTTACGAATACCGCGCTTTTGCCTTCGCTTTTTATGATCGAATAGACGTCCTCGACAACGTTGAGTCTTGTCTGGAAATCCAGAGCGGAGAACGGTTCGTCCAATAGCAACAGTTTCGGTTCCAGCACCAGAGTGCGTATCAAAGCAACTCGTTGTTTCATTCCTCCCGAAAGCTGGTGAGGATAGAAGTCTTTGAAATCGTACAGATTGTATTTTTGCAAAAGACTTTGCGCGTATTCTATTTTCTGCGCCGTCTTGCATTTTTTTATTTCAAGTCCCAACAGGACGTTGCTCATGATGGTTCGCCAGGGCAGCAACTCGTCTTTTTGCAACATATATCCCGTCAGACCCGATTGACAGTTTGCCTTTTCTCCGCATATCAGCACTTCTCCCTGCGAAGGCGTAAGTATTCCGGACATAAGAGACAAAATCGTCGTTTTTCCGCATCCGCTCGGACCTACTATCCCCAGAAGCTCTCCGTCGTAACAGTCAAAACTGAGATCGGTAACGGCGAGAGTTTCGTTTTTGGGAGTATGGTAGGTCAAGCCGACTTTTTGCATTTGTAGAATAGCGTTCATAGTTACCTCGCGATTTATTTGTTGAGTATGGTATTAGCTACGGTCGCGTCGAAGAGCTTGCTGAAATCCGCTCTCTTGGTCATAACTCCCGCGTCGACAATCACGTCTTGCAACAACTCGAAATCGGCTTTTGCCATAACGGGAGTGGTGCAGTAAGCGTCGATGTCTTTGTAGGATTGAATGGCTGTCGCCAGCGTGGCTACGTCTGTTCCCGTAAATGACGGAGCGAGTATAGCCGCTATTTCTTGGGCGGAATGACTGTTGACGTAATCCATGGCTTTGATTATGGCTCTGGTAAATTTTTGCACTTTTTCGCTGTTTTTGTTAAGATAGCTTTTTGTCGCCATAAATGCGGTGAAAGGCATATTACCCGCTTGTTCGCCCACGGACGCCACGATGTAGCCCATACCTGCTTTTTGCATGTTGGAAGCCGCAGGCTCGAACATGGTACAGAAATCTCCCGTACCGCCTTCAAAAGCAGGACCGATGAGGTCGTACTGCACGTCGTAGTTAAGGGTATAGTCTTTGCCGTCTTGTAATCCGGCTTTTTTGATAGCGTATTCCAGCGCCATAGCGGGCACGCCGCCTTTTCTTCCGCCGATAACTTCTTTGCCTGCGATATCGCTCCAAGAGAAGTCTGCGTTAGGTTTGCGCGCCATGAGGAACGAACCGTCCTTTTTTGTGAGTTGGGCAAATATTACGGGGTAGTCCGTACGCCCTTCGTTGTAGATGTATATAGCCGCTTCGGGTCCCATAAGACCGATATCCGACTGACCTGCAATGACAGAAGTCATGCATTTATCGGCGCCGCCGCCGTTGGAAAGCTTGATTTTTAGACCTTCCTCTTCAAAATATCCGCCGTCTATCGCCACGTAAAGCGGAGCGTAGAATACGGAATGAGTTACTTCAATGAGTTTGATCGTATTGGCGTCGGTTTTTTGACAGCCGGACATAATGCCTATGCAAGCCACCATTATTATGGCGACGCACAAAACGATTGCTATGGTTTTTTTCATTTTTACCTCCTAAAATTGGTCAATACAATATATGAAAACAGTCGTTAGGGAGTTCGTGAAAACGATTATACAAGTCAATATAAGTCGGCGCGGGAGAATAAAGCGCCGGGGATAATCGGCGCGCGCCGTTTCTTAGTCGAGAAATAACTTTATCGTCCTGCCGTCGGGCGTTCGCCTTATGCTTGTAAAATATATTTTATAATATATTATTTATTGCAAATATGCGATTTGCTGTGTTATAATAAATTGCGAAACATTTTTGAAAGAGGTATATATGAAATTCAAGAAGGAAGAATTGTTTACAATTCCCAACATTTTGACGTATATCAGACTTATCAGTATCCCGTTTTTTATGTGGATGATGATTGCCTATGCGATCGACGAAACAGCTACCAAGTATATCTGGGCAGGATTCGGAATTTTTCTGTTCGCCGAGATTACCGATATTTGCGACGGATATATCGCGAGACATTTTAATCAAATTTCCGATATCGGAAAAGTGTTGGATCCTATAGCCGACAAAGTGTTGCAGTGCGTGTCAATGCTTATGCTCGCTATCTGCGGCAATTTGCATTGGGCTTTCGTCGTGATCATAATCGTCAAGGAAGTCTATATGGGCGTCACTTCCAAATATTGGATGAGGGCAAGCAAAAGACAGGTGGAACAAAAATCCAATAAGGTCGGCAAGGCGGGAGCTACTATATATTTCGTCGGCATACTGTTGGCGTTTTTCAATAAAATCGACACAAGCAAAATCGTGTTTTACATCGATCTGGCTATTTTGATCATAGGCAGTATTCTTGCCGTTGTGGCTGCTGTGCAGTATACGGTGATCTATACCAAAAAGTTAAAAGAGGTTAGAGCCAGCGGTATATTGGATACGCTTGACAGATACGGCAATCCTTTGCCCATTGTCGAGCCGATAGAGCAATCGGATAGCGACAAAGACGCTCAAATCGACGTCAATGCGGACGACGGACGGTCGGGACAAAGCGTTGAACAAACGGAAAACTACGAGGTATGATAAGTGGAAATCATTGAGACATTGCTCGTTGATATTAAGTTTCATTGGGAGAGATTCACTCAGCCTGCGGTAATTGCCGGAATGTGCGTTATGGCGTTAGGACTGATTATGAGCTTTTGCAGCAAACCTATTGCTAACGCCATTGCAAGAAAAAGAAAAAGCAAGGGCGAGGCAGAAAATACCGATATGGTATTTCTTGCGTTCAAATATATATCAGTGGGTATTGTTTTTCTGGGAATGCTGTTTGCTATCATAATGATGCAGAAGTGAATTTTGACGTATGAAAGCGCCGTTAATAGCGAGTTTTACGTTTTGACGACGATGAATATGAAAGTATAACAAGTTAAAAAATCAAGTTAAATATATCGAGATCAATCAAGAAGGAAAAAATTATGGAAATGTCAAAGACTTACGATCCTAAATCGTTTGAAAACAAGCTGTATAAGGAGTGGATGGATAAGGGGTATTTCAAAGCTAAGGTCGACGCAAAGAAAGAACCTTTTACTATAGTGATACCTCCGCCGAATATTACGGGGCAGTTACATATCGGTCACGCGCTCAACGACACGATACAGGACGTTATCATAAGATTTAAGAGAATGCAGGGCTTCAGCACGCTATGGCTGCCGGGCACTGATCATGCTTCTATTGCGACAGAAGTCAAGATTGTCGAGAAGATGAGAAAAGACGAGGGCTTGACAAAACAAGACGTAGGTCGAGACGGCTTTCTCCAAAGAGCGTGGGCATGGAAAGAGCAATACGGAGGCAGAATTGTCGAACAACTAAAAAAACTAGGCGCGTCTTGCGATTGGTCGCGAGAGACCTTTACTATGGACGAGAAATGCTCCAAAGCCGTCAACGAAGTGTTTGTAAATCTCTACAACAAAGGATTGATTTATAAGGGAGACAGGATCATTAATTGGTGCCCGTGCTGTAAGACTGCATTGAGCGACGCAGAGGTTGAGTATGCGGAACAAGACAGTCATCTGTGGCATATAAGATATCCTCTTGCCGACGGCAGCGGCGAAATAATAGTCGCAACTACCAGACCCGAGACAATGCTTGGCGATACTGCGGTCGCGGTCAATCCCGAAGACGGCAGATATAAAGATATGATAGGCAAAACTCTCATATTGCCGCTTATGGATAAAGAGATTCCGATAGTTGCCGACGAATACGTAGAAAAAGATTTTGGCAGCGGCGCGGTAAAGATCACTCCCGCTCACGATCCCAACGACTTTGAAGTCGGATTGAGACACGGACTGCAAGTGATCAGGATTATGAACGACGACGGCAGTATGAATGACAACGCTGGCAAATATAAAGGGTTGGACAGAGTCGAAGCAAGAAAGAGACTCTGCGATGATTTGACGGCGCTTGGTTATATGGTCAAGATAGAAAACTATAAGCACAACGTCGGAGAATGTTACCGTTGTCACGCGACCGTAGAACCTATCGTCAGCAAGCAGTGGTTTGTCAAAATGGAGCCGCTCGCAAAGCCTGCGATAGACGTCGTTAAGAAAAAGAAAGTAGAATTTATACCCGCGAGATTCAGCAAAGTATATTTCAATTGGATGGAAAATATCCGCGATTGGTGCATATCCCGTCAGCTTTGGTGGGGTCACAGAATTCCGGCGTATTATTGCTCGGATTGCGGTGAAATGAGCGTATCTAAGACCGCGGTCGAGACCTGTCCCAAGTGCGGAGGCAGGCATATGCGTCAAGACGAAGACGTGTTGGATACGTGGTTTTCAAGCGCGTTGTGGCCGTTTTCAACGTTGGGATATCCCGACAAGACGGAAGATTTGAAATACTTCTATCCCAACAGTTTGCTTGTCACGGCTTACGATATAATATTCTTCTGGGTGGCAAGAATGATATTCTCCGGATTGGAGCATATGGGCGAGATACCTTTCCCCGAGGTCCTAATACACGGAATCGTCAGGGATTCGCAAGGCAGAAAGATGAGCAAGTCTCTCGGCAACGGAATCGATCCGTTGGAGATTATAGAAAATTACGGCGCAGACAGCTTGAGATTTTCGATCGTTCAGGGATTGGCGCCGGGCAACGATACGAGATATACCGATCAAAAAACCGAATTTTCTCGCAATTTCATGAATAAGCTATGGAACGCTTCGCGATTCGTATTGCTAAATCTGAAAGGCGTGAAATTGAAAGAGCTCGGCACGTTTAGATTGACCAACGCCGACAAATGGATACTGTCGAGAATGAACAGAGCTATCAAAGAGATTACGGCAAATCTCGAAAAGTACGAACTCGGCAACGCGGCGGCGAAGCTCTACGACTTTGTTTGGACGGAATTCTGCGATTGGTATATCGAACTTGCCAAGGTTACGCTCTACGGCGACAGCGAGGATAAGAAAGTCAATACTCTTTCTGTCTTGGTATACGCGCTTGAGAATATTCTTAAACTTATGCATCCGTTCGTACCGTTTATTACCGAAGAGATCTATAAGAATTTGCCCACGGCAAAGAAGAGCATAGTTGTGTCGGAGTGGCCGAGCGTCAACAAGAAATTCAACTATACGAAAGAGAGCGCGGAATTTGCAAAAGCAATGGAGTCCGTCAAGGCGATACGTAATATGAAGGCGGAAAAAGGCGTTGCTCCGTCCAAAAAAATAAGCATATACTTCATAGCAAGCTCCGTCAATCCCAAAGACGTGGGTTATATAAGCAAACTTGCAAGCGCCGAGCGAGTTGAATTCCTTGAGAGCAAGAACGATTTTGACGGCAACGTCGTGTCGCTGTTTGGAGATTTCGGAGAGATAGCCGTTCCGCTTGGAGATCTGGTCGATACGGAAAAAGAAATCGCAAGATTGACATGCGAATACGAAAATACTCTCAAAGAAGTCGAGAGAAGTTCCAAGATGTTATCCAACCAAGGATTTGTGGCAAAAGCTCCGAAAGCTCTCATAGACAAAGAGAAAGAAAAACTCATAAACTATGAGGAGAAAGCAAAAAAACTCAAAGCTGAATTGGAAAATCTCAAAAGGATATGACGCTCATTGCTAATATAAAAAGCAAAGGTACGCATAATAATACGAATGAAATATATATTTTTTGATTTTGACGGCACTATAAGCAATACCTACGAAGGTTGCGCTCAAATCCTCGCAATGACTTTTGACCATTACGGCATTGACATAGACGAGAGTCATTACTCGCGTTTTATCGGACCTCCGTTGTCGGAGACTTTTGCAAAATATATCGGAGAGGATATCGCATACGAGGCGGTCAAATATTTCAGAGAACATTACGTGGGCGAGAAGGCTATCTACAAAAGCAGACTGTATGACGGAGTTGAAGATATGCTCAAGCTCTGTCACGAGACCGACGGAATCAAAACGGGCGTTGCCACCTGCAAGAAGCACGAAGAGGCGGCGCATCTTCTCGAATATTTCGGAGTCAGCGAATATATAGACGTTTTGTCGGGGTTGGTCTACAACAGTCGCGAGACAAAGAAAGAGGTATTGGATTATGCAATAAATTCTCTGGGAATAAAAGCGGAAGATTGCGTTATGGTGGGAGACACGATATACGACGTCGAGGGCGCCGAGCAGGCGGGGATGGATTGCATTCTTTGTCTTTGGGGATTCGGAGATTACGACTCGATTGACAGCAAAAATATAGTGTTTAGAGCAAAAAGCCCTTATGACGTAGTTGAATACGTAAGAAAAAACTATGCAAAAAATAAAGATATCGACAGGAAGGTAAACCTATGAGCTATTCAAGGATGACTCTTGCATATATGGGACGGAATTTTCTCAAAAGCATGGGATTGATGTTGATCCCTACGCTTATTTTCGGTATTTTCATTCAGCCGCTGTCTATGCTCGAAGTTATTGTCAGCATAGGAAGAAAAGAGCAGACTTACAACTCGTTTTTGGAAATTTTCAAAAAAATCAACGGATTTGACCATATGTGGAAATTCGTGTTTTTGGCAATCGCGCTGTTGTTGGCGCTTGTCGTCATAAGTCTGGAGTCGGGTTACAACCGTCAGAATATGCGTTACGGTAGCGTTAGTCGCGGTATTTGGAAGAACGCTTGGACATATCTCAACGACAACTTTCTTTCAGTCTTTAAGTATTCGATAGTCATATTGATATCTTTGGAAGTAGTGGCTATACTTATGTCCACGTTTCTATATACTACGATAAAGTTGTTCCGCAACGCTTTGCCAATGTGCATTATAGTTGCGTTGTTGTTTATATTGTTGGAAATATATTTTATTGCGGTGACAATCTTGGCTATCCCCAATATGACGATGAAAGGATTTGGACTTTTCAAGGCGATAGGACAGTCGATCTATTCGCTTAGCGCCAAGAGTATCAAATTATTTTTCAGCGTGCTGTGGGTAGCGGCTCTGTTGGTCTTGCCGATGATATTCCTTATTATTTTCCCGTTCAACGGAGTAAAGTATTTGCTGGCGGTATTTTCGGTATTGTTTTATTGGATAATGATATCTTATTCGTGCGCTCTGACGTACGTGGTATATTTTGACGTCGAAGAATTGGAAAGGGAGGACTTGAAGGTATGATTACAAAAGATTCTTTCAGTATTTTGATATCGAAATTTTCGCTTGTATATAAGATCATTCTTGCGCTTTTGATAGCTTTGCTTGTGTTTGGAATAATCGGGTATGCAATATTGGCTCCCACATTGAGCAGTTTTGTGCGAGACGTCGAAGACTTGCACGTCTTTACCGCCGTTAAGGAATATCTATCTTCGATATTTCGAGGAGTTAACAGCGACGGTACGCAGCAGAACGGACGAACCGAAGAATACGAGCAGCTTGTTGCCACGTTCAAACAGATCGGTTCTTTGATCAAAGAGCACGCGGGACAGATATGGGGCGGCGGTATCGCCGTGGTAATTCTCGGATTGCTATTTTTTGTATTCTATCATATGTGTCTTTATACCGTTGCAGATACCATCAATGCGTTTATGTCGTCGGATAGCGAATACGGCTTTGCGTCCAATTTCGTAGCCAATATATACAAGTCGTTCAAGTTTTCGATTGCGTACGTCGGTATGTCTATTGCCAGCTTTATCGTTATTGCGGGATTGAGTCTCGGACTGGGATTTTTGCTTTCCGCATGGAATAACTTTGCAGGATTGGTATTGGGATATTTTACAGCGTTGTTGACTTTTTCTATAAGGCGAGCTCTTTTTGCAGGTTGGAGACCTGCTTACGTCGTGTCAGATATGACGATTAAAGAGAGCTTTATCACTAATTTCAAGATGTCTGGCAGGGCGTTTAAGGACGCTTTGGGGGTATATTTCGTTCTGTATTTAGCAGCGTTGCTGATGTTTGCGCTTGTGGGAATGGTGACGCTTGGATTTGGAATAATAATAGTAGTAGGCATTGCGACCGTGCTCAATCAAACGTACGATATGGTCAACTATTATCATTATTGCGGCAAGAAATATTACAGAGACGCGCAACACGTCGTCGATCCGACCAAAAAATATAAAGACGCTGTGTTGGATAATCCAATAGAGACGGATTTGAAATAATAGCAATATAGATAAGCAAAAAACTCCGCTGTCAGCGGAGTTTTTTTGATTACACAATCGAGAGCAATTCTGAACCCGCTTTATAGCAGGTGGGTATCCTGTGTAGGTGTTTTGTAATCCTTCAACCGCCGTGGCGGTAAGGCGCGCCAGCCGACCTCCAACTCCGGATTCCCTATTCAAGAGTGCGGTACAATGTGCATCTCGTTTGTGTATCTATATTATACATTATGCGTTTTTCAAAATCAATACCCAAATTGAAATTTTTTGCAATTTTGAACAAAATTTTACGTTTAATCAAAAGTTTTTCCCACTCCGTGTCGATTATTACTGTTAAAGGTAAATTTAGGAAAAGGGCTTTTTATATGAGCGTTATTTGAAAAATAGAGGGTAATATTTATAAAAAAGGCAAATATACGAAATCCGTTTGTAATTTGATTTTAACTGTGATATACTCTAATATATTAATATAGAAAGAGGCGATTTGAATGACACGACTTACGCTTAAAGAACTTGCATTGGATTATCAAAAATACGGCAACGCTCAGGTGTCCGTATGCGGATGGGTAAGAACGATCCGCGACAGCAAAAATTTTGCGTTTATAGAGCTTAACGACGGAACGTATTTCAAGTCGACACAGATCATTATCGACGCCGATCTTCAAAACTATAAGAGCGTCGTTGCGCAGAACGTGGGTGCGGGTATCAGCGTCACCGGCACGATTGTGCTCACTCCCGAGAACAAGCAGCCCTATGAAATCAAGGCGGAAAAAGTAGAAATCGAAGCGACGTCTACTCCGTCGTATCCGTTGCAGAAGAAAAGACACACGATGGAATATCTGAGAGAGATTGCGCATCTCAGACCGAGAGCCAATACTTTTCAAGCTGTTTTCAGAGTGAGATCGGTTGCGGCTCAGGCAATCCATGCGTTTTTTGCGCAGAGGAATTTCGTATACGTCAACACTCCTCTTATTACTACGAGCGACTGCGAGGGCGCAGGCGAAATGTTTAGAGTGACAACGCTCGATATGAAAGAGCCTCCAAAGACCAAGTCGGGGGAGATAGATTATTCCAAAGACTTTTTTGGCAAATCCGCAAACTTAACGGTCAGCGGTCAGCTTAATGCCGAGTGCTTTGCTTTGGCATTCAGAAACGTCTATACGTTCGGACCTACGTTTAGAGCTGAGAAAAGTTACACTAACCGTCATGCGTCGGAATTCTGGATGATAGAGCCTGAGATAGCTTTTGCGGATTTGCAGGACGATATGAATTTGGCGAGAGATATGGTCAAATACGTTATCAAGGACGTATTGGAGAAGTGTCCCGAAGAGATGGCGTTTTTCAACAACTTCATGGACAAAGGACTGTTGGAGAGATTGCAAGGTATAGTTGAGAGCGATTTTGCCAAGGTTACTTACACAGAGGCTATTGATTTGCTTGAAAAACATAAGGACGAATTCCAATATCCAGTGTATTGGGGCGCTGATTTGCAGACCGAACACGAGAGATATCTTACCGAAAAGATTTTCGGCAAACCGGTGTTTGTCACAGACTATCCCAAGGAGATTAAGGCATTTTATATGCGTCTCAACGACGACGGCAAGACGGTTGCCGCTGTCGATTTGCTTGTTCCCGGCGTCGGAGAGATCATCGGCGGAAGTCAGAGAGAAGAAAGGCTCGATTTGCTTACGGCAAGACTTAAAGAGTTGGGACTTAACGAAGAAGATTATTGGTGGTATCTCGATTTAAGACGTTACGGCGGAGTAAAACACGCCGGTTACGGACTTGGTTTCGAGCGTTTGATCATGTATCTCACAGGTATGCAGAATATAAGAGACGTCATTCCGTTCTCGCGTACGACAGGCAATGCAGATTTCTAAAAAATTGCGTTGACAAATAAAAAAATACAGTATATAATATATTAGCTTGATTGCTAAGATCAAATTAAGAATGCGGATTTTCCGCATCGCGCTACTGTGGCTCAGCAGGTAGAGCAGTTCACTCGTAATGAACAGGTCGCCAGTTCGAATCTGGCCAGTAGCTCCATATTTGTAGGACGAAAATACTGTCCTACCAAATAAAGCCCGAAAACGAAAGTTTTCGGGCTTTGTCATACTATATATTGTGGTTTTTAGCAAAATCGTGCATTTTTGGTTTTGACTACTGTCTTTATATGTAAATCAATCAAAAACAGGATTTGAACCGACGACTTTTATAACATCATGAAAGAAGGCAATAATATTTTTTTCTGTCGTAATAATTTCTTGGGTGTTTAATTACAAGTGTTACTATTGTTTTTCATTAAATTTTATGTTATAATTATAAAGGTGGGAGTTTAACAAATGACGGAAGAAATAGTACAAAGATTTATACATAGATTATTCAATTCGGATTTGAGTAAGGATGGTAAAGCGATAAGGGATGAAAAGCTACCTTATATCAATTTACCCTTATATAAATATTGTTCAGTTTGCGAAAGCGATAAGCGAACGAAAGACACGATTGATTATAATATAGAAAACTTCGAGAAAGATGTTTTGTATTTTCAAAATCCTGCAAAGTTTAACGATCCATTCGATTGTTATTTAGGATTTTCGCAATCACAAATAGTGCGCGATATAATGATACAGCAACTGAAACAACAACATCAATATACACCGCAAAATAGAGAGATAATTCAAACGCTATTTGAACAATCGGACGATTCAATCGAATTGCTTGAAGAAAATATGGATATGGTTGTTTCTGTTATGCGAGATACAGCGACGCTTTTAGTTGGGGACGATCCTATTGAGAAAGCGGTATTAGATAGCGTATGTAGTTTGTCAGAAAGCGATGTTACGTTATTTAAGAGGATCTTCAGCAATCAACTTACAATTTTTGATAAACAAAAAATAGTTGATTTAATGTTTGATAATCCGACTTTTCAAGCATCATTATCTTCAAATCTTCAAAACCCCGAATTTTCCATTGCGGCAGCTCGGCATGACATGAAGTGGAAAATGGAGAATAATCCAAGTGAAATGCTTTACGAAGATGAAGAAATCGGATTGACGGGTATCGATTTAATATTGAATTTAGCGACAATGATAAAGGGGAATCAGTATTCGATAAAAGATATAGATTCGATAAAAGAACAATTTGATACAATATCAAAAGAAGCCATGAAGAAAGCAAGGCAAGTTGTTTCCAATCAGTTTAGAGTAACTTGTTTAAGCAAAAAAATGGATTCGTCACTAATGTGGTCGCACTATGCTAATAAGCATTATGGTTTTTGTCTTGAATATGATTTTACTGCGACGGTATCTTATCAACCGAACGATTTATTGATTGCGCAACTTATGCTTTTTCCCGTACATTATTCGGACGAACGGCCTTTGTTGTCGAAAGCTCTTTTTGACACAAAAAATTTGTTTAATTACAAAAAGAATAATATGATTCCTGCCGTTGCGTTTGAAAAAATCATGTATGGTCTTTTGGGAAAAAGCTCGGATTGGGATTACGAAGAAGAATGGCGAATTTTTCAATTGGGGAATAAAGATACAATGAAACTTCCCAAAGCCCGCAAAGTATTTTTAGGGGCAAATATGGAGGAGATTCCCAAACAGCGTATAATGGAAATAGCCAAGAAAAAGAATATCCCTGTTTTCCAAATGTATTTGAAAGCAGATAAATATAAATTTGATTATTATAGAGTATTATAATAGGAAGTGGCTGTGGCAAGTTAGAGAAAAACCTGCCACAGCCATTTTACTATAGATTGTTTTGATTAATTATTGCATTTTCGATTTTGACTATTGACTAGTTTATGACTCTATTTACAAGCAGGTTATGAATTATCGACTTGATTTTTGTCTATAAAAATGATATATTTAATGTAGTAAAATTGCTGACAAAGGAAAATCAAATATGATAAGATTTGTATCAAAAAAAGAAAGAAAAGTTGCCAACGCACGAGCTTTAAAAATTGTTCGTGAATTGCAGAAAAGGCTTAAACCGAAATATAGAATAGATCCTAGATTGGTTGGTTCTGCACGTTATAACGCTGTTGTGTGCGACGATAACGGAGTTTACGATATGGATTACCAACTTATTTTGACTTGTAATTGTAAATGCTTTGATGCCGATACTGTTCGCAAAGATTTTTTTGCTACTTTTAATGCATTAAAAAATGCAAATGAAAAAGTAGAAAATTCAACTTCTGTTATTACAGTCCGAGTTTCGGATAATAGCGGAAAATTTACAGTAGATAACGAAAAATTTAGTTTTGATTTCGCTATTGTTATGGAAGATAAAGCCGAATCTTATATAACGCGTCGTAGTCAAGATAATAATTATGTTTGGAATAAATTGCCTAACCGTAACAGTTGTACATATCAAAGATTTCGTTCGTTAGATTATAGGGCGCAGAATTCAATCATTGATAAAGTTGTTGAGAGAAAAATAAAAGAGAGGACCAAACCCAAAGATCAACGTATAGCTTCATGTGCGATATTTATTGAGGAAGTAAATAATTATGGGGGTAAGCGGTAATGAATCCGAACGAATTAATGGAAGAGATGGTTTATAAAAATTCAGAGGAAAGAGCCGAAGCTCGAAAGTATATAGCTTTGAAAGGAATAGTTCAATATCGTCGTGTAATAGATTATTGCAAAGTTGCAGAAAAAAAGCCTACTTATAAAAAAGTATCCGATTTATATCGATATGATAAACGGTTAAGAGATGCTTTGTATATATATCTGTCTATGGTAGAAGAGTTTTTACGTGCATGTCTTGGAAATGAATTTGAAGATAATGAAAATAAGTTGGTTAAAACAGCACGATTTAAGAATAAACAAGCGCAGTACAGCTCCGTATCGCTTACGTTGGAACAGTTGACGCTAAAAGAGCTTAATGAGATGGTTTTGGCTAATAAAAGTATATTTGCAACTATATATGAATTAAATTTATTACAATTAAATTTGGATGCAATGCGAGTCTTAAGAAATAAAGTAGGACATCATAATTTCTTATTTGCGGAAAGCTATAATAAATGCTCGGTTGATGGTGTAGTGGATAGCACCTTAAAACACAATATTATCAATTTGAAATGCTTGCTTCCAAGTGAGTTTAGACAAGGGTTTACAACTTCTATAAACGCCTGTGCAGAGAAATTAGAGTTGTTTGGCAGAGAAATTAGAGTATAGGGGAGTTAGGTATGTCATACGTGTTTTTTTATGATGAATCGGCGCATAGCCGTAAAATAAACAAAGAAACAGTTCTATCCGCAAATTATGAGCATGACTTCGTAAGTGTTATTGTGGGTTTTAATGAGAATAAAGCTAATGAAATATTAAATAATTATTTATGCTTTGAAAGTGCATACAAAGCGAAATTTACTGTTGCGGAAATGAAAAGTGAAATTATAAGACCTAAGCACATTAAACATGGGTTTGCAAGCTTAGATAAGCTTACTGTTTCAATGTTGACCGAATATTTTAATTTTGTTATAGATAATAATTTATACATATATTATTCTGCTTTCAATAAAATTGAGTATGTAATAAATCAATTGTTTGGCGATTATCTGAACTTTCCATTATTCGATATGGATAGCTTAAGATATACTATCACTAAAATATTAGTTATGAATGAACCGCGAAATGTTTTTGAAGCTATATATAAAAATGACGGCAGTTTAGTTAATGAGCTTAAAAAATTTATGCAACAAAGAATCGTAGCTAATCAAGATGTTCAGCATAAACAAATGGAAACGAGTGCTTTTCAACAGGCATTACTTTTATTAGATGACTATAAGGAGCGGTTTGTAATTGATTGGGATTATGGTATTGCGTTTATCGGATTCAAAAAGTATTTAACGGAAAAGGGAATTGAAGAGTATAGTTTGACCATAGACAGGGAAGGGAACGGAAAAACTCTTTATGCTGCCAAACGGATTGGAATTAAAGATGCTTATGAAGAAGATTCAAAAAATTCGGCGGGTATTCGTATTGCAGATATGCTTGCCGGATTAGTGTCAAAGTTTTTGAAAAACATAGTGTTTGATTTAAAATATACTTCACATGAAGAAGCAAAAAAGTTAAAGCTACTTTCTAACGAATGGTTTAATATTGATGAGAACAAATTAAACTTATACAAAATGTTTAAGCAAATAATCGTTAATCAAAATGATGCTTGGTATAAGTCTTTTTCAGGAAACTACGCTGATTCATTTTTATACTTCATTTGTCTATTGAATTATTTTTCCGGGTTTAAAAATATTCAGGATTATAAAGAGAAAACGGTTGAAGAACATAAGGTGCTGTTAAACTATTTGGCTGTTGCAAATTTAAACGATTATTTCACGAGAATGCATTCGAAACTTCCAATAGAACCAATTTCACCAAATGATAAAGAGTATTATTATAATCAACGTGGGGCTAAATGTTACTTTGATTATACACGGCAAGGAAATTTAGATATTCCTAAACTTAAATCAAACAAAGAACGAGGAGTAGTATATAGAGTTTTATCAGTAGGCTTTTTTGGGAACAATGAGCAGCCTTGTGTTACAATATATAAAGATGAACAGGCACAGTGTTTATTGTTACCCAATGAGTTGTCCGATTGGGCATTTACTATGGTTGCTTTTTCAAATGCTGGTGGGAACTTTTTCCCAAGTGAAGTGGAATTCGGTTATCTTGATCAATGCTATTATGCAAAAATATTATAAAAACGTAAGCAAAAAGGTTTGTAGGACAAAAATACTGTCCAAATTTTAAGGGCTTGGAAAATACTAAAAAAGGCTTAAAACAGACGAATATTAGCGTGAAAAATGGCGATTTTTGATAAAAAAAATGATTTAAAAACAACATCGTCAGTTCAAAACTTGCTTGGTGTAGCATCTTTGTAGGACGAAAATACTGTCCTACAACATAAAGCCCGAAAACGGAAGTTTTCGGGCTTTATTGTACTATATATTGTGGTTTTGAGCAAAATCTGCTGTTTTTGGTTTTGACTACTGTCTTTTTGCTTGTTTTAATTAAAAACGGGATTTGAACTATCGACCAAATAGTATTAACGCATATCATCAACTAAACGAAAGCCGTTACTTTGTGTAGCGGCTTTTTCATTGTCCGTTTTTCTTGCTTTTACTCTCTAATTTTGCTATAATGATTATGCGATAAACAGTAATTTAGCGTAAGAAGCCAAGAGATTATCTCGGCTTTTATAAACACTTACATTAGATTGATTAGAAAGCTATTACCTTTATTTCTTTTCAAAAATCAGATAAGAGAGTGTTTTTTGAATTGGAATATATATATAGATTTCATTATCAAAGACCTTTGAGCCTTTATATATGACTGGGGGTAGCTCTGGAAATTTTATATAATATTCGTCGTATTCTTCGTCATAATCTATTATTATGCCTTTTAAATTTTCAGTTTCGCTTCCGTTGAATATCACTTCATTGTCTTTAACAACTATTTTGGTTCCGAGGCTATTTATTGCATTAGCGACACCCGTATATTCTTCCAACGTGTCTTTGTCAATATCGCGTAAGATCGCTTCGCCGTTCACGTCAATCATTACCTTTTTGACAACATAGGTATTCTTATCGGACGAACACCCCGTTACCGTTACAAATAATAAGAGAACACTCACAAAGCATAGTAATAGTCTTTTCATAGTCAAATTCCTTTTAGAGATATATTACATTGTATGCGCTTTGTTGGCTCTTGGGTAATATGGTATTATGCTGTAAGATAAATTTCAATTTAGCGTAGAAAAAAATATGTAATTAGATAAATGGGAAGCCGTTACTTTATGTAGCGGCTTTTTCATTTCTCTCTTTGATAATTCTTGATATTTTCTACTGATTGTGCTATAATAGCAATGCGACATCATATAAAACAACCTTTGGACTCGATCTCACCAAAGGTATATTTTGTTATGCTTTGTGCAAGGCTTAAAATAGGTAGCAATACACTATCGCAGGCTTTGTACAGAGAGGTTTACCTTGAGGTCGAGTTTTATGTGGTGTCGCAACTACGCGAGATGTGTATGCTATGGTGTCGCTCTCGCAAGAGGGCGGCATCTTTTTTATGTTCACAGTTGAAAAAACTTGTTCTTGTTTCGGACATTCAGATGTTGAGATAACGGACGAACTGACAGCAAGAACGAGAATAGAAATCGACAGGGCAGTAGCGGACGACGTGAGAATTTTTCTGTTCGGCGGAAGAAGTGATTTTGACGATTTGTGCTATGACCTTGTAACCGAAAAGAAAAACGCCAATCCACAACTCAATATAAAGAGAGTGTTTTGTTTTGCGCTCGACAAACAGTTGCGAAAGCCGCCGAGTTGGTTTGTTCGAAAAGAGTATGAAGCGTTGGAGTGTCCGACAAAGGATTTTGATTATTGGTACACGGCAATTTATTATCGTAACCTTGCAATGATAGACCAAAGCGATTTGATTTTATTTTGGGTAGAGGAGAGAGAAAACAGCGGCGCATACAAGACATATCGGTATGCAATTAAAAAGCACAAACGCATCGTAAATTTGTTTACATAATTTTGGTATCAAGGCGCACTGTGATAAGAACCTTATTGTTTTCCGTGAGCAACGCATACAATGGTCGAAGAGTCTCCGATTAAATTCCGAGTTAACAATAGTAAGCCGTATGAGTTTCAGCCACGTCTTAAATTGTTGTGGTGCAGACCTGATATAGTACCGCAACGGGATTTCCGTTGCGGTACTTTAATTAGAAAACTTTTTTAATTTTCTTTCCACAAATATAATCGGGATAAGTAAACTTAATGCGTGGATGCACATTACAGAACACAAAATTATTAAGCACGCAGTAAACTCAACGAACAGCGTTATGATTGACAGTATTATATTCAGACACAAAAGTACAGAAGCTACTCTTGCATATAGAATACTGAAATACGTTTGCGAATAATCCCACATTAGCTGATTCGACATTGATCTTTTAGTACGATAACCTAAAAACTTATTTGCCTTTTTAGGCGGACTATATTGAAATGTCAAATATACGAGCAAGCACATAAACGGAATAATATGAATTGCTATGCCGCTACTCATATAAAGTATGACCGACAAACTTCTAATCGTTGCAATGTAGATACAGACTATGCTTAATGCCATAGAAAGGAATAACAAACTTACCGTTAAGATGACTTGCCGCATATACCTTTTTCTTACGCCGCTCGATAGCAAATCGTCCAAACTTGTATTGAAAAGTTTGCACATTGATACTAATGTGTTTATTGACGGATAGCCCCTACCTTGCTCGTAGTTGGATACCGCTTGTCGAGATATATACAATTTATCGGCTAACTCATTTTGCGTTAAATTTGCTTGTGTTCGTAGCATTTTAAGTTTTTCGGAAAATTCCATATTAAAGTTCCAACCTGTCAATCTTAATACAACTTGATTATACCACTTTTAACGGGATAAGTAAAGATGTTACGGAAATTATCAAGGACACAATCACTTGCGCACGAGCAACCGTATATTTTTTGTATATGTAGTAGTTGAGTTTACTATTAAAAAGTGCTATACTTACAATAAGCTAAAAAATGCTTACGGCATTTTGGAAGAAATGTTGGCGGCGAAATAGCAAGGAGAAGCTATGGATAAAAAAGATATAGGCATAAAAAAGAATAGAGTTCTAATATCTGCGCTGTTGATATTAGTTGCTATTGCTTTCGTTATTACCTTCATTTTTATGTGGTTTGATTATGCAAGTCAGGACACATATAAATATCTTAGTAAAAATGCTATTGAAGTTGAAGCTACAATAGTTTCTTACAGCTATGATTATTCATCGAGCAATAAGGAAAAGCAAAATTGGGTTACTATTTATGAATACGAAAGTGAGTGGGGAACTGTTTATAAAGGAAGAGCAGCAGTTCATACTAATGAAAGTACAGCAAAAGCTGAAGTGGGTGAAAAGATAAAAATATATATTGATCCCAATAGCGATTGGTGTGATAAACATTTGCCGTCGTTTAATTATGAACGAGCATTAAGAGTTGCGATAATTTGGAGTATTCCTGTTCCCATTGTATTGTATTTACTTATATATCGTTGTATCTACCGCAACGTAATGAATAAAAAAATCAAAAAGAAAGTTTACGGCAGCACATATAACAACGACAGAATTATTCACACGCCGCTACCGAATACCGTTACGCAAGGCGAAGTAACAAAAGTTCGCAAATGGATAGTTTGCTATGTGAAAGTTAAGTATCAAGACAACAATAGCGTAATGAGAGAAAAATGGGCGCAGTCTTGGTTTACGCACAAGGAAGCAAAGTTCTTGCAAGAGAAGAAAATTATAACTATCGTACCCTATAAAAACACCTACGGCATATTGGAAGAAATGTCCATATCGAAATAACACGGAGTGAGTATGAAGAACATAACTGTTATTGGAATAAGAAAGAGCAGAATTTTAATCAATATGCTCTTGGGTGTTGCGTTAGTCGGGTGCATCATCCTTTGCGCAATAATGTGGGCTTGCTATTCGATAAATTCTGAATTTGAGTACTGGTTGAATAATGGAATAGAAGTAGAAGCAACAATTACCGAAGCAAAATATTTGGAGAGCAGCAATAATATGGGGACTCATACGTCATACGATATGCGATGGGTAACAATATACACTTATATTTCTGACGATGGTACGGAATATAGAGGAACAGCTTATGTGTATCGTGCTAATAAGCCGAGCGATGCTGAAGAAATGGCCAAGTCAAAAATTGGTTCCTTAACAACTATAATCATTGATCCAAATAGTTCTGAATCAAGACATGGGAGTTTAAGTAATTTATCAGTTGATTATGAAAAAGATTTAATTATTGCTTGTTTTTCTATGCTTCCTGTTTTATTCTCTTTGTATTTATTAATTTATCGTGGTATTTATAGAAGCTGGATAAACTATAAGATACGCAAAAAAGTTGGTGTGAGTACTGTTGAAAAAGTTAATGAGGATTCCCCCAAATATATCAATGAAGATATTGATATGTTACTACATCCAGAGTTCATGTCACAAGGCGAAGTAACCAAAGTATTAAAATGGGTAGTTTGCTACGTTAAGGTTAAGTATCAAGACGAGAACGGTGCGACGAGAGAGAAATGGGCGCGGTCTTGGTTTACGCACAAGGAAGCGAAGTTCTTACAACAAAAGAGAACGATAAATATAGTACCCTACAAGAACACCTACGGCATATTGGAAGAAATGTCGGCAACGAAATAAGGATATATATGAGAAACAAAGATATTGGCATTAAAAAGGATATTAGCGCAAGGTTGTTTTTATTTAGTGTGGGCTTTATTCTAACTATTGTTCTATCGGGTATTTTTTTGGCGTTATACCTATCTTCTGACCATAATAACGAAATGCTCATTAAATATGGCATTGAAGTTGAAGCAGAAATCACAACGTACCACCGCGTAAGTGAAGGCGGCGATAACAATCACAGTTATAATTATGAAACAGAATATAGTTATACAGACACAAATGGAAATACTTATAAAGGAACAGATAGAATATATGGCTCGGAAAGTCAAGCGGCAGAACGAGTTGGCGAAAAAAGAATAATAACCATAGTACCTAACAGTAATATTTCATCACCTAAAAGATATTCAGAATTGACGCGACTTAATTATGAGTTGCATTTGTCGCTTGCTATAATATTTCTAATACTTATTCCTGCGTTGGGATACTTATTGTTTTATCGCGGAATTTATAGGAACGAGCTTGACAAAAAAATTATTATTGGAGTAGAACATAGAGAATTGCCTATAAGTCAAGGCGAAGTAACAAAGGTTGTGAAATGGGTAGTTTGCTACGTTAAGGTTAAGTACCAAGACGAGAGCGGTGCAACGAAAGAGAAATGGGCGCGGTCTTGGTTCACGCACAAGGAAGCGAAGTTCTTACAACAAAAGAGAACGATAAATATAGTACCCTACAAGAACACCTACGGCATATTGGAAGAAATGTCCATATCGAAATAACACGGAGTAATCGCATAGAAATTATGGCACACGCTACCGAACAGAAAATCAAATTGCTTGTCTTGTATGACTTGCTCTGTCGGCTAACCGACGAAGATCACGCCCTTAACACGGACGAGATTATCGCTTTGCTTGCCGAAAAGAAAATAGCGGTGTCGCGTAAAATACTTCTACAAGATATTGCGCTTCTGAACGAGTATGGCTATGAGGTGCTTACATACAAGAAAAAATATCATTTTTACTACGTTGTCAACCGTCATTTTGATAGTGCCGAGATTGCTTTTCTTGCAGATGCGGTGCAGGCTTCCAAGTTGAGCGCAACGCAAAAGCAAACGCTCACAAATAAACTTATGACTACAATGGGCGACTTTCAAGCGACGGAATTGACTGCCGCCGCGCGATTCGGTACAATGCCCAAGCGGAACAATAGGCACATTATTTACACCATTGATACGTTAAAACAAGCCATAGCGGATAATAAAAAAGTATCGTTTAAGTATTATTCATTGGACTATCAGAAGAACAAGGTGTATCGGAACGGTGGCAAGCGATATTTTGTCAATCCGCTTGTGGTCGTATGGAACAAGGACAATTATTATCTTGTTTGCTATTATGATAAGCACGACGGAACAGCAACTTACCGTATAGATAGGATGTCAGAAGCACAAGAAGAAGCAACCGAGCGTGTGTATCGAAAAGAGTTGGATGGCTTTGACATTGAAAATTATCGTCAGCGTGTTTTCTCTATGTTCGGCGGCGAAGAGCAAAATGTTGACTTGCAATTTGATTCCGCTATGCTTGACGACGTGTTCGATAAGTTCGGCGAGGATGTGAACATTGTCAAGGTGGACGATACGACTTACCGTTTGAAAGTACCTATACAAGTCAGCAAAACATTTTTTGCGTGGGTAGTAGGAACGCAGGGCAAAATGCGAATACTTGCACCGCAGACCGTTTGCGATCAGTTCAATGAGTTTGTAACGAAAATCAAAGAAGAATATTGAACTCTTGATTTTATTAAAGATTTTTGCTATAATGCAACTACGATAAACAGTAATTTAGCAGAGAATTGTTGTCAATAACAAAATTGTAATTAAAACGGAGAAAAATTATGGAATTGAGGAGAATAGCGGTAATTAAAAAGTCCTCGAATTATAAAGAAGTTAAAGGTTTGATGAAGCGAGCGTTTCCTAAAAACGAACGTGTGCCTATGTGGTTGCTCAATTATTGGGCAAAAAAAGACGGTTATGATTTTTGGTCTTACTATGACGGAGAAGATTTTTGCGGCATTTGTTTTGCAGTTATAAACAAAAAAACGGTGTTTATTTGGTATCTTGCCGTAAATGACAAAATGCGTTCATGTGGGTATGGCTCGGCGATATTAAACGACGTAAAAGAAAAATATGCGGGCTGTGAAATCACGTTAAACGTAGAGCCGTTATATACAACTGCGGATAATTACGAGCAGCGCGTAAAGAGAATTGCTTTTTACGCGCGCAATGGTTTTTTGAATACCGAGAAGATAATTAAGTTTAAGAAAGACGACTTTTTGGTGCTGTCAACCAAGAAAGATTTTGACGAGGTTACTTATAAAGAAATTTTGCGTAAACTGTCTTTCGGACTTTTTAAGCCGAATTTTACACAAGAAAATAAGTAAAATGAAATATGGAATATATAGTGAACTACAAGCAAACTTGATAAGATAAATTTCAATTTATCGGGACAAAAGACAACTTTATTTCGTTATTATAGTGAGTAAATTCAATACCTAATCCGTTTATTATGTAGGAGGCTTTTATGAAGATTAAAAAATTCGTATTGCCGTTGTTATTACTCTGTGTAACTCTTTTTACAATGGTCGGTTGTACAAAAACAATTGACTATCAAGTAGGCACATATACCGCGTCTAATATTGAAGTATATGATGATTTATTTATTGATTTTATACAGTTGGAACTTTATAGCCAAGAGAGTGCTGACTACGAACGCATAGCAATCTCCCTTGTGTGTAACGGTAATGATATTATAGCGACTGATTGTGGATTGACTTATTATAGCAAAGAACTTAAAATCGCTTTTGATTTTGATGATAAGACGGGATATATAATCGCAAAAGCAAAGCAAAAAGGCGACGACATATTTATTGAGGGAAATTTAACTATTGATAACAATAGCGTCGATATTAAGTTAAATAAGATTGCGTAGTTTAGGAGGCTCTTATGAAGATTAAAAAATTTGTATTGCCGGTATTATTACTCTGTATAACTATGTTTGCAATGGTTGGTTGTACGGACAACAAAATGCTTGAAAAGCCGCAAGATACTTCGCTTGAATTTTGGGTTATGCAGGACGTTTCCGATATAGATTTTAGCGGACATTATAAACTTCACGGTTTCGGCGCGGACTTTTATTACGGCAAAGGTTATCAACCTGCGGAAATCGTAGAAGATTCGGCGGCAATTCCGCCCGAACATTGCGTGATATATACTGTTTCGCCCTATCCCGATTATTCAAGCGGCGGACAATTTGTTACGCGCATAGCAATAACCGATCCGCAAGTAACCGTTTACGGAATATCTTGCGATTCTGCTTTGCAAGATTTCGACGAAGTATTTGAAAACTTGGGCGGTACTATTCAAGATAAAGGGTTAATTCATATCGCAACTTACGGAAAAGTTAAGATTGCTTTGGCATCCTATGACGAAAGCAAAGAGCTTACTGTTTGGGTAGAGGTAACAAACAAAGAAGGCATTGATTTTTAAGATATAAAGCGATTTGTTCGTTTTTGTGCTTACTTGGTTGCGCTTGCGTATTCGTTGAAATTGTGCTATAATTAATGAAAATCATTCGGAGTATTATAAAAGATTTATGGACGTCAAAGATATAGGCATAAAAAAGAACAGAGTGCCAATATCATTCCTATTGATATTGACGGCTCTCGCTTTTGTTGTCACTTGCATATTTATGTGGTGGGAATATGCAAGTCAAGACATATACAAATATTATATTGAAAACGCCGTTGAGGTGGAAGCAGAAATTACAATATACGGAATACACGATCGCGGACACGGTGATTCCCGAACCATAGAATATTGGACTTATTATGAATATGAAAGTGAATGGGGAACTGTTTACAGTATGCACAAGGGGACTTATTCAAACGAAAGCGATGCAAAAGCGCAAATCGGTAAAAAGGTAAAAATCTTTATTGATCCAAACGGCACGTGGTCATCCGACGTTTTTCCTGTTGTTAATTATGAACGAGCATTAAAAAATGCAATTATATGGTGTTTCCCCGTTCCCATTGTGCTGTACTTGCTTATATACCGTTGTATTTATCGCAACGTAATGAATAAGAAGATAAAGAAAAAGGTTTACGGCAATACATATAACAACGACAGATTTATTCATACGCCGCAACCTAATACGGTTACACAGGGCGAAGTAACAAAAGTTTGGAAATGGATTGTCTGCTACGTTAAGGTTAAGTACCAAGACGAGAATGGCGCAACGAGAGAGAAATGGGCGCGGTCTTGGTTTACTCATAAGGAAGCGAAGTTTTTACGGGAAAAGATAACTATAAATATCGTTCCGTACAAAAATACTTACGGCATTTTGGAAGAAATGTCGACAACGAAATGAAACCCGAAATCGGAGAATTGCACTATGGCTAATGACAATAACAATGAAGAAATTACTGAACTGCAAGAACATATTGGTTCGATTAAAAATATCGGTTATTTTATATATACTTGGCACCGTACAATAATTATATGTACTGTCATCGCTGCGATTGTAGGGACGTTGGCAATAGCGTTTTTGGGAGAATGGTATAATAGAAAATTTATTGAATTAGGGAGCATTTTAGGTGTAGCAGTAATTATCATATCGATAGCTTTAATACACATTTATTGCAGAAAACAATATTTTATCGAATGTGAAAACGGTAAAATAATATTGATTGTAGGCGGTTTTCGTCGTTTTCGTAAATACTATATAGATAATTCGTGCTATGTAATTAAAAAAGGTCAAGCACTTGAAATTAAATCAAAAGAAAGGGATAGCATTAAAATACTGTTTTCCGAAATGACAAACGCCGAAGTTGTAAAAACCAAACTCGGCAATCAAGAAAAATTTTCTATAAAGCAAGAGAAAGAAGATTCTTTAACTATTGGTTTGGGAGGCGGCAAGCCTGCGAAATATGGTGAAATGGTATTTGTTGGGGGAAAATTCAAAAATGGATTCTATGCGTCTACAATCACAATGGGTTATTCGCTTCATTTTAGAATTGTACAATACGATATTAAAATTAACGATATTGTTCCTACAAGCATATTGGATTTAATTGAGAATAAGCATTAAGCTAATAAGAAATAGCTTATTGAAAGAGCCGATAAGATTTAACTGTCTTGTCGGTCTTTTTTTGCTTTTGGAAACAAATATTTTTCAAAAAAGTCGTTCACTGCCCATAAACGGGCAATGAAAATTTGAAACGAATGTTTTTTTGTGCTATAATGCGCTCACAATCTAAATTGAACGCGCCGTTCAATTAAGGGAGTTGATACAGATGAGAACACTCAACCCAAATACTTTATGTAAAATGGAGAAGTACATTAAGGAATACCAAGCGGATAACGGAAGATCGCCAAGCTATCGGAACATTATGCACTATATGGGTATGAGTTCGCTCAACCTTGTTCAGCGGTATGTGCTTGCTTTGGAGAGCGAGGGCAGAATACAGCGGACAAGGCTCGGCAATATAGAGCTTCCGTCAAGATTCGATAAAGGCGAAACAACGATTGCGCCGCTTATCGGGGCGATAGCTTGCGGAGAGCCGAGCTTCGAGGTTGAGCATATCGAGGACAGCTTTGAATTGCCGCGTTCGCTGTTCGGTAGCGGAAAACTGTTTATGTTACACGCGAGCGGTAGCAGTATGGTAGAAGCAGGAATCAACGACGGAGATTTGATTGTCTTGCGAAAGCAAGACCACGCAGACGACGGAGATATAGTCGTAGCCTTGACAAACGGGAACAATACGTTGAAACGCTTGTATCATAGGAACGGCAAAATCGTATTACACCCCGAAAATAAGACTATGAAAGATATAATCGTCAACAACTGCGAAATACAAGGTGTTTTAGTTGGTTGTATCAAAACTTATTAAATCGGTATTGAGTTGCGCACAGCCCCGTTGCAACTGAATATAAATTTTATCGGACAAGCATTTGACTTACTACGTTATAGGATGCCCAAACCGTAACAAAGTAGTTAGTTAAATTCAAGGGTGCTTGCCTATGGGAAATGGAGGTATATTGCTATGAGATTTGTTATGTGTCCGAAATGCGGAAAACGGCTTTGCAAGGGCGAAGCAGGAACAAAAGTGGAAATCGAGTGTCCGAAGTGCGGCGAGTTTGCTTCGGTCATTATCAGTGATGACAGTATGCACATAAGCAAAAAGCCGATAGAGGACAAGCCTTTACGCCAACGCGCCTAAAAAGGTGCAATTCACTACATAAGAATATTTTGGGCGGCGGGATTCCGTTGAATGCCACCGCTAACGTCTTGTTATGAGATTGGACTTGATGAGATAGGTCAAGAGGAGTCTGACAGACAGATAATTCCTGCATAGGGTAAATCTGTTTGTCAGGCTTCTTTTTTGTTGCCGTTTATGCCCGATTGCTTGGAGTTATCCACGCAGTCGGGCTTTTTTCATTTGAGGCGAAACCGTCCGATTGCGATTTTCAAAAACAAAAATCAAAAATCGGAGGATTTCAAAAATGGAAAACAAGAACAAAACACGCACTCTCAAGATCAGAGGGCAAGAAGTAGAGGTCAGTGAAGAAGTGTATCGTGCGTACATAAGACCTATCAGGGCAGAACAGCGCAGAAAACGTCGTGAATGGAAGTGTCAAAAGTTAAGTGAAACAGGCGGCTATTATGTTCGTTGTAAAGAGCGATGCGATCAATGTCCGTATTATCTTGCGGGCAATAACGCGATAGGCAACAAGTTATCGCTTGATAGAATGGCAGACGAAGGCGTAGACGTTGAAGATAATAACGCCGACTTGGAAGCTAAATACATAGAGCAGGAAACGCAGGATGAAAAATACGCAAATCTACACGCGGCTATTTCTACGCTTAAACCGCGACAGCAAGAAATGGTGCGAAAGATTTACTTTGAGGGTAAATCACAGGAAGAAGTCAGTGCGGCTTATGGTGTTACGAAAAGCGCGGTATCACACGCTATGGAACGCATTTACAAAGCGTTAAGAAAAGTTTTAGAAAAAAATTAAAGAAATTTTCCATTAGACCGTCAACTTCGCCAATCTCGTGTCCTTGGTTAAGTGAAAGGGGTAGTTAAATCTCTTTTGCAGGAGGACAGAAAAATGAAGCTCATAAAAGAGCAGTTTGAAAATTTTTCCCACGAACAGGGGTACGAAAGCGGCGCAGAGCTTTTTGATGAATTGGGTTTAAATCGCTCGGCATACGAACATTTCCGCAAAGAAGTGCCTATCGGCAAGGAAGCATTAAGAACTCTGTGTTGGGAATTAGGATCGGCAGAAGTAATGGACTTTGTATCGCTTACGGAAATCGAACGCGATAAGTACAGAGTTATCTTGGAGCAGTTTTGATATGACCGAAAATCAAAAGGGTTATTCGTTCAAAAAGCGTAAGCTGAAAGATTGGATATACGACAACGGCAAAACACAACCGTATATGGCGCGTAAGCTCGGCATAACAAAACCAGAATTACAACGCAAGCTCAACGAACACGAGTTGTTTAATCAAGACCAAATACGAAGCCTTGTATATCTTGTCGGTGCGAAAGCGGCAATCAACATAATTTATTTTCCCACGATAAAAGAAAAACGCAGGGTATGGCGAAAGACCTTCGGGCGAAAACGAAACAAGGAGGGCAATACAAATGAGCGACACGAAAAGGTTGACCAATCGTAACGAACAAGTGGCGGCTATGCTTGCGGACGGAGAACAGCTTAAAAACTTCTACCGTTTTATCGCGCAAAACCCGCATATCAACTTACACGACGCTTGTCAGATAATCATTGAACGCCCGAACGCTACGGTGTGCTTTTCGTTTAACGAATGGGCGGCTATGGATCGGCGCGTAACAAAGGGCAGAAAGGGAATTGCATATTACGATAACGACGGTTACAAGCAATTCGTTTTCGATGCAAACGATACGCACGGAGATAATCGGTACTCGCGCCCCATACTACCTATGAAGCGTTTGCTTGGCGGCTTGGACGAATTGAACGGTACGGACTTGGTAGCCGACGAGAGGAGCGATTACCGCAAGATACGCAAAGGCGTACAGCTCTATTTGCAGGAGCAGGGAGAACTGTCGGGCGACGAAACGAAAGATAAGTTACTCATCGACGGTATCACTTACTCATTGTATGCAAAGACGGGCTTCCCGAAAAGCGCGGGTATCAATTTAGACGGGCTTCCGTTTTCTTATACCGAGAACGCCGCATTTGTAAAGGACATTTACATACGGACGGATATGCTTGTGCAGGACATTGAGGAAGCATATTCGGAAAAGAGAGAAGAAGTACCCGTTATTGACGATACGGAAGAAGAAACGGTATCCGACGAGCCTATCATTCCCGTCGAACAGACGGAAACGGCAGCCGAAGAACATTTGGCGGCGGAAGAACCGAAGCACCCTATGTATCCGTACTACAAACGGTATATGGACGCGCAAAAGCAATATCCGCAAGCAATCGTGTTTATGCGTTTGGGCGATTTTTACGAAATGCTTGGGGATAGCGCGGTTATAGCGTCGAAAACATTGGATTTAACGCTTACGGGGCGCGACGTAGGTTTGCCCGAAAGAGTGGCTATGTGCGGTGTGCCGTATCACGCTATGGATAAGTATTTGGACAAAATGCTTGAATCCCGCGGCGTAGTCTTGATAGAGCCGGACAAAGAGCCTATCTATATTCTATCTCACGCGGAAGCTCTCGGACAGAGTGCGGAAGCGGAAAAAGAAAATGTAAAGCCGAAGATAACGGAAATACCCGATGACGAACCAACGCCGTTTGACGACGGACAGTCCCAAGCGGAAGATTGGCGAAGCGAGCTTATAGCCGAGCTTGACGAAACGGACGATGAGCAGTCGGAAGATTACGCCGAGCTTGAAGATGAGGAAGAATCGGACGATGGCTTTGCCGATAGCGAACCTGCCGAACAGGACGAGGTTGACGATTCGGACGAGCCGACCGAACAGCCGAAAGATAAAGTCAAATCCACGCCGAAAAAGGGCGAAAAGGGCATAAAAGAGCGTAAGCGCAAAGAAAAGCCGCAACTGTCTATGTTCGATTTGCTCAATCCGCAGGAGAAGTCGCGGTTAGAGCAAATAATAGAAATAGAGCTAAAATACGGCAGCGGCGTACAACACGGTAAATTCCGCATTTTCGATAAGTACAACGAAAACCCGTCGGAAAAGGCGTTTGAGGCATTTTTGAAAGGCGAGTACGGTTGGGGCGGACACAGTGGTCATGGCGGTACTTGTCAAGACCATAGTCAAAAGGGTATAAAGATTTATTTGCTTGGCGAGAATGGCGAGGAACTTGAACAGGCTTTTTTGAAATGGCCCGAAGTAGCAACCCGCATAGCCGACCTTATAGACGATGACAATTATCTTTCCGAACAGGAAAAGATGCAGTACGTTAAATATAAGGAAGAACAAAATCGCTTACGCGAACAGCGTTTGGAGCAAGAGCGGCGTAGAAATAAGTTTATCGAAAAGGTATTAACGTCCGAGCCGAGAGAGCGGAAAGAACGGATAGCGGAAGCCTATCACAACGCCGAAAGTGCGGAAGCATTTATCGGTTTTGTCAAGAACGAATACGGTGCGTATTCGACCAAGGAGCTTGACGGACAAATCGTTGTTATTAACGATTACGGCTTGTTTGTATCCGAAAACGGCGACAGCAGCGATATGTCAAGCAGATACTCGGCAAGTTGGGCAGACTTGGAAAAAAAGTTTGCGTCACTTATTGAAGCAAACAATTATGTCGAGCTGTTGCCGCAGGAAGAAGTGATAAGCGATTTGGATGCTGAAGAAGATGACGATTGGGACACGCTGATCGACGCGCGAATATTAAAGCCCGCAGAGTCCGAACAAGCCCACGAAGAAAACGGAGGCGAAAACACCGACTTAAACGGCGTATTAGACCAAACCGAGCTTGGCGGTGCAAAGACAAGATTTCGTAACAATGTGGCGGCAATCAGGCTTGTAAACAAGCTGTACGCCGAAAACCGCAATCCTACGGAAGCAGAGAAAAAAGTGCTGTCGCAGTTTGTCGGTTGGGGCGGCTTATCACAAGCGTTCGACGAAAACAACGAAGGTTGGAAAAAGGAATACGCCGAGCTGAAAGGCTTGCTTTCTACGGAAGATTACGAACAGGCGCGGAGCAGTACGCTCAACGCCTACTATACGGCAAAGGACGTTATCGGTGGTATATATTCCGCTCTTGAACGCTTCGGCGTAAAGGGCAACAACCGAATACTTGAACCGTCAATGGGAACGGGCAATTTCTTTGGCTTTATGCCGCAGAGCATAGCGGACGGTAGCAGACTGTACGGCGTAGAGCTTGACAATCTTACGGGCAGAATTGCCGCGAAGCTGTATCCGCAAGCGAACGTGCAGATAAAAGGCTTCGAGGACACGAGCTTCCCCGACAATAAATTCGATATTGTTGTGGGCAACGTACCGTTCGGCGGTTACGGCGTAGCGGACAGCGCGTATAACCGTTATAACTTCAAAGTCCACGATTACTTTCTTGCCAAGAGCATTGACAAGGTAAAGCCGAACGGCATCGTCGCAATCGTAACGAGTAAAGGCACAATGGACAAGCTCAATCCGAGCGCAAGAAAATATGTTGCTGAGCGCGCCGAGCTTATAGGCGCGATAAGGCTTCCGAACACGGCGTTCAAACAAACGGCGGGAACGGAAGCGGTAGCGGACATTTTGTTTTTTCGTAAGCGCACGGAGAAAATCAATGCCGATACGGAAAACATAGAGTGGCTCGGCACGGGCAAGACAGACGAAGGGTACGAAATAAATAATTACTTTATCAAGCACCCTGAAATGATACTCGGCACGCTTGCGGAAGAAACGGGGCTATACGGCGGTAAAGATATAACGGTAAAACCCGATGGGCGCGAACTGTCGGAAGCGATTACGGAAGCCGTAAAGAACTTGCCGCAGGGCTTTTATCTGCCCGCCGAGAACGAACCTATCGAGGACGAGAAAGAGGTTGACTACAACGTAAAGCCTATGTGCTATAAAGCGGACAGCGGCAGACTGTATATGCGCGTAGGCGACGAAATGGTAGAGCAGCGCATACCCGCTTTCCCCAAAGACGCATATCAGCGTTTGCAGGGAATGATAGCATTGCGCGAAGAATTGCACAGAATCTTGGACATTCAGATAAAAGGTTGTTCGGACGAAGCGTTACAGGAAGAACAAAAGCGGCTTAACGGTATGTATGATTCGTTCGTCAAAAAGTACGGCGAAGTCAACGGTCAGACGAACACGCGATTATTCAAGGACGACGGCGACGCGGCGTTATTGTTTGCTTGCGAGGACATAGACAAGGAAACAAAAAAGGTAAGCAAAGCGGAAATATTCTACAAGCGCACCATACGCCCGTATATCGTACCCACTAACACGGACGATTGCTTTGAGGCCTTGCAGATAAGTAAAAACGAGCGCGGCAGAGCGGATATAGCGTACATCGAGGAGCTAACGGGTAAGGACTACGATACCGTATTGTTCGAGCTTGGCGACAGCGTGTTCCGCAACCCGAAAACCGTAAAGCCGGACGATAAATATTCGGGCTTTGAAACAGCCGAAGAATATCTTTCGGGCAGAGTCGCGGATAAGCTCGGCGAAGCGGAATACTATGCCGAAAAGAACCCCGAATACAAGCGCAACGTAACGGCGTTAGAGCAGGTACAGCCCACGCCCGTAACCGCAAGCGAGATTTCGGTGCGGCTCGGTGCAACTTGGATTGATAAGGAATACTACCAAGATTTTTATTGCGAGCTTGTAGGCGTTCGTTGGTGGGACAGGGGCGACGTAAATCTTTATTATAACCCGTTCGATAGCAGTTGGCGTTTAGACCAAAAGGACAGCGTTCGACACAATACGCAGATGAAGCAAAAAGAGGTGTTCGGCACGAAACGTGCGCCCGCGTATAGGCTTTTCATAGACGCTATGAATATGCGGGCAACCACGATCTACGACACGGTGGTGGACGAGAGAGGTAACGAGCGCAGGGTGGTCAATCAACCCGAAACGATAGCGGCAAGGGAAAAGCAAAACCGAATCAAAGAGCTTTTCGCGACGTGGATATACGCAAAACCAAAACGCCGCGAAGAATTGGAAGCGACGTACAACAGCCTATTCAACAAAATCAAATTGCCGAGCTATGACGGGAGTTATCTCAAATTCCCCGAAATGAACCCCGCAATAGAGTTGAATCCACATCAAAAAAACGCCGTACACCGTATCATATCGAGTCCCGACAGTACGCTTTTGCACCACGTTGTCGGGAGCGGCAAGACCTACACAATGGTCGCTTCCATTATGAAAATGCGGCAGCTCGGCATTTGTAATAAAGCAATGGTCGCCGTGCCTAACCACTTGGTAGAACAATGGGCGGGCGAGTGGCGCAAGCTGTATCCGAACGCCAAAATTCTTGTTGCAACCAAAGAGGACTTGGAAAAGGACAACCGTCAAAAGTTTGTGAGTAAAGTTGCGTTCGGCGATTGGGACGGAATCATCATCGCGCAGTCGAGCTTTGCGAAAATACCCGTATCGCAGGAACGGCAGATAAGAAAGCTGCGCGAGGAAATAAAGCTCATCGAAGAAACGGTAGCGCGGCAATGGATGGAAAACGGTATGCCGCGCGGCGCGGTCAAGAACTTGGAGCGTATCAAAAAGAGCCGTGAAGCAATGCTCAAAAAGCTGATGGACGGGAACAAGAAAGACGACGTGCTTACCTTCGAGAACTTGGGTGTAGACTATCTCTACATAGACGAAGCGCACTACTACAAGAACTTGTACCTGTTCACGAAGATGAACAACGTGGCGGGCGTATCGAACGCGGCAAGCGCAAGGGCGAGCGATATAAAGCTCAAATGCGAATACTTGCAAGAGCTTCACGGCAGCGACAGGGGTATAGTATTCGGCACTGGAACGCCTATAAGCAATTCGATGTCGGAAATGTACACAATGCAGAACTACTTGCAACCGAAAGCGTTGGCGGCAAGCGGTATTACGTTCTTCGACGGTTGGGCTGCGGACTTCGGCGAAACGACAACGAGTATGGAGTTAAGCCCAAGCGGTCAAGGTTACAGGGCGAGAACAAGGTTTGCAAAGTTTACGAACCTACCCGAACTACTGACAATGTATCGTAGCTTTGCTGACGTGCAGACAGCGGATATGGTCAAGCTGAACGTACCCGAAGCGGAAAAGCACGTTATCAATTTGAAGCCGAGCGATACGGTAATCGCGCTCGCGGAGCAAATTGCCGAACGCGCCGACAAGATACATCAAGGCTTGGTCAGTCCGTATGAGGACAATATGCTCAAAATCACGTCGGACGGTAAAAAGCTCGCCTTGGATCCGCGCTGTTTCGTACCCGAATCGGAGGACGAAGAAGGTAGCAAGCTCAACGTGGCTTCGGAGTACATACACGAGATATGGGAGCGCGCGTCGGATTTTAAGGGAACGCAGATAGTATTTTGCGATTTGTCCACGCCGAAGAAACGGTTTGAGGACTACGTTTACGGCACGGACTTCGACGCTTACAACGACTTGAAATATAAGCTCGTACAGCGCGGTATTCCCAAAGACGAGATAGCGTTTATTCACGACGCCAAAACCGACGAAGAAAAGCAAGACTTATTCGATAAAGTCAATTCGGGCGCGATACGAATACTCATCGGCAGTACGGAAAAATGCGGTGCGGGAACGAACGTGCAAAAGCGGCTTGTAGCGTTGCACCATTTGGACACGCCGTACAGACCGAGCGATTTGGAACAGCGCGAGGGCAGAATTATCCGGCAAGGCAACGAAAACAAAAAGGTAGATATTTATACCTACGTTACCGAGCGCACGTTCGACAGTTATTCCTATCAGATACTTGAAAATAAGCAAAAGTTCATATCGCAAATCAACAAGGGCGATTTGACCGTGCGCGAAGCGGAGGACATAGACGAAACCACTTTGTCTTATGCCGAGATAAAAGCAATCACGGCGGCGAACCCGAAGATAAAGCGCAAAATGGAGGTCGACGCCGAGATAGCAAGACTTCGCGTTTTGGAGGGGCAGTATAAAAAGAATCTATACGAATTGCAGGACAAAATTCGTAAAGATTTCCCCGAAGATATACGCAAGCAGGAGTTGTTAATAGAGCGTGTAACGCTTGATTTAATGCACCTGCAATCAAGTAAACCCGAAAATCCCGAAGCGTTTGAGATAAGCGTAAACGGTACGGTTTATACTGACAAGAAAGAGGGCGGGAAAGCTCTCACGGAAGCGTTGTATAAAAGTAAGCCCGAAACGGCAGTAGCGGAATATCGCGGCTTCAAAATAAGTATGAACCCCATAACCATACTCACGGCAACCGAGCGCGAAATAACGCTTACGGCGAACGGACAGTACACTTTGTCGATAGGCGAAAGTGCAAGCGGCAATCTGACGCGCTTGGAGAACTTTATAGAGGATTTTCCGAAGCGTAAAGAGCGGCTTGAAAACAGGCTGAAACAATTAAAAGACGATTTGGAGATTGCCAAAGAGCAAGTGGAAAAACCGTTTGAACACAAGGAACATTTGCTTGAACTTTTGAGCGAGCAAACGGAATTGAACGCCGAGCTTGACTTGGATAAAAAGGACGAGGTTATAGCGGGCGACGACGCTGAAACGGACGATGACAATTACAGAGCGTTGCCCACGCAAAGGAACAATAAGGAGGACGATGACATCATAGACAAGGAAGATAAGACCGCGTTAATGCAGGTGGAGATACTTCCTGATTATTCCGTCGGTGCAAAAGATATGCACGAATACGGGTATTTTTGGGACGGAATGTTGCCTATGCGAAAAGATGCGGCAAAGCGGGCATTCGAGCGCGGAGTGCAAGTTTACATACTCGGAAAAGACGATACCGAAAGAGAAGCGGAGGTTATCACCGATTTCGAGGACGGACTGTTATTCGGCGTGGAAAAGCCCGTATGGAAAATGTATTTGGAATCTGAACACGGCAGAGCGTATATGGCGGCGCGTTCGCAGTTTGCGGAAGCTGCGGGAGTTGTTGCGTCGGGCGAGATGGATTCAATTGACGAGCGGTTCACGATAGACTTTATAGAAACGAACTACGAAGAACGCGCAGATTTGGACGATTATCTTGCGGAAAAGCCGAATCCTACGGCAGAAGCGATGAAAGCATTTATGCCGCAACTTATGGACGAATACACCGAACGCATTTGGCGCGACGAGCTGAAATACTACGGTTGGGAAAAGGACTCGGTAAAACGCTCTATCGGAAATCACATCGAAAACGCGGAATTGAAAGTGGTGGCGCAGGAAATGACGAAGATTACGTTCGACGCCGAAAAGGAGCTGAACATTATCTTGGGCGGCAAGACCGAGCAAGAAATCGAAGATATGAACTTGCCCGTATTTTCGGACGATCTGACCGTTGTAGAAAAAGAGCCGGCATACTTGCTGAACGAAAGCAAAAGCGTAAAAAAGTATGCGGAAGGACTTATGCTTTTGCATAACAACGTAACAGGCGATTGGTACGTTATAAACGATACTTCTGCAAGAGGCAAGGACGGTAAAGAGCTTAAAGTTGGCGATACTACCGACGTAATGACGATACTTGCTTACAACGGTTTGTACGACGGAAATCCGCTACGTGAGTTTAATGACGGTAGCCGTGCGCGTGATTACTACAACGAAAAAGTAAAAGCGATTCGTGCTGTAAAGGCAAACAGCACGGATTTTGAAGAAGCGGTTATAAACAGCGTGTGGTTGGAGTTTGACGATTACAAAAAAGACTTGATGAGTAAGTCGCCGCAGACGGTATTCGAGAACAGCTATAAAACGCATTTGTACAACGAGTTCTCGGAAGTAATACAGTACGGTAAAGAATATTTGTCGGATAAAGAGTTTGAAGCGTTGTATGCGGACAGAGGGCATATTCTTAACAGTCTTTTCGACGATTACGTAGGCTCGGAGAATTACAGCGTGGAAACGTACAGCGACACGGCATTGTTTATTAAGGACTATTGCGAATCCGAACACAACGAGATTTATTATCCTACGACGTATTACGGTAAGGACACCGAGAACAGAGCGTATTACAGTATGACGAAAGGTATATCTTTGGAGAGCCTTCGTTGGTTCGATGAGAACACCGATGCGGATATGATAACGATTGCCGCGCCAGCGTGCTATGTGGAAAAGAGCGAGCTTGAAAAGCGGCATATCTTTTATCTGAATATAGGCAGGGACATTCAAGCGGACGAGCTTATAGGGCAAGAAGCTATGGGCAATATGATGAACGCTATGGATAACTATTACCGCATTTATCCGTTGTATTTGCAAACGGGCGAGTATGCCCACGAGCATTACGAAATCATAGACCACCGTAATTCGCGCAAATCGAATATAGAGTGCAAACTTGTAATCGAGGACGCTATTCGTCAAAATTTTGACGGTATGCACTTAAATGAGGGCTTTGAGGAAAAGATTATCGAGCAGTTCGGTATGGAGCGCGTGGCGTTTGTTGTCGCAAACACCGTCAACGAACGGAATTGGGACGGAAGATATAGCAGAGATAATAAGGAATGGGCAAAGACCGTACCTATGTCGGAGGATGAGAATGTGCGGAGCGAGTGCTGCCTTGATACGCATCCCGCCGTATTGGACGCGTTTATAAACCGTATCCGCAGAAAAATAAAAGAAAATTCGGAGGAAAACAAAGAAATGGCACAGGACAAATACAAAAACTTTACCGCAAGAGGCGATAAGGTATTAAGCATTGTAAAAGATAGGGACGACAGGAATATCGCTATTATACAGCGCAAAAACGATTTTGTTGTCGCGGCGCGTTACGACACGACGGACGGAACGTGGGGACAGGGTACATACGATTTCAAAACGCTTGAAGCCGCCGAAAAGTACAGAGAAGAAAAATACAGCTTCGAGAATACGAGCGACACCGTAGATAAGAAATGGCTTACTTGCAAAGTCAGTCCCGAAGCGCTCATTAAAAAATATCAGTTCAATTCGCGCTTTATGATGCCGAAAGGCAGCGGCTACGAGGGGTATGCTTACAGCATTTTCAATGACCGCATCAAAGAGGGAACTATCACTACGGACTTGAAAGGCGATACCCGCGAACGTGCGCTTGTTATCCGTATTCCGGACAATCAGAACGTGGAGTTAAGAAGCGGCGAGAAAACGGTGGAAATCGAACCGCATGAGTTTGTCAGCTTGGTAAACGAAACAACGTCGGAAAAGTACGAGCGCGAGAAGAGATATACCGTCGGATTCCCGCACGAAGCGTTTATCAAGGAATACGAAAATTCAATGCTTTTAGCAATGCCCAACGATACCAAATATAAAGGATATGTGTACTATCTTCCCCAATCGGTTATTACGGAGGACAAATACAGCGACGACGGAACGCTTATCGCTAATATCGGAGAGAGCTTCAAAATAACCCTGCGAAAAGGCGAGGAGCGCGTAGAGCTTTCGGCAAAGGAATACGCGGAACTTGTGGGCGACAAGAAAGCGGACAAGTACGGCAGAGATGATTCCGAGATGAACGAATACCGCGAGCAGCAAAGCGAGGACGATAAGAAATGGAGTACGATTGCGGTAAGCGAAAATGCCGTGATCGCCAACTATGCAAACAGCACGCTGTTCAAAATGCCGAAGGGCGAGTATGCGGGGTTTGTTTACTACATACCGAGCGGAATGGTGCGAAAGGACGAAAACGGGTTAAGTTTGCGTATTCCCGAAGATTTTACCGCGCACTTGAAAGACGGGGACGAAAAGAAAGATTTGTCGGCGCAGGAGTTTATCGCTGCAATCGAGGGCAAGACGGACGAGGACTACGAGAGCGTATATCGTGCGCCGAGCGAGGAAGCAAAGGCGCAGTTTGCAAAGGTGGAAGCGCAGCTTCGCCGAAACGTACCCGAAGAAATGCGGAACAAGCCGAATTGGGTGGTGGTGCGTACCCGCGAGAATAACGATACGGGTAGATTGGATAAATTCCTTATCAACCCCCATACGGGCAAGTTTGCGGAAAGCGATAACCCCGAAACGTGGGCGGACTTCGATACCGCTTGTAAGTACGCAAAGGAAAACGGCGGCGTATGCCTTGCCTATGCGTTGGACGGAAAAGACGGAATCGCCTGTATCGACTTGGACGGATGTATGCAGGAGAACGGCGATTTTTCGGACATCGCGCAAAAGGCGTTTGTCGCGGCAAGCGGAAGCTATGCAGAGAAGTCGGTAAGCGGAAAGGGCTTGCATATTTTCGGCAAAACAAAAGGCGCGGACTTGCGCTCGTTCAGCAAAGACAAGACTATGGAGTATTATCAGGGCGGTCATTTTATCGCTATGACGGGCGACAATTACGGCAGTTCCGAGCTTCGTAGCTTCGACACCCCCGAAATGCAGAGAGTGCTTGAAAGCAAGCTGGAAAAACGCACCGAGTGGAAAAACACGGGCAAAGGTGTAGAGGGCTTATCGTCGATGGACGACAGGGAAATGCTCGACAGAGCGTTCAAGGCAAAGAACGGCGACACCGTCAAAAGGCTGTACAACGGCGAGGACTTGCGCGGCAATCACAGCAATTCGGATATGTCGCTTATGAATTACCTTGCGTTTTGGAGCAATCACGACATCGACCAAATGCTTCGTGTATTTTCTACGAGTGGATTATACCGCGCCGAAAAACCGCAGAGTTATTACGAGCATACGGCAATCAAAGCCGTAAAGGGTACGCCTGTTTATACGCCGCCCAAAGCAAGCAACAGCAATAAACCGAGCGGCAACGGAAGCGGTAACGGTAAAGACGGAAAGTAAGGAGGTAATATGAAAAAGAAAAATAGCGGAGTTCCCGAAATCGTCATACCGAAAGGCTACGAGATAGACGAAATCTTGGATATGGACGAGGACGACTTCGGGGACGAGCAACCGATTCTGACGGAGGAGGTAAAGATACGTTTTGAGTGATAAAGACAAAAAGAGCGTCTATGATAAACTTACGCCGCAGAGAAAAAGGCTTGTTGATACTCTTATGGCGAATCTTGAAAACAATCACAGTCTTTGGCGGCAGGGTTGGAAAGTTACGGGCGCGCCCGTATCGGCAATCACGGGTAAACGGTATAACGGAGTAAACAGACTGTTCCTTTCGTCGGCAACGATGGAGCGCGGATATAGCGACAACCGTTGGCTGACATACAACCAAATGAAAGAGAAAGGTTGGGATTTTAAGCACGACGAAGAAGGCAACAGTATGGGCAAGAACGCGGGCGTGTCCATCGAATACTTTTCGCTGTACGACAAGACGACGAAGCAGACGTTCGATAAGCATACGCTTGACGGAATGACGGAAGCCGAGCGCGATGATTATATGGATGAGAACGTGATTGCGCTTCGCAAATACTATTGCGTGTTCAACGGCGACGTCATAGAGGGTATTCCCGAACGTGAAAAGCATACCGTAGATCCGAGCGGAAAGAACAGTCGCGCCGAAGGCATTTTGCAGTATTGGAGCGACAACGAAGCCAAGATAATCTACGGCGGCGACGAAGCGTTTTATCGTCCTTCGACGGACGAAATTCATTTACCGGAAAGAAATGCGTTCGTGGACTTGCCCGAATTTTACTCTACGGTCTTGCACGAAATCGGACACAGTACCGGACATGAAAAAAGGCTCAATCGCGATTTGAGCGGCGGCTTCGGTTCGGATAAGTACGCCGAAGAAGAATTGCGCGCCGAGATAGCTTCGATATTCATGGAACAGGACTTAGGGATAGAAGCGAGCGAAAAGCATATACAAAACAATAGCGCGTACATACAGGCTTGGCACGACAAAATCAAAGAAGACCCGAACGTGCTGTTCAGAGCGATAGCCGACGCGGAAAAGATAACAAAGTTCGTAATGGCGAAAGAGAGCTTGATTCAAAAGGAAACCGAGCCGTATGCGATTATCGAGGACGAGAACGAAAGCGGCGAAAAGGTTTATAAAGTGCGAATGGTAGCGGAACACGGTCAAACGCAGTTTGCATTGAGCGGGTATCCGTTCAGGAGCAGGGAAGCATTGATGTCGGAGTTCGGCAAAATGCAGGAGCTTCCGTTTTGGTCGGGTAAGGAGTTTCAAGAAGTAACGCTTGACGAATTGGAAGCCGAGAGTCGTAAACGTGCTGAGCAGCAGGAAGCAAAGATCGAACGACTGAAAAGTGTTAAAGAAGAACAGTCCGAAGTATTTATACCGCCCAGCGAGGTGGCGGCAGAGGTCGCGGGTGAAGCTGCGATAGTTACGGCAGTAGCGGCCGTGGAAACGACAGGCAGAGGGATCGAGAGCCTTACGCGAATGGATGATAGGGACGTCGTGGACAAAGCGAGCAAGACGAAGCACGGCGATAAATTCCTTGCACTGTTTAACGGTGAATCGGTACTCGGAACGGAAGAGCAGAACGAGCGTTCGTTGATGGCGCGGCTTGCTATGCACACCGGCGACAACACCGAACAGCTCTTGCGTATCTTCCGCGCTTCGGGGCAATTCCGCGACAGCAAGCCTAACGCTTATTACGAGCAAATGGCAAAGGACGAAATGAAGTTTATAGCTGGCTTAAAAAAGCCAATACCTACGACAACCGCCGCCAAAAATACGGGCAGTCGGTTTACGAATACGAAATCATAATGGTAACGAATATTTTCAGTACGAATCAAAAGTACGGCATTATTTATGCGGATCCACCGTGGGCGTATTTATGGGGAAAAGGGAAAGAGGGCGGACACTTTGCGCCCGAAAAGCATTACAGCACAATGAGTACGGACGAGATATGTGCGCTTGATATTAAGAGGATAGCGGATAAAAACTGTGCGCTGTTGATGTGGGCGACAATGCCGTGCTTGCCCGATGCTATACGAGTCATGCGTGATTGGGGGTTCAATTATAAGACGTGTGCTTTTACATGGGTAAAGACAAAGAAAGACGGAGCGCCGCTTGCGGGTATGGGGAGCTATACCAAGTCCAATGCGGAGATTTGCTTGCTCGGAATGAGAGGTCATATTAAAAGCGCAGATAAGACGGTAAGGCAAATCGTAATGCACCCGCGATTGGGACATTCGGTTAAACCGCCTATTATCAGGAACGAGATAGTACGCTTATTCGGAGATATACCGAGAATAGAGCTGTTTGCAAGAGAGCAAGCGGACGGGTGGGATTGTTGGGGAAACGAAGTATAAAAATCAGGAGGAAACAATGAAAAACATCAAAATCAAGAGAGAGCATTACGATATGCTCAAAGAACTTACGGACAAACAAGCGGGAGAGTTTGTAAAGGGCGTTTGCGCCTACGCTTTCGAGGGCAAGCCGTTCATCACGAAAGACGAGTATCTCAAAGGACTGTTCTTGTACGCCAAACGTATGCTTGACATATCCGAGATGAACAGAATCAACGGCAAGAAGGGCGCGGACAAGCTCGCGGAAATCAAGCGTAAAGAAAGAGCAGTCGGCGTTATTATCGGCAGCGTTATGGTGGCGAGCGCGGCGGCAAAAGAGAGCGCGGATAAAAGTGAGTAAAATGCTTTGCGGCGACGCGGCGGAGATGTTAAAAACTCTGCCGCAGGAGTGCGTGAATATGTGCGTAACGAGTCCGCCGTATTACGGCTTACGTGACTACGGCGAAAGCGGACAAATCGGAATAGAGCAAACGCCGGACGAATACATAGCGCGACTTGTAAAAGTTTTTGACGAAGTGTACCGCGTTCTGAAAAAGGACGGAACGTTATGGCTGAACATAGGCGACAGTTACGCGGGGAGCGGTAAGGGTCCTATGACTCTAACGCAGGGCGGAAAGAACGAGGACGTATTCAATATGCAAAACCGCGTTTACGAAGTCCCTAAATCTTGGAGTGGAATAAAGCCGAAAGATTTGATAGGAATACCGTGGATGCTCGCGTTTGCGCTTCGGGAGCGCGGTTGGTATTTGCGTTCGGACATCATTTGGTACAAGACAAACTGTCTGCCCGAAAGCGCAAAAGACCGTCCTACAAAGACCTACGAGCATATCTTCTTGCTTGCAAAATCGCGGCAGTATTACTTCGACTTTAAGGCAATTCAAGAGCCTATAAAAGATGTAAGCCGCGAGCGTTACAAGCGCGGAAGATCGGCGAACAGCAAGTATGTCGGACAGCAAGGCATAACGCAGGTAAGGGAAGATTTTTCGGACTTCGACCAACAGTTCAGGCGCAAGCGTGACGTGTGGGAAGTGAGTACGAATACCTATAAAATGGACGAGCATTTTGCTATGTTCCCCGAACGGCTTATAGAGCCGTGCATACTTGCCGGGAGCAAAGTCGGCGGCATTGTCTTGGATCCGTTCTTCGGCAGCGGCACAACTGGCGCGGTTGCCAAGCGGTTCGGCAGGGAGTTTATCGGGATAGACCTAAACGCGCGGTATCTTGAAAAAGCGAAAGAGCGGATAGATAAAGTCTTAACAGAAACAGCGTAGAGAGGTCGTAACTTAACCGCAGGAAAGAGCGGTGGAAGTGGTAGCTTTTCAAAGAAAAAGGTAAGCAGGATAAAGAAGGTGGTATAAATCCCGCCTTCGAGGGCAAATGGTGGGAAACCCACATTTGCGTGTCTGCGACACTTGGGAGGTGCGTAACTTGGATGAAAAGAAAGAAAAAATCGGAATACAGAAACATATCCGCATAACGGATAGCGGCATAACCGAACAGATAAACCGCGTTATGGAATTGCCCGAATACAAGAGTTTTAATCAGGTAATGAACGACGCGCTTTTCTACGGCTTACCGATTTTATGCGAAAAGCTGTTCGGAGAAGTTACGTTATCGGAAGAAACCGCGCCGCCGTCGCAAAGACAAAACTTCGGCGGTTTGGACGAAAAAAGTTTTAACGTGATAGTCAAGCTCTTGAAAGAAACGGTGCTGAACGCAACGATAAACAAGTCGATACTGTCGTCGCTGTTCCACGACTTGGAGCGGATAAACAAGGCTCTGAACGTAGACAGCGAATTGTATGAGCAGGGCTTGATGAGCGACACGCCGGACTATCTGCACGACTACGAAATAAGCGGCTTAAAGAAAATGCGGAGGTGATGAAACATAAGCAATCAACCCGTTATATTCAACATACAGTACACGCCGTATCAATGCCCGAAAGGAGCGAGCGCGGACGAGGTTGCGAAACACGCGGACGAGCGGGCGTTCTTCGATATGACGGGAGTCAAAAATGTATTCGATTATATCACGACGGAGGGCAAGCGAACGGGCAAGCGCACCGCGCTTGAATACTTGCAGAAGAATACGGGCGTGTTTAATGACAAGGGCATGATACCGCAGGAGCAAGTGAACGAGATGAAAGCTCGGCTCAAAAAAAACAAAGGGCATATCTTTCACGGCTTTATATCGCTGAATGAGGAGCAGTCGTACAAGATAGACACGCCCGAAAAATGTATCGAGCTAATCAAGCGGACATTCCCGCAGTTTCTATCCGACGCGAAATTCCATAAGGACAACGTAGACTTAATGTGCGCGTTGCACTTGGACAGACCGCATCATTTACATATCCACTTTGTGTTTTGGGAGAAAGAGCCGAAATACAAAAGCAAGGACGGAAACGTGCGTTATCGTCGGCACGGCAAGATAGATAAAAAGAGCATAGACAATATGTTCGTCCGGCTCGGACTGTATTTGTCAGACAGTAAAGACAAGGTTTACAAAAGCCGCGATAAAGCAATAGCCGAGCTGAAAGAACTGTTGGGTGTTCGGGCGGTAATGGCGGGCGACGAGCAAATCAAAAAGGAAATCATATCGCTTGCCAAGGACTTGCCTAAAACGGGGCGCATAACCTACGGCAGTAAAGATATGGAGAGCTTCCGTCCGCGAATAGACCGTATCGTCAGATTGCTTCTCGGCTCGGACGAACGAGCGATGAAAGCCAATCGGCGGTTTTACAAAGCGGTTGAGGACAGGGAGCGCGAAGTAAAAAATATCTGCGGACAGCCAACCGCATATTCCAATAAGCACATCAAGCCGCGGGAAATGGAAAGCGATCTGCCGAAATACGGAAACAAAATCGACGAGAACAATATTCACGTTATCGAGGATCAGAAAGCGGACTATAAACGGCGGCAAGGGAATTTGGTTTTGAACTTGTGCAAGTTCATCAAACCCGAATACTTTGAGCGCAAACGCAAATACAAGCCGAGCGATAACGGATTAAAGCGTTCGCTCGGTATGTCGCGGCGGAAGATAGACCGCACGTGTAAAAAGTTCTTCCGTTCGTTCGGAAACGAGAGTGAGCTGTTGGAAAGAGATTTTACCCGCCGCTTGCAGGAAATCGAAGAAGAAATCGAACGGGAACGGAAGAAGAATCAAAGCTCGCAGGACACCGGAAACGGCAGCGGCGAAACAAAATAATTATTTGGAGGAAACGAAATTTGAATGAATAGAAAGGAAGCACACAAACACAAGAAGCATAAGTCTTGGAAAACTTGGCTTATCGTCGGCGCGTTTATAGCCGTGTTTGTAAGCGTACTTGTAGCGTTCTTGTTTGCGCTTGCAGGTAAGGACTTCGGCGGTATCTTCGGTAATCAAAATTATTGGTTGACGATAGGCGTAGTCAACGGGTTACTGCTTGTAGGTTTTCTGATGCTCTACCGAATAGACGCGCAGAACTTGGCGCTCAAAGAGAACGATTTGGAAGATACCGAGTGGCTGACAACGAAACGCTTGCGGAAGATGAAAGAGTTTACGGTAACGACTTGGGACAAGCAAGGCGAGAACGACGACGAAATAGTAATCGGTGCTGAGAAAAAGAAAAAGGACGTGGAGATTATTTCTACGAGCCAGCTACACGCGCTAATCGTCGGTACTACGGGCAGCGGCAAAACGACAGGCTTCGTCGATCAGAATATCGCGGTGCTTGGAAGAAGCAAAGGCAAGCCGAGTTTGCTTATAGCCGACCCAAAGAAAGAGCTTTACGAAAAACACGCCGAGCAGTTAAAGAGCGAGGGTTATATAATCTCAACGCTTGACTTGCGCGAGCCGTATTCTTCTGCAAGGTGGAATCCCATGCAGGTGCTTATACGGCGTATCCGGCAAGTGAAAGAATTGCAAAATCACTTGCAATGCAAGGACGGAAAGTATTGCGCTTGCGGCGAAGTATTCTTATCCTATGACGACGCGCGGACGAGAGTGCAGGAATTAAAGGACGAAATCTTCGAGAACACAATGGACTTGGTATATACGCTCTGCCCCGTGCAGAACAAAGACCAACCGACTTGGGAAGAAGGTGCGCGTAACCTTATATTCGGACTTGTGCTTGCGTTCTGCGAGGACGTAATAAGCGGCAAAATGGACGAAAAGCAATTACAGCTTTTCAACGTGTATCACAACATAACCAAGTATTGCTCGGAAGATACGACGGCATTGAAGCAATATCTTTTGGAAGGGCGCGACGAGTATTCAAAGGTGCGCGGGCTTGTAAACACCGTGCTTATCACGAGCGACAAAACGCTTACGAGCTATCTTTCGGAAGTCAACGCATACATACAGCAACTATCGGACGACGGTATTCTGTCGATGACGAGCGAGAACGATATAGACATTGTGAATATGGACGAGAAGCCTAATGCAATATTCGTAATCGTACCTGACGAAAGGTTCACGCGCCATAGATTCGTTACATTGTTCATCACGCAAACCTACAAAGAGCTTGTAGAAAAAGCCAACTTGAATTTGCGGCGTAAGGACACGGAAACGGCGATATTAAAGCGCAAAGCGTACTTTATCTTGGACGAGTTCGGCAATCTGCCGAAGCTCGAAAACATAGAGGGTATGGTAACGGTAGGGCGTTCACGCGGCATCAGATACCTGTTCGTATTGCAGAGCTTTTCACAGCTCAATGCGAAGTACGGCAAGGACATAGCCGACATCGTAAAGACGAATTGCAACGTCAAGATTTTCATAGGTTCGGACGATCCCGAAACAAGACGTGAGTTTTCGGAATTGTGCGGGCAGAAGAAAATCAAAAACTTTTCGGTCAATACGAGCGCGGAAGTCAATGCAAGCAGTAACACCGGCGCGAGCAATCAACCGCTTATAACGGTGGGTATGTTAGAGCGACTGAACGGCGACGAGAAAGGCGACGCGATAGTGAGCGTTCGCGGTTATGAGCCGATTTGGTCAAGGTTCACGCCGTCATACGAGCTACAAGACGTTTACTTTGCTGCGGGGAAAGCGAACATCGGAAAACGCGAAGCAAGACTGTTTGAAAAGCGCGATTACGTTTTTGATATTCTCGGCGGCAGTCAGACGAAAGAGGAAGATGAACAGCTTGACGGAATAGACAAAAGAGAGCAGGAGCAAGCCTCGCAAAAGCCGCTTATAGACATTGCGGAATTGGACAAGCAATGGAAAGCCAAAGTGGACGAAGTACACAAGAAGATTTTGAAAGTTGCGGAATACCTTGTGGAAGAAGAAGCGGCGGCATTACTCAAAGCCAAGCTCGAAAACAAGGTTACGCTTATCCGTCTGATGATAGAAAACTATGACATAAGCGTACAGCAAAAGTTAAAGGCGTTGATTGCTTATTTGGAGCAAGAATTACCGAAACTTTTGGAATTACAAGACAAGGCAAAAAACAAATAAATTTATGGAGGACATAATGACTAAAACAATTAAATCAACGGTTGTAACGCTCGCGGCAAGTGTAGCGCTATTTTTAACGGGTTTTTTGTGTACGGGTTTTACTACGGCAAAAACGGCAAGCGCGGATACGGGCTGTAACCACGCATACGAGCAAACGGAAATCGCGGCAACGTGTACGGAACAAGGCTATACGCTTTATACTTGCGCAGACTGCGGCGAAGAAAAGAAAGATAACTATGTAGATGCCAAAGGGCATAACTACACCGAATCGGTTGTAGCCGCAACTTGCACGACGGCGGGATATACGCTGCAAACGTGTGCGGACTGCGGACATACATACACCGAGCAGACCGAAAGCGCAAAGGGACATACGTTCGAGGTGGTAGTCGTACCCAATACCTGCACCCATAAAGGTTATACGACGCATTTCTGTACCGTATGCGGCTATGAGTATTCGGACAACTATACGGACGAAATCGGACACGATTATGAGAAAGTCGAAGTCGCGCCTACTTGCACCGAAAGGGGTTATACCAAGCATACCTGTTCCGTCTGCGAAGATGTGTTTTTCGATAACTATATCGACGCGCTCGGTCATACCTACGAAGCGGTAATTACCGAGCCTACTTGTTTGGATGGCGGCTTTACGACCTACACTTGCGCGACTTGCGCGGACAGCTATATCGCGGACTATACCGAGCCGAACGGACACGCCTACACCGAAACGGTAAACGCGGCAACGTGCGTAACCTACGGCTATACTGACCACGTTTGTAACGACTGCGGCGACAGATTCGTAACGGACTACGCCCAGCCCAAAGGACATAAGTATTTGGATGTGCTTGTACCCGCAACGCCCGACAGTCTTGGCTATACGCGCCATATTTGCGTTGACTGCAATTACAGCTATCTTTCGGACTATGTAACGAGCGGCGACATCGGATATATTCCCGAACCCGAAGAACCCGTCATTCCCGAAATTCATAAGCACGCTTACGAAATTCAGACTATGGACGACAGCGAGAATATGAGCCTTATCGTGTTACGCATTTGCAACTGCGGCGATAAGAAAAGCGGATACTTTGCGGTAACTTTCACGGACGAAGAAGGCAACGTAACGGAGAGAAAAGAAACGGGCAACAAAATTGACTATTCCGAGTTTTACGGACAAGTCATTATCACGCTCGCGGACGAGAGCGGCGTTGAGTTAAAGACGGTAGTGGTAACGGCGCAGGAAAAACCCGTAGAGCCTACCGAACCCGAACTGCCCGAAAATCCCGACGAACCCACAGTACCCGACGAGCCTACAACGCCCGTTGAACCTGAACAGCCCACCGAGCCTACGATTCCCGACGAACCGAATCAGCCCGACGAGCCTACCGTACCCGACGAACCAAATGTGGATATAACCAAAACGGAAAAAGGCGGCAACGGAACGGCAATCGCGCTGTTTGTAATTCTTGTCGTGCTTGCGCTCGGCGGTGTCGGCGGATTCATTGCATACAAGAAAATCAAGGCAAAGAAAGCACAGAAATAAGAGGAGGAAAGAAGAATAGTGTTTAATGTAAATTTATTGGCGGCGGACGAGGGTTTGAACGGAAGTCTTGCTCAAATCGTCGAAAAACTCAAAGGACTTATGGACAGCTTTTGGCTGTATATAGTAATCGCGCTTGCGGCAGTAGTCGTAATTTGGGGCGCATATATCGGCATCAAAATCGCAATCGCGCACAGAAACGAAGAAAAAATCAATGCCCGCGATATGGTCAAAAACCTTATTATCGGCATAGTGATTATCTTCGTTGTAGCAATGGGCGCACCGCTTCTCATCAACGGCTTGTCCGCTTGGGTAGGCGCGTAAGAGAATACGTTTTTGAATGGCGGCGGCAAGGCAACTTGCCGCCTTGCTTTTCAAAGAAAGGAGGATAAATGCTTATATTTTTTCAAGAGCTTTGTCTGCAACTGTTCTTATGGCTGTTACAGCTTATAGACGGGCTTATGGAAATATTCTCGGCGATCGCAGGGGTAACGAACGTAAGAGTAAACGGACAGTCCGTAAACATAATCGAATACCTTGCAGGGAATAGCACGGTAGGTACGATATTTTGGTGCATCTTTATCTTGGCGGTAGGTCTGACTTGTATCTTTACGATAGTAGGACTTGTCAAGAATATGATTGCGAACAACCGAAATATATCGAGTATCGTTGGCAAATTCTTTTTGGCGTTACTCGGCACAATGGCAATGCTCGCGGTCGTGTTCTTGGGAATACTTATCGCAAATTCACTTTTACAGTTGCTTGCCCGAATATTCCAAATCGACAACTCAAATAAACTCTCGAACGCGCTATTCAATGCGTGCGTGGGAAATTGGATAAACGGCTACAACATCAATAAAATCAATGTAACGAGCTTATCCGTATCGGATATTTTCGGTGGCTACAACGCCGCACTTTTCGGCGTGTGGCCCACTTCGTGGAAATGCAACGGTATGGTAAACCCGAATACGTTTATGTACTTGCCCGCGCTTATATCGAGCATTGCGCTCGGTATTGCGCTTATTATCGCTATACTCAATCTTGCGAAAAGGGTGTACGAAATCATTTATTTATACTTCTGTATGCCCGTTTCAATGTCAACGCTTCCGCTTGACGACGGTGCAAGGTTTAAGAATTGGCGCGAGCAGTTCGTAACGAAAATCATACTTGCATACGGCGCGGTTTTGTCCGTGAACGTGTTTGTGCTTTTACTGCCGCTCATACAGTCTATGAGTATTCCTAACGTGGGTAGCTTCGGCAATTCCGTGTTCACGATATTTATGATCGTGGGCGGCGCAATGGTAATACCGGCAGGGCAGACATTGTTCGCAAGACTGTTCGGTACTGCGGACGATATGCACGCAGGCGGCGGTTGGTTAAGAAGCGCATACTACGGCGGTAGAGTTGCGAGCGCAATGACGATAGGCTTGGCTTGGAAAGGTGCGAAAGGAATTTACCACGCGGTAAGACACAATAAACATTCAAACAATAACGGCGGCGGCAGTTCGGACAGCAGTAGTTCGGATAGCGGCGGCGATGACGGAAAATATACGGACGAAGCAAGTAGTGCGGAAGGAGGTGGGGAATGAGAATAATTCCCAAGAAAATCAAGGTTAAAAATACGGTATGGAAGTGTTACTCTATGGCGGACATTATCGTTGCGCTTATCGTGTTCGGCATTATCTTTATTGCTATAACTATGGGACAATGGGTAATTGCCATATTGCTTGGACTTGTGGCGGTGGGTATGTTTATCCCTACGCCCGACGGTATATTTTACACTTGCGTTTACGAGAATATACGATTCCTATTCTCGAAAAAGAAATATACAGCAAACGCAAAGAACGCAAAGGAAAGCGTGGACGCGCTTGTGGACTTAAAGGAAATCAAGGACAGCGGACTTATCGCTTATCGCGGCGGTGTGTACGGCCGAGTGATTAAGGTCGGACAAAAAAACTTCGGTATCGAAGATGTGGTACAGCAGAATATCGACATCAACTACTTTGCGAACGCACTTAAACTGTTAGATCAAAATCAGAGCGCGGACATAGTAAAGATTGACCGCCCCGTAAACTTGGACGGGTTTTCAAGCGAGTTGTTTGCGCGGTTGTCGGCGGCAAAAGACAGCGACGAGGAAAAGGGTATCAAGATTATCAAAGAAAATATCTTGACCGAGCGCATTGACCGCATTGACCGATTGAACAATATTCGCAAACAGTATCTTTCGGACTACTACATAATCGTGTATGGCAGAAACGAGCTTGACTTGGAAAGCACGGCTGTAAACGTGGCAAGCGAAATTGCAAAGTGCGGACTCGGTACACAGCTTCTCGGCTTGCGTGATGCGTCGGTATTCTTAAAGTATAGCTTTTCGCGTAACTTCGACGAAAGAGAAATCAAGGACTTGAAAGACGACGAACTTCTCGATTGGGTTAAGCCGAAAGAGATAGTATTCCACGCGAACAGATATAAGATTGACGGAACGGAAGCCGCAGTATTGGCGGTATCGGATTATCCCTTGCGCGTCAAGAACGCTTGGGGCGCAGAGCTTTTCAATATACCGAACACAAAGGTGGTTATGCACGTCAAACCCGTAGACAAGTTCAAAGCGATTCGCCGTATCGACAAATGTATCGGCGAGATGGAAACAAAGCAAATCATATCGGACAAGGCAAGCGAAGCTAACAGCGCGGAAACACATAGGGCAACAATGGACACGCTTTTGGACGCGCTTCAAACGGAGAATGAGAGCTTGTTCGATGTTACGCTTACGGTTACGGCTTATAACTATACGGGCAACGAGAACTACAAAAAGAATGCCCGCCGTTCGATGCTAACGGGCAATTTCCGTCCGTCAACTTTATACGGCTTGCAAATCGAGGGCTTTAAGTCTGCGGCGGTATCGCCCGTGTCTACGCTCAAAAGTCAAGAGCGCGGTATTAACAGTTCGTCGCTTGCGGCGGCGTTTCCGTTCGTTCGTACTTTCGTTATGGACGAGGGCGGCATACTTCTCGGCGAGAATAATAAAACGGGCTTTCCGTTCATCTTCAATATGTGGAAACGCGGCAACTTGTATCAGAACAGTAATGCTTTCATTATAGGTAAATCGGGAAGCGGCAAATCGTACTTTCTCAAAAACCTTATCTTGAACGAGTGGGCGAACGGTACGCGAGTTATTATGCTTGATCCCGAAGCGGAATACCTTGCTTTAACGCGCAATCTTTACGGCAACGTCATTAACGTGGGCAACGCGAGAGAGGGTAGGATTAACCCTTTCCATATATATAAAATACTCACGGAGGACGGTGGGGTGGCGGACAGCAAAGTTACGTTCAACACGCACCTTAAAATGTTGGAGAGCTTTTTCAAAATCGTGCTTGCGGACGCGCCGCTCGACGTCATAGAGCTTATAAACAACTTGACAGTAGAAACATACGAGAAAATGGGTATCACGGAGAACACGGACTGCTCGAACTTTTCGGCAGACTACTTCCCGTTGTTCTCTGACTTGCTCGATACACTTAAAAGCAAAGATACGGCGCAAATGGACGAGCTTACGAAAAGGGATATGAAAACGGCAGAGCTGTACTTGCAGAAGTTCGTCAATGGCAGATACAGCGATATATGGAACGCGCCGAGTACGCTCAAAGTAAACGCCGACCTTATCGACTTCGATTTTCAGTCGCTGTTTGCGAACAAGAACAACGTAGTGGCGAACGCACAAATGCTGCTTGTTTTCCGCTTCATAGAACAAGAGGTCATAAACGCGCGAGAGCGGAACAAAAACGGTGCGAACTTGCGAACGCTTATTATAGCGGACGAAGCGCACTTGTACATAGACCCGAAATTCCCGATAGCGTTGGACTTTTTCTATTCGATGTCAAAGAGAATACGAAAATACAACGGCAGTTTTATTCCGGCTACGCAGAATATAGCCGATTGGAATGCGAACGAGGAATTGCGCGGAAAGACGAGTGCGATTATAAAGAACAGTCAGTACACGTTTATCTTCAAACTGTCCGCGCCCGATATGAAAGATGTATTGGACGTTTATAGGGCAGGCGACAGCTTCAACGACGAGGAACAGCGTATGATTATCTCGGCGGTTACGGGACAAGCGTTTTTCGTCGGCTCGACAGAGCTTCGCGCTTGCGTTCGCATACAAGCCGGCAAGTGCGCGAGAGAATTATTCAGCGAAGAAAGAAAAGAGGAGGAACAAAGTGAAAGTTAAAACAAAAGGCATTATAACGGGCGCGGCGATAGTTGTGCTTATGGCGTTGGTCGCTTTGCTTGCCGTGTTTACGGATAAACCGTTGGCGGCGAGTGCGGCGACCACGCCGAGATATGCTGTTGCATTCAATTATTCGGCATCTTACACTTACGGTTCGGGCGCGGGAACTTCTCAACATCCGAGTTCGGGTACAGGAGTGTATAGCGCATCGTTTACATACGGAGCGAACAAGTCGAATTATACATTATCGGTTATGATGTACGGCAGTTCTACTTCGGGAACGGGAACATTTGTGAGCGGCGGTTTCATCGACTCGACGGATATTACGGTGGAGATTTCGTCAAGTATTAAGATGACCGTAACCATAAAAGACGCAAACGGAAAAAGTATCGGTTCGGGAAGCAAGAAAGCGACAGCTTCAAATTTAACGGAAGGTACATATTCGGTATCTATATCGGGTAGCGGCGGCGGTCCGATTAACTCACGCGCGGGATGGGCATACGGTTTCAGCGGTTCGTTTACGTTCCAAATAGATAAAGGTGCGCCTACGATAAACGGAGCGAGTACGTCAACGACAGGCAAGTATATCAACAGCGCATTTACGGTTTCGGCAACGGACAGCGGTAGCGGTGTAAAGACTATGTATATGAAAACTCCGAACAACAGCACGTTTTATTCCGTCGGTACTTCTACAACCGTAAATAAAGGAAGCGCGAACGGAAGATATACTTTCTATGCCGAGGACAATGCAGGGAATCGGTCAGGGTATTATTATGTAAACTTCGACGATACGCCCCCTACAATGACTTGTTCGGGCGCAGGGTTTGGTGTGAATACAAATAAAGGGTTTACAGTGAGAGCGGAAGATAATTCGGGGAGTGTTACACTATACTACAAAGTCGACGACGGTAATTGGATAGCTAAAAACGGCAGCTTCAATTCAACGATTTTTTCGGACGATGCCACTTACTATTTTTATGCGGAGGATGACTACGGTAATAGAACGGAAGAACGTTGGGTGCAGCTCGGCGCAGAGTTGAGCGGTGAGTTTGTAAAATCGGATACGGACAACAGCGTTTACTTTACTTGGGACAGAGCGTCTTGGACGGCAACGCTCGACGATAAACCGTACACCAAAGGCGCGTGGATAAGAGCGGAAGGGGAACACACGATTAAACTTTCGTCCAAAACAAAGAGCGCGGTTTACCCTTACAAAATAGACCACTACTATGTTCAGACAATGGAAAAGCCTACTTGCACAAGTGGTGGTTATTTGCAGTACGATTGCGTTCAATGCGGTGATAAGTATACGGATTATTCCATAGAGGAAACGGGACATTATTACGTTGCGTCCACAACGGTGGCAACCTGTACGAACGGCGGCTATACCGTTTATACCTGTACTCGTTGCGGCGACAGTTACACGGACAACTATACCAATCCGCTTGGTCATAACTACGAGTCAACGTATATTCCCGCTTCTTGCACCGAGTACGGTAAGACGGTGTTTACTTGCCAAGTCTGCGGTAGCGGTTACTACGAAACAGACGGAACGCTTCCTACGGGGCATAACTATACCAACGAAGTAGTAACCTCGCCGACGTGTACGACGGACGGTTTGCGCCGCAGCACTTGCGAAATTTGCGGCGATGTTTTCGATACGAAAATAACCGCAAACGGGCATAACTACACAATAACGGAATCGTCATCGGCGAAGGGAAAGGTAACGCGAACATATACTTGTACGGTATGCAGACATAGTTATACGCAGGAACTCGGCGATCAGTACGAAGAAGTTACCAACTATGTCGAGTATCTGTTTGAACAATATGAGCCTTATATGTGGTGGGTGCTACTTGCTTCGGCAGGAGTTTGGAGTATTGTTATTGGCGTTATGATTGCCATAGCCCACAAGAACGAGGAGAAAGAAAAAGCGAAGAAAATGCTTATAAACTACGTCATCGGCTTGGTGGTTATCGCGGTAATCGTCGTTGCGTGTCCTTTCCTTATCAGAGGAATTGCGGCATTGGTAACGTAAAAGAAAGAATCGGTGCGGTTACGCTCGGTTTCGGGCGTAACCGTTGCTGAAAATTTTATGGGCGGATCGACAATTTTTTTCTCGAAAGGCTTGACAAATGCAAAACAAAGTAGTATCGTATATATACGATAAACGGAGGTAATCACTATGACGAAGCAAGAACAAGTAATTTTGAAGGCAGAGCAGGGGCAAGGGCTTACGGTAGAGGAAGTAAAAATCTATCAGAAAGCGGTAACCCCCCGACAGCACGTTTACGGAAAATACGGTACGCTTAAACGTAAGTATCTCGAAGATAAGGGTATTGATTGGACTATTGCCGATTTGCCCACTTACCTTCACGGCGTAGACAAACAAGCGGACGAGCTGCAGGAAACGATGCGGGAAAGGCTTGAACAGGATGAGCGGTACAAACGCACGGGTAATTATATCGAAGATTGCCGCAGACTGAATGAGATGCAACATCTTATAGAAGAAGAAATCTTAAACGAAATCGTTTATGTGGCGTAGGGAGTGAAATATGCCGAGAAGAAAAGAAGATACGCCGAGTCGTATCGTAAAGCGTACCTATGAAGAAAAGCATAGGGACGAGCGCAAAGAAAAAAGCATAATGTTCGGAACAAGCATTGACCGCGAATACGGCGAAGAAATAAATGCTTTTCTGAAAAAGCATAACATCACAAAAGTGGAACTTATTGCCGAAGGGTATATAGCCCTTCAAAATAAGTACGGCCCGAAAACAACCGAATAGAACACAGTAGAGCGAGGGTATGGCCCTCGCTCTTACTTTACTCAAATTATATAATGCCTAACGGCATAACGAAGAAAGACGAACATCGAAAGGTGTAATCGTATCGGAGTTATGCCGAGCGCGCTTACATCTTTCAAAGGAGGGAATTTGATAAGCGCAGAGCAAAGGCAAAAGAATTTAACCGTGTATCTTTTGGCAAGAGATATTTTGAAAAGACTGTATGTCAAAGGTGCGGTTAGTTTGGAAATATTGGAACGGTTAAACCGTAAAAACGCAGAACAGATGGGCTGTATGGTATCACCAATTGCATAGGAGTTATAAGTGGAGAACGCGGCAAAAAAAGTAATAATCATTAACCCTGAAAAAAGGGACGAGAAGAAAATAAGAGTAGCGGCATATTGCCGTGTGAGCACGGATTCGCAAGATCAAGCTAATTCGTTTTTTGCACAAGTACGTTATTATTCCAATTACATACGCCATAATGACGAAATGACGCTTGTGGATATATATGCCGATGAGGGGATTACGGGAACGGAAATAGCCAAACGCGACGAGTTTAAGCGTATGATGAAAGACGCGAGAAATAAAAAAATAGATCGCGTTCTCGTAAAAAGCATTACGCGCTTTGCTCGAAATTCGCTTGAATGTTTGGAATCAATCAGAGCGTTAAAATCATACGGTGCAAGCGTATATTTTGAAAACGACCATATAGATACCGCGATAATGAATTCCGAAATGATAGTCTATATAAAAAGCGCGTTTGCGCAAAACGAAGCATTGTCCGCTTCAAGACGTATGGCGGTATCCAATCGTATGCGAATGGAGGATGGAACTTTTATCCCGCCCAACGTGCCGTATGGATATAGGCTCGAAAACGGACAAATGGTTATTGTAGAGGAAGAAGCCGAGCGAATCCGCAAAGTATTTGAACTATACCTTTCGGGTATGGGTGCGAACAATATCGTAAAAGAAATGCGGCGTACTGAACAAGGCAATATGCGGTGGACGATGAGCGGAATTAAATATATGCTCGTAAACGAGCGGTACGTCGGAGATATGCTTATGCAGAAATTCTATACGCCGCAAATGTTACCGCTTCGCTCTCGTCCAAACAAAGGGGAATTACCGATGTATTTCGCAGAGAATACGCACGAACCTATAATATCGCGGGAGATATTTGAAGCGGCAAAGCGCGTAAAAGCCGAGCGAGATAAAAAATATCCGAATACTCATTCGGATAAAAAAGAGTTTTTGCAGGGGAAACTTAAATGCAGATGCTGTAACCGTAATTACCGAAAGCGGTTTTTACAAACACAGGAAATGGTGTGGATATGTAGTAATAAAGGTACGGTTGATGCGCATAAATGTACTTCCTTGATTTATACCGATTTTGAAATCAGATCAGCATTTGTTCGTATGTATAACACGTTAAAACAAAACGTGAAAATCATTATAGATGAAACGTTAGCGCAACTAAACGCTTTGAAAGTTAAAGTCAATGCGGGCAACAATGAGATAGCAGAAATAGACGGAGAGATAGCGTCGTTCGCAGAACAGAATAAAGTATATTCGGAATTATATGCAAGTGGCGTGATTGATGAAGTTACTTATCTCGGCAGGTCGGACAAATATAAAAATCAGATTACCGAATTGCGTAGCCGCAGGTTGAAAATTATAAACGAGGACGAGGAAGAAATGTGCATTGAAAAGTTACGAGAACTAAAACGCTTCCTTGCCGACAGCGTGGAATATATGGCCGAATTAGATGAGAATATTTTTATGCGTATAATAAAAATCGTTTATGCGGAAGATGACGGCGCGTTGACGTTCAAATTGAAATGCGATTTGGAATTAAAGATATATGTGCGAGGTGGTTATGGCAAACCGAATGATTAGTTACGGATACGGAATAGAGAATGGAGCAATAACGGTTATTCCAAGTGAAGCCGAAATCGTAAAAGAGATATTTAATGCTTATTTGAGCGGAAAAATTCTCAAAGAAATAGCTATTGATTTATCCGAGCGCGGAATTGTCTTTTTTGAGGGCAGAAGTAATTGGAATAAGAATACCGTCGTGCGTATTATTCAAAACAAAAAATATATAGGCGAGAAAAATTATCCCATTATCATCGACGTAAATACATTTGAAAAGGCAAACAGTCAAAAGGAAGCCAAAGGACATAAAAAAGAAAAACAGTCCGAATTTGTAGAATATCTCAAAGGCATAGTTTATTGCGGCAGTTGTGGAAAAGCATTGCATCGCCGAGTTGCTTGGGGAACACGGGAAAAATGGCATTGCGAGAATGGTTGTAAGTGCGAAAAATATATTGACGACAAGAGTATTTCCGGCGGTATTATAAAAGTCCTATACTATATTAAAGACAATCCACAGTTACTGTTTTTGGAAACTGAAAAGCCTACCTATACGAAAACGCAGGAGCTTATGCGCTACACAAACGAGATAGGAAGATATATGAACGAGAAAACACCGAGTTTTAACGCGGGCAAAAAACTTATTATGGAGTGCGCTTCGTTAAAATTTGCGGCTTGCAGCTATAACGGAAAAAATGCGGTGGGCGAGTATATTACAGAACAACTATTGCAAGAAAGCGAATATTTGCAAAAAAACTTTTTGCGAAAAATAATTGAACGAATAATCGTCAAAGCCGACGGTAAGATTACCGTGCGCTTTATGTGTGGGATAGAAATATGCGAAAGCGATTTTGGAGGTAATAATGGAAGTGCAAGCTAAAAAGATTGTAACCAAGATAGAAGCGAATCCGTTACTCTCAAAACATAACGACGAGAACGCTTTATTGCGCGTAGCCGCTTATTGTCGCGTATCTACCGACAGCGACGATCAGATTGAAAGCTACAAAGCACAGGTTGCGCATTATTCGGAAGCGATAGCGAAAAATCCCAAGTGGCGATTTGTAGATATATATGCCGACGAGGGCATAACGGGAACGATAGATACGAAGCGACCTAATTTTTTACGGATGATACGCGACTGCGATAAAGGCAAGATTGACTTAATAGTAACAAAGTCGGTTGCGCGTTTTGCCAGAAATACCGTTGATAGCTTGCGGTATGTCCGCAAGCTGAAAGCGAAAGGTATAGGCGTTTTTTTTGAAGAACAAAACCTTGATTCGCTTAAAGTGGATAATGAAATGCTTATTGGTTTTTACAGCGTTATGGCGCAAGCCGAGAGCGAAAATATAAGCGCAAATGTGCGTTGGGGTATAAGGCAACGAATGAAGTCTGGTACGTTCGCTTTTCGATATAATATTTTAGGATATAGAAAAGGCGCAGATGGACAGCCCGAAATAGTCCACGAAGATGCCGAACATATACAAACGATTTACAGAATGTATCTCGACGGTAGTAGTCTTGACCAAATAAAAGCATACTTGGAGCGAAACGAGGTTTTAACGGCGCAAGGCAGCCGCTTGTGGAGCAAGCAAATCATACATAATATTCTTACCAACGAGAGGTACTGCGGCGATTTGCTTTTGCAAAAGACTTTTACCGAAAACCCTATTACAAAAAAGGTCAAGAAAAATCGCGGGGAAATGGCGAAATATCTTATATCAAACAATCATCCTGCAATCATAGACCGTGATACATATAAGTTGGTTCAAATGGAAGTTGCGCGGCGGGCAAGTAAAAGAAAGACCGCAGATAAAACGATTACCGAGCAAGGAAAATATAGCGGGAAATATGCATTGACTGAACTGCTTGTTTGCGGCGAGTGCGGTAGTCCGTACCGCAGAATGACGTGGACGAAGAAAGGCAAGAGTAGGAGAGTGTGGCGGTGTTTGAGTAGAGTAGAACACGGAACACAGTATTGCTTTCATTCCATTAGCATTGACGAAGAAAAGTTAAAGAAAGCTATTTGCCGCGCGTTGAATAAGATTATAGAGAACAAACAAGAAGCTATGGATTTGATTATGACGAATTTGTCTTATGCGGTTACGGGCGATGACGATGTTTTATATATATCTTCGATAGAGAATCAACTGAAAGAGCTTGACGACGAAATAGATAGGGCGGTGCGATTAAGCCAAAACAGCGAGGGTGATCCCGAACGGTTCCGACAAATGATAAGCGAGTTGTGTAGGCAAATGACGGTGTTGCGACAAGAGCTTGAATTGACAAAAGCAAAGTTGGCAACGAACGAAAAGGTCAGTGCAGAGATTGAACGAATAAGAGAAACGCTATCCGATGAAACGGTAAAGTTTAGCGAATATGATGAGATTACGGTGCGTCGCCTTGTCGAGTATATAAGGGTGATGTCCGACGGAAGAATAATCGTTGTACTGAAAGGCGGTATGTCAATAGAAGAACCGATAGAAGAAAAGTCCGAGTGATTGCTCGGACTTTTTTAATGCAAAACGCTTGTGAAAATTCTTATAATGTGTTATTGTAACAATAGGGAACGAAAATTGGCTCTAAATGGACAAAAAAGGTGGGCAGTATTTTCGTCCTACAAAGACAAGAAAAAAAGTCGACATTTTCCTGTAAAACGGAGAGTGTCGACTTTTCATACTACAAAAAATATGTTATAATGATTTGGAAAGGAGTGTAAATGTGAATTATACGAAGCAAGTAAGAGAATATTGCGAAAAGAACGCTAATTCTTTAATAGATATTTCGATAGTCAGAAATAGCGTGTTTTCAGATATCCCGTACAAAACATTGCTTAAAATATTTAATCGCCTTGAAGATGAGGGTGTAGTACATAATGTTTCAAAAGGCATATATAGAGTTGGAAATAAAATCACTAACGGTAAAGATATATTAAACGCCTATACCCAAAAAGGCAAGGGAATGGTGGTAGGCTATACGTTGTTTAATAATATCGGACTTACAGCTTATCAAGATGAAAAAGTTGAGATTTATACCAATGCTATAGCTAATAAACAAAAGACGATTGGCGACTTTTTATTGAAGCGTGTGGATTTGGAGTTTACCGACGAAATAGTTGATTTAATATCTTTGATTGAAATACTCGATGCCGGTTATAGTATGAAAGGAGCTGACGTTTTATCATATAAAAGAACAGTTGAGCTTCTGGCGTTGACATATAGCGATAAGAATTTCACGAAAGTGAATGACGCTATTAGATATAAATATTCAACAATAGACAAATTAAGCGAATTGTTGAGTCGGTTGGATATTGTAAATACTTGCTTGGAAATTTATCAAGAAAAAATCTATCTGAGGAGTGAAAAACTATGAGTGAAATTATTCTGTGGCAAAATATAGAAAAAGTTGCGACTATTACAAATGTAGGTGAATTGGTTAATAAATTGCAAGAGAAACAATTGAGGATTGACAAAAGCCAAGAACATCTGTTTTATCGTGGAGAACCCAAAGATTATTTGAATACAAAATTGATGCCAAAGGTTTTTCGTAATGATTATGTTGGCAAAGAATATGACTATTATTATGATATTCTTACAAATTTTCCTCAAGAATTTGAGAGCCTATCTAATCTAAGTAGATTATCAAAAATGCAACATTACTGGTGTCCGACGAGATTATTAGATTTAACAAGTAATCCGCTCGTTGCTTTATATTTTGCTTGTTGTGACCACATTAACGAAACAGGATATTTTTATATATTTAAAACGAGGGAAGTCTTAAATTATGATAGTGATAGGGCATTAATTTTGTCGTGTATTTCTCATTTAAATTCTAATCAACAAAAAAGTGTTTATGAGTTTATTTGCGATTTTATTGCTGATAAGAAAATGTTTGAAAAGTATAAAGGACGGTTGACAAATGAGTATATTGGTGGCATAACAAAAAATGAAAATAATGATTATGATGGATGTTTTCAGTTTGAACGTTTAATAGGTGAAGTAATGAGAGAGCGATCGGCTTTTGTAAATTATAAAACGGTAGCAAAAGATTTGTTAAAGAGATATGTAGTAAGACCATTAATACAAAACGAAAGACAAAAAAAGCAAGAAGGACTGTTTCTAATTTTTGGTTTGCTTGGAAATAGAGATATACAACTTGATAATGGAATTGATGTATATTACTTTGAGGTTAATAATAAAGAAAAAGTTTTGAACGAACTTGATTTACTTGGTATTAATAAATCAACGATATATTGTGATATTGCCGACCGCGCTGAATATTTGAAAAATACAAAATTTAAGTAAATGAGGTCAAATAAGTAATGCGAAGAATACATAAGTGTATATTTTGCAATCAGGACAGCACCAATTCTCAAAGCGTTGAACATATTATTCCAGAATCGTTGGGTAATGAAGAATTGATTTTAGATAAAGGTATTGTGTGTGATAAGTGCAATAATTATTTTTCCAGAGAAATAGAAAGCCCTGTGTTAAATTTGGATGGGTTTAAACAATTAAGATTTTATGAATTAATAGAAAGTAAGCGCGGTCGAATACCTAATAGTGATGTACTTTTCTGCGGAGAAAAGTGCGATATTCATTGGCAAAAAGTTAATGGTGAGAATTGTTTAATGATTGGTATGTTGCCCGAAGCAATAAATAAATTTTTGGAAGCCCCGCCAAAAATGTTTTTTACAAAAGGGTTTGAATTGAATGATAAAAAATATGAATATGAGATTTCGAGATTTTTATTAAAGATTGCAATAGAATATTATGTTTATCTATTCATAAAAAGTGAGGGTTCCGCTTCAGAAGAATTAGATTTAGAATTTGATGAGCAATTAAAGAAATTAATTCACTTTGTACGCATAGGAAGAAAAGATAGAAAATCAATTAAGTATGAAGTTTCAGTTTTGCACAATTATAAACCTTTATCTAATGATAATATGAGCATACAAATTGGTTTTTTATTAGAGTCAAATGATTTGATATTTAATTTAGTTATTTACAATACAAATTTCAAATTAAATTTATCAAAGGCAAATTTATAGTGTATACCTAAAAAGTGGGGGCAGTATTTTTGTCCTATAAAGACACATCATGCTCGCTCAAGACGAGCGCAAAAACGGAAGGGCTCTATCCCTTCCGTTTTTGCGCTCCAACCTGCTGATTGGTAAAATGAAGAATAAGGAGAACTGAAATGGCAATGTGGAATCCGTGGCGAGGTTGTCACAGACACAGCGAAGGATGTAAGTATTGTTATATCCATAAAGGCGATTTCAAACGCAAGATAGATACCGATAACATTGTTAAGACAGATAATTTTTATGCGCCGATTGTAAAAAATAAATCGGGCGAATACAAAATCAAATCGGGACAGACGGTGTATCTTTGCTTTTCCACGGATTTTTTGATTGAAGATGCCGACGAATGGCGATCTGAATGTTGGCAAATGATTAAGGAGCGTTCTGACCTCAACTTCTTGTTTTTGACAAAACGTATCGAACGTTTTACAGATTGTATTCCCGACGATTGGAACGACGGATACGATAACGTCACGGTAGGGTGCACTGTGGAAAATCAAGACAGAGCAAATTACAGACTTTCGATTTTCAATAAATTGCCCATAAAGCACAAAAATATAATCTGCCAACCGATGATAGAGGAAATAGATCTTTCCGCCTATTTAGACGACGTCGAATTGGTCGTAGTAGGCGGAGAGTCGGATAAAAACGCCAGACCGCTGGATTATGCTTGGGTGCTTGCCATACGCGATCAATGTATCGCACGCGACGTGAATTTTGAGTTTCGGCAATGCGGCACGTATTTTATCAAAGCCGGTAAACGTTATAATTTGCCAACTCGTCAATTGTGCAGTCAAGCAAAAAGAGCAAATATAGATTTTATCAAATAGCAGTTCCGTAACGGCACTCTAAGCATCGCCAAGGAATGTCGGCGCAAGATTTGCAAAGCGCAGATAATAATTTGAATATATTCAAATCAATAAGTCAAATAGCGCAGGAAATACCTGCGCTATTCGTACGAACGGTTGACAAGGTGTGTTTTGTTAACAGATTACATTTTGGGAATATCTATTTTTGTATCGCCGATGTTGCTATATTCATAAGTCGATACGCTTTGTTTGCCGTCTTCGTTCTTCGTGATTGACAAAGTCATTTTCTTTTTCTTCGTGCAGTCGAGCATTATCATATAGTTGTCCATATTGCCGAAGAGTTCTTCTTTCTGCTTTTCGTACTCCACGGTAAATTCGCTTTCTTCATAAGTTTTGCCGAAATACATTTCGTATTTTTGTCTGAACAGCTCTTTGAAGAAATGGTCGGCGTCGATAGAATATTTGCGATCGTTAACTTCGGTGACGTATGCTTCCTGCACTTTTGTATAGCTCAATCCCGTACGGTCGGCTATCGAAGACAGATAGTCGTCGACGTCGTCAAGATTGATTTCCTGCCAGTTTTCCCCGACAAGAGTTTTGTTTTCTTCTGCGGAGAAATAATAGAACACGTCGTTGTTGACGCCTTCGGTACTGTCGGTCTCTGTCATAAACAGTATTCTGCTGCTGTCGTTGTCGTATTTGGCAACCGTATCTTTTTCTTCCGAATTGATAACGGTAAAGTTTTTGAGACTTGTAAAGTCCTTAAAATCATAGTAGTCCAAATTGTTGAAACTGTTGTTTTTGTCGCAGCCTGCAAGACATGCCGCGGTAATACTTATGATAGCTATTATCAATATAAAAACTTTCTTTTTCATTTTGACCTCCGTATTTCTCCATTAGCGTTTGCAAAAATAATATTTATATTCATTTACCTTCGGCGCGGCAAACAAAAATATATTATAAAAAAGTTTTTATTTATTTACTTTGATACAAAGTGGTGATATAATTATTAGCAAGTAACAAAATCGAGGATAACGTAATGGAAATCACAAGAAACATAATGGACGTGCTGAGAGAAAGAGGCTTTATCAAGCAGGTGGTACGAGAAGAGGAACTGTATAAACTTCTCGGCAGCGAAAGCGTGCCGTTTTATATCGGATTCGATCCTACGGCAGATAGCTTGCACGTCGGACACTTTATGCAACTTATGGTAATGAGTTATATGCAAAAAGCTGGACATAAACCGATAGTGCTTATCGGCGGCGGTACAGGTAAAATCGGCGATCCGTCCGGCAGAACGGATATGCGACAGATGATGACGGACGAGACGATACGGCACAACTGCGATTGCTTTAAGCAACAGATGTCCAAATTCTTTTCTTTTGAAGGAGAAAACGCCGCGTTGATGGTCAACAATGCCGATTGGCTCGACGGACTCAACTATATAAAGTTTATCAGAGATATTGGAGCTCATTTTTCCGTCAATCAGATGTTGACGGCGGAATGCTTTAAGTCGCGAATGGAGAAGGGGCTGTCTTTTCTCGAATTTAATTACATGCTCATGCAGGCTTATGACTTTCTGCATTTGTTTGAAACTTACGGTTGCAAGCTGGAATGCGGCGGCGACGATCAGTGGTCAAATATTCTTGCCGGAGCAGATCTCATAAGAAGGAAAAAGAGCAGCGACGCATACGCTATGACGTTTACTTTGCTCACGACGAGCGAGGGCAAAAAGATGGGCAAGACGCAGAAGGGCGCAGTATGGCTTGATCCGAATAAGACCTCTCCCTACGAGTTCTATCAGTATTGGAGAAATACTGCGGACGCCGACGTGGAGAAGTGTATGAAATTGCTGACTTATCTGCCGCTTGACGAGATAGAAGAACTTTGCAGATATCAAGACGAAAGAATGAACGCGGCAAAGGCAAGATTGGCGTATGAATTGACAAAGATCGTTCATGGCGAAGAACAGGCGGAACTTGCGCAGAAACAGGCGTTGGCAGCTTTCGGCGGAGGCGGAGACGATATGCCGACAAAAAGTATATCAGCCGACTGTGTAAACATCCTCGACGTAATGGTCGCCGTGGGCGCGTGCAAGTCGAAAAGCGAAGCCAGAAATTTGATTGCGGGCGGCGGAGTAAGAGTTGACGAAGAAAAGATAGACGATATATCTTACAATCTCACCGACGCGCAGAAATCCAACGGATTCGTTTTGCACAAAGGCAAGAAGATGCACGTAAAAGTGAGCGTCGAATAATGAGCAGAGATTGGTTTTTAAGCGTAGCGGAGCCTTGCGAAAGAACGTTGATTATCACCAAATCCAAATTTATTACTACGCTTATACCGATAGATAGCTATGACGACGCAATCAAAAAGCTCAAGACGATTTCAAAAAAGTACAGCGACGCTACGCACAACTGCTATGCCTTTATTTCCAACGAGTGCGCGACCGAACAGAGATTCGGAGACGACGGCGAGCCGCAGGGAACGGCGGGAATGCCTATGCTCGAAGTGCTGAGAAAGCGTAAGGTATATATGACGTTGGCGGTGGTGACAAGATATTTCGGCGGCGTTAAACTCGGAGCAAACGGACTTGTTGGCGCATATTCGTCAAGCGTGGCGGAAGCGTTGGATTCGTCAAAAACGGTGAAAAACGTCTGGGCGGATATAGTAAAAATTACGCTCGGATACGGTCTGTATAAAAAAGCCGAAGAAATATGTTTGAGACTTGGGGCGCAGATAATAGGCGAAGAATTCGACAACGAAGTGACCGCGGAAATAGCTATACCGCAGGAAGTAAGCAAATCTGCAATTGATAAAATCGTCGACTTGACATTGAATAAAGCCGAGATTATAATTAAAGACAGCAGATACTTTCAATTTGAAATTAATTGATTCGATGATATCGAATCAAGCGAGGTGGAATATGAAAATAACATTGACGGAACAACCAAAGCAAAAACCGGATTTTACAAAACTCGGTTTCGGTAAATATTTTACCGACCATATGCTCGTAATGGATTTTGAAAACGGCGCATGGAATGAGCCGGAAATAGTTCCTTACGCGCCTTTTGCCATGCCTCCGGCAACCAACGTGCTGCATTATGCTCAGGGAATTTTCGAGGGCGCTAAGGCTTATAAAACTAAAGAAGGAAAAATTACCGTATTCAGAATTGACGATAATTTCAGCCGTATGAACAGATCGGCAAGCCGTATGTGTATGCCGAATTTTGATTCGCAGAAAGTAAAGGACGCTCTTTTTGAACTTATCAAACTGGAAAAAGATTGGATACCAACGGAGCCGGGTACCGCGCTTTATATACGTCCGACGTTGATTGCCAACGACGAAGTGCTCGGAGTGCACGCAAGCAAGAAATATAAGTTTTTTATCATTCTTTCTCCTGTCGGAGCATATTACGTCAACGGACTTCAACCGACTAAGATACTTGTTGAAGAGACGTTTGTCAGAGCTGCCGTCGGCGGCACCGGCGAGGCAAAATGCATGGGCAACTATGCGGCGTCTTTGATGGGCGGCGAACTTGCTAACGCTATGGGCTACGACCAAGCATTGTGGCTTGACGCCGCTGAGCACAAATACGTTGAGGAAGTCGGATCTATGAATATGTTTTTCGTAATCGGAGACGAAGTAGTGACGCCCGCGCTCGTTGGCAGTATCTTGCCGGGTATTACGAGAAATTCGTGTATTCAGGTGTTGAGAAAGTACGGCTATAGGATCAGCGAAAGAAGAATTTCTATGGATGAGATTGTAGACGCTTTCAATAAGGGACTTTTGAAAGAGAGCTTCGGTTCGGGCACTGCCGCCGTTATCTCTCCCGTAGGTTTGATCACTTACAGAGGAAAAGACATGGTTATCAACGACGGAAAGATGGGTGAAATCACTTCTTTCTTATACGATAAGATTACGGGAATTCAGTCCGAGAGATACGAGGATGAATTCGGCTGGGTTACGGAAATAAAATAATAGATAAATAATAGACGCCCGACGTATTATTGCTATGACCCCAAAAAGTTGGACAATAAAATTTAATTAGTTAATTTATTTGAG
>CAMXSN010000004.1 GCA_947246685.1 uncultured Clostridia bacterium | reverse complement strand
TGCCATTAAAAATGCACCTCCTTAAGTTTTGTCTAACTTTTGGGGTGCATTTCATAATCGTCGGCTGTTTTTCATTTTCTTAGGTTGTCGCCCGTAATATAACCCACGCTAAGAGAGTAGCGTTTGTCGGCGAATTTTGACAGGAACGTTTCTCCGTATCTTTGCGCAAGCGCCTGCGCTCCCAATTGAGTGCAGAGCAAGGTCTTTTTGTTTTGCGCCATACGTTTTTCTATAGTAGAATACAGATATTCCAAAGTAACGTTTTTATATATCGGCTCCGTGCCTAGATTGTCGACGATTAACATCTCGCATTCGAGTACGTAATCGTAGAGCGAGCTCATACGAGTGGATTTGTGAGTATGCTTGTCGAGAAACACTCCGACAAGTTCAAAAGCCGTGAGATACAGCGCGCTTATTCCGCGTCGGACAAGTCCGTCGGCAAGCGCCGTAGCAAGAGCGGTCTTGCCCACTCCGCTCGCACCCGATAGCATGAAGTTGTTCCATTTGCAATTTGCAAAATTCTCGCATACGTTTTTTTGCATTATTTCATAGAGTTTGTTCATGCCTTTTGCCTGAGGCGCGTCAGACGCGGCGAACGTATTGTCTTTGAACGTGAACTGCGCTAATGGCGAGAGCGATAGATTCTCTCTCAGCAGTTTTTTATATTCTTTGATATAGCATTCGCAAGGCGCGGAATTTATATATCCCGTATCTTTGCATTTGACGCAGGAATAATTCTGCGACAGACGTATATCATGATCTTTTACGTATTGTGATATCTGCGATTTTATATCGTCGAGTTGAGCTTGCAGCGCATCGGTCGGTTTTTTTAGTGCGTTGTTTCGCGACAGCTCCATTTGCAGTTTTTTTCTTTGTTTTACTGCTTGGGCAAGCATAGGATGCTCGGCGAGTATTTCCGCCGAATTTTTTTCATAGTTCTCTTTTGCCAGCGCGAGTTTAGAGGAATAGATCATATTGAGTTTTCTGTCGAAATACTTTATCATCTCATACCTCTATATCGTCTAATTCGTCGAGAGAATAGAAATAATCGCCGAGTTTGTGCGCGTCGTAGACCTGCGTCTGCGTTGACGACGCGCGGCAACTATCAGCCCCTGCCGTTTTGGCTTGTTCAGCGGTTGTTATCCCGCCGTTTTTCCACTTTGCAAGCAGGTTATTGAGCGCGGAAAAAGGTTTGCCTTGACATAGGTTTGCAGCATATTCCACAGTCTCGATATCGAATTGCCACTGTTCCGTCCACACCTTGAAACTGTCGCGGTCGTTAGAATTCACGTTGCGGCTTGAGCCTGTCAGTTCTATAATTTTCTTTATCTGTAAATCTCGGCGCATAAGTTGCGCGAGGTGCTCGTTTATTGCCTGCGAAGTTACGCAGCCTTCGTTGTAAAAAATAGTTATGCACTTGTGCATACCTTCCAACGTGCGTATGGATTTGTTGAAACAGTATTGCGCGATTAAAATAATCGAATCTTCGTCAAATCCTTTGTTTAGCCAGGCGCTTATATACTTTTCTACGATATATTCTACGTTTTCGTAATACACGCCCAAGGTCTTATTGACGGAATAGGCGAGTTTATACATCGATTGTTTGTTTTTGAGATAACTCTCTATTTCCGTCGCGCTCATTGCGTTGTTGCGATAAAATTCGTCGAGCAGGGAATCAAGTTTTGTAAATCCGCCTTTGTTTTTGAGCGATTTGGCTGCAAATAATATCGCGTCGAGTGCAAATCCCCAATTATTAGTCCATTTAAGATAGAGATTTTTATCTTCAATATCGACTTCGGATTTTTTGCCCACGGCTTTGCAAATAAGTCTTATCGATTCGTTGACGGTTTCGAGCTGTTTTATCTTCTCGTCTACGTCGGCAAGCGTGCGCACTCCTTCGTCAAGCCAATTCTTCGCGACGGCGATTATATAATTCGCCTTAATTTTGTCGCCTTTGAGATTTACGCAATAGCGGGCGATCGTTATCAGCACTTCGGGTTTGATTTTATTTTCTTCTATAAAATCGTAATATACGGTGTATTGGTTGACGTTGTTGAAGGATACCGACGGAAATAGACTTTCCAACTGAGAATTAAAATCGGCGTATTTATCGGTTTTGTAATGTCTTGCAAAAGTGCTGCGGATATTTTTGTACGTCACGGCAAACGGGTTGTAGCAAGTTATGCTGACGAGCCCCATATCGGCAAGTTCACCGAACGTTTTTTCTATTTCCTTATCGCACATCGACAGAGCGTCGCAGATAAATTGGATATTGTTTTCTCTTTCCAGAGAGCACACCGTCAAACCCATAATATATACTTTGAGCTGCCTTTCGTTGCATTCGGGAAGATAGTTGACGACAAAACTCTTGTCGAGAAGCACGTAGGGCATATCGCTGTCTTTGGAAAGAGAACAGAAATTCATAATAACTCCTTGAAAACTTCTATAAGGTATGTTAGAATATTACTAAACCATAATATAATATAGCATATCGTCAGCAAAATAAAAAGACAATTTGTCTTCAATTTTCAAAAACACAAAATATTGTGTGCATAAATACGACTGACACAAAACGGGAGAATTAACGGATATGAAAATCGTTGAAATTGAAAACGTGTCCAAAATTTATCTTATGCGCGGCAAGAAACAAAGCCCCGTATATGCCGTCACCAACGTTTCTCTTGACGTTGAAGAAGGAGAAATACTCGGTTTACTTGGCGCCAACGGAGCGGGCAAAACCACTTTGATCAAACTTATTCTCGGATTGACTCCTATGAACGAAGGCTCGATAAGGATAAACGGTTACGACGTGACCAAATCCAGAGCCAAGGCGTTGTCGAAGATCGGCGCTTTGGTCGAGGCTCCGACTTTGTTTGCAAATTTTACGGGGTGGGAAAATCTCAAGTATTATTCCAAACTGCAAGGTTGCGATATGAGCGACGACAAACTTCGTTCCATCGTCGAGCTCGTAGGATTGAGCGAAAGGATCGACAGCAAATTCAGGACGTATTCTCTGGGAATGAAACAGAGATTGGGAATAGCGCAGGCGATAATGCATTCGCCCTCGCTGCTGATTCTCGACGAGCCGACCAACGGATTGGATCCCGACGGCATATTGCAAATGCGAGAGCTGTTTATTAATTTGAAAAAAGAGCTGGGCGTTACGATGATCATTTCCTCGCATATTCTCAGCGAAATGCAGCAGGTGTGCGACAGAGTGGCTTTTATGGTCAAGGGCGAAATCAAAGCCGTAAAGACAATGGATGAGGTCAACTACGGAGTCAACGCGCTGAGAAAATTCTCTTTGGAATGCAGCGATTGCGAGGCGGCTCGCTTGATTATTGCAGAGCGAGGCGTAGATTGTTCGGTTAAAGATAATGCGTTGATAGTTACCGCAGAGCAGGAACAGATAGGCAGTATGGTCAAAGAATTGGTTGATAACGGCATCAACGTATATGCTATGAACAGGATTAAGCGCAGTCTGGAAGATTTATATAAGGAGGTGGCTCAATGAAATTCGGCACTCTGTTATCTTGTGAATTTTATAAACTCAATAAAAAGAAAACCACGCTCGTCATGGTTATAGTTCTGCTAGTAGTGCTCTTGGGCACTATGGGAATAAGCGCTATCCTCAAGAGCGTTTTGAGCGATCAGAATCTTCAAATTGGCGTTTCTCCTAATTACGCCGAAACTATCCAATCAATAGAGGCGCAGTTGAAACACAGAGAGTCCAACAGGACTTGGCTTGACAAACTCATAATAGTCAATCAGGAATACTCGCTCAAGGCGCAGCTGGCGATTTATAAATATCTAGAAGCCAACGACATTCCTTCGGGAAGCGTAATGATGTATACCGTGGATAGCTTGCTGTCCATAGTTCAATTCGACTTTTTCTCCTTCACGTCGATGTGCATGACTTTGATGGTGTCAATCATCTTGATTTATGCATTGGTTATGTGTTGCAAAACCACCGCGGGAGAATTCCATAGCGGCGCGTTGAAGATGCAGTTTATCCGACCTCTTGACAAAAACAAATTTTTTACTGCAAAATGGCTGTCTATATTTATAATTTCGGAGGCGTTGCTGATTGGTTCGTTTATCGTGGCTTTTATCATGGGATTGATAGTCTTCGGTCCCGACGCTCCGCGCATTATATTTGTTGCGGGAACGGAGCATGTGTCGATAGTATCGCCGTTTGCGGCGCTGTTTATCGAATTGATATTCAACAGTTTTAAGCTGTTCTTCACTATGCAATGCGCAATGTTTATTGCTAGTCTTTTTAAGACCAACGCAAAGGCGCTGATCGCTGCAATATTGATATTGGTGACCGAAGTGGGTATCTATATCGATTATATTCTGGCTATACCTTACGTAGGATTTCTGTCGTTCCTTTCCAATCTCCAATGGAGCAAAGCGCTTAGCGCGGCGGGTCCGGTATTTAAGGGAATGAGCATTTGGACAATGATACCGATAACGTTTGCATGGGGAGCGTTGTTTATGTGGCTTTCATATAGAAGATTTTCAAAAAGAGAAGTATAAAAGCAAGGCGCGCGGCAAATGCCGCGCGCCTTGCTTTTATTACTCGCGTTCAGTCCTCTTTGCAGTCTTCGATTATGAGCATATCGTAATCTAGACATTCCACGAAGTCATCTTGTTTGAATCGGGTGTTGTGGAAATTAACGAAGTTTTTAAAGTGTTGCGACAACAGCACGGGGTTGGGTACGTCAAGCAATGCGCAGATTTCTCGCAGCCACATTTCGTAATTTTTTTCGCTGAGTTTCAATGTCGATCGAAACAGCGTGTCTTTTGCGATTTTATCGTCTTTTATAAGTCTAGCCCATATTTTCATATTTTTAGTGTAAAGGTCGCAATGCAGACTTGTCAAGCGGAGCGCGTGGCAAAAGCGGTTTTTATTTGTCCGATTGAGTAATCGACGGTTTTATGCAAACGCAGTTTTGGCATACGCGATAATAAGCGAGCCCGATTGCGACTTGTTTTGTCAAATTTTTGCAAAAAGCCCGCGCAAAGTCAAATTAATTGACCAAACGAAAGGCAAAACTATTGACAAATCGCTCTTTATATTATTAAAATAGATATGTTAATCACGAGCGTCGGAAGGAGGGAAAATATGATTTCGGAAGCAGTTATCAAAAGATTGCCGCGCTATTACAGACATATCAAACATCTTGCCGACAGCGGAGTGGATAAAGTTTCGTCCAACAAGATTGCAACGGTGCTCAATATCACCGCGTCGCAGGTCAGGCAGGATCTTTGCAATTTCGGCGGTTTCGGTCAGCAAGGCTACGGATACGACGTCGTCAAACTCAAGAACGAACTTGCCGTAATTCTCGGATTGGACAAAGAATACGATATGATTATCGTCGGAGCTGGCAATATAGGCAGAGCGCTGACGGGATACAAAGGTTTTAGGGACGACGGTTTTTACGTGAAGGCGCTGTTTGATATCGATCCGCGTTGTTCGAGTATTAACGGTATCAAGGTCTACAATATGGGCGATATGAAGCAATATCTTGCCGATAATCATACCGATATCGCGATTATCGCTACGCAGAAAGATTCCGCTCAGAGCGTCGCCGACGAACTTATCTCCGCAGGCGTTAAGAGTATATGGAATTTTGCTCCCGTTGAGATAGAAGTTCCCGACGGCGTCATAGTAGAGAATATCTCTATGAGCGAGAGCCTTTACGTGCTGAGTTACAGAGCAAAAAATAATAATTGAACAACTGATTTTGCGCCCGTAAGGGCTATGGAGGATATATGGCAAAAGAATACGTTTTGACGAGAGAAGGATATGACAATCTTGTAAAGAAACTCGACCATTTGATCAACGTCGAAAGAAAGGAAGCCAGCGAGAAGATAAAGTTGGCAAGAGAATACGGCGATTTGTCCGAGAACGCAGAGTACGACGCTGCAAAAGAGCATCAGGCTTTTATCGAGTCGGAAATCATCAGCGTTCAAGCGCAAATCGACAATGCGCGCATTATCGAAGACGTCGACGGCAAGCGTTCCGAAGTTATTCTCGGATGCAACGTCAAAATTTTGGATTATTCCGATAAGGAAGAATACGTATACACTATCGTCGGCACGACGGAGGCGTCTATTTTGGACGGAAAAATTAGCAACGAGTCTCCGCTTGCTCAGGCTTTGCTAGGCAAGAAAAAAGGAGCGGTCGTAACTGTGGATTTAGGAGACGACAGTTATGACGTCAAGATTCTTTCAATAGAATAACGCAATATCGAACAGTCGAGTCGGGGCGACCTTAACAAGGTCGCCTTTATGTTAATCGGAGTTATTATGGCGCGACCGCTATACGACAAAATCAAGCAATATTCAGACAATTGCAAGGCGAGATTCTGCATGCCCGGACACGGCGGATCGTCGTCGTGCGGCGATTTGTATTCTTCTGCCGTATACGATTGGACGGAAGTCGACGGGCTGGACAATCTTCTTGAAAGCAGCGGAGTGATTGCTCAAAGCGAAAACCGGCTTGCCGAAATCTACGGATACGAAGGAGCGCTGATGCTCACGCAGGGTTCGACGTGCGGAATGTATATTGCGTTGCGCGCGGCAAAACAACGCGGCGGTACGGTTGTCGCCGTGGGAGATATGCATAAGTCGTTTTGGTCTGCGTGCAGGGTATTGGGGCTGGAAATTCTCTTTTATCCTGATGTCAAGAGCGCGGCAAAAGCGTCAATAAAGGCAGACGTCTGTGCAGTGTTTGTCACTTCGCCCGATTATTTCGGCAGATTGACAGATTTGACACAGATAAGAATGTTTGCCGACGCATTGGGCGCGTTGCTCGTTGTGGACGAGGCGCATTCGGCGCACTTTCCTTATACTAAGCTTTTGCCCGCCAACGCCAACAAATACGCCGATATCTCGTTGATCAGCATGCATAAGACGATGCCCGTATACGGCGGCGGAGCTTTGGTCTGCGTCAATGGGAAAGAGACTTTCGAGTCCTGCCGTATGGCAAGGGCGGAACTTCATTCTTCGTCGCCTAGTTATCTTATTATGGCAAGCATGGATTATGCGGCGGATTTGATGCTCAAGTGCGGAGAGAAAGAATATGAGGATATTAAGCGAGCCGTAGATAATTTTGCTAAAACCAACTGCGCGGGCAAACTGTTGATCAACGACGACTTTTCGCGCCTGGTGATAAAAATCGACGGTAAAGACTGTTACTCCGTCGGAGAGCAACTTGCGAAAAAAGGAATTTTCGCAGAAGCGGTTTGCGGAGATTTAATTGTGTTTATCGTTACTCCTTACAACAAAGATATGCTGTCGCTACTTGCCGATGCGCTCAAACAAATCGACGTCTGTAAATTGCCGAAATTTGATCTTCCGAGCGAGAGTATATGTCTTAAACGCGTCGACGGAGCGTTGGACGGAGAGATAGAACTCGTTGAGCCGGAGAATTGCACGGGAAGAATCAGCGCAGGCGAGATAGGAGTATATCCGCCCGGCGTACCGATGATAAAGAGAGGCGACGTTCTCGACGACACTTGCGCGGAGTTCATAAAAAAATACCGCAAAAGACTCTTTGGACTTGCTAGCGGATATATCGCTGTGATAAAATAATATCGTAACGGGAGATAATATGAAAGGGAAGTTTATCACATTCGAAGGCGGAGAAGGAGTGGGCAAGACCACTCAGTTGAGAATGCTCGGTCAATATCTGCAAAATAAAGGCGCGGACACCGTGTTTTTGAGAGAACCGGGAGGCAACGCTATTTCCGAGAAAATAAGAGCGCTCATTCTTGACACGGGCAACGCCGATATGACGGGAATGTGCGAGGCAATGCTTTACGCCGCCGCGAGAGCGCAACTTACGGAGAGCGTAATAAAACCGGCTTTGCAAGAGGGTAAACTCGTCGTATGCGACAGATTTATCGATTCGACGTTTGCTTATCAGGGGATTGCCAGAGGTTTGGGCGGAGAAAAAATAGATATGCTCAACAAAATGGCGTGTTCGGGCACGTTTCCCGATTTGACGATATTTCTCGATTTGCCGCCTACGGTAGCTTTTTCAAGAAAGGGCGGAGCAGACGCGGACGATAGGCTCGAACAGGAGGGGCTTGCCTTCCACGTCAGAGTATACGACGGATATAAGCGCGCGTGCGAGCTGTATAAAGACAGGATAGTATCCGTCGACTGTTCGGGCAGCGCTCAAGATACGCATGCCAAAATCATAGAAGTACTCTCGCAGAAAGGGATATTGACGCGATGATAAAATACGGCGAACTGCTAACTAAAACCAAGGCGTACGCTACGCTTGACAACGATGCCAAAGACGGCAGGCTCAACCATTGTTATATGATTATGGGGGACGACGAGTTGGCGGTAAGCGGACTTTGCGATTTGTTTGCGCAGAGGATTCTCTGCAAGGAAGGCGGATGCGGCAAGTGCATTTCGTGCCAAAAAGTTGCGGACGGCAATCACGAAGCAGTCGTTGAGCCGAACAGCCTCAAAGCCGACGGTATAAGAGAATTTATAGAAAAAGTCTACGTCAAAGGCGACGGCGACGTCAAAGTCATGGTAATCAAACAGCTAGATAAAGTTGACGTCAAAGTGCAGAATTTTCTGCTTAAAAGTCTTGAGGAACCTGTCGATGGAGTAGTGTTCGTACTGGGAGTCGTAAGACAGACCGCAGTATTGGAAACCATTAAATCGCGAAGCAAAAAGCTTGCGGTCACCGCGTTTTCCAAAGCGCAGCTCAAAGAGTATTTTTCCGACGGATTCAGAGGTTATTCGACGGCGCTGATAGACGAAGCGACCGATTGCTGTATGGGAAGTCTCAGCAGGTGCGAGGAGCTGCTCAAAGACGAAAATTTTGCGGGAGATATGACCGAAGTGGTATTTTTGCTCAAAGAGCTGACCTCGACCAAAGTCAATCTCAAGATGCAAAGACGTCTCGATATCAAGGACGGCAGATTGGTAAGATATCTGGATATGATGCAGCTCATATGCGGCGTGCTGCTCAAACGCAAGACGGGCGTACGCGTAGAAGGATTCGAGAAAATCAACTGTCTTGCGGATTCATTCAATATAGCGTCGCTTGTCAATTTCAACGAGCTTCTCATAGAAGCAAAGAAAAAGGCAGAGAGCTATTGCAAAGACGAGAATATACTCGACAATTTATTCATTAAACTCATGGAGGTAAAATACCTATGCCGATGATTGTAGGCGTTAAGTTCGGTTCGACGTGCAAACAGTACTATTTCGATCCGTTGAATATAAAATTCAAAGAAGGAGACGGCGTTATCGTAGAGACGGTGCGCGGACTGGAATTCGCAAGAATAACTCAGCAAAACACCGACGTCCCCGACGAGGAGATAAAGGTGCCGCTCAAACCCGTTGTGAGGAAAGCCACAGCCGAGGATGAACAGAGAGCCAAAGAAAACGAAGAAAAAAAGGCCGGCGCGCTCAAACTTTGTCAAAAAGCCGTAGAAAAGCACGGGCTTAAAATGAAGTTGGTCGACGCCGAATATACTTTTGACAGATCCAAGATTATTTTTAGCTTTACGGCGGAAGGACGCGTGGATTTCCGCGAACTTGTCAAAGATCTTGCCGGCAAGATGAGAATGAGGATAGAACTCAGACAGATTTACGAACGCGACGATATAAAACTGCGCGGGGCTATGGGAATGTGCGGCAGACAGTGCTGTTGCATATCGCATCTGAATGATTATGAAAAGTCTACGGTTAAGATGGCGAAAAACCAAAATCTTTCTCTCAATCCCACAAAGGTTAGCGGAATGTGCGGTAAATTGATGTGCTGTTTGAAATATGAGAATCAATTCTACGTAGACGTCAACAAATTGCTTCCCAAAGTCGGCGCGACAGTCAAGGTAAAAGACGGTCACGGCAGAGTGGATGAAGTGGACGTGTTGAGAGAGAGGATCAAGGTCAATATCGAGCGTAACGAAGGTGTCGAGCAGAAATATTACGGCGTGGGAGAGTTTGAAGTGCTGTCTTCGCCCAAAGGCCACGTCAAGAAGAATTTTTCTCAGGACGAGGTCGACGAGAGCGAACTTGCCAAGCTGGAAGACTGACGCGCAAAGCGTGAATTGTGTCGAAAAATACATTGACAAAATTCCGCGCGCATGTTAGAATAGTTATACCAACCAAAAAAGGAGATTAATGTTATGGCATACGTTATTGGTGACGACTGCATTAAGTGCGGCGCATGCGCGGAGGGATGTCCCGTAAGCGCGATTTCTGAAGGAGACGATAAGTACGTTATCGATCCCGAAGTTTGCATCAGTTGCGGTTCTTGCGCAGCAGGTTGTCCGGTGTCGACCATATCGGAAGAGTAATAAAAAAGCGCCGCTGAGACGGCGCTTTTTTACAGCCGCCGGCGCGGCAAGTTTGAATTAAGTCAATGGATAAATTAATTTGCAAAATTATCGGATATATCCCTTTTGTCTTTGGGCAGAGGGTATTTTTTTGCTCAAAAGAGATCGATATAAAAATATTGCAAAAAATAAAAAAAATGCCGACTTGTTCTTTTATTTTAATATTATTTATGTTAAGATATAATAGTATAGGCATACGGAGGATTAATGAAGAGAGATTTTTTGACAATGGCGGACGTCAGCCGCGAAGATATTTCTTATCTGTTATCCCGCGCGGATTTCATGAAAAGCAATATTTGCGGCAGAGATAAGTCGCTGACGCTGCTCAAAGGCAAAAGCGTCGTCACGTTATTTTATGAAAATTCCACGCGCACTCGCTGTTCTTTCGAGCTTGCGGCAAAATATCTTGGAGCGCAGACAGTGGGCATTACCACCGACGGATCGAGCGTAAAGAAAGGCGAAAGCCTTATCGATACGGCGGTTACCCTAGATAAGATGAAGGCCGACGCGATAGTTATCAGACATTCGGTTGCGGGAGCGCCTATGCTCATTGCGCAACACGTCAAGGCGAGCGTAATAAACGGCGGAGACGGCATGCACGCGCACCCTACGCAGGCGCTGCTCGATATGTACACGATGAAAGAGCGGTTTGGGACGATTGAAGGTCTGCAAGTGGCGATAATAGGCGACGTCAAGCACTCGCGCGTTGCGCAGAGCAATATTGTCGGATTGAGCAAGATGGGCGCCTCTGTCAAAGTGTTCGCGCCCAACACGCTTCTGCCCAAAGGCATAGAAAATCAACCTTGCAAAATTTGCTCTAACGAAAGAGAAGCTTTTGAGGGTAGCGACGTGATAATGGGATTGAGAATTCAGTTGGAGCGTCAGAAAAAAGGTCTTTTTCCAAGCGTGGAAGAATACAACAGATTCTATGGAGTTTCTGCGCGCAGAATGGCAATGTGCAACAAGGGCGCGATAGTAATGCATCCGGGGCCTGCCAACAGGGGGATAGAGATAGATTGCGACGTGCTCGACAGCGAGATGTGTCTCAAGGACGAGCAAGTCTCCAACGGAGTTGCTACGCGTATGGCTCTGCTCGAATGGGCGGTGTGCAATAACGGCTGAGAAAGTTTAATTCGCGGCTAAGTCATTAACGATTCAAGGAGAACAAAATGGCACTGATAATCAAAAATTGTGCAATCAACGGAAAAAAATGCGATATTGCCGTCGATGGCAATAGGATAGCAGAGGTGGGCAAAGATCTGCAAGGCAATTTCGACGAGGTCGTCGACGCGGACGGATTGACGGCTCTTCCCGCTTTTATAGATATGCATACTCACTTGAGAGAGCCGGGGTATGAATACAAAGAAGATATCGCCAGCGGCAGCGCGGCGGCGGTTGCGGGAGGGTATTGCGCGGTATGCTGTATGCCGAATACCAAGCCCGTTACGGACAATAGATATATCGTCAAGTATATCGTTGACAGAGCCAAGGAAGTCGATCTTGCCAAAGTCTATCCTATAGGCGCGGTAACAGTGGGGCTCAAAGGTGAGACAATGGCGGAAATGGCGAGCATGAAAGAGGCCGGGGCGATAGCGATGAGCGACGACGGACAGCCGGTATCTACGGCGCAGATGATGAGACTTGCGCTTGAATATGCAAAGGGTCACGATATTTTGATATGCTCGCATTGCGAGGAAAAATCCCTGATAAACGACGGCGTGGTCAACGAGGGAGAAAACGCTACCAAAGCGGGATTAAAGGGTATTCCTTCGAGCGCGGAAGACATAATAATCGCAAGAGACGTCATACTTGCCGAAATGCTTGATGCAAAAGTGCATATCTGCCACGTCAGCACTGCGAGCGGAGTGCAATTGATAAGAGAGGCAAAGGCAAGAGGAGTCAAGGTGTCTTGCGAGACGTGTCCGCATTATATTGCCGGCACAGACGAGCTGATATTGACCTACGATACCGACAGCAAGGTCAATCCGCCTTTGAGGACGCAATACGACCGACAGGCTATTCTGAGAGGTTTGGCAGACGGCACTATAGACGTCATCGCTACCGATCACGCTCCGCATCATTACGAGGACAAGAACGTGGATTTCTCTCAGGCGGCGAACGGAATAAGCGGACTGGAAACGGCTTTTGCGCTCGGTTATACTTATCTGGTAGAAAAGGGAATAATAACTTTGGACAGGCTGTCCGAGCTGATGAGCGCCGTGCCTGCTCGGCTATTGGGATTGGAATGCGGCAAACTGCAAGCGGGAGGACTTGCGGATATTACGCTTGTCGACCTCGATAAAGAGTATTTGATTAATTCCGAAAATTTCAAATCCAAAGGCAAAAATACTCCTTTCGACGGTTGGAAGGTCAAAGGTAAAGTTTGCTTAACGGTCGTAGAAGGTCAGATAAAATACAGAGCCTGACACTAACGTAATACAATAATATTTTTAAGATAAACAGCAAGGAGAAATATATGATAATCGACAAACTTATCGACAAGATAAAACTTACCGACAATCCGTCCGTTATAGGTCTGGATACGTGCATAGACTATTTGCCCGACGATATGAAATCAAAATGCGTCACGCTTTCAGAAGCGGGCAAACAGATTGCAAAGTTCAATTTCGATTTAATTGACACGCTCAAAGACGTTATACCGGCGGTTAAAGTTCAGGTCGCTTATTACGAAATGTACGGCGTCGACGGCATGATTGCCTTTCGCGACACCGTCAAATATGCAAGAGAAAACGGACTTATAGTAATATCCGACGTTAAGCGCAACGACATCGGATCTACCGCCGGCGCGTATTCAAGAGCATACATAGGCAAGACGACGCTTGCCAACGGTAGCAAGGTCACTCCGTTTGAGAGCGATTTTATTACCGTCAACGGTTATTTGGGCAGCGACGGAATTTTGCCTTTTGTCGCCGATTGCAAAGAATATGACAAGGGCGCTTTCGTGCTGGTTAAGACGTCCAATCCCACAAGCGGAGAATTGCAGGACAAGACTATGGACAACGGGCTTACGCTTTACGACAATATGGCGACGCTCGTTGACAGCTGGGGCGGCGAGCTTATAGGCAAATACGGTTACAGCAGTATAGGCGCGGTGGTTGGCGCAACGCACAAAGAGCAGGCGGCTCTTATACGCAAGGCTCATCCTCACACGTTCTTCCTTATTCCGGGTTACGGCGCTCAGGGCGGCAAAGCCGAGGATCTCGCGGTGTGTTTCCAAGACGGCGTAGGCGGAATTGTCAATTCGTCAAGGGGAATACTCTGCGCTTACAAAAAGGACGCATACAGAGGCTTGGATTATAAGCAGGCGGCGCTGAAAGCCGCATTGGATATGCGCGACGACATAGGCAAGGCAATAAAATAGGCGGGCAATATGGCAAATTTGATAGACAGAACGGGCGTGATAACGCTCAACCGACAGATAGCGAAAGATATATATAAGATTGTATTGCAATTCGACGATTTTCCTCAGAGCATACACGGGGCGCAGTTTGCTCACGTAAAGCTCAACGACAAGGCTCACGTATTGCGCAGACCTTTCTGCATATGCGATTACAATATTGCCGACAAGACGTTGACTATGTGTTATGCAGTCGTAGGAAAAGGCACGGAGATTCTTTCCAAATATCCCGTAGGAGAGAAACTCAAAGTTATGCTTCCGCTCGGCAACGGATTCGTTCCCGATAAAAACGTCAAAAAGATCGTGCTTCTCGGCGGAGGCATGGGCAGCGCCGTTTTGCCGGCGATTTCCAGAACCAATCCCGAGTTGGAGTATTACACTTATCTGGGTTTTGCAAATAAAGACAAAGTGGCGCTGGAAGAAGAAATGCGCGCTTTGTCAAAAGAAATCACTGTCGCAACGGACGACGGTAGCTACGGCAGAAAAGGATTCGTCACAAACGTGCTTGCGGAAGATATGGAGAGAATATCTCCCGATCTGATATTTTGCTGCGGTCCGGAGGTAATGTATAAGGCGCTTAAAAAGGCTTTGGCGCCTTTCAACGTGCCGATAATAGTGTCGCTTGAGGCGAGAATGGGATGCGGCATAGGCGCGTGTCTCGTATGCAACTGCAAAGTGAAGCGAAACGGCGAAGAGGGCTATGCCAGAGCGTGCATAGACGGCCCCGTATTCAATCTGGACGAGGTGGTTTTATGAGTAATCTCAAAGTCAATATCGCAGGGGTGGAATTCAAGAATCCCGTAATCACCGCAAGCGGAACTTTCGGTTTCGGCAGAGAATACGACAGATTCTACAACATAGAAGAGTTGGGCGGAATATGCACGAAGGGTTTGACGATAAAACCAAGATTGGGTAATCCTCCGCCGAGGATAGCCGAGAGTTGCTCGGGAATGCTCAATAGTGTAGGATTGCAAAATCCGGGCGTCGACCGCTATTTGCAGACGGACGATTTGTATCTTGCCAAGCGCGATCTTACTGTCATAGCAAACGTTGCAGGCAGCACCCTCGAAGATTATATTGCGATAGCGGAGAAGATGAATTCCAGTCACGCCGATATGATAGAGCTCAATATTTCCTGTCCCAACGTCAAGGAAGGTGGAATGGCGTTCGGAGTATTGCCTAAAAGCGTGGAAGAAGTGACTTCCGCTGTCAAGAAGGCTTGCTCCGACAAGCCGATAATTACTAAGTTATCTCCCAACGTAGCTTGTATTGCGGACAATGCGCGGGCTGCGGAGAGCGGAGGAGCGGACGCGGTTTCGCTTATCAACACTCTTTCGGGAATGGCGGTAGACTATAAGACTCGCAGACCGATATTATTCAACAACAACGGCGGTATGAGCGGACCTTGCGTCAAGCCCGTCGCGCTTAAAATGGTGTGGGATTGCTACAACGCCGTCAAAATACCCATTATCGGATTGGGCGGGATTACGAGTTATACGGACGTGTTGGAGTTTATGATTTGCGGCGCAAGAGCGGTGCAGGTAGGCACTCATAATTTTACCGAGCCTTGCGGGGCAAGAGATATTGCTCGCGACCTTGCAAAATATGTAGAAGAACACGATATGGATATCAACGATATCGTAGGTACGTTGATACTTAACAAATAGAAATAACTATATTGCAAACGATAGAAAAGATTGCTTAAAACACGGAGGTAATAATATGTTGACACAAGAACAGGCATTGGATTGTTACAGAAAAACAGGCGCGATATTGAAAGGACATTTCAAGCTGACGTCAGGCAGACACAGTGATACTTATATGCAGAGCGCAAAACTCTTCATCGACACCAAGCAGAGTGAGATTGTCTGCAAGGCTTTGGCAGAAAAACTTTCCGGCGAAAAGATAGATATAGTGGTATCTCCCGCAATAGGCGGAATACTTATGGGCTATGAGGTCGCAAGGCAGTTAGGCGTACCGAATATTTTTGCCGAGAGAGAAAACGGCGAGATGACATTGAGAAGAGGCTTTGCTCTCAACGAAGGCGCCAAAGTCGTCGTAGTTGAGGACGTCGTCACGACGGGAGGTTCGGTAAAAGAAGTGGTCAAGCTCGTTCAAAGTATGGGCGCGGAAGTAGTTGCCGTCGCGTCGCTAGTCGATAGGAGCAACGGCAATGTGGATTTCGGAGTTAAATACGTCAATCTCATCAGCATGGAAGTTGTCTCTTACGAGCCGGACGAATGCCCGCTTTGCAAGGAAGGTAAGATAGAGCTCGTTAAGCCGGGTTCGAGGCTGGTATTCAAGAAATAATGAGCGGTTACATCGATCGTTTGGAGAGAGCTTACGCTTCGCTGATTTCGCAGATAAATTTCCGCCCCAAGGTATTGCTGGCGCTCGGCAGCGGATTGGGCAATATCGCAGACGGAGCGGAGATTGTCGGCAGCGTGGCTTTCGAGAATATCGAAGGCATGCCCGAGAGTACGGTGCGCGGACACGTCGGCAGATTTGTTTTTGCATACGTTAGAGGCGTGCCCGTTGCCATAATGCAAGGCAGATTGCATTATTACGAAGGGCATACGCCGCAAGAGTGCGTCATGCCCGTAAGACTTATCGGCATGATGGGCGCTGAGATATATTTCGTCACCAACGCTTCCGGCGGAATCACTTGTTCGCAAGTCGGCTCATTAATGAGAATAACCGATCACATATCGTTGGTGCCGTCTCCGCTTATAGGCGAGAATTACGACAGACTCGGCAAGAGATTTCCCGATATGACCGCGCCTTACGACGAGCAATTGGCAGGTATAATGGACGACGTGGCTAGAGCAAACGGCATCGATCTCAAAAAAGGCGTTTATATTCAATTTCAAGGACCGGCGTTGGAGACGGCGAGCGAAATCAGAATGGCAAAGATTCTCGGCGCGGATATAGTGGGCATGTCTACCGCGATAGAAGTGCTTGCGGCAAGACATATGGGGATGCGCGTTGCGGCGCTGTCTTGTATAGTCAATCCGGCATGCGGCACGGCGGAAACTGATTTGAATAATATCGACGAAGACGCGGCGATAGATAAGTCGAGCGAAGATATAAGAACTCTTATATTCGGCACGATAGAAAGAATAAAAGAATTGTGAGGACTACCGTCTGCGTTAGTCCGATACGGAGCAGAATATTATGATGCTGAGAATATACAATGCAAAAATATGGACGGGCAATAGATTTATAGATTGCGGCGAACTGTGGACCGAAGACGGCAGAATGAGATATGTCGGAGACGTTTCTCCGCTTATATTATTGCCGTGGGACAGGGAGATCAACGCCAATGGCAATCTTATAATTCCGTCGTTTAAGAATGCGCACGCGCATTCTCCAATGGTATTTTTGCGATCTTACGCAGACGATATGGCGCTCAACGATTGGCTGTTTAGGCAGGTCTTCCCGAGAGAGGACAAGCTTACTCCCGACGATTGCTATTGGCTGACAAGACTTGCGATACTCGAATATCTTTCGAGCGGCATTAGCGCGGTAAGCGATATGTATTTTCATTTGAACAGCATTGCCGACGCCTGCGTCGACAGCGGTTTCCGCAACGCGATGATTGCGGGAGTGACCGACGGTAAACGCGAAGATATAGAGAAAACTCTATCGGACGGTATTTCTGCTTTTTCCAAAAAGGGAGAATTGATTAGTTACGGATTGGGACTGCACGCAGAATACACTAACTCTGTGGACAGTATCAAAACTTTGGTTGAGTTCGCCAGAGAGCGTAAGATGCCTGTCAGCGCTCATCTTTGCGAGACTAAGAGCGAAGTCGAAGGATGTGTGCAAAGATACGGCAAAACTCCCGGCGTATTTCTGGCAGAAAACGGATTATTTGATTTTGGAGGCACGGCGTATCATTTCGTCCATCCTTCCGACGCGGATGTAGACGCGCTGAGGGAACGGGGAGTCAACGTAGTGACTTGCCCTGCAAGCAATCTCAAACTTGCAAGCGGAATCGCACCGGTTAAAAAATTGCTTGACAGAGGATTCAACGTGGCAATCGGCACCGACGGACCTGCAAGCAACAACTGTCTCGATATGTTTAGAGAGATGTTCCTTGTCACGGGATTGCAGAAAGGAGTGCTGTCGGATCCGTCGGTCTTAGGCGGAGAAACTGTGATGAAAATGGCGACTGCCAACGGCGCGGAGGCGATGGACTTGAAATGCATGGATACGATAGAAGCGGGCAACGCGGCGGACTTTGTGATGTTGGATATCCGTCAGCCCAATATGCAGCCTATTAACAATGCGCTGAAAAACGTAGTATATGCCGGCAGTAAATCCAACGTGTTGATGACGGTGGTCAACGGTATTATACGATACGAAAAAGGCGAATACAGCGTCGGCGAAGACGTCGACAGAATATATTCGGAATGTCAGCGTATAACGGACAGAATTTTGGAGAGATAAATGAAACTCGGTATTAAAGCAAAGCGAAATATAGGTTTGATAGTCCTTACCGTCGTTGTCGTCGCGGCGGTGATATTGACGGTATATTTGGTGCAGAGATCAGACGATTCTCAAAAATTGAAGAACGCTCATATCGGTCAGAAGTTAACGTGCAAAGATTTTGAATTCAGCGTCGTAGACGTCAAGAACAGTCTCAGAGAATTCGGCGGAGAAACTCCCGTCGACGGCTATTATTTTATGGCGGTGACGGTGGTGGTAAACGCGAAGAAAAACATTAAAATCGATGCGCAGGATTTCCCCGTTGCCGATGCAAAGCATATTTATGCCGATCAGGACGGATATGACGTGCTCGACGACAAAGGGATATATCTCAAGGGCGGACAGGATATGAAGTTTGCTCTTATATACGAAGCCGAGGCGGAAAGAGCCGTTGAATTTTATATGCGCGCTTTCGGATATAAGATAAATTTAGGCGGCACAGTCTCCAACGTGCTTGGCGGCAGCGGCGCCGATGTAAAATAATCGACAACAACTAACATATATTATAGGAGAGACAATGTTACAGGTAAACGACGTTTTTCTGCAATTCGGTGGCAGAAAACTTTTTGAAGACGTCAATCTTAAATTCACCGACAACAACTGTTACGGAATTATCGGCGCCAACGGCGCGGGCAAATCCACGTTTCTTAAAATTCTGTCGGGAGATTTGGAACCTACGAGAGGAACCGTAAGCGTAGGGAAGAATCAAAGAATAAGCGTGCTCAATCAAAATCAAAATGATTTTGATGACTGCACCGTAATGCGCACGGTGCTTATGGGACATAAGCGGCTAGTGGAGATTATGGATAAGAAAGACGCTTTGTATTGCAAAGAGGATTTCAGCGAAGAAGACGGAATTCTTGCGTCGGAATTGGAGACCGAGTTTGCAGAACTCGGCGGATGGGAAGCCGAAAGCGAAGCGGCGGCTTTGCTCAACGAGCTGAAATTCGGAGAAGAATATCACGACAAACTGATGGGCGAACTAGACGGTAAGCAGAAGGTTAAGATACTTCTTGCTCAGGCGCTGTTCGGCAATCCCGATATACTTATTCTCGACGAGCCTACCAATAATCTAGACGCAAAATCGATAATGTGGTTGGAAAACTTTCTGTTGGATTTCAAGAATACGATTATCATAGTATCCCACAACCGACATTTCCTCAACAAGGTGTGCACGCATATATGCGACGTGGATTACGGTCATATCAATATGTATGTGGGTAACTACGATTTTTGGTACGAGACCAATCAGTTGCTTGCCAAGCAGGCGCGCGAGGCTAATAAAAAAGCCGAAGCAAGGGCGAAGGAATTGCAGGAATTTATCGCCAGATTTTCCGCCAATGCCAGTAAGTCCAGACAGGCGACTTCGAGAAAAAAAGAATTGGAGAAACTTACGCTCGAAGATATCAAACCTTCTATGCGCAAATATCCCTATATCAATTTTGAATTCGAGCAGGAACTGGGCAAAGATATACTTACAGTCGAGGGGCTGACGAAAAAGGGATATTTCGAGGATCTGACGTTTACGTTACAAAAGGGCGAAAAGGTTGCGTTTTTATCCGATAAGTCAATCAACGTGTCCATGCTTTTCGACGTGCTTATGGGTATTGAGAAAGCCGACTCGGGCGCGTTCAAATGGGGCAAAACGATCAAGACGAGTTACGTGCCGCAGAATTTTGACGATTTCTTTGACGGAGTACAGCTCTCGCTTGTCGAATGGATAAATCAATACGCAGTCAAAGACCATACAGAGAGCTATCTGAGAGGTTGGTTGGGCAGAATGCTTTTCTCGGGAGAAGAAGCTAAGAAGAAAGCCTGCGTTCTCAGCGGCGGAGAGAAGGTGCGCTGTATGATGGCGAGGGCAATGTTGCAGGGCGGTAATTTCGTTATACTCGACGAACCTACCAATCACTTGGACCTCGAGGCTATCACGGCGCTCAACAAAGGAATGATAAATTTTAAGGGCGGAATGATGTTTGCATCTCACGACCAAGAACTTATGCAGACCGTTGCCAACAGAATAATCGAAATCAACGGCACAAAGACGTTTGATAAACTCACTACATATGAAGAATATCTTGAAATGACGGAGTAAAAGACAATGGATAATTTTGATAAAAAAATACTAAAAGTATTGCAGGACGACAGCAGATTTACGTACTCGCAGATTGCGGCTATGGTAGGTCTTGAGGACAAAGAAGTCGAGCGCAGGATCAAAGCGATGGAAAGCGAGGGAGTTATCGCCAAGTATACGGCTCTTGTCGATACCGAGAAACTCAGCGAAGATATGGTCACGGCGCTTATAGAGGTCAAAGTCACGCCCCAGATGAGCAGCGGATTCGACGCGATAGCTCGCGCGGTATATCAGTTTGAAGAAGTAAAGGACGTATACCTGATGAGCGGAGCGTACGATCTGTGCGTTATCGTCGAAAGCAAAAGTCTCAGAGAGGTATCAAGATTCGTATCGGAAAAACTCTCTACGATGAGAGATATCGTGTCAACGGCAACTCATTTTATACTCAAAAAATATAAGATTGAGGGAGTCGTATTGGACGATATCGAAAATGAAGAAAAAAGACAAGTGATATTATGAATTACGAAAAATATTTGAGCAAGACGGTCAAGGAAATTCCGCCGTCGGGAATAAGAAAATTTTTTGACGTTGCAGACAAATATAAAGACGTCATATCTTTGGGTGTTGGAGAGCCCGATTTCGACACGCCTTGGTGCGCGCGCGAAGCGGCTATCAAGAGCATTCAGAAAGGTATGACGCATTATACCAGCAACAGCGGTTTGCCTGCGCTCAGAGAATATACCGCAAAGTATCTCAAGGAGAGATTCGGCGTCGAGTACGATCCCGACAGAGAGATATTTATTACCGTAGGAGCAAGCGAGGCGATTTATCTCGCTTTGAGAGCGATTATCAACGACAACGACGAGGTTGTCGTGCCAGAGCCTAGCTACGTATCGTATTTTCCTTCCGTCGCTATGTGCGGTGGAAAAGCGGTGGCGGCAAAATGCTTTGTCGAGGATGAGTTTAGATTGACGGCGGAGAATCTCGAAGCCGTCGTCACGCCCAAAACAAAAGCGCTGATACTGCCTTATCCCAACAATCCCACAGGAGCAATAATGCCGAGGGAAAGTCTCGAAGAGATTGCGCGGGTAGTTAAAAAACACGACTTGATCGTGTTGAGCGACGAAATATACGGCGAGCTTACGTATAGCGGCAGCCATACGTGTTTTTGTCAGATTGACGGCATGAAGGAGCGCACGGTACTTATCAACGGTTTTAGCAAGGCTTTTGCAATGACGGGTTGGAGAGTTGGATACGCTTGCGCGCCCAATGAAATATTCAAGCAGATGCTCAAGATTCATCAATACATAATAATGTGTGCGTCTACTAATTCTCAATATGCCGCTCTTGCTGCGTTGAAGGGCGGATTTGAAGACAGTTTTGCAGAAATCAAGTCAATGGTCGACGAATACGATATTCGCAGGAGATTCCTCGTAGCCAGGCTCAATTCCATGGGATTGCAATGCTTTGAGCCAAAGGGCGCGTTTTATGTTTTTCCCTGCGTTAAGTGCACCGGCATGGACGGAGAGGAATTTGCCAATAAACTTTTGGAAGAGAATAAAGTTGCGGTCGTTCCCGGCGGCGCTTTCGGCGAGAGCGGCAGAGATTTTATAAGAATCAGCTATGCGTATTCGCTCAATAAATTGCAGAAAGCAATGGACAGGATCGAAGAATTTCTCAAAAAATACAAAAAGCATTAAATTTTAATTAAAAAATCTTATATTAAAACATAAAAAATACCGGGAAATCGGTATTTTTTATGTTTTTTTCAAAATTTTGACTCAAAATCAAATGATTTAGTGATTTTTTATAAAGAAGTAAAGAATAAGTCAATAATTTGTAAGTTAAATAGTGATTTATTACAATTTTCAAAAAATTAAAAATTTTTTCAAAAAAATAGTTGACAAGATTTTTCAACAGTGATATATTAAACGTGTAAATAAGATTTACACACAATTACAGCTCATAATTTTCCCCCTTATCATATAATAGGAAGCCGGTACTCGATTGAGTGCCGACTTTCTTTTTGCGCAAAAAACAAAGCGTTTTGACGATTTTTTTAGATCGGGCGAGCGCATTATAATCTGATTAATATGGATATTATTAAACCGCCGGAATTGCTTCCGACGGTCTAATTAAGGAGAATTATGATTGCATGGCTAATGCCTGAAATCATAATTGCTCCGCGCGAGTATTACAGAATTGGAACTCGGCTATCAGCCTTTACAGTTTCCGCAACCGCAATTACCGCAATTTTTGGTTTGAGACTTAGCAGAATTTGAAGTCTTGCTTCTCTGAGCGCTAGACTGACTGCTTTGTGACTTGCTGGTTCTTGTCATAATCTCCTCCTGTGTTTTGCAATCTTTCGATTACGTTAATATTATAAGTTGCGATAGCGATTATATACGCTTGTACTAAAAAGATTTTTTTACATATTATGGAATCAGCAGTTGCTTATCCAGCTTTGCATCAGCGCGCTTGCGTTGGGATATATTTCGTCGATAGAGTCGTACATATCCCGAACGCTCGCAACGGCGAATTTATTTTGCCCGTAATAATGTGCAAGAGCTTTAATCAGATTGTCTTTGCCTATCGTATCCTGCATATATTTCCACATAATCATGGCTTTGTTGTAGGTGAGATTGACGTAATAATAATTTCCCGGTAAATCTTTGAGTTTTCCGCCCAGCTTGCCCTTTACAGGTTCTCCGACGGAATTTTGAATATCGCAGAATTTATGAAATTGAGTGTACGCGTCGCAGAGCATAGAGTCGGCGTAGGTTGCGTTGCCTGTGTTGACAAAATACAGATACGTCGCGTAACTTGTTAGACCTTCGTCTTGCCACGCGTCGCAGAGATTGTTGCTGCCCACTGCCGAATACCACCATTGGTGGGCTATTTCGTGCGCAACGACCTCTTCGTACGCCGCTCCTGTCAGCGACCTGTTGATTACGCAGAGACTGCCGTATTCCATACCGCCTGCGACAAACGGCATATCTGCGATTGCCAGAGTGTCATACGCGTATTTGCCAAACAGTTTGCCGTAGGTGTCCAAAGCCTTTTTGGCGTACTCAACGGCGTCGGGATTTTCGCCGATATAGCTTATTTGCACGCCGTTGTGTTTTGCGGTATATTTCTGCGAATCCGCAGACAGTACGATTGCAAAATCGCGGATATTTTCCGCTTTTGCCGATATGAATTTTTCGCCGTCTTTAGTCGACTCTTTGCATTTGCCGCTCGATGCGTACTCGCAGTCTTCGGGAACGTTGAAAGTAACGTTATAGTTTGCGGTGTCGGCAAAATACGGATCTCCTATTGCGCTAAATTCATCGAAATACCACTCTCCGTCTACGAGCGCGCACAGTTGCGGATAAAATCCCGTCAGCGATATTCCGCATTCGTTAAAACCGTATCTCAACGTCGTATGCGGCAGAGTAAGGTCGTATACGAAATCTACTTTTACGGAATCGCCTTTTTTGATTGGATCTGCAAGCGTCACGGTAATTATGTTGGAATCAAAATCAAATTCGTATTTTTGATACTCTCCGAATACGCCTTCGAGTTCAAACTTGCCGTAGCTGACGCCTTCGGGGTAAGCGTTGGCTTCTTCCTGAGGCACGCAGGCCAGCGGCTTCTTAATGTCGTAAGCGTTGGCGTATACGTTAAATTTAAGGTCGGCAAGTAGATAATCGGTGTCGTTGACAAAATATACGCTTTGAGTGCATTCTATCTTCTCTTCGCCTATATCCAACCATATATCGTATGTTGTGCAATCGGGGGTCGAGCGTTTGCAGCCTGTCGCGGCAAACATGGGAACGCTGAGTATAAATATCAGCAAAATTATCGGGACAAACTTTTTTTTCATATAAAATATTATGCGGCGATAGTTTCGCTTATTCTCGCGCCGTGCAAAAATTGAACAAACTGTGTAATAACTGCATAATTTGGTTCTTGACAGATATATAAACAAAATATTACAATATATGTGTATTCGGGACGAAGATTCGTCCTAAGCAAGAGGAGACAATATTATGGGATTCGGAGATTTCATGAAAAAACAATTCAGAAAAGTCATTCAATGGGAGACGGACAACGTCAATGACATTATTTATAAATATCCTTTGGATAGAAAAGAAGAGATAATGAGAAAATCAATGCTCGTAGTCAGAGAAGGTCAAAAAGCTTTGTTTATCCAAGAGGGTAAATTAGCCGACGTTTTCGGACCGGGCACGTATAAACTCGACGATATCAAAAACTTTCCTTTGCTGACTCAGCTATATAATTGGAAGTATCTTTGGGAAAGTCCTTATACGGGCGACGTATACTTTATTTCCACAAAACAGTTTATCAATATGAAATGGGGCACAGCCAATCCTGTGATGATGAGAGATAAGGATTTCGGAGCGGTAAGAGTAAGAGGATACGGCGTGTATTCTTTTGCTGTAGGCACGCCCACCAACGCTTTGAGAGAGCTTATCGGATCGATGAACAGTTTTACTGTGAGAAACGTGGACGAATATTTTAAGAAGATAATTACGTCGGCGTTGTCTAACGTGATTGCCGAGGCTAAAATTCCCGCTCTTGATCTTGCCGCTCATTATGACGATCTTGCCGATCTGGCAAAGATAAAGGTCGGAGAGGAATTCGATAAGATAGGTATCGACCTCAAATCGCTTATTATCGAGAATTTGTCTTTGCCCGAAGAAGTGGAAAAGATGCTTGACAAGCGCACCAACGTCGGCGTAATGAAAGGCGCTATGCGCGAACATGCTCAGCTCGAAACTTTGGAGGCTATGAAAGCCGCCGCAAACAATACCTCGGGCGTGAGCGGCTTGGGTATCGGTATGGGCGCAGGATTGGGATTCGGCAAAGTGTTTGCCGACAATATGTCCGAAGTGTCCGAGCCGGCTGTCAATCAGCCGAAAGAAGCCGAAGTATCGGTAGAGACGGAAGATTGTCCCGCATGTCATACGCAGGTCAATAAAGGCGCAAAATTCTGCCCCGAATGCGGAGCAAACATGCAACCGCCTAAAAAGACGTGCGTCAGTTGCGGATTCGAGCTCGCGGAAGGAGCTAAGTTCTGCCCGGAGTGCGGAGCCAGAGTGGGAGAAAGAGTCTGCAAGCAGTGCGGAGGCAAACTCAAAGAAAATCAAAGATTCTGTCCAGAATGCGGCACCAAACAAGACTAATCAATATTTAGGAGCAATTGATGTCAGACGTGGAAAAGCTTGACAGCGAAATATATAAATGTCCCAATTGCGGCAACTTTTTGTATTACGATCCCAAAAGCAAAAAACTTAAGTGCGATTACTGCAACACGCTGGAGGAATGCCAGCCGGTTGCAGACGCGCAAGAGTTGGAGTTTTACGAGGGAGTAGAAAACGAATTCGTCGGATGGGGAGAAGTCAAAAGCGTTAAATGCCGTTCCTGCGGAGCGGTAAGCATTTTGCCTAGTTTCGAGGTTGTGTCCAACTGTCCGTTCTGCAATGCCTCCAACGTAGTCGACGCCGACGGTTTGGAAGGATTGCGCCCCAATGCGATATTGCCTTTCGGCATTAGCAAGACCGATGTTCCCGATATTTACAGACGCTGGCTCAAAAGCAAAACGTTGGCTCCGTCGAAACTTAAAAAGTTCGCAGACCGTCAGCCGTGCAAGGGGACGTATATTCCGGTGTTTACATTTGACGCTCAATGCGATGCCCTTTATTCCATAAGATACGGCAAATATTATACCGTAACGGTAGGCAGCGGCAAGAATAGACGTACGGAAACGCGTATCAGATGGTATCATGACAGCGGTGAAATATCCGACTTTTTCAATGACGTTCAGATAGAAGCGAGCAAATCTATTACGCAGACCAACCTAAGTAAATTGGGTGGGTTCGATTCGGATAATGCGGTGGAATACCATTCGCAGTTTCTGTCGGGATATTCTGCCGAGAGATATGACAAGAGTTTGGACGAGAGTTGGGAAGACGCGCAGACAGTTATGCGCGAAAGTCTTAGACGGTCAATAGTCGAAGGTTACAACGCCGACGTGGTTGATTACGTGCACATCGACTGCAATTATAGCCAACGAACCTATAAATACGTACTTGTACCGATATGGATATTCAATTATCTTTACCGTAAAAAGAATTATCCTTGTATTGTCAACGGACGCAGCGGTAGGATGATCGGCAAATATCCCAAATCGCCTGTCAAGATCGGCTCGATAGTGCTGGCGGTTGCCGCGGCAATAGGATTGGCTGCGTGGATATATTTGAAATTTTTCGCATAAATCAATAGCCAAACTCAACATAATAATATATAATTAGAGCATAATAGAGTTACAGGAGGCAGACTTATGGCAATAACAAAAGATATGCTTATCGCAGAAGCTCTTCAACATGAAAACAGCGAGGCAATTGCAGAGACTCTTTTGAGTATAGGTATGCATTGTTTCGGTTGCGCGATGGCGAGAGGCGAGACGATAGAGGAAGCTGCGATGGTACACGGCGTAGACGTGGACGAGCTTGTCAAAAAACTCAATGAAGTTGCTGGCGAATAATCGTATAACAATAAGCAAAAACATGATCCCGTCTGCGCGCAGACGGGATCGTTTATTTTTAATTGATTGGCAATGCGATATCAATCGTTTGAACCGTGTTTTTTAAGTTTGTATTCGGTGATGGCTATCACTGTCAAAAGTCCTATAGTCAATAGCGCGAGTACCGACCCCACGATCGCGAGCGTATTGTCGACAAAGACGATGAGCAGACATATCGGAACTAGCAAGGCGACGTTGATAGCAATCATAGCAATTCCCATTACTTTATTGGCGTATTTCCAATTTTCCGGACTTGCCATACTCCTTTTCGTGCGGTAGCCGAAGATGTAATTGCGATTTGTTTTGATGCAAAGCGCCAATATGCCTATTATGATCAAAAGCGTCGGACATATAAGACTCATTGCCCATTTCATTTGCTTTTATTATCCGCTTGTGTTTCTTTGATTCCTTGCGATATAAACACTTCCTTGAGCTTGGAATATTCGTTTATCTTGACCATTTTGAGCGATTTGATTTTTCCGAAAGAACCTGCGTATGCTATGCCGTCGAAATAGATCGTTACCGTTGCGGTGTCATTGCCTGTTTCGACTGCGGAAAATCCGGTTATTTCATTCCAGTCAGCTTGGAAATACGAATCCTGGTTAACGACGCTTGTAAAATAAAATCCGTCTTCCATTGTGTAGAATAAAAGATTTGAAATATCCCATTTGAGAGAAGTGACCTTAGAAATTATTAATACGGCTATGGTTGAGCCAATCGATACGATCGCTAAGATTAAGCATATTATCATAACGGCTTGATTGTCAGCTTTCGAGCCCACGAAGACAAGAATCATTGATGCGACTATAGCCGCCAAACAAATCAGGAGAGATATCAACTTCTTTTTGCCGTTATTTTTACTTTGCCAAGTAGGTCCGTTAGAATCTACTGTAGTTTTAAGGTTTTCTGCCATTTTATATCTCCGTAAATATTTTATTAATTATATCATAAGATCTCAAAGATTGTCAATCTAACGGTATTTAGATATAGGCGTCGTATTTTGGCGTAGTATTTATCTACAGAAATACGAGATTTCAATAATCACGCGCGCCGCAAGAACATATACGTTTTTTAGAGGTCGTTTTTATCGCAATAAGCTTTAGAAATCAAATAAATTCGACCTTTTATATTTTCCATATCGTTGAGCAAATCGTTTTTCCCTTTTTCAGTGAGCCATTTAGCTTTGCGGCCCCATATATTTGTCTTTGCCATTGTATTAAATTCATAGTAATTTTCTTCGCCGCCTTTTACTTCATCGAACAGCTTTTGAACTTCCTTGGCAATCTGCGGCGATATTTCGCGCAACATGTAGAGTTTGTTGACGTCTCTCACTCCTTCGTCAAGCTTTGCCAAACGCAAAGAGAATTTGCTTTTCGGCTTTTCGTTTTTATGCGAAGGATAGACTAGGAAACAATCGCCGGCGGGGAAAGAGCAGTGGGTGGATTCTTCCAACGGATTCTTCACCCACGCATCGTATGCCCAACGCAAAAAGCCCGTGGTATTCAGCGAACCGGCAAACATAGCCGTCCAGTAGCTTTCTGCGGGAATAGATTTCGTGAAGCTGTTGGGAACGTGTTCCGTCGCCGTATACATAGAGGTTTCTTGCTTATTATCCCGTCTTATGCTCACTTGCGCCTTAAAGTCTTGCAGGTTATTTCTGATTTGATCCAACCCTACGGAAGCATAGTCGAGTCTGTTGAAGACGGCGGCGTTGTGTTTGAAATCGTTGAATGCCGCCGACGTTTTCAGCGAGCGTCCGTCCTTATTTTTTACCGTTTCTATCAAGTCAAGCGCGGTCCCCATATTGTGTCGCTCGTCAAATCCTATATACGCGCTGTCAAACCAACCCATTTCGTCAAGATGTTTGACGAATGATTGCAAAAATGGTTGCCATATTTTGCCGTATTTTGTTTTGTTGACGGTATTTACTTTTAATTTTTTTATTTTTCTCTTAGATTCGTCGTAATATCTGACGACGTTTTTCCACGGCATCATGCTATAACATATTATCTTATCAGCAATTCCCAATTCTTTGTTGAGACTTATCCATTTGTCAAAATGGGAATAATCGAATTTCCAGTCGCCGTTATCGGTTTTTATCCATTTTATCATGGAGGGATAGTGAATATCTCTGTCAAAACCGTAAGTTTGACCGCCCCAAGCTTCTTCGACGATACTTGCAGTGACGGCGTGACCGCCGACACTTTTGTAGAGCAGCATATGGTCTTTGAGGATTTTGAGATGTTCTTCCGAAAAAGCCTCTACGCCGTAATAATAAGCTACGTTGTATGGATGGTGCCAATATTCTACGTCAAACGAATAACTTTCGCAATCCGGCATCGTTACGTCCAATACTTCTAAGCTAAGGTCAAGCGTAACGGTTTTATCGGTATTGTCAGCTCCAACGGTAACGGTTGCGCTGTATTCTCCCGACAATATATCTTTAGGAGTTTCGATTTCTAGCCAAACCAATTGAAATTTATCAGGGCAAATCGATACGGGATCGTCGGAATAAATCACCTCGGGGAAGTATTTTCTTTCGCCTTTGGGCATCGCGTTGTTGGGATTGTTTGCGTACCATCCTGCGTGCCCGGTATAGGCTTTGACTTCTCTTACAAACGACAATTTAATATTTGAAGACGGAATATTATCGTTATCGCCAATCAAATCCGAAACAGATACTTTGACGTTTTCAAGATTTTTTCCCGCACATAATACAGCAAATTCGGCAAAGACTTTATCGTTTTTCCATGCCCATAATTTGAGATTTTTCTTTTTACTACCGTCTAAGATTTTACAGTAATCTTCCTGCAAATATCTATCCGAGCTGTTGACGTATACCGCGTCCATATCTTCGAATTCATAATTTTTCTCATTTGCCGAAGCAGCAATGTTTTTATCCGTATTATTTTTTATTTTCACAAGAATCCCTCGTCATAAATTATTACCGCTTTGTAACTTTACAAGCGATTATACATTGATATTTTATCATATTAGTCGATCTTGCACAATACTTTTTGACAATTTGAGGCGACGTATTTTCGTTAATGTATTATATCGAAAATTGATTTAATATTTGGATAATTTATGAGTATAAACAAAAAGTGAGATGAAAATCATCTCACCTATGTTTTGCCAAATAGCAATCTTTTGGCTATAGCGGAGAGTTTTCCCGTTTATGCGAACCTAAATTAAGAGAAAAAGCAGGGTTTAGAGCCTGCTTTTCTATATTTTCCGCATTATCAAAGTGTTTTCCTTTGATTGGCGGTTGTTCTGTAAAGTTATATGTGATTACTATTTTATCGGCATGGATATTCATTTGTTTCCACTTCATTTTTGACAGTTACCAAAGTTTTTTCTCTCAACTTATTTATCAAAATATCTTTTACCTTTCGCTCTATATTAAGTCTCCGACAAACGGGAAGTTGTATGTTAAACGATGTTTTCGCCTAATATTATTTTAGGCATTGTGGTTAAACACCTATTCCAACGTTTATAGAATTTTTCTACACCGAGTTTTGAGACTCTTGCATGAGCTTCTTCATTTTCCAGCACCCAATATAAAACATATGTTACCTTGCCGACATTTCTCGTGAGTCGAACAGGCAATTCACCCTCTTTAACAGCATTAAAATCTTTTTGTCGGTGAGTACGTTTTATATAGTGTACATCAATAACACCATCTTGGTTCAAATAAAATTCTGCTACTTCTCTCATTAGTTCTTCAATTTCATCTAACTTGGTAAGTTTTGCCTCATATATGCATATTTCATTAAACATAAAATATCTCCTCAAATTACTGTTTATCGTACAATTATTATAGCAAAACCAAAATACTTAATCAAGCAAACAGTAAGGCACTCCGAGATTTCTCTTAAAGTGCCTTTATCGCTATTTTGTAAAGTTGCCGTTCTCATCACGCTTTTGTGTTTTCCACGCTGTCGGTGTAGGCGGTTCCGGCGACGCTATATTCATTCCAACGCAAACGCCGAAGTAATCTCTTTCAAAGAATAATACGAACTCACTTTGGCGTGGGTTCGTATTATTCACTAATGGCGGAGCAATAGTAACGTAAATCGAATTTTTACAATAGGGTTTCTCTTATATATAGTGATATTATGACTCATATTTCATTTTCAATCTTAAGAAATTTCCTCGGCTTGAGGGAACGCCTGTTTAAAAGCTTCAACTTCATCAAGGGTTAATACTTTTACGCACACTAACCCCGATATTGCTCTCGAACAAGCAACATAAATTAGCTTTCTTGAATTAATTACTCTATTAGTGTTGCCATCGCTGTCAGGCGAATACAAAGAAGAAAATTTATATTCATTCCAAAAGAACTCATCCATAACAACAATAACGTTTTGAATACTTGAACCTTTTGTTTTGTGCATGGTAATATATTCCGTATCTTCAGCTAAATACTTGGAATAGTTTAATGCCTCAATGAATTTCAAATCAGGTGACAGTAATTCATTTATAAAGCGTTCTCTTTTATATATTGCTTCAAAAACATCAAAAACATCTTTAGATGGAATATCGATAGCATCCTTAATTTTATTATATGTATTCTTTCCAGAAAGATACGATTCTTTGAATTTTTGATAGGATTCATCTCTGTTGCATTGTTCCACAAAAGCTCTTTCTTGATCGATTTTATTAACACAACTATCGGACAGCTTTATAAGTTTCTTTTCTACCGCTAATTCGATCGCCTGCCACATTGACAACTCATGGTTAGCTACAATACTTGACATAATATCATTGATCTTTTTCTTATCTGAAAGGTTTCGAATAACGTATCCATTTAATCGTATAGATTGTATTAGCGTATTATATTCACCACGGAGATAAGCATTACAAATATCGCAGAATTCTAAAACTTGAATCGAAGACAAATATTTTTCCATTTGATCTCCAACCTCAGAATACTTATCATCAAACACTTTATAAAGTTTTTGAAAGTGGTTTTTCTCTGCAATTGCCTTGTTTGTCAGCATCAATATTTTAGCAGGTGAACAATATTCCTTCGCCTTGAGAATTAATGCATCAATTTTTGATTGATATGCTATTTTTTCTTCATCAGAACTATGAGAAGTAGGTTTTTGTTCGCATATAGAATATAAAACTTTTACAAATCCATGACGTGATTCTTCGGATTCAACTTCTCCTTTTGCATTGGTCTTAAGCGCCACCTCTTGCTCTAAGCCGTCTAATCGTAGGGGATTCACAAATTTGATAATTTCATAAGCACAACGATAATTATCAGGTTTTGGAATTGAAATTAAAGAATCGCAGATGTGCTTATCCACATTACCAACTCCATCACTGTAAATGGATTGCATACTATCTCCAAATAAACATAATGTTAGTCCGCTGCTTTGAGAAACTTGTATTAAATCACAAACGATGTCAGCATTTGTATCTTGATATTCATCGATAAATATATAATTATAACGATCAGCGATCATTTTTGACAACAATGGATACTTATTTATTAGTAGATGAAATACTTCCAACAAACCGTCATGACCATATGTTAGATCCTTAAAGCTATCAAATTTGGTATCGTTATAACCTATTGTAGAATAATCCTTTGAAGATATATATTCAGCAATCTTATTATTGATAATTTTGATGCCATCGTTAAGAAGTTTGTTAAATGTTTCAGGATTATTATCGTAATCTTTTTTTCCAACTATTTTTTCTACAGATTCATGAGTTAATTGATAATGCTTATCTGCATATTTTTCATACATTTTCTTATATCGATCATATTCATTCTTTTTGTAATCTTTATCGGAAACATTTTCCGTTTTTTCGGTAGCAACAAATTCCGGAATGAAAAACAGTTCTCCAATAACGGTATATATATTTTTCTTATAGTCTTTAACCAAACCGTTAAGAAAAGAATGAATAGTTGATACAGGAAAAGCATTTCCAGTTCTACTTAGTATTTCATTAACTGCAACATTGGTATGGGTAATACACATTACTTTTGCTTTAGGATTTGTTTGATTAATATATATCAACAACTCTTTAAGCGATTCTGTTTTGCCGCTGCCGGCACCACCTTGAAGAACAAAACTAATTTTTTCGTCGATGCATTGTTTACATTGATCAATAGCCTTTATTAACGAGTCTGTAGCCATTCTAATCCTTCCTGTATATATTTAGGGGTTGTCCATTCAACATTTTTATCAGTATAAGCAATGTAAAGCAAAGATGAGGCAAAATCTGATTTTTTATCAATTATCTTTTGTGTCAAATCATAAATATTATTATTGACATCAATTTCATCATCGTTTTTCAATCCCAATAACTGATCTTGATATTTTTTCAATGCTGCTAAATTCACATTTATAAATGCATCTTCAAAGCTTCTTGGATAATATCCGTTTTCTTCACTCTGATAGCTCACTTTTACAAATTCGCTTATACATTTTTGAGAGTGGTTTTTAATATTTTCAAGCCAAATAGCATGTGCTGAACAACCGTATATAAATTCTGGAGCTGCATAATAGTATTTAATTGTTGCATTAGAAGTATTACAACACTCAGCATCTAAGACTTGACAAGCAGGATATGTTGCTTTCTTCGTACCATTTTTACGATAAACTGTATCTATATCAGTTATAATAAGGGTGGGAATATGAAGAAATTCAATGAAATGTCTAAACGCCTTAGCATTAGCGCCCACTTGTATTACTGTAATATTTTGAGCTGACAATGGTATATAATTTGATTTATACTCTGCATCCGCCTCTTTCTTTTTTGCTTCTTCCATCTTCATTTTTATGTCATATTGGTTAGCGAAATAATCGATTAGGATACCTTCCGATATTCCTTCTATAAAAATCGCTTTATCGGCAAAAAACAATTCAGAGGATTGCACACTCAAATATTGAGTCAAGAAAGAAAATTCCTTTTCCTCTCCAACATATTTTTGACTCAATTCACTATAGAAATTTTTAATCTCTATGTTGTCGCCATCATCGCTCTTTTTTAGAGACATGTATCTAATATTTTCAAATGGATGATTTGAAACGATATGCGGTGAATGAGTAGAAATTATAGTTTGCATATTTGGAATCTCTTTTAATATACTTTCTATCTTTTGAGCAAAAATATATTGAATTTGAGGGTGCGTGTGTGCTTCAGGCTCTTCAATCAACAACAACTTTATATCCTTGTTATTAGCTTTAAACGCCTCTTTCTTAATTTCTATGCTCAATAGCAAAAACAAAATATTCATATGTCCCAAGCCATTAAGATGTTCGGGTAATCGTTGCGTCAAATCGCCATATACAACCTCGGAAGAGTCATTGACAATCTCCTTGGCTTTTAAGTTAGAAACCACCTTAAGATTGCTCATGCTCAAGAATTCTTTAGCATTTGCAAGAAAGTTGTTAAAAAATTTCTCGTAACTTTTTCCTAAATCTTCGTCCATTTTGGATATCAAAGCATTTATCTCTTCGAACTTATCCTGAGCATTGATGGTTGATTGATTATAGTAATCTGTGGTTAGTTTAGAAAGAACCTTTGCCCCGTTTTTCTCTTCCGAACTCGACACACTACGCTTTGCGTGAATAATTTCAAAATCAATTAATTTTTCAACATCCTTGAATTCTTTTTCAATGAGCTTGTATCTGTTTTCGGTTTTCAAATCGTCAGTAGAACTAAACGTATAAACTTTTTTTTGCAAGTAATCCTTAATATGATTAGTCACAAATTTAGCTACAGGCACTGTCCCTATATTTTTTATTCCCTCAAGCAATTTATCTTTTTTGATAGAACACTCAAACAACAAATTAACGGTTTTGCATTCTGGATCAAGATCAAGTATAAACTCGGATAAGTGGCACAAATTGTCACTACCATCATATTCAAGTGTCATTATCAATTGGATTGCTAATTCATTCACATCTGTTTTTTCATCAAATGCAAAAAGTTTACTTCTTAGATTAATAGAAAAATCATTAAAATCAAAATCACCGTTTTTCAAGAACTTCTCAATCAATACCATGAATGATGTTTTTCCGGTATTGTTCCTGCCTAACAATAAGCAGATATCTCTATCAAAGTCCATAATAGAATTTTGCAAAATTCTAAAATTCTTAATTTGTATTTGGGTGATACGCATCTTATACTCCTTAACTGAGACTATTCCATAAGTATTACTATATTGAAAATTCGATTTTCTAACCAATTTAATTAGTATACTTAAATTTTTGCCATAATTCCGATTTAATGTGTTTGCATTACGATTTTATTTACAGCACATAAGCACACTGTATTTCCCGCTTGTTTGGATTGTTCTTTCTCGGGAATAGCAAGGGGAAAAGAGAAGTTTTTCGGGTAACCTTGCAAAGCAAGACATTCCGTCGGTGTGATATTTCGTATGCCGAAATTATCTTTTATAATCGGCACACGGTCGTAATACGTTCCCATATTCGCTTTGAGCGTAAACGATATGCCGTTTTTGCTCGATTGAATACCGTAATCCGCAAATCGATACAACTGTTTTTCGTCGGTAATATATCGGCTTAAGCGTTGATACATTGCCGAATCGGGCGAATAGTAATATTTATCGTCCGCTTTTACGGCTACGTCGATAATATCGGTTATTCGTTTCTCGAGCGGAACTTTTTCCGGAAACGTAAAATTTTCGCAGGCGGTTCTGTCCGAAAATGCGACGATATACGTTCTCGTTCTATGTTGCGGAATACCATAATCGCAAGCGTCTGCAACAAGATAGCGAATAAAATATCCGCGCCCCGCAAGTTCGTTATGAATAACGTTGAACGTTTTATCGTGGTCGTGTTCCGTAAGATTTGCAACATTCTCTAAAAACACGGTAGAGGGATTTTTTGCATCGATTACTTTTCCGATTTCGAAGAACAAATTTCCTCGTTCGTCCGAAAAGCCTTTTTGTTTTCCGCAAACCGAAAACGGTTGGCAAGGAAACCCTGCCGCAAGTATATCGAAATCGGGGATATCGTGTTTATCGATTGCGCGAAGATCGCCCTCGGCCAAAACCGTATCGGGAAAATTGTGCCGATAGGTCATGCAGGCATATTTATCGATATCGTTAGCCCATACGATTTCATGCCCGGCTTGCGTAAAGGCAAGGTCTATTCCGCCGATTCCGCAAAACAAACTGCATACTCGCATTATTTTTTCAATTTAAATCTGAATTGCAGGGCAAATTTCAGATAGTATTTGCCGTCGTCTTTTTTATAAATCGACATATAATCGTGACGACTGCAAGACGGGGCTTCGAACTTCAATTTGTCCACAAGAAAATCCTTGAATACGTCGGCAATGCAGGAGTGGAAGGCAACGACGTCGCCGTCGCGTTTAACAACGATATATCCGCCGCTCACATCGGATTTGCCGTTCCACGGTTTGGAAAAACGCAAGCCCGTGAACATAGAATACAAAAGATTTGCTATTTTCAGATGATATGTATCGTACAACTCGCCGAAAGAATAACCTGCGGGATCGGACTCGGCAAGATGTTTAATCGCTTCGTCGAGAGAAGTATCCGTTCCCGATTTGTCGTAGTAGTAATATTTCAACATTTCCGCAACAACGGCAGGAGTTTCCAAACCGCCGCAACGTATCAAATTTTGTCTTGCGGTTTCCTTTACGGGATTTACGAATTTTACATCGATGCCACAGGACTTCAAATAATTCATACGGCTGCCGGTTGCCACGTCGTGACAGACTACGCCTTTACGGACCACTTCGTTAAATAACGAATTAAATTCGTTCATTACATCGTCGTTTATATTTACGACCAATTAGTACTCGAAATTAGTATTATCTCCGCTTGCATTGAATAACGTCGATGCGGCATCGATATCCGATTTACAGGAAAAGCCCATTATTTGGCTTACGCCGGAACGATAATCTATCGTATCGAGAACGATATCTTTCGTGCCGCCGAAATAATCGTTTTTCTTTTGCGCGGGAGCAGATATATTGTGGATGAAAATCGACTCGAGAAATTCTTTGATTTCTTCATCGGTAAAAGTCGTATTGCCTTTATTTTCGGTTATCATTTTCCAAACGCGTGCGGCTTTTTCCGTAAACAATGAAGAATCCAAAGTCATTACGGTTTCGCCGTTAAGCGTGATAACCACTTTATCGCCCGTAAAATAACGATATTCTTTACCTGCAACTTCTTCGCGAATAATACTGACGATATTTAAGAACACGTCTTTCAGTTTATTCATATCTTTGTCCGCGACGTAAACCTTTCTGTCGGACATCAGTTTGAAGAAAATGTACATTTCGGACCATTCGCCCTTATTTTTCCCTTTAATCTCTGCCATTTTTATCGAGTACCTCTTTGATTTTTTCCGCTATTGCTTGTATTACGGGAACCGTTACGCTGTTTCCGAATTGCTTGTAAAGATGAACGTCCGCCAAAACGAATTTGTAATCGTCCGGAAAACCTTGCAGTCTTGCCCATTCTCTCGGAGTCATTTTTCGGATGCCGTCTTTATTGATTTCGCCCTTAATGTGGGTGGTAGGCGTTAAATTCGTCTGTCTTTTATCTATGATCAAATTTCTTTCTCTGCCCATACCGCCGCAAATGATTGCGCCCGATACGTCGTCAAGATCTCGAATTTCGTATCCGAATCCGTGACCTTTCGCCGCGTGGCGTTCTTTATGTCTGATAAGCGTATCCATATAGCAGGTGCTGAGATAATATTTCGCGGGAACGGGGTTTTCTTCCATAATATCGCGAATACGTTTGGTGTCGTCGGTTTTCGCGGGGAAGATAAATTCTTTCGGTGCAATATCGTTTCTGAATGCTACAATGTAAATACGTTCTCTGTTTTGCGGAACGCCGAAATTGCGGCTGTTTAATATTTGCTCGAACGGAGTATAACCGATTTCTTTGAGCGTTTCGGTAATAATTTCGAATGTTCTTCCTTTATCGTGTATCGTCAAACCTTTTACGTTTTCGCAGAAAATTACTTTCGGTTTTTTCTCGGCGCAAATTCTCGCCACGTCGAAAAACAACGTGCCGCGAGACATTCCTTTATAATCGTCTTTGAAGCCCTTGCGCTGTCCTGCCAAACTGAATGCCTGACAAGGGAATCCCGCAAGACATATATCGAAGTCGGGAATATCCGTTTCCTTTATTTTCGTTATATCGCCGGCGATTTCGAAATCGGTGTGGAAATTCGCCTTATAAGTTTTTTGAGCGTATTCGTCCCATTCGCTGACGAATACCGTTTTCAATTCGTCGCCGAAGGCATTTTCGAACCCGAGCCGAATGCCGCCGATACCTGCGAATAAATCAATACTTTTTAACATCTTATATCTCCGTTTCGATGATCTTTTTTTCGTTGTATATGTTTTCTATTTTGTCTGCACAATCCGAAAGGTGCTTTTTTATTTCAAAATCCCAAAATCTCAGCACAGTCCAACCGTCGTTTTTCAATTGCTGATTCACAGACTTATCACGAGCGATATTGCGTTCTATTTTAGGAATCCAAAAATCTCGATGCGATTTGAAATCGTTTTTCTGATTTTCCCAGTCGTATCCGTGCCACATTTTTCCGTCTACGAAAATCGCGATTTTCTTTCTTACAAATACGATATCGGGTTTTCCGACTAATTTTTTATAGTTTTTCCTATATCGTAATCCGCGTTTCCATAGTTCGCTGCGCAACAATAACTCCGGTTTTGTATCTCTGCATTTATTGCTATGCATGTTTCGCGTAATTTCTTCTTGAGTTTTATCCATTGTTTTCGTCGAAAGTAAGTCCTTTCCGTTCGCACAAATCTCTAAAAGCTTTTTTCGCTTTTATGCTTGGTTCGGTTTTGCCTGTTTCCCATCTGCAAACGGTAATCGAGTTGACTCCGAGTTCGGTTGCCAACTCACCTTGCGTCATCAAAAGGGTTTCTCTCGATTGTCTTATTTTTTCGGCATAAGTCATAGTGCGTCTCCATTATCATCTGATTAGCACTATTTTAGCATTTTTTATGGCAAAAGTCAATGGCAATATATAGAGTAAAAAGAAAATGTTGAACGAAAAATTTCCAAATGGCACTTTGGCGGGTGCTTGACTTATACAAGCGGCGGCTTGCGCCGCCGTCAAGCACCCGCCACAAACCGAACACAACCGAAAAGAACAAAGCCGCTGTAACGTAAAAAGCAAGGGTGGCAACTAAAATCGGGGCGCACGCGCAGGCTTACCGTGCGGCCCCGATTTTTTTACGTTGCCGCCGTTTACTTGCTTTTCACTTCCCGAATACTCCCGCTACGTTATGCGCCGCATTGTTACTTTGTAACCCTTTCGTTCCCCGAAACTACCTTTCAATGCAACCGCATTATTTTTCGCAGTATGGTATAATGCTATCGCGTATAAGCAACGGGCAAAATTTTTTCAAATTATTTTTTATGAAAAGCGTGGACTTTTGCCGTTTTCAAGGCTATTTGATGTAAGGACAAAATTTTTTCGGGAAAGACCGTGATAAAATACGACTTTCAAGCCTAAATATTGTAAGCATAAAAACAGCGGCAAAATCGGCTAAAATACGGACTTTTATTAAATTTTGATGAAATTTTCGGAAAGACCGTGTACTTTTGCTATTTCTCGTGGCTATTAAGTGAGGGGTGTTTTATTTTGCCATAGACAACCCTATAAAATCTAAAACAAGGAGGTGCGAAAAATGCTGAAAACCGAACTCAAAGTCGTTACTATCGGAACGCCAGATATAACGGCATTACAAGAGAGCGAACGGCGGCTATTCTTTGAAACGCTGTACGCAAGAGTTTTGGAATTAGCAAAAGAAAAGAAAGAAAATTAACGTATTGTATTTATCGGTTAGAGTTGCAACGTGCTACGACAACTCAAAAAAATGTATGTATGGTTAGGGGCGCAACGTGCCACGCCGCCCCACGAAAATTGAATATATCGGCTTAACGAATAGGCGTATTGTATGTTTGTACAGCCAAATAAGCGAGCGTAAAAGATTTCCGAATAAAAAAGGAACGCGCCGCACGAAACGGGCAAAGTACGGAACAATGAAAAGTATTGTTTTGTATTTTGTCCGTTTTTTCTTTTTCCAAAAAACAACAAAAAGGAGAACATCGCAATGCCAATAACAGATGCAAAAATCTACAATGACGGCAGTCATTTTATCGCTATACCGCCCGACAATTTTAAGAGCGGTAAGCATAAAAAACAGCCGCCGAAAAAAGCAACGACCCAAGACACCCAAAAGCAAGCGTTTGAAACGGCGTACAAAGAAAGCCAAAGCCTACCCAAGCGCGAGCGGAAAAAGTATATTACCGAGAAATTGCAAGGCGAATTTGAAACCGCCGAGCAAGCAAAGGCATATACCGAGCAAAACATTGAACGCAAGAAAATCAATGCGGCAAAACGCCGTACACGGTTATGGCGTAAAGTCCGCTTGCAAAGTTGGAACTATTTTGTAACTTTCACGTTCGACAGCGCAAAGCACGACGAAAACACTTTCAAAGAAACTTTACGCAATACCTTAAAACACGCCGTAAGCCGTAACGGTTGGAAATATATCGGCGTATGGGAACGCAGTCCAGACAAACAGCGTTTGCATTTTCACGGTATATTCCACATACCCGAAAACGCTATGATAGGCGAATTAAAAACCGTAACCGATTACGACACGAAAAAACACCGCAAGCAAACGACATACCAAAATACGCACTTTCTCGAAAGGTTCGGGCGAAACGATTTCAAAGAGATATGCAGCCGAGATATAGAGCGTTCCGTTCGCTATCTACTCAAATACATAGAAAAGAGCGGTGAAAAACTTGTATTCGGCGGTAAATTGCCGACTTATATCAAGGGCAGTATTCTCGACGAAGATATTATTTGCCCGACGGGAATTGACGATAAGAAAGTGATTTTATTCGACGATTTCACTTGCATAGACAGTAACGGCGTTGTTTGGGGCAAAGCCACGCTCGAAGTATTAGCGCAAATGCCCACAGCCAATTAAATTATTTACCTTTCGTCCGGTGGAGCGTAAACGGCAACGCACTTTTTCGCAAGGGTAAAATGCACTACTTGCGTAGCCCTTGCGGAAAAGAACGGAAAGCAATTTATGCGTTATGACTTTTGCGTTGCCGTTTATTTTCGCTCCGCCGAAAGGTAAATAAAAAATCTAATCTAAAAGGAGATTTCTCAAATGAAAACAGCAGTCATCTATGCTCGATATTCGAGCGACAACCAATCGGAGCAAAGCATAGAAGGTCAACTTCGTGTTTGCAACGAGTACGCAAAGTCCAACGACATTGTAATAATCGATACCTACATAGACCGCGCTATGACGGGTACGAACGACAACCGCCCCGATTTCCAGCGTATGATTAAAAACAGCGCAAAACGCGAATGGGATATGATACTTGTTTACAAGTTTGACCGCTTTTCCCGTAACAAGTACGAAACGGCTATGCACAAGAAAACGCTTAAAGACAACGGCGTAAAAGTTGTATCCGCTACCGAGTATATTCCCGACAGTCCCGAGGCAATCATACTCGAAAGTATGTTGGAGGGCTATGCCGAATACTATTCCGCCGAGCTTTCCCAAAAGGTAAAACGCGGTATGCGTGAAACACGCAGTAAAGGCAATTTTACGGGCGGTTTTATAATCTACGGCTACAAAGTGGAAAACCATAAAGTAGTCATAGACCAAGACAAAGCCGAAACGGTAAAATTCATTTACGAGCAATATGCTATGGGCGTTTGCGTTAAAGACATTATAAAAGCGTTGACCGCAAAAGGCATATTCAATCGCGGTAAACCGTTTGCAAGAAACACCGTTTACAACATACTCAAAAACGAAAAGTATTCGGGCATATACCGCCATAACGACGAAGTGTTTGACAATATCTATCCGCAAATCGTGGACACCGACACGTTCAATAAAGTACGCGCCAAGATAGACGTAAACCATTACGGCAAACGCAGTACCGAAGTCGTTTACCTACTTCGCAACAAAATGAAATGCGGCTACTGCGGCAGTCCCGTAAGCGCGGAGTGCGGTACAGCCAAGAACGGCGAAAAGAAACGTTACTACAAGTGTTTGGGACGCAAAAACGGCAACGGTTGCAAAAAGAGCCAAGCGCGAAAAGACGTTCTCGAAAACTATGTACTTGAAAACGTAATAACGCAGTTGCAAAGCAATATGGACTATATTGTAAACACTTTGCTCGAAATGCAAGACGATTACATAAAAGCAAATTCGGCATTGACACGACTTGTAAAAGAGCAACGCCAAACCGAAAACGCCATACAAAACATTATGTCCGCGATAGAGTGCGGCGGCACGAGCAACACCGCTATGAAACGGCTTAGAGAACTCGAAACGCTTTCGGAAGAACTCGAAAAGCAGATACGCATAGAGAAAGCGCAATCGGCGTTTAAGTTAAGCCGCCAAGAGATTGCCGACTTTTACAAACTTGCTTTGGAGCAATCGCCGCAAATGCTAATCAATTACCTAATAAAAGAAATTCGGTTGTTTGACGATAAAATGATAATCGTCTACAACAGCCCCAAAACGATGAGCCTTGACGAAAGTCAGGGCTTTTCCTTTTATACGGAAAACGTGCCGTACCCGATTTATATTCAGAATATGAAACAGCCGAGAATGATTGACTTTCAACTGATTATGCGTATCTAATACGCGGACTATTTATTCCACGTTCCGCTTGACGTGAGCCTCGCAGGGGCGTGTATATAGGCAAATAAGGGCGAAACGCGCAACCCGACCGATTGAAAATCTGTCGGGTTTTGGTTTGCCTTTGGCATTCCAGCCTAACACGCCCCTTTCTCACGTCAAGCGGCTTTCGCGGCATAAACCGTCCGCTTTATCTTATTTGTACGAACTCACGACAAAACCGCTTTTGTGCCATACAACGCATTTAACGGCGTTATATGCGGCATATTCCCACGAATACAAGGGCATAGAAAAAACCTAAACCGAGATGTTCGATTTAGGTTTCAACTGGCGGGCGAGTGGTAGTTGCGATTGAACACTTGCGCCGAAAAGTTTTTCCAAAACGTCTTTGACCTCTGACAATCGCACGTTTTCAATTTCCTTGCCGTTCCCCAAAACTAAAAGCGGGTTTATATAATCGTCGGCAACAAACACTTTGTAAACAAGGTTGTCGATTATCTGCTTTTGATATTCCTTGTCTGCGGGGTTGCCTTTCAATAGGTCGGCGATATAGTCCAGTATGTCGTTTTCGCTGACTTGCAAACCGCGCTCGTATTCTAACTGCGTTTTTTGGCTCTCTAAATCTTTTATCAGTATTTCGTAATCGGTCATTCTCTTTTCGATAGTTTCCCGTAACAACGCGCTTTTTGCCTCGATAAACGCCGTTGTCATTTCTTCAATGTCCTTGCGGGCTTTCGCTATGCGGCTGTCAAGGCTCTTTATATTGTCCGCGCCCGTTCGCTTGTCGTAATACGCGATTGTATCACGGGCGGCTTTTCTTGCGTTTTCCTTGTCGCTCAAAAAGTCGTGTACCATTTGCGTAACGTAAAATTCCAACCTGTCTTTTTCCTCGCGGTGCTTGTCGCATACGCCTTTTTTCTTTTGCTTACAAGCATAGTATTGATGTGTTTTGCCCGTCTTGCTTGTGCCGCCGTCTGCGACCATAGCCGTTTCGCATTTGCCGCAAAAGGCTTTGCCCGTCAAAAGATAAGGCACACGCGCCGTTGCCATACCGCCCGCAAAATAGCGGTTTGCCGCAAGTCGTTTTTGCACGCGCTCGAAAAGTGCTTTGTCGATAATAGCAGGGTATGTGTGCGTGCATAGCCTTTCGCCAAAATAGAACTCGCCCGTATATTTCGGGTTTACTATGTACTTGTCAAACGATTTGCCCGTGAACGGCTTGCCGTTCAATCGCTTGCCTTGTGCGTTGAGCGCGTCGGCAATTTCCTTTTTCGGCACGCCCTTGTCGTATTCGGTAAAAACATAGCGCACGATTTCCGCTTGCTCCTCGTCGATTTCAACGTACTTTATAAACCTTTCGCGTTTGCCCGCTATCGGCTCTTTTCGTATCTTGTAGCCGTAAATCAGAAAACCGCCGCAAAACGTGCCGTTTTCCACGCTGGTGTCAAGTCCGTTGCGCACACGCTTTGACAATCGCTTGCTGTATTTCTCGTCGTTCCATTCCAAAAACATTTCGTAGAACTCGCCGCCCTCGTCGTCGCTGATGGGCTGGGTTGCCGATAATACCCGTATGCCGTAATCTTGCTTTAACATTTCTTTGTACATAATGCTGTCGCGGCGATTGCGGGCAAAGCGGTCAAACATATAAACGATTATGTATTGGAATTGCCCGCTGGCGGCGTCTTTTATCATACGCTGAAACGACGGGCGGCTGTCGTTTGTTCCCGTCCTTGCCTTGTCCGAATACGTTTTGACAATCGCGTAGCCTTGACTTTCCGCGAACTCTGTACAAGTGCGAATTTGGCTCTCTATTGACTGTTCATTTTGTCCCGACGAACTGAAACGGGCGTAAATAACTGCGTTCTTCATTTGTGTTGTACTCCTTTTTGATAAGTATAAAACTCTTGCAAACTCTCTATCGTTGCAAAAATATCGTCCGAAAGCGGCTCGACAGTTGATACAATTTCTTTGCCCTCGTTGCGCAATGTTTTTCTATACTTGCAAAAATCACGCCTATTGCGCGATAACTTGTCTATGCAATAAACAATCAATGTTTCCCACTTGTCGCGGCAGTTGTTCATAGCAATAAATGCGGGGCGGTCAAAAGTCATTCCCGAATAGCCGTTGTCTGAAAATTCCGCAACGATATTATAGCCGTGCGTGTTTGCATACTCGCGGCAAATTTCAAGTTGTGCGTTGGTTGCTTGCTCGTTGGGGCTTGCACTCCGTGTGTAGATAACTGCGTTTTTCATTGTCTACTCCTTTGCGCTGTCTGCGTGTGTGCGGACTGCGGCTTAAAATTTTGTTGTTCGCTTTGGTGCTTACCGTCTTAATCAGCCAAAAATGCCGCCGCAGGCAAATTGTCAAGGGTTTGCGCCGTAGGCGACGACGGTTTTATGCCTAACGGGAGATAAATCGTCGCCCTTTACAATTTGTCAAGGCGGCGTATTCCGTCCCCAGACGGTAAGCACAAGCGAATAACAAAACTATGTAATTCTTATGCAAAAGAATATACTCATACACAATAATTATATCACGGAAAATACGGCGTACTATTTGGTTATGCTGTTAAAAAACTAATGATATTGTCGAAATGTAAATAATATCGAATGTGATTTAATGTCATAGAATTATTTGACTTTATTTTTCAAAAGTGATATTATATTTGCAAATGCAGGGGAACTCTATGGAGTTGAGAAGGCAAAACCTGACCCTTTGAACCTGTTGGTTAATACCGACGTAGGGAGCAAAATAGTGTTTAATCATTATTGCGCTTTCCTATATGAAAGGCGCATTTTTTATACAACTGAATATATAACATTTGCACGGGAACTGTAAAAAGTTGAAAAAGGTAAGACTGACCGTTAGACCTATCGGCTAATACCGATAAAGGGAAGCAATTTCCTTTGTCGTGTGCAAAATGACTTTGTGAAAGGGCTTTCCAAAATGGGAGGCTCTTTTTATATTAAAAAACGGGAGGCGAAAATGGCTTTTATCAAACAAACAATCAATGAAACAATGGACGTATGGGAAAAATGCTACAAATCAGATTTTGTGCAAGAATTGGCAAAAGGAACATTGCCGTTTGAAAAATTTAAGTTTTATATAATACAAGACAGTATTTATCTAAAACAATACGCGCGTGTTTATGCTATGGCTATGTACCGCTCTACCACCTTAAAAGATTTGCAAGTATTTTATAATATTTTAAGTTTTGTAACGGACGGTGAATCTGCCGTTCGCCTTAATTATCTAAATCAATTCGGCATAACCGATGACGATATAGAACTTATGCAAGCAACAAAAGTAAATAGAAATTATACGGACTATATGCTTTCTATTGCGGAAAATAACGATATACCCGAAATTTTAATGGCTGTATTGCCGTGTATGATTGGCTACTGTTATGTGTTTACCGAAGTTGTAAAAAATCATTCTAATATTAAAAAATCGCCGTATTGGGCTTTAATCGACGATTACGCAAATGACGAATATATCAAGAGTTGCGAATTTTGGGCGCATTACGCCGATAAAAAATGTGATTGCCTACCCGTCAAACGGCAAGAAAAATTAAAAGAAATTTTCCGTCAAGCAAGTTTACACGAACTTTATTTTTGGGAAATGGTTTTTGAAAAGGAAAGCGTATGAATAAAACGTGTTATATAGTCGGTGCCGGCAAAAATTACGGGCTTGATTTTACTCCGCAAAACGGCGATTATATCATAGCCGCCGACGGTGGATTAAAGTATTTACAAGAGGCTGGAATTAAGTCTGATTTAATTATAGGCGATTTCGATTCTATAACCGAAACGCCGTTAAATGCGACAGTTATAAAATTGAACGTTGATAAGGACGATACCGACACTTTGGCGGCAGTACGTAAAGGCATACAGTTAGGTTTTGATACGTTCAAAATTTATTGCGGCACGGGCGGCAGAATTGACCATACAATAGCAAATATTCAAACTTTGGCTTTTCTATCGGAGAAAGACAAACAAGGTTTTTTATATGACGATAATTGCATTATAACGGCAATTAAAAACAAGCGAATTTCTTTTGATAATAAAGCAAGCGGCTATATTTCCGTCTTTTCTTTAACGGAAAAATCTGACGGCGTAACAATCAGCGGTCTAAAATTTGAATTAAAAAACGCCGTATTATACAACCATTTTCCTATCGGTGTAAGCAATGAGTTTATAGGAAAAGAAAGTTTTATTTCGGTAAAATCGGGAACTTTGATTTTAGTTTATTCAAATAACATAAAGGAGCAAATTATATGAAAACCGTATTGAGTATTGCGGGGTCTGATTGTAGCGGCGGCGCGGGAATACAAGCCGATATAAAAACGTGTTCGGCGCACGGTGTATTCGGTATGAGTGTTATTGTTTCCGTAGTAGCCGAAAATACAAGTCGCGTTATAGATATTCAAAATATTAAGACCGAAATAATTGCTAAACAAATTGACGCGGTTTTTGAGGACATAACAGTAAATGCCGTGAAAGTCGGTATGTTATCAGACACGGACTGTATGAAAATAGTTGCAAATAAATTGAAAGAATACAAGCCCGCACATATTGTTATTGACCCCGTTATGTACGCAAAAAACGGGTGCGCGCTAATGCAACCAAATGCAATCGGCACACTAATTGAAACGATAATTCCGATTGCAACCGTTCTCACACCTAATATTCCCGAAGCGGAAATTATAACGAAAATCAAAATCAATACCGAACAAGATATGAAAAAAGCCGCTGTTAAAATTTGCGGTTTAGGCTGTAAAAGCGTACTTATAAAGGGCGGTCATTATATTGGAAACGCAGTTGATATTCTGTTTGACGGAAAAGAATTTTATCGTTTTGAAACGCAACGAATTAACACTAAAAACACGCACGGAACGGGTTGCACTTTGTCGTCCGCAATCGCCTCAAATTTGGCACTCGGTTATGATATTTCTACTGCTGTAAAAAATGCAAAAGATTATGTAACTACGGCAATACAACACGCTTTAAGTATCGGAAAAGGTTGCGGACCGACAAATCATTTTTATGAACTTTATAAAAAAGGCGGGCTATTAAATGAAACCGAAAATTGATTACAGTATCTATCTCGTTACCGATAGGAATTTGATGAGTACCCCCACTTTGGAAATTGCCGTCGAGCAAGCAATTCTCGGCGGGTGTACTCTTATTCAGTTGCGCGAAAAAGATTTATCTACGAAAGCATTTTACAAACTTGCGTGTAGCATTAAGCAAATAACAGATAAATACGGTGTGCCTTTAATCATCAACGATAGAATTGATATTGCGCTTGCTGTTGATGCCGACGGTGTACACATAGGTGTTGACGATATGCCGATAGAAACAGCGCGAAAAATGATAGGCAAAAATAAAATATTGGGCGTATCTGCACGAACGATTAAAGAGGCAGTTTTAGCCGAAGCATACGGAGCGGACTATCTCGGCGTAGGGGCTATGTTTGCAACGAATACAAAAACAAACGCCGAAATCGTAACACGCGACGAACTAATAAGAATTTGCTCTGCAAGTACATTGCCCATTGTTGTGATTGGCGGTATCAATACGGAACGCTTATCATATTTTGACGGAATAAATATTGACGGGCTGGCGGTTGTATCTGCTATAATTTCAAGCAATAATATTCAAAACGAAACGCAACGTATGAAAAAAGCGTTTTCGTATCGCCGCTCGGCAGATAATAAATTAAATTTAGACAATATAGAATGTGCTGTATTTGATTTAGACGGAACGCTTTTCAATTCAAATGATTTATGGGAAAAGATTGACATTGCATTTTTGTCAAAACGCGGCTATACCGTACCGCCAGATTATATTGTAAAAGTCAGTGCATTGAATTTCAAAGAAGCGGCATTATATACCAAAACATTATTTGATTTGCCCGAAACAACAACCGAATTGATAAACGAATGGCGCAATATGGCACAATACGAATACGAACACAATATAAAGTTAAAACCACACACAAAAGCCTATTTAAGAAAACTAAAAAAACGCGGTATTAAATTAGGCGTAGCCACAAATTTGCCGCCGTCTCTTTTTATTCCTGCGCTGAAAAATAACGGAATATATGAATTATTTGACTGTTACTGTACTGCCGAAAATTCAAAACGCGGAAAAGAATACCCCGACTTTTTTATTGAAACAGTACGGGAAATGCAAAGCATTCCCGAAAAGTGCTTATTTTTTGAAGATGTGTTAAGCGCAATGAAATCTATTAAGCAAGCGGGAGCAAAAGTTTGCGCCGTTTATGATTATTATTCACGGAAAGATATACCCGAAATATTGTCGTTAGCAGATAGTTTTATTATGAGTTTTAGTAAAGCCCCGTCATTGTATGGAAGAAACTACTAAATCGAAAATTGCGTTATATTATGCGTGTTGTCCGCATTGTAAAACCGTACTTGTGCAAGCGCAGAACGGTATGGACGGCTATATAAAATGTCAAAAATGTGATAAATATATACATATCATAATTCGCAATGGAACTGTAACAACCAAAACAAAATAATGAGGAGCAAATCAATGACTTATTACGTTGTATGTCCCGAATGCGGGTATAAACTACTTAAAGCGGGCGACGGCTCTACAATAGAAATCTATTGCCCGAAATGCAAGGGCAAAATGCTTATCGCCGTAAAAGACGGAAAAGTAATAGTGCAAAAAGCACCCGAAAATAAATAATCATTAGTAATACTTTTATACGCCACCCCGTAACGTGTAACGCAATCATAAGCCAATACAGGCAGCGGGCGGCGACAGCCGCCCGCAGTGGCGTATAGTATTACCTACGCCACTATGTAACACTGTCACACTTTTGGCGTAAAAACGATAGATATTTGTAAATTTATGACGAAAAGTATTTACTTTGATTTACGCCCATTAGGGTGGGTTCTCTTGGGTGGGAGATAGAAAAAAGCAACGGGGTACCGTTGCTTTTTTCTTTTACTGCGCTCTGACGAACTTTCCGTTTTCCCGAACATTGTAGTTGTTTTCATACGTTAGCGGCTTGGGTTGCCACCTTGTGACAAATCCCGCAAGTCCGTTAATGAAAATGTACTGCATTTTGTCGGCGTTAGAACGCGATTGCTCTTGGCGGAGAAAGAGGGATTTGAACCCTCGCTACGCTTTCACGTACTACTCCCTTAGCAGGGGAGCCCCTTCGGCCTCTTGGGTATTTCTCCAATCAACTGAAAATCTTGCTCTATCGAGTAAAATATTTAATCGCTGTTGCATAATGTATAATATCATACTTTTAACGGCTTGTCAAAATATTTTCTTCATTTTATATATTTTTTGCAAACGGCGATTTTAATTTGACTTTTCGCCAAAAAATAATAGCCTTGTTGCAAAAGAAAATTGGCGGCAAAAAGCGTGGCGCAAGCGTTGAAAATCAATTTGTCAGACAGGTATTTTCGCAAGCATCCGATTTTGAGAAGAGGGTATCCGAATTTGTCGAAAAAAGGTTAATATTACTAAAAATTTATAAAGAAAATTGACGATTTCCATTGAATTTAACTATTTTATGTGATAGAATGGGAGTAGTTAAGGTAAAGGAAGTATACAACAGTGTGTTTTTTCAGGAAGAAAAAGAAGAGAAAAGAGGAAATGCTTGCCGCACAATTGCAAATTAAAACGGCGGAAAAAGAGGAGCAAGCAAATCAAAATTCAATAGAAGAGCAAGAAGAGATCGATGCGCAGGAAGTCGTTTCTAAAGAAAGTCAAACGATAGAATCGCAAGAAGTCGAGCAAAAAGAAACGATCGAAGAAGAGTTTACTCAGGAAGAAGAGACAGAAGAGGAGATCGCGGAAGCTGAAGATTCGACAGAGCTGGAAGAGACAGTCGAAGAAGACGAACTTCAAGAAGAGGCGGAAGAGGAAGTTGTTGCCGCAGAAGAATACGAAGAGGAAGAAGAGCAGTTCGAAACGGACGAAGATTTAGAAGAAGAACAAGAAGAAGAAAATACATCGGCAAAGGAAGTAGTTAAGCCGGAGCCTAAGAGGGAGGAAAAACCGAAAATGAAAGCAGAAACCAAGAAGACAACGGCAGTAAAAGCCAAAGAAACGGAAAAGAAGAGCGCGGCGAAAGCAACAGCAAAGAGCGCTCCCGTAAAAGAGACCAAACCGGCGGAAAAGAAAGTCAAGGAAGTTGCCCAAGCAAATACCGAGAAGAAAGCCGTTGCGGAAGCTCCTGTAAAGAAAAAGGGCAGATTTGAATACAGAAAGACGGATAAAGGTAATTATGTCTATAAGCTGTATGCCGCAAATCATAAGGTAATCGCTACCAACGGCGGCACATACTCTTCGCTCAGCGCGCTTAAGTCTGGTATCAACAGCGTAATAAAGAACGCGAAGATTGCGCCGATCGAGGATCAGACGCTTATCAATATCGAGGAGCAGAAATGCCCCAAATGGATTATATTCCAGGATGCTAGAGGGGAATTCAGATTTAGACTGCTTGCCGCAAACGGCGAGGTAGTATGTACTCCCAATGACGGTTATCTCTCCAAAGAAGCATGCAAGACCGGCATGAGATCCATTGCCAACACTGCGGCTCATGCCGATATCGTCAAAGCCGAAGATTAATTATTATCGTCAATATTAAATAAAAGCGCATCACAGTCCGTGATGCGCTTTTTGTTTGCATAACAATTGTCATGTTAATGAATAAAATCTTATCATAAAGTAACATTTTATGGGCGCATTGCCGTAACCTCCGTAGTCGTCGAATTCGTAGATTATTTTGAATCCGTTGGATTGATATAATTTTACTGCCGCGATATTGTCTTGCATTACGCTGAGACATATATCCGAATTGCCTGCCAACCGAATCAATTGCTTGACCATAAAATCGCCGAGTCCCTGTCCGCGCAGATTTTTGGAAACGCACACGTTGCAGGCTTTTGTACCCGGCGTATAGTTGTGCGCGCTTTTGAAATATTCGCTTACTGCATCAAATGACTCGGGAAGAGGCTCTCCTGCCTCGATAAAAGCGGTTTTTACGCTCGATTGATCCCACGTGTCATCTGCCTTAAAAAGCGTAGCCATTGCGACGATTTCGCCGTTGCGCAGGCAGATATAATAAGAATTTTTGCGAAAAATACCTTTATCCAGTCTAAATAGATACGGCAATACTTTGCGAGCTACGTTTTTGCTGCCGAATAAGTCCGCATAGATATACGGGTCGGTGTCCATTATAAGCTGTGCAAGTTCTTCTATGCTGTCGTTGTCGCAGAATTGTCTGAATTGCATATCCGTCATAAGTTTAATCCTTGTTTTTGTAATTGATCATAATAGGCTCGATCCATAGGTTAAGAGATTGAGCGGAGCGTTGCTTGTTTGGCAGACAGTAATATTTTTCATTTAGATCATATCGAAATTCGCTCATGACTTTGACAGAGTTTTCATATCCCTTATCGGAAATGATAGAGAAGTTGTTGATATGGTATCCGTCGCCTGTTTGCTTTGCGTATTGATAAGTGGCAACGTATGGGAATATCGCATTCATGGACAGTTCTTTTCGAGCGCGAGACTTTCTTTTGTTTCTCTCGCCGGTCTGCAGATAATTCAGCACGTCGATAACGGCGTTGAATGCGTCTTCTATAAAATCGTCGTCGGGAGATAAATAATTCTCGTTGCAGATTAACAAAGCATTTTCCACAAATTCGTGGTCGAGCAGTTGCTGTCTGCCAAGAGTATATTTGAAAAGCGCATATTTATCGCCGCCCGGCGCGCAATCTTTGCACAAAGATTTCAGTTGTTCCATAATAAACGGGAAGTCGTCCTCTCTGCCGTCGAAAATCGCATGACTTTCTTCGCGTTTGTTCTCGAAAGCGTTTTGCGCTCTCGTTTGATATGCGTTGATTTCGCTGTCCGTAAGAACTCTGTAATACGATTCGTTTTCAAACTCTTTTTTGATCTGAGCGTAAGCGAGAAAGGCTCTGTAGAATTTAATCAAAGTGGTCAGAGCTTGATTGACGATAGCTTTAAGCAGCGTAAATTTGCTTTTGTTGCTGTCGTGGGTATCGTCTTTTATGCTTTCGAGCAATTGAATATGCGATCGTATGCTGAGCGGAAAGCCGACTTTTCCCGTCATTATATTGTTGCCGTTGACTGCTTTAGTCACGTTGACTACGATTGCGCGGGACTCTTCGTCTATGCGTATAGTTTCGCTGTCTTTTGGGTTTACGTTGCCGAACGGACTTCGTTTGGCAAGGTTTTTGATATCGTTGTCAATCTCGCGTTTTGAGGTCTTGATAAGCTGGTCGGCGGTGAAACGTTCGCGGCCAAACCGCAACTCAAGATTTTTCGCGAGAGCGTTGAACGTCTGTTTGTTTTCAAAAAGTATTCGCAATAATTTGCCGGCGCCTTCTTCCACCATGAGAATGGCGATGATGACGTCCCAATGCAACGAGGCTAGTTTGGACGAACCGTCGTTGGGGAAAAGCAACTTGTAGCGATCTTCCTTGGAGAAAGTATGGCATATCTTATTTTTATGATCGTCGTCAAGCACGTCTACGATCGCCAAGGCAAGATTGCGTATATATTTGTAATTAATAGAATAGAAATCCTCTATTAAAGGTTTTTCGTCATTTGTTCCGTCAAAGAGAAAATTATCCTCGCAATATTGTTTGCACGATTGTTTTATAAAGAAAAACTTTTCTCCGTACTTATCGTCGATAAGGCTTTCGTCGTCGCTTATTATCACCGTTACGAAATCATTGCTCGATTGGAAGGAGGAATAGTTGAGTTTTATGCCTATAAAGTCCGTGTCATCGTCCGAATTAAACAAATCGTTGCCAGATACGACGTCTCTGTTGGGAGTTATGAAGTCAAGACTATTGAGGAAATAATGATTTTTAGCAATTTTGATAATACAGTCGTATGTTTCTATCTTGCCGTTAAAAGGATCTTCAGCACCGTTGAAATGGCTGTATGCGCCGGAACTTTCCCACAGACAGCGTTGTAGTGTGCGTTGAGATATTTCTCCGTTGTCGTAATAAGTTACTCCGTCTATGGTTTCATACGACGCCTTGAGAAAACGGGTAAACATAAAGTTGTTTGTAAATCTTACGAATTCGTCGATTCGGTCGCTGAGAGGAGTATCGTCGTTGAATCTGGCGCGCGTTCTCGCCTGTTTGGCAAGATAAGTCATCTTGGCGTAATCGGGGCTGTGTCCGATCTCCTGCAATATACGCAGTTCTTGCGATATAACTCCGTTTAGAGCGACGTCTATCTGCACGTCCATTAATATGCTTTCGATTATGTCGTATGACAAATCATAGGATAGATACAAATTTTTGAGCACTTTGAATATGCGGACAAGGTCGTTATTTTCGGGACCGTTGTCAATGCAGTTGTCTACCAGCACCCATTTGCGGTATCTGAAATATACGAAATGAAAAGCAACAGTCAGCAGTCTTGACGTATATTCTAGGAGTTCTTCCGAATCGTTCAGCGTTTTAGCGGAAAAGTCGCGTCCTTTATTGCCGAATATGATCGCGCGCAAATTCTCGTCGGGAATTCTTGCGAGAATAGTTTGCACGGCGTTATTCTTTTTGTCCGTAATTGAATTCTTGTCCATAACGCATTCAACCTTTGCATATCGCGTCCGATAATACGCGATAAATCTGAAGAGCTTTCTCTTCGTCGGGACGTCTTGATTGCAGTAAGAGTAGGACGTCTTCTTTGAATTTGAATCTTACCACTTCGGGGACGCCGAATCTTCCGTTTTCAAGCAACGTGAAATCAGCCGTATTTGTGTGGCCGTGTTCGTTCAGAATATCCGCTATAGTCTCTTGAATATTATATTTGACCGCTTCGTAGTCGTATGGCATATTTTCCAACGTAATCTCGTCGTTTGGCACAGCGTTGGGAGCAATTATCAATCTTTTGTCGGAGTATCTGCTGTCGAACCATTTGAGATAAGAATACGTTCCGTTTCTAAATTGAGCGGTTATGCGCATTACCAGCACGATTATGTCGGAGACCTTCAAACTTGCAGTCGCCGTCATCTGCTTACCGGTTGGGCAGTCGAGTATAACGCCGCAACATTCGTATTCTTCATAAATATTTTCTATGATCAATTTGAGCGGATTGCTTTTTAAGTTGTATGTATCCAGCTCGATATTTGTGGAGTTTTCCGTATTAGCCGGCATAAAGAGAATGCTTTTTTCATCCATACCGTATAGGTCTCCTATCGGTATCAAAGCTTTGAAAAACGGATGGTCGCCTATTTCCGGTATAGTGGTTCTGTCATCTAGTATTCCCGGTATGTTGGAATAGATGTTTTGCACGAAAAGACGGCAGTTTTTTATCTTATTCCTATATAGAAAAGACAAGCCTGCGCTGTCGATGTCCATATCCATTACTACAAGCGGGTGCGTAGGGGACGCGTGTAAATTTTGAGCAATAAGTGGGATGTTGTTGTAAGCCAAAGACGTTCTTCCTGAACCGCCTTTATAAGAAAAGAAAGAAATTGTTTTCATATATCGTACCTCTTTTAATTTTCACCTAATATTTTTTCAATTGCACTGAAATTTTGTTTGCAGTAGTTTTTAATTTTAGTATATATTAATTTGCCGTTGTCTCCGTTAAGGGAGTTGGTTGCGGTTTGCTTATTATTTTCAAATATAGTGTGGAATACCAACTTATTGAAAATTCTGCGCAAACTTTCTTCGTCTTCGTCCGATTCGCAGATAATTTTGTTAAAAGTAGTTTTGAGCAATTCTTCAAAGTTGTCTTCAATAATTTTGCGCACCATAATTTCTAGTTGTTCTATCAAAGGATTGTGTGTAGCGGCGATAAGTTGGGATTTTTCTTCGTCCCACTTTTGCTTAATATCTTTGAGTTCTTTGGTTTGAGCGGCTTTTAAGTTGTCAATTATCTGGTTGTTTTTGCTGTCGTATTCGCTGAGTTTTTGTTGAAGATCGGCGTCGGAATCGATAAAGCGTTTTTCATAATTTTCGTAATAGTCATAGAAGTCGACTATTGCTTTTACGTAATAATTCTCGCTGTTGAGATTGTAGCCGTCGCGATCCCAAGACCATTCTTTGACGATTTTATTTTTTCTCACCGAATCGGTCCTGTTTTGCATGATAAGCGACAAATATTCTATTGTCTGTTTTTGAGGATAACGCACAAGATATCGGCTGACTTCGTTATAGGCTTTTATCAACAAAGGCAATACGCTTGCTACCTGAATACGCTGTCTGCGCAATCTTTTTGCCACAGACGCAATGTCGGCAGGCATTTTTTCTTTGAACGAGAGCACGTATTGTTCGATTATGTAGCTCTTGTCTTTTTTGGATAGCAATTTATAACATCTCAGCACGTTTTGCAGAGCGTACTGCATTTCGTCGTAGAATTCATCTACCTTTTTCTTTTGTGCATAGTCTAAATCAAGACCAGAATATATAAGTATTAGCACGTGATATACGGTATTGATTACGGCGTCGTTTGTGGTGCTGTTTTCTATGTCGGAGAATAGCACCTTGGTATAATTGAGTCCAATGAACTCGGACGACAAGTCCAACGGTGGTTGACCGTTGATCAAACCTTTGCACATCATTTCTTCATAGCGACCGGAGAAGATACATTGTTCTTGGAATTGTTTGAAAACATTTTTGATAGAAAGATACAATTCCATATTGCGCAAATCTTGAGCAGTATGTTGCTGTGTCAGGAATTTTTTTCTGATAAGATCTTCTATATCGCCGTCTGTCGACTGATTAGATAATTCTTTTTCATATTTGCTATAAAGATTACGCGCATTGCCGATTGAGTTGGCGAGCGACATATATGCGGAGCATACCGAGAAAGTCATATAAAGCGACGGTTCATAATTTTCGTTTTGGTTGTTGATCTTAAAAAAGTTCCAACCTATATATTTGACGATATCTCTTTCGTCATTATATACTTGTTCGCCGTCTATTTTATAGATAATTTCTGTTTTTGCTTTTATACATGCGCTGCTAATCCATTCAACCGTATATTTGATGACCGTGTTCAAAATATCCAGCATTTCTTCGGACGATTTGGATTCTCCGTAGAAGGTCAACGCCAACGGCTTGCCTATGTCGATTTGTCTTCCAATCATATCGCGTGTTTCTGCAAGCGCTTTAAGCACATTGGATGCCGATTCTACGCACGATTTGAATTTCAATCTTTCAGTTGGATCGTTCAGTTGAGCATTCTCTTCGGGACTGAGGTCGGCAACATTATTTTTATCGTCGATTTCTATAAAGGGTGACATATTAAATGACAATGCTTCAACTTTTTCGTCAAAGATTAGTTCGCGATAATTTTTCGGCACGTTGAGACTTTCGAAAATATCGTTAAGCGTTTTATTTATTTTTTTTGAATAGTCGTTTGAAGACAGATCTAAGTTCAAAGCGGAAATACTTGAAGCGATCTGCATACCGAGACACTGTGTAATCAGTCCTATTTGGGACTTTTCTAAATCATTGTTGAAAAAACCGCCGTTGCGGTATTTATATTTGAAAAAAACGTTCGCTATGTTTTGAGCGATTTCTTTTTTGTCTTTGTATCTGTTGAAAACTAAATTATTTTCTTCCGATGAAGAAAATGATTTTTCTAAAATATCGTCTAAATCAAGGGCGTCATCACTCTCAATTATATTCTGGGGGGGGGGGTAGCGTTTTTGGTGTTGACAACGTCTTCAGTGACGTTGGCGTAATTATTAATCTGTTCCATATTTTTCTCCTGTCATATTTTTACTTATCAATTCGTTTATATTAATTTTTATTTTAAGGCGCGCGCAGGACAAGCTGTCGGAACCGTATGGCAGCGCTTTCTGCGTATACTTTCCGCCGTTTGAGCTATAACATACTTTTTCTCCGTTGCCGTCAATTAACCATAGCAAGGTGGAAAATCCAGTTTTGCCGTATGATTTGCAATACGGCGTTTCTTCATCCGGGCAGAGCAGTTCCGCATATTTTTCCAAGTCTTGCAAAGAACATAATTCTATGGAAATTACGCTGCTTCTTATTTCTTCGTCGAATGCCTTTTCACAGAAGGCGTTTATAAAATCGTCCGCGTCTGCTCGTTTGGTACGGTCGAGCGCAAATTTTGATATTGCGGTGACGGCTTGGTTATCGTTTTCCGTGACGATCCACTGTATAGGCGTATGTTCGAATGCTATGGCGTTTTTTACCGAATATAATTTATTTTTTATTTTTATTTCGCCGTTTTGCAAATACGGTTTGACGTCGGTTCGTTTTTCTTGCGGATAACTGCCAAAAGAAAGTATCGTTTTGCCGTTTTCCTTATCTGTTATAGGTAGCTTGTCCAGTTTTGACAGAGCCACGTCGTCGCTGCAGAACAGTTCGCTGTCGAAATTTTTGAGAGAATCTATGATTTTATCTGCATAATTTGCGTCTGTCTTGCTTACGTATATCGCGGTGTTTGTAACTTTTTGCAAGAAATTTATCGCGCGCTCAGGCGGAAGATGTATATCGAGTTCGGAATTTTTCAAAGAGGAGAGAGAAACATAAGCGTCTCTTACGGCTCCGTTTGCGTTCATCGAGTTTAACGACACAGTAATCAGTTTGAAATTGTCTCGACCGCGCTCTTTGACTATTTGATCGTATATGCAAAGCTCTTTTTCCACGGCCGCGCTTTTTACGCTGTTTTTGCTCATGAAGAGTATAATCCCTTTGCAATTTTCGTTTACGATTACGTCTCTCACTTTTTCATCCCAAGCGTCGCCGGCGTTCAGCTTTTTGTCATACCAAAAATTTAGGCACTTATCGTATAGTAAATTAAGAGTTGCGTATACTTGATCTTGATCGAGATGAGCGTAACTGATAAACATGTATTTATCGAACTCTCGATAAGTTTCCCTATCGTCATAACATTTAGGTTTGACAATTTCGCACATAATCCTTTTCCTTTCGACACTTTTAATCATATTATAGCCTATTTCAATGTCAGTGTCAATAAATTGGCAATTTCTTGACGTAATTGTTCTTATCAGTCGGCGTAGATTTTTCCGCCTGTCGATTAGCGCTGTTTACAGTAAAATACTTGCTGACGATTATTGTCGTATGGTATAATAATATAAAATCAATTTAGGCGGTGGATGATATGAAAAACGACGTATTCGTCAGTTACGAACATGGGTCGAAGGCTATAGCGGATTCGATAGTGGCTGCTTTTGAGCAGGATAGAATAAGATGTTGGTATGCGCCGCGCGACGTTATCGGCGATTATGCTACGAGTATAGTAGAGGCGATAGAAAATACTTCCGTATTCGTACTTGTTCTCAACGGCGAATCGTCCAATTCAGCGCACGTTCTCAACGAAGTCGAGATGGCGTATAAACGTAATATCGAACAAAATCAAAGTATAACTATCATGCCGTTCAAGATTTCCAACGATCAGTTTTCTAGAGCTATGGAATATTATATCAAGCGTATGCATTGGATAGACGCGACTAACAGCCCTCTCTATAATTCAATAGAGAATTTGAAGTCCAGAGTCAAGAAAATTCTCGGCAGAGAAGATATAGCGCCCTCCGTAAGCGCTCAACGGTCCGAAAATAAATTTTTTACGGCGGACAATACCAAAGAATTGAGACGTTTGCAAGCGCAGGAGAGAATTTTGAGAGATTTCGACGGCGAGTTATATGAAGACGTCGTTAATTCTCGCAAAGATGTATACGCATTGGATCTGGGCTGTAATTGCGGGGATAATCTATATAGCAGATTCGCGCCTTTGGGCAATATTCGCAAAGTCGTAGGCATCGATTGCGACGGCAAATCCGTTGAGCAAGCGACGCAAAATTATGGCTCTGACGTTTTTAGATTTTATCAGGCTGATGTTGAGACACATGATTTTGAAAAAACTCTTGATGAAATTTGCAGAGAAGAGAGGATAGAAAAGTTTGACGTCGTCAACCTTTCGATGCTCATTTTGCATTTGAAAAAGCCTTATGCGTTGCTTAGGGTATTGAGAAAATTTCTCGTCCCAGACGGCGTGTTTATCATAAAAGACATAGACGATGGGCTTAATCTTGCATATCCCGATAAGGACGGATTATTTGCCAAAGCAATCCAAATTTGCAATTTCAGCGAATTCTCCGGCTATCGCAAAAGCGGAAGAGAAATTTATACTATGCTCAGGAAGTGTGGTTTTGCCGATGTGAAAATGCGCAACGCGCTGATTTCCACCGCAGGAATGTCATTTGACGAAAGAGAAGCGCTATTCGACGTATATTTTTCTTTTATTCGCGAAGATATGCGTATTCTGTCAAAAAAATATCCAGACGACGATAATTATGTAAAAGCAGCCGAATGGTTTGAGGATAATTACGAGCGTCTTGAAAGCGAATTTCTCAGCGAAGAGTTTTTCTTTACGCTCGGGTTTATGCTGTTCACGGCAAAGAGATAATCTTTTATATCTATAATAATCTTAATAAAATCATAAATTACGCTATCAATTTATATCTTTAATAAAAGCGCTTGCACATTTAATTGACAAACGCTATAATATTGTATAGGAAAACTCATTATCGGCGAGCATAAGAGTTTTCCAAGCTATAATATTTATCTTATTTTTATTTGCGCAAGAATTACTTTGTAAAAAATCGGAGGGACGAAGGGTGAATAAAAAGATATTCGTATTATTAACGGTAATTACATTTATAAGCATAGTTTTGTTGGCGGCAGGTTGCGATAATTCTGCGGGTAATACTCAAAGCGGCGACGGTAATAAATCCGATTCGACCGTGCAGAATCATGAGCATTCTTTCGAGAGCGAATGGTCGTCGGATAACCGCTTCCATTGGCATGCGGCAGCGTGCGAACACGAAGTCATCAATGACAAAGCCGAACACGATTTTGACGGCGACGGCAAATGCAAAGTATGTAAACAGATAAATTATAACGGTTTTGTTTTCGAACTTAATCCCGACAATGAGTCGTATACGCTCAAAGGTTTGGCAGAGAATAATCGCATAGCCAACGTTACTGTGCCGGCAACGTACGAGGGTAAAGCTGTTACCTGTATCGGCAGCAAAGCCTTCAAAGATTGCGAGGAAATGATCAGTATAACTATTCCTTCCGGTATTAAGGAAATCCGTTCGTTTGCTTTTGACGGGTGCGACGGATTGAAGGGCGTATACATTTTTGATATGACTAGTTGGTTAAAAATCGATTTTGGAGTGAGCGATGCCAATCCGCTTGAATATGCTCGCAAATTGTATCTCAATAACCAGTTGGTTACGGCATTGACAATCCCCAAAGAAATTACCGAAGTAGATTGGTATGCTTTTTATAATTGCGTCGATCTCCAAAGCATTGAGGTCGAAGCCGATAATGCCGTATTTAAGAGCCAGGGCAATTGCTTGATCGAAAAACAAACCGACAAATTGATTTTAGGCTGCAACAACAGCGTAATTCCCGATTATGTGAAAAGCATCGGTTCGGGCGCATTTAAGGGGTGCAGGGATTTGACCGAAGTGCAAATTCCGTCGGGAGTGACGTATATCGGGTTTTATGCGTTCGAAAACTGCGTCAATTTGACAGAGATAGCTATTCCGTCGGGAGTGCAGATCCTCTGCGACGGCGTATTCAAAAATTGCAAAAATTTGCAAAGAGTAGAGCTCAGTACCGGTTTGACGAAAATCGGCATGTTTGCTTTTGCGGGCTGCAGCAGTTTGAACGATATCAATATTCCGCTTGGAATTACCGATATAGATCAGGGAGCATTTGCTTCTTGCGTCCAATTGACGCGCGTAATAATACCGGTCGGAGTCACTAAAATAGGCTCGCTGGCTTTTGTCAATTGTCCTAAACTTACGATTTATTGCCAACTGTCCGTCCCCTCGAACGATTGGGATAAAACGTGGAACGGCACTAGCCCGGTAGTGTGGGATTATATTGCAAATTAATACTGTAGTTGATATTATAAATTGACGGATACTTATATCCGTCAATTTATAATATTGATGCAACTACCTCATAAATGTTTATTGTTTATGGACTAATGTCACAAACGTAACTTAGCGGAAAAACGTAAATTAAAGATCTTTATTTAATAATAATCCGAAAGTATTTACAATAATTCAATAGCTTGCTTGCCTGTTATATGTTCTATATCAAATCTTATTATTAAAAACGCCGTTTTGAACCTTTCGATTTCATTTTGTAATTCGTTACTATGATTAGGATAATATTTTTCGCCTAATCCGTTAATTGCTGATAGGGCTTCATCCTTATTGTCAACGATTTCAACGTTACCGAATGCTATCACGCTTTTATAAAAAGTAGTGTATTTTTCGGTTTGCACATTATCTTTATCAACGACACAAAATGTTGCTTTTTTACAGTTTTTTATCGCGTCGATTTTATTACCGGCTTTTGCGCTATGAAAATATATTTTATTTTTTGAATAAACGTAACTTAAAGGCACGGAATACGGATAGCCGTTATTATCGATTAGTGCCAAAACGCCAGAGGTGTTAAATTGTAAAATTCGTTCAATTTCATTTTGATTTAATTCTTGCTTAAATCTTCTCATTTTTCTAAACATTTTTTATCTCTCCCGCTTTTTGTTTTTTGTTCATAATACTCCAATTTATAAAGCCGTAAGTATCCGTAACAAAGAAAGCAACGAAACAAATCACCATAGGTAAATATGTAATATTTTCGTAACTTGCCATACTCCACATTATTATCAAAACTATATCGTTTGCGCCGTAACCTATTGCATAAAAACGGCTTCGCCTTGCCGTTAAATATGCCGCCAAAAAAGAGGTAAGCACGGAAACGGTGCTTATAACCAAATTAGCATTCTTTAATGCTTGCAGCACAAAGTAGAACGATACTGTTATTACGACTGCCGCAGTTAAAAATAGGCACCATTCTTTTTTTGATAGCGAATTGACTTTTACTTGGCTTTTGTTCCCTTTATACGGGTTTTTTAGCCACGAGATTAAAGCCCATAGAGCAATAGGCGCACTCATTCCCAAATAGGTTATCATTTCGCCATAGTAATTAAATGAGTGCGAAATTATACCGTAAAATATGCTGAATATTATTGTTAAAAATTGACCGATAGGATTGCCTTTTGAAACAAATATCAAAGCGGTTGCGCCGATTAACGAGTCGACTAAATAAAGATATTGCGTGTTTTTGAAAACAAAGAAAAACACAATAATCGATATTACGCTTATACTCCAAATCAACCATTCAACGAGAGTAATACTTTTTAGAAACTTTTTCATTGTGCCTCCAAAAAAAAATAGCACTTTGCTTATATCTTCTAAGACCTGACGATATAAGTAAAATGCCGTTGCATTTGCAAGCACTCGGTAGCGCTTGCGAACCTATTTAAGCTTTTTTATTATATAAAATTTATAGATAGATGTCAACAAAATTGTCGAAGATATGCCGCGCATTATCGACGGTCTGTTTGACAAGCGCAAAAGAAAAAGAAGCCGATATATCGACTTCTCTCTCGGGGTGTTCGTATACCCCTCGTCTGGTGACTCCATCGGGAATCGAACCCGAGTTACCGCCGTGAAAGGGCGATGTCTTGACCGCTTGACCATGGAGCCATATTCAAATTTGCTAGTTAAATATAATATAAATATCGATTAATGTCAACTGATTTATCGGAATTAAATTAAATTTATGCAAAAATGCGCAATTTGTTGCGCGTGGCTATTTTATTTATTATAATAGCTATTATGAGATATGCGGTGATAGACATAGGCTCGAATTCCGTAAGGCTGCTGATCAGCGAAGAATTGCAAAGAGTTTATAAAAAAATCAATACCACGGGTCTTGGAAAAGGGCTTGCCGCTACTGGCAGGTTGCAGCTTGACAGTATGATGACGAGCGCAGACGCCGTTGAGGATTTTTATCGGGAAGCTAATAGGGAAGGCTGTCGCGAGATTTACGTATTTGCTACGGAGGCGGTGCGAAGCGCCGACAATAGAGAAGAGTTCTTGAATATGTTGAAAATACGCGGTATAAACGTAGACGTGGTGCCGAGCGAGGAAGAGGCAAAACTAGGATTTGCAGGAGCGTATACCGACGGTGTATGTTGCGTAATGGATATCGGAGGAGCAAGCACGGAACTTGCGGTAGGCGACGCAAAAGGACTTGATTATGCAAAGAGTCTGCCCATAGGACTTGTGCGAATACACGACGCTTGCGGGGAAGATTTGAAAAAAATCGACGAATATATAGGCGACGCAATCAAAGGATACGGGAAATTACCGCAGTTCGACACCTTGCTTTCGATAGGCGGCACGGCGTCAACATTTGTAGCGATTAAAGAGGATATGAAAGTTTATCAACCTGAGCTTGTGGATAATTATAAGTTGTCGTTGAGCGACGTAGAGCAAATTACAAAAATGATCTATGACACCAATATGCAAGACAGGTTGAATATCAACGGGTTGGAACCCAAGAGGAGACATTTGATTGTCGGCGGCGGCAGATTGCTTTCTGCATTGATGCGCATGTTAAACAGAGATGTTACCGTGGTGCGAGAGAGCGACAATCAAGAAGGTTATTTGAAATATAAAAAATGTTTGATCAAGCCGTAATAACGCCGATTAGTCAGCCATATAATTCACCGTAGATAAAATTTTAGCGAAAACATTCAAAAACTCTTGACAAAAAAGTTTTTTTACATTATCATTGTAAAGCGTTCACAAAATATCGCGGGTTGGAGCAGTGGTAGCTCGTCGGGCTCATAACCCGAAGGTCGTTGGTTCGAATCCTTCACCCGCAACCATTATTTTTTAGCCGGTGTAGCTTAGTTGGTTAGAGCGGTCGGTTCATACCCGACAGGTCATTGGTTCAACTCCGATCACCGGTACCAAAGACGGCCGCAGACTCAATGAGAGCTGACGGCTGTTTTTATTGTTGCGGAATCTCCGCGTCGACAAGTTCCGTAGTAGCCTGAATAGACATTTTATACGCAATTTCCGCCATTTGTCTTGCGTTTATGGGGAAATCTTCGTCGAGCCATTCTCTAAGCAATCCCATGACGCCGTTGATACAGTAGATATAGATATATTTGTCAAAAGGCGTGCCGGACAGCAGGTTTTGCTGACGGTAATTTTTCAATACGGTATCGATAAGACGTTTGTTGAAACTGCCGTTGTCGAGTTTGGTACTCAAAATGCTGAATAGTTTTTTGTTCTCGCGAATATAATTAAAACAGTCTTCCAAAAGACCGAGAAATCTGTCGTTGTAAGACGATAGGTCGGGCATATCGACGGGATTGGGAATTCTGTCGAGAATATCCGATTCGATTTCCGAAAGAAGTTGGTTGACGTCTTCGTAATGCATATAGAACGTCGACCTGTTGACGTCGGCGACTTTGCAGATATCAGTCACTGAAAGTCTCTTGTTTGGGTGTTTTTTGACAAGTTCCAGATAAGCGTCTTTGATCATCTGTTTTGTCATTCTAACGCGTCTTGTTTCTTTCATCTTACACTCCGTTTATAATAAATTTACACGACACCGTCGCGTAATTTGTCGGTTTAGCATCAACATCGGTTGAAAATATACTTCAACAATACATTGCGTAAAATACTGTTTGTTGACTTTCCGACACTCTGTTGATATAATATTAACATCTAAATAATAATTTTGTCAAGAGCGGTTGCGCATTATTGAGCGCCGATTTTGTATATAAGGATTAATTATGAAGACTTGCTATAAAGAGACTATGATAAGCGATTTCAGAGCGCTTATCAACACTTCCGCAAAGAAATTCCGAAACAGAACGGCTTTTCTTGTCAGAGAAACGAATACTTCTTACAGAAAAATATCTTACGGCGAATTGCGCAGCCGCTATTATGCGCTGTGTTCCTCGTTTATTTCCATGGGATTAAAAGATAAATATATTGCCGTAGTAGGCAAAAATTCTTATGAATGGGCGCTGTCCTATCTTGCGGCGGCGACCGTGGGAATTGTCGTTCCGTTGGATAAAGAACTGAGCGTGGAAGATATGGCCAATTTTGTCGATTATGCGGATTGCGCGGCTGTATGCGCCCAAGCAAAATATATAAAGGGATTATCAGAAGCATCTGTCAAATGCAAAAAGTTTATGTCTTTTGACGAGATAGATACAGTATATTCCGCAGGCGATGCCGACAAAAAATCCGAGATTGATGCTATAAATATCGGCAAAGATGAGATGAAGATACTCATATTCACTTCCGGCACGACGGGAAGCGCCAAAGGCGTGTGTCTTTCGCAGACGAATATCCTAGCTAACATACGATCGACCGTGAGCATTGTCAAGATAAAAAAGAGCGACAGGACGCTCTCTATTCTTCCGTTGCATCACACGTACGAATGTACGCTCAACTGTATTCTTATGCTGTCGAGAGGCGCATGCATAACTTATGCGGACAGCATAATGAAAGTTGCAAAAAACATAGTCGAGTATTCTCCGACCGTGCTTGTGGTAGTGCCTGCGCTGCTAAAGGTTTTGGACAGGAAGGTTACTTCTTCGGTCAAAGAGAAGTGTCCTCAGGCATACAAAAATCGTTTTGAAACAATGCCATTTGCTATGGCGATGAAGTCGTTGCCATCGCTTGTGAAAAATATAATATGCTCTAAGGTTAAAAATAATTTGGGAGGAAAATTGCGCCTCTTTATCGTCGGCGCCGCGGATTTGGATTCGTCTATAGTAGAAGATTTTTCTTCTCTCAACATAAGAGCTTTGCAGGGATACGGACTTACCGAATGTTCGCCGCTTTTGGCAGGCAATAGCGATTTTTATTTCAATCCCAAATCTACGGGCATAGCTATTCCTGGCGTCGAATTGAAAATCGACAGTCCCAATTACGAGGGAGTGGGCGAGGTGTTTGCCCGCGGAGAAAACGTAATGCTTGGCTATTTCAAAGACAAAGAGGGTACCGACAGAGTATTTGACGGCGGATGGTTCCACACGGGCGATTTGGGTAGGATGGATGCCGACGGAGCGCTATATATTACGGGCAGAAGCAAAAACGTTATCGTCACGGAAAACGGAAAGAATATCTACCCCGAAGAACTCGAAGCTAAGCTCTCCGTATATCCCGAGGTGGAAGATGTATTGGTTCTTGCATCCGAGGAGAGAGGGAAAGTTGAAGTCAAAGCAAAAATATTTCCCAACGTGGAATTTCTTAAAAAAATGCTCGGACGCGTTCCCAGCCCGAGCGAAATACTTGCGGCTATCAACAAAATAGTTAAAGATATCAATCAAAAAATGCCGTCTTATAAGAGAATTAATATACTAGAAATTCTTGATAAGACGCTCGAAAAGACCACAACCAAAAAAATCAAGCGATTTGGCAACAACGTGGCAGGATGAGATATTAAGCAAACGCAGGCTGTCTGAATAAAAACCAATCGGGAGCGTTGTAGGTAAAGGTCATAAAGCATACGATTACGGCGCCCAATCCGATTAGAGATAAGGCATTCAGCCAGCGTCGCTGTTTTGCTCTAAATAGGATGAATGCCGAGCAATATCCCAACGCAATAGAGATTACGAATATAGCAATGTCCACTGCAAGTATTGATTTGCCGGCTATTGCCGTATAACCGTAAAATGCCAGCGGAATAGAAATAATAACCGTTGCCATTGCAAAAAACGCCGCGGCAGGAAAGTTATTTGCGCCTTTGAGAACAAACGCTCCCAAAAGGAATATACACATCATAGGCAGCAATGCCAATTTAACGTGTTCCCACACGCTTTCGTTGGTCGCAAAAAACAAGCCTGCTATATAATTTTTTCCTGACCAATTATATACAAAGTGACCTAGCGATCCAAGACATACGGTTGCAATCGTACCGAAAGCAGTGAATATTTTAAGATTTTTTGTCATAGCTAAATTTCCTTTGGACTTATTATTTGTAAATTTGATATTAATATTATAATTATCTATTTTTATAGGAAGAACGGCATGACGCGTTATAGTTGATTTTGGCAAAACTTTACATTCGAGATTAACATTTTTGTTGACATTAAAAATTTTAGCCCATATAATAATTGTTAGACTTCTAACAATTATTTATTTGAGGGAAGATATGGATAAATCCATCGGATTTGAAATCAGGGCGATAAGCAACGGTATAAAGAGATACATAAATTCGCTGCCGGCATTTTTAGACAACGAAGTCAGAGGCGGCTACGGCTACGTAATCGGATTCTTATATGCAAATTCGCACAGGGACGTCTATCAGAAAGATATCGAAGAAGAGATGTCGATAAGGCGTTCGAGCGTAACAAATTTGTTGTCGCAAATGGAGAAATACGGTTTGATAGAGCGCGAAAGCGTAAGCGGCGACGGCAGATTGAAGAAAGTCGTGCTTACGCAAAAAGCCGTGCGTATTCACGAAAATCTTAAACGCGAGATCGAAAACGTTGAAGACAAACTTTGTCAAGGCATGAGCCGAGATGAAATCGACGAACTTATGCGATTGCTGACAAAGGTCAAATCCAATATGGAAAAATTATAACTTAGATAACAAATTTTATATATCAATCGAGATTGCCGCGTTGAAGGCAGTCTAATCTGACAGGAGGTGAATATGTTAAAGAAATTAATGGGCAGTATAAGGCAGTTCAAGGCTGCGTCTATTCTGTCGCCGGTGTGCGTTACGCTGGAAGTGGCGCTGGAATGTATAATTCCGCTCTACATGGTCGAGATGCTTGAAAAGATACAGATAGACAATTCTATCAAGACGATTTTGCTATATGGCGGAGTGTTGTTGGCGCTCGCGGCGTTTTCGTTGCTTTTCGGCGTTCTTGCAGGCAAATTTGCCGCTACCGCGTCCACAGGATTTGCGAGAAATCTTCGCAAAGATATGTATTACAGCATACAGGGATTTGCCTTTTCCAATATAGACAAATTTTCCGCGCCGAGCCTTGTTACCAGAATGACCACCGACGTGTCCAACGTGCAGATGGCATATATGATGATAGTGCGAATCGCGGTGAGATCGCCGATAATGTTGGTATTTTCTCTGATAATGGCGTTTGTGATCAACGTCAAGATTGCGCTTGTCTTTCTTGCGGTGATACCCGTGCTCGGCGTAGGCTTGTTTATAATGTTCAGACTCGTAGATCCGATATTTACCAGAGTATTCAAAAAATACGACGCTATGAACGAATCTATTCAGGAGAATATTAAAGGAATAAGGGTCGTCAAGTCTTACGTCAGAGACGAATACGAGGAAAAGAAATTCGGCAAAACGTCCAACGACGTGCGTTATGATTTCCTCAAGGGCGAAAAGATTATCGCGTTGTCCAATCCTTTGATGCAGTTCTGCATGTGGTTCAGCATACTTATGATTTGTTTTATAGTGCCTATGTTCGGTATCAAGGACGGCGCTAAAGCGGAAGTGCCGTCGAGCGAGATGTCTTCGTTGATAGTATATGCTTCGCAGATACTATCGTCGCTGATGATGTTGAATATGGTCATGATAATGATATCTATGTCCAATACTTCGGCAAAGCGTATCGTAGAGGTGCTTGACGAAGAGAGCAATCTGCATAATCCGGACAATCCCGTTTATCAGGTAGCTAACGGCGACGTGCGCTTTGAGGACGTGGATTTCAAATACGATATCAAAGCCGACAGACGCGCGCTCAAAGGCGTTAATTTGGATATCAAGTCGGGCGAGACCGTGGGGATATTAGGGGGTACGGGAAGCAGCAAAACGTCGCTTGTCAATTTGATCCCCAGACTCTATGACGCGACCGGCGGTCACGTATACGTAGGCGGTATCAACGTCAAAGACTACGACCTCGATACTTTGCGCGACAACGTTGCGGTTGTGTTGCAGAAAAACGTGCTCTTCTCGGGCACGATCAAACAGAATCTGCGTTGGGGAAATCCCGACGCCAGCGACGAAGAATTGGAGCGAGTATGCAGACTTGCGCAGGCGCATGATTTTATTATGTCGTTCCCCGATAAATACGATACGTTTATCGAGCAAGGCGGCAGCAACGTGTCAGGCGGACAGAAGCAGAGACTTTGCATTGCCAGAGCTTTGCTCAAAAAGCCAAAGGTGCTTATATTGGACGACTCGACCAGCGCTGTGGACACCAAGACAGACGCGTTGATTCGCAGAGCGTTTGCAGAAGAAATTCCCGACACGACGAAATTTATCATTGCGCAGAGAGTTGCGTCTGTTCAGGATGCCGATAAGATCGTAATTATGGACGGCGGCAGCGTAGCCGACGTGGGAACGCACGAGGAGTTGCTTGCTCGTAATCCGATATATAAGGAAGTATATTATTCGCAGAATAAAAACAACGACAAGGAGGTGGTAGACGATGAAATCTCAGAAAACAAATAAGAGAGGCGGCACTTTGGCATTGCTTTCCCGTCTCGTGGGATATATGTTCAAATATTACAAGATCCAACTTATCGTAGTTATTCTATGTATTACTTTGAACTCTATGGCGGCTATCAGCTCGTCGATATTTATAGAGAGGATCGTCGACGACATAATTACTCCCGGCGTTGCCAACGGTTGGGACACGGTCAAGGATAAACTGTTTACAATCATAGGTATTATGTCCGGCATATACGTTGCGGGACTTATCGCCTCGTTTGTATACAACAGAATTATGGCGCACGTTACGCAGGGATTCTTATACCACATCCGCAATGATATGTTCAAAAAAATGCAATCGTTGCCAATAAAGTATTTCGACACCAATACGCACGGCGATATAATGAGTATTTACACCAACGATACCGACGCAATAAGACAGCTTATATCGCAGAGTATTCCGCAGGCGTATGCTTCGTTTGTTGCGATATTGACTCTTCTTGTGGCAATGCTTGTGTCAAGCATATGGCTGACGTTGGTCGTTCTTGCCGGAGTTGCGGTTATGGTTGTGACGATAAGACTTATAGGCGGTAAGAGCGCGAAGTATTTTATGCGACAGCAGATAGCTTTGGGCAGGACGGAAGGCTTTATCGAAGAGATGATGCAGGGACAGAAAGTCGTCAAGGTATTCTGTCACGAACAGCAGTCTAAAGAAGATTTTGACAACATTAACGACGCGCTTTTCAAGGACAGCGAGAAGGCTAATAAATACGCCAACATCCTTATGCCCACGCTAGGCAATATAGGGCATGTGCTCTACGTCGTTGTCGCAATCGTCGGCGGCGCGTTGGTGCTTGCCAAAGCGCGCAATCTCACGCTGACGGGACTCGCCGTCGGCGGTATAGAAATGGGCGCAATCGTCGGATTTTTGAATATGAGCAGGCAGTTTACTTTCAATATATCGCAGGTATCTATGCAGCTCAACTCCGTTGTTATGGCTACTGCGGGCGCGGACAGGATTTTCCGCTTGCTTGATCAAGAGTCGGAGACTGACGAAGGATACGTTACGCTCGTAAATGCGCGGGAAGAAAACGGCGAATACGTCGAATGCAAAGAACGCACCGGTAAATGGGCTTGGAGACATCCCCATAAGGCGGAAGGCACTTTGACGTACCAACCGCTCAGCGGCGATATCGAACTTAACGAAGTGGATTTCGGTTACGACGAAGACAAACTCGTATTGCACGACGTGACGATCCACGCTCATCCGGGACAGAAAGTTGCGTTTGTCGGCGCGACCGGCGCGGGTAAAACTACCATAACCAATCTAATCAACCGTTTTTATGACATTGCCGACGGCAAGATACGCTACGACGGCATCAACGTCAACAAGATCAAAAAAGGCGACCTTCGCCGTTCGCTCGGTATAGTATTGCAAGACACCAATCTGTTTACGGGCACGATAATGGACAATATTCGTTACGGAAGGCTTGACGCAAGCGACGAAGAATGTATCGACGCGGCAAAACTTGCAAATGCGCACGACTTTATTACGCGATTGCCAAACGGATACAATACGGTGCTTTCGGGAGACGGCGCAAATCTGTCGCAAGGGCAAAAACAGCTCTTGTCAATTGCAAGAGCCGCCGTTGCGGACGCGCCCGTAATGATACTTGACGAAGCCACGTCGTCTATAGATACTCGTACGGAATCTCTCGTACAGCAGGGTATGGACAGACTTATGGAAGGCAGAACGGTCTTTGTAATTGCTCACAGACTTTCTACCGTCAGAAATTCCGACGTTATCATTGTGTTGGATCACGGCAGAATAATAGAGAAAGGCAATCATGAAGAGCTTATTGCGCAAAGGGGACAATATTATCAGCTTTATACCGGCGCGTTCGAACTCGAATAATAAGTCGGGGCAACAATAAAAACAGCGGCGTTTATCGACGCTGTTTTTATTGTTTGGTCTTGGATTAGACGTTGATATCGTTTTCGTCTGCGCTTTTTGCTGTTGCTTGTTCGACGGGAGTGGAGGCAAGGCGCGCGTTAGTTATTTTTGCGCGCTGTTTATATACTACTTCGTTGACGAAAGCCTTAGAAGAAAACAGAATTACCCCTACGGCTAGCGCGATAAGAATATCTATGAATACAAAAGAATTATATGCAAGACTGTAAGTATAAAAATTCGTGTAGCCTTTGTCTACTGCGTATGCGCCGAATGCAAACGCGCCCGAGAAGAAATGCGCGCAATAGCGTATTACGCTTGCGAAAATGCCTCCTAGCAGTAAAGATATTTGAGGACATTTTTTCAAAGCCTTGATGTTTGCAAATACGCCCCCCATACCTACGGCGGAGAAAGCTATAGGATAGTCCAGCAAAAATTGAGCTGGGTGGATTATCCACGGATCTTGTATGGCTTGTAATACTCCGTAAATGATTCCCACCAAAAAGCCTTTTTTTACTCCGAAAATGTATGAGAATATCAAAAGCGGCAGCAAGGACGCGAGAGTGACGCTGCCTCCTTGCTGCAGTCTGAATACTTTGACGTAAGATAGCGCAAAGCTCATTGCCACACATACGGCGGCGAATGCTACCGATCGCGAATCGAATTTGAAATTATCATTTTTGCCTAGCAAAAATACCGATAATATTATGAGCGCGAAAATTACGGTGGCTCCAATATAGAGCGGAGCGTTTTTGAGATATAGAGATATGTATCCGTCGTTTTTGTAAGTGTTGGCAAAGTGTTTGCCAATCAACGCTATACAAACGATTGCGCTGACGACGCAGAGCGCTATTGATATATAGATCGATATCTGCATTGCTTTGGGAGCGCGCTTTTTGAGGTAACAGAGAAGCATAAATAAAAAAAGTGTGCAGAAGAGGACAAGCAGCGGCCAAAAAAGCAATGGCGGCAAAACGTCCCCGTCGGCGGTCTTGACAGCTGTCAAAAGGGCGATGTTGTTCATATTTGACTCCTTATAAAAATATATTTCCGCCGACAAATGAAAATAAAAATGCCCCCAGTACTGATTATACGGGGTGCAAAGAAATTTTGCGCTCTTTCGTTCAAGCATTACCTTGTCCGATTCAAGTGGTATAATCTCAGCTTTTTACAGCACCCACGGCGAATATTATGTTGTATATTTGAATGATATACTTTTCTTTGAATATTGTCAAACGTTTTAACGAAAATAATTTGACAGTATTTAACACTGTGATTGATTAGATATTTCGACTGCGCTATCGCTCCGCTCAATATGACAGGACTTATTAGTTAAGTATCTTAGATAAGAATAACTGATCTTATTCAACTAAAAAGTATTTCAATGTCACCCTGAGCGAAACGCAGTGAAGTCGAACGGGTCTCAACAATATAAAACAAACGGATGAGATGCTGACGCGATTGACGTTAATAGCATAACGTAGCAATCGCTATACCGTCGCTTCGCTCCTTACGACTACGCTCAGAATGACAAAATAATAGTGAATAGACAAACTTGCGATAGTAATGACAATCTTAGTAGAATTGCCAAATATTTTTATGTCATATTGAGCGGAGTGTAACGTAGTCGAAATATCTCAACAGTAGTTTATACTGATTAGATTTCTCCACTGCGGTCGAAATGACTTATCACAGTACTTTCCGTTATTTTGAGTGAGTCGAAGAATCCCATCCGTTTTACTTCTTATCAAAGCGCAGTAGAAGCGTATTATCAAATAAAAAAGCAGACCGCATTAGCGGTCTGCTCAATGTTTTCGTTATCGACCTAAGTCAACTTCTTATTTAGCAGGCTTTGTTGGAGCGTCGCCAAAAGTGAAAGAAGACAACTTGATCTGTACGGTCAACTTCTCGGAGAGAAGTCCTGCCAACGTTGCGTCAATCGTTACGCCGGTGCTGTTAACGGTTACTTTACCGCCTAAAACAATGTCCTTACCGTCGAGTTTACCTACTGCAGTCTCTTTGAAAGAAGCGGAGATTTGACCGTCCTTAGCAACGAGCTGCAAAGCTTTAACATACTTAGCGATTTCTGCAAAGTTGATTTTGTCACCGGAAGCATCGCCGGAAGCGTCACCGGATACATCGCCAGATACGTCGCCGGAAGCGTCACCAGATACGTCGCCGGAAGCGTCACCAGATACGTCGCCGGATTCTTCGGGCTTCGGAGCAGGTGTCAAACCGTCGATGATGCCTTGTACTATATCGAGAAGGTTTTTGAGCGGCAAACCGGTAATCGTGGTGTCGTTACCCGTCAAAGCGCCGAGTTTAGCGGAAGCCTTGATCTGAGAACCTTCTTTCCAAATCTCAACCATTATGAGAGATCCTTTGCCGGCCTCTTGATACTTGATGTCAAGTTTGAGATAGTTAACGGCATTATTCAGTACGTCGGTAACAATCTTCATGATGTTGTTTTGGTTTGCAGTGAAATCGTAATTTACAGCCCAAGACGGATCTGCATTCAAAGCAAGTTCAAGATCGTAAGCGCCTGCAGGAATGTTGATGTTTAGCACGCCGCCGATAGATTGTACGATATCCTTGTCAATAGTGAAGGAACCGCCTGCGGTCAAATTCAAAGCGCCGATTTCAATATAGTCATCATAGTTATCGGGGTATTTAAGGTCGGTTTCAACACTCTTGAAAGCAAGATCCAAACCAAGTTTTGCGCTGAAATCTTTAGCGATAACGATGTCGAGCAATGCTTCTTGTTCTTCATCGCCTTCTGCGGTCTTCATGACTTTGATTTCGTGCTTTTTGCAGTCGAGGTCGACTCCGAAGCCGGTGATCTTAACATTGTCGCCCGTTCCTTCGAGGTTAACGTTGACAGCTACTTTCAAAGCGGGAAGAATTGTAGCAAGATCTGTAAGCTGCATATCGAGACCGATAGCTGTAAGAGTCTCGTTTATACCGCCTTGACCTTCATCTCCACCCAAACCTGCGAGAATGTCAATGAAAGAGGGGTTATCTTCATCTTCACTCGGCGGCTGGCTGAGCAATTCGCCAAGGTCAAGAGACAAAGTTACTACTTTCTTATCTTTGGACATGGAGAAATCTCCGAACTGACCGATGATGGGGAAAATATCGAATACACCGCTTACGCTGGAGATAACGTCGTCGTTGATGCTTTCCGCAGCTTCGTCGCCTATCGTAGCATGGTTTTTAACAAGAACGTCTTTGATATTAACGCCTTTGATTTTGAATTTCTTCATAGAATCTCCGGACTTAAAGCTCAAATATACGTCTGTGGATTCTTCGTAGTAGTACGCGGTGACCAGCTTGGAATTGTCGGTAGCGTCGGTAATTTCCAAAGAGAAAGCGTTATTTTTCGTTGTTTTGGAAGTATCGAAATCCAAATCAGCTACGAAATTTACGTTGTACTTGTTCGTGCTGGTTCCGTAAGTAGTCTCTACGGAGAGGTTTGCGCTTATTTCCATGTTGTTGAGATACTTGCCCTTGGCAGTATTCTCAAGTGCTGTCTGCAATACTTCGGCAACAGTCGGTTCTTTTGTCTGACCATTATCTTTATTTTTGTCACATCCTGCGAAGAGTGAAAGACAAAGAGACAGAACCATTACCAAAGAAAGAAGACAGACAATGAGTTTCTTTTTCTTCATAATTGTGATAACCTCCTTAAGTTATTCATATTTTTATATACTAATTATAAAATAAAAAATAATCACTGTCAATACATTTTTTTATCGGAGAAGTATTTTGTATCGAATGAGCTTAAATAAAGTTTAATACATCATTGATTTTTAGCAAATTTTATATTTCCAAATATCTAAATGCTATATTGAATAAAATCAGATACAAAAATATTGAATCTTCATTTAAGTTGTGCTATAATCAAAAATAATATAACAAAAAAGGTGATCGTCATGCAAAAATTGGTCGGCAAAAGCATAGATTGGGTAAGAACAGGCAAACAGCTCGAATATCTAAGAAGACATAACATAAATTTAATTAAGAAAGTGTGCGCCTATTGCCGCAGTCAGGAAGATGCAAAAACATATTGCGAAGGCGGGGAAAAGTGCAAGACTTGCACCTATGATATGGACAATCATATCTCAAGAAACGAGCTTGCCAGCGCGGTTGCGGGGTGGTCGGATTCTCAGGTTGCAAATTGGGAAGACGCCAGATCGATAATTTCTATCGAAGATCTATATATCTACTGTCAGCTTTGCGATCTGACTTTGGAGGATATATTGGTCATAAGAAAGTAATCGTTCGTTTCGGTTGTCGGTAAATTGATTGTACGCGACGGCATAGCGTATCACGTTATGCCGTCGTATTTACATTTAAGCAATTTAATCGGATATCGGTTGAATTATCGCGTTTTCCGATTTATCCGTTTTGAAAAGAATAAGCGAGGTTATTATAAACAGCGCGCAGAAAATCAGCGCGGTGGACAGTCCGCCTTTGAGCCCGTAAGGAGACGCGTCTGTCACGTATCCCACTATGCTAGGTCCCAAAGTGCAGCCGATATCCCCTCCGAGAGCCATCAGAGCAAACATACCCGTTCCGCCGTTTTTGATATTTTTTGACGCCATATCCAGCGCTCCCGGCCACATTACGCTAACTGCAAGCCCGCATAGAGCGCAGGCGATTAGCGATACTATCGCAACGGAGCTTGCAACTGCCACAATATAGCAGGCAAGACAGAAGAAACCGCATATCGGCAAAACTTTTTTGATATGTATTTTATAACCGAAAAGTCCATAAAATAATCTGCCCAATCCCATCAGCAACGCAAAGCTGAACGGACCTACAAGGTCGCCGGTGGCTTTGCTGAGATTGAGGCTTTTTTCGGCAAAATAAGATACCCATTGACACATAGCCTGTTCGCAGGCTCCCGCGCAGAGAATAAGCAATACGAATAGATACATCAGCTTGCATTTGAGCAGCGATCCGATTGACATACTCTCTCCGCGCTGTTCGTCGAGGGAAGTGCACGGCACGAAGAAAAAGAAGATTCCGTTGAGTAGAGGAATTGCGGCAAAGCCGAATACGAGGAACTGCCAGCTATTTCTATCGAATATAACAAAATAAATTACGCTGATCAGCACGACGAATAAGTATCCGAAACAATAGCAAGAATGCAACAGCGACATCTTACCGGCTTTTTTGTCGGGGATGGCTTCGACCAGAGGGCTGATCACGACTTCTATCAGTCCGCATCCTATTGAAGTAAATATTGTGCCGATGATCAATCCGACGTACGGCGATGATAGCGTATATGGCAGCACCCCCGTCAGTATCAGTCCGACAAATACGAATGCATGCGACGTTATAGCGGTTGCGCGATAACCTATTTTGTCTATAAATTTTGCACTTGCGGCATCGATTGCCAGCTGGACGAGAAAAGTCAACGTGACCAGCGCGGTAAGCTGAGTAACGGATATATTAAAACTGTCTTGAAAACTCACGAACAGCAATGGCGGCAAGCTTATTCCAATCGCCTGAATCCCGCTTCCGATACAGCAGGAATTGAAAGTATATTTATAATCTTTAAGACGTTTCATTCGATCCTTTTATGTAATGTGATTTGCGTACGTATTCTTATGTGTTTACGTCTGTACAATATATGAAAGCGGAGACGGTATTGCTATCCGCTCGGAACCTTATTCGAACGATTTCAACCATATTGTTTCCGTTAAGCGTTAGTTTTGAACGCGTTTTCGCTTAATTGAAGCAGAAATTTATATTATCAGACCGCCGTTGACGGATATGACTTGCCCTGTAATATAAGAGGATTTGTCGTCGGAGAGCCAAACTACCGCGTCGGCGACGTCTTCGGGCGTTCCCGCTCTGCCGAGAGGTATTTCGCTTACGAGCGCCGCTTTATCGGCGTCCGAGAGGTTGGCGTTGATATCCGTGTCGATAAATCCGGGTGAAACGCAATTAACTCTGATTCCGTTGGGAGCAAGCTCTTTTGCCAATGCTTTTGAGAATGCTATGACGCCGCCTTTTGCTGCCGAGTAGACGCTTTCACAGCTTCCGCCCACTTCTCCCCACATAGAGGAAATCGTGATTATATTGCCGCTTTTTTGGCTTAGCATTGCTTTTGCGCCTTCGCGGCAGAGTGTTATCACACCTATAAGATCTGTCGATATTACTTGGGCGATATTGCTGTCGGAGTGGTCTATCAATAGCCCGTACGAACCTATAGCCGCGTTTGCGACTATTAGATCTATCGTGCCGTAACATTCTTTTACGTAATCCGTCATGGCTTTTATTTCGTCGGGAGACGACATGTCCGCCTTATACGTTTGCGCCACAGCGCCCGATGAACGAATTTTAGCGCATAATAACTCGGCTTGGTCTTCCGAGTTGAGATAATTTATTATGATCGCGTAACCTTGTTTTGCCAGCGCTGATGCTATTGCTTTGCCGATTCCTCTCGACGCGCCTGATATAATTGCCGTTTTCATACGTTAAGTATACCCAAACGATTGGAAAAAATCAAGTTATGCGATATAATAATATAGGTCAACGGCTTTACCGTCGATTGACGCATTGGATTTAACTATATGGATATAAAAGAACAAAACATCAATTTTGAAAATTTCGGGCTGGCGGAGGAATTGCTCAGAAGTCTTGACGAGCAGGGACTCAGCGTGCCCACGGAGATACAGTCGCAAGTGATTCCTTCGGCGATTAAGGGGGGCGACGTAGTCGCGCAGGCGCCCACCGGCACCGGTAAGACGCTGGCTTTTCTGTTGCCTATATTGCAGAGGTTGGACAGAGAAGACGATTGCGTGCAAGCCGTGATACTGTGCCCCACTCGGGAACTCGTTATACAGATTTGCGAAGTTCTTCAACGACTAGTCAAATATTATGAAAGAGTGAGGATTGCGGGACTTTACGGAGGACAGAATATTCAAAAGCAGTTGTTTTGTCTTAGGAAAAAGCCTCAGATTGTTGTCGGAACGCCCGGGCGAATGCTCGACCATCTCGACAGACGCACCTTGCGACTATCGGACGTCAAAGTTTTCGTTCTCGACGAATGCGACGAAATGCTCGATATGGGTTTTAGAGGCGATATAGAAAAGATCAACGGAAAAATAGGAGACTGCCAAAGACTTTGCTTTTCTGCCACTATCCCCAAGAATATACGCGATTTTATCGAGCATATCACTAGTTCTCCCGAATATATCAAGACTACTCTCGGCGGTGAGGAGATTCCCAAGATCAGACAGTTTTACAGCGTGGTCAAAGACGCGCAAAGAGTGGGCGCAGCTTTGAAAATTATAGACTCGGAAAATTACGGAGTAGTAATGATATTCTGTAATACCAAGACACGCGCAGATAAAGTATGTTATGCGTTGACGTCAAAAGGCAGAAGCGCCGCGGTCATTCACTCGGATTTGCCACAGAGCGCCCGTACGCAGATCATCAAGCGGTTTAAGGCAAAAGAAATAAGTATATTAGTTGCCACCGACGTCGCGGCGAGAGGACTCGACGTGGACGGCGTGCAGGCTATTATCAATTTCGATCCGCCGACAGACTGCGATTTTTACGTGCATAGGATCGGACGCACCGCGCGCGCTGACAAAGACGGCGCGGCGTATACGCTCATAGATTCTTCGCAGGTGGGATACGTTCCGTCTTATCAGAAAGTATCGGACAACGCTCTTCAATATAAGGATTTAGGCGCGGTGTCGGATAGCTTTACGCTTCCTAAAGACGCATCCAATAAATTGAGAGATTTCCACGACAATCAAAGCAGGTTTTTTATCAACGCAGGCAAGAGAGATCTGCTGGACAAAGATAGCTTTATCAAACTAATTTTGTCGGTTACGCAACTCAAGATATATGAGATAGCCGACGTAAAGATCAGAGACACCTACAGCTTTGTATCCGTCGTCAAAGGCGGCGAGAGCAAGATTTTTAAGCTCAAAGGCGTCAAATTGGGCAACAGAGAACTCAACGTTCAGCAGGCAAAAGAAGAGGAAAAAACAAATTCTTCCGACAGCAGATCGGCGGCAGCGAAGAAATCTTTCGGACCTAAAAACAAATCGCGTATCGCAAAGAAGTCAGACGATCGCGCGGCAAAGAAAAAAGGCGCCGGATCCGTAAGGTCCGACGCATCGGGCAGAAAGCGCGCCGACGGCGGCAAAAAGCAAAAGCCGCAATCGCGTAAGGGAAGATTGAGCGCTTTGTTTGAAGACGAACTCAATTACAGTTATAAGCAGACGGCAAAAAGAGGCGGTAAAAAGAATTGAAATAAATACGGGACGGATATTCTCCGTCCCGTATCTCTTTTTGTAATTGTTAAAGTTTAGGCTTTTACGTTGCGCCACATGCGGTTCATTGCCGAATTTTTAGCTCCGTAATCTTTCATTACCGCGCAGCGTTGAATAATTTCCCAAGTGGGGAACTGAGCCTCAAACGCATTGTAGTCTTCTTCGGCTACGTACAGCGTCGTGTCAAAGCCGCAGTCTTCGCCGAAGAAATAATCCAGGTCTACGAATATACCGCTTTCGTCTTCGCTTGCCCAGCTTTCGCATATATAATCAAAGACTTCTTCCGTCACTACGCCCGAAGTGTATCCCACGTAATCCATATTGGCTATCGCTATATCCGATCGACACATAAAGTTTATCCACAGATTTGCCGCGGTTTTATTTGCGCTGTATTTGGGAATGCACCAAGCGTCGCCGAAAAGGTTAGAGCCCTCTTTGGGCACGAAATAGCTCATATCGCGTTCCTTGCCGAGTTCTTCCTGCAACGACGTCAACGAATATACCGCGTCGCCCGCCCATTGCAGCGTCATGTCAATGTCGCCTTGGATTATCACTTCCTTGCCTTCGTCGTTTTCGTATCCGCTTAGGATTGCCTTTTGTGTTATTAGATTGCGTTCTATTTTCTTGACGTTGGCCGCGTCTGTTGCGTTGAGCGCGAGGGAAGGCGTAACGGACGGCATTGTGCCGTAATATTTAGAGTGTTCGTTGAGAAGCGTATAGATTGCGCCTATCGCGTACGTGTCGCGCAGAGAATTCTTCATCATTATTCTTTGATCGAACGCTTTGTCCCAAAGCACCGCCCAACCGTTGGCTTCGACGTATTCGCTCATTGACGAGTATTTGCCGTATGAACTCTTCTTGTAAGCGTTAGAGTCGTTGGCGTAGAGTATTCCCAGCGTGCCCATTGTGTAAGTGCGGCTGTATACGTTGTATTCTCCAGTCTTGGGGTCTTTGTCGTAATCGAAGAAATAGCCGTCTTCCAAATTTCCCGACATGAGCATCGGCGAGATATTGTCGCGATAATCTTCGATTTCTCCGAAGCCGAGATCGTCTAGATTTTCTTGAAGACGAACGAGCATACCTTCTTTCGCCATTTTCTCTATCATATAGTCCGAGGGACACACCACGTCGTAATCGGCTCTCGAGGTTTTGATTTGCGCGTACATCAATTCGTTTTCGTCGAAAAGATCGTATTTTACGGTGATATTTTTTCCCGTAACTTCTTTATAGTATTCCTGAAATTCTTCTATGACTCCCTCGCCTATATATTCCGACCAGTTGTAAACTTTTAGTATTTCGTCGCGCGGCTGACATCCCGCCATCACGAACGGGAAGGCCAGCGAAAGCGCCGTTACGGCGAGCAGAGCAAAAACAGTGATTCTTTTTTTCATCTATATGCCTCCTACTCAGTTGTCGGTTTTTTTGCGGGGCTTGTAAAGCACCATCATCAAAGAGAACACGACGAAGAAAATGATAGTAAACAACGCTCTTATGTCGGCAGGCAAAGGCTGTTTGCCGTTTTTGAGACCGTAGAGCAGCGTGGACAGCGTTTCGAACGAAGTCACGTTGACTTTGGTGATTACAAAGTCGTCAATGGATAACGTAAATGCAAGCAGAGCGCCGACGATGATTCCCGGCAGAATGTCGGGCAGAACGACTTTGAACATTGCTTTTGCAGGAGTACATCCCAAGTCGAGCGCGGCTTCGTATATTTTGTTGTCGGATTTTTGCAATCTCGGCAGTACGTTGAGCAATACGTACGGCGCGCAGAAAGACGTCTGCGCCAATATTAATTTGAGCGCCGTAACTCCCCAGCTTCCGTCGGTAATTCTTAAAGTCGTCGCAAATAGATTGAATACGAGTGCAAGCGCTATCGCCGTCACGATTTCGCTGTTAATGAGCGGTATTTGATTGACGGTGTTGTATACGGTTTTTATCCTTTTACTGCGGATTGCGTGCAAACCTATCGCGCCGAGCGTGCCGAGCACCGTCGATAGCAGGCTTACGAAAAATCCTACGAAAAGGGTGTTCCATATAGCCTCCTGTATTTTGTCCGCGTTGGATCCGTTGCCCGTAAACAAATTGATATAGTTGTCAAACGTAAATCCGTTCCAATTGCTGAATGAGGGAGTATCCGTAAAGGAGAACACTATCATCCATACTATGGGCAAATACAGCACTATCAGCACCGCGGCGATAAAGGTTCGTACGAATATTTTTCTTACCATAATCCGCCTCCCTTGCTGGCGCCGTCGCCGTCTTTGTTATATTTGTTGGAGATGACCATAGATATTGCCATGAATATCAGCAATACAAACGATATCGCAGCCGCCATATTGAGACTGTCGGCTTTAAGACTGTATATGAAATCGCCTAGAAGCATCATCTTGCCGTTGGACATGATTTCCGTGACGGCAAACGTTGTGATAGACGGTATCATTACCATCGTCAGTCCGCTCAGTATACCGGGCATAGACAGCGGAACGGTGACCTTCCAGAATGCTCTCGAAGGAGTTGCGCCGAGATCGCTTGCTCCTTCGATATAGCACTTGTCTATTTTCTGTATAGTGGTGTAGAGCGGCATTATCATAAACGGTAGAAATTCATAAGAAAGACCGAATATAACCGTTCCCATTCCCATTTTTACGCCGATGACGTTGAACACAGCTTTTGTCGCCATCATTCTCAACAAGAAGTTGACCCACATGGGAGCGAGAAAAAGTCCTATCATTACGCCTTTTTTGTTAAACTCCGGTTTGTTGAGATAATAAGCTATCGGGTAGCCTAGCAACAGACATATGACGCTGGTGGACAAGCCTGCGACCAACGAATTTTTGACGACTTTGCCAAGCGCGTCTTCCTTTGCTAATTCCTTGAAGTTGGCGAGCATATCGAACGACCCGTCGCTCGCGTCTATAAACGCGAACACAAGCACGAGCGCAAGCGGCAGAAGCACGAAAAGCGTCATAAATACCGCATAGGGAGCGGCCATGAATTTCTTAAACATTGCCATCCTCCTTGCGTGCGAGCATAGCGCATTCTACGAGCCCGAATTTATCGGTATCTATTTTGATGCCGACTCTGTCGCCTTTGTCCCACAGATATTCTGTGTCGGCGTACACGTGGTTGTTGTCGTCGGTCTTTATATCGACAAGATAGTTTTTGCCCTTATAGATCATACTTTCCACGTTACCGGCAAGAGGAGCCGCATATTCGTCGTCGGTCATATCTATATCGGTAAACGCAAAATTGACGGTCGCTTCTTCGCCTTTGAGGGTATATTCCTCGCCGTTGATCTTCAATATATCGTTTTCGCTGTCGTATATGCAATTTTCAAAGAGCTTTTCCGGATTGAAATCATACACGCCGCCGAATATTTCCATCGTTGAATTGGAAGTGAATTTGGCTTTTACTGTGTTGTCGACGTGTTCCTTGTTCATAATTTGAATATTTTCGGGAGACACGCGCAATCCGACTTCTTTGCCCACGGGAGATTCGATTGTGCTGTGAATAGTAAATTCATATCCGTTGCATTCGCACACCATTTCGTAATGCACGCCTCTGAACGTACTGGATTTGATGATTCCTGCAAGTTGCCCCTTTTCTTTGACGGTGACTTCGATATCCTCGGGACGGATAACGATATCGACGGGTTTGTTTTGTCCGAATCCCGCGTCGACGCATTCGAATTCCACGCCCACTATATTGACTTTATAGTCGTCTATCATGGTGCCGTCGAGTATGTTGGACTCTCCGATAAAGTCCGCAACGTACGCCGTTGTCGGCTCGTTGTATATATCGATAGGAGTACCTTCCTGACAGATAACTCCGTCTTTCATTACGACAACGACGTCGCTCATTGTCAGAGCTTCTTCTTGGTCATGGGTTACATAGATAAACGTTATGCCCAAGGTCTTGTGCATTTCTTTGAGCTCTATTTGCATTTCCTGACGCATTTTCAAATCGAGCGCGCCAAGCGGTTCGTCTAGCAGCAGCACTTTCGGTTCGTTGACGATAGCGCGGGCAATGGCGACTCTCTGTTGCTGTCCGCCGGAAAGAGAGTTGACGTCTCTCGTTTCGTAATCGCTCAATCCCACGATTTTAAGAGCGCGTCTGACTTTCTCGTCGATATAATATCTATATCCGTTGACAAGTTTTTTGACGCGGCCTTTCTTTGTCATCTTATTTACGGTCTTTTTTATCTTGCACAGCTTGACGTAGCCTTGCTCTTTATAAGAAAAATAGTCTTTTGCGGCAATTGAAAAATCCGGAGAACCTGTATCGGGATTGACGAGAAAGTCCCTTAGTTTTATCTGTTTTTCCGCTGCTTCGCCGTTGGGTTTGGTATATACGACGGGTATCTTTTTGAGTTTGAGTCCGAACGCTATATTGTTGAACACGTTGAGGTGAGGGAATAGCGCATATTTTTGAAAGACCGTGTTGACGGGTCTTTTATGCGGCGGCAGTTTGGCTATGTCTTTGCCGTCGAAAAGCACTTTGCCCTCGGTGGGTATCTCAAATCCCGCAATCATTCTCAAAGTCGTGGTTTTGCCGCATCCGCTCGGTCCGAGAAAAGTGACGAAATCGCCTCGCTTGATATCGAGGTTAATGTCTTTGACGACGGTTTTCGTTCCGTACTGTTTCGTCAATCCTTTAAGTTGGATAATATAATCTCCGCCGTTTTGCTCGGGAGTGGTCTTTGTATCGTTGTTCATATGCTTACTCCTTGTTATCAGAATGTCGGGGGGCTGGATACCCATAATATTTTTGCCGTTTTGTTGCTTTTGTTTTCTATATAATGTCTTTTCTTGCTGGTGAAATAGAACGAATTGCCTTCGCGCAGTTCATAGGATTTTTTGCCTAGATGAAGCGTGGCTTCTCCTTCCAGTACAAATCCGAACTCTTCGCCTTCGTGGGGCATATCCTCGGTTGTACCGACGTTTGGTTGTAAGGTGAGAAGTATCGGTTCCATTTCGTTTTTTAGACTGTTGGGCACGAGCCAGGTGATGAGCTCGCCGTCGTCTTCTTTTTCAAAGAAATCCTGTTCGCTAAATACAATCTGCTCTTCCGTCTCTTCGTTGAAAAATGATTTGAGATCGCTTCCCAGCACTGCCAATATGTCTATCAAAGTCGCTATCGACGGAGAGGTAAGGTTGTTTTCCAGTTGCGAGATATAGCCTTTTGTCAATTCGCATCGGTCCGCCAGTTCTTCTTGAGTAAGTCCGCATTGCAGTCTCAATCGCTTAATTTTGATGCCCAGATCCATATCGGGTTCTCCTTGAATTTACGTTTGTTTTCCAGTTTAGTAATTCTAAACAAATTTTTTAAGAAGTTTGAAAACAATAAACAAATTGTTTAGAATTATTAAACAATCTAGATTATAGAATGCACGTAGGAGATTGTCAACGGATTTGATAAAAAAATATTATATATTTCGTCAAAAAATTTAATTTGACAGACTATGCTATTTTGTATGGACGTTTGTATTGAAATTATAGATAAAATATGTTATTATATAAAAAATATGCGCTATAGCAATTAATCAGAGGTGCAAGTTATGAATTATTGGAAAAAGCTATCGGTATACGACGTCAATTCCGTCAAACGTTACGCTTCGGGTTTCCCGCTTGACGGCGAGGGGAATGCAACCGCGGAATGTCTCGACGGCGAGTGGGATTTTCGCTGGGTTGAAAATCCGGGATTGATTCCGTCGGGATACGAAAACGTAGGCGCTCAGCTCGACGGATTCGGCAAGATAAAGGTGCCGTCCAATTGGCAGATCGAGGGGCATGGGCAACCTATATATACCAATTATATATATCCTTATGCGCTTTCGCAGTTTAACGTCGCGGATATTCCACGGGTGAAATCCCGCCGCAACGAGGTCGGCTGTTACGTCACGGAATTCGACGTAAAAGAAAGCGATAGAGACGTCTTTTTAAGATTTGACGGAATCAACAGTTGCGCGGATATTTACGTCAACGGACAGTTTGTAGGATATTCGGAAGACTCGTTTTCCCCGCAGGAATACGACGTCACGTCATTTGTCAAAGTCGGTAAGAATAAGCTTGCGCTTTCGGTATACAGATACACTACGGGCAGTTATCTCGAAGATCAGGATATGTGGCGTATTTCGGGAATATTCCGCAGCGTATGGCTGATATACAAACCGAAGACTCAGATTGCGGATTATTTTACTCATTGTGTTTTGTCGGAGGATTATACCGAGGCGCAATTTATCGTCGACGCGACGTTGGAATCGGGACGTGCCTGCGCGTCCGGTCTCAAAGTGCAGGCGGAACTGTCTTTAGACGGAAGTACGGTCGCTTTAACGGAACAGTCGGTCGGGGATATTTCGCAAGGCGGAGAAAGCTCGATTACGATGTCGGCGCAAGTGTCAGACGTCAAATTATGGTCGCACGAATCCCCCCGACTTTACGACGTTGAAGTTAGGTTATATCAAGGCGATAAACTTATAGATATGCGCAGATCGCATTTCGGTTTCAGAGAAATAAAGATAGAGCCGATGAAGGACGGCAGAGGTCCGTTTATTAAACTCAACGGCAAAGTCATCAAGATATACGGCGTCAACAGACACGAGTTCCATCCCGATTACGGTCACGCCGTACCCGCAGAACTTATCGAGAAAGATATACTGCTGTGCAAAGCGAATAATATTACGTCTATCCGCAATTCTCATTATCCCAATCAGGACGTATTCTACGAACTGTGCGACAGATACGGAATATTGGTAATGGCAGAGACCAATCTCGAATCGCACGGACTTGCGATGTTTTTGCCAAAAAGCAGTAAGAGATGGAAGGAACAGTGCGTATACAGAGCAGTAAACATGGTGCGCAGACTTCGCAATCATTCGTGTATAATCAGCTGGTCTTTGGGCAACGAAGCTGGTTTCGGAAAGGATTTCTACGCTATGAAAGAGGCTGTGCTGCAACTTGATACGTCGAGATTCATTCATTACGAACCCGATCAGAAAGGTCAAGTCGGCGACGTGCTCAGCGAGATGTACTCCAAGGTGGAAAAAATGCCTGTCATCGGAGAAAACAAACCTATGCGGCACTGTCAGGCCATATGGTCGCCCAACGGCAGTAAATATACTCCCGAGATGTACAGAGATCTGCCTTTTATTCAATGCGAATACGCGCATTGCATGGGTAACAGTTTGGGCAATTTCAGCGATTATTGGGATATGTTCCGCAAGTATGACAGACTGTCGGGCGGATATATATGGGATTTTGCAGACCAAAGCATTCGCCGCAAGGAAAACGGCAAAGACAAGTGGTGCTACGGTGGAGATTTCGGAGATAAACCCAACGCAGGTAGATTTGCTTTCAACGGAATTGTAAGGGCGGACAGATCCCCCAATCCGGCGCTGTATGAAGTCAAGTATCAATATCAGCAAGCGGAATTTACGCTCGAGGGCGATACGCTGAAAATTTTCAACCGTCATCTATTTACCGATCTGAACGATTTCGAGATCAACGTATCAATCGAAGCGGAGGGCGAAAAAATCTATTCGCGCATATTGAACGTCGATTGTCCGCCGGGAGAAAGCGCAACGCTAAAAATATTTGACGGGCAGATAGAAATGCCTGCGGACAAAGAAGTTGTCTGCAATATTTCTATGACGACCAAAGTCGATAATGCGTTTGCGCCGAAGGGACACGTAGCCGCGTACGAACAGTTTGTGCTCAAAGCATATGACTTTTCCGCTCCACCAACGGAAGACGGAGCCGCGTTTGAGCAAAACGGCAAAGACTATGTTATCACAGCTAAAAACACACAATTCGTGTTGAGCAAAGACGGCTTGATTACGTCCGTCAAAGTCGGCGGCATAGAAAAGCTGACTTCGCCTATCAGACCCAACTTTTTCAGAGCCACGATAGACAACGACGCGCTTCCGCAGGTTCCGCGCGTTATCGCCAAGACTTTAATGGGAGTCAACGCCTTTTCCAGAGCGCAGAAGACTTTGACGGTCAGACGTATCAACATCAGAGAAGAACGAGGCGCGGTTATTGCCGATATAGACTGGGGTATGCGTTACTTAAAGAGATTGCATACCGTATATAAATTCGGCGGAGACGGGTCGGTAGACGTATCTATGGAGTTGATTTGCAAGAAGCATCTGGAAAGATACGGATTCTCGTGGAGACTAGCAAAGGGCGTTGACGGCGTCGAGATGTATGCGAAGGGACCTCACGAAAACTATTGCGACAGAGCTACTGCGGCTAAGCTGGGACTGTGGAAGGGTAATGCGGAGGATTTTATTCATGATTATCTGTATCCTCAGGAAAACGGCAATCGCACGGGAGTACGTTATGCCAAAATCGGCGGAGAGGACGGAGTGACTGTCAAAGCCGTTGACAAGGCTTTGGAGATGACGGTGCATCCGTATACTTGCGATATGCTGCATTCGGCGCAGCACTTGCACGAGCTAGGCAGAGAAGATATGCTGACCGTTTGCGTCGACGGAAAGCAGCGAGGTGTGGGCGGCGACGTGCCGGCTATGGCGAATACAAAACCGCAGTATAAGATATTGCCTAACGAATTACATAAATTGAGATTTGTCATCAAGTTTTGATAAGTAAAAAGCGTCGGTAGAGATACCGGCGCTTTTAAATTTGGGTGAATTTCGACCTCATGCGTCTGCGGAGCGAATAAGAAAATGTCGACAAAGTATAGACAAAGCAGATTGCGTGTGCTAAAATAATTTCAGCGAAAGCGACAGAGGTTATATGAAAAGACAGGTTATTATTACCACTATGATAAGTTTGCTGATAATGTCGGTAATATTCGGCGTTACGGTCGGCGTATATGCTCTTATCGTCAATTTCGATACTACGACGATTACTCTAGATACTAGCAAGACGTATCAGACAGTCGAGGGCTTCGGCGCGTCTTCGGCGTGGACTTATCAGGCTTTCGGTAAGTTGGAAGACGATAAGCTCAAAGAAGAAACCATGGAAATGCTCTATGGAGACAGCGGTTTGGAGCTAAATACTTTTAGATACAATATAGGCGGCGGAGGAGCCGAATTCGATTATTACGAAGATCCTCTGAGAGGTGCGGAGAGCTTTTTTATAGCAGACAGATTCGATCCGATAAGCAAGGATTATTCGGTGTTTTCGGATGTCAATAATTATGATTTTTCAAGAGACGCGGGCGTAAGAGAATTGTTTGAGACGGCGCTTGCCAAAGGCAATATCGAACAAGTTGTATTTTTTGTCAATTCGCCGCATTATCTTATGACCAAAAGCGGTAAAACGCACGGAGCTAAAGAAAACGACAACAATCTCAAAGAAGAGTGTTACGGAGCTTTTTCCGAATACGTATTGATTATTACCAATTATCTGTACGAGAATATTATCTGCAAATACGACGAGAAGATCAAGGTACTCATAAGTCCCGTCAACGAACCGCAGTGGAAATGGGGAGGAGAGGGCGCGACGCAGGAAGGCTGTCATTACGATCCAAAAGCGCTTGCCAAATTCTACGACGTGTTTTATAAAACGCTCTGCAAATACAACGCTTTGCACGGCACGTTTTTCCAAATGGACGTATTCGAGAGCGGTAATTACAAAATGCTGGAGAGCGCTACCAAATTCAAATCATATATAAACGAGTTTTCTAAATATAAATGGTTCAATACGATAGGCACGCTTTCTGTGCATTCTTACGGCACGGATTTGGAAGAACTGCCCAGAGTATTGCTCAAAAATTATTTGGACAGAAATCTCAAAGCAATGAAGGTGAGCGTCAGCGAATACTGCGTAATGCAGGGGGGAGTCGACAAAGGAATAGACATGGGACTTTATTCGGCAAAAGTCATTTCGAGAGACTTGACGCATATAAATGCCGTAAGCTGGAATTATTGGCTGTCGCTGTCAAAATACGATTATGAAGACGGGCTGCTGTATTGGACGGAGAATGACGGCGTCGACGCGGTATCCGCAACTAAGCGATATTACGCAATGGGACATTTCAGCAAATTTATAGAGCCGGGAAGCGTGCGCATAGGTGCGAAATACAGTGACACGTTTTCGTTCAACGGGGTTGAATGCTCGGCATTTAGAAAAACCGACGGCAGTTTGGCGGTTGTGGTAATCAACGACAGCAAGAGAGCTCATAAGATCAAGATTGACGGCGCGCTTAAAAACGTCAAGGAAATTAGGACGGACGCTGCCGGCAATTGGAAGACGACCGTGTATGAATATGCGGACAAAGTCACCGTGCCTGCAAAGTCGATCACAACATATATATTATCGAATTAAATAGCAAAGTCCGTCATCGACGGGCTTTGCCGCATTATATGCCTGATTATATCGGGCGGACGGGGCTGTCCGTCTAATAATACGTAATAAATATCGGTGGATTATGGGGAAAAAGAAGATAATTATCGCGGTGATTGCCGTTGTTTGCACGCTTGCGTTGTCCGGTTGCGGACTAGGAGCTTATGCAATCGCGGTAAATTACGGAGAAACGGTTATTAATTTGGATGCGACCGTCAAATATCAGACGTTGCAGGGATTCGGCGCGTCCTCGGCGTGGGTTTATCAACAGCTAGGAGCTATTGATGATTCTCAATTCAAAGACAGGGCAATGGAAATGCTCTACGGAGACAGCGGTCTCGCGCTCAACACGTTTAGATACAACGTGGGCGCGGGCGGGGTCGAATCCGATGCCTACGAAGATCCTCTGAGAGGCGCTGAAAGTTATTTTATAGCAAGTCGATTTGATAAGGTTATTGCCAATTATTCTGTTTTTTCGGATGAAAAAAACTATGACTTCACGAGAGACGCGGCGGTGCGCGATATGCTAGAAAGGGCATTGTCGACGGAAAATATAGATAAAATCGTATTTTTTGCCAATTCGCCTCACTATCTTATGACCAAAAACGGCAAGACGCATGGAGCCAAAGAGAACGACAACAATCTTAAAGAGGAATGTTACGAGGCGTTTTCCGAATATATGCTGGTGATTGTCAATTATCTTTATCGGAATTTAATCTCCCAATACGACAATGATATAAAGATACTTATAAGTCCCGTCAACGAACCGCAGTGGAAATGGGGAGGAGAGGGCGCGACGCAGGAAGGCTGTCATTACGATCCAAAAGCGCTTGCCAAATTCTACGATGTGTTTTATAAGACGCTTTGCAAGTACAATTCTCAACACGGCACGTCGTTTGAAATGGATATATTCGAGAGCGGCAACTATCAGATGATAAAATCCGTCAATACAAAGTTCAACCAATATATGACGGAATTTGCAAAATACGATTACTTTGATAAGATAAGTCATATATCCGTACATTCTTACGGCGCCGATACGTCCGAGTTCTATCGCTCGCTGTTTGCCGAATATATGGACAAAAATCATCCTCGATTGGACGTAAGCGTTACGGAATACTGCACGTTGGAGTGGGGAGTCGATACGGGTATTGATATGGGGTTGCGTTGCGGCAAGGTAATCATGCGCGACTTGACAATGCTTGACGCCGTTGATTGGAATCATTGGCTTTCTATCGCAAAAGGCGGTTATGAAGACGGATTGGTATATTGGTACGACAACGACGGAGTCAATGCTCTCGATACCACCAAACGGTATTATGTGCTCGGACATTTTTCTAAATATACGAGTAAGGGAAGCGTGAGAATAAAAGCGCAATATAGCGATATTCTCGGGTGGAACGGAGTGGAAAGCGCCGCTTTTGCCAATCCGGACGGAAGCATTACATTGGTAGTGATCAACGGCAACGACAATGCGCGCAAAATCAAAATTAAAGGCGGTTTTGAAAACGTCAAGGAAATTCGCACCGACAATAGCGTCGATTGGCAGATTAAGGAATATCGCAACGGAGGTAAATTTAATTTGCCGGGGAAATCCATTACGACGTACGTTTTTACAAAATAACCAAAAGTCCCGATTAAAGGGACTTTTTTTATGACAGCGAATAGAAAAAACGGGTTTATTCGACGGGAAATTTGTTGAAAAGTTTTGGCTTTGGTGCTAAAATTAGAATGTTGGGCAATCATATAAATATTAATTGTCAGAAAATAATCGATAGAGGTATATTATGGTTAAGATAGATATTATTTCGGGATTTCTCGGCGCAGGAAAGACGACGTTGATAAAAAAATTATTGTCATCGGCGCTTAAAGGACAGAAAATAGTGCTTATAGAGAACGAATTCGGAGATATAGGTATCGACGGCGGATTTCTCAAAGAAGCCGGTGTGCAGATAAACGAGATGAACAGCGGCTGTATTTGCTGTTCGTTGGTCGGCGATTTCAAAAAAGCTCTCAATAAGGTCTATGTGGATTATTCTCCCGAGAGAATCATAATCGAGCCGTCGGGCGTGGGTAAACTCAGCGACGTAGTCAAGGCCGTTAAGTCGGCGGAACTTCCCGATAGCGAAATTACTTCGCTTACTGCAGTCGTCGACGCAAAGAAATGCAAATTGTATCTCAAGAATTTTGGAGAATTTTATAAAAATCAGATAGAAGAAGCTAAATGTATCGTGCTCAGTCACACGTCGGGTATAGACGATGGCAAATTGGATTTCTGTATAGACGCTGTCAAACAGCTCAATCCGCAGGCAGTATTGGTCACGACTGAATGGGACGAGTTGGGCGGAGATAAGATATTTGACGCTATGCTCAATGCGGAGACATTGCAGTCGCAGTTGGAAAAACTGCACGACGAGGAGGTTTGTCCCGTATGCGGACACCATCACGGGCATCACCACGATCATGAACATGGCGAGGAGTGCGGCTGCGGACATGACCACGGACATCATCACGATCACGAACACGGTGAGGAGTGCGGCTGCGGACACGACCACGAGCATCATCACAATCACGAACACGGCGAGGAGTGCGGCTGCGGACACGACCACGGACATCATCACGATCACGAACACGGTGAGGAGTGCGGCTGCGGCTGCGGACATCATCATGATCACGGGCATGACGCAGACGAAGTTTTTACAAGTTGGGGAATAGAGACTGCAGGCAAATTTTCTTGCGACTCTATAAAAAATGCGCTTTCTGCGCTTGATAACGGCGATTACGGCACTGTTTTGCGCGCTAAGGGAATTGTAAAGTCCGATGACGGTAAGTGGATACATTTCGATTACGTCCCGTTAGAGTCGGACGTAAGATACGGAACCAGCGAAGTAATCGGCAGAATATGTGTGATCGGATGCAAACTTGACGAGAAAAAACTTGCTCAGCTTTTTAATGTGAAATAGGAGAACATAATGGAAATACCGGTTTATCTGTTTACGGGTTTTTTGGAAAGCGGAAAGACTAAATTTATACAGGAGATGATGACGGACGACCGTTTTAACGAAGGCGAGAAAACTCTTTTGTTAGTATTTGAAGAGGGCGAAGAGGATTATCGTCCCGATCAATTCGCAAGTCCCAACGTGCATATCGAATACGTAGACGATATAGAAGATATCAACGACAGCATGCTGACGCTATTGGCAAAAAAGCATTCTGTCAAGCGCGTAATAGTCGAGTACAACGGTATGTACGAAGTCAACAGATTCTTTGAAATAATGCCGGAAAATTGGGTGATTGCGCAAGTGCTTATGATCGCCGACAGCAATACTTTTATGAATTTCAACGCGAATATGCGTCAGCTCACATTTGATAAAATGCAGTCGAGCGAGGCAGTTATATTCAATCGTTTCGACGATAAAAAAGACAAGAACGAATATCACAAAATCGTGCGCGCCGCAGGCAGACGCATAGAGATTCTTTACGAATACGCCGACGGACACGTCGAACCGGATAATATCCCCGATCCGTTGCCTTTTGATTTGGACGCGGATATAGTGGAAATTAAAGACGAATATTTTGCGGAGTTTTACAGAGATATCTGCGAGGACGGAAAAAAATACGACGGCAAACTTTTATCTTTCAAAGGCATAGTAGCCGTTGACGACACGCTTCCCAAGAATACGGCGGTTCTCGGCAGGCACATAATGACTTGCTGTGAGGCGGATATTTTTTACGGAGCATTCGTATGCGAATACAAGCAGACTATTGCGTTAAAAAAGAGAGATTGGGTCAAGATAACAGCAAAGGTTAAATTCAGAAAACACGAAGTATACGACGGCGTCGGTCCGGTATTCGAGGCGCTGTCTATAGAGAAGACGGAGAAACCCGATCCCGAACTTGCCACGTTCTATTGAGGTCTTGCCGGCAAGAGTATTGGATAATCAAATCTATCAAATAAAATAATAAAATCACGGAGAGAAAAAATGCAGAGAGTAGCAAAATTCCACAAAGTATCATTCGAACAATTTGTCAAAGATTGGACAGACACGTTTGGCGAAAGCGCGAATATCAGAGAAATTTACGATTCAATAAAATTGCCTAAACGCGCGACTACGGGATCGGCAGGTTACGATTTTTTTGCGCCTGAACAAATTGTTGTCGAACCAGGTAAGACTATTAAAATTCCCACGGGCATACGTGTGGAGATATTGGAAAATTGGGTGCTGAAATGCTATCCGAGAAGCGGACTTGGTTTTAAGTTCAGATTACAGCTCAACAATACCGTGGGCATTATCGACAGCGATTATTTCAATTCTTCCAATGAGGGGCATATTTTTTGCAAGCTGACCAACGACACCAACGAGAACAAAACCGTTATCGTCAACAAAGGCGACGGCTTTATTCAAGGTGTTTTCGTAGAGTACGGCATTACGTTTGACGACGAGGTAACGTCAGTGCGAGACGGAGGTTTCGGCTCGACGACAAAACGCAATTAATTTAAGTAACTGGCAATTAGAATTTTAATCAAACGGCGGATAGATGAATTCAGCATCGTCCGTCGTTTTGTTTATTGCATCGAGAATTTACTATGTTAATTTTCTAATAGATTAATTGATTTTCATAAGTGTTCAACTCATACAAAACTTATTCGGTTAAGCATTTTTATTCTTTATTTATAAAACATAATTCAAAAATTCGACATAATTCCAAAAAAAGTGTACTTTTCCTGACTGTAAATTTATGTCTTAAATGGGACAATTTATTACATTTTTATACATATTACATTATACTATTTCTTCCTGTCGTTTACAATGCTTTTAGGTCAGGAAAAGTACACCTTTCCTGACTGAGGATCAAACGGAGTTAGATAAATGCTGAAACATAAATGGAAAAAATCAATAATAACCGCGGTGGCGATAATAAGCATATTTTTTATAAGTGCATTATCGTTTTTTACGCCTAGAGACAATGCCGGAGCAATCTCTTCGAGCGCTACAACTACGGATATAGGAGATTTATTATTAAATAATTACGAAACAATGAGTAAGAAGTTCGACGGAAACAAGTTGGATATTTTATATTCGCAGGTTACGGGCAAAGCAAACGCTACTTATTCCGACGTATTAGATGCGGCAAAAGCAATAAAGACGAGCGCCGATTTTAGAGATACGAAAAATACCCAGACAAAAGGAAAGCTTATTACTCTTACTCTAGACGGAATGGTATGGAGCGCCACTTATCTTTCTACGAACAGAGCAGGCGAGCCAATACTTACGTTGTGGTTGGCTGGCTCGGCGGAAACATCGAATTGGAACGTTTACTCCGAAGATTCCAATGGAGAATATCCGTCTAATATGTATGGCAATAGTTATATAAGAATAGTAATGTTAAACAACACAGGCACGTATTATACGAGCGCTTCAGGAGACGGCGCGACAGAGTATACGCAGACAAGTACGCATAAATACGCGAAATTTACATCAGAAAATGCGACCGGAAGCATATCAGAATTTATTGACACTCCGGCAAACGTAAAGTGGCAAGAAAAACTATTATCCCACAATTACAATGATTACAAATACGATTACAACAACGACGCGTACGGCAACGTAGAATCGGGCGGCGGAGATAACGCTAACTGGTATCCCGGTACAATTAATTATTACGGCAAAGGCGATTATGACGCGTGGCAAAATGATAAATTATGGTTGCCGTCTATGGCAGCCGCAGGATGGTACAACAAAGGACCGAACGATCCCGGTTTATGGCAGACGTCCGCGTTGGAAAGGGGCAATACAGAGGGTATTGACACTTGGTTGCGTTCTACCCGAGATAGCGGCTTTACTCATACAAAAACGCTTTTAGCTGACGGTTCCGCAGACGGTAGCGTACCTACCACCAAAACATACGCCGTGCGTCCTGCATTTCATTTGAACTTAGCAAAAGTAGCAGAAGCGGCAACAGCGGCGACCCCGAAAACAAAAGGTGAAACGAAGAATTATTACAACGAAACAGGCGGAGTAGCGGACGAAATAGCTTTTGAGTTGGAGAAAGTCAACAGCAGTTTAACGGATATAGTAATTCAAGCAACGGATATGGACGGAAATAGTATAATTTCTCCAACGTACACAATAGAGGAAGGATTACTGACTTTCAAAGCAAGTCAAGTAGGAAAGTACGTAGTCAAGGTAACTCCAAAGACAAACGAGTGTTGGTCGGACGGAAGTAATGAAACAAAAGAGTATACGTATTATCTTAAGTATCACGTAACTCCGATGCGTTTTGCCGGCGACGCAAGTAATTTGGTGTACAAAGGGGCAAAGCAGTATTTAGCGGTAGAGAACTATGAAGAATCGTTTATGACTGTGACGCCGTCAACAGGAGTCGAGTTTGAGAAAATACCTACGGGAGATAACGCAGGCGAGTGGGCAATATCTGCGACTAACGCGGGAGAAGGATACAAAGTAACGGTAGCGTTGAAGAATACGGAGTTTATGGAATGGACGGATAATAATCTATCTACGCCAAAAAGCGATTTAACTTTTAATATATCCAAGAAAGCGCTGAACGTAAACGTAGGGAGTCTGTGGAGTACTGAAGTATATACGGGTAAGGAATATGAATTGACGTTGGATTGCGCAGACGAAGATATAGGAAAGTTGAGATTTGAAGGGTATTACAAAGGCGGAAGCATAACGACAGAAACGAAAGTTGACGTACAGCCTGTAATGTCTAGCAGTGAAAAGAAAGTAACAATTAAGTTGCCAAAGCTTTCGGAGAAAGGAGAGTATAAGTATTTACTGAGATTAGCGGAAGGGATAGCGGCAAACGGAAACTATACAATAAACTGCGAAAACGCTTTTACTGTAGGCAACAAGAGAATAGATCTATCCGAGAGCGAGATAGTGTGGAGATACGCGAATGCGAATATAGATAACGGAGCGTATAAAAACGTAGGAGAATTGGATTCTAGCGGAGCGTTTAACGTAGAGTACAACGGTTCTGCGTACAGTTTTGAAGTAAACGTATTAGAGTTGAGAGAGGATATAAGGGACAGTATAGAGTACGAATACGTAGGAGAGAGAAGCGGAGTAGACGTAAAGGCAAGCGGCAACACGGTAGAGAACTATACGGTAACGTTTAAGATAAAGGCTAGGAACGGGAATACGAGTATAGATATAGTAACGAGCGAGTTTACTTTGAAATGGAAAGTCAACAAAGCGTTGTTAGATTTGAGCAACGTGAAGTGGGGATATACGTCTGCGTTGAAGTATACGGATAAATACCAAGAAGTAAAGATGGAAGGGATACCCAACGGACTTACGTTTAACTATAACAACAACAGGAAGATTGAAGTAGGAGAGTATACGGCAAGCGTAATATCCATAACGTTGGCGGAAAATATGAAGAATAACTATATCCGTCCGGAGATAGGAAAGGCAGACACGTACAAAGGGCAAGTAGAGTGGACGTTGGAATGGAAAATAGAGAAAGGAGAGCTGGAGTTAGATTGGGAGAGAAAGTCGGAAGAAGATAGCAACGGGAAGAAATATTGGAGTTGGGAAGCAACCAATACTGATAAGGTAGAATACGTGTACTATACCGACGAAGGATATGCGAACGGAGCGATGAGCGGAGAAGCGATAAGCAAGGAAGATATACAGGTGCCGGAAGGACGAGAAGAGAAAGATTATTGGGTAGTCGCGAGATTAAAGGAAGGATATCAAGAAAAGTACGTAATAAAAGGAACGCAGGCAATGCCGTTTAAGGTAGGGTCAAGCGCGCCTATAATCGAAGTAGAAATGGAGAAAGAGTTTGTATACGACGGAGTTAATCACGGCGGAGAATGGTATAAAGCCGGAGTGCCGGGAATGGAGTATATAAGAGGAGAGTATTACTTAATAGGGGAAGACGGAAGCAAGACAAAACTGACGGAAGCGCCGGAAAACGCAGGAAGATACGAAGTAAGATTGGAGATAGATGAAGAGTATGCTGAGAGCTACCAACTAAGCGAATACAAAATAGAGTATGAGATAATAAAAGCGAAGATAAAAGCGGAATGGGAGAGCGAGGGAAAGAAGCCTGAACTTAAAGGATTAGGCGAGAAAGAGAAGGAAAAGATAGAATACGAGTATAGAGATGAGCAAGGCAATGCGGTAGAGGAAAGTGAACTTGAAAACGGGAAAACTTATAAGGTAATCGCGAAGATAAAGAGCGAGCATGCAGGGAACTATGAGTTTGTAGACTTGCAAGGAAACGTATTGGAGAAGCCTAGCGAGAGCGGAGAGTATGAGTTTGAGTACAATGACGGAAGCGAGGAGCCGGGGAATCCCAATGATCCAAACAAGCCTGATAATCCAAACAAACCCAACGAGCCGACGCAAACGGTAGACTTCGATAAAGCATTGGATATATTGAAAGAGTTGTGGCAAGCGATAGCTAGTGGAGTAAGCATAGTCTTAATTCTTATGTTTACGGCAAAGGGCATAGGCTACGCAAGTAAGAAAAAAGAGAATAGGAAAACTATAGAGAGTAAATACAAGGCGTACTATGTAACAGGGGGAACAGGCTTGTTCGGGCTAAGCATGACCAACTGGACGATAATAGCCGGCGTATTGATGGGCGTAGCAGTATTATCTCTCGTGTTTATGCTAATAGAGAAGAAAGGATACAAGAAGTCTGTAAAAGAATTGGAAGAGGCAAAGGAAGAATATGCGAGAAACAGAGAAGAGATGATGTTTATGCGGATGAACGGAAACGGCAATATGCAAGGACAGAACTACGGATACAGCGCGCAACCTGCTGTAGGGATAGAGG
>CAMXSN010000003.1 GCA_947246685.1 uncultured Clostridia bacterium | reverse complement strand
TCGAATTTTGCATATCCATCTCACCCTCGGTCAGGAAAGGTGTACTTTTCCTGACTGTAAATTTATGTCTTAAATAGGACAAATTATTACATTTTTATACATATTACATTATACTATTTCCCCCTGTCGTTTACAATACTTTTCGGTCAGGAAAAGTACACTTTTTTTGGAATTTTGTAATTATTCACTGAAAATTTCTTCCATTTTTGCATTATTTTGTGCTTTAAGAAATAATAAGAGTGGAAAGAATTTGATAAATTGCTCTGATATTTTTTTATTATATGATATTAGATATTTGAATTGTCTCAAACGTCTTAATTATAGTTATAAAGCTGAAAAAAAGCAATCGCTGTAATTGCGATTGCTTTAACATAAAATTGTAAATTGCATTACTCGAACGAATAGGGCGTAACCTGATATACGTAATAATTCAACCAATTGTTGAAAAGCAGATAAGCCGTACTCCTCCACGAAAGGTCGATGTTGTAGAGCCCGTCGTCTTCAAAGTAATTGACAGGTCTGTCTATTTTAAGTCCTTTGTCCAAATCCCTAAGATATTCCTTTTTGAGCGTGGTGCGATCGTATTCGCTGTGACCGGTGAAAAAGAATCTCTTGTTGTCCAAGCTCTTGATAATAGCGCAACCGCAGTCCTTGCCGCTTGCAAGCACTTTCAAATCGGATACGCTCCTGAGTTTCGTCTCGTCTATGGACGTATGTCTGGACATAGGAATATACATTCTGTCGTTCATACCCTTAAACAGCAAGTCGTATTTGTCCTCGGCGCGCACCTCGTATATGCCGAACAATTTGTTGTCGAGAGCCTTTTTTTCCACGCCGTAATGAAAATACAGTCCTGCCTGAGCGCCCCAGCATATGTGTATTGTCGAAGTGACGTGTTTATCCGACCATGCCATGATCTCGCTGAGCTCTTTCCAATACGCGACGTGTTCGAATCCCATCTGCTCCACCGGCGCGCCAGTAATGATCATCCCGTCGAAATAACTATCCTTGATTTCGTCGAATACTTTATAAAATTTCTGCATATGACTTTGCGGAGTATTTTTTGACGTATAGCTATCCATATTGACAAGTGTAACGTTGATCTGCAATGACGAATTGCCAAGCAACCGCATAAGCTGCGTCTCCGTGTCAATTTTTGTAGGCATGAGATTGACAATAGCAATCTCGATGGGCCGTATATCCTGACTGACTGCGCGTTCTTTGGGCATTACGAAAATCTTCTCTTTTGCAAGCACTTCAAACGCTGGCAAGTCTTTTGGTATTACTATCGGCATAATTACTCCTTTGCGCCGTATGGACGCGGCGCTTATTTATCTGTTGAATATTTGTCCGCCCTGACTAAAAAGCCGCTGCGCACCGTCTTATCAATTCAATGAGTCGAGCGCCTGCTTGACGTCGGCAATCAAATCGTCGATATTCTCTATGCCCACGGACAGACGAATAAGCTCGGGAGATACGCCTGCATTGAGCAATTCTTCGTCGTTCATCTGTCTGTGCGTGGAACTTGCAGGATGCAGACAACAACTGCGCGCGTCCGCAACGTGCGTCTCTATCGCAATAACTTTAAGCCCTTTCATAAGCTTTTCTGCCGCGGCTCTGCCGCCGTTGACTCCGAAGCTCAGCACGCCGCACGAACCGTTGGGAAGATATTTTCTGCCCAATTCGTAACTCTTGTCGCCCTTAAGTCCGCAATATCTCACCCACGCAACGTTGCTGTGCGATTGCAGAAACTCTGCCATTTTCTGAGCGTTGTAGCAGTGCCTCTCCATTCTTACGGCAAGACTTTCGAGACCGAGATTGAGAATATAAGCATTTTGAGGCGATTGAATCGCGCCGAAATCTCTCATGAGCTGAGCGGTAGCCTTGGTAATAAACGCGCCGCCTAGCCCGAACCTTTGGGTATAAGTCACGCCGTGATAACTCTCGTCGGGAGTGCATAGTCCTGCAAATTTATCGGGGTATTTCGTCCAATCGAATTTGCCGCTATCCACAATTGCTCCGCCTACGCCGGCGCCGTGACCGTCCATGTATTTGGTCGTCGAATGAGTGACTATGTCCGCTCCCCATTCAAACGGTCTGCAATTGATCGGAGTAGCAAAGGTGTTGTCTACTATCAACGGTACGCCGTGAGCGTGAGCAGCTCGGGCAAATCGCTCTATATCGAATACCACTCCCGCGGGATTGGCTATAGTTTCGCCAAACACCGCCTTGGTGTTGGGTCTGAACGCCGCGGCAAGTTCCTCATCGGTGCAGTCCGGTCTGACAAACGTAAAGTCTATCCCCATCTTCTTCATCGTAACGGAAAAAAGATTGAAAGTGCCGCCGTAAATCGTCGAGCATGCGACAACGTGATCGTTGCAGCTGGCAATATTGAAAACCGCATAGAAATTAGCCGCCTGTCCCGAAGAGGTGAGCATTGCCGCGCTGCCGCCTTCGAGCTGACAAATCTTCGCCGCAACGTAATCGTTGGTCGGATTTTGCAATCTCGTGTAGAAATAACCGCTTTTTTCCAAATCGAAAAGTTTTGCCATCTCTTCGCTGGTATCGTACTTAAACGTCGTGCTTTGGATTATAGGAATCTGTCTTGGTTCTCCGTTGCCGGGCACGTATCCGCCCTGTATGCAAATGGTTTCGATTTTGCTCATTTTTATCTCCTTTTGATAACGAATTTTCGTATCAACCGTTGTATTGTTTGATTGCGCGCTGAATATCTCTCTTGACTTGTTTGTCCGCTATGGATTTGCGCTTGTCATGCAGTTCTTTGCCTTTTGCCAAAGCTATCTCGACTTTGACCAGCCCTTGTTTGAAATATATCTTCGTGGGAACGATAGTATAAGATTTCTGCGTGACTGCGCCTCTGAGTTTGTCTATCTCGCGTTTATGCAAAAGCAGCTTTCTGGGACGCTTGCTGTCCACGTTGAAATAACTGCCTTTTTCATAAGGTTTGATATGCGTATTCATTAGATACACCTCGTTGTTTTTGACAACGCAAAAAGAATCTTTGAGATTGATATGTCCCGATCTTATTGATTTGACTTCGCATCCGACCAAAGCGATGCCCGCCTCATAGGTATCTTCTATGAAGTATTCAAAATACGCTTTTTTATTGCTGTCGATAATCTTGATTGCTTCCGACATGCTCTCTCCTATAAAATATTTTAACAAAACTCACCGAATATATTGTCTTTTGCGCGGATATATATTCCGTCAAACGGTATTTTATTAAAAAACCCATTGCGGTCGGTGCAATGGGTGTAAGTCTGACTAACTTAGGCTTTGCTTATGCCTGAATGTAAGTGATGAAGAAGAACAACGCGAAGAATGCCATCAGCACAGCTCCCGTAATCGTCAATTTCTTCAAAACACTGTCTTTGGACTTAGACTTGTTTTTCTTGGAATAGGAATCCATTTCCTGTCCGCCGATTACACCGATATTTTCGTCTTGCGGTTTCTGCATCATAACGACAACAATCGTCGCGATGCCCGTCAAAAGCATCAACATCATCAACGTCGGTCTAAGCCAACGATAAATATATTCGGGGAAAATCGATGCTCCCAACAAAAACAAAAAATTCATGTTTACTCCTCCGTCAATATGACTGCCATAATATAATATCATAACGATTTGAAAATTTCAACAATTTTTCATTAAAAATAAAAATTAGTCTTTCCCGAAAGACAATCCTACAATATCTTGTGCAAATCGACAAAATTGACCGCGCAAAAATTTCGCCGCGTTCGCAAAACGTCAAAAAAGCGTATTTTCGCCGCATCTGACGCACGTGTAACATAGACTTGACTATAATTCATATTATGTGAATATGACAGCCGCCGCCGTCAAATAACAGTTAATCAGGAGATAAAATGAACAATATCCAATACTCGCTCGATCTTCCCTATCCCGAACTCAAAGAACCCTTTTATACTAGCGACGTGAAGTGCATTGTAGACGATTATTCCGGCAGGAACGGAGAATTGACCGCCGTGCTGCAATATCTCTATCAGCACTACATAACCGACGGCGTATATGAAAGAATTTCGCAGACGCTCAAAGGTATAGCCATTGTCGAAATGCGTCATCACGCAATGCTAGGCGAAGCAATCGCTAAGATGGGCGGAGATCCGATAATGGGCGGCTCGACGTGTTTCTGGTCGGGAGCAAACGTCAACTATACCAAAAATCCCGTTGCGTTTCTTCAACACAACATAATGACGGAAAAACAGGCGGTCGTCAACCACAAACGCGCGGCGGCTTGCGTCAAAAATCCTACGCTGAGCGAACTCATGCTGAGAATCGTAATGGACGAAGAAGTGCATATCAAACTCTTTGAAGATATGCTCGACGAATTGACCGCGCAATAAAAAAACGCGCCTATTATTCCGACGCGCTTTTCTATAAAAAACACGGAGCAAAACTCCGTGATTTTTATTATCAGATCATGGCCTCTACGGCGCTTTGAAGCCTCTTGTTGCGCTCTATGCTCTTCTGTTTGCTCTCAGCTTTCGTAGATACGTAGATTTTGAGTTTCGGCTCGGTGCCGCTGGGACGTATACACAGCCATTCATCATCGCCGAAATCGTATTTTATTACGTTGGTCTTAGGCAAGTCTGACATCTCGATTCTGCCGTCGTCGAAATATTTGACTGTGCCCGCGCTCAAATCTGTCTTGCTAGTCATCTTTACGCCCGCTATCTCCGACAAATCCGCGTCTCTGAATTTAGCCATTATCGCCGCCATTTTTTCCATGCCGTCAAGTCCCTTGAACGCAAGCGACTTACTGCTCTCGACAAAGTAACCGAATCTGTCAAACAGTTCTTCCAATCTGTCGCAAAGTCTGACGTTTTTATAGGTGTAATAACATACCATTTCCGCAAACAGCATACTCGCGACTACCGCGTCTTTGTCTCTCGCATGAGTTCCCGAAAGATATCCGTAACTTTCTTCATATCCGAACATAAACGAGTATTCGCCGCTGCTCTCCCACTCTTTGATCTTCTCTCCGATAAACTTGAATCCCGTAAGCACGTCAAACACTGCCGCGCCGTAGCTGCCGGCGATTTTATCCGCAAGACGCGTCGTGACGATCGTCTTGACGACTGCCGCGTTGGACGGAAGCACGCCGAGCTGCTTGTTGCGCATAAGCACGTAGTCCATAAGCAATGCGCCTATCTGATTGCCGTTGAGGAGCATGAATTCTCCTTCTGCGTCTCTAATCGCGATACCCATTCTGTCGCAATCGGGATCGGTGCCGATAACTATGTCGCTGCCGAGTTTTTGAGCAAGTTCTATGCCAAGTTTAAGCGCGTCGGGCTGTTCGGGATTGGGCATAACGACTGTGGAAAACTCCGTGTCGGGAAACTTCTGTTCCTCAACGACGGATACGGAAATCCCCATTCTCGCCAGCATTGCAGTCACGGGCACGTAACCCGAGCCGTGTATAGGCGAATAAACGATTTTTATATTCTTGCCGACCTTTTTTACGGCTTCGTCGGACAAACAAAGCTTTGAAATAGCGTCGTAATATCTATCGTCCAGACTCTTGCCGATAACGGTAATGTTTTCTCCCAACGCAAAGCCGTCTTTGCCTTTGAAATCCTCGTGTTTCGTCGTGGTAACTTCCTGCCTTACTATACCGAAATATGGCGTCCTGTCAATATATTCTACTACGAGCTGCGTAGCCTCGGGAGACATCTGCGCGCCGTCCTCTCCGTATACTTTATATCCGTTGTACTCTTTGGGATTGTGGCTGGCGGTAATCATAATACCGGCTATACAGCGCAGATCTCTGACCGCAAAAGAACACATCGGCACCGGTCTGACGTCCTCGAAAAGATATACCTTTATGCCGTTAGCCGCAAGCACTCTCGCCGCCGTAAGGGCAAACTCAAAAGACATTCTCCTCGTGTCGTATGAAATGACCGCCCCTCTTTTTGCCGCGTCGGCGCCCAATGAATTGATATAATCGCTCAATCCTTTGGTCGCTCTGGCAACGGTATATTCGTTCATATTGGATATTCCCATGCAGATGGTGCCTCTCATACCCGCAGTGCCGAATGCTAGCGGTACCGTATATCTCTCTTTGATTTCTCTGTCGTCGTCCGAAATGGACTCCAACTCGCGCCGTTGATCGTCATTGACGTTTTTAAGCCACTCGTTGTAAATATTTCTATACATAAAATACCTCTCGCGCCGTATATCGCGACGCCTTAATATAGTATATCATTGCCGATTGCCTTTTTCAACACTTAATCCCAAATTTCCGTATATTAAATCAGTTATAATATTGACAAAGATTGAAAAAATGCATATAATATATTTAGTAAAATATTTTACGGAGGGATAATGTAATGGCTAAAAAAGTTAACATTAACTGGGGACTTCTTCTTGTTCTCCAAATCTTTTTCGGCGCAATCACCGGCGGCGTAATGCGTATCCTTAAAGGACATATCGTTTCGGGTATCCTTTATATCATTACCGGCGGTTTCTTCGCTATCGGCTGGATCGTTGATATCATTTCTTTGATAGTTAACAAAGATTACAAATGGCTTTGGGCTAACTAAGACGCTTGTTGATATCAAAAGGCTGTTGCAATGCAACAGCCCATTTTTTATTTATCAATCATTATGCCCGCTCTTCGTCAAAATACGTCGCCATAATGTCAGCTACGTGTATGAGCGTAGAGAACGGATAATCGTAAAAGGCCACGCTAAGCGAAAAATCTCCGCCCAACACTCTCTTGTCAAAACCGCCCATATGCCAATTGATCGCCATAGCTTCGTCTCTGGTCAACTTCATGAAGCCGCTGATAATATATACGGACTTTTCTCCGTGACCGTAAGGAAGTTTATCCTCGACGCAATAATAAGGCACTTGTTCCCATATACCGTCGTTTTTGACGTTGCGCAGTTTTACCTGATAAAAATTGACTTTGCATACATCGTGCAAAAGCGCCGCTACGGCAACGTTTTCCATGGTTATCTTAGAGAATAAACTGTCGGGCTTTTTTATCTCTTTTTCATACAGATCCGTCGCTCTGTCAAACACGTGCAGCGAATGATCGCAAAGCCCGCCCGCGACGGCGTTGTGAAATTTAGAACTTGCGGGCGCGGTAAAAAAATCGCTGTCGACTAGCCATTTGAGCAATTTATCGCTTCCTTCTCTTGTGATATACTTTGCGTATAACTGCAAAAACCTTTCTTTATTCAAATCGATATCCATAAACAACCTCTTGAGCTTTATCGGACAAAATTTATAGCGCCCGACTGATTCAATTATAAAATCAACGGCGCCAAAAGTCAAGCGTCACCCGACAAGCAAAAGCGACGCCCGACACAGCGTGCCGGGCAATTACTCACTACTTTATTCTGCCGAAATTCTTTCTCAAAAAGTCCTCAAATGGCAAATCGTCGTCTTCGAGTCTAGGATTTTTCTTAGCTCTGATAATTTTGCCTTGTACGGGATAGTAACAGTCTTTTCGCAATTCTTTGCGCTCCGTCAGTCTGCCGTCTCTATAATATTCGATAAATGCCTTGGACTTATAGCCTTGCGATCCCTTTTTGCCTATAATATATTCGCCCTGTTCGTCGCTCTGAACTTCGCCCGTAAGTTCGTCGCTCCACTCGACGATCGGTTCGGGCATAGGAATAATCTCGGTAATTTCACTGGTTATCTTGATCTTATAATCGAGAGGATGTCCGTATATTTCAAAATATATTTTCCCCCCTTTGGTATAGCCGTTTACGAGCACGTCGTAGTCACCGTCGTTGACGAGTACCATATCGATAAAGTCCGTAACCGTAGCATCCTGCGACAACTCGCAATATGACGAAGGCAACGTATGCGCTCTCACGGACGCCGCGCCCAGTCCCGCGCGTATCCAAGCGTTGTAGAGCGTCGTGGACACTTGGCATACTCCCCCGCCCACGCCTTCTGCGTATTCGCCGTTGAGGATGACTTTTGCCTTTCGATAACCTCTTTCTTCACTGCGCTTCCCGACTATATTATTGAACGAAAGTTTCTCTCCCTTTCTCACCGCCAGCCAACTGAAATTGTCGCAAGCGAGCGTTACGTTGTGGCTTCTGTCTTCTTTTGACGAAGAGAAATCCGTGTTAAAAGAACTGATAAGCTGCATCTTTGGAGAAAAGTCGTATTGATTGGGACTGATCGCCCTAACCGTTTGATTACTGTCGAAAACGTATATGAATACTCCGCCCGCCGATAAGGTCAAAAGGACGGATAACAATATTATTACAGTATTAAACGATTTTGATTCGATACGACTTTTCACAATAATATTCTGTATATTTAACCGTCGCATATACGCCCGCTCAAATGGTAAAAACAACCATTAAAAAAAGGGGTTGAACCCCTTCCGTCGAATCGCCCTTTTATATTAAACTTATCGAAACAATAATTGATACAATTATACTTACCCATATCGGGCGCAATAAAAAAAAACGACAGTAGTTAATATCTTATAATCGATTCACAATAAATATACTATATTACCCATAACAAAGTCAAGTATTACCAAACAATTATATAGTGCGCATTAGATTCATTATCGATTTCTTCTGCTCGGGCGAGAGAGTATTCCACAAATCCACAAGATCTTTTTGCTCGGCGGTCAGCGCTATCCCCTCCTCTCCGTCAAGCAAAAATTCGACGACGGATATCTGAAAGGCAGAACATACCGCGTCTAATAAAGACAACGTCGGAGAAGAACATCTGTCTCTCCAATTATATATCGTCGTAGGCGCAACACCAGATTTCTTAGCCAATTCGTAAATTGTCCAACCTCTTTGGATACGCAATGCATCGACTTTGTTATATATTTCTTTTCCGTCCAATAAATCCAACATAATAAACACTCTATCTAACAGTATCTATATTATAATGGAACAATTGGGTAAATCTATTACTCAATAGCGTTACTATAATTATACAATAGAGTAATAGCCGATATCATTAACAAAATATTTATCGGATATTAAACGGCTCCGGCGGAAAGCGCCTCATCGTTGACGCTCTGCAATTTGACGTACTTAGGAACCAAAGGTCGGTCTTTTTGTATGCTCAAAGCAAAAAATACCAAAAAATACGGATACGTATACGTGAACGAATTGCCGAAAAACGCAGAAATAAGATAAGCAAAAGCAGTGGCAAGCAAGACAAGATCAAACCCCTTCAAATGTTTTTTCTGAACTATTGCTCTGACAAACCACCAAACTATTGCGGTAAGATACATGAGAAGTCCGGGAATGCCGATATTGCTGGCTATCGCAAGGTATTCGTTGTGCGGAACGTCGAGAGAAGAATCGTAAATGTTATTGGCGTAATACAGATCCAGCCCCTTTCCGAACCAAGGCACTTTCTTGATAACGGATATTGTCCTCTTCCACAGTCCGAAACGACCCGTGCCAGCAGAGCTGTTGCCGCCCGAACCGCCGCCGGACGACGGATTCAACACGTTGCCTATATCTACGAAAAGCTGTTTGTAAGACGCCCACATATTCGTCCTGCCCGAAGCTTCCAAAATAAGCGTAAACAGCGCCGAAACGCCCAACGCAAACAACAGTTTTCTCCAATCGAGTTTTTTGGTGATCAAGCCGCTGCAAACTATGAAAATTATTCCGCCTATATATGCGAGATTCGCTCCCAGAGTATTGCAGTAAAAGAGATTGAAAATGTTGAATGGCAACAATATCGCAGTTAAGAACATCTGCCATATTTTTTTAGAATACACAAACGCTCCGAAGGTCGCAGTCGTGGACATTGCAAGAAAATATCCGAAATGATTGGAATTGTTGAATACTCCCGACCGCAATTTGGTGGGAATGGAATAATCTATCGCATAGATGCCGACAAATATTACGCAAATCACTCCCGCAGAAATTATAAACGTCCAAAGCGCGGCTTCTTTTGCGCGTTTGATAGCGTCTTTGACGGCATACGCCGAGAGAAATACTACTCCGTATTGCAATACGGTAAAAAAGCCCTCGTTGATGTATCCCGAGCCGTATAAAGATTTGTGTCTGTCGGGCGATTTCATCATCGCGATAAACGCCCATACTAGCATGATCGCAAGAGGTATCAATATCAAGTTTGCGGATATAAGACTGCCGACCTTGTATTTTCTGCCGTCAAGAGCGCGAAAAATATTAATGCCGTAATATAACAACAGTATAGGCGTCATCACCATTGTGCAGAATTTGAGATATATCTGAGCATAGTACATGAAATGAGAATTATTGGACGTCGTATTACTGACTTTGCCCAAAAGAGTTAGACAGAAAAAAGACTGCAACACAACCAAAATAACTCCCGCCATTAAGACGTAAGCCGTCGTTTGCTGTATTTTGAAAAGAGTTTCCTGCCTTTTATTAATTCCCGACAAAGTCATTGAGCTACCTTAATTCGCAGACTGCGCGCGCTATGGCTCGCATACTGGCCTTACTCGTTGATATATTTTATTTTAATTGCCAACAGATCAAAAGTCAATTAACGCGAATTATATTAAAAACAAAAACCCGACTTAATCGTCAGGTTTTGTCACAATTTATCCTATCAATCGTTGCGCTCTTCGTCTTTACCTGTCGGAGCGTCTTCGTTGAGCTGTTGAGGAGCGTTGGTCTCCGTCGCCAATTCAGTCTTGACTTTGTGAGACTTACGTCTGATATTCATAGCTCCTTTTTTAGCCGTAACCGCAAGCGCAACCAATACTGCCAGCACGAATACAGCCGCCTCAACAAGCAACCATATCATTGACGACATAGGAGTGCTGCTGGTCTGCTCGGCGTGCTTGGACTGTCTGACAATTGACTGCACGCTGTAACTTGCATTGTAATCCTCTATCATTTTGCCGTAAATTCCGATAATGGAATTGTATTCGTCAACGACGTCTTTTTCCAACTTCGAAGCTTGCTGCTGAAGTTTGTCTTTATCTTCATTGGGAAGCGTAGGATAAGTTGAATTGGTATAGTACTCTTTGTAAGTCTTCCAATTATTCTCGTTTTCCTGCGCCGTCGCCTTGTCTTTTACCGCCTCGATTATGGCTTCGTTGATTGCCGTCGTGTCATTGGGATTGACTATTATCGTTCCGCCGCCGGTAGGAGTGCTGAAGCTCGGATTCTGGGTAATCTTGTCAAGTACGCTCTGGAAACTCGAGATCTTATCGTCATATATCTTTATCTGATCGGCGTATTCTTTGATTTTCAAGTCTATATAATCGCTCTCGCCGTTCTCGTTGATACCGTTGATGAGAATATAATTTTTGTAGCTTTCCAACTTAAGCGCCAACGCCTCGGTCTTCGCCAAGAGAGAACCGAAAGACAGCTTTTGCTCCGAAGACACGAAATCGGGAGCCATGCTCGCCCAAGTATCGCTTTCCGAAACGAGAACGTCCATATAAGATTTGATCGTGCCGTATTTCTGGAATGCGTTGTAATCGTTAATTATTTCGAGCTTGACCAACGAGGTGTTGAAAGAAAACTTGTTCTTAAAACTGTCTATATAGCTCTCCGTAATCGCAGTTACTATGCTCTTGTAATCGTTTTTGGAATTGATCAGTTTATCCATTTCGGCGTTTTGAGCGAGGACTATGCGGAAATTGTAATTCGCGCTGGAATTTTCTGCGCTCTGAGAGTCGGTCGATACCGTTACCATAAGATTTTTGATAACCGGATTGATAAGTTTGTCGATCTCGTCCTGCTCGTATTTGCACTTCGCCAAAGCTTTGGTGACGTTGCTGACCGATTTAATATTGCCTGCAATTTCGTTTTGTCCGCCCCAAGGATTGTTGCCGGATTCGACTCCGGAATAGTAATAAGTTATCCTTGTCTCGTATTGATTCTTTGTCAAAATCAAATTTGCGATACCCAATAAGCCTGTCGCGATGATCATTGCCACCAACGCGTAAATAAGAATTCTCAAAGCGCTGCGCTTGAGTTTATCCCACAGCATCTTAAAAGTCAACTCGCCGCCGTTTGTCTCTTCCATATTTCCTCCCGAATAGTATAAAACAAAATATTATTGTCGATTATGTAAAAATAGTATATCACCATTATACTCGAATATGCAATAATTATTTGCGTAATAAACGGCATTTAATAAAAAATATACACTCGCGATTAGTTTACTCGCCTGTGCTTAATGTTGACAAAACCGTGGGAGAAATGTATAATTAAGACGATTCTTTTCAAACAGAAAAGATAAAAAGGAGATAAACAATGAGCAAATATCAAGGAACGCAAACCGAAAAAAACTTGCAGGCAGCTTTTGCCGGAGAATCACAAGCAAGAAATAAATATACTTATTTCGCATCCGTAGCAAAAAAAGAAGGATATGAGCAGATATCTTCCATTTTTCTCAAAACGGCAGATAACGAAAAAGAACACGCTAAAATGTGGCTCAAAGAACTCAACGGCATAGGTTCGACCGCAGAGAATCTCGCCGAAGCGGCAAACGGAGAAAATTACGAATGGACGGATATGTATGAAGAATTTGCAAAAACCGCCGAAAAAGAAGGATTTGCCGACCTTGCCGCTAAATTCCGCGCTGTCGGTATAATCGAAAAAGCTCACGAAGACAGATATCGCGCGCTGTTGAAAAACGTGGAGACCGCATCGGTATTTGCAAAGAGCGAAGTCAAAGTTTGGGAATGCAGAAACTGCGGACATATTGTCGTCGGCACCGCTGCGCCCGAAGTCTGCCCCGTATGCGCTCATCCGCAAAGCTATTTCGAGATTCACGCCGACAATTATTAATTTAGATAAAAAATCTAAGCGGGGCGTATCGGCCCCGCTTTTTTATTCTCTTTGTATTCTCCGTCGGCTTCAGGCTCAAAACAGTGACGTGCGTCATATATTTATAAGACGTTATTTTGCACTCCCATCGATTATAATTGAAAAATTTGCGGGTATTTGGTATAATAAATTAACTTAACAGGTATATTTACAACCATATTCGAAAGGAACGGTTATGACAAAACGCGAAAAACTTTGTTTGCAAATGAGAAATAGAAAAGGACAGGAAAACGAAATTTTCTGTCGGCACTATCAAAAAAAATTCGGCGGATATTTGTTTCACCTATTATTTGGATTTCACAATTTCAGCACATTCATTGTAGGATTACTGTTTACGTTGATGGCAATATTTCTCGGAGGCGCCAAAGAAGATACGACAACAAAAGTAATACTATGGCTTACAGCGGCGCTAGTAAATTTATTGTGGTTGTATTTTGTTATTAAAGATTTATGGTATTGGAAATATACCAAGCACGTTTTTGTTACCGACGAAGGCATATGGATTATGACCTGCAGCGTATTTTGGTGGTCCGGCGCGCCGGATTTTATGGACAAACGAAGATTTTGGGCTCCGTCGTGGTCGCTCTACGATTGGCGAGAATTGAAAAAAGTGTCGAGCTGTAACGACGCGGATGACAGCCTAAGCAGGCTCAACGACGTTTTCGCCGCCATAGATGATTTTGTCATACGGCTCACAAAGCTTAACACCGTTTACCTTAATCGTTGGGACGGTATTGCGCGTATCGATTTTCTGTCTAAAAACGACGCAGAAGAAATCATCGATTATTACAAATCACAAAAAAGATCAAGAAGAAAAGCCAAGAAAGACATCAAAGAAGAGCCTATATCCGAATAAGCGTTCGCACAACCACAGCCGTCAAACCGAAGAGCTAAATCTTTTGAATTCCACTCAAATTCGCCCGATAAGGAGTGTAACATTTATTAATTTTGCAATAAAATTTAATTAGAACCAATCTACGGAGGCGCAATATGAATCAAAGCGACATAGGAAAATTTATCGCAAGAAAACGCAAAGAAAAAAATCTCACGCAAGAACAATTTGCCGAACGTATCGGAGTGACTAACAAGACGGTTTCTAAATGGGAATGCGGCAAATGCATGCCTGATTATTCAATCATTCAATCGCTTTGCGCAGAACTTGACGTATCCTTAAACGAATTGCTAGACGGCAAAGAAAATCAGGCGCGACACACAGATTCGCATGACGACAAACAACTGCTGGCTTTGCTCGACGAAATGCAAAAAATTAAAAATATAAAATTGCTGTCGCGACTGTTGGTCACGGGAATCGCGCAAATTTTGCTTGGAATACTCCTGCTGACGGTAACAATGATATGGGGCAAAACCAACGTGCCCGCTTTCATGTACGGTTTCTTCACCGGCATGGCGTTGGGCATGATCCTTATCGGAATTTTTCTCACCGTTTTTTCCTCGATAAGAAATCTTATCAAAAATTGCAACGGCAGTCTTTAACGCTTAACGACCACACCCACGATAGCTGCGCATTAGATCCAATACGTCCAATTTTCCTTGCGCGATTTTGCCTGAGGAATTTCTCCGTCGATATATCCCAACGCAACGTGCCCTACGCCGACGTAGTCTCCTTCGATATTCAAAGACGCGAGCAGTTGTCTGCCGAAAGGACTTTCTATCTCCTCTTTGGCTCGGTGTATCCAACACGAACCAATGCCCAGCGACCATGCGGCGTTCATAAGGTTGCTCATCACGCAGCTGCCGTCGTAAACCGCGGTCGCACAATTTTTTACCGCAACAAGCAGAATTACGGGCGCGCCGTAAAACGGGTCGAAATCTTGCTGCCATCCGCCGATGATTGCGTTCTGACGTGAAATCTCATTCCGCATAGACTTATCGGTAACGGCTATTATTATCGGGCTTTGCCCGCCTCTTCCCGTGGGAGCAAAAGTACCCGCCTCGACGATTTGTTGTAATATTTCGCGTGGTATCGCGTCGCTTCTGAATTTGCGTATGCTTCTGCGAGTTTTTAATGTTTCAATAGTTTCATTCATTATATTTCTCCGTTTAAGAGTCGCGTTAAGCTCTGATATTCCGCTTTGCAATCTCGGTATATTTATTGACAAAATCGCTCTTGGCTTGAGTGTAAGCGTCTCTGTCGTATTCATATTTCTTCCACAGACTCAATTTAAGAGCTTCGTATTCCCTTGCCGCGTCTGCGTTTAAGTTGAGCCAATCGCGGAAATACACCTCGTCTATTATCGCTCCGCGCTGCAAATGCAAATGAAATACTTTTTCGGCATAACCGTTTTCGGTATATCCTTTGTTCAAAGAAATCCTATCGGCGCTTTTTGACATAATCAGATAACCGTGTGCCTGCAGCTTTTCAGCCGCCGACGGTAAATCGCACTCTTTAGGGAAAACAGCCAGAATATCCACAATGGGTTTCGCCGCGATACCTTTTATCGCAGTGCTGCCTATATGATAAATCGCGCGGCTCTCAGGCAATATTTTTCCCAATTCTTTTGCTTCGAGAGCGTACCATTCTCCCCAATAAGATTTATGCCGGCTGAGTGTTATCGGGAAAAGCCGCCACAGTTCTTCAATGCTCATTTCCGTAAGCTTTTTGGTCATCTAATTCTCCTTGCCGCTCGCCTATTTGCGCGCGATCGTTAAAATTGCGCTACGAACAATATAATAGCTCTTTGAACAAAAAATCAAATTGACAGCCACTCATCAATGTTAAGCGCGTAGTCCGCTTTGCAATAGCATCTGGCGCGACAATAGCTATCTCAATACGTCTATCGGCTTACGCTTGGATACGATATAACTTCCGATCAAACTTGTAATAAGCGTAACCGCAAGCGATACCGCAAATATTAATGCCACCTGCCGTATCCCGAATACCGAAATAGGTATCATAATACCTAAATCGCTCTTTACCATAGAGTTGATTACAATACCCGCTATTCCGCTGATAAGTGACGATATTGGGAATATCACGGCAAAGAGTATAATCCCTTCAAATAAACATATATGGAAAATATCTCTCGACGTTGCTCCGATTGCTCTCAATATTCCTATCTCTCTTTTTCTTGCCATAATGGAATTGATCAAATAGTTGCCAAACATAACCATGGCAAAAATACCGATTCCGAGAGATACGTAATAAAACACTTTTTTCAATATTTCCATAGTGCTTTTAATATAACCTGCTTGCTCTAAAACGCCGTTATTTGTCCGTATTGATTCATTATTATCAAGGTATTGCGATATAACGTTCTTTATCCTAGATTTATTTTCGGAAGAAATCTTCACTAAGCCTGCGGTAGCGTCAATGTGTTTTGCTTCTAGCGTTGCTTTATCATTTTGGTATGCTACCGAATTTATAAGTACCCTCTTGCTCTCGGTGATAAAATAAGATCCATAGCTTTCTTTCATAATCACGCCGGTAGCCTCGCTCGGTATATATACTCCCGCTATCTTTGCTTTGAGTTCCTCGCCGTTTCTTAATTTTACAATTGCTCCGTTAAATTGATTTGCAATATTATATTTGTTCAAAAGATCTATATTTGTTTCGGCTATAATCTCAAGACCGCTTTTCCCGTAAGGATTTTGCAAATAACCCGTTTGTATCTCGCTGCTTATCCCTTTACTCGAAAGATAATAAGCTGCCGCCAAAGGTAGATTGCTATTGCCGCCCGTAAAATTCTCTATGACTTTTGCAACGTTCTCATCGTCTTGATACAGCTCGGCGTTTTGAATAGCGTATTTATAAATTTCAGCATTCGTATAAGCCCTAAAAAACTTATAATCTATTTTACTGTATTTTTCAGTGACTACCGATAGTCTATCCGATACGATTTTGACGTAGGTAAGCGAGATGCTTTGTCCAAGAGAATTAGATATCCCCGGGATATATGACATATTGCCGAGAAGATCATCAATATCCTTATACGAGATAATTATCTCATCGTCTGCAAGATTTTCTTTCTCTTCTCCTAGCCAAAGAATTCGAGTTCCGCTCTTTTGGAAAGTTTCCAAGTCGGAAACAAATGAAACTCTGTTGTTGCTAACTAATTCGTTAAGTATAGCCTTGTCGAAAGAATATTGACTGTATGACGGAACGCCGTAAGGATAATCACTCGTTTGCATAAGAGAATTAATATATTCTATGCCACCCTTTGGCAAAAACAGCATAGAATGGCCGTCTCGTACATTTTCATTGCTTTGTCCACTATAATTTTTGGAGAGCGGATCCAAATGAGAATTTTTTTCATAATCATATCCGCTGTCGATAATACCTACTATCGTAAAAACGTAATAGCCATCCACCGTAATAGTCTTTCCAAGTATACCGTTTTCTTTATCAGTAGGCTCAATCATACTCCCGTCAATATATATTTCGTCCGTCTTATATGCTCCCGCCTTAAATCCCCTATATATGTGGTAAGAAATTGCTATTTCGCCCTGCTTTTCGGGATATTTTCCAGCATAAAGCTCGACTCCCAACTCTTTCGCCTTTTTGTCGTCTATCTCAATAAAACCGTCAGCATAACTATTATAACAACCATAACTTGATTCTCCTTCTTTTGAAGGCAAATAGCGCTCTTTAATGCTTACTCCATTGTCAAATAATGAATACAATTTTTCATAATTATCGTTCAATATGTTTTCTTTATGTGTCCGATTGATAAGATATTTATCGCTTGAAGATATTATAGCGTCATAAACTGTTTTCTCACATTTCCACGACGCTAAAGTATCGGCGACACCAAATACGGCAAAACATACTATGCACAAAAGTAAAGTAAAAAACAATCGGACTTTTTTGCTGCCGACACTGTAAGCCGACATCTTCATAACCGTCTTTGCCGAAAGGGAATATCTCTTGACGGATTTTTCTGCGGAGCTTTCCGCTACTTTATCCGATGGCGCATTATCGGATTGATTTATCTCTCTGTCTTCTATGATTTCGCCGTCTGCGATCCTAATTATTCTATCGGCAAACGAGCTAGCAAAAACCTCGTCATGCGACACTACCAAAACAAGACTATCTTTCGATATATCTTTTAGCAGTTCCAAAATCGTCCTGCCCGTCTTTGCGTCTAGCGCGCCCGTCGGCTCGTCTGCAAGTATTATTTTAGGATCTTTAATTATCGCTCTGGCAATAGCTACCCTCTGTTTTTGTCCGCCGGAAAGTTCGCTTATCTTTCTTTTGGCAAAAGAAGACATATTAACTGCGGCAAGAGCTTCTTCTGCTTTTTCGATTTGCGTCTCATGTTGCAAATCCTGCGCCAACATAACGTTTTCGATAACGTTAAAATTGCTCAGTAAATTAAAATCCTGAAAAATGAATCCTACGTAAGTGTTTCTATATCTATCCAGTTGAGAATCCGTGCATTTTTTAATGTCCAAGCCGTCTACCGTTATTTCTCCGCTGTCCGCTCTTTCTACGCCGCCGATTATGTTGAGCAAAGTGCTTTTGCCTGCACCGCTCTCGCCAAGCAAAAACACCAGCCCTTTTGAAGGCAAATTACACGATAATCCATTGAGCGCCGTAACGCTCTCTTTTGATTTTGAAACGTAAATTTTGGTTATATCTTTAATCTCTATCACGACTTGCCCCTCAAAAGTTTTGTTACTCATATTATTGCATGATAGCCGCAAAAAAGTCAAGTATAACTATTTCTTATTAATCAGTTCTCCGTGTTTTCCGTCTTTACAGCTTTTGCCGGATCTTCCGTAAGTTTTTCTACTATGCCGCCATAACCCGTTTTTCCGTTGAACTTGACGATTTTCTTGACGAGTTGACGCTCGATGAGATTGAGCGTTGTGTCATAAGGCTGATAATAATCCACCCATTCGCGTTGGATACGCTCCGCTCCCATTCTTTCCATAACTTCGGCAATAAGGTCCTTTGCGTAATTCAAACGACGCTCGTTCTTAATCCTGTAGAGACATGGGGTATCGGCGCTAGATACGATATGAGATATATCCTCTACCTTATACTTGGTATCTTCATATTGAGCGGGATCAAGAGGAAGCTGAATGCAAAGCGTCTTACCTCTTATAACAAAACGTGCGACGCATTCTCTGCCAAAACGGTAACTTTCGCGCTTCCAACTCATTCTGTCTTTAACTTTCTTATAGGACAAAAGTTCGTTTTTCAATTCCGTATACCAAGAATTCGATACGTCGTCTATCTGAATAAGTTTTGCAGTAAAACTCTTATTGAAGCGAATAACGTTGTGTCCGTCGAACATTACCTCGTCTTCATCCTCTTCTTCGTCTTCCGCGTTTGCAGCCGCTATTTCCGGCTCTTGCTTAACTACGGGTACGGGCTCAAACGTGGCAATGACGACCGTATCAGCTTGGATAACCAATTCGAGCGAACCGTTGTTTAAGATTTTTTCCTCGCCGTTTAGCGTAATATTGGACAGACAATTCCCTTCGTCCGCCGCTACGGCAATACAAACCGTTTCGCCTGCGGCGAATTCGGCTTGCCTCTCTCCGTTTAGGTTGGTTACGGCGACCGCGCCGCATCCTTCCGTACGAACGTCGACGGAATACTTAACTACGGGTATAGGCAAAAATTCCACGTTTATCTTCACGGGCTGCGTCACCGAGAATTCGTATATTCCTTCGACGAGTTCTCTTTCTTCTCCGTCGACGGTAAATTCGGCAAGATAATATCCTTCGTCCGCTACGGTCGATATTCTTACAATTTCTCCCGCGACAAACTGATTTTTTTCTTCACCCTCGACGTTTGTCAAAACAACTCTGCCGCCGACTCCGCATAACTGTTCGTCAAAAGTAATTACAACGGGCGAAATAACGACCTCTTCAAATTCTACCTTAACGACCGTATTCGCCGTTATTACAAACTCGTACACGCTTTCAAAAACTTGTTTCTCCGCGCCGTTAACCTTAAATCGAGCTACGACATTTTCGTCGACCTCCACCGAGATATTGGAAAGAATAAAGCCTTCGTTGGCATTGACTACAACTTTTACGGTCTCATGCGATGCGAATACGTTCTTCTCCACATCGTTCTCATCTTTTAAGACAACCGTACCCTGCAAATTATCAAAATTTGCTACGACTGATACGACGCCGCACCGAGAGTTGGCGTCGCCTCTTCTCTTTACTCCCAAAATAAATATTGTCGCCAATACCGCAAGCAATATGATCAAAACTATCAACACCGACATTAAGACGATGAGCGTAGATTGACTGATATCTATCGCAAGCAGTGTATTATTCAATAACGCTGTCATTCTTCCTAAACCTCCTTATAACTGCGATTATGACTACTATGGTAAATAATGACGCTAACGTCGCCAATGCAATATCTATATAGACGAGCACGTCGCTGGATTTCGCCGACGTAGCTCTTTCGTAGATCTCAAAGAATACGTTGGCTATCAATGCGTTGTATCCTTCGGCAGCCTCTACGCTTGCAACGAGGATATATTTTCCTACTCCCTCCGGCGGATTTTGACCGTCGGTAGAAAGCGCTTCGCCCGTGGGTATCCACTTATTTAGCGCTTCACTCCAAGCCGCTTTGTAATACGTCCAGATAACTTTGCCGTATGCCGCTTCTCCTTCGGGCAAGCTCTTTTCCGAACCGAATATCCAACTTTGTATTATCGGCTGAGTCTTCCAATAATTGTATTTGGAATTAGATACCCGCAATACAAACTGCGTCGTAAGCGGAGCAAAATATTCGTTGCCGTCTACGTCTGCCTGAACGATATACACGCCTGCGTCGGCGATTTCGTCCTTGCCCCATCCGCTAAATGCTGAATCTTCTTCGACTACGTACTTGCCGTTTTTGAATATCGGTTCGCCTGACGCGTCTAAGACAGCCTTGTAATATGTGTATTTTATTTCTTCTCCGAAAATAGCGCTGCCGCTAGGCAAATTGGACGGGCTGCCATACGACCAATCAATAATATCGGGCGTCATTATCCATTTATTCTCCGCGTGTTTGATGACAAATACGCAGTCGTTGTCAATGTCGAGTTTTTTATAATCGTCAAGCTCCGGATAGTAAGCTAATAGGTGATATACCGCCGGTTTGAGATTGTTGAGTATATCCGCCACTTGAGCTATATCCGTGAAATATCCCGTCTCGTCAACGTATCCGTCAAACTCGCTTATCTCTTCATATGATGCGTCCACAATCTTGAAATGCAATAACCGTCCTTCTTCCGTCTTGAAAGGAATGGCTTTGAGCGACGAATCTGCGGCGTCAAATTCTCCCCATGCCCAACCGTTTATAATAGGCTTCTGCAGCCAACGGTTATCCGCTTTATCTACGGTAAATGCGCTTGTCAAAGTTTTTCCGCCCAGATAATTGCCGTTTTCGTCCGGAGAAATCGTCCAATCGGTTTCGTAGCTGCCAACGTGTAGTTCGCCCAATACGTTGTTGAGCTCTCCAACGCGAGAAGTCGCCACCAACTCTCTGCCGTTTTTGCCAATCAGATAAATACTTGCGACAATCTCGCCGAATCGCGCGGCGGGAGCGCTCCAAGATCCTCTGAACTGCGAATACGAGAATCCGTCGATATAGCAAGCCCGAGAAGTGAAATCATTCTCGTTGGGAACTATGGTAAACGGCAATACCGATTCCAATCCCAAGAATCTTCCGTGTTCGTCCTGAGGTACGCTTACTTTAACCAAATACTTACCCACCGACAGATCGTTTATCGCGTCGAGCGTCTCAAGCGTGATTCCGCTCATCACGGTGCACTTACTTTCGTCAAGTATATATTTCTTTTCAAATTCGTCGTATTCAAAATCGTATCCGTCTTTGAGTCTGTAGACGGTAGCGTCGACGTCGTTGTGATGATACTGCGCCTCGGGTCTCTGCCAATAGCCCAAGGTAAACGTCTTCCACTGCCACTTACTGTCTGCCGCAGTAATTTTAGGTTCGATAGTCCAACCGTTGATATTGACCGATACTTGGAAGGTAAGATCGTCTTTGTTTTCGCCTTCTATCTCGTAATTATCGTTGTCGTCCGCCGTCCATACTAGTCTGTAATTGCCTACTTCGAGTAGCGCAAGCTGAGCGCTGAGATACTCCGAAGAGATCTTTTCTATAATATGTTCTCCGTCCGTACCGTCGACGTTCAACTTTATGACGGTCGCGTTGGGTCTGCCCGATACTAGTCCCGGCGCTTTCCACAAACTGCTGTCGAACGCGCCCCACTGCCAACCGTCGATATACGGTTTATCCCCCGTCCAAGCGTTTACTCCGCGGTTGACGATAAATTCTATCTCGTTGATATATTTGATTTCTTTGAAGTTGCCCGTCGCGTTTGGATCGGTTGCCGACCATTCGATCTTATATCGTCCTACGTCAAGTCGATCTAACGTATTGGAAATACTGATATGATTGGAAATGCCGTCGACAACGATTTTCGGATTATTCCAAGTAGAGTCGTACTTGGTTATTTTTGCCACAACCAATCCGTACTCTGCGGCAGGAACGGTAAAATAATCTATTCCCGTATCCTTACCGAATTCGCCCCACGTCCAACCGTACTCTATGCCCGAGATTTCTTTTTTATCGTTTTCGTGCATAGTCGCAGGTTTTTCGGGATCCCATTTGTTTGGATTGACCTTTATTTGGAAATTGATAAACTCGCGAGTAATAGGTTCGTAATTGACGTCTCCTGCAACAGTCCAGATTACGTAATAGAAACCCGCGTCGAGAGAATTCAAAACTATATCCAACGAATACAACGCTACGTCAGCGCGAATCAATACGCCGCCTATACCGTCTTTACCCCTGTATATCGAGGCTTGGGACTGCGACTTACCGTATTTAGGCGAAGGCTCTTTCCATATCGGATTGCCTCCCGATATATCGTTGTCGTACTCGCCCCACGTCCAATCGTTGACAAATGCCGTCTTGTCCTTGTCGCCGTCCGTCCATCCGTTCTTATTTTTGATAATAGAGAAAGTACGCGTTTCGTCAAAGCCGTCGTAATTATCCGTGCCTTTTACGTAAAAACGTATTTTATGGTCGCCCGTCTCAAGTCTGGACAGATGATTGGATACGGACAGCGCGGCTACAGCGTCGGCGTCGATAAAAATCGATACTTCTCCGAACTTTGTCGCAACTTCTCTCCAAAGCGCCGTATCATAATTGTCCCACTCCCACTTAGTAACGTTGTCGACAATAGCAGGAGATTTGCCGTCGACATAGCCGTTGGCAGCTTTGTTGACGGTCAAGACCGTAGGCTCGAGAACCAACTCTTTGAAATTGGAAGAAGAAGACAGCGTGATATATAATTTGTACTTGCCCACGTTGAGCGCTTTAAGACGGCTGTAGAAATCGTCTAATTGCATAGCATTGCTGCCGTCTACACGTCCGAAACGCCAATTCAAAGTCGCCATGTGGACTTCTTCGCCGTCGGCGATGGTTTGATAGACGACGTACTGCATGTTCATATTATCTTCTTTGTTGGCAGGCTCTCCGATAATTATATCTTTGACGTCCAACTGCGAGTAATCCCATGAACTGTTGTTAATAGTCGGCGAAGTCTTGAAACTGTTGTCTGCCATATTGACGGTGAAGAACAGGTCGATAGACAATCCCTTGTAATAATTATCAGTCGGTACGATGACGGTAACGAAATAATTGCCCGTATCCGTAGGACAGCCGTCAATCTGCAAGCCTTTTTCGTTTTGTCCGATATGTTCGTTGTATATAGCAGCGTAGTAAATAACTTTGATATCGGAATCGTCAATATCGTGAGTAAGCTGAATGGTATTCTTATCGAATTCATGCTTGTTGCCGTCGTAAGTCCAATCCGTCATAGTGGGGAGAATGTCGTCAAGCCAAGCGTTTTGACCGAGAGAAACTTCAAATGCTCTCGAACCGTATTGAGCGTTATAGTTGTCGCCGCCTACGGTCGTCCACCATATCGTATATTGACTTCCCGTTTCCGTACTTGAAAGTTGAGAGATCTTTTCCATCAACTGATCGTAATTTAGCGACAGCGCGTAGCTGATGATATCGTCGGACGTTTGAGTATCGCTCAGTCCGTCAACGTATTTGCCGCTTTGCGAAATTCTAAACCCTACCTTTTTGCTCTCGAAGCGCGCCGTATATTTGGATATTACTCCGTCCGTACTCGATCCTATCGTATAAGGATTGACTATAAAAGTATCGTTGAGCGTATTGGCGGCCTTGATAACGACGATCTTACGCTGATCGTCAATAGCAAGATAATTCACGCCGCCTCTATCGTTTTGCTCCGCCGCGTCGCCGTGAACTTTGATGATATAAGAACCGACTTCTAGCATCTTCAAAAGTTGTTCGTAAGTATTCTTAGAACCTGTTGCGGTAACTGCGAAATCCGTAATATTTTCCAGTCTTACTCCATCCACGGTCACTATATTAGCAGTTTCGCCATAATAGACGGCATATTTAAGTTGAGTCTCGTACTTTGTTGTGCCTATGTGAATATGCCGCCCCAATTCAAATTCCGAATACGCCCAGTCGGACGCGGTGATAGTGTCCGACCACACGTTATTGGAAGGCGCTACCGTAAACAGCACCGCGCCTTTGCCGAAAGAGTCTATAGCGTTGTTAAGTCCGGTATAATTGTCATGGTCGTAAACCGTAGCGACCAGATAATACTGACCTGCGGGAAGAGCGGCAAGAGTCTTAGCTACGTCTACGGGCAGCAAGAAATGTCCGCCTTCTTTGGGATCTACTCCGTTCGTCAGGAAATCCCCGTTGATGTCTCTATCGAATTGGAAGTGGAAATCGTCGCCGAAATATACCATGTGATATCTGTCGTCGCCGCTCGCGCCTTCTCTTATTGAATAAATACGAAAATCGAATCTTCCCGATCCCGACTTGCTTTCCGTCGAAGTGGTATAATACGTGGGCACCGCATGTATTTCTATAGGACTGCCCAAGCTCCAATCGTAGTTCTCGTATTGATTCCAACTCCAAGAAGTAATGCTCGGCGATTTGTACCAAGTGTTGATCGCTTTGGACACGGTCACCGTCAAAGTCTGTTCGTATTCTTTCCAATTGCCGTGCTCGTCGGCAGGACAACGCGCATGCAATTTATAGACGCCTGCAGTTGCGGTGCCAAATTGTGTTATATCCGTAACGTTAACTCTGTTATCGTTTTCGCCGTTGCGCACCGGTACGAGCATAAACTCGAAATTTTCTTTTACGTTGCCGAATTTCGTTTCCCAAACGATATTGTCCAACGTAATGTCACTGTTCCACGACCAATCCGCCATATATAAAGGCACGGTTGTGGCATTATTGGCGGCAATTATATCGTATGGAATCTCAAGCACCTTTTTGTCGCTTGCGATATTTGCGCCGTCTGCCCAACGGTAGAGCTGATAATCTTTATCGGATATAGTCAATACAGCCTTCTTTGCGCCGTTGTTTACATTGTCCTGCCCCGTAGGATAGGATACAGTATAATACGACTGCTCGAAAGCCAGTTCGCCGTTGAGATAACTTACTGTGGGATATATAGCCGAACCCGTATAAACGACGTCTTGTATCGTGGGCGCGGTAAGCGTCCTGTATACGACAACGTAGAAACAACACTGTCTTCTCGCATCGTCGTTTTCGTTGACAAGCGATTTGCGATTTTTACACGTCAACTGATAATAAACAGTGTATACGTCGGGAGTGTTCATCGGATAATCGTTTTGAATCGCGCCCAAATCTTTATACGTGTTGTTCCACATACGGTTGAGATTGTAGGTTATTGTGAAATGTCTGTCGAAAAACACGTCGTAATCCCGTTCCGCCCAAACGCCCAAACGAGTGGTATTTCCTACCGTATTGCCGTTTAGCCCCAACATATCTTGTATTTTGTCCGTCGAACTCAGCTTACTCAAATCAAAGAGAACTTTGTTTTGATTGTAAGAGTTCGTAGCGTCTTTCATATCGTATTCAAAGGTTTTTCCTTTCAATTGACCGATTGCGTCGTTCTCTTCGGACACAAACTCTTTATCATAAATCGTAAAAGTAAAACTCTGTTGAAAAGTATCGAATTTCGTATGGTCGTCGTTTGAGAAATCAACTGAATAAATAATTCTGTAATTTCCCACGGGCATGGAACTGTTGATATAGCGCGAATACTTATCTATTGATATTGGATTTCCGTTCTCGTCCGTCGAAAGAATCAACGTACCGCTGCCGCCGACGATGTGCTGCGAAGTCAATTCCAAACTGAACGTGATATGCACATCGGTGCCAAGCGCCGCCGCAGGAGCCTGAGGCACGTCAAACGAGCCGAATTCCCAAGACGATTTCATGTGATAAGAAGGCGCGTCGTTATTTCCCTCGTTTCCCTGCGTCGTCAGCCAGTTGTTAAGCTTTACTATATACCAAGTTTTAATAACGGTCGCTACCGATTGGTCTGCGTTTGCGTATCCGTAAAATTGACGTGACGAATCGTTGGTTACGACAAATCTATAGTTGTTTTTTGCTTTTTCAGTTAACTCTACGGTAAATTGATCCGTATATTCTCCCGATTGACTTCTCGCCGTTTGAGGCAAAACCAAGTTGAATATGTCCGTACTGTCGTCGTGCGCGTCTTTAATTACGCTTGTAACAAGCGCAAGGCGGAATTTCATCTCTTCGCCTTCGGCTCGTACAAAACTGTTCCAAAGTCCGTCCCTCTGCTCTATCAACTCGCCCAACGTATCGTCGGTTTGTTTTTCGGTATACCAAGAACTCTTGTATTTATAGAGCGAAGTGCCCTGCTCCCCTTCAACTTCCTTGCCGGGGCGCAAATTATAGGAATTGATACCGTCCGTAACGCCAAGACGGAAAATGCTCGAATCTCCTAAATCTATCTCGGTTTTGTTTACCGTAACCGTCATAGTAGGCACGTCGCCTTCCGTCCACTGACCGAAAGCTTCGTTGGGCTGGATTTGAATAGTATAAACGCCGGCTTCCTGAATTATCGAACCTATCGAACTGTAACTCTTCTCGATTCCGTTGCTGTCTACGTATTTGGTCACATTAATTTCATAATCGTCTTTAATTGCAGAAGGAATTCCCGTAATTTCGGTTTCGTCCGCCTGCAAAGATCTATCTTTATATTCTCTTACCTTATTATCAAGAGTAACCGTAACTATTTTTCTGGAATAAATATTGATTACGTCGATTCCCTTACTCGCGGCGTTGCGAAGCGACAAAACGCTGCTGCTGTTGTCCGCAGTGCTCATAAGCGTTTCGGTATATCTTGTATCAAAACCGATGCCCGTAAACCAATTCGTCTTTGAATATCCCGTTTGTTCGCTCAAAGACGGAAACGTCTCGCTTTCGTCGTATTCCCACTCGTCATAGTCTGTGCGCGTGTAACTAAAAGCGTTGTTGTAAAACAAACTTTTATCAAAACCTTCCAAATTCCCCGAATACAACCGCTGCATCTTAGCGTCGTCTACAGATCTGTAACGGTAGACGTTGGCATCCTTATCCCATTCTGCTATATTGGGAACAATGTCTATCAAATAAGAATAATATTTGCCTACTCCTGCTACGATTTCCTTTGCGGCCTTCTGAAGCCCCGAAGACGCGTTTGCCGAAGTGTTAACGTAATATTTGTCATAATCTAAATAATTTCGGTATATAAACAAAAGCGTTCCGCTGGGCGATCCGGATTGGTTGTAAGAAAAACCGTCGCCCGCGATCATCGGATTGTTAGACGAAAGATAAAAAATCAATTTTTCTCTTGCCAAAAACGCAAGTCCACGACTTCCGATTTTTTCTACGTTGCCCAAATTAAAAGTTGTCATGGGCGCGTTATGAAACGCCCGGTCTCCAATCACGTTTACGGTGTCGTCGGGGATTGTCGTGTGCCAAGTCCAACGATAGTAGAAAGCTAGCTGACCAATGTCGTATCTCAATTTTGAACCGCTTTGCACACCTGCGATAATACGGCTTCCTATTGCGTCGTTGCCCGCCGCTGCGCCGTTTATTGCCACGTTGCTTCCCAGTTGCGATTGCGTAGTAAATTCGCTGAAATCGTTCTGTATATAATTGCCTTGACAATCAATAAAGTCAAATTGCCCTAAACGGTTGCTTGAGTCTTTGGCAAGATCAACTTGTTTAGGCAACGTTACCATATAAGTATTCGAAGCGTTGAGAGTGTCTCCGCCGCTTTCCGGTCCGTGATATCCCACCAAATACCATTTGCCAATCACGTAATTCTCGTTAGCCGTCAATCCCGTGGCAAGCGGAGTTGTTCTCAAAACGTTTTTGCAAAATACGAATCCGTCTACGGTACGAGCCAACCAAGAGCGACCCGATCCTTTGATATACACGTTCATATATGTCTCGGAGACAGACGTCATAGTTTTAATTTTATTTACAAAAGTAGCGTTTGCATTTGCGGGCAACTCAATATCCACAAGTTTTCCGCTTAATTGAAAAGCCAGCCAATTAAGACCGCTTCCGTCGGCTCCGAGCCCCGACGGCAAACTAATATGGCATAAAGTAGCCGATACGATTGACTGCTCTCCTATCGAAGTAACGCTGTCGGGCAGCGCGATTTGTTGCAATCTGTCACAAGTTTTGAAAGTAAATGCGGGAATAGACGTTAATTTTGTCGCCTTTGACAAATCTATTGTTTCCAAACGGCCTAATTTACCAAACGCTGACGCGGACGAAGTCGCGCCCGTAATGGATGCAAGATTACTTCCGTCGTCCGCTGTAATAGATAACCATCTGACTGAAGGAATACCGGTATATTGGTCGGTTGCACTGGCATCGATCGATCTGATATCGTTCGGCAAAAGCAAATGCGCGTATTGGTCGATAACGCTACTGGAAGACATACCTTTCCAAACGCCGTCTTCTACTCGCAATACGTTGGCACTGTTGACGTAATTGTATTGACTAGTCGGAATACCGAGCTTTTGGGCGTAAGCCTCGCCTTTTTCCAGAGTCGAGGCAACGACGTAAACTTTATCTTTGTATAGATGCACTACGTTCGTCTTTGATACGGCAATATCATTCGCGCCGTCGGAATTTCCGTTAAAAACAGGCATGGAAAGCCAAACTGTAACTGCCAAAAAAGTAATAAGAGCCACTGCTAAAATTATCCAAATAATTCTCTGCGATCTGCGTATAGTATTCATGAATGCTTCTCCCTCATAAAAACCAAATTACCTTTGTTCTAATCTTCTATTTCCCTTATCGGAGTTTCCCGTTTCCCCCATAAAATTTCTGTTCTATCAAATACCGTACTTTGTACGGCTTATATAGAACAACTGCCCCGAATATTACAACTTGTCATAATAATTGTCAACCGATTTTTGATATGTTTTAATATTTTTCATCAATTTTTAGCATTTTTTTACACAAATTACCGTGATTTCCGTCTGACTTTCCGTCAGATATCAATACGTATCAAATTTTAGTAATCAAAAGTCAAACCATATCAAAAATTAAAGTTCGCGCTCAAGCAATTTACTCATGCGTTCAATCTACGACCTTGCGCCATTTATACATATTATTTGTGTGCTTATATGGTTCCAAAAAGTGAATATTTTTTGAGGAAATCCCAACGCGTGTAAAACCTCGGCCGCATACCGACGTATCGATACGACGCGTCAAATGCGACAGCCCTGTCTCGCAACGATCAAATAAACTTTCTGAAATCATATATTGTATAAGTTGTAAAATAAAGACGGTCCAAAAGCCAAAAGACCTTTAGACCGATACGTTTGCAAATAGTATGATACTCGCTTTGCAATTAATTTATTTTTCGATATATCTATTTAACGTACAAATATTTTCCTACCAGCAATTACTCTACGGTGTATAAACGTTTTCTCTTTTTATAGATTATTAGGCTTATATATCTGGTTTTTAGTACGCTTTATGTCTTTTGGAAAACATAAATTATTTCCCCAATATAATCATCTATTAAATCGCATATTTTTTCTATATTGTAAATAGGCAAATGGGTAAAATTGCGGACGCATCCTAATTCTGTATGTATTCAATTAGAAAAGTGAACAGCATGATTTAATCTGCATGAAAAACCGTGCTGTTCACACTTGGTGCGGATAACAGGACTTGAACCTGCACAGCCTTGCGACTATAAGAACCTGAATCTTACGCGTCTGCCAATTCCGCCATATCCGCATGCAAGCCATATTTTACATCACTTTAAGTCAAAAATCAAGCGTTTAGGGGCTTTTTCCGTAAAAGACCTTTGCTAGAAATTTTAATAACGCCAATAAAACATCTGCTCCAACGCAATATGCGATAAGCGCAAAATATAGAAGCGTTAATTAATCGACAAAATTTATATTAATAATCTGGATATAAGCATAAAAATCCGTTCGGTTAATATATTATAATGTAATTTTCAATAAAATAATAAAAGATCAGAAAAGTCAATAATTATCTATATAACATAAAATAACCGTAATGGGGGTGAATTTTATATTAAAATCATTAATAATTTTATTGCTATGAACACCGCTATGCACTGTAAATGACGTTTTATGTGTCTTAAAATAACAATTTAGATAATTAATTTCTAATAAGCCAAATTATTGCCATCCTGGAGGAAAAATATGAGTCAAATCACCTCAATTGCAACATCTAAACCTCAAAGATCAGTAAATATTGATTTTGACAGCAAAATTATAATCAACGGTATTACAAATATGGTTGAAAGCGACGATAAACAGATCATAGCGGCGCTTAGCGACCGTACGCTTGTGATTACGGGCGAAAAGCTCACAGTAGTCAGTTTGGATACCGAACGCTGCGTATGTACCGTATCCGGCGCCGTATACGGGCTTAAATACGTAAAAGGCAAGGAAAAACAATCGGTATTTAAGAAAATATTCAAATGATACTGTCGGATTCGCTTTCACAGCCTTATGCGCTGCTATTCTTCTCCATATTAGGCATAGCTTTCGGAATTCTGTACATGTCTAACTACTTTCTATGCACATTTTTAATCAAAAGCGCTGTGTATAGACATTTATCTCAGTCGATATACGTAATTACCTATGCAGTAGCAGCATTTTTGTGTCTGCTCTGCAAATTCGACTACAATATACACGTATACCATATTTTTATAACGGTATCGTCGACCGTGCTCACTTCCGTATCGATATACTTTCCGATCTACAAATACAATGGCTTGATAACGCAAAAATGTAATACTTTCAAACAAAGCGTATCGCAAAGCAAGATAATCAAAAAGCTTAAAAAATAAATTCCTAAAGCGCTAAGGTAATTGAACCCTGGCGCTTTTATCAATTTTTTTGCCCAATATATCCAACAGGCATGGGAATGCTCCGGCAATACGCAATCGCTATACGCATGACCTATCGCCGATATTTCGGGATTTCACATTTATTTCAATTGAGATGATGCAATCTTCCGCCGCAATCGCAATTTTTGCCATATCTGATTATACAATCCGAACAAGTATACGAATTGCAATTATCGCAGATATACGCATTCTCATAATCTACGTGCTGTCTGCATATTATACATCTTGGCATTTCCGTTCTCCTAAACCCATAGACAGGGTATACGTTTGATTTATTATGTAGTTTGTCCAATCAAATGGATTTAATACCGCCATAAAGATGATTCCATCATATTGATCTCAAAGTAAACAATCTTCAAAAAAGCAATCATATCTCCAGTCTAAACTCATAATCAAACTTAAATACTTATAAGAAATCTCAACTGTCGTAAATTAACAGCGTTTTTGATTACATTTCTGAACTTGTTCAACAATTATTAAGATCATTTCGTCTAAACAGCATCATATTTACTAATATTTGACCGAATATTGCCGCAAATCCTGTTACAGAGGTGCGGCAAAAATGTTTCACAAAATCCGTGGAACATAGTCTGATTTTTCAGCTAAAAATCGAATACTCGTCATATTTCTTCTAAATACTCATAATAAAATCTTCTTGATTTAAGCATAGATAATTCTTAAATGCCTATATTGAGAATATAATATTCTCAATATATGTTTCACAGGAAACTGATTGATATAGAACTGCGATATAGCAAAAATTGCCATAGAAAACACTCAAAGTCGCTGCAAACATTATGCAAATTACAGAATAATTCAATTTATGTAGATTTAGCATGCGATCGCAATATCTATCCCCAAACATCACGCTTGTGCAATGACATTCTCGACCCATATTAATTTCGCGGCAACAGATAATTATAAGTTGATAATTCCTAAAAACACAGATAGTTACACGTGAAACACAGTGATTAACTCCAATTATGACAAACGGGTATATTAACACGTTAATTGCGTGCTGTCCATCATTGTCTATGGACATACAACATTTCGGAACCCGTACTACAATATTGCGATTGTACAGCCGTCCATCATATTCAATGTGCAGAGTATATCGATTTTTTGATACATTAGGTGTCTCAATAGAATTTTGAACTGTATGAACTATTGTCGTCGCAAGATTACATAAGTGCGAGCAGCTATTTATGTAAATACATTGACAGTGTTATCATTAACTCTCAATCAATACTATTGGATCGGCATGCGAATAATAAAGGTTTTGCACATGACACGTGGCAAAAAATTATATTAACACAGAGACTCCACATATACTCATTTATTTGCCTTTGATATATTAGTTTTTAATATAGTTAAAAATTTAATTAACGCTAGCCATCCGATATGCTTTAATGATACATCAAGGTGCAACTGTTCATCCAAACAGGGGCAATTGATTGAGTATGTCATTATTATAGACATAAGAGCGTTACTTAGCTCCGAATACAACTATGCCGGAACGCTATTGAAATAACTCGCGTTGGAGCAGCTAAATAAATAACATATATAATATCGTTGTCTTAATAACAAAACCCTACTATGTTATCAATGTCAATAGCAAGATTAATATCGCTAGTGATACGAAAGCAATTTGACTTCGACATTCGGTAGTTATAATCTAAACAATCTGATCGGATTAATGAGTGATAATTCAATACGATACAATAACTATTAAGCGATTAATGCAAACGTATTATATAAATAACTTCTGTTAGGAATGACAACCTTAGGCTTACGCGTACTCACGCGTAATAAAAGCATTGACGCGATCTCATGATAAGAAATGCGATCATATTGATCTATTAAGTTTTGCATTAAAACGCCGGCATAGTTAACCGATTAAAATATAGGAAAATTTAACAGAGCAGTTATAGCGCAAGTGTGACGGACATTGGATACCTTTATATTAAATTTTCAACGGCGCAATCGCCTAATTACAACTTATATGCGCATAATCAATAATTACACGATACTCCAATATACAATACCCGCGGCAAAACTTTTACCGCACGTCAAAAACGCTTAACAAAGCTTGCAGCCGATAACGCTTGTATAATACAACAATTTAGTATATCAAAAACAATGGCAAGGGGAATGCTCATTATATTGCCGAGCGCACGATAGTCGTTAACATACGATATGATTAATCGGTGCAGTACATTATCGTAAGTATAGTATAGAGCGCCAACAAGCAATGTAAAGATAAAAATATTTATGCTTGCTATAACGCAAGCAAAACTATTGGACATTAATGACCTGTTCCACGTGAAACAGACGAACATATCGAGCATAATTCTTAAATTATTCTCAATTAATATAGAGCAACTATTTCGAACCGTTTACGTGGCAAAGACTAATAATCCGATAATAAGACCACAGCACATAGATAGCGCGTATTATCACATGGCTCCGCCTACAGTATTTAGTCGCAACGCAAACGCTTCGCAGGGCAGTGGCACCATAGCCCTTGCGTATCGCCTATGCCCATCTAACTGTTATTTGATCTGCGCACGGCTGCTTGCAATACGATAGCGCGCACAGTCAACAGTATTTAACCGCCTCGACGCTGAGCAGTATTATGACATGATTCAATTTAGTATTGCTAAGCATAAATAGTCTTTATTATATTACTGCTTTATACCTCGTATAACCATAGGATATTTATATAATTAGAAAATTTATAATAATTTAATTCTTATTGGTAATTTATTTTACTTATTTTAATTAATACTGGTTATTATATGCATTTCCAACGCCACGTTGGGTCGAATACAGCTATAACTTCGCCGTTGACGATTTATATCTTACCGGTTGTTATTCCGTTAATTTACTTGACAGAGTTATCCGTTTAATATATACTGTTAAAGCATAATTATATTTATATAAAAAGAGAGGATAATAAAATGAAACAGACTTATCAACCCAAAAAGAGACAACGCTCCAAAGTGCACGGCTTCCGTGAGAGAATGCGCACGAAGAACGGCAGAAATGTTATCAAGAGACGCCGCAACAAAGGCAGAAAGCAGCTTACGGCTTAATATCAGATGCAGAAGAAGTACAGGCTCAAAAGCGGCAGGGTATTCAACTATCTGCACAAAAGAGGTTCATCCGTCGCCAACAAGAGGCTTGTGCTGGTATATGCTCCGTCAAAATACCCTCTTAAAGTGGGATTTATCGTGAGCAAAAAAGTCGGCAAAGCGACCGTGCGCAATAAAGTCAGAAGACGGCTTAGAGAAGTCTTCAGAGCTCTTATACCATTTATCGACCAAAACACTAATTACGTCGTTATAGCAAGAGCGGAATGCGCGAGTTCGACTTTTGCCGAAATTGCCAACGCATTGTTGATAGCTTTCAACAAAGCCGACACGCTGATACAACCGATCGACGAAACGACGCGGGAAAGGCTGTGTCTTAAACAGCAATATCTCCGCGTTGACAAGCGCTCTTAACTGCAAGACCAAAGACAAGCGTAATTTTGATTGCGCAATAATTATCCACAGAAGATTTGTCCGTCATTATATGATAGATTAAAGGATATTGAGTGAAAAGCGGAAATTTTTTTATCAAATACTACAAACTCTTTATAAATCCCGTATTCCCGAACTCTTGCCGTCACACGCCGAGTTGTTCGGCATATATGGGACAGGCTATCCGCAAAAAAGGATTTATTTGCGGTTCGGCGGCGGGAGTTAGAAGATTGATAAGATGCAATCCCTTTTCGCAAGGCGGGTTCGACCCGGTAAAAGACAATCTTAAAGGAAACGAAAAATGGCTATTATAAATTTCAGCACGCTAGCCGCGGTAAGTGCGATATGGAAACCTATTATAAGCTTACTCCATTGGATGTATAGCGGAATAGGCAATTTCGGTTGGACTGTCGTGGTATTTGCAATCATGCTAAGACTGGTTATCATGCCGCTTGATATTTGGCAGAAAATCGGTATGCGCAAACAAAAAGCCAAGATGGACGCGCTTCGTCCTCAACTTGAAAAAATCCAAAAACAATACGCAAACAGACCCGATATATTAAGGCAGAAGCAGTACGAACTGCAAAAGGGCGCAAATCTTAATATGTTTACGTCATGTCTACCGATGATATTCACATTGGTTATCTTTGCGGTCGTATTCCAGGGATTCAGAGAATATATTACCAACGTCAACGAAACTTTGGTGACAAACCTCTACAATGACGTATATCTCAATTTCTTCAAAAACCCCGAATATACTCAAGCACTCACGGACGCGTATAACCAAATGCATCCCGACGCTACGGTGTCGAGCATACTTGCCGACGCAAATAATTTTATCGACGGATTTATTCCAAGCTATTATTATATCGAAAACGCCGGTTTGGTGGATAAACTTAACCAAGCGCTTGTCGCATATTACAAGCCCGAAGGTTGGCTTTGGGTCAAAAACGTGTTTATGTCGGACACTTTTGCCAACGTAATCCCCAGCCAAGCCAATTTCGAATCTACGCGGTTCGGCGGTATAGCGGCTCAAATCCCCACGCTGACGGGCACGTCTTACAATGAGTTGATGAATCCCATCATCTCCGCATACAACAAGACCAAGTTTTTTGATATCAAAAATTGGAACGGATATTTTATATTGCCGATTCTCTCAATTCTGACCAGCTTCTTTGCGACGATGCTTCAACAGAAAATGCAGCCGATGCAGCCTCCCACAGGCGACGAAGCTCAACAGAAACAGCAAAAGATGATGAACAAAATTATGGTATATATGATGCCGCTGGTTTTGGGATTCTTCGCTATTATGTACAGCGCGGCATTTGCAATATATTATTTTATAAGCAACGTAATGACAACCGCGACTTCGCTCGTATTCAACCTTATCGTCAACGCTGCAGACAAAAAAAGGCAAGCGGCGGAATCAACCGTCATCTATTCGGCTCCGACGCAGAGCGATTACGCTCATAAAACGAAAAATAAAAAGAAGTAAGATAAGACTAAGGATTATTACACAAAAAGATAGCGCAAACTATCTTTGAGGAGACATATATGAAAAGTATAGAAATCACTGCAAACAGCTATGCCGAAGCTCTCAAAGAGGCTTTGGACAAGTTGGGACTGGACGAAAGTCAGGTCGAAGCGGAAAAGGTCAAAGAAACGGGACTTATCCGCAAAAAAGTAACCGTTAAGGTAACTCAAAAAATCACCGGAGCAGTTTTGGTAAGCGATTTTATCAACGGCGTAATCCAGAGAATGAATATTCAATGCGTGGCTGAGGTCGAAGAAAAAGAAGACGCATTCTGCGTATCTCTTTCCGGAGAAGACACAGGCGTTTTGATCGGATATAGGGGAGACGTTCTCGACTCTCTTCAATATCTTTCGTTGCTTATAGTAAACAAAGAAAATCCGCTTGGAAAACGATTGGTAATCGACGGCGAGAACTATCGAGCAAAAAGGATTGCCACTCTCTCCAAACTTGCAAAAAAGATTGCTTTCAGAGTTGCTAAAAGCCATAAATCCGAATCTTTGGAACCTATGAATCCATTTGAAAGAAGAATTATCCATTCGGCGCTGCACGACGACAGATTCGTCACCACGGAAAGTCATGGAGAAGAGCCCAACAGATACGTCGTCATCACTCCCAAAAAACCTGCTTACGACAGGGAAAGGAGAAACGATAGAGGAGGCAGAGAAAGAACCGGCTACGATCGCGATCGCTCTTCCAAACCTAAATCTTCCGCTCCCGCTCAACCTGTTGCGGACAAGCCGCAAGAAAACAGAAATTTTAACAAAACAGGCGTGACGAGAATGAAGAGTTACGGCGGAGATATGAAAAAGTTTTTTTAACACAGAGAAAGAGCGATATTAATTATCGCTCTTTTTTATCAAAACTTTTATGCGGTCTGTATTGACTTTAATACTTTTATTTGCCTAGACAAAACTTGGAAAATATATTATCTATTATCTCTTCGTTTGCGGTATTCCCCGTTATTTCTCCCAACGCAAAATACGCTTCTTTGAGATCGACAAGAATGCATTCCGTGGGCATTGCATCCATCTGCGCCGCCGCGCTTTCTATACTTGCCAAAGCCTTTTTGACAGCTTGCGCATGTCTTTCGTTGGTAATGATATTTCCGCTTGTATCCACGCTCTTATCGATAAACAACTCTATTATCTTATCTTTTAACTTATCTATTCCTTCGCCTGTTTTCGCGCTTATTTTAATCGCGTCGCGATTATCGTTGCTACTGTCGCATTTATTGACAACGAGAATTATATTGCTTGAAGGATCGAATTTTTCTATAAGCTGTCTTTCATAATCGTTGAGCTGCCGTCCGGCTTCCGTCACAAATAATATAACGTCGCTGCCTTTCGCGGCTTCTATACTTCTTTTAACGCCCATTGATTCGACCACGTCGTCGGTATCTCTGATGCCGGCGGTATCTATAAGTTTGAGCATAATTCCGCTGACTTCGACAAATTCTTCAATACTGTCCCTGGTTGTGCCGGCAATATCGGTTACGATAGCTCTGTCTCTGCCTAGAAACGCGTTGAGCAGCGAAGATTTTCCCACGTTTGCCTGACCTATAATTGCTACGTTGATACCGTCGCGTATATATTTCCCTACAGAGCAGGTGGAAAGAAGTCTTTCAAGTTCGCTTATAAGATTGCGCGCTACAGCCTTGGCGTCGGATCTTGCCTCTTCTTCCATCTCTTCGGGATAGTCGAGACTTGCCTCCAGATGCGACACACAGTCGAGCAGAAGCGACTGCAGTTGGTTAATTTTTCGGGCAGTTTCTCCTTTTGCAAGTCTGTACCCCGCGGCAAGCGAAGCTGAACTTTCTCCGTTGATCATATCTATTATGCCTTCAGCGTCGCTCAAAGCTATTTTACCGTTGAGAAACGCTCTCTTAGTAAATTCTCCCTTATCCGCTATTTCACAGCCTTCTGACAAGCATTTTTTGAGAATTTCGTCGATAAGTCTTACTCCGCCGTGACATTGAAATTCTACCACGTCTTCTCCAGTATAGGATCTGGGAGCCTTAAAATACACGGCAAGTATATTGTCTTTTATCTCGCCCGTATCTACGCTGCCGTAATACATATAATTGGGCTGCGCTTCTACAAAAGAATTCAGCTTTTTGCAAGAAAATATACGGGAGGCTATCTCCAAAGATCTGTCTCCGCTCATCCTAACTATTGCTATCGCGCCCCTTCCCACAGGGGTAGAAACCGTGGCTATCGTTTTCATAACAAAATTATATCACAGCGTGTATTGCATTTGCAAATAATAAGCGCCTATGATATAATTATATGGATTTCAAAGAGATAAAATACAACGGTCGAAACTATTAAAAACCACGTAATATATCTTTCACAACCGTTAAATAGACTGATTATCGTAATAAAGGAACAGTTATGCTCGAGAGTTATCAAAAACAATACGATGCGATAGTAATCGGCTGCGGACACGCAGGCGTTGAGGCTTGTCTATCTCTTGCGCGTATGGGACACAAAACTTTGGCTGTAACTCTTTCTTTGGACGCGATATCATTTATGGCTTGCAATCCGTCGATCGGCGGCACTGCCAAAGGTCATTTGGTGCGCGAAATAGACGCTTTGGGCGGACAAATGGGTTTGGCGGCAGATAACAATCTTTTGCAGATAAGAATGCTCAATATGGGAAAAGGAGCGGCGGTTCAATCTTTGAGAGGACAGGCAGACAAAACTCTTTATCACCACTATATGAAAAATCTGCTGGAAACTCAAGAAAATTTGGATATACTTCAAGGGGAAGTATCGCGCATACTTACGCAAAACGGTAAAGTCACCGGTATAGAAACAACTCTGGGACAGACGTTTTACTGCGACGCTATCGTCGTTGCGACTGGCGTATATCTCAATGCAAATATTATTATCGGAGACAATGTCACAAAGACAGGTCCCAACGGATTCGCAAGGGCGACAAAGCTCACCGACAGTCTTATTTCTTTGGATATCCCCACAAGACGTTTTAAGACGGGCACTCCTGCAAGAGTAGATAAAAATTCGATTAATTTCGACATCATGGAAATTCAACGCGGAGACGACGATATTTATCCGTTTTCGTTTATGACCCAAGGATATCCGATTAATAAAGACGTGTGTTATCTTACTTATACTACGCAAAAAACCAAAGATATTATTATGGCTAATATAGATCGTTCTCCATTATACAACGGATCTATTCACAGCACAGGTCCAAGATATTGTCCTTCGATAGAAGATAAAGTGATGCGTTTTGCCGATAAAGAACGTCATCAGATTTTCATAGAACCCGAAAGTTCTTTGACAAACGAAATGTACGTGCAGGGAATGAGTTCATCTTTGCCTTTCGACGTGCAAATAGAAATGTATAAATCGGTAATAGGTCTTGAAAAAGTCAAAATTATGAGATTTGCTTACGCAATCGAATACGATTGTATCGATTCTCTCTGTCTTACTCCTTATCTTATGGTCAAACATATAAAAGGACTTTTCCTTGCCGGACAGCTCAACGGAAGCAGCGGTTATGAAGAAGCCGCAGCTCAAGGATTGGTAGCAGGTATCAACGCGTCTCTTTTTCTTAAAAATAAAGATCCTATGATACTCGGTAGAGATTCTTCATATATCGGAGTTCTTATAGACGATCTTGTGACAAAAGGCACCAATGAGCCTTATAGAATGATGACCGCCCGCGCAGAACACAGACTTTTGCTAAGACAGGAAAACGCAGATAAACGTCTTACTCCAAAAGGAAGAGAAGTCGGACTTGTCGACGATAACAGATGGAATCGTTTTAACGATAAAATGCAAGAATTCGATAGAATCAAATCGTTGCTCGACAAGTTAATACCTCCCAAAGAATTCAAAAGTTTTTTTGAAAAAGCAGGTGAAAGCGTACCTAACAACGCTCTATCTTATAAAGATATGCTTAAGAGAACCAATATCAACGCCGATATGCTTATAAATGAATTCGACGAGTTGAAAAATCTAAACAAGCGATGTTTTGAAGAGATCGCTACGGAAATCAAATACGAAGGGTATCTCTCCAAACAAATCTCTGTAATCAACGATATAAACAAATTGGAAAGTAAGATTCTTCCCGAAAATCTCGACTATTCTCTTATAAACGGTTTGAGATTGGAAGCAAGACAAAAGCTCAACAAAATAAAACCGCTCAACCTCGCACAAGCATCGAGAATAAGCGGCGTATCTCCTGCCGATATAACCGTGCTGTTGGTCTATTTGTCAAAAAAATAATAAATTATGGAACAATTGGAAATATTAAAAAATTATCTTGAACAAAGCGGTTATGAAAATATTTCATATCTGACAGATAAATTTTCTATCTATTATAGATCTCTTTTGGAATGGAATTCAAAATTCAATCTCACTGCTATAACAGATATCAGCGATATACAGATAAAACATTTTATCGACAGTATTGCGGCAGATAAATTCATAAAAGATTTTAACAATGTGTGCGATATAGGCTGCGGAGCCGGTTTTCCCGGCATTCCGCTGGCAATTCTCAATCCGCACGTCAAATTTACGTTGGTAGACAGTGTAAATAAGAAAATTTCTTTTATCAATCATATTATATCTCAATTAAATTTACAAAACGTAACGGCATTACATTCGCGAGCGGAAGATTTTGCCAAAAATAATTTTCAGAAATTCGATTGCGGAGTAGCCAGAGCAGTTGCTCCTCTTCCTACTTTAGCGGAATATATAATTCCTTTGATAAAAATTAACGGTTATTTTATTGCTTATAAAGGTAAAAATTATCAAGAAGAAATAGATTCGGCTAATAAAATTATCAAAATATTAAATTCTCGCATAGAAAATATACATCAATATCAGCTTGCGCAGGACGAACAAAGATATCTTATATCAATAAAAAAATTAGGTAAATGTCCCGATAAATATCCAAGAGGCGGCAATAAACCGAGACTTCAACCAATTTTGTGATTAACTTTTTTCTTGCATATACGATTATATTTTGTTATAATATAAATGCGTTGATTTTATAGATTATTATTTGCCTAAAAAGTTGATAATCTATAAATACAGAAAAGTCTTTTAAGTTCGCATTATCGGAGGACGATTATGAAAAAAGATAACAATCCCGGCATAGATCAATTATTAAATATTGACGGTAATATTACCTCATACGATTCTGAAGGCAAGCTCAACGAAGGCGTTGAATTGCTGTCTCTAAATAAAATAATCACTAATCCTAACCAGCCGAGAAAAAAATTCGATCAAAATCTGCTTGACGAACTGGCCGTTTCTATCAAAAATTACGGCGTTATACAGCCTATTATAGTTTGTCCCATCGGCGACGATTCTTACGAAATAGTTGCGGGCGAAAGAAGATACAGAGCAAGTAAAATTGCCGGCAACACCACAATACCCGTAATAATCAAAAATCTTACTAAAAAACAGATTAAAGAAATCTCTCTCATAGAAAATCTTCAACGTCAGGATCTCAACCCAATAGAAGAAGCTCAAGCATACAAGTCCTTGATAGAAGAATATGATTTCACTCAAGAACAGCTTGCCGACAGATTAGGAAAATCGCGTCCTGCTATAACCAACTCTTTGAGATTACTCAATCTCAATCCCGTAGTAATAGATATGGTTGTCAACGGCAGACTTTCGGCAGGTCATGCAAGATGCTTGTCATCTATTAAAGATTATATAGTGCAGAGCACTTACGCCATAGCTGCTTGCGACAAACAACTCAGCGTAAGACAGTTGGAATTGATGGTGAGAAATTATCTCAATCCAAAAAATAAAGAGAAAAAAATACCCGAACTATCAGTAGAGCTTAAAGATCTCGCCAATATCATGCAGAAAAAATTGGGTACTAAAGTCAACGCCGTGGGAAATAACAATAAAGGAAGAATTTATATAGATTATTATACGACGGCAGATTTGGACAGAATATTCGAAATAATGGAAAAAATAAAATAATAATATAAATAAGCAACCTTATTAAAGGTTGTTTATTTATAATAATAACAAAAAAAATGACACGATTTAATTTCGTGTCATTTTTTTATTATTGAGCTTAATTAGTTTATCTCGTTCTTATCGGCAATATAAGGTAGAGATATTCGTTGCTTTCAATAGGCGTAATTACTATCGGATTGTTGCTGTTGGATATCTTGATAGACAGATATTCATCGCCGCTGTTTTTAATGCAATCTGTCAAATATTTAGCATTAAGGCTTATATTGACGTCTTTGCCTTTTGTAAAAGTATTGATGACTTCTTTTATATTGCTGTAACTGGTATTGCAATAAATTGTCATTTTACCTTCTTTTATATCCATTTTTATATAATTGTTTTTATCTTGTTTTGCAATTACGTCTACTTTATCCATACTGTATTCAAGACTTGCTCTGTCAACTGTGACTTCCGTCTCAAAATTAGTAGGTATAGTAGATTCATATCTTATATACTGTCCGGCAATAAGAGAAGTAATTATCTTGTTATTGTCAAACTCAACCATAAGTTTTTTATCGTTGATACATATCTTTACCTTATCGTCTTCCGATTCAAACAATTTTGATATTTCGCTCAAACTCTTTGCCGGCACTATTATATCTTTGTCGGGATATTCTTCATCGAGTTCTTTATTGCAAATAGCAAGTCTGTAACCGTCGAGTCCTACGCTTTTTATCTGTTTTCCTTTGATAGATAAGAGACAACCTCTAAGCTGCTGTCTTATATCTTCGGTTGAAGTTGCGAATATCGTCTTGTTGACGAGGTCTTTGAAATCTTTTTGCTTTATCGATATTTCCATATCGTATTTCTGTTCCTCGATGGCAGGGTATTCGTTTATATTCATTGTAGCCAGATATATGAAGCTGTCGCAATGAGAAATATAGAGCTTGTCCGCTTCTATCTGAGAATCGAACTCTATAATGTTCTCCTTGCTTATTTTTCTTATATATTCGCAGATAGTTCTTCCGGGTACAAGCACTTCGCCTTCCATTATTATATCTGCTTTTATTTTCATTATCACAACAAAATCAATATCCGTCGCCATGATTGTAAGAGTATCTCCGAAAGCGCTGAATTTGATTCCTTCCAATATTGGCATACTTTTCTTGGACGGCAAAGCCTTCATTACCTTTGACAAAGCGTCCGATAAATCTGTTCCGTTACAAATAAATTTCATATATTCACCTCTTTTCAGTATGTATTCATATATATTTTTATATTGATTAGATAATAATCACTTTAATAATGATGTGGACAATGTTGATAAAGCCGTTTTATCAACACCTGTAAGGAAAATTTATTAACATATAACCTTAAAATAATGTTGATAAAACTATTAAGTTTTCCACACTTTCCACATATGCCGCGATAGAGAAGTATTTTATGTCCGCAGATTATATCAATAACAGATATATTTAGTATAAATTATCTTTTTTGTATCATGTTTTTGATATCTTTTATTTGATTAGCAAGCATATTGTCCGTTTTGGACTGTTCTTCTATTTTATCTCTAGCATATATTATGGTTGTATGATCTCTTCCGCCGAAATAACTTCCTATCGTAGCCAAAGGAACTCCGAGCATATCATTGATAAGATATATAGCTACTTGGCGAGCATAAGCAATTTGCTTTAATTTCTTTTTGCCTATTATTTCTTGCTTCTTAACGTTGTAATAAGAACACGTAGCGTCTACTATCGTGTCGATAGAGAGTATATGCGTCGTAACGTCTATATCGTCTTTGAGCGCCTCTTTTATTATCTCTATATTGTCAGGTTCCTTTCCGACAAGCTGACAGTAGAATATTACTTTTTGAAGAGCGCCTTCAAGTTCTCTTATATTACTGTCAAATCTCTCTGCGATAAAGTAAACGACTTCTATGGGAAGATTTACGTTTTTGAAAAAAGCCTTCTTTTGGAGAATTGCTATTCTCGTTTCCAGATCGGGAGTAGATATATCCACGGTCAAACCGCTGGCAAATCTGGATTGAAGTCTTTCTTCGAGAAATGTAAGTTCTTTAGGATGTCTATCCGAAGACAGTACGATCTGTTTTTTATATTGATACAAATCGTTGAAAGTATGGAATAGTGCTTCCTGAGTACCTGTTTTTCCTGCCAGAAATTGAATATCGTCAAGCATCAGAATATCGACGTTTCTGTATTTTTCTCTGAATTTTCTATTCTGCTCGTTGTTGTCTTTGTTATTTCTTATACTGTCGATAAAGTCGTTGACAAACTGTTCGGTAGTGCAGTAGAGTATCTTAGCTTTTTTGTTGTGCTTTAATATCTCGTTGCCTATAGCGTGCATAATATGAGTTTTGCCAAGACCTACTCCTCCGTATATAAAAAGAGGATTGTGCAGCGTGCCGGGCTGTTTGGCTACGGCGTTTGCGGCAACGTAAACGATTTGGTTGCTTTGACCGACGACGAATTTGTCGAAAGTGAAGTTGTTGTCAAAAAAAGAATAGTTTTCTACGGTTTCTTTTTCTTTTTTGTCTTCTTGCAGTTGATTCTCGTATACGGGAATTTCTTCCGGAGTTATTATAATAAAATCGTCGACGTAAGAATTGAGCTTTTTGATTTCATCCAGAATAATGTTTCTGTAATTAGAATTTATTGTGTTTTTTGTGGATTTGAGTTTTGCCACAAGAATAAGTTTGTTGTGAGCAATAGTAAGAGGCTCCAACGAATTAAACCACATGTCGTAACTCACAGTGGAAATCTTATTTGATATTTCCAACAACAAAACGTTCCAAATTTTATTACAATCTTCCATATGACTATTATAATATAAAAGTGCGAAAAATTCAATAGAATTAATTAAATATTATAATATTTTATATAATAATATATAGCAAATATTATCAAAATAAGTTATCTATAAATCAGAGCATACTCGACGTTTTAAGTTAAAATTCAGTTGAGAATAATTGTTATTTGTTGTAAAATATAAGTATGTATATTGAGAGCGTTGTGTTAAAAAATTTTAGAAATTATCAGGAAAAAACCGTTAAATTCAAAGACGGTCTCAATATAATTGTCGGACAGAATGCAAGCGGTAAAACCAATCTTATCGAGAGCGTGTATTGCTCGGGAATAGGCAAATCTCCCCGCACCAACAAATATAAAGAGATGATCAGATGGGGAAGCGACGTAGCTTTCATAAGAGTTGTTTTGAGAAAAAACAACACGCTTCACACAATAGAATTTTCCATAGATTCTTATGATAAAAAAAGAATAGCTATCGACGGCATACCTCTTGTAAAATTGAGCGAAATAATAGGTATGTTAAATATAGTTTTTTTCTCTCCGGACGAAATGAAATTGATTAAAGAAAGTCCCGATCAACGAAGAAGGTTTGCCGATATAAGTCTTTCTCAGCAGAATAAAAAATACTTTTATTCTCTGTCTAAATACAACAATATTCTCTCGCAGAGAAACAAACTTCTCAAAGAAAACAGATATAGCAAAGCTCTGCCGGAAATGCTGTACGGATGGGACGTTCAACTTGCGAAATACGGCGCTTATATAATACAAAAGAGATATGAATTCGTAGAGAAAATAGAGACTTTCGCCAGAAAAATGCATACGGAAATTACCGAAAACAAAGAGCAGTTAAATCTTGAATACGAGAGCGGAGTAGAATACGGCGAATTAGATAAGATGGAAGAATTTTTCTTTGATAAATTGAGAACCAATTTGGATAAAGACGCCAATTTACTCTATACTTCTTTCGGAAGTCACAGAGACGATATTGCAATCAAAATCAACGATATAGACGTGAGAAAATACGGCTCTCAAGGTCAGCAGCGCACGGTCGCTTTATCTTTGAAATTGGCGGAGATTTATTTGTTTGAAAGCGAGTTGGGAGAAAAGCCCGTGCTTCTTCTCGACGACGTGCTTTCCGAGCTCGACTTAAACAGACGGCAAAAACTTATGCAGCTTTGCAGCGGTTTGCAGACTATTATTACATGCACGGATTTTGACATGGATATAGAGCATAACAGGATAGTTATAGAGAAGAAAGATCAAAAATAATTTAGTTATGATAAGCAGAATTATAAGTAGAATTTGTCGCTCCGAGCGTAGTAGGGAAATCATAACAGATAAAAAAGGAAAAATAATGCAGCATTTAGGTACGCAGACAATAGAAACCGATAGATTGATTTTAAGAAAATTTGAGATAAAAGACGCGCAAAAAATGTACGAAAATTGGGCGTCAAGCGACGAAGTAACTAAATTTCTTACTTGGAAAGCTCATAAAGACGTTAAAGTTTCCAAAGAATGGATTGAGTTTTTAATATCAAATTACGATAAAAAGGACTTTTACGAGTGGGGTATCGTCTTAAAGGACATTGACGAGCCTATCGGAAGTATAAGCGTTGTAGATCTAAAAGAGAATATCCAAGCAGTTCATATAGGCTATTGCATAGGCAAGAAGTGGTGGCATCAGGGCATTACGTCTGAGGCTTTGAGCGCTTTGATAGATTTTTTCTTTGAAAAAGCGGGAGTAAATAGGATAGAGAGTAGGCACGATCCCGACAATGTCAACTCGGGGAAAGTTATGCAAAAATGCGGTATGATTTACGAGGGTACTATGAGGAAGTCCGATATCAGTAATCGAGGCATAGTAGATTGCTCATATTATGCAATTTTGAAAAGCGATTTTGATGCCGGAAAATAATAAATTTTAGACAAAAAATTATATTTTTTTATTATTAATTGATTTAGTACAGATAAAAATTCGACATTTCACTTGTACAAATTATTATAGTTATGATATAATAATTTTATTATAATATTATAATTTTGCGTGTGCGTATATGCGTGCGTGTGCGTGCGAAAGCATACGGCAAGATAAATAAAAATCGGAGGTAAAAATGAGCGCAAACGAAAAGAGCGGTTATACCCAGGAAAACATTCAGGTCCTCGAAGGATTGGAGCCTGTCAGAAAGCGTCCGGGTATGTATATAGGTTCTACCGACGAAAGAGGTCTTCATCACCTTGTGTACGAGGTTGTAGACAACTCTATCGACGAGGCTATGGCGGGATTTTGCGATAAAGTCGTAGTGGAAATATTGCCCGACGGTTCCGTAAGAGTAATTGACAACGGTCGCGGTATCCCGACGGGAATCATAGAAAAAGAAGGCAAATCCGCAGTTGAGGTCGTGTTGACAAAGTTGCACGCGGGCGGAAAATTCGGCGGCGGCGGATATAAATTCTCGGGCGGACTTCACGGCGTAGGCGTATCTTGCGTCAACGCGCTTTCCGAGTGGTTGGACGTCGAAGTCGCTCAGGACGGCAAACTTTATAAGATGTCTTTCAATCGCGGCGTAGCGCAAAGACCGTTGGCTGTCGTAGGCAACACCACCAGAAGAGGCACGACGATAACTTTTTATCCCGATCCGGATATATTCGAGACGACGGATTTTGATTACGCAACGCTCAAACACCGTATTCAGGAACTTGCATATCTCAACAAAGGTCTTAGAATAGTGCTAAAAGACAGCAGACCTTTGAGAGAGAACGAAGAGGAGTTCTATTACGAGGGCGGAATCGTAGAGTACGTCGACGTACTCAACAAAAACGACGGCGTGCTTGACAAACCGCTATACATATATTCTTCCACCGACGACTATCAGGTGGAGATTGCAATGCAGTACAACGATAGCTACAGCGAGAATATTTACAGCTATGCCAACAATATCAATACGCACGAGGGAGGCACGCACTTAGACGGTTTCAAATCCGTATTGACCAAGTTGTTCAACGATTACGGCACGTCTCTTAAGTTGCTAAAAAACGAAGAAAAACTTTCCGGCGACGATTGCCGCGAAGGATTGGTCGCTATCGTCAGCGTCAAGCTGATAGATCCGCAGTTTGAGGGACAGACGAAGACCAAACTCGGCAATAGCTTTATGCGCGGAGTCGTCTCTAAAGTATTCAGCGAAAAATTCGGCGAATTTCTTGAAGAGAACCCCAAGGAGGCAAAAGAGCTTATACTCAAAGCCGTCAATGCCAAGAAGGCGCGCGACGCCGCGAGAAACGCAAGAGATCTCACGAGAAGAAAATCTGTGCTCGAATCCACGACGCTTCCCGGCAAACTCGCGGACTGTTCTGACAAAGACCCCAAAAAGTGCGAGATTTATCTCGTTGAGGGCGACAGCGCGGGCGGCACGGCAAAGCAAGGCAGAGACAGGCGTTTTCAGGCGATATTGCCGCTTAGAGGTAAGATACTCAACGTAGAGAAGGCAAGACTCAACAGAGTGCTGGAAAGCGAAGAAATCAAGAATATGATTACCACGTTCGGCTGCGGAATCAACGAAGACTGCGACGTGGATAAACTCAAATACGACAGAATTATATGCATGACCGATGCCGACGTAGACGGAAGCCACATAAGAATACTTTTGTTGACGTTCTTCTATCGATTTATGAAACCTATTGTCGAGCAGGGGCACGTGTATATCGCGCAGCCGCCGCTCTATAAGGTTACGCAGAAAGGCAGCAAGAAAGAAAATTATTTCTACGACGACGCGTCTCTCGAAGAATTTCTCGTCAGCATAGGCAGAAAAGGAGAAATACAGAGATATAAAGGTCTGGGCGAAATGGATGCCGAACAGTTGTGGGATACGACTATGAATCCCGAGACGAGGACGCTTTTAAGAGTCAATCTCAAAGACGCAGAGGAAGCCGATGAGATATTTACCGTGCTTATGGGAGACGAACCCGAAAAGCGCCGCGTATTCATCGAAGAGAACGCCGACCTCGTCAAAGATCTGGACGTATAAGAGGAGGAAAGTCAAATGGAAGAAAAGAAAGATAATATATTGGAAATGCTCGATAAGACCAACGTCGTCGAGGTAGACGCCGTCAAAGAGATGAAGACCTCCTTTATCGCTTACGCTATGGCTGTCAACGTATCGAGAGCTATCCCCGACGTAAGAGACGGATTGAAGCCCGTTCACAGAAGAATACTCTATGCGATGAACGAATTGGGGCTGACGTCGGACAAACCTTACAGAAAGTGCGCGCTCATAGTCGGCGACGTGTTGGGTAAATATCATCCGCACGGCGATTCGTCGGTATACGACGCGTTGGTAAGATTGGCTCAGGACTTTTCCATAAGATGCACGCTTGTAGACGGCCACGGCAACTTCGGCTCCGTAGACGGCGACCCCGCGGCGGCTTACCGTTATACAGAGGCAAGACTGAGTAAGATTGCAGACGAGATGATCAGGGGCATCGACAAAAAGACCGTTGATTTTTATCCCAACTTCGACGATACGAGAGAACAGCCGGTCGTACTGCCTTCGAGATACCCCAATTTGCTTGTCAACGGTTCCGACGGTATAGCGGTGGGTATGGCAACGTCGATACCTCCGCACAATCTGGGAGAAGTAATAGACGGTACTATAGCGCTTCTCGACAATCCGGAAATGGACGTCGAGCAATTGATGGATTATATTCCCGCGCCCGATTTTCCAACGGGGGCATACATAATGGGCGGCGGCGGAATTAAGAAAGCGTATCGCACCGGCAGGGGTAACTGCATTATCCGCGCCAAGGCGGAAATCGAGGAAAATTCCAACGGTAAATCCAAGATTACGATTACGGAAATACCATATCAGGTCAATAAGGCAAAACTTATAGAGAATATGGCCGACCTTGTCAAGCAGAAGAGAATAGAGGGTATCGCGGACATTCACGAACTTTCCGACAAAGAAGGTATGAGAATCGTCGTCGACGTCAAAAAAGACGCCAATCCGCAGGTCGTGCTGAATATGCTATACAAGCACACTCAGTTGCAGACGTCTTTCTCGATGATAATGCTAGCGCTTGTAGACGGCACGCCTAAGATCCTCAATCTCAAAGAGATTCTCCAAGCGTACGTCAAACATCAGAAGTCGGTAATCGTAAGAAGAACGCAGTTCGATCTCGACAAGGCTTTGGAAAGAGAGCATATTTTGCTCGGTCTGGTCAAAGCGCTTACCAATATCGACGAAGTCATCGAGACTATCAAAAAATCCAAAGACAGACAATCCGCCATAGAGAATCTTACCAGCAGGTTCGAGCTTAGCGAAAAGCAGGCGATAGCCATTCTCGAAATGAGATTGCAAAGACTTACCGCGCTCGAAGTCGAGAAAATACAGGAAGAACTTGCCGAACTAGAGAAGTTGATAGCTGATTTGCGAGATATACTTGCCAATCCGCACAGAGTTGTGGAGATCATCAAGGAAGAACTTCTCGAGATTAAAGGCAAATACAACGACAAGCGCCGTTCGGAAATCACCTACGACTATTCCGATATCGATATCGAAGACCTTATAGAGGTAGAGGACGTCGTGCTTTCCATTACGCATAACGGTTATATCAAACGTATGCCGGTCGACGAATACAAGGCGCAAAGACGCGGCGGAGTGGGAGTATCCGCGCATAAGACCAAGGAAGAAGATTTTGTGGAAAACGTAATCGCGACTTCCACGCACGACAATATACTGTTTTTCTCCAACAAAGGCAAAGTCTATCGCACCAAGGGCTATCAGATACCCGAGGCAAGCAGAAATGCCAAGGGCAGAGCAATCGTCAATCTGCTTAATCTCGAATCCGGAGAGGTCATCAACGCCTACGTGCCCGTGCCGAAAGACAGTCAGGGCTTCTTGATGCTAGCGACCAAACAGGGACTAATCAAGAAGACTACGCTTGACGAATTCGTGCGTATAAACAACAATGGAAAGAAAGCAATTACTTTTGCAAGCGAAGACGACGAACTTATCGGAGTGCAGTTGACAAGCGGCAACGATCAGATTATTATGGCGTCCAGCGGAGGCAAATGCATTAGATTCTGCGAAGAAGATATAAGACCTACGGGCAGAACGAGTATGGGCGTTAAGTCGATAAAACTCGATAAAGGCGAAGTAGTAGTCGATATGACCAAGGTCAAAGAAGATTGCGAAGTGCTGACGATTACCGAGAACGGTTACGGCAAACGTACCGACATCGACGAATACAGAGTTCAGGGCAGAGCGGGCAGCGGTATCAAGGTTGGCGTGCTCAACGACAAGACGGGCAATGTAGTCAATCTCAAGCTTGTCAATCCGCTTACCGACGACGTAATGATTATCGCCGACAACGGCATAATTATCAGGGTCAGAGCCGACGAAATCTCCAAGATAGGCAGAAATACTCAAGGTGTCAAAGTTATGAAAATGAAGGACAAAGAATCGCGCGTAGTAGCGTTTACGATAGTTCCTCATCAGGAAGACGAGACTGACAGCGAGACTTCCGCGGAAGAACAAAGTTCCCGGCAACAGACTTCATCGGAAGAGCAGACCGGTTCGGAAGAATAACAATTTCGAATAACAAAATCCAAAGCCCCTTGTTTAATGCAAGGGGCTTTGTCAGTTCAAACGTTTTGTTATTCAAACATGAAAAACGACGGGTAATCGTACCTTGACCCGTCGTGTATAGTTGAGTTATTTAATCGTTATTTGAGTAAGAAAAGAGCGATAAACGCGCAGGCTGCAATTACGGCAGTAAAACCTACGGAAATGCTTTGCAGTACTATTTGCGCTACGCCGCGTCTGTCCATATTTCTTAGACGTCTCAGTTGCTCGGCTTTGATTTTGTGATCCAACTGGTCGGAGTCGAGTTTGACTAGTTTGTAATACTTTACGCCGTTTTTATCGTTGTCGGCTTTTACGAATCCGACGGGAAGAGCGCCGATAGTTTTTTCTTTTTCTTCGCAAATTTTCTGTTCCTGCTCGGTGGCGGGTACAAGTCCTTGATTGAATTGTTCTCCGTATGCGTCGTGTATTGTAAGTTTATCGTTCATAATCTATCTCCTGTCAGAGCGCCAAAGCGGCAGCTCCCAAAATACCTGCGTCGTTTTTGAGACTTGCGGTCTTGACTTCGACAGTGGGGTTGAACGCAGCGCCGAATCTGCCTTCGTTGACGGCCTTTTGAATAGGCGCGGTTAAATATTCTTTTTCGTTGCTGATTCCGCCGCCTATAAGTATTGCTTCGGGGCAGAATACGTTGACCATATTGACGAGTCCGCAAGTTATGTAATCGATATAGTTATCCACGACTTGCCGTCCCGCTTTATCTCCCTGTTTTGCCGCCAGAAAAGCAGTCTTACCGGATACTTGACCTTCTTCTTTTGCAATGCGATGCATCATACTGTCGGGATTAGCGTCCATTGCTTCTTTGGTCTGTCTAATCAGAGCGGTAGCCGACGCGTATGCTTCCCAACATCCTTTTCTGCCGCAGTTGCACGGTTTTGCATTGGGGGAAATATCTATTACCATATGTCCGCCTTCCGCGCCTGCGCAGTCTCTTCCTTCAAATAGTTTTCCGTCGATAATAAATCCGCTGCCTACGCCCGTGCCTAGGGTAATGAAAACTACGTCGTTGTATCCTTTGCCCGCGCCGAATACGTGTTCGCCCAAGGCGGCGCAGTTGGCGTCATTGTTGATAAAAATAGGAAGGTCGTAGTATTGTTGCAATTCTTTGACGACGGGCACGTTTTCCAAAGCTATGTTGTTGCTGTATCTGATGATACCGTTTTTGGAATCAATAGAGCCCGGTTGACCTATGCCTATGCCTTTGACGTCTTTGATATCTATATTCGCGCCTTTGACGACCGCGTCTACGACTTTTTTTATATCTTCGCTTATGCTGTAATCCGACGTATATTTTTCGGTGGTCGGAATAGAAGTCTTAAAGAGAATTTCTCCCTCCGTTGTGACGACTCCGCCTTTGATGCTCATACCTCCTACGTCGATGCCGATTAAATACATACGCTCTCCTTTCTGACATATATTATGCAACATTTCAATGTCTATTCGTTGATACCATAATTATATAATATTCTGCTTTTTTTTGCAATGAATTTCCCGTTAGATATTTGTAAAAATCACGCGCGCGAGGTTATTAATCGGAGAGTATACTCCGAATCACAAGGTTGTCCGTCACGCCGCGGCGAATGGCGTCGACAGGCGGCCATTGACGTCCGATATTCATAGAACGATACAACGTTAAAAGTGGAACTTCTTTTTGAATTCTGATATAAGGGTTCTTCTGCCGAGAATTCCGCAGAATATAATAACCACTGAGGAAATGCAAGCCGACACGACTGACAGCGCGGGGTGGTGCACTACCTTAACGGCGTAGAGAATCAAAGGTATAAATCCAAGCGCGGAGATACCCAGCGCATCTATGATAATATTGTTCCAGAATTTGAAAGCAATCGACGTGTAAATACCCGTTACCAAAGACGCAATTATCAATATAGAGGGCAGACCATAGTCCCATACCCACGTGCTTGCAAGCTCGGGCGCTTGCTTTTTGAGCAGGAAATTAACCGCCAGCAGCACGACCAATATGGATATGCCTTGCCAGACGATTTTGATCCCTATACTGTTGTTGGACAGAATAGTGTGGTGCAACAGCACGAATCCGTATGCGCCTACAGCCCCGACGATAGCAAACCAGTATAGGTCGGGCGTAGTGAGCAAGTTGATAGGAATGCATAGTATGAATATTGTCAGCGCAATTGATAGATACAGACTTCTCGCCGAGAAAAGTTTACGTTTTTTGGGATGTTTTCCGGCAGGCTTTTGGGGATATGCGTGTGGCATATCCAACTCTGCCGGCAGATGCAGTTTTTCATGACAGAGAGGACATACTTTGCTTTGACAGCCGATTTCTATATTGCAATATTTACAGCGCATTGTCCACCTCCCAAAAATTCGACGTTACGGTTAGATCTATCCCGTCGTCGGTCAGGTACTTTGCAAAAGTCCTTTCGATATCCGTTTCCGTGATTCTTCGGGTAAACGTAATACACAGTTTGTCGTCGCATGAAATAATAGACAGAGACAAGGGCGTAGTCGCGTTGGAAGATATTGCAAAGCTTACGCTGTCTATGTGTTCTTTCATGCTGTCGGGAATATCTAAAACTCCGAAATTCGACAGGGTAGCGGTCTTCTTGGTCTTACCGAAAAACATATTGGAAAAGTTGAAAAATATCCGTTTCAAAAATAACGGGATAAACCTTACCAGGAAAAATTTTTCCGCCCATACCGTTGTGGATATCTTGTCTTTGAGCAGCGCTTTGTCGGTATCTTTTTTTAGACTTTCGTGCATTATCTCGATAAGTTTGTCGAGAGACATATCCTCGTAAGGATTTGCGCCCACGCGTGAAAACAGCGAAAAATTCCGCAACGTTTTCGACGGGAAAATCTTGCGCAGATTTATCGGAACGAAAAGCTGAATATCGTTGGCTTGGCTGACTTTATCTTTGATTTGACTTTCGTATATCGACAGCATAAACAGCGCGCCCAGATACTCCGTCATCGTGCATTTTCTCTCGTGACATACGGCCAGTATTTGCTTTACGTCGCAGTACATATGGATAATCCCGTTGCCTGCGTTGTTGAAAAGTATTCCGTTGATATGATATGCCTTTTTGCCTTGCAGATCTTTGACCTTCAATTTTTTGAGAGAGACTTTTTTATAATTGGCAAGGAATGAATCTTCGAGTTCTTCCTGAGTTATCGGCGAGCCGACCGTTAATATTTTTTTATCCGAATATACGTCTTTGCCGGTAAGATTTAGATAGGTATACACTAGGCTTTTGACGAATTCCGCCGCGCCTGTCGCGTCGCATATTGCATGGAAGAAATCGCATATAATCTGATTTTTGAAAAAACTGACTCTAAAACAGTATCCGTTGCAGTTTCTGTCTGTTATTTTTTTGAAAGAAGTAGCATCAGCGGGATATATCTTAACTTTGGACGCGTTGTGATCGAAGTAATACCAAAACGCTCCCTTCATCAATCTGACTTGAAATCCCGGAAATCTGTTGATCGTCATAGTGAGCGCGTTATGCAAAATTTCACCGTCTACCTTCTCTTTGAGGTTTACGGTCAGACGAAAGATATTTTGGCTTTTTTTGCTCACGAGCATAGGATAAATTTTTGCGGAATTATCCAGTTTGCTCCAAGTCTCCAAAGATTTTGCCATGACGTCCTTATTTCGAAATTTTGCTGTATTCATTATAACATACCTGTATGTAGTATTGCAATAAGTTAATCGTCCGAGAGGGCACATTACACAATTATTACAAGAGAGACCGGCTAAACGTTATTTCGCGATAATCGCGGAGAGGTATTCCTTAGCAAAACGCGTGCGAACGACGCTATAAATTCAGACCTTAATAATAATTGCTTGCAAATATATTATAGTTAATACATAGGGAAAATAATCGGCGAGGTTGTAAATTTTTGTAATATAATGCATGCGATGATAAAAATATAGTCCGACCGCTGTAACAGCTCATACTCCGAAGATGCGGATAGCGCCGTCGAAATAAGGTCGGACGGGTTTCGCCGTCGTCTGTCGACGACAGCAGGACGTAAGCCCCTTCATACTCTAATCGTCAGTCCGATAATCCTTGAATATATCGGATACGGGAATTATCCGCGTGTATCGCGGTTGAGTGAAGCGCAGGCCGAACACCGCGGCGTCACAGCTAAGCACCCGCGCGTGCTAGACAGACGTAACGCCGGAACGCAGCCAGGAAGTAGGGAATACAAAAGATACGACTTAACGCCCGATTCAATATTAACATATAATAGGGCGAATTACAAACGTTGGCGCCGCGATATTGCAAATAGACTTATAAAGTCCGCTTATTAAACGGTTGGATAGGGATTATGAGAAAATTATTTTTTAGTATTATCTAAGGACGTCGAGTCATAAAATACATTATGGCAATTTACGAACTGTTTTTGATTTTTATAGTAGGGGCGGCATTGGGCGTCATAGCAAGATATATTATCGGATATAGGAAAAAACACGTCGGTTACGTAGCGCTCAACATCGTTGCGGGTTGCATAGCAAGCGCGGTTTCTTATTTCCTCGGCGGTATCGATTATTACGCGATATTTTTGAGCGGAGCAGGCGGAGTGGCGCTCAATTTTCTATACAGCGCGGGCTATTTGATTTATCTTGCTATTTGAAACTCTTAATAAGCAATTTGTCGCAGAGCAAAAAAATGGGGCGTCGGATATCCGACGCCCCGTATTCACGTTAGATTTATAAGGTAAACGCGCTTTGCAACAGCGCCGCTGAATCGCTTGACGAGAGTTGCTTGAAACCGTCGAGGAACTGTCGGAATACTCCGCCTTCTTTTGCCACGGCTTCCATAAATTTATTGAACAGGTTGTTGGTGACAAGCCAATTTGCAAACGGGTCTTTTTTTGTGTCTGCAACGAGCGGTTGAAGAAATTCGACGTCGGAGAATATATTTATCACGTATCCTATTAGAATAAGCACGATAAATCCGAATATCGTATACAGCGCCGCGCCGCTTAGCCTGTTGACCACGTTGAGGGCGGATTGTGAAATTCTTCTGTTGATAACAAACGAAATTGTTGAGAATACTATGAGACAGACGAGTACGATCAACACAGCGCTGACGCCGGAAACTATGCCGGCATGTATATTTTTGTTTTGCACGAACGACGTGGAATACAGCGCTTTGGCAAGATAAGGCGTGACGAGTATCGTCAGCAGAGAAGTCCCAACTGCGGCGATAAGTTTGAGCAACGCCTGCATAGCGCCCTTGATCAGACCTACAATCAGGCAGACCAACAATATCACCAATGAAACTATAGTTACGTAAGACATAAAAACTCCTTTTCTCTTACACGCACCCAATACATTATAAGCTATAATTAAATTTTTGTCAAATTTTATGATTTCAAAATTTTTTTCCGCAAATTTTTCGATATGTTTTTTTGCCGGCGCCGTTTTAGAATAATCTTTGTTAAAGCCCCGATAATGTTGCGCGGCAGGTATAAATCGCTTTCCGCGTGTCCAAAATTAACATTATGAAAAACTTGGTATTTTTATGTATAGGAACAACTAAAATCATAGGCGACAGCGTAGGACCGAGAGTGGGTGACAAACTCCGCGCAAACGACGCGCAGGCGTACGTTTACGGCAATACGCTTAGGCAGGTAACGGCAATAAACGTGGAAGATTACGCCAAAATGATAAGTCAGCGGCATGCCAACGACGTCATCATCGTCATAGACTCCGCGCTGGGAAAGATAGGCGACGTGGGCACGGTTAAGATCACGCGCAACGGTATTAAACCCGGCGGCGCGTTCGATAAGGGCAAGGACAGAATAGGTGATATAGGCATTCTCGCCGTAGTTGGCGACGCCGACGCGGACAGGATGAGTGAACTCAAAAATCGCGACGAGAGTTTTATAAGCAATCTCGTCGACAAAGTCGTTGAATTTGCCAACGGCTATATGCTTTCTTATGCGTAATATACACTTGTATCGAAGTCTTTGAACGCGCGAATCAGTCGTATATAGGATTAAGAAATTTTGCAGAATTTTTGTTGCAAAATTGCATGAAAACGCGCAAAATCGAGTTTTTACGGCCTGTTAACCAAATCTTTACAAAAGTTATATGCCGTATCATTGACTAATTATTTAGCTATAAGATATAATATTCACGGCAGTTTATTAATATAATGAAAAGCAGCCTCGCTCGGCTGCTCGGAGGAAAAAGTGAACAAAAAGGCAATGATAGGCAGATATTTGGTGCTTGCAGTGAGCATAATACTCATTATAGTGCTGGTATATTTCGTGTTCTTCAACGATAAGCCTACTACTATATCTTACAACAACGACGTCGACGGAGAAAAACAGGGTCTTGTACAGAGGCTGGAGGCCGGCACAATTTCTGCTTTGTATATCGAATCGTATAAGGTCTATGCGCTCAAAGGCGACGCGAGCAAAAAAGAAATCAACGCATTCTATAAAAATCCCACCAAAAAGGCAACTTTCGCGGCGGCGATATCTTCGCGTACGAGTTTTGAAAATTATCTCAACGAATTGAGAGAGCGTCAGCCCGACGACGGCACCGGCGTCAAGATTCCCGAATACAAATTCGACGATCCCAATTCGGGCATTAATATCAGCTCTTTGATATTTCCGATAATTTCGCTTATTCTCTGCGCGATTGTCGTATTTATAATTTTCAGACAGAGCGCCAATTCCAACCGTCAGGCGTTGGATTTCGGCAAGACGAAAGCCAGACTGAATATGAATGTAAGCGTCAGATTTACCGACGTAGCGGGCGCCGAAGAGGAGAAAGAGGAATTGCAGGAAATCGTGGAATTTCTCAAAGATCCCAACAAGTTTTTGCAACTCGGCGCAAGAATACCCAAGGGAGTCTTATTGGTAGGTCCTCCGGGAACGGGTAAGACTTTGTTTGCAAAAGCGGTCGCGGGAGAGTCCAACGTTCCGTTCTTTTCGATAAGCGGCAGCGACTTTGTAGAAATGTTCGTAGGTACGGGCGCGGCGAGAGTCAGAGATCTGTTTAATCAGGCCAAGAAGAATATGCCATGCATAATTTTTATAGACGAAATCGACGCAGTCGGCAGACAGAGAGGTTCGGGCTTGGGCGGCGGACACGACGAGAGAGAACAGACGCTCAACCAGTTGCTCGTGCAAATGGACGGTTTTGAGAAAAACGAAGGCATAATTATCATGGCTGCGACCAACAGAGCGGATATTCTGGATCCTGCGCTGTTGAGACCGGGCAGATTCGACAGACAGATATACGTCAACGTGCCCGACGTCAAAGGAAGAGAAGAGATACTCAAAGTTCATTCGAGGAACAAACCGCTTGCCGACGACGTATCGTTTAAGATTTTGGCAAGAATGACAAGCGGTTTTAGCGGAGCCGATCTTGAAAATCTTCTCAACGAAGCGGCTATTCTTGCGGCAAGAGCCAACAGAAAAGTGATAATAATGGAAGACATTCTCGAGGGTATCAACAAAGTTATCGCAGGACCGCAGAAGAAGAGCAGGATCGTCACAGACAGCGACAAGAGAATCACCGCTTACCATGAGGCAGGACACGCGATAATCGGCAAATTGCTCGAAAATTGCGACGACGTGCAAGAGGTCAGCATTATTCCGAGAGGTATGGCGGCCGGCTATACTTTGACAAGACCCGAAAACGACGATTCTCATGTCACGAGAAACAAACTCATAGATATGGTTACCATGATGTTGGGCGGCAGAGCCGCAGAGGAGATCGTAATAAAAGATATCTCCACAGGCGCGTCCAACGATATCGAAAGAGCAAGCAATATTGCCAAGAAGATGGTAACTCAATGGGGTATGTCCAATGCGATCGGCAATATGTATCTTGGCGGAGATAAAGAAGTTTTCCTTGGCAGAGATTACGGCACGACGCATTCTTACAGCGACGAACTCGGCGGCGTGATTGACAACGAGATTAAAAGTATTCTCGATAATTGCTACAAAAAAGCGTTGGAGATTTTGCAGGCTAACCGCGTTGTGATGGACAATATGGTTAAGGTGCTGTTTGAAAAGGAAACCATATATACCGAAGAGGTCAATATGCTTTTCGACGGCAAGACAGCTGATGAGGTAATCGCCTATATCGACGAAAGACAGGCAAAGAAGGACAGCTATAAGAGAACTTCCGAGCCCAAAATAAATATCGTGCCCGAACCTTCCGCAGGTCAAACCGAGGAAGCTGCGAACCCTCTGCAGACGACGGAATCGGAAGAGCAGGAGCAGGTCAAAACGGTCGATCCGACCGAAGTTGACGGGGATAAGAAAGAATAAAGATAATTAATCGTTCAGTGAAAAAACGCGATCCTATCGGGTCGCGTTTTTTGATGTGACGTTATATTAATCTATACAGCTGTTGCGAGGTCTTTATTTACTGGTGCCAAGTTTAATGCAGCAGCGCTCCTTTGCCGTCTATTCTGTCAATTGACGACGCTATTCTGTCCATCATCGATAAATAATTCTCCAATTCCGAAATAAGGGTCAATGCCGAGGAGGATAAGCTTCTTTCCAGTCCCAGGCAGTTTTTCAAGGAGTTGATCAAGTACATAATATTATCATTTGACTCTTTTATCGGTAATTGTAAGCTTTTGAGATTAGAGATTTCATTTTTGATTTTGTCGGAATATTTGCCGGTGATGACGGGCGTGTCGATTAGGTTTAAGAAGCCGTTTTCTATCAGATTCCAGTTGTCGTTGATATGTTCGTTGTGAACTTTTAGTTTTGAAGCGAATTTGTCTATCGGCATCGACAGATTCCTGCAGAAATTCCTAACGATGGACGGAGACGGACGAACGTTTTTGGCTGTCGCCAAATTTATCTCTTCGGTAGTGGATTCTATGGAAATTTTCATTTCTTCCATTTCGTCGGCCATTAAGATTATTTCGCCTGATATGTTGGAGATATTGGTTTTAATATCATCCATTATGTCCAAATAACCGTTTGATAACGCGTCTTTGACGTCCGTTTTATCGGATTGTAATTTGCTCGGGAAGTCGGGCTTGTTTGCTGATTGAGCAGCGTTGTTTTTCTCGTCGTTCTTTGAGACGTTTCCCGACGGCAAGTAATCCGATACCGGGTTGCCGTATTTGATACTGCCGTCGATTGCACCTTTGAGCAGTTTTTTCAATTCGGCAAAAAGTTTATCGATTTTGTAAAAGAGCATGCTGTATTCGTTGGCTCTGTAAGACTTTATATCAAAGGGCAGTTGGGCAAAGTTTTGCGTGATAATAATGACTTTTTTGTTCATTGCATGCGCAAGTCCCAATTCATAGAATACGTTGGAATTGAGCCCTGTCAAATCGGCAATAACTACGTCCGCGTCCGCTATGCCTTTGACTATATCTTGCAGTATATTTTGCTGGTTATCCAAGTCCGCGGCGTTTGTAAAGTCGTAATCGTCGAAATCCTTTTTGAGTTTGCCGTATAATTCCCAAAACTCTTCGCCAAACGGCATAATAACGAATACTTTAGGTTTTTTGTCCTTGCTCATCATTCACCTCGTAATAAGTATACCATTAAAAAGTCTATAATGCAATGTGTTTTGAGATATTAAGACAAATTTTGCGCATACGGATTGAGCACGTTTGATTAAAAGCATTTGCCGATATGGCGAATTTTTAGTGTCGGAATTATATTTATATCGGAATTTTGCTTGCCAAAATTTAATTTTTATGTTAATATCTCATTGTTTGACAGGCGCGCCTGCAACGTAATTTAATATTTGTATATAGAGAGTTGGCTGAGTGGTCGAAGGCGCACGATTGGAAATCGTGTGAACGGTAATCCCGTTCCGAGGGTTCAAATCCCTCACTCTCTGCCATTACAAAAGGACACCGTTGGTGTCCTTTTGTTTTTGCTTTTAATATAGTCTAAAGCTACATATTGCTGCCGTATACTTCCATATAGGCGTCACCGCCGAAACCGCCTTGAGAAGCGCCTTTGCCGGCGCCGCTTCCTCCGGCTCCCATTAGGCCGTCGGAACCGTTCTTAAACATAACGCCTCCGTCACCGCCTCTATGGAATACAGAAGCGCCGCCGCCCTTGCCGGATGGATAAGCGCCCATAGGACGATAGATGAAATGTTCCGTTCTGAATCCCAAATCTACGCTGAAAGAATGCGACGCTTGTCCGCCGTCCGCACCGCTTTGCGAGTAGAGTAATTTCATTAATTGATATTTAGGAGTTCCTCTGTCTACTTTTCCGCCTTCGCCAGGTAAATTATTGCTGCTAAGTTTTCCGCCTCCAATTACGATTACATCCATAGAAATTGGCATTGTTTCAGTTGGTGCGTTTAATATTGATACAGTAGATAAGAAACCGTCACCGGTTTGTTGGCTGTCGCCTTCGTTAAATTCTACTTTACCGCCGCCTTTTCCTAAAACAATAATTAAATTTTGAGCAACTTTGAGATCAATTTTTACTGCTGCAAAACCCCCGGCGCCACCGCCGTAACCGACGTTGTTTTCAGATTCTCCGCCCATTCCGCCAGAACCAACTATAAATACATACAGATATCTGTATTTTTTTATATAGGTTAGTTCTTTGATCGTACCGCCGTATAAATTTCCCGCGTCCGTGATTTCTTTATTAAAGTGTTTCTCATAATCAATTTGTTCCCAAATAATTTCGTCGGCATTGGCGTCATTATTGGGAGCAAAGCATAGCATGAGTGAGATAATCAGGAGAAAACCGATTAAAGTTGCTACAGATTTTTTGAAGAGTGATTGTTGTGTCATAATTTTTCTCCTTTTCTTTAATCATAGCATTTATTAGACTAGCCGTCAATAGGGTCATTGAAAATAATGGAAAATTTCTGTCAACAATTTTTATGACTATCTTCTTGATTGCGAGGATACTTAGATTTTTGTCTGATAGCAATAACTGCAGTTTATAGGGCGTTTAGTCGATGAAAAGGTCTACGATTAATGCTAATTTTTCTCAATTTACAGTCAAAAATGTTTTGCTTTTCAGCGGAATTATGTTAGAATAATGTCATCTAGTCGCATTTTGGCGGCTTCAAATAGTTAAATAGGATTAGGGGAATGTTTATGAGAGGAAATTCGGCATTATTGCAATGCGATATGCAGGCGGACGGCGACGATACGGTTTTGTGGATGGTTGAGATAAATCGCGTTGAGGCAATGGAGATTGAGAGGGTAATAAATCTAAGCAAGATGAGCAGGGCGGAGTTTTTGAAAACGTCGGCAGTCAGATATAAAATGATACACAGTATGGCGAGCGCTTTTAAGAAAGCTTCGACGTCGAGGAAATAGATTTGCAATAAAAAACTTTCCATGATACAATATCCAATGATACAATAGCTTGCCGTAAGAGAGGAAAAAGCTATGGAGTTAATGCATTAAGGAGAGGATTGTAAATGACGAAGGAACAGATTTATAACTTTATATCCAAAGTTAAGACGGCTATGATATCGTCCGTCGACGAGGACGGTTATCCTGTCACAAGAGCTATGTTGGCGCCGCGAAAGCAAAACGGAAACGTATTTTATTTTTCTACCAATACTTCTTCAAAGAAAGTTGCTCAATATTTATCCAACGGCAAAGCCTGCGTGTATTTCTATGAGCGAGGCAGATTCAAATATACCGGCGTAATGATTAAGGGGCAAATGGAAGTTTGCCGCGATCAAGAGACAAAAGAAATGATTTGGCAATTCGGCGACAGAATGTTTTATAAACAAGGCGTAACAGATCCCGACTATTGCGTGTTGAAATTTACAGGCAAAACGGCAGAGTATTATTGCGATCTCAAGGTAGAGACCATAGATCTTTGAGGTCGCGGCGCTGTGTGAGAAAAGAATTGGATATTACGACGGATTTTTCCGATAGTCAAAATTTTCACATTGATAAAAATTTAACATTTGTCGTGTGCAGTGCAAAATGTTGTAAAAAACGGTTATATGTATTGCAGCGAGTTATTATTTTGTCGAAAAATAAAAAAATTTGGAGTATGGGTTCAAAAACGATTGCTCTTGCCTCATAAAAATGGTAAAATAAACAAAAAATTGACTACAAAAGAATAAGTTAAATGGATGAAGAGGCAAAGGTCAAAGTTACCGATTGTTTATTGGCAATTAGGAGCGGAGACGACAAAAGTGTGGAAGAACTTTATAATCTGATTTCGCCGATGATCAGGTACATCGCCTTGAAATATTTGAAAGATGTATCCAATGCCAACGACTTGGTTCAGGATTTTTGGAGAGACATCGGAAGAATTGCTCAAGGTTTTGTATTCAGCAAGAGCGGCTATGCGTATCTGTGCAAAGTAATGACGAGATATGCATTGAATAGGTATAAGCAACTCCACAATTCCAACGTAAAGAACGTAAATTTTGTAGATTACGAGAACATTTCCAGCATCGAAGACGAAGATAATTTAGAGAAAGTTGAGATCCGTATACTCATCGAGGGAGCAATGAATCAGTTGAGCGAAACGGAGAAAATCGTCATTCAGTCTACTTATTATCAAAACAAGACTTTGAGAGGCATCGCCAAGGAATTAGGCGTCTCTAAGACACAAGTCGGCAGAATTCGACAAAATGCGATAGAAACTATGAAAAAGTACATAGTAGAAACCAGGGACAAACAAAAAATATAAATTGTTAAATTTAATAGAAGGATTATTTATGAATAAGTTGAAAACAGTAAATAAATACGCGCTGGCGTTTATCTTGTTAGCGGTATTTCTAATTGCGGCGGCATTGCCTATCTTTGCGGCTAATCCCATTGAAGCAAATGCTGACGAAATGGCCTTCTGCGACGATTTGTCCTATCTTGACGGCACTTCGAATGGTTATACAACAGAGGAAATAAAATATGCGACAAAGAAAGAAACTTCTTTTTTTGCGCATCCTACATTTCCTGACTACTATAACACAAACAGCTCGATATCCAACACCTGCGCAAACTCAGCGGGAGCCAACGTGCTTGGATATTACAACAGATATTACAGCGACTTAATACCTGGCAATAATGTGGGCGCTATTAGGGGTGATATGTATTATTATTTTCCTATGGCTGCTTCAACGAGTATAAAGCAAGGAGTTATCAACACACTGTATACGCTTATGGGGACAAACACACCTGCTCCCGGAACGACGCAGGCGCAATTCAAAAGCGGTATGGCAAGTTATGTCAAGGGTAAGAATAAGACCATAACATATACTAATGTAATGTCCAATTCGAAATTCAGCGTGGACAAAGCCAAGGCGAGTTTTGATAAGGGCGAACCGATAATATTGTACTTGAGCGGATACAATCTTACGGATTATCAAGATGTAAATTCTGTTTATAAACTTTATAAATATGATTTTACTGCAAACCATATGATGGTCGCTTACGGATATTCGAAGATTGAATATTACGATTCGAGCAGTAAATTAGTAAAAACAATAGAATATCTACATATTGCGGCGTGTAAGAGCGAAACAGGTTTTGTATATCTATTAAATGGTTACGGAACTATGGTAGATGCGGAGGCTGCAAAAATAAGTTAGGAGATAGTAATTTGGACGACAAAGAATTTGACAAATTGATGAATAGCTACGTCGCCGGACCGGCGAAGGGAAAGCAATCTGATTTGCAAAAATTCAGAGCGAGTCAACCTATGCAAAAGCGGACTAGACAGATGCCCAAATTGGCTTGGGCGGCTGTGGCAGTCGTTTTGGTTGTTGCAGTATCGCTTGCAATCGTGTTGCCGATAACTCTGACCGATAAAGCTCCGGACGAGGGAATGAGATTTCTTGATGAAAAAGATTTCAACAGACAGGATATAGATTTTTCGGAGATACAATCAACTTACGTAGGAACTTATTTATTGCCGACAGTCGAGAGTTTTGAACAAACAGGGCAGTTATTCGTATCAATTAAGAATGCAAATAAAGTATTTGGTGTCGAAGTGAGTTCTTTTGTTTATGATGAGAATTTTATTGATGTAAAATATGCTATTACCGATTATAGATATAAAAGTTACAGACATTTTGAAGAAGCACCATTATCTGAAGTTTGGAATACCTATAATATAAAATTTAATCGTAAAGACGTTTCTGGTTTTTGTGAAAATCAAATTTATTTTACCGACGGTAAATATCATTATTATCTGATGGTAAATACGTTTGAAGAAATGCCGATAAATCAAGTTTTAGACTTACTTTTCGACAAGAAAACCGGCGCTTAGAAAAAAATTCCAAAAAATTTGGAATTTTTTTAATTTTCCTGGGACAAGCTGCCGTGTAAGATTGTTATATTTAATGAAAGGGAATTACAAAGGATGCAAACCAACGCAAAGGAAGATATCGGCGAAAGCCGTTATCTTCCGCCCACAAAGAGATTTTAGAAATAAAATCATCTTGCAGAAATCCATCTCGTAAGAGCAAACTGTCGCGTGAGATTAATTTCTTACGCGACAGTTTGATTTACAGGCTTTTGCCTTTTACCGTTTTGGAAGATTAAATTGCCGTGACGAAGGCATTTATTCTTTTTAGTTTATCCGATTGTTGCCATGGGCAAACGCTTGTGGTACAATGTCAGTGTTTGTTCGTCGAATATTTTATTTTGCTTGCGTGAACGGACGGAAGAAAAATGATTGAAAATCTCTTGGCATCACAATTTGACAAAATGAATTGGATTATTACCGTTGCTATCTTTGCGGCGGTAATAATTACCGCCATTTTTGCGGTTGCACTGTCGGCAGGCAGAAAAAAACGCAAGTCCGACAATACGCCGCTTGATCGGGAATTTGATACGAATCTCAAACGGCAAGAAATCTCTAGCGTTGAGACCGAAGAAAGCGCGGATATTATATCGGGAGACGATTTTCCTGACGCGGGAGAAGTCAACGGGGCAAAGTTGGTCAAATATGACAGGAGTTTTACCGCCAAGCTAATCCAAATGCGCGATTGCAACAAACAGTGGTATTCCGATATAAAAAATCGTTTGCTTGCCTACGAGGGAATAAAAGACAGGGTAAGTTGGAAGAAAGAGACGTTTCGCTTGGACGGACGACCGCTTGCCAGACTGATAATAAAAGGCAAGACGCTGTGTCTTATGTTGGCGGCAGACGCGGATTTTTCCGTAAGCGACGTCTACAAGACGGAAAAGGTCGAGAAAATGCCTTCAATGAAAGATACGCCTTATCTTTATCGCATTCAGTCGGAATTACGAGTAAAACGCGCCAAACAAATGATTGACGAAATTTTTCGCGCCCGCGGATTGAGTATTGTAGAGAAAGAGTACGTGCCGTACGTTTATCCTTATGAGAAGACGGCTTCTCTTGTCAAGAAAGGTCTTATTAAGCTAGAATACGCTATGCCCAGCTCCGAAGAAGTCACAGGAAATTGGAGCGCTGCGGAAATCGTGGCCGATCTGATTGAACAAAATAATAATAAAGAAATATAATACGAAATATATTGATACGTTAACTCAAAATATTGTCAACCAATATTATAAAAATGGTTGACAATATTTATTTTGTTCTGTATACTTACCGTGAGAAAAGCAAAGAGGAAAAAGTTATGTCGCTGAAAAAGAGGATTCTCGAACAATTGGAATCGCACAGAGGAGAGACTTTGTCGGGTCAACAACTTGCCGACTCTTTAAGCGTGTCCCGCAACAGCGTGTGGAAAGCGATAAAAGCATTGCAGGGCGAGGGTTACAGTATCGAGGCGTCGACAAATAAAGGTTACGCGCTTGCCGACGGCAACGATATTCTCTCCGAAGAGAGCCTTAGGGCAAATTTGCATGCAAAATACAAAGACGCGCAGATAATTGCATTCAAGAGCGTTACTTCGACCAACGCCGAGGCAATGACCAGACTTATGGGCGGAGAGCTTACTCACGGAGCGCTGATTGTATCCGACGAGCAGACAAAAGGCAGAGGAAGAATGGGCAAAAGGTTTTTCTCCCCCAAAAGCGGCATATATATGAGCGTTTGTCTGTGCAAGAGCATAGAGAATATGTCCGACGTAATGGTAATCACTCCTGCCGCCGCTGTCGCGGTAAGAAGAAGCATAGCCGCGCTTACGGGAGCGGACGCCCGTATCAAATGGGTCAACGATATTTATATCGGCAAAAAGAAGCTGTGCGGAATATTGACGCAGGCTGATATAGATTTCGAGAGCGGAAAGGCGGGGACTTTTATCGTGGGTATAGGGATAAATTTTGTCAATCAGGATTTTCCCGACGATATAAAAGAACGGGCGTGCGCGCTTTTTGAGAGTTCCCCGACGATCACGAGAAGTCAGCTTATAGCGGAAATTTACAAGAATCTTATAGAGCTTACCGACGATTTGACCGACAGATCGTTTATGGAAGAGTACCGACGGTATTCTTTGGTCACAGGCAAGGAAGTAAGCTATTTATATAACGGTGAAGAGAAGAGGGGAAAAGTAATAGATATCGACGACGGAGGCGGACTTATAATCGACGAAGGAGACAATATAAGAACGCTGACGTGCGGAGAAATATCCATAAGGAGCACGGAAAATGAATGGATTTGAAGAACGGGACGCAACCGCGCAAGATGCGTTGATTGCGGACGCAGATCAAAGGCAAAACAATGTCGGTCAAGACGGCGCAGAGAGAGCGCAGGCGGTCGGCAACATCGAAAAACGGCGCAATTATATGCTTGGCATAGCTACTTCGGGTATGTTTATCGCATTGATGATAATCAGCGCGTTTATCAAGATACCGATAGGCACTATTCCTATCACTCTTCAACTTATGGTAGCAAACGTGTGCTGTCTGCTTTTGGGCAAAAAGTGGGGCACGATATCCGTTGTGCTGTATATAGTGTTGGGTTTGTTGGGGCTTCCCATATTCGCAGGCGGCGGAGGATTTGCATATTTTCTGCAACCGTCTTTCGGATTTATAATCGGTTTTGCGGTCGGAGGATTTTTTGCGGCGCTTTTCCGCGAGAAGTTGGGTAAGACTAATTTCTCCGCTTATATGTCGGCATCGCTGTTGAATATACTTATCATAGATATAGTGGGACTTGTGTACGGCGCGGTAATAATGTACGGTTACAATCACTCCGCTATGACGGCTTGGAAGTTTTTGATGACCTTTTTGATACCGTTTATTCCCTTTGATATTGCAAAAGGAGCGATAGGCAGTATAGTCTGCGTTAAAGTCAACAAATTCTGCAAACTGTATTAATAATCGTATTATAAATAATTAAATGCGGGGATTTTCCCCGCATTTTTACAAATCGTCGGCGTCTTGCGTCGGAGCGCTATGGTCGTTGTACGCGGGCACTCCCGTATAGGAGCCGTTGACGTCGTAACCGCTTGACATGGATTTTTGCGATTCTGTAGAGTCGCGTCTGCGAGTGCGTTTTTGCTGCGAAATTTGTTTTTTCATAAATCATCCTCCTTCATCCATTTGATTATTGCCTTATACTGATCATATTATCGGCTTTTGCGGCAAATTTATCAATCGTCTGTCGCATTCGTTTGATACCCGCACAATGATTTCTCCAAAATATTTACATCGCGCGGCGATTGTGCTATACTCTTGTAAGAGGCATATATGAAATACGACGAATTTTCCAACGGTACGAAGATAATAGACGATAAAAACGCTCTGGACGAATTGCCCACCGTTTTGCTGGGATTGGGCGCGTCTAAGATTATGCTTATCGGCAATCAGTATTTGCACAGTCTGGGATATATCGACAAAATAAAAAATATTATCGAGGGGCAAGGCAAACTGCAAGTTGCGTCAGTGTATCTCGGCGATGATTTTTCCGACGGCGAGAGTATAGTCAAAGATATGTATTTCGTGTATATGTCCAACAGTTGCGACGCTATAGTCGTCTGCGGTAGCGGCAGACTTATCGACAGCGCCAAAATGCTCAAATTGCTGATCGCCACACAGATCAACGACATCAAGAAATTCTACGATCCCGAGACAAGAGAAAGACAGGTATCGTATCTGCCGCTGATAACCGTGCCGTCCAAGTTCGGTATAGGCAACGAGACCAATTCTATGGCGGTCATTTTCGACAAAGACAAAGGAGTAAGCAGAAACGTCGTCAACGATATTCTTCTTCCCGACTATTGTTTTATTGACGGCGAAATACTGTCCAATATGGACGAGAAGCAAATTGCATACGGCGTAATGGAGATTCTGGCAAGAGCAATCGACGGATATACCGGCAAGAGTTCGTCCTCGCTTACTTTAGAGAATATATCGAGAGCTTACGAAGATTTCGTGGGTAGAAATTCCACAGACATAAGCGAAGGATTTTGCAGAGTGGCGCTGACAAACCTTAGATATAAGACGCAGAGTTTGCTCGACAGCCCCGACGCGGATAAATACGCTAGTTTGGAATTGACTTCCGCATATCTTTCAAAAGGCACCGACAGCAGCGGTCTGGGATTGATTCACTGCATAGCGCAGGCGATTTCCGACGTCAAAGGCGTGGAATACAGCAGGGCTGTGCCCAAAGCGATAAGGGTTGCGCTGAGGTATAATCTCGACGCCTGCAAATCCAAGTATTCTCAATGTCTGCTCGCGTTTATGGGTTGGAAAGTATACGCCGCGTCGTCCAAGGAAGAGCGGCATTATGACTTTGCAAGATACGTTCTAGCGTTTGTCGACGAGCTGAGCGGCAAATATCTGCAAACCGAACGGCTTGACTATTTTTCCGAAGATGAGAAAAAAGCCGTGCTTAATAACATGGCGTACAACGTCAATATGCTCAACAATCCCAAAAAATTCAACGTAATCAACTTCAAGATGTCACTTTGAGGAGCGGACGGTATGGAATATAATTTTGAAAGCGATATCAAATTTTTGACGGGCGACAAAGCTCTTCGCAAATCCGTCGGCGAAATCAACGATATAGGTTGCAGGCGCATAATGCTAGTATGCGACGAAATGAGCGAAAGAGTGGGGCAGATAGACGATATGTTCCGCCAGCTCAACAAAGAGCTCAATATAGTGGAAAAGTTCAACCGTATCGGAGAGAGAGCAACAGTAAGCGACTGCGAAAAGGCGTTGCGCGCGTTCAAGTCCAACGACTGCGATTCTATTTTGGCTGTCGGCAAAAAGAGCGCCATGGCGGTCGCCAAAGCCGTCAAGATCATGCTCAAAGACGACGTGTCTTTTATATCCAATTACCGCACCTGCACCGTCAACAACATATCTTCGGTGAGAATACCGCTGATTGTCGTGCCGACTAATCTGTCGTCCGGCACGGAAGCAAGTAACTTTGTGCGCATTTACGATACCGAAAATAACGAAATATTTGAATTCGATACCTGTTTTGCGCAGACTAATCTCATTATTCTCGATCCCATAATGACCGATACGCTCCCCCCCAAGACGATTGCGGCGTCTGGACTTTACGCTCTCGCTATGTCCGTGATGAGCCTTGCCGCGGAAGAAGAGGTGTGTCCTCTTGCCAAAGTCTATTCCGTCACGGCAATCAATCTGCTGACGGAGAATATGAAGAAGTGTATATTGCAAAACAAAGTCAAGAGTTTCCGTTTTCGAATTTTGCTGGCGTCTATACTTGCGGGCTACGCTTATTGGCAGACGCCCAAAGATATTCTCAGCGAGCTGACCGATAGGATAAGCGACAGATACCGCGCCGATTACGGCAACGTGTTCTGCGTGTTGTTTTTGAGATATATCAATCTGCACAAATGGTCGGCGGACTTTGATACCGACGCTCTTATCAATCTGATCGGCGACAACGAATATCTGGTGATCAAAGAGAACACGTCGGGAAGAAACGTCGTTGCCGATACCGTCAACAACTATTACGTCAGGATGAAAAAACTCGTCGATTACGTGGACTCTCTCAAAGACCTCGGAGTGGAAAGAGGACATTTTGCGGACATCGCTTCCGACGTCATCAACTCTTCCGAACGCGAGGGAGGCGAGTATACGTTCAGCTTTATAATGCAGTTGCTGGAAGATTCTTATTGAGGCGCATATGGATCGCGATCGTAACTATCAAAAAGAACTCGATTCGATAATCGGCGCGCTTAACGGAAGGCGGCCGTCTCTTTTGTTGCACGCGTGTTGCGCGCCGTGCAGCAGCTATTGTTTGGAATATCTTTGTCGGTATTTTGACGTTACGCTGTTTTTTTACAATCCCAACATATCCGACAAACGGGAATTTGATCTTAGATATTGCGAACTTGTCAGACTTGTCGAAGAGACAGGTTGCGGCGTCGCTATCGTATGTCCCGAATACGATTCTAATGAATATATGGACAAAATCGCGGGATTGGAGAATTGTCCGGAAAGGGGCGAGCGCTGTTCGATTTGTCATGCCCTTAGATTGAAAAAAACTTACGAATACGCATCGTCGCACGGTTTCGAGTATTTCTGCTCGACGCTGTCGATAAGTCCGCACAAAGACGCGGATAGACTCAACGCGATCGGTCAATCGCTTGCAAAGAATTCCAACGTCAAATTTCTGCCCAACGATTTCAAGAAAAAAGGCGGATATCTGAGGTCTATAGAGTTGTCGAAGGAATACGGACTGTACAGACAAAATTTCTGCGGCTGTGTGTACAGCAAACCTTCGCAAGAATAAAAACGCTTCTTGTGCGACATAATTAAATGACGCGCGAGACTGTCGGAGGAAAGTATGCAGACAAAATATCCCATTATTCTGGCGCACGGAATAATGATAAAAGATTATAGATTTTTCAAAGCGTTCGGCAGGATAGAAAAAGTGCTGAGAAACGCCGGCTATTCGGTGTATTCCAGCCGTACCGACGGTTTTGGCACGGTGGAGAACAACGCCGAGCAGCTCAAAGCTCAGATACGCGAAATTCTCGCCAAGGAAAACGTTGACAAGATCAACGTCATAGCTCACTCTAAGGGCGGTCTTGACTCCCGTTATATGATAGAAAAACTCGATATGGCTTCGAGCGTGGCGTCGTTGACTACGCTCTGCACGCCGCACAAAGGCTCCGCTCTTGCCGCTCGCATATTTTCCATGCCGAAATGGATGGCGAAGATGACGGCTTTTTGGATAAATTTTTGGTATAAGATTTTCGGCGACAAAAATCCCGACGCATTAGAGGTATGCCGACAGTTGCAATCCACCGAATTCGACTTGTTTGAAATCAACGCGCCCTGCGACGGCGTCTATTCTCAAAGCTATTCGGCAACTCTCAAACGAAGCCGCGACGACTTTGTAATGGGCGTTCCTTTGCAGATAACCAAGCGTTGCGAGACTTCTCTCAGCGACGGTATCGTGTCGGTGGAATCCGCCAAATACGGCGAATACAAAGGCGACTGTCTGGACGAATCGCTCTCGCACAGCGAGATAATAGATTTTATGGTCAAGAAAAAGAAAAGGGAAAAGATTTACGCCTTTTATCTAGGGCTTTGCAGCGATCTTGCGGAAAGGGGATATTAATTTTTGTCAAAATCGCCTACTGCCTCACTTTTTTTGAAAGCCGCTCATAATATGCAGTATGATTTTTTGTTTCAGCGGCGTTTCATTCGATACTGTAATGAGGGACTATTCCGCGCTTATTTCGCCCAACGATATCGTCGTACTCTCGAGAGAAGTAACAGGTATTGTTGATATGCCCGCGGAACTCAGCGGCAAAAGCGCGGTGTTTAAGAGCATGGTTGCCTTCTGTCTTGACAAGGAGATCATCATGCTGGTTGCGATGAGAGCCAAAATCGGCGACAAACTTTTCAACAGCGTTATGGTGATAGACAAGGGGCGCATAATGGGCGTCAGTGACGAAATCAATCCCGACAAGGCTTACGTCGGCGGCAAAGCTATGCGCAGCTACGTGACGGGCAGAGGCAAGGTCAACGTCTTTGTAGACAGCGACGTGTGTTATCCCGAATTGTGGCAGGACTGCATGGACGGCAGCAGATACGTATTTTCTCTCAACGCCTGCGCGGCTAATATCGAAAGAACGGCTTGCGCCAGAGCGCTTGCGATAGCTACGGGCAAATATGTGCTAGTGCAGTATTCCGATTCCAGTTTGTGCATAAATCCTTACGGCAGGATAGAAAGCGTTAAGTTTTCCGAAATGTCGGCTTTTTATCTTCCGCTTTCGCTTGCCAAGGGAAGAACGCTTAAAGGCAAGATAAGATTTGTCAGGGAAAAGGGGAATTGAATAATTTCGACAAAATCAGTGCGCATTCTCTTTTAGTATATATTTTCTGTCTTTTCATATAAGTTATCTTTAATATATGAAAATCAACAGCGCATTACGTTACGTCAAAAATTATCTGTTAATTGGATTGCTCATATTCTTTTGTCAGCAAGCGCAAATCGTGGGAGACTATAAGGGCTACGCGATGAGCCTGTTTATCGCGCTGTGCTATTGCAGATTCAATCTTGCGGTGCTGTGTCCGACGTATCTTGCGATATGTCTGATTTGCGATCATTCTTTATTCGGCATAGTTTACGCCATCACTCCGATTATATTGCTGTTGATTGCAAAATATCTTCATTATCTTTTTGCCAGACCTATGCGGCTGCCGGCGGCAGTGGGCTATTCGATGCTTTGCGTTATACCGCTTGCGGTGCTCGACGTAAAGAGCGGAATCAAATTGGAACTCATTGTATATCTTGTCAGTCAGGTCGTAGTTTGTCTGCTTTTCTGCGCAATCTGCTATGCGGTTGCCGTTCGCGGTATAGGCAGGCGGCTAAGCGGAGACGAAACCGTAGGAGGCTTTGTATTTCTTGCGATAATCGCCAACGGACTATACGCTATAGATATATACGGGTTTAGAATTTTTTATTTAGTATTAGGTTTGGCAATTCCGTATTTATATCGCAATTTTTCGCTTCCTCAAGGGATTGTTATCGTCAGCGGTATCGCCGTTGGCGCGGGGCTAACCGGAGTTAATCTCGCCATGGCGGGTGGTATCGTGCTGATATTTCTCACCGCTTACGTTTTTGTGTTCAACAAATGGATTGCGGGGCTGTCGGCGATACTTGCGCACGTAATATGCGGACTTTATTTCGATGTGTTTGCGGGCGAGTATTATTTTCATCTGATCGCATTCGCCGCGGGAATTGTTATCACGACGTCGCTTACGGACAAGTTTATCAACAAACTGCCTTCTTTCAAATACGGAGAGGGAAGAGAGAGCGCAAAAGAACTCGTCAACAGATCGCGGCGCGACCTTTCCGCGCGTATAGGCGCGGTATCGGGCGTGTTCTACGAGATGTCGGAGATATATTCAAAAAACGTCGTCCGATATCTCCCTCCCGATAAAGCTGCGGCGGGAATCGCGCAGGAAGTGCTATTGAAGACCTGCGGCAATTGTATCAACAGAGAATATTGCCGAAACGCTCTCGGCAACGAATTGAACTCCGTGCTGGAAGGCGTGGTGCGTACCGCGCTAACCTCCGGCAAAGCCACGTTGGAGGACTTGCCTACGTTTCTTTCTTCCAAGTGCATTCAACTGCCGACCTTGCTTGCCACGTGCAATCATACCGCTTTGTCTTACGATATAAAATACAATTCGGGCAAAGAGATGGAAGTCGACCAAAAACTAGTCGCTGGACAGTTGCTCGGTGTAAGCGATATTCTCAGCGGACTGGGAGAGGAAATAAAGAGCGCGGTAAATATCGACGACAGGCTTGATTGCAGGATCGCCGAGGAATTGGGATACAGCAATATCGTATGCAGCGACGTTATGACGCTTGTCAAATCGGGCAGATATACCGTGTCGTTGATAGTGCGCGAAAAAGACAGAGAGAAAAAAGCTCTTACACAGATTCTTTCAAGACTTGTCAAAGCCAAATTGGAAAAGAAAGAGGAGAGGAAATTGCCGGACGGAAGATACTGTCTGACATTTATCAGCTCTCCCAAATATACGATAACCTATGCTACTGCGGTGTGTACAAAGCCGGATTCTCAGGCGTGCGGCGATACTTACACCGTCACCAAGCTCAAACACGACAAAGTGCTTATCGCGCTATGCGACGGAATGGGCACGGGTTTTTCCGCTCGAGAGGGAAGTCAGCTAGCTTTGGATATGGTGAGTTCTTATTACAAAGCAGGTTTTGACAACGTCAACTCTCTCATGCTCGTCAACCGATTGCTAGCCGTGATATCCAAAGACAACTTCAGCGCGTTGGATATGTGCGTCGTCGATCTTGAGCTTGGCGTCGTGGATTTTATCAAACAAGGCGGAGTGCAGAGCGTTATCAAGCGGCTCGACAGCATACAGTTGATAGAGAGCAACGCTCTCCCGTTGGGCATAGTTGAGGAGGCTACTCCTCAAGTTCAAAGGCAGCTTCTCAACGTGGGCGAAATGGTGGTGATGTTCAGCGACGGCATTATGGAGACGTTGACTTTGGGAGGAATAAAACATATTCTCAACTGTCTTTCCACGCTTAATCCTCAGCAGGTGTGCGACGAGATCATCAATCAAGCAAAAGCCATGGGACTCAAAGACGATTCCAGCGTCGTGGTATTCAGATTGAATCACGTTTGTTAATTAGAGTTCACACATATATTGCAATTTAATATTTTTATGTTATCATAATCTTGTCTCCGCTCTTTCCCCCAATACGGAGAAATTATGATATTAAAATTCAAATATCACAGCGACAACGGATTGTTGGAAGCGTATCAGAGTTACGTCCTGGCGCAGAACAACAGTCTTTCCGACACAATCGTTATCACTTCTACCGATCCCAATGCCAACGATTACAATTACTGCCTGGAATTCGTATGTTACAACAGCAAAAGTATTCCCAAAGCGCAGTACATTTCTCCCGTGCTCGTATACGGAGACGATTTGTCTTTTGCCGTTCCCAACAACCTCACACAGTTTAGAGGTCACGTGGATATGCAGCTCACGGGATACAGCAAGCAGGATAATTCGGTGGTGTTTAAGAGCATACGCAAGAATTGCAAGGCGTTTGACGTAGAAGGTTCGCTTTGCGTACTCGAGAACGATCTCAACGATACTCCCAACGTCTTCACGGAAGTTATGCGGGAACTGGATTATCTGCGAGGTCTCAAAGAGAAGATAGAAAGAGAAGTCAAAGAAGAGATAAGAGGTCAGCTCAACACGCTGTTCGGCGAATTCAGATGGTACAGAGTGAGATATTACGTCTACGACGAGTTGGTCAGAGAAGAGACCGTAATGGCAAATTCAAAGGCAAATCCGCCTCGCGACTTCGCTATCCCGTCGGGGTGTAGGACAGTAGGCGGTTGGTATTCGCCCGTCAAAGAGGCGCTGTGGGATTTTGAGGTCGATACAATTGAGGACAATATCGATTTATTTTTCAATTTTATGAGCAACGATATAACAATAAGCGACGGCACGGTGACGGATTTGGGCGCAAAAAAGAGAGCGGCTTATATTCCCGAATACTTTGACGGCCGACCCGTACGGAGTATATCCCAAGAAGCGTCGAATGCGTTGTCTTACCAAGTCGAAATGTATTTTTGCTTAAATATGATAGATCCTTTGAATTTTCTGCGCAACACAGACAAGGTCGTAGGCGTACATTATCCTCACGTCTCTTACGACGTTGTTACCGAGGGGGATGCGCTTTATTTGCGCGAAGGCGCGGGGAAAACACTGGTTTTCTATCCCAACAGAGACGACGGCGGCAATCTCATTCTAGCCGCAGACACGGTGGCGCTTATGTCGGACGCAATTAAATTCAACGCGTATATCGACAGGCTTATTATACCGTCGGGCGTTATTTCTCTCGCCGAGAGAAGTATCGTCGGCAATTCGATGACGGTAATGGAAATCCCCGTATCGGTCACTGAAATCGCGGCTGACGCGGTCGTTGGCAACGTCGCTTTGCACAGCGTGTTCATACACGGAGATCTATCCGATAAATTGCGAGAAAATACTTTTGTCAATGCTACGCTTGCCTCGGGAGAAGTCTCGCGACCTACTCTGTACGTAAGACCCGAGCATTACGCCGATTATATCGCCGCAAATCTTCCTTACGTCATCAAGGTTATGGGGGAGGAATATTTCCGAGAGAATTTTGCAAATAAGGAGTAGATTGTGAAGAGGTCGGATTTTACAAGGCTCGCGAAGTCAGGGAGAGTGCTTGCCAAAGCTGTCGGTGGCAAGTTGATCTACGCGCATAAGGTCAGCTCCAATATTTATGATAGTTTGAATGATTGGCAGGAGTTTGATTCTCTTAGAGAGGCGGCTTTGTCGCTGGATACCGCTCTCCCGCTCGAGCTTGATACGGCGGTTGTTCATGTAGACTATAAGCCCATAGATTGGAGCAAATTCACGGGCGGATATTACACGCCTTTCAGCGCTTCGGGCGAACCAAGCGCTGATATCAAAGGATTTTGAAAAACCGATTTATTGCCGTACATATAAAATTGCGCTTTGCTTATACTATCGTCGGAGGTCATTATGAAAGAAACAGGAATAGTGAGAAGAATAGACGAACTCGGCAGAGTGGTAATCCCCAAAGAATTGAGAAAGGTGCTCAAACTCAAAGAGGGAGAATTGCTTGAGATCTTTACCAACGATAAGGGAGAACTTGTGCTCAAGAAGTACAACGAAGTGGGCGCGACGCCCGATCAGCTTGACGTTATCAGTAAAATACTTTACAAAAATACGGGTAAAGAAGTCGCCATATGCGACACTAGCAGTATCCTCGTTCATTGCGGCGGCAAAGAAAATCTGCTTGGCGAAGAAATCAGCGAAGAACTTTATGAAGTATTGGACGACAGAAAGTCCCGGCTTGTCAAGGACAACAAAGTCGTGCGTCTTGCCGACGACAAAGATACGGTTTCGTCCAACGAGCAATATATTGTTCCTCTTATCAGCAGCGGAGATCTTTACGGCGGAATTATCCTTTCCGCGGACAAACTCGGCAGCGTCGACCTTGCGTTGTGCGACGCAATGGCGCAGTATCTGACTTACAATATAGGCTGATATGAAAAAGCAGTCGTTTGCAAAAGGCGCGATTTTGCTGGCGGTATGTTCTATCGCGGCAAAGTTGCTCGGAGCGGTATACAGGATAGCGCTTACGTCCGCTTTGGGCGCGGAGGGTATCGGTTATTATCAATTGGTATTCCCGTTTTTTGCATTGGCTTTGGCGGTGAGCAGCAATGCGATCCCCGTTACGCTTTCCCGTCAGATATCCGCAGAACTTTCGGCAGGCCGCGAAGGCGCTGTCAAGAGTATAGTCAGGTCGGCTTTGAAGTACGCTTTTATCGCAGGTTCTGCGGGAGTTATACTGACAGTTGTTCTCTCTCGGCTTATGGCAGGCGCGCAGTCGCAAGCCGGAGTATATATATGCTATATTGCCATTGCTCCCGCTATTATATTCGTGGCGGTCGCCAACGTATTCAAAGGTTGGTTTTTGGGTCATAGCAATACCGCGCCTGCCGGCATTAGTCAGATAATCGAGGTCATAGTCAAACTTGCGACCGGTCTTCTCATCGTCAAGGCGATGTCCGCGCGTGGCGTTATTTACGCTGTTGCCGGCGGTTTGACGGCGGTGAGCATAAGCGAGTTCGTATCTTTGGTGGCTGTGTATATCTGGTATCTGTCGGCAGGCAGGAGCGAGCGATTTGTTCCGCTTATAAAGAGCGAGCAGAAATTTATCAATTCGCTCGCTCCTATCACGCTCAGCGGACTTATATTTCCGTTGATAGCATTTATCGACAGCATCATGGTAGTCAATCTTTTGGCGGCGGGTGGAAGAAGCGACGCGGTAAGTCAATACGGAATTCTCACGGGACCCGTCGCGTCGTTGATAAATATGCCTATAGTGCTTGCTATGTCGGTGTCGGCGGCGATAGTGCCCGCGGTGGCGAGCGCTATGTCGGGCTACGACGTGGTATCGATCAAACATAAGACGGCAGGGACGATAAAAATGTGTTTGGCTGTCGCAATGCCGTTCTTTATAGGCGCTACGGTAATGTCCAAAGCCATAGTCGGGGCTTTGTATCCCACTCTTTCCGACGCGCACAAGGATTTGACGGCGGCGCTTATGTCGCTTATGGCAGTCAACATAGTCGTGCTGTCGTTGCTTGAAGTGCTCGACGCGATTTTGCAAGGGTTGGGCAGGCTCAAACAGGTGCTGGTCAATATAGCAGTCGGAGGCGCGGTCAAGATAATCGCGGAGCTTATATTCGTGCCCGTATTCGGCATAGCCGCCAGCGGAATTTCAACCATAGCGTTTTATCTTATCGCTCTCGCGCTCAACGGAGCTTATTATAATAAACTCGTAGGCAAAAATGCAAAACTGTTCAAAAGTATTAGCAAAATCGTTCTGGCGGGTGCTATAATGTCTTTGGCAGTATTACCGGGCGCTTTTATCAATAACGAAGCGTACGCGCTTTTATACGCGATAGGCGCGGGCGGAACGGCTTACGTTGCAATGCTGCTTATTCTGAGAATTTTTGATGAGAAAGAAATAATGACCTTGCCGATGGGCGGCGCGTTTTCGCGTCTGCTCGTCAAAGCGGGATACTTTAAGGAGAATGGCAATTATGATAACGGTGGTGGCGTTGGGATGCGCTAAAGGACAGCTGACGCTCGAGGGAGCCGAGCGCATAGAGAAGGCGGACAAAATATTCGTCAAGACTGCGCTCACGGATACATACGAATTTTTTACCGAGAGGGGAATGAATTGCGTTTCCCTTGATTTTATTTACGACAAGTCCGAGGATTTCGACGATTTGGACAGATCTATCGCGCAGTACGTGCTGTCCAACGCGCAGGGCGATACTGTGTATTGCGTCAACGGCAGCGGTTATGAAGACAGATCGGTAGTCGAACTTTCCAGATTGTGCGACGTGCGGATAATTCCCTCGGTTTCGTTCGGAATAGCCGGCGGCAGACCGACACTCGGCGGCGTCAGCATAAGCGCGTACGAACTTGTTGGCGCTAGGGGGTTCAACTACGACACTCGATTATCGCTTTCTATCACCGATATCGACAACGTATTTATCGCCGGCGACGTCAAACTGGTTTTGCAGAATATTCTCGGAGACGAGGAACAAATATATTTTGACGGACAGGTCATTCCCGTATACGAACTCGATAGGCAGAAAGAGTATTCCTATTCGACGGTTGTTCACGTTTCGCCGAAAAATCTCGTGGACAAGAAGAGATTCAACTTCGCCGATTTGTATCGGATAATGCGCATTCTGCGCGGAGACAACGGCTGCCAATGGGACAAGGCGCAGACGCACGAAAGCATACGTCAGAACGCCGTAGAAGAAGCCTATGAGCTTGTTGAGGCTATAATCGAAGGGGACGTGGACAATATAATCGAAGAGAGCGGGGATTTGTTTTTGCAGAGCATGTTTCATTGCGTGATTGCAGAGGACTGCGGAGAGTTTTGTCTTGAGGACTGTCTCAGCGGAATTTGCAGAAAACTTATAGATAGACATACCCATATTTTCGGCGACGTCGTGGCAAACACTCCAGAGGAGGCTCTTAAGGCGTGGGACAACGCCAAAGCAAAAGAAAAGCATTATACCACGGCTAGCAGTAAGATAGATAAAATCGCCAAGGCTTTGCCCGCTTTGATGCGAGCGGATAAGGTGCAGAAAATCGCGTCGAAAAACTGTTTTGAATTTGACGACTTTCAACAGGTGCTGGACAAGATAGACGAAGAAAAATCGGAATTTATCCAAGCCGTCGGTCAATACGAATGGGAAGACGAAGGCGGCGATTTGCTCTTTGCCGTTGTCAACGCGCTTAGATGGAAAAAAATAGATCCGGAAATCGCTTTGACAAAAGCCGTCGACAAATTTGTCAGGAGATTCAGATACGTCGAAGAAAAGTGCGGCGGCGACATGCACGGCAAAAGTTCTGAAGAACTTTATTCGCTCTGGAAGGAGGCGAAACGTGCTGCAAAAAATTGAGTTTAAGGGCGTGGCGCTTGCACCGATTGCGGGATACAGCGACGTGGGGATGAGAAAAGTTTGCGCGGATCGCGGAGCGGATATGACTTGCACGGAGATGGTGTCGGCTAAGGGGCTGGTCTACGGCAGCGACAAGACGGAGGATTTGCTTCGCACCACAGACAGCGAAAAGATTAAGTGCGTGCAGATTTTCGGCAGCGAACCTTATTATATCGCCAAAGCCGTAGAACACAGAGCTTTGGAGAAATTTGACGTAATCGATATCAATATGGGATGTCCCGTGCCCAAGATAGTGCGCAACGGCGAAGGCAGCGCGTTGTTGGAAAATATACCGTTGGCACAGGCGGTCGTCAAAGCCGCGCTTGCGTCTGACAGACCCGTCACTATCAAATACAGAATAGGCGTGACTTCGGGTAAGATTATAGCAAGAGATTTTGCCGTTGCTATGCGGGACGCGGGAGCAAGCGCGCTGACTGTGCACGGCAGAACGCGAACGCAGATGTATTCGGGACGCGCGGATTGGGACGTTATTGCCAGCGTCAAACAGGCTGTCGATATACCCGTATTCGTCAACGGAGATATAGTCGACAGGGCAAGTTACGAAAAGGCGATGGAGATTACAGGTTGCGACGGCGCTATGATTGCCAGAGGTGCATTGGGCAACCCTAAGATATTCAGCGATATAAAGGGCGCGGAGATTGACGGATATTCTCTCAAAGAGGATATACTGACTCATCTCGACGTTATGCTAGAATTTCACTCTCCCAATTTCGTGGCCGCCAATTTCAAAAAACATCTTGCGTATTATTGCAGAGGTATGCGCGCTCACAGGGAAATAAAACTCAAGGCTTTTGCTTGCAGAACCGTTGAGGAGATAAGAGAAGTAATACTGAGTTATTTTTGATATGTTGCATAGCAAGACAGCTTGTTTTAATAAGGAGAATCGATGATAAACATAGTTTTGGTAAATCCTGAAATCCCCAACAACACGGGAAATATAGTTCGCACCTGCGCGGCTACGGGCGCAAAATTGCATATTATAGAACCTTGCGGATTCAGTTGGGAGGATAAGTATCTCAAACGCAGCGGCTTGGATTATTGGGATATTTCCGACGTCAGAAGATATGCGGACGTGCAGACTTTTCTGTCTGCTAATTTTGCAGACAAAGCCGATTGCGACCAAAACGTTGCAAAAGCGATAAAAAATACCAAGCTCAACAGCCGTCAGCAGTTTTTCTTTGCTTCGACCAAATCCGATCACAATCACACTGACGTTAAGTACGATGAGGACTGTTGGGTATTTTTCGGCAGAGAGACGAGAGGTCTTGACGAAGAGCTTTTGCACGAAAATTACGGCGATTGCGTGCGTATTCCTATGAGAGCGCAGGCGCGGTCGCTCAATCTCGCCAACAGCGTCGCCATAATAATTTACGAGTATCACCGTCAGCATGCGTACAAAGGATTAAAAGAAGTCGGCGCTCTGACAAAATACTAAACTTAGACAGAGTACTTAACTGTGTAAAAAACGCGCCCTTAGGCGCGTTTTATATTCTGAATTTGTCCATTGCCGAGGAGTAATTGCGATAGTCGTTGAGCGCTCCGACGTAGTTTTCCAATTCTCCCGAATCTTTGAACGAATAATAAGTTTTTCTGCACACGATAATATGGTCGAGCAGTTTGAGCCCTAGCACTTCCGTCACCGATATAAGCCATTTGGTAAAATCGCAGTCGGCTATCGACGGCTCGGCGTTGCCTGACGGATGATTGTGAGCGACGATTATGCAATCTCCTTGCGAACTTGCGGCTTTGAGCACAAATTTTTTGATATCCATCTGACATTCGCCGCTTTTGCCGTTGGTCATTCGACACATATCTATCAGCATACCTTTGGAATTGAGTATCGCGACGCACAGATATTCCTGCTGTTCTCTTCCGATAAGTTCGGTAAAATATTCGGTTGCGTGCGCAGTCGTGTCGAGTAGCGGTTTGTCGCCTAATTTTTGTATATTATATTTCTTAATTATTTGAGGCATTGACGTGAGAAACACTGCCGCGGACGAAGTCATATTTTTGACTTTAAGCAATATTTCCGGCGAAGAGTCGAACACCTTTTCCAGATTGCCTGCCAAAGCTATCAGTTCGTGCGCTATAGGATTGGTGTCCTTTCTTGGGATAAAAGGATAGAGCAGATATTCGAGCACTTCGTGATCCTGCATATTCTCCAGCCCTTCTTTTATCACGCGCTGTCTCATTCGCTGTCTGTGATTGACGTGCGGATTGAGAGATTGTTTTGTTTCGTTTGATTTCATCTTTTGTAAAAAACCTTGTTATTGCTTAGCTCCGCTTTCGGTAATTGCGGGGGTTGTCTGATATTTTATATTGTTTTTGTCGAGGAATTCCATTATAGTATCCGCGGGAATTCCGCAACCGAGTCCGTAAGCGTCTTCATCCTGTCCGTCAATACGCGCATATACGATACCGATCACGCGGCTGTTGACGTTGAACAGCGGACCGCCGCTGTTGCCGTGGTTGATATTTCCGTCTAATATTATAGAACCGAATGAATCCGAAGAGTTGAGAACTATCGAAGGAGCAGATACCATCAGTTCGGTTAATATAAGTCCTATATTTTCGGGATTGCCGATGGTGTAGAGCTTATCGCCGTAGTATATAGGAGATTGTGTCTCAAAAGTCACCGGTTGAAATTCGCCTGTCAGCAACGGCGTCTTAATCTTCAATACGGCGATATCCGCGGTTGTGCTGTAAGCTTTAAGTTCCGCTGTATATTTGATATTATTGGCAAACACCAAAGTGTAATTTGCTTTAAGCGGTTTTTCGTACGAATTGTAGCCGATATCAGTATTGGTGCTTTTGAAGCGCACCGCGCAATGTCTGTTGGTCACGACGTAACCGTCCTTAGACACCACGAATCCGCTTGCGTTGCTGCCGTTGCCGTTGGAATATTCGGCTATAACTCTTACGCAAGAGCCGAGATTGTTGTTTGCAACGGCGTTTGCCGCGCGCAAGTCTTCGACCTTGCCTATGTCTATATAAGAAGTAGTCGATTTGATATTGCCTCCGAGAAGAGAACAACCGGTCATAGCGCACATAATCGCCGTAATCGCTATTAAGGCTGAGATAATAATTAAACTCTTTTTTTTCATTTTCAGATTTTTGTCAGACTCCATTTTTCGGTATGTACGGCCCGCTCGTTTGCCCCCAAACTGACGAGAGGGGAGAGCGTTTCTATTTCCAGCATAATATCGTTGGTATACATCTCGAGGTTGCAGTTGTAGTCGCCGTATTCTCCTTCGGGAGAATAGAAACCTATCGAGAACTTCATACCTTTGATTTCCACGGCGACGTCGGCTGTGGCGAACGTTCCGATTTTTATCGGGCGCGGATTGTTTGAATGAGACAGTTTGACGCAGTCGTTGCCGATTTCCAGACGGCTGTCTTTGAGATCGGTATAACTCCATATCGTAAGATTTCTATTGGGCAGAAGACCCGTATCTTGCGCGCTTATCGGCGCGTAAGCCTTTGCGCCTTTGTCCATTACCGACAGAGTCCACAGCGCAATGCGCGGCGTAGGCTGTTTGCCGCGATTGACGAAGGAGTGCGTCACGATGGCGTTGCCGTCGGCGTCCATATCGATCTTTATGCCTTTTTGCAATCCCGTGGTAATTTCAGTATCGCTTAAGAATAGTATTCCGTCGCTTTCCTCAATCACTTGCACGGGGGAATTGTCTGGATAGTAAGTATCTATATATTCGGGACATTTCCACAGTCTGTGTCCGCCGTAGATATGCCAAATGCCTTTGTCGGGCAAGTTTTTGTCGAAAAAATCTCCGCCTTTGTTGATCAAATCTTTTTCGTCTTCATAGAAGATATTTTGACCTCCGTCAAACCCGTAGAAGATGATTCTCGGACCTATGTCCACCGTGACGAGCATGGTCTTATCTCCGCGCGAAAGTTTTGCGCATTTTCCGTAGTGTTTGTAATCGATGTATTCCATGGATATTATTCTCCTTTTCCAATTCTTTATTTTATCACATAAAATTTTCGATTTCAATACGGCAAAGGGAATTTATATAATTTTATTTATTAAAAAAGACCTTGCGATTTAAGCAAAGCCTTCAAAGTAGTGTCGGTATCTGTATTAATCGACGAGTTTAATATAATCCAATATCTCATCAAGTTTATATTTGATTGATTCAAGTATTTTTTCAATTTTTTGATTTTGTTCTACGTTAAGCGTTTCTCGATTTTTCCAATATGCACAAGCGTTGTCGTAATATACGTTTTTGAATTTTCTATTTGAGTTTGAATTCAAACAATGACCGGAACATAATTTTATGATTTGACAAAGATTTGTTTTTGCATAGCGACGGGAAAGATAATAGCAATTTTTGCATGTTTTGTCTTTAATTTCTGACATAATTATTCCTTTATATTGAATGAATAATAACGTTATATACTCCATTTTGGAGCATTATCAACTAAAAAAGTTTTATTGAGGTATGCTAAATATATGTACGGACAAAGGTTGAAAGAATTGAGGACTGAGAGGGGATTGACGCAAGCGCAGCTTGCAGAATCCACGGGACTTTCCGTAAAGAGCATGTCCAAATATGAAAATGAAAAACTGGATTTGAGTACGGACGCAGTGTTGAGACTCTGCAAGTTTTTCAAAGTATCTGCCGATTATTTATTGGGATTGGAAGACGAAGAAGGCACCAAGGCGTATTAACGGTATTTGATCGCGTTATGCATAAAGCCCCGCATAAAATTGCGGGGCTTGCTTTTTCTTGAACGCGATATATCAAGCATTTTTCGCTGCGTTTTTTTCTGCCTTTTGTTTGGCTTTTTTTGCTTTTTTGCATTGCTTGACTATCATGCGTATCATCGATATCAAGAAAAGTATCAAAGATATTATGGCGATTACCAATCCGAGTATATCTCCAAACGACGCGCTTTCCACCGATACGATAAATATTATCGAAGTGACCACGGTCGTCAGCTTGAGCGTAAATTTTTTGAGTTTTTTGACCCATTTGACAGTGGTTTTCTGTCGCTGTCCTTCTTCTTTGGTCTTAGCGCCGATGATAGAGAATACGATAAACAGAATTATCTGCAATCCCAAAAACGCCGTGACGATGATATTCGGAGCAATCCAGCCTTGTTTGACGATTTTGCTTGCGTCGAGAGCGATATAAACGCAAAACATCAAAGCTGTCCATATAATGGAAAGTATCTTGAGTTTGCTCATCTTTTTCTTGCTTCTTTCTTCTTTAAGCGGCGGTTGTTGAGCTTGATCGCTCGGCAGTTTTTCTTTGGAATTTTTCATATATTTACCTTCTATTTTTTGAATTCGGAAAAGTCGAGCGTAGCGAAGTAATCCTGCGGAGTTTCCGCCCTTCTTATCAATTGGACGCTGCCGTCTTCTTTGAGCAGAAGTTCGGCGGAGCGCAGTTTGCCGTTGTAGTTATATCCCATTGCAAATCCGTGAGCGCCCGCGTCGTGGATATTGACGTAGTCTCCTATCTCGATTTGGGGCAGCATTCTGTCTACGGCGAATTTATCGTTGTTTTCGCACAATCCGCCCGTGACGTCGCATTTATAAGTCAGCGGCTGATTTTCTTTGCCTAGCACGGTGATATGATGATAAGCTCCGTAGATAGCCGGACGCATAAGGTTTGCCGCGCATGCGTCAAGTCCGACGTATTCTTTCCATATGTGCTTTTTATGAATGACTTTGGCGATAAGCGCGCCGTAGGGAGCGAGCATAAATCTGCCGAGTTCGGTAAACAGCGCCACGTCGCCCATTCCGTTGGGGATAAGTACCTCTTCGTAGACTTTGCGCACGCCCTCGCCGATAGCAAGGATATTGTTGTCTTCTTTGTCGGGGCGGTACTGTACGCCAACGCCGCCTGAAAGGTTGATGAATGCGATATGTATTCCGAGTTCGTTTTTAAGTTCTACCGCCAGTTCGAATAATATCTTGGCGAGTTTTGGATAATAGCCGTTGCCGACGGTGTTGCTTGCCAAAAACGCGTGTATTCCAAAATGCTTTACGCCGTAATCCTTAAGTTTTTTATAAGCGATTTTTATCTGCTCTTTGGTCATACCGTATTTTGCGTCTTTGGGAGTATCCATAATCTCGTTGTTGAGGGTAAAATCTCCGCCCGGATTGTATCGGCAGCACATTGTATCGAGAAACGGCGCTATTTCTTTATAGTAATCTATGTGGGTGAGATCGTCGAAGTTGACTATTGCGCCCAATTTCGCTGCCAAGCGGAAATCCTCTTTGGGAGTTACGTTAGAAGAAAACATAATCTCGTTTCCTTTGAAACCCACGTTGTCGCTCATCATAAGTTCCGTCAGGGAAGAGCAGTCCGCGCCTGCGCCTTCCTGTCTTAAAATGTTGAGAATATGCGGGTTGGGCGTCGCCTTTACAGCGAAATATTCCTTGAATCCTTTATTCCACGAGAAAGCTTTCTTGAGCAATCTTGCATTTTCGCGTATGCCTTTTTCATCGTAAATATGAAAAGGAGTGGGGTATTGCTCGGTGATTTTCTCGACTTGTTCTTTTGTTACAAACGGTATTTTTTTCATCATAACGCTCCGTAAGAAATTAATAATATGAGTATATCTTAGGCGGCGGAAATTGTCAAGAAATTTGGATTGATGAGGCAGTAATTGCGTTGACTGACGGCGTTGTGTGACGTCTTGGCGCCGCGCGTATACGTCTTGGCGAATTTTGTCGGCGGGCATTTCTTTGCTATTCGTTTGATTTTTCGGGAAAATAGTGCTATATTATCCTCGCAACACAAAATTACATAACGCGAAAATAGTCCGATACGGACGGCGCATCGATTATCTAGGAGGTTAGTATATGAAAAAGAAGATATTGCTTACTGTGTTACTGATGGCGTGTACGCTGACTTGCGTCTTTGCTCTTGCCGCTTGCGATTTGACGTCCGGCGGAAACGAAGATAATTCAAAGATACCTACTGCGTTCACGGTTAATTTCGAGACCAACGGCGGCAGTCCGATAGATTCCGTGACGTCGGAAAACCCCAAAAGGCTGAGCGCTTTGCTTGACGGCAAAACCACTGAGAAAAAAGACAAAGTATTTGTCGGCTGGTATTACGACTCGTTATTAGAGACGGAAGCGTTCGAGGACGATTATATAGAAGAAGATACGACGCTCTATGCGGCATGGCGGGATTATACAGACTATGAGCTACTTGAAATCGCAATTAATAATACTTACAACGACGCGATAGGCGTTCACGATACGGGCACCGTCAGATTTGGAGTTACCGATTACAGCGTGGTCGACGTTAAACTTGCTTTGAAAAACGGCGTCATCACCGCAGGGTCGCGCGGCGATAAATATTATATGAATAACTTCTTTTATTACGGCAGTTCCGGCAATAAAGTTAAGCTTAAAGAAAAACTTTCCAATACCGCTACCGAGTTTTTATATCTTAAAGTCGTTGGCACGGTAAATTACAAACAACGAGGTTTTTATTCTACGTTCGCTCCGATGGCTACTTATAGAATAGCAGATACGTCCTATTGTTCGTTCCAGCGCGAAGGAGACACTTTTACGGTGACGTACAACGGCAACAGCGGCGGCATCGAACTCAATTGGGAGGCGCAAGGCAATCCGTGGATTTTCTTTGACGCAGGAAAGAAATTCAAGTTTACAGTCTCCGATAATCGCGTCGTTAAGGTTGAGCAGATACAGACCGAATTGGCGTACCGTACGATTGAATTTTTCTACGAAGGAGACGCCGATGTTCCAGTTGTTGATCAGCCGGAGGACGAAAGTTCTTACGTTCAAAAATGGCAGGTAATTGCCGACGGAAGAAATATGTTGTTGACAGAATTGGACAAAGCGTATATGGATAAAATCGTATACGGCGACAGATATGCCGAAATTACAAAAAATCAAACTTACTATTACGATGAAGAAATGACCGAAGAGGTGCAATTCAACGAAGAGGGAAAAGCAGCTTTGAACGATCATTTGAAACTGTATCATCCAAGTGTCAATTAGTTACGGAGCGTCGCGATTTATGCTCAAACGCGACTCATTGCAACTTCCAAATTTATAATAATGGTTAAAGCCTCGAAATATCGCGGTTTTTTCGTTTGCCGCGCCGATTTTTGCCGTGTTAGCCGCAATATGATATGGTAAAAGCATTTCGTCTATGGTAGACTGTATTACACAGGGAAGAAATATTATGCAGAGAGAAATTACTCAACCTACCGTTCTGCTCGACGCGTCGGGCAACGTCGAAACTCCGGGTTACGCAAAAAAGCCGTTCTATATCTACGACAGGAATGCAGTGACAGCCAAGAAATCCCGTATCAAAGAATGGGATTATTACTACGTATCCAACAAGGAATACGCGTTGTGCCTAACGATTGCCGATATGGGATACGTGGGAGCGCTGAGCATAAGCGTACTCGACTTTCTCAAACCTTCTCAGTTTACCAACAGTTCGGTTTTTCTTTTCCCGATGGGCAAGCTGCATATGCCGTCTTCCGCCGAGATCGGCGACTGCGGTTGGAAAAACGGTAAAGTGCAGATGAGCTTTGAAAACGACGGCGTTACCCGACGGCTCAAAGGCGTGTATCCCAATGCGGATAAGAAGGGCACTTGCGTTAAATGGGATATTACGCTGACCGACTTTCCCCAAGAAAGTATGGTAATTGCCACGCCGTTTGACAAAAAGGGATATTTTTATCTCAATCAAAAGATCAACTGCATGCGCGCGGAAGGAAGTTTTTCTCTCAACGGCGAGGTCAAGAAATTCTGCAAAGAAGACTCTTTGGCGACTTTGGATTGGGGACGCGGCGTGTGGACTTACGACAACACTTGGTATTGGTCGAGTTTGCAAACGCGGCTTTCCGACGGCTCGACTTTTGGGTGGAATTTGGGTTACGGATTCGGCAATACCGACGCTGCGAGCGAAGATATGTTTTTCTTCAACGGGAAATCGCACAAAATAGGCAGGTCTGAATTTATCATACCGGGCGACAGCGAAGGCAAACCGCGTTATACGGAGGAATGGCGTTTAGTATCCGACGACGGAAGACTTGATTGTTTGTTCCGTCCGTTGATCGACAGATACGAACCAATGGATCTCAAGGTCATGTGTATGATACCTCATCAGGTATTCGGATATTTTTCGGGAGAGTGCATTCTCGACGACGGCAGGTCGGTGCGGTTGGATAACGAACTGGGCTTTGCTGAAAAAGTTCACAACAAGTGGTAAAATAATAAAGGCGGCCGAATAGGCCGCCTTATATTTTGTTATTCGATAATCAGTTCATAGAAAATTTAACTTTGTATTCTTTTCCTTTTTTGAGATTAACCGTTTTTGTATCGCCCGACAGTCCGCACGAAAGAGTTACAGTCTGGTCTACGTCTGATACGATTGTGGCTTTGACGGTTTTTTTGCCGACGTTCCATTCGAGATACTGCAGCGTTGCTTGAGAGCGAAGTCTGATTCCGCTGACTCTGCCTTTGTCGAATCCGCTGGTAGGCAGACAGGGAAGAAGTCGGATTTTTCCTTTATCGGAGAACACAAGACTTTCGTTGACCATTCCTAGATAGCCTATGCTGTAATCCGTGCAGTAGCCGCTGCCTTTGTTGGTGTGGTGATTTGTCATCAGCGAATTGTAATATATCGACGAATTCATCAGTCCGACCATAGCCTCCGTAGCGTTCTTGCGGTCGTTGAGTCTCGCGGCTATTAGCGTACGGTGTATCAGCGCGTGACTTGCGTTGTTTTCGCTGGCGCGGTTGTCTACGGCAAGTATAGCCGCGGCTTTCAATTCGCTATCGTACTGCGTGTCCGTCAGCGGCCATGCGCAGTAGAGGTGGCTGAGATGTCTGTGCGTGTTGTTTTCTTTGAAAGAATGACTTGCCCATTCTTTGAGCGAACCGTCTTTATCGTATAGCAATTTGGGAATATCGGATTGCAGTTTTTCCCATTTGGACATATCTTCTTGGGGCGCAACGTCGCGCGCTACGTCCATCAGCATTTGCAGATTACTGTTGCACGCCGATATATCTATTGCCGAATTGGCGCATGCGGGACTGGGATAATTAGAAGGATTGTTCTCGGGTGAATAGGAGGGGATTATGCAATACGTTTCCCCTTCTGCGAGAGAAGTTTTCCCTTTTTTGTATCTAATATATCCGTCCGCATCGGTATAGTATTCCGGCGTCATCAGTTGTTGCCAATAGTTGGCGGATTTGACGAGCAATGGATAGAGCACGTCTTTTTTGAGCGAAAGATATCCGCGCGATTTTATCGAAGCTATTTCTTTGTCCGATAGAGGAGTCGACGTCGGCGACAGCACGCTTTTTAGTTTGTCTAAGTCGAATTCGTCGCTCAGCGGCACTTCCATATCGCCGTAGCAAAGCGTCGTTTCATACAAAGGTTGCAACATCCAGCTTGTGCCCGCGTTCCAATATCTGAAAGGATAAGGATAACAGCTCTCGGTAAATATGGCTCTGTCTCCGTCGAAGTTGACGGGAGCTTGCAAAGCGTTTTTCATTCCGTGAGTAGCGTATGCGTTGTCTTCCCAATCCGGAGCCTGGCGCAAAATGAAATTGACGTAGCCGAGCGGAGAAGCCGCGATATTGCCCGTATTCATAGACGACGTCTGCAAATTGACGTTGGCGTCCATTGTGTATTTAGAACCCCAAGCCGCGTTCCATTCTCCCGTCCACATTCCGTACAGTCGGCTTGTCGACACGCCCGAACAGCATAGATATGCATATCTGCCCGCATAGTATGCGCGTTCTGCAAGCGTATGGGACAGAGTATCCGTTCTTTTGACGCTTTTGAGCAGAGCATCGTTGGATATCGACGTGTCGGCGCCGAGGTCGATAGACAGTTTATTAAATTCGGGAGTAAATATTTCCGTATGATTTTTGAGAGCTTTGTCGAAATCGAACTTGCCGTTGGAGTCATATTTTGCGGCGATAGCGCTGACGGTATTGAAAAGTTCGTCGGCAAGCGCATAGCTGTCCGCGCCTTGGAAGGCATCGTATTTTCCCATATCGTGGGTACGGTTCGACACGGCGATTACGTATACGTTGTCGGCGTCGGAGATTTTTATCGCGGGATTGTCTTCGCCGACGTATTGCGTTTCGTCAGGCATAGGCAATGTATCGCGTTGTTTTTTGCCGCCTTCGCATATCACGTAGCAGACTGTGGAATAGCCGCCGTCTTTGAGTTCGCTATTCTCATAATCGGGGTAGTGAGCGATAAAAGTCAAAGCGTTCGCATCGTCGTCGACAAGTTTTTTGTATCTTAGGTCGACTTCGTTGCCTTTGGTGAAGTTAGCCATGGACGATATGTTGTCCATTGTCAGCGTAGCGTTAATCTTTTTGCCCGAATTCGAAGCGCTGAGTTTGGTTATCGATACTCCGTCGGCTTTTGAAGTAAAACTGATTCTTTGCCATTTTCCGTTGGGATCGGAGTATTCTAATCCCACGCATGCTTTTGTATAGTCGGTATAGCGTCTGTAGTCGGATACTTCGGCAAAAGAATCCTGCTTTATGCGCAGCGTAGCTCCCGGGTGATAGGAATATACGTCGTCGTAACTTTGATTGTCTACGATGTCTTTTCCGTTGACTATATTTTGACGCACGTAATCGAGATCTTGAAAAGATATCGGATTTTTACGCGGATTTTTGTTGGGAAGAATAAAGTGTATGTTTTGATAAATCAGCGTGTCTTCGTAAGGCGAACCGCTTGTGATAAAACCTTGCAATCCGTTGCCCGACACCATTCCGTCGCGCCACGTGCCCGAGTCGTTTAATCTATCCGAAAGAGTTTTATAAGAAGTGGAAAAAGATTGCTTTGCGGATTCGGAAAAAGACATATCGTCTTTTGAATTGCAAGCCGTAGCGCATACGACGATGCTTATCACAATTGCTGCGATACAGATAATTCTTATTAGTTTTTTTCTCATGATTTCCCTATATAAATGTTGATATTTTCGGGCGCGATACCCATAAATTAATTTCACAGTTTTACGGCGACGGGTTTGTGGTCGATATATTTGAAGAGATATTCAAAGCCGTGACTTTTCAAAAATTCCGCTACAATCGAGTATTTGTCGCATATTCGCGCTTTGAGATGCGCGTCGGAGCCAAACGTAAGCAATTCGCCGCCCAGTTCTTTGTACCGGATCAATATTTCGGCGGTGGGCAGGAAGGGACACGTCTCGCCCAGTCCGTTTGAGTTGATTTCCAGAGATTTGCCTTTTGCTATTACGGTTTTTAATATATCGTCGATCAAATCCGCATGGTCGGCATAATAAAAGGTCTTGTCGGGATACACGGCTTTACGCGCTACGTATCCCAAGTGACCTACGCTGTCGTAAACGTACGGGCAGTCCAGGCTTTCTCTCACGGCTTCGAGATAGGCGCCGTACGCCTGCCGTTTCGAGCGTTTGTCAAAATAAGATTTGAGATAACAGTCTTCGTATTCGACTGTATGCACGGAATTAATTACGATATCGGTAGCATAACCTTTGAGTTGCTGCAGATAGATGCTATTCGCTTCTTTCATATATCCGCACTCTATGCCGACTCCTATCTCTATTGTGTCTTTATATTCTTCTTTGAGAGCGATGAGTTCTTCAAAATGACGCGCAAGATCGATTTGCGGTATATTATCGAATTCGGGAAGTAAAGTCAGTTCGCCGTCGAAATGGTCGGTTATCGCAAGATACTCAAGCCCCCGAGCTATCGCGTATTCTATCATATCCCGAGGCTGTTCTTTGCTGTCGTGCGAATGTGTGCAATGAGTATGTGTATCTATCATATCGATCAATCTCCGCTTTGGGCGCTTTCGCGTAATATAATAATATTACTTAGCCGCACGCGGTGTCAACGGTTAAAGTCAATTTTGTATAAATCGGGAAGCGAAGGCGTTTAGACGAGGTATCGCAATTTCCGCGCAATCGCTTGCAAGTAGCTAAGCGTTCTGCTATAATCGGATTATCGAAAACAAAGAGGTGCGAAATGAAGAAAGATTCTTGCAATCTTAATATCGCGGCCGCGGCAATAATTTCCGCGGTTTGAGAAAGTCGCAGGAATTTTTTTGTTAATATAACGATTGAGTTGTGAGAATTGACTTTCTCGCAACTTTTTTATTCGTAGGAGGTAGATATGTCATTGATCAACGTGCAGAATTTAACTTTTGCCTACGAAGGCAGTTTTAACTATGTATTCGAGAACGTTGGGTTTCAGATCGACACCGATTGGAAATTGGGTTTTGTCGGGCGTAACGGCAAGGGAAAAACCACTTTCTTGAAATTACTGCTCGGAGAATACGAATATTCGGGGAAGATTTCGGCGGACGTTGAATTTACTTATTTTCCTTTTTCGGTAAAAGAGGGAAATCAGTCGGTAAGCGAAGTTTTGCGCGAAATCTGTCCTTATGCAGAGGACTGGGAAATTATCCGCGAATTCTCTTATCTTCAAATGAGAGCGGACGTTTTATACGAGCCGTTCGGCATACTTTCAAGCGGAGAAAAGACAAAGGCGCTTCTCGCAGGACTGTTTCTTAAGGACAATAGCTTTTTGCTTATTGACGAACCTACCAATCATCTGGATATCAACGCAAGAGAATGCGTCGCTGAGTATCTGGAAAGTAAAAAGGGCTATATACTCGTGTCTCACGACAGGAGATTCTTGGATTTATGCGTAGACCATATTTTGTCTTTTAACAAGACCGATATCGAGGTCACTGGCGGTAATTTTTCCGTATGGTTCGACAACTTTTGCAAAAGGCAGGCGTTTGAGACGGCTCAAAACAGAAAGTTGCAAAAAGATATCGACAGACTTTCTCTAAGCGCGTCGCGCACTGCCGATTGGGCGGAAAAAACCGAGGCGTCTAAATTCGGATGCGGTCCCGTAGACAGAGGTTTTATAGGACATAAGGCTGCAAAAGTCATGAAGAGAGCCAAAGCCGCGGAAAACCGACAGCGCCGCGCTGCCGAGCAAAAAAGTCTGTTGCTGAGAAATGCCGAGACTGCGGAGGATTTGAAGATCAATCCGCTGCGTCATCATTCGCAAAGGCTTATCGACTGTTGCGCTGCGAATATATATTACGGTCAAAAAAAGGTATGCGGTCCGATAAGCTTCCAGCTTGAACAGGGCGACAGGCTTGCTCTTTACGGTTCAAACGGCTGCGGCAAGAGCAGTTTGCTCAAAATTTTGACAGGAGAGCAAATCGCTTACGACGGCAGAATAACGCTTGCTTCGGGTATGAAAGTATCGTATCTTCCACAGACGTCGGAAGGACTGCGCGGCAATATTTCTCAGTACGTCAAAGACAAGGCGATCGACATAGATACCTTTAGGACAGTGCTGAGCAAAATGGGTTTTGGCAGATACGATTTTGCCGACGGCACCGATCTATCGGCGCTTTCACAAGGTCAGAAAAAGAAGATTATGATAGCGGCGAGTTTATGCGAAAGAGCGCATTTATACGTATGGGACGAGCCGCTGAATTATCTCGACATATATTCGAGGATTCAGGTAGAAAATCTTATAATGCAATTCAAACCGACTATGATATTCGTCGAGCACGATAGGGCTTTTGCCGAAAAGGTGGCGACCGGCGCGTTGAATTTCTGAGCTGCGTAATAAGATAAAATTTCGTTATACGCAAAATGCCTGCCGTTGACAAAAAAGTTGCGAGATGGTAAAATTATACAAAATTGCGCGCGCTATCGGCCGCTAAACGACAGCCGCAAGTCGGCGGTAAGTCTGCGCAACTGCAGGGAGGAAAGTCTATGTCGTCGCATATGGGCAACAGTTGGGACGAAAAACTCGAAGTAGAGTTTTCGCAGGATTATTTTGAAGAGATACGCAAATTTTTGCGAGAAGAATACGGCAAGTATCGCATATATCCGCCTATGAGAGAAATTCTTGCGGCGTTTGAGCATACTCCTTACGAGAACGTCAAAGTGGTCATTCTCGGTCAGGATCCGTATCATGGCTACGGACAGGCTCACGGAATGTGCTTTTCTGTGCGCAAGGGGGTCAAATGTCCGCCGTCTTTGGTCAATATTTATAAAGCTATGGAATACGATTTGCAGATTCCGATATCCGATTGCGGCGATTTGACCGGTTGGGCGGACGAAGGAGTGCTGTTGCTCAACACCGTGCTTACGGTTAGAGAGGGAAGACCTCAAAGTCACGCCAACGTCGGATGGGAGAGATTCACCGACAGCGTCATCAAGATGATTAGCGACGGTCCGTATCCCACGGTGTTTATGCTTTGGGGAAATCCCGCCAAGGCAAAAGAAAAGCTTATCGATGCGTCCAAGCACTTGGTTCTCAAAAGCGTTCATCCCAGTCCGCTGTCTTTTTACAACGGTTTTTTGGAATGCAGGCATTTTTCCAAAGCCAACGATTTTTTGATTAAAAACGGCAGAAAACCCGTCGATTGGAGCAGACGCGGCGAATAAAAATCCGTTTGTTTGATACGGGCGTCCTAAAAGTTTGGAAAATTGTTAAAAATCTTATTGCAATATCGCGCTTATTATATTATAATTAAACTTGTTATTATCCAAAATCAATCGGAAAACAGGAGTTTTGAGAATGAAAAAAACTTACAAGATTTTAATAATGTGTCTCGTAGTCTGTTTGGCTGTAGGAATATTCGCCGCTTGCGAGAATACGAAGTTCGGACCGATAGGCACGACGGAGTACAAAAACGCCGAGGTCATCAACAACGGCGGCTTGGCAATCCGTCAGGGCGGTTATCTCTATTACGTCAACGGTATGGACAGCACTGATAATATCAAAAAGCCCGAAGACAATTACTTCGGCAAAGCTTCCGTAAAAGGCAGCATAATGAAGAGCAAGATTAATTCCGACGGCACTTTGTCGGAGACGGCGGTTGTCGTGCCCAAGATGTTCTACACTTCGGCTGCAAACGGCGGAATGTATATTTACGGCGAATGGATTTATTACCTTTCTCCGAGCACCAAGACCGACAACAAATCCAACGTGCTTTCTTCGCAATCGGTAGCGGCGCGTACCAAAATCGACGGAACTAAGACAGAAGAAATCGCTACGCTTTCTTCCAATTCCACGCAGTACGTGTTTACGGAAAAAGCTTTTGTATATTACGAAGATTCCACTTTGAAGAAGGTTGGTTACACCTCTTCCAAGGTAGATAAGAAGCCTACCGATATAGCAAAAGAAGTTACGTCGGTGCTTTTCACGCAAAAGAGCAGCGTAGTATTCTTCACCAAAGCGACGGAAAGCGACGTGCGTTCCAACAACAACGTTTTCGTATGCGTTAACGGAGAAGTTAAATCCGTGACGACCGACGACACCTATGAAGGCAGCGCCGGCGACCTCAACAAGCAGTTTACGTTTGCGCTTGTTTCTTACGACGCCAAAGAAAATACACTTTTCTACACCAAGGCAAAACTTTCCAACGACGCGTCTAAGACGACGTCCACTTACGGATATAAATTCGGCGACGATTTCACTTTGCAGCCCGCTAAGGAAAAGAAATTTTCCACGACCGCGCTTTCTACTTTTGTTAATCTCGGATTCGATAAGGGATTGCTCGATTATTCGGCTGCGGAACTCAAACTCTACAAGCCTTTGAACGAGGACGCCGTCGTCGACGAAACTCAGACGTTGGCTACGTTGTCGGCAACGGGCGCAAAGATAGTTCAGATCGATCAAACGTATATGTATTACGTTTTGAGCAATTCTCTGTACAGAATCGAATACAATGACAAAAAGGCTATCGCTCAGAAATGGAGCGAAGACGCCGTCAATACTTCGTGGCTGACGATTTCGGTAATTGACGATTATATGTATTATATCGACAATACTCACAACTATATGTTCAGGATGGATCTTGACTCTTTTGTCAGCCAGCCCAACAACCTCGTATACGCCAAGGGAGAAGCCGTAGGCGGCACGCGCAAAGCAACGCTCGAAAAGGACAAAGAAGGCAATATCAAGATTACTTACGTTGCCGACAGCGAAGACAAAGAGGGCGTTACGTATTATCAGATTCCCAAGTTTATGACCGAAGCTGACGCAAAGACGTACGCGGCGTCGATATATAAAGATGAAGACGAAAAATAATATTTGTAATAAGTAAAATTCAACGGCGTTTCCGATTGTCGGGGACGTCGTTTTGTTATATCTTCGGGATGAGCAAAATCGGTCTATCTGGATGAATTAAAAAATGCGCGTAGTTACGCGCATTTTCAATTTGATATTTTATACTGCTTACAGCGTTATCGTGACTTTATTGAGATTTCTGGGCGTGTCTACGTTAAGTCCCTTGGCAAGGCCTATATTGAGCGCCAGCAAGCTGACTGCAGTGCCGTATAATACGGGAGCTTCCATCGTATCGGCGTCGGGCATTTCGATCTTGTTGGTCGCAAGGGCAAGCACTTCGGGTATATTGCTGAAAGCCGTTATGTTGACTTTAAGATTTGCGGCTCTTTGCGCCATTTGTATAAACTCCGAGGTAAATTCGCTTTTCGGGGCTAGCATTATGAGATTGGCTTTGTCGTCAAGCAGCGACAGAGGACCGTGCATAAAGTTTGCCGAAGAATACGAACGGTTGAAAAGATAGCAGCACTCGGTGAGTTTGAGCGCGCACTCGTCTCCGGTGCCGAGCATTGCGCCGCGCGAGAGAATGATAAAGTTGTTGAGTGCGCTTAGCTTCGTCGCCGTCTCGGCTATATTCGGGTTGAGATTGAGAATTTCCTTTATCCTTTCGGAAAGATTGAGGTAATCTGCCGAAAAATCGCCTTTGAGCGCGTCGGCGAGCATATACAGAGCGAAGAGTTCGCCGATATAGGTTTTGGTCGCGGCGACGCTTTTTTCTTCCTCTACGTCCATAAAGAGATGGAAGTCGCACATCTTGGCGACGGGACTGTCCGCGTTGTTGGTGACGGCTATCGTCATTGCGCCGTTTTCAATTGCTTTTTGAGTTACGGCGACGGTATCTTTGGACATACCGCTCTGAGAGATGACGACCATGCAGGTGTTTTTCATATCTACGTCCGCGTTATATACGGTCGTAAGAGAAGGATGATATTTTCCCACTTTGATGCCCGTTGTCAGCGGACAAACGAACGAAAATACCGTTGCCGCATTGTCGGAGGTTCCTCTTGCCATGGTAACGATATTCGTAATACCTCTTTCCTTGAACGCTTTATTTATGGCTGGGAGAACGGGTTTGCATGCCGCGATTGTGCGCTTCATCATCGAAGGTTCGCTGAAAATCTCTTGTTGCATCAATGTAGTCATAGATTTACCTCTCTAATTAATGTCTTTGCCAAGTCCTTTGAACTGACTGTTTTCAAATATAATTGTAGCATATTTTGCAAAAGTTAATCAACACTTTGGCGCGTAATAAATTATATGCTGTGATCTTAGCCGTTTGACAGATTTTTATAGCAGTGAATGTATAAATTGTTCCGCCATGCGTCCGGATTTGACTCCGTTGCGTATCGCCCAAGTCAACGCCTTTTTTTCAAGATCGGCATCGAGCGGCAAACCGTGTTTTTTTGCAAGTTCTCTCACGATTTCGAGAAACAGTCTTTGGTCGGGCGAGGGATAGTATACGCTCAGACCAAACCGCGAAACCAGCGAAAGTTTTTCGTTTTTAGTATCGGATTTATGCAGCTCGTCCGTAGAATCTATATCATTGCCGTCGCTGTAGTTTTCCTTTATTATGTGCCGTCTATTCGACGTTGCGTAGATTAATACGTTGTCGGGTTTGATTTCCAGACCGCCGTCTATTACAGCCTTAAAATATTTGTATTCAACCTCGAAATCGTCGAATGACAGGTCGTCGAGATAGAGTATATATTTATAGTTTCTCGATGAGATACGGCTGATTATATCGCTAATATAAGCGAATTGGTGCTTATATATTTCGATAACGCGCAGTCCGTCCTTATAGTATTCGTTTATAAGAGCCTTTATCGTGGATGATTTCCCGGTGCCCATATCGCCGTACAGCAAAGTGTTGTTGGCTTTTTTACCTTGAAGAAAAGCCTCGGTATTGGCAACCACGAGATTTTTTTGCAAATCGTATCCGACTATATCGCTCAATCGTTTCGTATCCGTGCACGTCACAGGCAGCAGTTGAGAAGAATGGTGCGACGTCTTTTCCGGCGGGAGTTCGTCTTTGCCTACTATTCTAAATGCTTTATTAAGTCCCAATTCTCCCGTTCCGTAAGATATATAAAAAGATTTTACGGTATTGAAAAATGATTCTGCCGAGCGGCACTGCGCCAGATCGCGCGAGAATTGCGCGATGATCTCGGCATACGGTTTGCGGGATTTTCGGCATACGCTTTTGAAGTTGGCAAGCAGGCTTGCATTGTTGCCGACCGACGGCAGCGACGGCAAGTTGTAGTTGAATATAGCCATAAGATTCTTGCAGTCGTCAAGCGCAAATGCTTTGAGAGTGCCTCTTGCGTCGTCTTTTCTTTCATAAGCTAGCGAAAAGGCATTGACGTCGCTCGCAATAAAGTACGCTACGTAGTATTGCCAGCAGTTGCCTTCTACGGCGTGCGTTTCCGCAAAATTAAGCAATTCTCCGTAAGTGTCGGTCAATGGAATATCTTCGCCGCAGGTGAGGCGGGAGAATTTATCCAGCAGCGTACCGCGCGTGTCGTAGAGTCTCAGTTGTCCGATGTATTTCAACATATATTTACCTCCGCAAATTTTGCATTAAGCGTGAGTTGGCGCATTAATGAAAGGCAGGCTGTTGCCGTTGCCGATATTAGTATATCACAATATTATTCAAAGGCAATGATTTGCGGGAGTAATTCTTATTATCGGGAGGTTCCATTTCCAAAATTTGTGTATTGTTAATGTTTTAACGAAATGTTAGAATGAAATCACGAGGAGAACAAAGGAGGAACAAAATGAAAAAATTATCAAAATTCGGTTTGGGCTTAGCGCTCACGTGCATTTTGCTCAGCTTTACTATGTTCGGTTGTCAAAGCCGTATCGGAATCGATAACGACGGCGACGGTTTTGGGCAATGGAGTGTGGATTGGGATAAATACAAGCCCGTTGTCGGACTTCCCAAACCTCCGCAATCAGACGGCGAGGGAGACGGCGACAAAGATGAGTTGCCTGTTCAACCGCAGATCAATTATTCTTATATGATAAAAAGCGGAGCGTCCAGTCTTAATATCAGAAGCGCTCCTTCGACCGGAGGTTCGGTTGTGGGAAGTATGGATAGAGGAGACATGCTTAGATATTCCGGTGAAAAAGACGGTTGGTATAAGACCGTATACAAGCAAAAGACCGCTTACGTATATGCGGGGAATAACTACGCCAATATAGTCACGATGAAGCAAGGCGGCGAAAAGGTTGAAAAAATCATTGCCGTCGGCGAAGAACTAATGGGATATCCTTACGTATGGGGAAGCCAGAGGTATCATTGGGGCAACGGCAAACTCAATTCAAATTTCGTACAGGGCGAATTCGACTGCTCGGCGCTGATTCAATACATATTTTATCACGGAGCGGGAGTGCTTCTTGAGTTGAATACGCGCACTCAAGTATTGCAGGGCACGACAGTGGGAGACAACGATTTGCGCAGAGGCGATGTAATGTTTTTCACCAACGCCGACAGATACAACAAGACCGGAGTGGAAAGAGTGGGACACGTGGCGCTTTATTTGGGAGATAACTACATATTGCACACTGCTTCCGACCATGCGGTCATCGAGGAGATAAGTCCCAAGAGATGGAGTTATTTCATAGTAGCGAAGAGATTCGTTTGACAATAATGACATATTCGACTGCTCTCGTCGCAAATTAATATCTTTTAGTCAAATTGCCTTATCGGTTAAATAAATATACCTCCGAAAGCGACGGGAGCGCATCCTCTCTGTATAGAAGAAGTCCAAATGGATAAAATCTTCTTGCAGGGAGGATTTTTTATGCAAGAGAAAATGAGCGGAGCCACGTTTGAGAACGTGCTCAAAGAAATAGAAAGCAGAGGCAAAAATATGATTATGCTCGGATGTTTTGCCGAGAGAGCAAGGGAGCAGGGGTATTTCACAGTTGCGGCAAAACTCGATGCGATTGTCAGGCAGGAGAGGGAGCATTGCAGAGTGCTCTACAGACTTTTGGAGAACGGAGAAGAAGTCGATACGCTTGCCAATCTGATTTATTGCGCGGGAGAACTTCATAGGAGCGGAAGAAGGCTCAGGGAGGAATTCAAGTCGGTTGCCGAATCGGAAGGATTTGGGTATATCGCAGGTATTTTTGATGAAATATCCAAAGTAGACGGCAGGACGGAAGAGGAGCTGAAAGCCGTTATGTCCGACTTGAAGGTAGGAAAACTTTACGCTGGAGATAGAATTGCAAAATGGCAATGTATCAAATGCGGTTACTTTTGCGACAGCTCGCATGCGCCGGAAATTTGTCCGCTTTGCGCAAGCCAAAAAGGATTTTTTGTTAAGAGATAACGGATTATCATATATTATACGGCGTTTTTGTTGATTGCGCCTAAGTTACGACAGTTCGATCGCATATGTGATTATGCGGTCGAATGATTTTATATTGATAAATTCATATGGGGCGATTTTTATAATTTTTGAATGCAAAACGGACGGTCTTAGTCAAAAATCAACCGCGAGAAATTATTTGCCAAATATTTATCGTTGTGTTATACTGACGAAAAGAAGGCTTTTCCCAATCGCTAGTCATGCATGAATGAGAAGCTGCCGCAGATAAAATTTCTAATTTTCACGTTTTCGTGGAGGGGGATATGAAATTTTTAATAATAGATGACAATATAGGCGCAAATCAAAATATAAAAGACAGCGTAAGCAGGCTTGGCGCATGCGATTCGTCGTACGACGGGCTTGACGGACTGTGTCTGGCGGAATCGAATACCTATGATATGATATTCGCAGAGATATTACTGCCCGGAAAAAACGGTATCGAAATTTTGCAGGAATTGAGAAAGAAGAGCACCTGTCCCGTTATTATAGTCAGCTCTCTCGACACGGTAGAAAAAAGAGTCGAATGTTTGCGTATGGGCGCGGACGATTTTGTAGGCAAGCCGTTTGATTCCGAAGAGCTTGTCGCCAGAACCGAGGCGCTGTTGAGGAGATACAACAACAATTTCAACACTCGCTATGCATATGAAAACGTTGAATTGGATTTCGCTAGCAAAATGGTCAAAATTAACGGAGAATTTGTGCATATGTCGGCGCGTATGTATGAAATAGTTGAGTATCTCGTGCGTAATCGCAACACGATAATTTCTAAAGAACAGCTATTTAACAGAGCTTGGGGATTTGACAGCGAAACCGTTATAACGGTAGTCGAAGTCTATATGTCCAAACTTAGAAAAATTCTCGAAAAATACGGCTGTAAAGATTATTTGAAAACGGTAAAAAACGTGGGCTATATGTGGAAAGAAAGATGACGTATTAACGTCAAATAGTATGCCGACTTTATCCGAAATATACATATAATTTTTTACGGCGTATTTTGTTTGCGCTCTTGAGATTGATGAGTTTTCTGTCAACGTTATTTGTCCAAATGTCATTATGCAACGAATATAAAATGCCATATCAGGCTTGAAGAGTAATCGGGCGATCAATCGTCGCATATATTTGCTCATAAACTTTATTGGCAAATATTACCATTTTGTCCATATATAAAGAACGTAATTATTTTCAGAGCGGCAAGTATATTTATATCAAATAGACTTGCCGTATTATCAGTCGGATTACTCCCTTCCGCCCAAACGAAAATGCCGCTTTGCTTGCATTTTGGCGGTCCTTGTTAAGCGGATATCGTTAATAGCATAACGTAGCAATCGCTATACCGTCGCTTCGCTCCTTACGACTATGCTGAGAATGACATTGTAATTATTTGTTAGTTGAACTAGATTAGTTATCCTTAAACTAAGATACTTAATTAAAAAGTCCTGTCATATTGAGCGGAGCGACAGCGCAGTCGAAATATCTAATCCGATTACATGTGTCATTCTGAGCGTAATGAAATGCAGTCGAAGAATCTCAACAGTAGTATAAACTGATTATATTTCTCCACTGCGGTCGAAATGACATATCACAGATATAATCCGTCATCCTGAGTGTAGCGTATGCGGAATCAAAGAATCTCATCCGTTTATCGAATTTTCGTTTGCTGTCAGTCGACTTAAATATATCAGCATTCTCTATACATTGGAAAGTAAATCCATCAAGTCTGATACAAAGCGATTTTTAAGAATGTCTGCGCGGCTATTTGACCGAATCTATGACGATTTCAATCGTTAAAATATTTGCAATAATGGTTGATTCGATTGACAGTTTGCACGGATTTTATAATGATTTTCAAGCCGAATATTGGCAGAATCTGTCGAAGTTGAAAAATTGCGTGTAAAATTTTTGTAAAACTTTTTACTTCGTCAAAACACAATATTTATTTATCGGCAGTCGAGGGGCGCTAGATATTGTGGTTTAGACCCGTCAAATAACTCAATTTACGCTATATCAGCGCCTATATATAATAAGCGCGTGAAAATATACTAAAATAATTAAGCTAAATTTAAGGTGGCGCATTTAATATATTAGTGAACTATAAAAACATTTTGCTGATTATAGGAGAGGAATTTTATGAAAAAATCTAAGTTAATTACGGTTTTGCTTTTAGCGGTCGTTCTGATTATGGCGCTTTGCTCCGTATTTGTAGCTTGCGATCCGGATGACAGCGGTGATAAGGTGCAGAGCGGCGATCATACGCAGTCGGGAGACCAGCTGCCAAGCGGCGGCAATAATAAACCTAAACCGCCAAAGCCAACCCCGAATCCTGGCGAAGATGAGCCCATTGAGCAGTATACTCAAATGGAAGTGCTCAATAAGATCGTCGAGTCGGTAGGCGATACGGTTGCCGAACAGGCAATAAATTTCGATATAGGTTTTGAGGCGACTACACCCGAGGGCGTAACTACGATGTCGTTGAAAACCAATATCTACAGCGACAGGTTGGAGCTTGCGCTTACCGCATACCGTCAGCTCAAGAATTCTAAAGACAAAGAATTCTTATTCGGGCTGTATATAATGAACGGTAAGGTATATATCTCTACAGGCGAAGATAAAGCTTTGCTTTACCTTGAAGACTTTGATATGGATTATCTATATCCGCTGTTGCAGACCGTACCCGAGAAGTGGCCTGAGTGGAAAGATCAGCTTGACGGACTTCTTGCAGGTTTGCTGCCCGGATTTACGGTTGATTCGATTTTGGAATTGGTCGTAGGTATGATATTCCAAAACGATCCGATAATAACCAAAGCCGAAGACGGAAGCACTGATATAGCGATGCAAGTAATGCCAAAAGAATTCCTTGACCAGTTGGCGGGACTTATCGGCATAATACAGTTGCCCGTTCAGCTGCCGCCGATCTTCAATTATTTGACCGGACTTATTCCAGACGTTCAGATTTTCTTAAATTCCAGTTTTGATGAAGACGGAGCTATCACCGATTTGAATCTATCGGTGGAGGACAACAAATCTTCGACTTCGTCGAACAATTGCGTAGTCACCGTTAACGTCGATACTTCGGCTACGGCGACAGATATCGGTTTGCCTGAAATCACCGATACCAACGTAAGCAAATTTAGCTTTACTAATATAATGTTCTCCATCGATCTCACTTTGGGCACGATAAAAGACGAAACCGGCAATTACGCTCAACTTGACGTTGGTCAAATTGTCAACAGCTTCCTCTCCGGTTCTCAGAAGTTGCCCGAAAACGTGCTTATGGTCGAGGGCGGAACGGGTTTAAGATTGCAATTCTCTCTCGATTTGGATTTGAATTATGCAATGAGCGAGGTTGACAACAACAAAATTGCTATAGAATTATTCCTTATAAATCAGTACGGTCAATTGGCCGATCCGCTGCCGCAAATGGGATTGTATTATTCCGAGGGCAGTTTCTACCTCAATCTTGACAGACTGTTGCCAAGCTATATGAAGGGTATCAATTTGCAGGTCGAAGCAAGCCTTGCCGATTTGGTAAAAGGACTTGTCACGATGATAAAAGACGCTATAGACGGAGTATTCTTCGGCGGCGAACAGGAAAAGGCCGGCGTAAGCCAGACGTCTTTCAGAGTCAATGACAACGCGTCGTTGACGACTGCGTCGCGCGATACGGTTATGTCTATATTGCAGACCGCGGGCGTGGACGTGCTTGCCGTATCCACAAATGCAGATACGGGAGAGTGGACGTTGGCTCCCGAGGTGCACGGACTTGTCGCGGCAATCGGCGCCGTGCTTGGAGTGGAAGACTTTGTGCAAGTTGTCGGCAACAGCATACAGGTAAGAGTAAATAACGACTTCTTAAAGGCTTTGAGCGGTCTTATCGGCGGACTCGATTTTAAGTTCCCGCCGCAAATAGGCGACATAGTGCTTTCTATAAATACTTCCGAAATCGGTCTTGAAAGCGTTAAGGTCAACGCTACTCTCGACAAAATCAATTACGACGAAGACGGCGAACTTGACGGAAAGGTGCCGACGGCGGAAGTCGAGCTCAAAATTCACGATTTCCTTATCGGATACGAAGATCCGAATATGGATACCAAGATTGCGAGAATAGACAAGACCAACGTAAGTTATCTCAACAAGCTCAGCAGCGTAGTAGATACCGTTTTGGGCGGTATAACATTGAGCAGCAATTTTAATCTTAAATTCAGCGAGGGTACTTACGATTTGGCTCCGTTTATTGCCGGATTCGGCGTAAAAGAAGTCGAAAAACTCGAGCTTTTGTGGAAATTCAACAAAGATTTCGTTCTGGACGCTTCGCTCAATTTGCAAATTGCGCTAAACAGACAAGACCCATCTAAGAGTTTGATTGTGTTGGAAATCAAGACGGAAGAAGGCATTACAGTAGGCAACTCCGAGATAATACCGGGCAATACCACTCTTATAGGTATATACGGATATAATAATAATATTTATATAGATTTATCCAATTTCAAGATAGCAAATATCACTCTGCCGAAATTGAGCTTCCAACTCAACTTCTCGCAGTTGGTATTCAATATCCTCGACGACACTATAGATAAGATGTTGCAGCAGATGAATATCACCGGCGGCGACTTTGAATTCAAGTTTGATTTGGCGGATTTGATATTCGGTAAGGGAGAAAGCGACGTTCCCGCCGCAGGCGAGAATTCGGGCGAAATAGCTCTCGCTAACCAAACTTCCAAAGATAATGCAACAGCGGAAGAGATAAAAGCGCTTGTTTTGTCGGTAAATACCGATAGAATAAATCTCACGCTCTCCATGGGCGCTATATTGGCAATACTCTCCACCATGAATACCGATATCGGCAAGACGCTTTCCAATGCTCTCAGCCTGATGGAAGTAGACCTCATCGTCAATATGGGAAGAACTGACGAAGTCGGATTTACGTTTGATTTCGACGCCAATATTATTCCAAAACTCGACTCGGAGAACAATGCCGTATATTATTACGACAAAGACGGAAAACGATTACCGAGCAGAGACGCCAACGGAAATAAGATATATTATTCAGAAAAAGAATATGAGAGAAAAGAGTATTATTACGGCGACGTGCCGTTGAAGCTCCACTTCGAGGCAGGTACTAAGAATTATCCTATTAAAGTAGGCGACATAACGGGCTACAGATACGACATAGAGTCCAAAGTCGAATCTTTCAAGACCTATAAGTCCGATTTGATCCAGGCAATAATGGACACCGTTGGAAAGGGCGAAGTCGTGATCGACATCGACTTACAGACTATGGCAAATCAAATGGATCTCACAAGCATGATAAACAACGTGCTTGCGAATATGGGTAAGCAAATCGACTTGCCGCTCAGACTCAATCTCGACGATTGGAATGCAAACGTTCAGTTGGTCGTAAGATGGAATCTCGATTTGAAAAACACTATCAGAAGCGCGATTGAATTGGCGCTCGAATACGAAGGTAAGAAGATCTTCGGAATCTATATTTACAGAGGCAGCATAATAATCGATCTCGAAGGTCTCGGCTTGATAAGCGCGGAAGTCACTAATCTCAACGTTGTAAGCAAGCTGTTCGGAATGATCAACGACATGATCAAGCAGATAGGCGATTTCGATTTGAGTAAAATCATCAACGATTTCCTCAAAAATCAGAATTTGCCCACCGTTCCCGGCGCGCCTGAAGGCGGCGACGTGGCTACGGGCGGCGACGTTCCGACGGTAGGCGAGGATTTCGAGGCTCTCGATTTGGTACAATACATTCTTCAAGCGGTAAGTCTTGAAGATACAAAGATATGCGTTAATTTCTCTGCCGCGCTCATCAGTACGGTTCTCAACGAACTGTTGGGTATGAATCTCGGCATAGATTTCAATCTCGATGCAGAATTAGATTTGTTCAAGGGCAACTCGTTCAGCATAGACCTAGGAGTTGAAGACCTGTCGTTTGACATCACGTTGCAGTTGGACGTAGGCGGCGATATCGATATATTCGTAGACTACGATTCTATTCCCGACTGGAACGCTATCGACGGCAGAACATTGGCTACTACTATGCTTGACAACCTCAACGTAGGTTTCAAACTCGACTTTGTCAATTACACTAGCGATACGATTGCTTTGGAGAAGGAGACCAGCGGTTCTACCGACAATAACGTAGCATATACGCGTGTGTTAATCGAGAAAGTAGGCCCGGAAGGCAAGATGTTGACGAATCTTAAAAATAACGTAAGAATAGACGAGGGCGCGTTTGTCATAACGGTCGCGCACCTCGATAGAGACAGATTCGACAATACAGATAAGGGCAGACTTACTCCGTTGGTATACGTCGTACTCGATTATAAGAAAACCAGCGGTCAGATGCAGATCAAGTTGTGTAAGAACGTTATCAAAGCGCTTGGATTTGTCGATTTGGGTGATTTTGTCGATATCAGTACCAATATGGATTTGATCGGACAGCTCGCTCCTGTATTTGACAATTTGCTCAAGACGTTGGACGGAGTATTCGACAAGAAATCCGACGAGGCTGACAACAGCGGTACTCCCGCAGCTCATGCAGGTGAGAACGATTCCGACACGCCCTCCGAACCCACCGGATTTGACAAGATCTTTGCCGAACTTGACATAATGAAATTGCTCGGCGACGGCATCGACATCAACCTCAGATCCAACGGCAACTTCAACGTGGAGATATCGTTTGACCCGTATCTTATCAACAAACTTATCGACGACGTTCTGTCTATGGTATTCGGACCTGATAGCATTCTCGATCTTGCGAGTATGGCACCCCAAATGTTCTCGCAGAATTATCTTGCAAACGTCAACTGGACAAGAGAAATCACAGGCGGTAGCAGCAATTCGTTCTGGTCAACGCTTAGATCTCAGCTAACTCCGTTGCTCAACGACGTGCTTTACAGTTTGGCAGGCATAAGACCCGTTACCGATACGGTTGCATTTACGGATATATATAAACAGATAAGAAAGATTATTTGCGGATTGCTTCCGTTTGCGGTATTCAACGAGTTCAAGGTCGGTCTCAACGTCGTCAACGCCAATATCGCCAACCTGTACGTGACGGGTTACGATCACGGCCAGGATATAAAAGGCGAGCAAGAAGGGGATAAGACTTATGACTCTAAGGCTCAAGCGAGAGGCAATGGCTACTATACCGAAATATGGCTCTACAACGTAGGCGACCACGTAGGCGATCCGGGCGGTTCGTTTACCGAGGAGGGTATCGTCACATGGGACGACATCCCCACGCAGATAGACTTCGCTCCATACACCTATGCGACTGTCGACGACGGCGAGAAAGCATTGAAAGAAGCATATTTCGGCACTGATAAGATCGCAAGATATCAGAGAAAACAGGATATATTCAAGACAAAAGTTACTTTCCAGATAATAAAGGAGAGAGGCGTTGTGTGCGCAAAGAGTATCGACGATTTGGATCTGTCTCAGCCGGGCGAATATATAGTCCGCGCGACGGCGAACTTCGGTACGCATAAGAACGTAGAACTTATAAGAACTCTTGATATTAAGATCAACGCAAAAGGTCTTGCCGGCGGCATAGAGAGCATAGAGCCAATCGAGATGCACGTATACGATAGGTTGCCGGATTTCATCACCTTGCACCTCAAGGACGATCCCGAACCCAGAAAGGTCAACACCAAATATCTGCGTTTCGAGAATATGGAGCCTCAGAAGTATACCGCGCACTCTATTACTGCTCGCGTAATCTTCCCCAACTCCGCTTACAATCAGGACGTAACGGTTAATTATCTCGATTCGACGATTAATCAGATTGTCGTAGACGGTGTCGAGGGCAACGTTGTCAACGTAAATCTATACGAATACAACACCGAAAAGACTAAGATCGAGGATTATATCGCCGACAGAATTTACTTCAAGTACAAAGACGGCAAAGCTATAGGTATGGACGTCAACGAGGCTTGGGATACGTCAGCGGCGTCGATGCTCTTCGACAGAGAACTCAACGTCGACGGCAAATATTCCGACGACGTCTCGGGCGGAGAGTTTACAGTCACCAACTATATCGGTACGGGAGCTGCGCGTCAGCAAGTTGTGCTCAAGTTTGTGATCAAGACCAAGAAGATTACCAAACTTACCATCAACGGTATGGAGAACACTTTGAGAATAGATCCTTACAGATACTATCTCTATGAGATCACTCCCGAAACCGCGTTGAACGAGAAAGGCGAAAGCCTCAAAGAGAGTTACAATCCGTTCCCGAAAGTCGCTACTGCCGAATATTACGAGGAATACGTAGGAGCAGACGGCAAAACGGTAGTCGACACTTACGAGGAAGAAGTTCATATCAAATGGGGCGATTGCAGCGGCATCAAATTCGATTGGGCTAACGAAAACAACGGCTCTACGCCTATCAAGGTATATCTTGACAACGGCTATGAGGAGTACACAGGTTCGTTCACCTGGAAATTCGATACCAACGCCGTGGTTATGAGAAACCAGATAGAGGGACTCTACTTTGATAAGGATCTCACACAGACGACCTTGTTTATCGACCCGTTTGATTTCAAGATCAAGGAAGAGAAGGGCGAAGCGACCTATCCCGAGACGGCTTGGGTACAGTTTACCAACGGCAAACTGTATGAGATGCCTATTGCTTGGACGGGTACGGAAAAGATAGATATCGATTACGCTAGCCAATTTGCTCAGCTTAACGTTCACATAGGATTCGATCCGTCCGTATACGTATCGGGCGATGCGAATTCCATAAAAGAACTTGTTAATATCAACGGCACGTTGCTTCAGGACGTTGTCGTCAACGTGAAAGTCAAGAACGTCAAACCTGTCGGCATAGAATTGGCAGGCAGCGAGATGCTTGAAGGCACGACGTATTATATCGATCCTATTCAGACGAATTATTACGGAATGCCGGCATTCCCGTCGCAAGTCAAGGTAAAATACGACAACGGCGATTACGCAGTTCTTGATGTTACTTGGGAAAAGAACTTTAATATAACGATGACCGGCAGAAAGGGACTTAAAGCTTGGGCGGTAATTACCGAAAGCTACAAGTATCCGATCAACGTCGAAATAATCGACCGCACGGCTTTGCAGAGCACCGTGACGCATATCGATATCGACCCGTTTGTATATACGACCGATGAGAAGGGAGGCAGAATTTACGACGCTTATTCCGAGTATATCGAGTTGTATCAAAAAGTGGGCGACCTCAATCTCGAGACTTTTGAGATTGAGAACAGAGTGTTGACTACGGCGCCCGTATCCGATGACGAGAAGTATCAGAGCAGACTTACTTACGTGCTCAAATACACGTTGCAGGACGGAATCGAGCAGTCGTTTACTGCAAATACGGTGGATACTTTGAGAGACTTCATCGACAAGACCGAAAATCTCACGGCTGTCTCCGTCGACGTGGTAGAATATTATCCCGTCAACGTAAGCTGGGATTTGACGGACGTCAACTACTCCATACCCGACGAATACGAGGTCAAGGCGATCATACGCCGCGGCACGGAATATCAGAAGGCATACAAAGTAGGCGTCACCGTCATAGAGAAACACGTTACCGGACTTGCCAACGATTATATCCAGATATCTTACGGCGGCACAAGCCTTTCGGAAGAGCAGAGAGAGACAAAGAAGATTGTCACCAAGATGAACGTCTACTTTACCGACAAAGACGGCAAGACGTCTTACGGTCAGTATGAAGTTACCATCGATCTTAGCACGATTGATTTCAATACTTACACACTGTTGCAAGAATCCGGAAGCGACGGCGGAGTTGTCTGCAAAGACAAGAACGGCAACGTTATTGAGAGTACCGATGAGAGCATACATGCTCAGGCATATACTGTCAAAGCGACGGTATGCAGCGGCGAAATTGCTCAGGAGACGACCGTTAAGGTTAACGTTGTGCTCAATAATATGTCGGCCAATTAATCGGGGGATTAGGGAAATATGAAATCTAAAGCATTAAATAAAATTTCAATAATACTGATTGCCGCGCTGCTAATCGCAGCGCTGGCAACGACGCTGTGTTTTATAGACGGATCGGGTTCTGCCGTTCCGTCGGCAAACGCCGCGGAAGCGTTGTCAGTATCCTCATATAGGGGAACCGAAGGTCAGGTAGAATCGTATATCGACGATGCCGGACAGATAGTCGAGCCGGAGAAAGCGGAAGACGGCAGAGGTCACTTTACCAAGGCTCAGTTGGCTGCGCAACTCAACGTCGGCGCGTCGGCTATAAAAGAGATTACCAACGGCAACGATTTGTATAGATATTTCAACGGAGAGTTTTCCGAAGAGTACGCTATGCTTACGCAGGACGTATCCCTGTCGTACAATATCGAAAAACCCGGCTATGACAAGGTTGCGGTCAACTCATCCAATTCGACTTTTTCCAAATATTTCGACGGCAACGGATATACCGTCAATTTACACGGCGGAGTCGGAACGGGTAATTTTTCTGCAGAATATCTCGATAAATACGATAGTTTCGGCGCAATATATTATCAGCATACCGGTTATCTGTGCGCTATCAACAAAGGTACGATAAAGAACGTTACGATAGAATACACCTCGTCGCATACGGCGATCAACGCCTCCACCGGCGTCAGCGGAGACTACGACGGGCCTATGAACGTAGATACTGCTTACGGTCTGTTTTCACCCGATCCAAACAACTGTTTCGGCACGGCGGGTATAATCGCCGGTCTCAACGGCGACGGCGGATTGATTGACAATATCAAGCTCAATCTCAACGACGCGTTTAAGTATATCGCGTGGAGAGGCAAGGGAAGCAGTAAGCACGGTTCGCATAGATATGCCGAAAACGCTACCGCAGCCGGCGGTATTGCAGGCAGAGCGGGAGACGGCAGCGTCATCAGCAATTCGTTGGTCAACATTTCCGAAAGAGCGGGCGTCTATGCAGGCACGCGCGGTATTGCCGGATGGGCAACGGACGACAAATCGGGACTTGCTATGGCGGGAGGATTCGTAGGCAAGATGGATGCCGGTACCGCGTCGATCACTTACTGCGCCCTTACCGGCAGCGGAGCTGTAAAGGCATTTGTTAACAGAGCCGACGAGGCGAAGCATTTCCGCGCTTATGCAGGCGGCATCACGGGCGGTTGCGTCGATATAACGGGAGCTATGGATCTCGACGACGTGTGCGCTACCGATAGCACTACTGGCAAGAATGTTTTGAGAAGCGGACAGATCAACGGCATTCTCAGTTCCTGGACGGGTATGGCTAGCTGTAACTATGATAATAATGAAGTCAAAGTCGCAGGACAGCTGTTTTTCTCGATAGGTTCCGGCGCTGCGCAAAGTTGCGTTGTGCTGTATAATTTGGCTGTTCTCAGAAATACGCCCGACGAAACGGTTACTCTCGATAGATTTTGGGGCGACAACGAAAACAAATACGGCGGAACGGTCAAAAACTTCGTCAGCGTATATACTGTCACCATTGGCGGCAAGATTACTGCGACGTTCAACAGAGAATCCTCTTACGATATCAGATTTGAAGTCATTGCCGACGGTTACGATTTAGATCTAAGTTCCGTAGAGATGGGCAATTTGCAACAGAAGAAATACTATGCGGAAGAAGGATCGGTCGGCAAAATAATTTGGGCGAGCGACCTCAAGAAAGGCGAGACTGTCAGCAGCCATATCAGCATGAAGTTGGACAGACCAATGTATGCCGAAATTTACATGCTCAGATCTACAGCATGGGGCAATTATTCATATGAATTCGGCAATGCAACAACGTTGGCTTATAAAGATACCAACGGCGTTGTCGGAGACAAATTCGTCAGAGAATACACCGGACAGAGCGGACGTCTCAACGTGCCGGAAGTGCAGTTTACGGGCGCATCAGTTGTCGGACAAGGCTCTTTTGCAGATAATTGGGAGATAGAACGCGACGGCGCTGCTATTTCTGCGGAATCGGCGTATCTGCCCGGCAAATACAAGATGAGAGTCGCTTTCGATATGGGTACAAATACTTACGGATATTACAATGAATCCGAAAGAATCGTCTCGTGGCAACCGGAGAACGATTATGTATTTACGATCTTATCCGGTACGCTTAATTACAGAAATGCAGACAGCATTCTCGAAGATTGGCAGAGATCCGTCACGTTTGAAGTCTATATGCCGCAGGCGGGAGATTTCGACGTAATATACTATCAACGCAACGGTTCGTTTGCGTTGGACGATCCGATTTATCCGTATGCGACAGACGGAAGCAAAGCCGTATACGTAGCTACCGACAATACCGGACGCAACGGCACGTCGTATATCTTCTCGGCTTATAAATTCGAACGTTACACGGACGCCGAAGGAGTAGAGCAGGTCAAAGAAACCTTGGTTGCTACCAGCACTAAGAAAAACGTCAAGATCGATAATGAAACCCCCGAGGTCTTCGACAGGACGTATTGGGTAATCAACGATAAGGGAGAAAAGACGCAGATATTCGAGGACGAACTTTCTATATGGAGAAAGGACGTCGTTCAAGTAGAATTCTATATCAGCGACAACAACAAGAGCGGCATAGCGGCGACGAACGCATTGGCAGAGCATGAATTGCTTGCCGACGGAACGTATAAAGCTGTGATGACTCTCGAAGACAGCAAATCCTATGATTTGACTTACAGAGACAATGCCGGCAACGTAGAAACGGTTAACGTGCAGGCAAACGTCGACAGAGTTACGCCGAGACTTCAGTTCAACGGACACAACTATCGCGCCGTATCCGGCACAAAAGGTTATGCCGACAGACCGGTCAACGTTCAGTATCAGCCTACGTTCGGCACCTCCGGATGGGAAATGTGGTACAGCTATTCCAAAGATGCCGCAGGCAACGACGTATGGGTTAAGCGCGGCGAGCCGATGGATCCCTCTCTTTCGGGAACTAAGAGAACTTTCGTAATAGATTGGAACATGGGTAACGTTGCAAAAAAAGAGCCGGCGGAATTCAAAATGAAGATGACCAACATAGCCGGAATTTACGACGACGTATACATATCCAGCTCAGCTATTGTCGACGGCGTAGTCGACAGATTTATCATAAGTTTGGTCGAAGCTAATTTCTATATCAATCAGACTTTGGAAGCGTTGATAGAGAAGAATCTCGGCAAGACTGTAAGTCAGTTGCTCAAGGAGGCAGAGGGCAGAGAAAAATATTTCGACAAGGCTTACGACGGCACGGATAATTATATCAATACGAATGCAGATGGCTTATTGTATGAGTTTTATGCGAATTTGGAGGCCGACAGCGTCAAAGTAGTATATTCTGAGATCTACAGAGATACTCAGCCTACGCTTACTGCTTCGCAGGCAAAAATCACGCTTTCTTACGCAACGTCGGCCGTAGGCGAAACCAAGCTTATATTTACGGCGACGGTAGAAGGAAGCGCAAGATACAAATACGATATATTCTTTGCCGATTTCTCAAGGATAAGTGATTTCGGCACGCAGGACAGAGTTGTTTATATTGCGGATATACCTCAGGGAGCGGCAGTGAACGACTATCCTCTCGACGTAAGGATTAACAAACGCAGAGAGAAAGTTTCGCTCAGCGAAGATCAACTTGCAAGTTCTTACCGCTACGGCGACGAAATTCCGATGTCGATAGACATTCAGGTCGTTACCGGAGATATTGTCACAATCAATCTTTCGGGCGTCAAGAGAGGCGATCCGATCGGATCCTACGTTGTCAAAGGCGTTGCAAGTTCTTTGGAAAATATTGAGGTCGTAGTGGAGAACAAGCCTGTTCAGATAGTTAAGAGACCCGTATACATAGAGTATCTGTTCGACGGCAAAGAGAATATGCCTTCAACGGTTACGACTTCGAGCGGAAGACACGTCGTTACAGGCAGCTATATCGACGTTATGACCGGAGAAGAGAAAGAAGCTATTATCAAGACCTATCTGGGAGAAAATCCCGTTGACGCTATTCAAAACATAGGTCAGTACAGATGCGTAGCGTCGATTGAAGATCTCAATTACAGCGTGCTCGGCGACAACGTGCTTTACTTTACGGTCAACAAGGGATTCCTCAATTTGACTACCGGCGCGGTGACGCTCGATTACACAGGCAACAACGTATCGTACGTGCCGAAAGCTCCTCAAGGTACCGAAGGAATGTTCGAGGCAGAGGAGATTAAATATACTTATTACAAATATAAAGACGGAGCTCGTTACGACGAAGCATCGCAGACAGTAATCGGTACTTACGACGTCAACAGTCCCACTCAGGATACGTCCGACGTAGGTTACTATTACGTAACGGTTAAGTTTGACGGTAATAAAAACTTCTTTACGCAGGAATATCCCGACGGATATCTCATAGTCACCAACGCAACCACGGAATTCGTGGTGGACAATATCGAATTGTCGCATAGTTTTGACGGCGCTTTATACACGTTTGATCTCAATGCGGCAAAGGCGGCTGTGCGCGCAACTTCCAACGACAATTTGCTGTGGAGTTCCTCGCAAGGCGCTGCGGATAACGTAATAGTCAACTACTTTGATTCCGACGCTCGCGAATATCAGCCTGTCGGCTCTATCGAACAAGGCAACGGCTGGTATAGCGAAGTAGGCAGCTACAGCTATAAGATCGAGTTCAAAGGAGACAAGTATTACAAGGATTGCGAAATTCTCGTTACGATGATTATCACCAAAGCAGTCTTTAAGAACGTCAAGTTCACCGGAAAAGAAAGCGTTGTTTACAATGCAAAGAATCAGATAGGCGCAATTACCGAGACGATTCCCAGAGAGTATGGCGCGGCAAACAGAGAGTATCGTTACGGCGCAAGAACATATAAAGAACTTGACGAAATCAATATTGTCAACGTAGGAACGCACTTGATAAAATTAATACTGTCTATGTCGGGATACGAGGATTTGGAGATGACGGCTAGCGTCGTTATAAGTTCTGCAAAAATCGACAACATAACCGTAAATCAGGTTACCGGCGTGGATTATGACGGACGCGATCACAGAATAAGTTTCCAAGGTCTTGAATACAGAGGCGGAACGTATCATTATATCGATAAGAACGGCGAAGATAAAGTAGCATTGGTCACCGGTATGCTTACTGCAAAAGACGCTGGAGCGCACAGCGGCAAAGTGACGATAAAGATTGCTAACTATGAAGAGTTGGTGCTCGATACGTATTTCGAGATCAACAAGGCAAAAATCGTGACAAAAGATCCTTATATCAATATCGATGCAAAAATGCCTTCGGGACTTTCTGTTGCCAACGGCAAAGGTTACTATACCGACACCAACGGCAAACTCGTTACGTGCGCGTTGATATTCAGTAAAGATGGCGTTGATTACGAACTTAACGAAGACGGACAGTTGGTTTATCTCGACGAGAACGGAGAATACGCTCTGCTTAGCGCAGACGGCGTTTTGCCCGACGGCGAATATACCGTTAGAATGAAGACGGACAGCAATCACTACATGGCTGAAGTTTGGAAAATAAGAATAGGTCAGATCAATTCTTCCAAACTTACGGGAGCAGGTATTGCGGCTGTAGTTGTTGCGGTTGCGGTTATGGTTGCGGCGGTAGTGACTTCGATTGTTATCGTTAAGAAGAGAAAGGCAAAAGGTATCGTATAATTATGATGCTCACCTCCCGAAAGACGTTAATACTTTCGGGAGAGAATGAATCCCGCAGGTTTCGGTAAGTTGCCAAGCGGGGATTTCGGGAAATATTATGGAGGAAAAGTTTATGTTAAAAGCAAAGAAAAAAACGCTGATGCTGATAGAAGTCATTGCATTGGTACTGTTTTTTGTTGCGACAGTCGTAGGTCTGGGAATGACCGACGCCAAGACGGGGGCATATGCCGAGGAGTCGTCGGACGTATCTACGAGCATAGCCGACCGAGAGTATCTCAAAGGCATACGTGCCAACGGCAACGTGTCTGATAAAGACAAAATTACTACAACTGATAAATTGCCGACAGGCGGCGCGTTGATAAGCGATCAGAACGGGCTCAAAGCATTTTTGCTTGGGGATGCTACTGATTATGCAGGCTATACCGCGCAGGCTAACGCGACACAAGGTTATCTTACGGCGGATATTTCCAACTTCTCATGGGGCGGAAATACCACTCATATGGTTATGAAGAAAGGTAAGACGCTTTACGGCAACGGTTTTACGATAACGCTTGTCGCAACGGGTCTGCAGTCGGAGCCTTGGCGCGAGTTGGGAGATTTTACCAACGGCATGGCAGACACTTATTTCACGACGGGTGGCAACGTTCATACGCATGCCGATCTCAACGGTTGCTTTATAGGCTATCTTCCTGAAAGTACTACGATAAGAGACGTCAATTTTGTTTTCAGCGGCAGCCTGTCGGGTTCGCAGTCAACGGGCGGCAGCGGTTGCGGAGGTATCATCACCGCATATTCCAACGGTATTATCGACAATTGCAGCTTGACTATCACCGGTTCGGTAAATTTGACTACCGGTTCGGCAATGTCGGTTGGAGGGGTTTCTTCAAATGACAATATCAACCGTCACTCGTACGCTTTCGGCGGATTTGCGGGAGCAATGTCCAAGTACGGCAGGATATCCAATTCCAAAATCGTGCTTCACGGAAGCATGAAATTGGTCAGAGACGGCGCTTACAAATTTAGCTTCGTGGGTCTTGCAGGTAAAGGAAGAGTAAGGGCTTATCTCGGAGGCGTAGTAGGTTGGTCGGGCAATTCCGCAAGCGTGTATAATATCGTCACTGAAGGCGCAGGAACGCTCGAGACAGACATAGGCAGTTATTATAGCGGAGACGGTCTTTCTTTTTCGGGAATCGTAGCCGGAGTTTCGGCATCAGCAAGCGATACGTCAGGCAGTTCTCCCGTCGGCTCAGCGTCAGGTGGAATCATAGACGGCGTTATCAACGGATGGACGGGAAAAGCTAAGTTCAACGTGGCAAATACCCAATTTTCTCCCAACAACGACAGGAATCAAAGCGAAGCTGTAAGTTCCGTTGCGGGATTGTCGGGCAATCAAAACGACAAGAGTGAGACGGTCAGAAACGTATATTATATGTATCAACCGTTTACAGATACTAATGGGTATACGATGACGAATACGTTTGCCGACGAAAATATCAAGGGATCCAAACTCTCGACAAGCATACTTCTTTTCGATCTTAAGAATCAGAGCGGCAACGTGCACGTTCCGGTTACCGGAAGATACGCTTCGTTGAGATTTTCTAATACCACGCAGAATGCCGATGTCTGGGCGATATACGATATAGTCGACGCCAAGGAAAGAATTCTTTGGGAGAAGTCGATAACTTACGGTTCGCACGATATCTCCACCAACGTGTATACGTGGGACAATCCCGAGACCATGCAGTATTTCACCAAGGCGAAATCCATGGATGACGCTCATGAGAAATACGACGTTACCTATACGGCTATCGAGAGAAATCAGCAGCAAGCCGTAAAGGTGGAATATACTTTCGGCAGCGCGGTGTATATGAACAAAAAATATCCCGACGGTTCGGATACGTCGGATCGCTACAATATCCAACTACCCGCAGTGACGTACGGCGAAAAACTGCAAGTGCCGACAATCAAGATCTATGGCAGTTGCGATTCAATAACGGGCGAAGTAACGGGTGAAGTAATAGAGACGTATCTTGTCAACACTTTCTGGAAAGTGACAAAAGAAGGAGAAGCATTCAGATATAACGTCGACGATATAAAGGACATCGGCAATTACGAGACCTTCGTGTATATGGAAGGCACAGAATACAACAATATCCATTTTCTAGACGCGAAAAACAGATACGTATCTTACGTTGAAGACGATAAGAACTTCAAGGATTACAGAGACAGCCATCCGGGATTTACAGCGATAGACCCCAACACGGGGCTCAAATCCACGGCTTGGCAGCCCAGAGTCCATCAGTCGATAACCAAGGCGCCGGTAGCAGTTCAGTTTAACGCCCCCGGTGACGTTCAGGATGGCGCTACGGTATACGACAGCGCGGCTGTAGAATACAGCGCATCGTTGGCTGGACTTAAATATAACGAAACCGTTACCGCAGAACTCGGATACTTTAAGTTGGGCGCGGATTCCAATTACACAAAGATAGGCAGCGCCGTTAATTTCGGCAGTTACAGAGTTCAAGTTACCGGTATCAGCAGCGAAAACTATGAGATCGTAGGGCAGGATTACACGGATTTCTCTATTGGAAAGAGACCTATCTTGCTTTACAATATAAATCAAAATATCAAAGAGCAGGACGGAGAGTATACGCTTGCGACAACTTATGACGCAGCTGATCAAAGTTTGGCTTATTCGATCGTCTTAGACAATCAGCAGTCGGCAGCGGGAGATTTCGTTATCTACAATATATTCAGTCAGGATATCAGTGTAATCAACGTCAAACAAGTACCCGCGGTAGACGGCGGCGTGTTGGACCTTGTCAACGTAGGTTCGTTTAAGACAATCGTCGAACTTGCGGATAGAGCCGTAGTCGGCGAAATCGCAGACAACTATTCTATTTCGGGAATCACTTCCTACACGGTTAACATAGGAAAGGCAGCCCCAGTATGGAAACACGAGGATCAGTACGAATATATCTATGGACAGATGATCAATCCCGACGTCAAAGTATTCGGCGTTGACGGCGTAAGCGAACTTTGGGCGAGCAATATCACATACTTCAAATACGTTGACGGAACGGACGATAACGATATCTATCTCGACGATTGGCCGGATTTGGCGTCGGCTGGCAAATACAGAATCAAATACAAACTTGACGGCGAAAGCGATCCCGCGTTCGACAATTATAATACTTCCGAGACCAGCGTAATAATCATAATCAACAAGCGTCCGGTATTGGTTACGCACGATCCGAATTTTATCAGAGACAATGAGCTTCCTTACGGCACGGAAGTTTCTACCACCAATGCGGCTCTGCAAAGACAGCAGGCAAAGGGCGGTATTTTGATGGAGCATTATGCAGACACCAAGGTAACTTATTTGTTCACAAAGATGCATCAGGTAGGTCAAGGTCCCAACGGAGACGCAATCTGGGAGCCTTACGGCGATCCGGTAGAAAGAGCGAGCCAAGTAGGTAAATATACCACGTCGGTCGGCATAGTAATTGACGGCGATACGGACGGAAGTATAGCGGCAAACTACGAGCTCGTCGAGGACAACGGGTTTGATTTTGACATTATTCCGAGAGAAGTCGAGGTTCGTATCAAGGATTTTGAGAGACAGTACGGAGATGAAAATCCTGTTTTCGATTTGACTAACGGCGCGGCAAACGCTGCAGACGAAGACAGAATATGGGAGTATGTCAGCGACAAAGAAAGCGAACGCTTTATCTATGACGACCAAGTAGCGTTTGTTCCGCAGATCAACGCCGAGAAGCGCTCTGCCGTCGGCGATTATACTATCACGTTTGACGCTGACGCGGAAGGCAGTCAGACAAGCGGAAACGTAGGAAATTACGTTATTAAGGTTACCGCAGGCACGTTGACCGTTACAAAGCGTACGGTTACGATCGAGATGTCGGTAAGCGCGTCCGAAATAATATACGGCGATACGCTGCCGACTTACGGTTGGGCAGGCGCTGCCGACAGCAAAGAAATTCTCAGCGAAGATATCGTAGATTTGGGCATTACTCCTCAGTGCGACGCTGTAGAAACCAGCGGAGCGGGGACCTATAAAGTCGGCGCTACGTTCGATGACCTGGGTAACTATGATATTACCGTTATCGAGGCAGAGTTCGTCATTTCTCCCAAAGAGATTTCATTGCTCAATCTCAAACTTGAGCAGAGCGAATATACCTATACCGGTATGCCTATAGATCCTGATGTAACTCCCGAATTCTCGGAAGGCGCAATCGTCTATGAGAGCGACAACTTGGGATTGGAGTACAATTTCTATAACGAGGGCGGCTTTGAAATTCAGCCCGTTAAAGTAGGGGATTATACGGCTATCGTATCGGGTATCGCCAATAAGAACTACAAGCTCGTGCTTGCATCAGGTCAGGATAAATATCCCGAAGCAAAAATTACTATCAAGCAAAAGATCGTTCACGTGTCTGTCAAGGACGCTTACAGAATTTATTCTATCAAAGGTTCTTTGACTGCGGTCGACGATCTTAACGATATGCACGTAGCGGCGGAAGTTCCGTTTAGATACGCAAACGAAAATATCACCTTCTTCGAAGACGACGACGTAAAAGGAATCATCAGCATCGATCAGTTCTATCAGCAGGTCGGCATAATCCCGGGCGTTGTAGAAATTGCGTTCGAGGGCGAAGACGTGGCTAACTACGATATTAAAGTAGACAACCTCGGCAACCTGAGAGTTATCGGCGGCGATCTCAAAGATATCGGCGATTACGTCCATTTGCGCAACGACTCGGCGACTTACACGGGCGAAAATCTCTATAATATGTTCAAGGTAGTGACTTCCAACGAAAACATCGAGAACGCGCTCGTATTCAACATAGCTACCGATCCCGAAGGAGAGAATATCGTAACCGAAGTTGTGGATGCAGGTACCTATTACAAGATCATCACCCCCAACCTCGACTACACCGTAGACGACGGCGAGGGAAATCAGGTTGTTGTATACACAGGCAAGTTCGTCAAGGAATTTACCGTTGAAAAGGCAGAGAGAGTTATCACCGAGAACGACGTCAAAGCCGTTGTCAATTACAACAAGCTCACTCTCAACAGCAAACTTTCCGGCATAATGTATTCGCTCAACGGCGACGCGTTTGTCAACAAGAAAGAATTTGCCGTTCAGGCAGAAAAGACGTATACGGTTCAAGCTAAGGTTTCCGAGAGCAAGAATTATCTGGAATCCAACGTTATTACGCTCACCTATACAACGGGCGCAGACGTGGGCGTTATCAATACCAGAATCGCTTCGCTCAGCAAAGTCGACTTTGGCAACATCGCAGCATATAAAGATTTGCTCGCTACTATCGAGAAGGTCGGCGCTGACGACTTGGCAAGCCTTAACACGGCAAAACTCAAGACCTTGGAAGATTCGTACAAAGCGCTTATCAGCGGCGCTAAGGACGTAATCGTAGGAGCTCAGTCAGTTGCGTCTAAGGCAAGCGGAAAGAGCAGCGCGGCTAAGACGGTTGCTATGGCGCTCTCGCTCACGGGCGGATTGGGACTTGCGGTTGCAGGCGTAATGCGTTGCGTATCCGATAAGAAGAAAGACAAGAAGTCCGTCAAACTCGGCAGAAAACAAGGCGCAATGATTTTGACGATAGTTCTGTTGATTGCCGTAATGGCAGTCGGCGTATTCGCCGGATGTAATAAGAAAGAGACGAAGTTCTCGCAGGACGATTTGTTTAAGATCGCTTCTTATGCGACCGACAGCAAAGAGAAAAACAGAGACGTGTCTATTATTGTTAAGAGCGGTTCGCTCGAGCTGTATAAATACGAGAACGGCAAAGAGACCGTCAACCCGATATTGGGCAGCGACGTTCCCAAGTTTAATCTCGGAGCCAACGGAGCGGGATTCACGTTCAATAAGTCCTATTTCGAGAATGCGGAATTCAAGGATTCTGACGGAGTAGCTACGTTCAAAGCAGACGTCAAAGACGTTGCGGCATTTTTGGGCGTTGCCAACGCCACCAATGCAAAGGTTGACGTATCTGTAAATTCCAAAGACAAGAAGCTCAACTCTATCGACGTGACTTACGACATATCGCTTGCGGACGGCACCAAGTTCAGCGTACAAATCAATACTACGCTTGAATATTAATACTTTGATTTAAGACGAAGGCTCGCATTTTGCGGGTCTTTGTTTTTGTCATCAAAAAATTTTATAAGCTATTGCATTAACGATAATTGTGTGTTATAATAAATAAAAAGGGGGCGTTATTTATGATAAAACGAAACAAGATCGTAGTCTTAATCATTGCGCTTATGTTGGTAATTTTACTGGCGACGGTTAGCGCATGCAGTTTTGATAATGCCGGAGAATCGACGAAAATCGATAAATCAAACGACGGGACTGTAGGTAATCTTATAGATAAGACGGAAGATCCCATAGACAAATCGGAAGACCCTATAGATAAGGAAGAGAAGTTTTATAAACTGGCATATTCCAAAGCAGTATTGGCAACGTTTGCGAAAAGGGACGATGATATTGCAATAAAAGTCTCTACGCTAGATCAACTCAACGGACTAGTCAATAATAAAGACAGCATAATATTCAATGAGAGTTCTGAAGATTACAACAAAGAATTCAGCGACAGATTGAAAGGGTATGACACGGATTATTTTCGTAATAAATCTCTTATAGTTGTGACGTCGCTTAAAGGCGACAGCAGTCTGATGAAATTGAAAGATATAGACGTCAAAGACAGCTTAGCAACGGTAATATTAAAAGACGAGGACGGGGAATATAGCTCTATGTGTGTAATGACTATACTTTTCTATATTATCGAAGCAGACAACAGCGCAGTGGCAGACGTGAATGAGATAGCTGTGGAGAAAATCAGAAGATAAGAATAGCTTTTGCCGCATCGGCAAAATAATTAACGATTGAATAAGAAAGGGAGACAGCCGAGTTTGTCTCCCTTTTGTTATAAAAATAGGGTTTGTGCTATTTGAATTTTTTTTCTGTTTATTATTGATTTCAGACTAATTTTGTGATATTATATTATTATGATTTGTCGAGTAGAAAATTGTAAAAACTTGATTACCAGGATTCAGAATGGCGAAGTAGAAGCGCTTAATTTGTTGTATTATGATTACGGAAAAATTTTTTTAAGCGTAGCTAGAATGTATTTATATGACAAATCATATGCCGAAGATTTACTGAACGATGTATTTATTGATTTGTTGAAAAGTAAGGCAAGAAGTTTTGATAATACAAAAAACGGATTTAATTGGATCATAACTGTTATTAAAAACAAAGCTTTTAAGTATAACCGCAATAATTCATACAAATACTTATTAATGGAAGAAATGGAAGATACTGTTACATACGCTGTTCAATACAATCGAGTAGTTGACGATATTGATTATATTTTGAACAAGGTCTATATGACAGGCATTCTAAAAGAGTTTTCTATTTATCAAAGTATGCTTGTTTATTATAAGTTTTGGCAAGAATTAACAATCAAAGAGATTGCTAAAATTTATAACAAGCCGATTTCCACAATACACCGAGATATTACAGTAGTTATTAGCAAATTAAAGTATTTAATAGATGAAAAATTAGTTTCCTTTTAATATAGAATTTTTAAGACAGAGTTATTCTTTTTAGTAAAACTGAAAAAAGTGTTCGCATAAAATGTATTGGAGAAGCTCAAAAATATTCTTTATTCGGACAATTTTATGCTATAGTTGGAAAAAAGGCAAATTTTTTCCCTATTAAATAATGCAGGAGGTGGGGTTATGTTAAAAAAAAGAGTAATAATTGTAGTAATTGTATTAAATATTTTTATTTTGCTTGCAACTATGAGCGCATGCCGTCTTAATAGTTATGCTGATAAGCCATGGAAAAACGGCGAAACGGATAATGAGTTGTTAGATAAGCCGATAGATAAGACGGAAGATCCTATAGACAAATCGGAAGACCCTATAGATAATGAAGAGAAGTTTTATAAACTGGCATATTCCAAAGCAGTATTGGCAACGTTTGCGGAAAGGGACGATGATATTGCAATAAAAGTCTCTACGCTAGATCAACTCAACGAACTAGTCAATAATAAAGACAGCATAATATTCAATGAGAGGTCCGAAGATTACAACAAAGAATTCAGCGACAGATTGAAAGGATACGACGCGGATTATTTTCGCAATAAATCTCTTATAGTTGTGACTTCTCTTATCGGAGAATTCAATTTGTTGCAATTGGAAGACATAGACATCAAAGACAGCTTAGCAACGATAACGTTGAAAGAAATGGATGGGGATTATTTTACGTATAGCGTGATGACTATACTTTTCTATATTATCGAAACAGACAACAGCGTTGTGGCAAACGTGAATGAGATAGCTGTGGAGAAAATCAGAAGATAAATTAAAGTTTGAAGGAGATGAGTTATGAAAAAGCGTCAAATTTCTTACGCATATGTTTCATTAATTTTGATGGCTTTGATATTTGTTACCGTATTAACAGGTATATTTTCAAGCTTGGATATTTTTGTTAATGCAGATAAAACACAATTAGAAGAGCAACACGAAGCTAAGATAGCGTCATACTCAAATATAGAAGAAAATTATAACGGCAAACTTTTTGTTGTCATGGATAGATATTCTAGCGGCATTAACAAAAAGCAAAATAAGAAATTTGCTAAATTAGGTTGTATTAATTCTATTAAAGATCTGACTGCCATCTCTGGAGACGTGGAAAGTAAAAAATATCTAAACAAAAAAGAATTTAGACAAATCTTAGAGTTAGACATGACGGATAGCTCAAGAAAGGATATCTCCAAAATCGTTAAGAAGATTGAAAAAATTGAAGGAGTTTTATGGGTTGGTGTAGAGAATGCGATATCATTCGACACAGAAGTCGAAGAGAAGACCACGTTAGCAAATGATTCAATTAGTTATAATTCATTACCTGTTGCTACTGAAGGAATAAGATATCAAGTTCAATGGGGATTACATAGAACAAACGGAATAAACGTTGAAGGCGCTTGGAATTATTCTACTGGAAGCAAGTCTGTTAAAGTCGGTATTATAGATTCAGGAATAGCCAATCACGAAGAACTTAAGCCGAATTTATTGCCGGGATGGGATTTTTATAATGATAACGATATTACTACTGACGACGTAGTCGGACATGGGACTCATGTGGCAGGAATTATAGGTGCTACGGGTACTACCCCGCACGGAGTGGTTGGAGTTTGCCCCAATATAAAGTTGGTTCCGCTACAAGTAGATAATTCCAATCATATGGTGTCCCCTAGCGCAGTTATTAAAGCTATAACTTGGTCGATAGATAATGATATAGATTTAATAAATTTTAGCATTGGCAGTTATGATGAAGATGAGGCATTAAAAACTGCCATAAGCAATTATCAAGGGCTTTTTGTGTGCAGCGCAGGAAATGATGCCAACAATAATAGCGCTACTCCGTATTATCCGTCAAATTATTCGCAGCATCAAACTTTTAGCAACAGACTAATATCGGTAGGAGCCATAGCTGCAACCGGTGAGATTGCTTCTTTTTCAAATTACGGAAGTTACGTGAGTTTGTATGCGCCTGGAGTGCAAATTATGAGCACTTATCCAAAAGAACTTGATGAAACCGGCTACAAATATAAAGATGGAACTTCAATGGCAACGCCTTTCGTTACTGGAGTGGCAGCGTTATTGTACTCAAAATATTTGAACAATGCTCATAAAATAAGTGATTCAGAGATTGCCGCGCACATTAAGAATACGATTTTAACAAATGCGACTAAAGATGGCAGATATACTTATAAGTGTTTTTCGGAAGGACGTTTAGATGCGGAAAAAACGCTAAAAAATATTCCGTATAGGCGCGTATTCAGCAATTTCGGATACATTACAGATTGGTATAATTGGAGAGGAAAAGTTGATTTAATGATTTATTCCCCGGGTGCAGTTGAGGTAGATGATAACGGCGAATTTGTTGTAAATTGGGCAAGCGTACTTAATTTTGCGGTTGGTAGCATAAGTTCTTTTACAGCTATTAAAAATATCTATTGTTCTATGTATTTTGAGTTAACAAATAGTGCCGGCGAAATTATACCGATTGATGGAAAAGAAGGACACCGTTGCCAAGTTGACGTTGACGTATTGAGCAGAGTAAAATTCACGGATAAAACTTTCCAAATTAATGTCGGGGATTTGGAGAACGATACTTACACTCTAACTATGAGCAGTATTGCAATTCGTGAAGACGAAGGGTTTGAGCATATGCAAGAATTTAAGTTTAGAGTTAATGTCAATCCAGGTTGCGTTACCGAAGATACTATGGTTACGTTGGCAGATGGGAGTCAAGTTGCGGTCAGCAAGTTAAAAGGTGATGAAAATCTGTTGGTATGGAATATGTTTACAGGTTCCTTTGACACAGCTCCGATTCTTTTTATCGATAAAGATTGCAAAAGAGAATATGAAATAATTAATTTATATTTTTCTGATGGGAGTTCAGTTAAAGTAATAGACGAACATGGTTTTTGGAATATTACTCTTAATAAGTTTGTATTCATTAGAAAAGATGCAAAGCAATATATCGGGCATTGGTTTAACAAACAAGTTGTAGATGCAGGCGGAAATCCTACAAATTCGGAAGTGCAGCTTGTTGACGTGGTAATCAGTAAAGAATATACCTCTGCATGGAGTCCTGTGACTGCCGTACATATGTGTTCTTATGTTAATGGGATGCTTTCAATGCCGGGAGGGACAACCGGATTGATCAATATTTTTGAAGTTGATGATAAAACAATGACAATAAATTATGATAGCTACCTTGCAGATATTGACAAATATGGACTTTTTACATATGAGGAATTTTTAGAAATTCAACCAATACCTAGAAATGTGTTTGAAGCTTTAGGCGGACAATACATGAAAATTGCGATAGGGAAAGGTTTAATCACAACGGAAGAACTAAAGAATTTAATTGTAAAATATTCAAAGCTGTGGGAATAGTTTAGTAATGAGGTTGATTCAAGCAACCTCATTTACATTATAAGTTTATTTTTTATATTTGATTTCCCGATATTGCGTTTGCCGTTAATTATTGCATATTTTTGTTCGTTAATATATAATTAATATGCAACAAATATAAGGTCGAGGACGCTATGGAGAAATTTTGCGGTGAAAAAATATTGATAATCGGGGGCGGAGCGAGCGGAATGTTCTGCGCTTTAAAATTGGCGGCGCATGGAAAATCCGTTACGATATTAGAACTCAGCGACAGATTGGGCAAGAAATTGCTTGCGACAGGCAACGGCAAGTGCAATCTCACCAACGTCGATATCACTGTTGCCGATTACAATTCGCCGTCGGTTGGCGGCGTGATTGGCAGGTTTTCTCCAAAGCGTATAATAGAAGAATTTGCCTCGTTGGGGCTTTTGACAAGAGTAGATAGCGAAGGCAGAGTGTATCCTTACAGCGAAAGCGCCGCAGCGGCGCTTAACGTACTGTTGCAAAGACTTAACGCGTCGGGCGCAGAGGTCGTATGTTCGTGCGAAGTCACGGACATAAATTACGACGGCAAAAAATGGCGCGTCGAATCCACATGCGGAGAATTTGTCGCGGACAAGCTGGTGTTTGCTACCGGCAGCGACGCAACGTCGGGCCGCAATTCCCATTCGCTTATCAGCAAACTCGGACATAGCGTTACGCCTTTGAGATACGGTATCTGTCCGCTTAAGAGCAATCAAATCAAGGGAGCCAACGGCGTACGCGCAAAAGTCTATGCCTCTATCGCAATCAACGGCGAAACGCTTATGGGCGAGAGGGGCGAAATGCTGTTTAAAGACAACGCTTTATCGGGCATGCTCGCATTTCGACTTTCGTCGGCGCTTGCCAGATTCAGAGAAGAAATAAAAGAGTGCGAAGTTGCGATAGATTTCGCACCCGATCTCACTCTAGATGAGTTGGCGCGATTTATATTTGATTATTCCGACGTTTACCGACCGCTTGACGGCATACTTCATAAGGCGTTGGCAGCCAACGTGCTGTCTCGAGTACCTATGGACAGATCGCTGATAATGTCGCGCAAAAAAGCTATGGATTTAGCCAAAGGATGCAAGAATTTTAAGGTCGAAATCACCGGACTCGCGGGTAAAAGTTCTGCGCAGGTGTTATGCGGCGGCATATCGACCGACGGGATAGATATGGATACCATGCAGTCCAAGATATGCAAAGGACTTTATATCATCGGAGAGGCAGCGGACGTGGACGGTCTTTGCGGAGGCTGCAATTTGCATTGGGCTTGGGCTAGCGCATTGGCGTGCTGCGAGGATTTGATATGATTAGGCTCAATCAGATAAAGTTGCCGATAGGCTATTCGGATATGCAGTTGGAAAGGGCGATAGCAGGCGCTTTACGCGTGTCGTCAGATCAGGTAGAAAGGTACGAGATAGTCAAGAAATCCATTGACAGCAGAGATAAAAAGCATATATTTTATTCTCTGTCGGTTGCTGTTGCCTTGCGCGGAGAAAAAGCGTATTTGTCAAGGAATAAAAAAGCGGAAGTTTACCGCGTCCCTATGCGTTCTATCGACGAACTGTTAGAGCGTAAGATAGTTAGCGACAAACCGCCCGTCGTAGTCGGAGCTGGCCCGGCAGGTCTGTTTGCCGCGCTTACGCTTGCCAAGGCAGGGCTCAAACCGATTGTGATCGAGAGAGGAAAGCCCGTTGACGAGCGTATGCGTAGCGTGGATTCGTTTATTGTTACCCAAATACTAGATACGGAAAGCAATATTCAGTTCGGCGAAGGCGGAGCAGGCACGTTTTCCGACGGTAAGCTCAACACTGGCACCAAGTCGGACAAGATTAACGTCGTGCTCGGCGAATTCGTCGCTCACGGCGCTCCGCAGCAAATTATCTACGAGTCCAAACCGCATATAGGCACAGACAAACTTGTCGACGTAGTTAAAAATATGCGCGAGAGTATTATAGCGTTGGGAGGGAAGATATATTTCGATACCAAGTTGACGGACATAGTAGTCGTCAACGGCGCGCTTAAAGGATTACGCCTGACGACGAAGAGCGGAGGAGAGGGGGCGCTGGATTGCGATTACTGTATTCTTGCGATAGGTCACAGCGCCCGAGACACGTTTGAAATGCTGTCAACGAAGACGCTTATGGCGCAAAAACCATTTTCCGTAGGAGTGAGAATAGAGCATCTGCAATCAAAGATCGACGTTGCTCAATACGGCGATACGCGCGGACTTCCGCCGGCGGCATATTCTCTTGCCTGTCATCTTGACAGCGGAAGGTCATGTTATACGTTTTGTATGTGTCCGGGCGGATACGTAATGCCTGCGACTTCAGAAGAAAATGCGGTCGTAACCAACGGTATGAGTTATTTCGCCAGAGATGGAATTAACGCCAACAGCGCTCTTTTGGTCGGTGTAGAGCCAAAGGATTTCGCAAGCGACCATCCTCTTGCAGGCGTTGAATTTCAGCGCAAATACGAAAGAATGGCTTACGCGCTCACCAATTCATACAAAGCGCCGTGTCAGAAATACGGAGATCTGCTTGCAGGCAAAATTACCGTGTCGCCGGGCGAGGTCAAGCCCACGTATCCCATAGGGGTGGAGTTTGCCGATTTAAGAGAATGTCTGCCGGATTACGTTGTAGGAAGCATTAAAGAATCCGTAAAAATTTTTGACAGAAAGCTCAAGGGTTTTGCGTGCGAAGACGCATTGCTGACAGGTGTGGAAACACGTTCTTCGAGTCCTGTAAAAATATTGAGAGACGAGCGCGGCAACAGTTCGGTCAAAGGGCTTATGCCTTGCGGAGAGGGCGCAGGGTATGCGGGCGGAATAACTTCGGCAAGCGTCGACGGAATCAACGTCGCGCTTCAAGTCATTTCCGCACTGTCGGGGAGATAACTTTTTGTAGACGTAATATTATATTATAAAATATATTTTATTGCAGTTTATATATTAGTATGCTATAATATAAAAACGGAGATATGGCAATAATGAAATTGCGTTGCGAAACGCCGCATTTTAAGCGCATATCTTGCGTTGATAACAAGAAATTTGCAGACACAAGGGATATTGAGGTAATTATGAACAGAAAAAAGCAGATAATAGTCGTCGTAATGGTGTTCGTTCTGGCGGCTGCTTCTTTGGGAACCGTTGTCGGACTTTTGGTCAATACGGGGCAGATGTCAGAGTATTCTGACGGATTCAGATATACTCTCAGCGGTTCGAGGGCTACTATCACCGGATACGAAGGCAGCGATGTAGACGTTATCGTGCCTGATAAAGTCAGAGGCAATAGGGTAGTCGGTATTAAAAAAGGCGCGTTTGCGGATAAGGCAAGCACGATTAAATCCGTTACTTTCAAATCAACTGCATCGTTTTCTATCGAGGCAGAGGCGTTTAAGGAAATGACTGCCTTGGAGCGCGTGGTTTTGCCAAGCAATCTCAAAGAAATCCCCACAGAAGCTTTCAACGGCTGCAAAGCGTTGAGGAGCGTCATAATTCCTAACAGCGTGACGAAAATCGGAGAGAAGGCTTTCAACGGCTGTACTTCGCTTAAATTTGCTTACAACAGCGCAAGTTACGGCAACGGCGTGGATGAAGAAAAGGTCTATTTGCCGACTTCGCTCAGAGAGATAGGCGCTTACGCATTCGACGGATGCAGCGGAATTCAAAAATTGGATATTGGCAAGAATCTGCAAAAAGTCGGCAATTACGCTTTCAACGAATGCGGTAAACTCAGCGAGATATCCGTAGCGGACGATTGCGAACTTGCCAATGTGGGCGAGAGGGCTTTTTACGGCACTATCATTCAATCCACCGAATCTAGTCCGTTGAAATTCCCGCATTTGGCGGAAATCGGAGTCAGCGCATTCTCCAATGTGCGTAATAATTTCTCTTATTTTTCTATCCCGGCAGACGTCAAGAATATAGGCGCCAATGCATTCAAAGGCTGTTCTACTTTGAGCAAAGTTGAATTTGCAGAGAACGTAGAGTTGGAAAATATGGGCGAGGGCGTATTCGAAGACTGCACGACGCTGTCCGACGTATTGTTGCCCGCAAATCTCAAAAAGATTCCGGCAAAGACTTTTATGGGATGTTCCAGATTGCTCTACAACAGAGATTTCACGATAGGCAAGGAAGTGGAAGAAATAGGCGAGGGCGCGTTTGCTATCTACACAAACAGCACTTCCTATTCGGCGAGAAATTACGTGCTTAAAGTCAACGAAGAAAATGAATTTTTCAAGATCGTTGAATTGAAGGAATTCAAAAAATCAACTTCCGATACCACGACTTACAAGCAAGGCTTGCTGACGAATTCCGACGGAAGCGAGGTATACGCTTATTACGGCAGTTACGACGAGACCTCTACTATTGCAGACGGCAAGACTTTCAAATTTCTGGATAAGTCCGGCAACGATATTGAGGGAATAAAAACTATCAAAGGATATGCCTTTGCAGGAGTCGCCTTTGAATATATTCTGCTTAGAAACACTGTGAGAAACATCGGCGATTACGCGTTCTTCAAGAGTAAGATAGAAGTAGCTTATATCGGTTCGATCAATTGGGAATGGACGGAAAAGACTTTTGTCAAAGAGACCGACAAAGACCCTGACGTCGAAGTTTTGATATTGCGTTCGACGGCAAGCGCTTCGGAGATAGCTGAGTTTATTGAAAAGCTGTCCGATGCAGTAGAGGGCGCCGGATCGGCAAACGACAGCACGTTGCCGTAAGGAGATCTAATTTAGGATAGTAAGAGGAGAGTGTATGGCTCTCCTCTTTTTTGTTATCGAAAACCCCCAGATAGTCTGGGGGTTCAAAAGAGGTTTACCGGTGAGTAAAAAATAGCACTCCTTTTGTTATAATAGATTTGTCCGCCAAGGCAAATCTAAACAAAAGGAGCACAAAAATGAAAAACGAAACTATTACAAACAGTCTATCACATACAACATGGAATTGCAAATATCATATAGTATTTGCACCAAAATATCGAAGAAAAGTATTCTATGGAGAGAAGAAGAGAGAAATAGGAGCAATATTAAGAGAATTATGTAATTGGAAGGGAGTAAATATAATAGAAGCAGAAGTATGTCCTGACCATATACATATGTTGGTAGAGATACCGCCCAAAATGAGCGTTGCGGGATTTGTAGGATTTTTGAAAGGAAATAGTAGCCTAATGATATACCAAAGATGGGCGAATATGAAATACAAATACCGCAACAGAGAATTTTGGTGTAGGGGATATTATGTAGATACGGTAGGAAAGAATACAAAGAAAATAGCGGAATACATAGCAAACCAATTGAAAGAAGACAAAATGGTAGAGCAAATGAGTATGACAGAGTTGCTTGACCCATTCAAGCAGTAAAATGCACGAGGCGGACAAAACAAACACGATTTCGTGTGGCTAGTAACAAAGGGCTACGCCCGAAACTGAAAAACCACCAGCTAGGCTGGTGGATATTTATTATTATTGCATTCAATTCATGTCCAATTGACGCGGCATATCTGGAAGTTAGAGAGTAATTATGGTAATTCTGTAAAAATTCTATATAAATATTCAAACGATAAAATCAAATAATTATTCGTCAAATAAATCCCAAACTTCCGGGAGTAATGAAAATAAAGCTTATTATAGCAAGCACGATCACAACGACGACTTGATGCAAAGCGTATACCCATATTGCAATTTTGCCCCAAAAGGCAAAAGGCTTATACCAATCGTATTTGCCAAGCCACGGCAGCAGCGATTTTTTCTTGGGATATATCAGTATTCCGACAGCTGCGCCCACAAGCATGTATCCCGTTGTGGGGAATATGGGGTAATAGTCGCTAGAATAAAAATCAGTCGGTGAACCCAGCATAAATCTGCCGATAAAATAATACGTATTATCCGCGGCGAATATAGATTGATTATCTCTGTATGCTGCGGTTAATCCTTCGTTGAGAGTAATGATCATTACGCCCAAAAACAGGCAAATGCCGGCGGTAATCATTTTATTGTGACAGCATAGAGTGTCGATAAGCCACCACAACAGTATGGAAAAGGCAAACATATGCAGTATTCCGAATTTTATGGTCGTATCCATAAAGAAGGTAACTATAGTAATTATACTCGCTATAATGGTTGCTTGCACGCCGCGTTTGAGATTACTGCGAGAAAAGGAACAGGATATTCCGCACAGCACGGCAAATATCCACACGACTATATGTTGAACGGTTTCTCTCAGCGTAGAATTGGCGTAGTAATCGCGAGCAAGTTCTACAAGCCGTATAATTGTATCTTTTCCCGTAGCCAGCCAAGCTGCGTCAAATAGATGTCCTATATCGTACATTGCGTGGTCGAAGACCATAAGCAACACGCATATTCCGCGCAAAAAATCCAACTCCCAAATTCTTTCGGAAGATTTTTTTGCCGATATTCCTCTCATTTTGCGCAGCAGGGCATTGGGCATAATTATTGTATTTTGTCTACTCCCATGTATTTTCTCAAAACCTGCGGTATGACGATACTTCCGTCTGCTTGTTGGAAGTTTTCGAGAATCGCGGCGGTAGTTCTTCCGACTGCAAGACCGCTGCCGTTAAGCGTGTGCACGAGTTTGACTTTACCGTCCTTGTCTCTGTACCGTATGCTCGCGCGCCTTGCCTGGAAATCTTCGTAATCCGAGCAAGACGAAATCTCCACGTATCTGTTGTACGAGGGCATCCAGACTTCGATATCGTAGGTTTTTGCAGATCCGAATCCTAGGTCTCCCGTGCACAGACATACCACTCTGTAGGGGATGCCCAACTCTTGCAAGATTTTTTCCGCGCTGGCTGTAAGATGTTCGAGTTCGTCATAGCTGCTCTCCGGAGTAGTGAATTTGACGAGTTCTACCTTGTTGAATTGGTGCTGACGTATAAGACCTCTCGTATCTCTGCCAGCGCTGCCTGCTTCGCCTCTGAAACAAGCCGTGTAAGCGCAATAATAAATGGGCAGATTCTCATAAGGTATGATTTCATCTCTGTGCAAGTTGGTGACGGGCACTTCGGCTGTCGGCACGAGATAGAAGTCTTGTCCTTCGTTGTTGACGTAATACATATCTTCGGCAAACTTAGGAAGTTGTCCGGTGCCGATCATAGCGTTTTTGTTGACCATATAGGGCGGGAATATTTCCGTATATCCGCTCTCGGTGTGCGTGTCGAGCATAAAGTTATATATGGCTCTTTCCAATCTGGCGCCGAGACCTTTATACACGGTAAATCTAGCGCCGGAAATTTTGCTCGCTCTAGGCCAATCGCAGAGGTCTTTTTCTTCGGCGATATCCCAATGGGCTTTGGGCTGGAAGTCGAATTCGGTGGGATTGCCCCATCTTCTCACTTCTACGTTGTCGTCGCTGTCGCTGCCGATAGGTACGTCCTTGTTTGGCAGGTTGGGGATGGTCAGCATTATTTCGCTGATATTGCTTTCCACCTCGTTAAGGCGCGTATCGAGAGCCTTTATTTCTTCCCCCAGTTGTTTCATCTCGGCTATTTTAGCTGCCTTTTCGTCGCCTTTGAGAGCGGGTATCTGTTTGGATACGGCGTTCTTTACGGCTTTTTTCTGTTCGGTATTCTGTATCAGGTTCTTTCGCTCTTCCGCGAGTTCTCCCAGACCCTCTAGGTCGAATTTGCCGCTTCTGTGCGCAAGTCTGCGCTTGACTTCTTCAATATTTTCACATACGAATTTCAATTCTAACATATTTATCTCCTTGCCGATATACGGCAAAAAATTATTTTTATTTACATACTACGTTGACGAGTCGTTTTGGTATTACGATCACTTTGACAATATTCATATCGCCTATCGCGCTTTTGACGCTTGTATTTTGAAGAGCGATTTCTTCGATTTCCTTTGCGTCTGCGTCGCTTGGCACTATAATCTTGGCTTTCATACGGCTGTTAATCTGCACGGCAAGTTCGTATTCGTCCTTGACGAGCGCGTTTTCGTCGCATACGGGGTAGCGCATTTCGAATACCGAATATTTGCCTCCGAGTTTTTCATTGAGTTCCTCGGCGATATGCGGAACAAAAGGAGCGAGCAATAACACAAGATCGCTAATGCAAGCTTTGAAGAAACTTGCGTTTTTCTTATCGCCCGTCGCGCTGTCGTATTTATACAGTTCGTTGACGTATTCCATAATACGCGCTACGGCGGTGTTGAAAGAAAATGCGCCGAGATCTTCGCTTACGCGTTTGATTGTATAATTGCGCGTGTAGTTGAGCGCTTTTTCCTGCGCGTCCATCTGTTGGTTATCGTTGTTCTGCAAGTTGGCTCTGTCAACTATTCTTTCCACTCTTTCAAGGAATTTTGTAATTGATTCCATGCCGTTGGCGCTCCACGGACCGCCTTCGATATAGCTGAATCCAAACATCAGATAAAGTCTAAATGCGTCGGAACCGAATTTGCTTACGTAATCGTCGGGGGATATGATATTGCCTCTCGATTTCGACATCTTGAATCCGTCGGGGCCGAGTATCGTGCCTTGATGAACGAGCGACTTGAATGGCTCGTCGAATTTGAGGTATCCCATATCTCTGAGGGCTTTTGTAAAGAAACGCGCGTACAGCAGGTGCATGCAGGCGTGTTCGGCGCCGCCGATATATTTGTCCACGGGGAGCATTTTGTTGACGATTTCCGGATCAAACGCCGCCTTGTCGTTGTGAGCGTCCGGATATCTCAGATAGTACCAGCTAGAACATACGAACGTGTCCATTGTGTCGGGATCTCTTCTTGCCTTACCGCCGCACTTGGGACAGGTTGCGTTCATAAATTCTTCGCAGCTTGCAAGAGGAGATTTGCCATTGGGTTTGAATTCCACGTTGTAGGGCAGGGATACGGGCAGATCCTTCTCGGGTACCGGCACCTCGCCGCATTTGTCGCAATATACGATTGGAATCGGGGCGCCCCAATATCTTTGACGTGATATCAGCCAATCGCGCAGTCTGTAATTGGTCTTGAGACGTCCGTTGTTTTTTTCTTCCAGCCATTTGACGATGGCGACTTTGCCTTCTTCGGAAGTCATACCGTCAAACTGCGTGCCGGTATTGCAGATTACGCCGTAATCGCAATATGGCAGATCGTCGTTGCCGCCGTCTTTGGATTTCACGACTCTTCTGATCTGCAAGTCGAATTTCTTAGCGAAATCATAGTCTCTCTCATCGTGAGCCGCGACGCCCATTACGGCTCCAGTGCCGTAAGAGTAGAGCACGTAATCGCCTATCCATATAGGCACTTTTTCGCCGTTGACGGGATTGATACAATAAGCTCCCGTAAACGCGCCGGTCTTTTCTCTCGTCGTCGACATTCTGTCTATTTCGGATATTTTGGCGCAGTTGTCTTTATATGCGGCTATAGAAGCTTTATGCTCGTCAGTAGTAATCTTATCTACAAGAGGATGTTCTGGCGCGAGTATCACGTAAGATACGCCGAAGACGGTGTCGGCTCTCGTGGTAAACACGCTGAATTTATCTCCGCTTTCGCAGGTAAACTCTATTTCGCCGCCTGTGGATTTGCCTATCCAATTGCGTTGCATAGCTTTGGTTTTTTCCGGCCAATCGATGGTATCTAGACCTTGCAGCAGTTCTTCCGCGTATTGTGTTATTTTGAAAAACCATTGCGTGAGATTTTTTCTTATAACCGTCGTGTGGCATCTTTCGCATGCGCCGTCTACGACCTGTTCGTTGGCGAGCACTGTGTTGCATGACGGACACCAATTGACAGGCGCTTCTTTGCGGTAAGCGAGATTGTGCTTGTATAATTGCAGGAATATCCACTGCGTCCATTTATAGTAATCGGGCATACACGTCTTTATCTCGTAATCCCAATCGAAAGACGCGCCCATTGCTTTGAGCTGTCCTTCCATTGTCGCAATATTTTTGAGCGTGCTGTCCTGCGGATGAATTCCGGACTTTATTGCATAGTTTTCCGCCGGCAGACCGAAAGCGTCAAAGCCCATGGGCTGGAAGACCTCTTTGCCGTTCATTCTCATAAAACGGGCAAAAGTGTCCGACGGTCCGTAATTGTACCAGTGCCCCGCGTGCAGTTTTGCGCCCGAAGGATACGAGAACATTTCCAGCACGTAATATTTGTCTTTGATTTTGGATTTGTCAAAAGAATACAGCTTGGAATCCGCCCATTTCTTTTGCCATTTCTTTTCCACGTTGATAAAATCCATAAAGAATCTCCGCATATTATTTTAGATATTTATATATATAATATAATCCGAGGCGTGCGTTTGTCAATCGTTGAGAGAGATTTGGATAAGCGCAAATTGAGCGGAGTTTTGAAAATTTGCATTCATATTGGTGACTAATACTTTGCGACTGTGTTAAAATAAGCCTGCAAAGGGTGCAAGTTGCATATTCCAATGGCTTGCATATGAAAAAAATTATGAAAATCAGCAATCTTTTCAAAGAAAAAAAAGTCGTTTACTCGTTTGAGATATTTCCTCCCAAAGTCAACGACGACATCGGCAAAATTTACGACGCGCTGTCGGATATCAAAGAGACGAGACCCGATTACATTTCCATAACTTACAGCGCGGGAGGAAGCAAAAATTCGCGCACCAAGGAAATTGCGGAGATAGTCAAGAAAAATTACGGTATCGAGCCGCTCGCGCATCTTACTTGTATCAATTCGTCGAGAGAGGAGGTGTCTGCGGCGTTGCAGGGACTTAAAGATATCGGCGCGGAAAACGTACTTGCTTTGAGAGGAGACAGAATAGACGGCGAAGTCAAGACTGATTTTGCTTATGCCAGCGACCTTGTGGAATTCATCAGGGAGCGCAGCAATATGGATATCGGCGGTGCATGTTATCCGGAGGGGCATCCCGAGAGCGCCAATATGGTAGAAGATATTCGCAATCTCAAAAGGAAAGTTGACGCGGGCGTCACGCATCTCAATTCGCAGTTGTTTTTCGACAACGACGATTATCTTAGATATTTGGATATGGTTAGACTTGCCGGCATAGACGTGCCTATTCAGGCAGGTATCATGCCGCTTGTCAAAGCGTCGCAATTCGGCGGCATAGTCAAGATGACCGGCGCGAAATTGCCGTCCAAGATATCCCGCATGTACAATAGATTCGCAGACGATCCGACGGCGCTCACCGAAGCGGGCATTGCGTATGCGACTGATCAGATAATCGATCTGCTTTCAAGCGGCGTCGACGGCATACATCTTTATATCATGAACAACGCTTACGTAGCAAAGCGCATCACAGAAAACATTCAGCCGATTATAGACAAACTCAACTGCGTGGCAAAAAATATCAAAGTATGAAAATAGAAAGAAGCGAATTGCTGAGATATCTCGGCTATAAAGGTCAGAGGATAGACGGCAAGATAGAAGAGAATATCAGCGCGGCAATATCGCTGTGCAAATCCAAGATTACTCCCAGACACGCTATCAGAAAATACGCTCTTGAGAGAGAGCCGCTTGCGCTTAAAGGTACGGACGCGATATTGAAAGGCAAAGACATATCCGCGCATCTTGCCGATTGCAGCGAGGTATATCTTATGGGAGCGACGGTGGGATTTGAAATAGAGAAGACCATATCGCGTCTCATGAAAGAAAATCCGCTGTTGGGGGTAATGGTCGACAGCGCGAGTATATGCGCGATAGAGAGTTATTGCGACGATCTTTGCGAGGAACTGCAGGCAGAAAACGAAAAACTTTTGACGTGGAGATTCTCTTGCGGCTACGGAGATTTCCCTTTGTCGCAACAAGCGGATTTTGTCAGACTTTTGGAACTGCCTAAGAAGATAGGCGTGTTTATGAACGAGCAGAGTTTTATGCTGTCTCCTCAAAAATCGGTAACGGCGATTATAGGAATAAAGGACAATTCCGAAGTTAAATCGAACGCTTGCAAAGCCAAATGTCTTAATTGCGGCAACGCAAACTGTACGTATAGAAAATAGTCGTTCAGCGCGCTCTTTCGCTGATAGAAAAGGAAAATATGGATTTCAGGAATATTATCAAAAATTCAATAGTATTGCTCGACGGCGCACTGGGTACGCAACTTCAAAAGCGCGGTCTCAAGGGCGGAGAACTCCCCGAGAAGCTCAACGTTACGGATCCCGACGAAGTGGCGGCGATACACAGGGAATACGCAGAAAGCGGCAGCGACGTCATTTGCGCCAATACTTTCGGAGCAAATCGCAGAAAGCTCGGATCTTCGCAGGAAGTTGCCGACGTAATAAAAGCCGGCGTGAAATTGGCAAGGCAGGCGGCGGGCGATAAATTGGTCGCTCTCGATATAGGACCGATAGGCGCGCTTATCGAGCCGCTGGGAACTATGACTTTCGACGAGGCGTACGATTTATTCAAAGAGCAGATCGAATGTTGCAAAGATCAAGTCGATTTGGTGGTCATCGAGACTATGAGCGATCTATACGAGCTTAAAGCCGCTTTATTGGCTGTCAAAGAAAACAGCTCGTTGCCCGTCATAGCAAGCATGACTTTCGACGAGAGCGGCAGGACTTTTACAGGATGTAGCGTGGAATCTTTTGCTATCACGGCGTCCGCATTTGCCGACGCTTTGGGGATCAACTGTTCTCTCGGACCGGATCAGATATATCCGATAATGCAAAGACTCGCCGACAACACGGATCTGCCGTTGTTTATTCAGGCAAACGCGGGATTGCCCGACAGCGAGATGAATTATCCTATATCGGCGGAGGAATTTGCCGCCTCTTACGAGAAATTTATCGATCTCGGCGTCAATATACTCGGCGGATGTTGCGGCACGACTCCCGAATATGTGCGTAAGCTCAAAGAATTGAGCATGGGTAAAAGCGTAGCAAAGCGTTGCAGACGGTACGTCAGCGCGGTATGCAGCGCCACGAAAACAGTATATATAGACGGCGTAAAAGTTATAGGCGAGAGGATAAATCCTACAGGTAAGAAAGCCATGAAACAGGCGCTTATCGACAGGGATTTCAATTATATTGCCAATCAGACTTTGGAGCAGGTGGAGGCAGGCGCGGATATTCTCGACGTCAACGCCGGATTGCCGCAGATAGACGAAAAGCAAATGCTGACAGAGATGGTCAAATACATTCAGGAGCTTACTGACGCGCCTTTGCAGATAGACTGCGGAAAGCCCGACGCCATAGAATGTGCGTTGAGATATTACAACGGCAAAGCTATAGTCAATTCCGTCAATGCGGAGGAGCGCTCTCTCGAATCGATTCTTCCTATCGTCGCCAAGTACGGAGCGAGCGTAGTAGGGCTTACTATCGACGAAAACGGAATACCCAAGACGGTGGAGGAGAGAATCAGCCTTGCGCGCAAAATCATCGAACGCGCCAAAGCATACGGAATAAGAGAGGAGGACGTCTATATAGACTGTCTTACGCTGACCGTCAGCGCAGAGCCGGAACAGGCGCTTTATACGCTCAAAGCGATAAGCGAGATAAAGCGGCAATACAACGTCAAGACCGTGCTCGGCGTGTCCAACGTTTCATTTGGATTGCCGGCAAGGCAGATAGTCAATTCAGCGTTTTTAACCATGGCTATGTACGCCGGTCTGGATATGCCGATACTCAATCCCAACGTTGCGGAAAATATGCAGGCTGTGGACGCTTTCAGAGCGCTTACTTGCGCGGATAAAAATTGCGCCGCATTCACGGAAAAGTACGCAGGTTATCTCGGCAGTAAAGTCATCACAGCCGAAAGCGTTAAAGAAGGAAGTCAGGGCGGAGAAAAAGATATATTTTACTGTATAGAAAAAGGGCTTGATCAGGCGAGAGAATTGACGGCAAAATTGCTCCAAACTCACGACGCTATGCAAGTTATCGACGAATATCTAATACCTGCGCTCAACAGAGTGGGCGACAGTTACGAGAAGGGCAGAATATTCCTTCCGCAGTTGATAGCTTCGGCAGAATGCGCAAAGGCGTGTTTTGACGAGGTCAAAAAGAGATTGCCTCTCGGCGAGAATGCAGACAAGGGAAAGATAGTGCTTGCGACGGTCAAAGGCGACGTGCACGATATAGGCAAGAATATCGTCAAAACGGTGCTTGAAAACTACGGCTACAAAGTCATAGATCTTGGCAAAAACGTCGCTCCGGAGACGGTAGTCAAGACGGTGAAAGACAACGGCGTCAAACTGTGCGGACTTTCCGCTTTAATGACGACTACGGTGGAGAATATGAAAGAGACTATCGGCTTACTCAAATCTGCCTGTCCGGACTGTTTGGTTATGGTGGGAGGCGCGGTTCTCAACGAAGAATATGCGGCGCAGATAGGAGCGGACAAGTATTGCAAAGACGCGAATCAGAGCGCAAAGTACGCCGAGAGCGTATTTAGTAAATAACGCTATGAAGAATACGGTATTCGTCGTAGGCGCGATAGTAATCAAAGACGGCAAGGCGCTTGCGGTAAAACGCGGCGACAGCAAAAACAAAGCCGTCGCATACAGATACGAATTTGCAGGGGGCAAGATAGAGCCGGGAGAAACTTGCGAACAGGCGTTGAAAAGAGAACTTCTCGAAGAGATGGATTATGACGTGGAAGTCCAAAGAGAGTTTATGCGCGTCGTATATGAGTATGACGAGATAATCGTCAATTTGCGTACGTTTATCTGCGCGCCGCTGTCCGATACATTCGCTCTCAAAGAACATATCGACGCCGTATGGCTTGACGGCAGTCACCTTTTTGACGTTGAATGGGCGCCTGCCGATTACGATATAATCAAAGAGTTGGAAAAGCTTTTGAATAGATAATAAAAACGGATAGCTTAGCCGCTATCCGTTTTCGTCCCTACATGGTTTTGTAATTACGTTTTATTTTTTGATATACAGAGTTTTTATTTCAAACGGGGCAAACGTCATCGTCTTGCTTCTGATCAGTTTTTCTTTATTCTCGAGCATATCGCATTCGTATATTCCCATATCGTCGAAATCAAGAGAAAGCGTAGCGGAAACTTCGTTCCCAAAGCATTCGTATGCTCTTACTATGATTCCGCCGCCGTCCTCGGCGATTTTAACGGTCTCTATGACTATATTTTTGCTGTCAAAGCGCGCAATCGTATCCAACGTCAAATCGTTGTCTACGATCTCGATGGGATTGTTGAAACAGTAGCCCTTTGCCATAACGTCCGTGTCCTCAAATTTAGCTTTGTGAGGATATACCGCATAGGAGAACGTATGCGCGCCTCTGTCGCAGGTCGGGTCGGGGAATATAGGCGAGCGGAGCAGAGCAAGCGAAACAAAACCGTTTTTCGCCCTGTGTCCGTATTTGCCGTTGTTGAGAATAGCAAATCCGTAATCCTCGCCGTCTATGTTAATAAATTTGTGCGCGCACACTTCAAACTGTGCCCACTGAACTTTGTCGTCCTCGTGAGTCGTGCGGTCGTAGTTGCCGAATTGGATATTGCATTTCACCGTGTCGGCAAACACGGTCGGCAGGAAGTCGGCGCGAAGCATCTTGAGTTCTTCGTTCCAATCAACCGTGGTGTCGAATCTCACAGTGTCGCCGCCCGCCGTCAAGATTATTTTCTGCACGAGCGAAGATTTGTTGTATTTGTAAGAATTCTCTCTGATGAGGTACGCGCCGTCTATATACGTCTTGGAGCAGGTTAGTTTGAGATCCCATCTCTTCATATTGAGATATTCTATATCGATATCCCATGCGTTGTAATATTTGAACGGATCGGAATAAACAGTCAGTTTATTGAAATACTCCTTGACGAGTTCTTTATTCTCATTCTTATCAAACAGCGACGTTATTTCTCCGTTGTCTCCGAATGCCACTCGCAAATTTGCGTTTTCCATAGTGTTGTCGGAATATACGAATTCTTCGGTATCGGGTTGGATAGGTTGCAGCTTGCCCGCGCTGTGCGCTTTCAACGCAGCCTTGTACCATTCTCCGTCCACTTTGACGAATTCTTCTCTGTCGAAGTCGACGGGGTTGATCGCGCTGATTAGTTTTTGCGGAGCTAATTCGCCGAGCAGTTTTGCGCAAATATCTTGCAGTTCGTCGTACATTATTTGATATCTTGCATAGGCTTCGTCATACACGCGCTTTATCGACGAGCCGGGCAGAACGTCGTGGAATTGATACAGAAGCACTTCTTTCCAGATTTCTTCGACTCTTTCTCTGTCGTATGCTATATCGCGCAGAGACGCGACGGCGCCCAGCCATTCGAGTTTGTGCAGCATTTCTTCAATACGTCTATTCCATTTTTTTGCGTTGGCTTGAGACGTATAACAGCCTTGATGTCTTTCGTAATACAGTTCGCCGCTGTGCGTCGGCAGCGCGTCTGCCATATCTTTGATGTCGTCAAAGAAATTGACGGCGGGAGACATCTTGCACGGCGCCAGTCCGTCTATATTCTTTTGATGGCGCATCATATATTCCATATGACCTTCTCCGGGACCGCCGCCGCCGTCGCCGTCGCCGTACATGAGCAGCGCTTTGTTGCAGATTTCTTTTTCCGAATATCTGTCCTCGGATTTTTTGATTGCAAAGGGCGAGTTGCCGGCATTATAATCGCCCAACGGTTCCATATGAGCGAGCAGTCTGGTTCCGTCGAGTCCCTGCCAATTAAACGTGCGATAGGGGAAACGGTTGAAGTCGTTTGACGTCAATTTGATGGTCATGAAGTAGTCCATTCCGCATTTTTTGAGCACTTGCGGCAGCGTAGCGGGAAAACCGAATACGTCCGGCAGCCAACACATACGCGATTTGAAGTCGAATTCGTCTTTCCAATATTTTTGACCATACAGACACTGTCTTATCCAAGATTCTCCGCAAGGCAGGTTGGTGTCGCTTTCTACCCACATACCGCCTTGAAGTTCTATTCTTCCTTCAAGCACGTATTTTTTTACCCGTTCAAAAAGTTCGGGATATTCTTCTTTGAGCCACACAAACATTTGCGGCTGGGATTCGGCGAAATAATATCCGTCATACAGCGCAAGATTGCGCAGTTGATTGGCAAATGTTCTCGCAACTTTTCTCTTGGTCTCTCGCAGAGGCCACAGCCAAGCCAAGTCGATATGGGCGTGACCGATACAGTAATAGGTCGTCGCCTCGTATTCCGGCTTTTTTTCAACTATCGGGCGCAGAGATTCTCTCGCAGCAGCGGCGCCTTGTTTTTTGTATACCTTATAGCTTTGCGCAAGCGCTTTGTCGATTTCTTTGAAACGCGCGCTGTCTTTGTCGAGTATCATCATTATGAAGAACAGATCAATATAATCATAATAATACTGATTGATTTCTTCGTCGTGGATACATATGTCGCATCTTCTCAAGTGAGCCGTACATTTTTTGAAACGGAACTTGCCGTTGAATCCTGCGTCGATGTAGAGATCTATTTTTTCATCTCCGGTAGAGCAGTCCGTGACGTCTATGCGCTGTTTTGCGATAAGGGAGTGGAATACGTCGCCTTTGCTCAGGATTTGAGTTATTCCTTGCAATACGATGCCGTCGGGATTGAATACCAATCCTTCGCCTTGCAATTTTATTCGCAGTATTACGCTTTTACCTTTTGCTTTCGGCGGTACTTGTCCCGTAAAATGAAACCATGCGCAGTCAAAACTGTCCGCATATTCTTTTCTTTTTCCCCAAGATTGCCATTGCTTTATAGGCTTGAAAGCGCTTTTATCCAGTTCGCTCCATTTGATAGGTTCGGCGCTTTTGATCACCTCGGCTTTAAGATCGGCAACTTTTTTGTTTATCGCGCATTTTATGTTCCATATATTAAGCACGTGATTGGATTTGCCGATAGCTTTTTTGACGACTTTTTTATCAAACCCCATATATACTCCCAAAGACCTTTTCGGATCTTAATTTTATTTAATTACAGTTTAACATATTATAATAATATCGCGCAATATCAAAAATGGGAAAATAAAGCCATTTATATGGACAAAATCGCTAATTTGTTGGGCATTGAAAAACTTGTCAGAAGATATATTCTTATGATAAAATACAAAATATGACGGAAAGAAGAAGTATAATCGTCGGCGGAGAGACGATAGAATACGACCTGACGAGAAAAAAGATGAAGAAGTTGAGGATCAAAGTGGCTCTCAACGGAGAAGTCTCGCTTTCCTGTCCCGTGCGCACGCCGTTGAACGAAATAGAGAGATTTGTCGAGGGCAATGCAGAGTGGATTATGTCCGCGCGCAGCCGCGTCCTTGCGAGCGTAGATCTGCCTAAATCGCGGGAATATCTTACGGGAGAGAAGTTTCTATTTCTGGGAGAAGAGCTGACGCTTCTCGTTGAACAAGGCGCGTCCAATTCTTTGACACGACAGGGAGAATACCTTTTTATGAAAGTCAAAGACGTTTGGGATAAAGAAAAAAAGAAGAGATTGTTGGACAAGTGGTATTCGGCAAGAGCGTCGGAAATTTTTGCGCAAAGATTCGAGCGTTTGGTCAATTCTTACCGCGATTTGTTTTGTGACAATTACAGCCTGAAAATACGCAACATGACGGCGCGTTGGGGAAGTTGTATGGTCAGCGGCAAAGTCGTTACGCTTAATTTCAAATTGATATACGCTCCGCCGGAGTTGTTGGATTACGTTATTCTGCACGAACTTTGTCATTTCAAATCCAGATATCACGACAAAGTATTCTACGATTATCTGACTTTACTTTTGCCTTGCTGGAAAGAACGGAAAAAAGCTTTGGGCAACAAATATATCTACTACACTCATTGATTATCGTAGCTATGCCCAATACAACTATTATTTGACAGAAAGTACAAAAGGATTAGATTCTTCGACTACGCTCAGAATGACAAGTGCGTAATCTCGCCTTTAGAGCGGCAAGTATATTTATATCAAATAGACTTGCCGTATTATCAGTCGGATTACTCCCTTCCGCCCAAACGAAAATGCCGCTTTGCTAGCATTTTGGCGGTCTTTGTTAAGCGGTTGAGATGCTGACGCGATTGACGTTAATAGCATAACGTAGCAATCGCTATACCGTCGCTTTGCTCCTTACGACTACGCTCAGAATGACGTATTATATCTGAGATACGTCATTTCGACCGCAGTGGAGAAATCTCATCATTTTATTAATTTGTTGAGACCCGTTCGACTTCACTTCGTTTCGCTCAGGGTGACATTAATTTTTTTAATTGAACTAGGTTAGTTATTTTTATCTAAGATACTTAACTAATAAGTCTGTCATATTGAGCGGAGCGATAGCGCAGTCGAAATATCTCAACAGTATTATATACATATTAGATATCTCACTGCGGTCGAAACGGCACTGATTACCGTCAGGCAGAGATTAAGTTTTGCAATATTTTTTATGGAAATTCAGCAAATATTTATCGCTCATACTTGCGATGGTATCTATCGCCACACGCTCGGGATATGAGGAGTTGTTCTCAAAATATTCGTCGACTTTTTTCATGTTGAGATAAATATACGGTTTGAAATGTTTATTGATGACAACCTTGCCGTTTGTTAGGTCGTTGTATAGCAAGTCAAAAACGTCATCTATAATTTTTTGCAGATTTTCGTCGTTGTATCCGTCTACCTGCGAGTTGTCGCTGAGATAGATTTGTCCGTAGTTGTCTTTCATTATCGTACTTAACGCTTCGTATGCTTCGTCGCTCATGGCGATATAATTTTTTCCGAGCGAATTGTTGATTATATCGGTAGATAAGTTGGATATTATCTCGTGATTGTGCACTCCGAGTACGGTCGAACCGTAATTATCAAACTCTACGTATTTGAGTTTGGCGGCGTCTTGCCTGTCTTTGCCTACGTATGCTATTACGTCCGCTATTCTGACCAGACATCCTTCCAAAGTGCATGCCGTCAAATCGTTATCTCGCAGCTGTCCTTTATATGCCGCGTCTAATTTATTTTGTAGATCGTCGAAACTTTTGCAAGATTTTTCGTTAGGGGCATAACGTGGCAGAACTTGCTCGCCGTTGTGGCAAAGCACTCCGTCGATAACTTGCAAAGACAAATCGCTTTTGATGATTTCATACAGATATCTTGCTCCTTGAACATGGTGAAAAAATCTGTATCCGTTGCGTTTGGCGACGCTGTCGAGCATTTTTTCTCCGCGATGTCCGAAAGGGCAGTGCCCCAGATCGTGCGCAAGAGCAATAGCTTCGATTAGATCGCAGTTGAGCGAGAGCGCTGAACCTATCGTACGCGCTATTCTCGATACGAGTTGAACGTGATAGGCGCGCGTGGAAATGTCGTCGTTGTCAAGCAGGCTGAATACTTGCGTCTTGCCTGCGTACCTGTTGAAAAGAGGCAGATTGACGATTACTTCGCAATCGCGTATAAATTGCCGTCTGAAAAGTCTCGGTGTATAGGCGTTTTTTCGTATCGCGCCGTCGTCTTTAGTCGCATAAGGCGAAAGAAGCGCGTCTCTTTTGGCATAATTATCGCGCAATATTTTTTCGGCTTCGCCGCTCAATGATATTCCCATAGCCGCTCCTGCATTCGTCAATAAAATATCCGCCGACGTTTGTCGACGGATATATTGTATCACATAAATTTCAGCTGAACAATAGGTTTTTTATCGCGCTGTAATAAATATCGTACATCTTCTTAAAATCTGATATCGATACGTGTTCGTCTTTTTGGTGAATCGTACTCTTCATGCCGGGGAATATCGGACCGAAAGCCACGCCGCATTTCAGCGCTCTGGCATAGGTTCCGCCGCCGATTGTGATAGGCGAGAGATTTTCTCCTGTGACGGCATTGTAAGAGGCGAGCAATTTTTGCACCAAGTCGTTGTCTTTGTCAATATACAGAGGGTCGTGGAAATTGCGCACCCTTACTTTGGCGTTTAGATTTTGCGCAAGTTTTTGGGCAATTTCTTCTTTCGTAAAGGTCACGGGATGACGCACGTCAACCGTCAAATGCAGCTTCATTTCGCCGTCGAGTGTTTCGGTGTTTGCAACTCCGACGTTAAAAGTCAGATTGCCGCTTACATCGTCGCGTAGTTTTATACCGGCGCCGCTGCCGTCGTTGTGGCATAACGCATTTCGCAGAGTTACGTATTCGCCGCCGCATTGTTTTGCAAGATAATCCAGCAAATGCCACAGCGCGTTGTCGCCTTCGTTCGGGGTGGAAGCATGAGCGGGTTTTCCGTAAGCGCTGACGCAAGTTTTTCCGTCTTTAACGACGGCTACTATACGTTCGCCTTTTTCTTCTTGCAATGCTTTATCTATCATGCACGAGCATTTAGCCATTACCACGTTTACTCTGGTGCCGCCCTCTATGGAGATTAGTCCTTGCGGCATAGGCAAATATACGTCGTAGCCCACAAGACCTTTTTCGCAATTGATAACGGGGAAGTCTCCGTCGGGAGAAAAGCCGCGTTCGGGCATGACGTCGAGTTGGTTGTAACGATCGATACATTTCCAGCCGCTCTCTTCGTTGCCTCCGAATATAAATCTTATTTTGCAGTTGGGTCTCATACCTTCTGCCAGCAGTCTGCGCACTGCGTAGAGACAGCACATCATCGGTCCCTTGTCGTCTAACACGCCTCTGCCGTAAATTTTGCCGTCTTTTATTTCACCGAGAGGATTAGCCGTCCAATCGTCGTCGTAGGGCACGACGTCCAAATGTCCGAGAATCCCGAAAGTCTCGCCTTCGCCGATATCGCAAGTGCAGTAATATCCGCCTTCGTTGTGAGTTTGCATACCCATTTCGCTTGCTATCGAGCATACAAGATCCAGACATTCCGCCACGCCTTTTCCAAACGGCGACTCTTTGCACGGCGACGACTGAACGCTGTCAATTGCCAGCAGTTGCATAGTATTGTCAACCATTGCGTCAAAAAAATCATTCATATTCGCAGATCTCCAGAGAAAACTTTTTGAATTTATTGTATAATTATTATACACAATTCGGCGCAAATATGTTATATTATTAAACGAAAATAATCGCAACAAGGGAATTTTATGGCAAAAGTAAGAACGAGATTCGCTCCCTCTCCGACGGGATTTATGCACATAGGCAATTTAAGAACGTGTCTTTACGCGTATCTTTTTGCAAAGAAAAACGACGGCGCGTTCGTGCTGAGAATAGAAGACACGGACAGAGAGAGATACGTCGAAGGCGCGGTAGACGTCATTTACAGCACGTTGGCAAAAGCGGGGATAACTCACGACGAAGGTCCCGATAAAGACGGCGGATACGGACCGTATATTCAAAGCCAACGCAAATCGCTCTATCTCGATTATGCCAAAGAACTAGTCGAAAAGGGCGGAGCATATTACTGTTTTTGCGATAAAGAGCGTCTCGATTCGCTCAAAGACGGCAACGGCGTAGCCAAATACGATAAGCACTGTCTTTCTCTATCCAAAGAAGAGGTGCAAAGGCGTATCGACGCGAAACAGCCTTACGTTATTAGACAGAATATTCCGAGCGACGGCGCGAGCGAGTACGACGATATGGTTTTCGGACATATCAGCGTGCCCAACGAAGATATGGAAGACGGCGTATTGATCAAATCAGACGGTATGCCGACGTATAATTTTGCCAACGTCGTAGACGATCATCTTATGGCGATTAATTACGTTATCAGAGGAGTGGAGTATTTGTCTTCCACGCCCAAATACAATCTTATGTACGACGCTTTCGGATGGGAAAGACCGCATTATATGCATTTGTCTCCGATTATGAAAGACGCTCAGCGGAAATTGTCAAAAAGATACGGAGACGCTAATTTCGAGGATTTTCTTGCAAAGGGTTATTTGCCCGAAGCAATCGTCAACTATATTGCTCTTTTGGGCTGGTCCCCAAAGGGAAACGAGGAAAAACTCTCTATGAATCAGTTGGTCGAGCAGTTTGACGTAGACGGAATTTCCAAGTCGCCGAGTATTTTCGACGAAGCCAAGATGCGTTGGCTCAACGGCGAATATATAAAGCAAATGAGCGTAGAAGATTTTGTCAAAGCGGCAACTCCTTATTTTGAAGAAAGCAAGGCGGCAGGTAAGTACGATTATTCCGAACTTGCAAAATTGCTTATTCCAAGAGTGGAGATTTTGAGCGAAATTCCCGACAAAATTAATTTTCTCGAAGAGTTCGGCGAATATGACGTGACGATGTTTGAACATAAGAAAATGAAAATCACCAAGGAGATTGCGCTAGCAAATCTCAAGACGGTACGTCAAGATTTTGCGGAAGAAGAAGATTGGAGCGACACCGCTCTCAAAGCTCGCGGTATGGCTCTCGCAGAGAAGACGGGATGCAAGAGCGGTCAAATTTTCTTGCCGCTAAGATTGGCGCTTACAGGCGTTGCGACTACTCCGGGCGGAGCTACCGAAATGGCTCAGCTTCTCGGCAAGCAGGAGAGCCTGCGCAGATTGGATTTTTCTATCGATTTGCTGGAAAGAAATATTTAATCCGGACGAGCAGGTCTTGGCTGAGATTAATTCTTGAATAGCTGAGCGCCGTTTTGCCGATACGCGATTGCGTATTAAGCGCGGCAAATTGTTCGCATAGCGAGGAAATATAATCGGCAATTTTGCAAAATCTATAAATCAGGTTGAATTTTCTTTACAACTTGTTTTAATTATGTTATTATGCTTATGTATTTTTTATAAATACGCACCCTTGTTCGGATCATCAATCCGAGCCAATAGACCAGAAGGAGGTAAAAATGAACAAGTACGAAATGTTGTATATCGTCAAGAACGATATTTCCGACGAGGCAAAACAGGAAGTAGTTGACAAAATGGCTGAAGTTATCACGTCCAACGGCGGCGAGATCGAAAGCACAGACAAATGGGGTACGAGAAAATTAGCTTATCCCATCGACTACAAGAGCGAAGGTTACTATGTATTGGTAAATTTCTCTGCGCCTGCAAACGTACCGGATGAGCTTAAGAGATTTATCCGTATCACTGACGAACTCGTCAGAAGCATGATCATCAAGAAGTAAGGAGATTGTTATGAACAAAGTTATTTTGATAGGCAATCTTACCAGAGATCCCGAGTCGGGTTCCACGCAGAGCGGCGTATCATATTGCAGATTTTCCATTGCGGTAAACCGCAGATTCAGCAGAGATAAAGAAAACGAAGTCGATTACTTCAACATCGTATGCTGGAGAGGTTTGGCAGAGAACTGCGCTAAATTGCTTGCAAAAGGAAGAAAAGTCTGCGTATGCGGAGCCATTCAGACGCGCCAATACGAGCAGGACGGAATGAAGCGTACGGCATTCGATATCATTGCCGACGAAGTAGAATTCCTACCGTCAGGCGCGGGCAGAACCGACGACGGCAGCGCTCCTCAGGAGAGCGAGAGAAGACAGACGTCCAACAGCGGTTTGACGCCCGTCGAAGAAGAATTACCATTCTAATAAGGAGATATAGACAATGAGTGAAGAGAAGATAGTTAAGCGTCCGGCAGGAAAGAAGCCGATGTCCCGTAAAAAAGTTTGTTCTTTTTGCGTAGACAAGATCGATACTTGCGACTATAAAGACGTAACCAAGCTCCGCAAATTCATCACCGAGAAAGGCAAAATTTTGCCCAGAAGAATGAGCGGCGTATGCGCAAAACATCAAAGAATAGTTACCGAGGCAGTCAAGAGAGCAAGAGAGATGGCATTGCTTCCTTACGTAGCGGAATAATTGACGATATGTCAGTAGCGACAAGAGCAGTCCTTTATCAGGACTGCTTTTTAATTTGTGCAAAAATTGTGTTATAGATTTCTGATAAGCAAATAATTATATGAAAAATAATATTAATTTTATTTCTTTTGCTATTGTGCAAGATAAACAAATGTGATAGAATATAAATGAGACACATCTTTTGTTTTCCCTATTCAATAAAATCACATATTTAAGGAGGGAAAATTATGACAAAAATTTTTTTCAAAATGCAAGCTATTATTATGCTTGTTGCGATTCTATGTGCGTTGCTTATCGTAGGAGTGAGTATTACAAATGCTGATTGTGACAACACGGTTGCAAATTTAGAGTACGCTGAACAACCTATCGACTATCAAAATATCGCCGGTAAACTCGGCGTAGTCACTGATATAAATACGTTCAGTAAAAACAAAGAGACGTTTGAAGAATATATTAATTTGTCGGACGGGAGAGTTTTGGTGCCAGACAGAGATAATTCAAGCGAAGTACTTGCATATCAAGTCGTTGGATTTTGTGATGAGGGTATTATGTTATATCCAATTTATACATATTCTTTGGTAGATAAGTCGCAAATCGATTATGAAGAATTATTTGAGGATACAATTTCTTTGCAGTCAAACGATTACAATCCTTTTACGGCGACTGATTATATGACGATGGAGTTGTCTTTCCGTGTCTACCTAAAAAAATATGTTGGAGGATATGCTCACGTTGGTACAGTAAAAATGAGAATGTCTGTTGATTATGTGCCTACTCCCGAAATTTCCACATTCTATGGCTATATTGCGAAATATGAAGTTTGTGTTATGCCTACAAGCAAATATGCTTTTCAATCTTTTAATATGGCAATACTTTTGCCAGAAAGTACAAAGATGATGGAAGAGAACAGTAAGACAAATCATACTGCTCCTGTTACGACTACCAGCTTTTCTTTCAATACAGGACTAGGTATTAGCGTGGGCGTTGATATAGGTTCCGGCGGAGCAACGGTTGGCATAGATAAAAGCGGAAATATAGGAATAAATTTCGGTTATTCTATTTCCGCGCCTAAAGGATCGGTAAATATTAACAGAACAGGTTCTAGCGCTATAGATGGTTTCAAGGGTTCTAATTATAAAGTTACTCGGAATGACGGAGACAGTCTTTTGGATAAGAGTAAAGCAAAAGGTTTGAGTCATAGTGCGCTTTACTGCGCCGAGTATCGGATGCCAAAGATTGAAGAGGGCAGCGGATTGGCTTTCAGACTCGAAAATTTATCATTGTGGGGACAGGCAGGTGAAGTCTCATATCAGGAGAGTAACGTAGAAAAGGTAATTTTCATATCTTCTTGGGAAAAAGCATTTCAGAATAAGCGTATGATGTTATTAGCCAGCGCGCGCGATGGGGATCAGTATTTTGACAATTATGAGCATAAATGCAGTTTGCCTGTTGAAAGCTCAGTTGCGGGCATAGTAATATATAGGGAGAAATAGTATGTTAAAGACGAAGGGAATAAGTAAGGAGTATAAGGATAAGACGGCATTGAAAGACGTCAGTCTTATCTTTCCGACTAAAGGACTTGTAATAATCAAAGGCGAGAGCGGAAGCGGAAAGAGTACGCTGCTCAACCTATTGACAGCCAACGATTTCCCTTCGTCGGGAAAGATAGAGTATTGCGGAAGAGAGATAACAGCTAAGAACAGTGAAGAGTTTAGGAGACGGTATTGCAGCAATATATATCAGGACTATATGTTGCTTGAAGATATGAGCGTAAGGGAGAACGTAGAGCTGGCAATGCAGGCAAGCGGTCAGGAGTATGAGGGCGATGACGTAATAGGGCTGTTGGAGCAAGTAGGCATAGAGGCGGCGTATGCGGACAAAAAGACGTCTAAGCTGTCGGGAGGAGAGAAACAGAGAGTAGCTATAGCGCGAGCTATATCCAAGAAAGGGGCTATGATCTTTGCAGACGAGCCAACTGGGAATTTGGACAGTAAGAACGGAGATATGGTAATGAGATTGCTCAAGGAGATATCCAAGGAGCGATTGGTGGTAGTAGTGAGCCATAATGAGAAGCAGAACGAAAAGTATGGGGATTATACAATAGAGCTGATGGACGGAGAGGTTGTTAACAGCGATCTTACGGTTGAGGAAGAGGAGAGAGGGGAAGAGAAAGAGAATGAGGAAAAGGGAAAGAGAAGAGGGAGACTGAGAGCCAAGACGTTGATGAGATTGGCATTTTGGGGATTCGAGAAGAACAAAGTAAAGACGGTGATATCGATAATAGCGTTTGTAGCGGTGTGTATATTGAGCATGGTATCGATGACGGCGTACATAGGAGATATAAATCTGGCTTTGACTAAATCCATTGCCAAATGCGAGAGAAAAAACGTGATGTTTGATCTTATTCAAAGTGTATTTTTTAGAGGAGACAAGGGCAGCGACAGAAGGTTAGAAGATTTTGTGGAAAAATGCGATTACGATTATTCGTATGTTATGCCTTTCAATCTTAGAGCCGACAGTTACGAATTAAAGGAGAGCTATCATAAGAGCGCTCGCCGCAAACATTTAATAACGCAAGCAGTAATATACAATCCCGAAATAGGCGCGGACGTGGACATTGTAAGCGGCAGATTTCCTAAGAAGCCGAATGAGATAATGTTTCCGTTGGGATACGCCCAAATTATGGCGGAATATTTTGTGGATTATCTAGCCGACGACGTCTCCGAATTGGTGGGTAAAACCTTCGCGTATTACACTGCCAGACCTTTTGACGATACGGAGAAGAGGACGAAGCTGAAATACGAATTTAAGATATGCGGCATATTCGACGGCGGTATCGGGATTTCCGACGGAGATTATACTAAGTTAAATGATATGGAGCAAAATTATATATCGGAGACGGATTTTATGCAGAAGTGCGTATTCCTCGGTTACGGCGCGGAATATATATTGCACAGCAACTTTGTAATATTCCCAGACAATCTGCGTCAACAAAATCGTTACGGTGTTTTCGACGATATTTCCTCGCAGGGAAAAGTCTGGTGCGGTTATGACGAATACGCTCTATATGCCAAAACATTACCTGCACTGGGAAAAGGCGAGATTTATGTGGGCAGCGGAATTGCTTCGTACCTGGGATATAGCGTCGGAGATAAACTCGACTTTCATGCCGGATATTACAGAACCAACGATAACGGAGAGGATGAATTTACCGAAACGGCAACTTTGCGAGAAGTTCGCGTCAAAGGTATCGTCGATATTCCGGTTTACGGCTATGAAATCATTTTTTCACGCGAGGATTTTGAAGACGTAGTACTAGAGCCCGATTTTCATTTATGCGATGTGACCGCTCTTTATTTTAACGTCCGCACAGTCAAAGATAAATATGCGTTCTTCAACAACGTCTGCAACGCGGGACAATCTGTTTGGTCTAGCGAAGAAGGAGGGTATCCGACGTTAAATAAATACAGCGCGAGTTATTATGCGGCTATACACAACACTAAGGCAACGTCGGTTTTTTACGGTACAGTATTGCAACAATACAGATATTTTCTCATCTTGCCGCTTATGGGCTTGTCATTTATAGGTATGTTGGCTATTGGTTACGTATCAATGAGTTATCTGATTTCGTCTAAAGAAAAGTCTTACAACGTATTGCGTTCGCTTGGATTCGGCAGGGGAAATATAGCGGCGATACTTTGTGTGCAGATTGCTATATTGTTGACAATAGAAATTATGGCGGCTACGCTTGCGAGCTACCTTATGTGCGCCATGCTGAGCGATGTCTTTGTTCCTCGTTTGGCATACGTCGCTACTCAACTAGATCCTGAAGTGTTGTTACCGTTGGGATATGCCTCGCCGCTGGCTGTGTCGTGCCTAATGCTAGTAACAGGCGCTACGGTGATATTGATCAAAGTATTTACGGTATTTTCAAAGTCAATTACAGAGACTAAAACCAAATAGTAACTTAATAATATATTTATTCCAAGTTATTACGCTTCGATTGTAAGTAATTATTATAAGCAGCGCATTAACGTAAAACGTGCGTTGAATCAGACGGTCGACAAACTTTATTTTCTTTTGCTATTGAACGTAGCGTAATAATATGTTAAAATCAATATAAGGACGGTGGTCATCGATTCAGTCGGATTAAAGTATTTTTGGAGAAATAGTATGTTAAAGACGAAGGGAATAAGTAAGGAATATAAGGATAAGACGGCATTGAAAGACGTCAGTCTTATCTTTCCGACTAAAGGGCTGGTAATAATAAAGGGAGAGAGCGGAAGCGGAAAGAGTACGCTGCTCAACCTATTGACAGCCAACGATTTCCCTTCGTCGGGAAAGATAGAGTATTGCGGAAGAGAGATAACAGCTAAGAACAGTGAAGAGTTTAGGAGACGGTATTGCAGCAATATATATCAGGACTATATGTTGCTTGAAGATATGAGCGTAAGGGAGAACGTAGAGCTGGCAATGCAGGCAAGCGGTCAGGAGTATGAGGGCGATGACGTAATAGGGCTGTTGGAGCAAGTAGGCATAGAGGCGGCGTATGCGGACAAAAAGACGTCTAAGCTGTCGGGAGGAGAGAAACAGAGAGTAGCTATAGCGCGAGCTATATCCAAGAAAGGGGCTATGATCTTTGCAGACGAGCCAACTGGGAATTTGGACAGTAAGAACGGAGATATGGTAATGAGATTGCTCAAGGAGATATCCAAGGAGCGATTGGTGGTAGTAGTGAGCCATAATGAGAAGCAGAACGAAAAGTATGGGGATTATACAATAGAGCTGATGGACGGAGAGGTTGTTAACAGCGATCTTACGGTTGAGGAAGAGGAGAGAGGGGAAGAGAAAGAGAATGAGGAAAAGGGAAAGAGAAGAGGGAGACTGAGAGCCAAGACGTTGATGAGATTGGCATTTTGGGGATTCGAGAAGAACAAAGTAAAGACGGTGATATCGATAATAGCGTTTGTAGCGGTGTGTATATTGAGCATGGTATCGATGACGGCGTACATAGGAGATATAAATCTGGCTTTGACTAAATCCATTGCCAAATGCGAGAGAAAAAACGTGATGTTTTACACAAGCGGAGTCTTTGAGGATAAAAACAGCGAAACGGCATTGAGCGAGTTTGCGGAAAAATGCGACTACGGATTTTCGTATGCGTTGCCTTTTTATATTCACAGCGATAAATATGATGTCAAGGAAGGATACAACAAAATCTACAGATACCTTATAACAAACGCGATTGTGTATAATCCCGAAATAGGCGCGGACGTGGACGTCGTAAGCGGCAGATTTCCTAAGAAGCCGAATGAGATAATGTTTCCGTTGGGATACGCCCAAACTATGGCGGAATATTTTGTGGATTATTTAGCCGACAACGTGTCGGAGTTGGTGGGAAAAACCTTCGTGTATTATAAACATAAACCTTTTGACGAAGATGAAAAACAAACCGTGCTGAGATACGAGTTTAAGATATGCGGCATATTCGACGACGGCAAACGTCTTAATGCTCAAAATCATGACGAATTAACTGAAAAAGAGCGTAATTATTTGCAAGATGTAGATATTATGTCTTACAGCGTGTTTTTAGGAGAGGGCGCGGATTATCTGATAGACGCCAATCGCTATATGCTCAACAACATCGGCAACACCGTTTCTGCAATTTACAACGTTACGTTTGGCTCTGCAGTAATGGAAAGCGAAGACGATGTTTTGGGATACGACGAATACGCTTTGTATGCCAAGACATTACCTGCGCTGGAAAAAGGCGAGATATACGTAGGCAAAAATTCATCTTTGTTGCAGCGGCACAATATCGGAGACACTGTATCGTGCGATCTGGGATATGCGTTTTTTGATTACGGCAAATATCGATTCGATAAGGAAATTACGTTGGACAAATTGAAAATAAAAGGAAAAATCGATACGGTCGGATTTGAAGATTCGATAGTTTTTTCCAAACAAGATTTTCAAGAATCTCTGATAATCGAAGGAAAGCGTAATTGCAAGATACAGGCATTGTATTTCAATGCGCGCGACGTCAAAGATAAATATGCGTTTTTCAACAACGTATGCGACGCAGGTAAAGCTATTTGGTTTGAGGAAGATTTGCCTGCGGCGTTCAACAAATACGGAGCGAGTTATTCTGCAAATACTCACAATACAGCTGCGACGTCGAGTTTTTACAGCGAGATATTGGGAGGATACAGATATTTTCTTATATTGCCGCTAATGGGCTTGTCATTGATAGGACTGTTGGCTATGGGATTTGTATCTATGAGTTATCTTATATCGTCCAAAGAAAAATCTTACAACGTGCTGCGTTCGCTTGGATTCGGACGAGGCAACGTAGCGGCGATTCTTTGCGTGCAGATTTTTACGTTAGTGCTGATAGAATTTTTGGTGGGATTATTGGCAAGTTTTTTGGGATGTGTAATGCTTGGCAATTCGTTTGTGTCGTTGTTGGCGGGAGTGAGTACGGGACTAGATACCGAAATATTGCTTCCGCTGGGATACGTTGCTCCGCTGGCGGTGGCGGGCATGATGCTTGCAATAGGCGCTATTGTGATATTGACCAAAGTATTTACGGTATTTTCCAAATCGATAATCGAGAACAAGACTCGATAGAATTGTTATAAATATGTTGACGCTCGGCAGGTATTCCCGCCGAGCGTTTTGATCTGCAAAGAGATAAATTTCTCTTCGTTTTGTTATACTTCGTCTGTTTCGTGACGGTGAGAGGACATTTCCTCTACGGCGTGTATACGTTTGGGGCTGAATCTGTTGTAGATAAGATATCCGATAAGCCATACGCCCGCAATACCCACCAATGCATACATTACTCTTGCTCCGACGTAAGCGTTAGGCGTGAATATCCAGTTTACAACGTTGAAGTTGAATATACCCACCGAAAGCCAATTCAGAGCGCCGATTGTCACTAATATAAGCGCAATAATCGTAATCATGGTATCATCTCCTTTTTATTTTATGTAACCGGTTTTCGGCGGACAAGTTTTTCATACCGTCTTACCGTCGGAGCTGATAAAACTTGTCCTTACGAATATATCCGCGTGCGCAGACGGGCGACGCGCTCGAACGCTTAATTTCAGAGATATTATATATTTTTTGCAAAGTTTTATACACTCCTTGCGATAACGCTCTAAATAGTGTAATATTATAAATGACGATTTGTCTCAAAATCAGAGGAGTTATATGGCGAAAAGATCCAAGAAAAAAAATCCAAATATGCTCACCGAGCGGCAAAAAGCCGATATCCGTCACAACGAGGCTTTGGATAAAAAGAAAAAAAGTTTGAATATCAGGCTCAATATTGCGTTGGGCATAGTGCTTGGCGTCAGTATATTTGCTTTTTTGGTTTTGCCTGCGCTCAATATGAATTTTTCTAGCTATCTCAGCGAAATAGTCGGCGGTGACATGATAACGGAAGAAAACGATACTCAGATGGGCGTCACAGTCGATATGACTTTTATAGATATTCTTACTGCGCTGACGCAATCTCCCAAAGACAGCGTCGATTATATTTCAAAGAACAACGACAGCTCTATCAGCAGCGGTATAGTCTACAACGCTTTTATGGTCATGATGACCGACGATGACGTGCGTATGCTTGACAAAGCATACGTCGTTTCGTTGGCGCTTGCGGCGTTGACGTTGGCGGCGTGTGTGATTTTGCTTTTGGGCGTAAGCGTGACGAGGGGGAAAAACAGGAACGGGATTGCGCTTGCCGTTTGCATATGGCTGTTTAGCGCGGCGTCCGCATTGCAGTGGCTGTTTTTCGTCGCGGTAGGTATCGCGTCGGCGGGCAGAGGACAGATTCAGCCGCATATTGCAAGCTGGCTTATTTTTGTCGGCGGAGCGGCTGTTGCCGTAGTATATACGGTCTTTTGCGCGAAAGTCAAAAAATTGGACGCCGATAGGAGAGACGTAGCCGTTGCGGCGCGTGTGGAAGAGGAGAAGACAAATGCAGTGTCCTAATTGCGATCACGACAACAAAGACGGAGTCACGTTTTGCGAAAAATGCGGCGCTCAGCTGTTAAGCGAGAAAAAGCGTCTTTCTTTTTTAGAACGCAGACAGGCTAAAGAGAGAGAGAGGCTTTATATACTTTCCAAGGCGAGCCTTCAAGCGGAAGACGTGGAGAATATCCGCGATTTGGATATGGGCGAGGTCAAAGCGACTCCAATCGCCGAAAAAAAGAGTTTGCTTACAAAGACTGCGCTAATTTTTTCTGCGGCGATCATCGGTATAGTTATAGGTATAGCTTTGATATTTGTCGTCGGTAGGTTGCGCTTCAACGATACCGCGCGCGTAGCGATAATATTCGTTCTGTTTGTACTTTGCGCGGTTTCGGGCGCATATTCGTTGGACTACGGTTACAGGCTCAGGATGATCAAGGCGATGTCGAAAAGTCGATTCGCCGTCAAAAAGATCAGTTACGGCAAGCCGCCCGTCATGCTTTCGGGCGAGATATTTTATTCTCTTGAAATAGTCACTCCGTGCGATATAGAAGGTTGCGGATCAACTATGCATATCGAGGAATACAACGGCGAGTTTATTGCAGTATGCGATGCTGACAGAGCGCATCTAAGGCGACTTGACTGTTCGCTTCTAAGCGGCAAAGCTGCAGACGATAAAAGTTCTGGGGAACAATGCGGGCTAAGCGGCGCGGATAGCGGCGAAGAGAACAATGTCGAAGATTGAATTATTCCCGCTTACTAGCTCAAGTTTGTCATAAAAAACCTTAATATTCTTTACAAAAATTATCATACGGTGATATAATAATCCCGTAAAAATTTATTATTTATTTTAAGGAGACTTAAAAATGAACAAGAAGTCGATCAAAGACGTAGCAGTAAAGGGCAAGAAGTGCCTCGTAAGAGTGGATTTCAACGTTCCTATGAAAGACGGCGTTATCACAGACGAGAACCGTATTCAGGGTGCATTGCCGACTATTAAATATCTGATGGAGCAAGGCGCTAAAGTCATTCTTTGCTCTCATATGGGCAAACCGCACAGCATTTTCAGCGCTAAAGTCGGTTTGACAAAAAAGGAAAAGAAAGCTATAGAAGCTATGCCTGTCGCAGAACAGGAAGAAGCTAAAAATCAAGCTATAGCAAAGGCGATGAAGAACGATCCGGTCAAACTGACGTTGAAGCCCGTTGCAGACAGACTCAACGAGTTGCTCGGCGGCAAGGTTGCGTTTGCAAAAGACGTCATAGGCGAGGACGCAAAGGCAAAGGTTGCGGCTTTGAAAGACGGAGAATGCGTATTGTTGGAAAACTTGCGTTTCCACGCCGAAGAAGAAGGCAGAGACGAAACTTTCTGTAAGGCGCTTAGCGAATATGCCGACGTATATGTCAACGACGCATTCGGCACGGCTCACAGAAGTCACGCGTCGACGGCAGGCATCGTAGAATACGGATTTGTCAAAGACGCTGTATGCGGATTCCTTATCGAGAAAGAGTTGAGCGTAATGGCTGACAGCCTCGAACATCCGGTACATCCGTTCGTAGCCGTTCTCGGCGGCGCTAAGGTAGCCGATAAGCTCAAAGTTATCGACAACCTTCTCAACAAATGCGACACGCTCATTATCGGCGGAGGTATGTCTTATACGTTTGCAAAAGCGCAGGGCAAAGAGGTCGGCACTTCTTTGGTTGACGACGAAAAGCTCGATTATTGCAAGCAGATGCTCGAAAAGGCTAAGGCGCTCGGCAAAAAGATACTTCTTCCCGTCGACGCGGTGATCGCAAGCGCGTTTCCCAATCCTATCGACGCGGCTATCGAAGTAGGCGAATGCGATATCAACTCCATTCCCGCTGATAAGATGGGACTTGACATCGGCAGCAAGTCGAGAACGTTGTTTGCCGACGAAGTTAAAAACGCAAAGACCGTTATTTGGAACGGACCTATGGGCGTATTCGAGAATCCTATCCTCGCCAACGGCACGATAGCAGTTGCCAAGGCTATGGCGGAGGCTGACGGCGCTACGACGATTATCGGCGGCGGCGACAGCGCGGCGGCGGTTGCGCAGTTGGGATTTGCAGATAAGATGAGTCATATTTCAACGGGCGGCGGCGCTTCGCTAGAACTGTTTGAAGGCAAAGTTTTGCCGGGAATCGCTTGTCTTAACGACAAATAAGATTTGACGGTTGCCGTGCGTTTGCGCGGCAATTTACACGAAAAATAATTTTACACGAGGTATAAAAATGAGACAACCTATAATTGCAGGAAATTGGAAAATGAACAATACGATAGCAGGCACGAAGGCGCTTTTGACAGATCTTATTCCGCTAGTTGCGGACGCTAAGGCAGAAGTCGTCGTTTGCGTTCCTTATACGGATATCGCGGCTGCGGGAGAGATTATCAAAGGCACCAATATCAAATTGGGCGCAGAAAACGTGCATTGGGCGGAAAAAGGCGCTTTTACCGGCGAAATCAGCGCGGATATGCTCGTTGAGCTGGGCGTAGAATACGTTGTCGTAGGACACAGCGAAAGAAGACAGTATTTCGGCGAAACCGACCAGACGGTCAACGCCAGAGTTAAGGCTGCTTTGGCTAAGGGATTGAAACCTATCATTTGCGTGGGCGAAACTTTGGAAGAGAGAGAGGGCGGACTTGTAGAGAGCGTTTTGGTCAGACAGACTACCGAAGCGTTCAAAGATATCGACAAGAGTCAGCTTGAGAATACGGTCATCGCTTATGAACCTGTATGGGCTATCGGCACCGGAAAGACTGCTACCGCGCAGGATGCCAACGACACAATCGCGATTATCAGAAATACAATGGCGGAACTTTATTGCAAGGATTGCGCCGAGAATAAAGTAAGAATTCAATACGGCGGCAGCATGAACCCCAAGAACGCAAGCGAACTCATGGCTATGCCTCAAATCGACGGCGGTCTTATCGGCGGCGCTTCGTTGAAAGCGGTCGATTTCTCGCAGGTCGTCAAATACTGATTAACGCAGTGATATATCGCCCGAACTGTTACGTTTAAGGGCGCAAAACGTTAATTCGTTGCCGCGTTCGCGGCGGCCTCGGACAGGCTTATAGCTTGTCCGAATAACAACGACAGAGGTAGTTATGAAATTCACAGGTTTAATAATCATGGACGGATACGGCATCAATGAGTTCGGAGCCAACAATGCCATATCGCCCGTTACTTCTCCGGAAGTGCTCAAAATCATCGAGGAGAACCCGTCCTCTCAGCTCAATGCAAGCGGTCTTGCGGTCGGTCTGCCCGACGGACAGATGGGCAATAGCGAGGTCGGACATCTTAATATAGGAGCCGGCAGAGTAATTTTTCAGGATCTGCCAAAGATAAGCAAGGCTATACAGGACGGGGATTTTTTCACCAATTCCGCGCTTGTCGAAGCTATGAACAATGCAAAGCAATCAGGCAAAAGCCTGCACGTCATGGGACTTGTGTCCGACGGAGGCGTACATTCTCATCTTGAACATCTCTTTGCAACTATACGAATGGCAAAGCAGATGGGCGTGCCGCAGACGTATATACATTGCTTTATGGACGGCAGAGACGTGTCGCCTACGAGCGGCAAGGGCTTTATCGAGCAGCTTAGCGAATATCTCGACAGTATATCTTACGGTAAGATTGCTACGATTAGCGGAAGATTCTATGCGATGGACAGAGACAACATTTGGGAGCGCGTCGCTAAGGCTTACGCGGCTATCGTCGACGGAGAGGGCGTAGAAGAGAATGACGCCGTGCAAGCTATGCAGAACAGCTACGACAAAGGCGTAACCGACGAGTTTATGCTTCCCACCGTAATCACAGACGACGGAAAACCCGTTGCGACGGTCGGCAAAGGCGACAGTTTGATATTTTTCAATTACCGTCCCGACAGAGCGCGTCAGATTACCAGAAGCTTTATATTCGACGACTTTAACGGATTTGAAAGGAAGAAGGGCTTTTTAGCTCCCGTATTCGTATCGTTTACGACGTATGACGCTACGTTTGAGGGTAAGTTGGAAGTAGCGTTCAAGAAAGAAAAATATGCCAATACGTTGGGAGAGTATCTTTCGAAACAGGGCGTCAGACAGTTTAGAATCGCCGAGACGCAGAAATACGCTCACGTCACGTTCTTTTTCAACGGCGGCGTTGAGGCGCCAAATCCCAACGAGGACAGAATACTGATTGATTCTCCCAAGATTGCCACTTTTGATATGAAGCCGGAAATGAGCGCGTACGAAGTGTGCGACAAGGCTTGCGAAGTAATCGAGAGCGGAAAATACGACGTCATGATTCTCAATTTTGCTAATTGCGATATGGTCGGTCACACCGGCATAATGGATGCGGCGAAAAAAGCAGTCAAGGTTACCGACGAGTGCGTGAGAAAAGTGCTTGACGCGATCGCTCGCGTAGGCGGACAGGCGTTGTTGACGGCAGATCACGGCAATTGCGATTATATGTTCGATTTGGACACCAAAGCGCCTTTTACCGCGCATACTACCAATCCGGTGCCGTTTGTAGTTATCGGCGCCGACGGCGTGAAGTCCTTAAAAGACGGCGGAAAGCTTTGCGATATCGCCCCAACGATGTTGGATATGATGGGATTGCCTATTCCTGAGGAAATGACGGGCAAAAGTCTGTTGATCAAATAATGAGGACAAATCGTTGACGTTTACGGCGCAGCCTGATATACAGGCTGCGCGTTTTATTTTTCAATTATTCGATAAAGTTAAGACCTATTTGCATCCTTTATCACGGCGCAATTTAATTGCTATTGAGAATTAAGGCAAACTTATCATTTATCTTCCGAATTAGCGATACAAAATACCTTTCCACGTGTAGTAATAGTAGAATAAGCATACTTCGATATTGTATGAGCGACTTATAAAATTGTATCGGGAGGAGATTTGTCAATGAGGAAAAATATAAAGATTATCAATATTATAAACTTAGTAGTATCGGTTATGTTGTTGATTTTGCAGAATTTGCCCAATGCTGTCAAGTTGACGTCCTGTCCGCATGAATCCGTTAATAAAACAATCAGTAACGCTCCTTATCTGACGTTATTGCCGAATTGGTTGAATTGGACATTTTTGATCTCGGGACTAATAAGCGTTTTGACGATATTGTGCATGGTATTCAATCTTGTGAGTCTTATTAACGACAAAAAGGCAATCAGCGTAACCAACGTCGTAGTAACTTCTATAGTTTTTGTAGGCAATCTGATGTTTGTAATACTTATGAGAAATTCTTTGACGGCGCATATGATAATCATATCTTTGCTGTTATTGGCTCAGATTGCGTTGCTGAGCGCGAAATTCGTCAATATCAAGCGGAGCATTTGACAAAGTCATTAAATTGATTTATAGTATTCATAGGGCAGTTCGTAACCATCCTGCCATGCGGAGCCGATAGTTCAACCGCAGAATCAAAACTAAGGGAGTATTAGGGCATTTTATGTCCTAAAGCGTCCTTTGGGACGCTGTTTTTATTTATGGAGAGATACGGAAGAATTACCGAGAAGAGGAAGAGAGAGATCGTCCTGCTTCGCGGAAAAGGTTGCGCGTACGGCAAATGCGCGTTTTGCGATTATTATTTGGATAAGTGCTGTGACGAGTGGGAGAATTTTGATCTCAATTCCCGTGTGCTTGCGCGCGTAACGGGAGAGTTTTCCGATTTGGAAATTATCAACAGCGGATCCGTATTCGAGCTTGATATAGCTACGCTGGATTTGATTAAGAGAATTTGCAGAGATAAAAATATATCGGTGATTCATTTTGAATCTCATTATTTATACAGAGAAAAAATTTATCAATTAAGACGGGAATTTGACGCATTTGATCTCAAACTTAAATTAGGGTTGGAAACTTTTGATTACGACTTAAGAGAAAATTATCTCAATAAAGGCATTAAGGAGCGCGACGCGCGGCGTATTGCAGAAGTTTTTGACGAGGCAAACTTTTTATTCGGCATCAGGGGACAGACTTTGGATTCCATGCGCAAGGATATAGAGTTGGGATTGAAACTTTTTGAGAGGATATGCATTAATGTCATGTGCGAAAATTCTTCGTCGGTCAAACCGGATAGGCGAGTGATAGACGATTTTATCAACTATATATATCCGAATTACGTCGATGACGGCAGAGTGGATATCTTGATTAACAATACTGATTTTGGGGTGGGCGAATAGATGAACGAATTGCTAATAATATGCTCTGTAGTTTTTATATATTTTACGGCTCTTCTTGCCTACAAACTGTTCGGCAAAAGCGGGCTGTACTGTATGTCCGCATTGGCGACTGTCTTTGCCAATATCGAAGTGCTTATCTTAGTCAAGGCTTTCGGCATAGAGCAGACTCTCGGCAACGTGCTATTTGCAGTAACCTTTTTGATCACTGACGTTCTTTCCGAATGCGAGGGAAAAAAAGCGGCAAACAAAGCCGTTTGGATTTGTATTTTCTCACAGGTATTCTTCATGTTGCTTACGCAAAGCTGGATGCTTTATAAACCTAGCGGAGGAGCCGCGTCAATGTCTGCTATACGAGAGATTTTTTCCAACACACCGCGTATGATTCTCGCTTCGCTTGCAGTGTATGCGGTAAGTCAGATTTTCGACGTCTGGCTGTATCACAAATGGTGGAATTTCACAGAAAAGAAATTCGGAGACAAAAGACGCTTTCTGTGGCTGCGCAACAACGGATCGACGCTAGTTTCTCAACTTCTCAACACGCTGTTATTTACGCTTCTCGCATTTGTCGGAACTTACGATACCAAGACGTTGCTGACAATCTTTGCGTCAAGCTATATAATATACGTAATCACCGCGTTGTTGGATACGCCCATAGTGTATCTTGCCAGACGAATCAGCGACAGGCGAAAACTATCGGCGGAAAGGCTGGAAGAGCATTAAATAGCGTCATTTCAAGATATTCAATAATATACAAAAACGCGCCCGTATTATCGGGCGCGTCGCTATAGTTAGGGATATTTTATTTAGCTTGTTTTTCAGTGCGATACGTTTCTGCCTGTTGGGTAATCTTTTCAAGATAAGCAGAGTCGTGATGGAAGGTCGGCACAAGGACTTTAAGCTGTTCTACAACGGCATATTTGTCATTGGTCGCGCTGATAAGTCGCATTTTTTCAAGTTCCTCGCTAAACTTGTCGATTTCGATATTGATTTGATGTCCGATAAATATCTTTTCGTTGGCGGTTTTCTGCAATCCTTCTTCGCTCATGAGCAATTCTTCATAGAGTTTTTCGCCGGGGCGGAGCCCCGTGAATACGATATCTATATCGGTATACGGTTTGTGTCCCATAAGTGTGATAAGATTTTCTGCCAAAGTCAAAATTTTGACTTGTTTGCCCATATCCAACACAAATATTTCACCGCCGTGAGCAAAAGTGCCTGCCTGTAATACCAAATTGACAGCTTCCGGTATCGTCATAAAATATCTGATAATATCGGGGTGTGTCACGGTTACGGGGCCGCCGTTTTCTATCTGTTTCTTAAATAGCGGAATTACCGATCCGTTGCTTCCCAGCACGTTGCCGAATCTGACGGCGGAAAACTCCGTCTTGGAGCCTTTCTGCGCCATCATCTGTACGATTTCCTCGCAACAACGCTTTGTAGCTCCCATTACGTTAGTAGGATTGACGGCCTTGTCGGTAGATATCATTATAAATTTCTGCGCTTTATGTTTGTCCGCCAGAAGCGCAACGTTGTAAGTGCCGAAGATATTGTTTTTGACTGCTTCTTCGGGCACAGTTTCCATCAAAGGCACATGTTTGTGCGCAGCCGCGTGGAATATTATCTGAGGACGGAATTCGACAAACAGCTCGTTCATTTTGTCGTAATCGGTGACAGACACGATTTCCACGTGCAAGTCGTAATCAGAGCCGTACGTTCTCAGCAATTCCTGCTGAATGTTATAGGCGCTGTTTTCATATACGTCCACGATGATTATTCTGCGCGGTTTGTATTTGGCGATTTGACGGCAAAGCTCAGAGCCTATGGAGCCGCCTCCGCCGGTTACCATCACTACTTTGTCGTAGATATAACTCGCAACGCCCACGTCGTCGAAAGTGATTTGCTGACGTCCCAGAAGGTCTGCGATGTTGATGTCGCGCATCTGTTTGGTGATGTTGACGTTGTCTATCATTTCGCTCATAAACGGCAAGACTTTGACCTGACATTTGGTTGCGTTACAGTCGGTGAGTATTCGTTGTCTTACTTCTCCGTTGAGCGACGGAATGGCAAATATTATCGCGTCGATAGCATATTTCTGCACAAGGATAGCGATATCCTTGGTGTTGCCTACGACCTCTATCTCGTTGATTATTCTGCCGAGTTTGTCCGGGTCGTCGTCGACGAGACATATTGGATTGTATATGCTGTCCTGACGGGAAAGTTCTTCGAGAATGACGCTGGCGGTATATCCTGCGCCTATGATCATCGTACGTTTTCTTTTCGTAACTTCCAGCCTGTCGCGCTGTTTGGCGTATACAAACTCATACATTATGCGAAACAGTATTATCGAAGCTGTTGAGAATACGCCAAGCATTATATAAGCGGGGTAGATTATCTGTTTGAGTTCTCCCGTAACGTTTTGCGTGCCGACGATATTGATCAAACCTATTATTTGGTCGAGCATTGCAAAGAATACCGTAGCCGTAATACATGCGCCGAGAATACGCAGATAATCTCTGCCTCTTGCATATCTCCACACAACCTTGAATACTCTGAATGCCCAGAATGATAGGAAAAACAGCAGTATGACTATCGGCAGGCAAATAAACGAACCTTTGAGAATATCAAGCAGATCGGTTCCTCTTTGCGGCAGATAAGCTTGCGAAAGCACTACCGCGCCCAAAAAACATATAGAAACGGTGATTAAATCGATTGCCAAAATACCCCATTCTCTCAGGGTGCGTATAGAAAAAGATTTTGTCTTTAGTTTCGGGCGTTTCATTTTACATTATTCTCCGTATCCGTTGGGGTTTTGGCTCTGCCATCTCCAACTGTCTTCACACATATCTTTGAGATCGTACTTGCTTTCAAAACCGAGTTCTTTTTTTGCAAGTTCCGTAGACGCATAACATTCCGCGATATCTCCGCTTCTTCTGGGAGCTATTGCATACGGCACGGGTCTGCCGCTGGCCTTTTCAAACGCTTTTACCATATCCAGCACGCTGTATCCTTTTCCGGTACCGAGATTGTATATGACTATACCGCAGTTTTCCGACAGTTTTTTAAGCGCGAGTATGTGACCGTGAGCGAGATCCAGCACGTGAATATAGTCTCTCACGCCCGTACCGTCGTGAGTGGGATAATCGTCGCCGAATACGTTGAGACGCGCGAGTTTGCCGATAGCGACCTGGGTTATATAGGGCATAAGGTTGTTGGGTATACCGTTGGGATCTTCGCCTATAAGTCCGCTCTTATGCGCTCCGATAGGATTGAAATATCTTAAAAGAGCGATATTAAACGAATTGTCCGCCTTATATATATCCTTTAATATTCCTTCGATATAGAGTTTGGTCGTGCCGTAAGGATTAGTTGTCGAAAGAGGGAAGTCCTCTCTTATCGGGACGCTCTTAGGCTGTCCGTATACCGTCGCAGACGAAGAGAATACAAGATTCTTACATCCGTATTCTTTCATCACTTGCACGAGATTGAGCGTGCTTATGAGATTGTTTTGATAATATTCCAAAGGCTTTTGACAGGATTCGCCGACGGCTTTGAGACCTGCAAAATGAATGCAAGCGTCAATACTTTCTTTTTTGAAAACCTCTCTGAGTTTTTCTATGTCGCACAAATCGTATTGATAAAACTTTATTTTTTTCCCTACGATTTTTTCCACTCTCTCGACTGCTATCTTTTTGCTGTTGCAAAGATTGTCGACGATTACGGGTTCGTATCCGTTTTCGATCAGGTCGATGACTGTATGACTGCCTATATATCCGGCTCCGCCGGTAACTAATACGCTCATTGTTGTTCTCCTTTTATATTATGCTGTTTTTTGCAATTTCTATCATCTCGTCTTTCAACTCTTCCATGCGTTCGACAAGTTTGAATTGTGTATGACATCTTACCAGATTATGATCGGGGTAGTCGGTCTTGAAATACGTGTCTCCGTCCAGATAATCGGTGAGGAATCTCATTCCGCATTCAAGAGTGATTATTATCGCGCCCAAATGCAGCATTTCGATTTCGCTTCGCGTTATCTTGCTGCCTATACCTCTTAAGAATCCTTTGCAGTACGCTTTATAGAGATTTATATCGAAATCTACCTTAGACAGATCCTTTTCGTCCTCCAAAGCAGTGTTGCATCCCGAGCGTATAGAATCTCCGAAATCGTAAAGCAGACTGCCGGGCATGATCGTGTCGAGGTCGATTATGCATATTGCTTTGCCCGTCGCCTTGTCGATGAGCACGTTGTTTATCTTCGTGTCGTTGTGGGTGACTCTCAGCGGAATTGCGCCGTCGGCAAGCGCCGTGACTATCGAAGAGAGCATATCTTTTCTTTTTACGACAAAATCAATTTCTTTCTCGACGTTGTGTTTTCTTCCACTTTTGTTTTCTTCCACGGCGGTCATCAGCTTGTCGTATCTGTCTACCGTATTGTGGAAATTAGGAATTACCTCGCACAGTTGAGCGGCGTCGAATCCGTCCAGTCTCGCAATAAATTTGCCGAATGCCTCTCCTGTGTTTTCAAACAGAGCGGGCGAGTCGATGATCTGATATACCGAGGTGTCTTTGACAAAGACGTAAGCTCGCCAGCAATTGGTGCCTTCGACAAGATAAGGTTCGCCGGTTTTGGTATTAATCAAAGTCAGACACTCTCTGAGAGGATCTCCGTTTTCGTTTACGACGATATTTTTAAGTGTTTGGGTGACTTTTCTTATGTTGTCCATCAATCCGCGGTAATTTTTGAAAATGCCCGTGTTCAGACGTTGAAGGATATAACTTGTCGAGGAATCTTTCATCGTTACTAGAAAAGTATCGTTGATATGTCCTTCTCCGTAAGGCACGATGTTTTGTATCGCGCCGACGAAATCGAATTGAGAAGCTACGTCAAAAGTTTTCATTGATTGTTATCCTTGTAATATATGTAAATAAAGATTTTTATGGTGCAAATGCATTGCGACATAAAAATCTCAATTTAGTGCAAATTACACACGGGATTGCCCCCGTGTGTAATTAATCTTGCGATTTTATTTTTTGAACATATGAGTAAATTTGTTCATAAGATCAACGTTTACTTCCGGTTTGAAAGCGCCTATTTTATCGTAGCCCGACAGGTCAAGTTTCAACGATTTGCTTAGGCCGGTGTTTTTGCAGAACTCGTCTGTGCCGAGTTGCGGCCAGTAGAGAGCAGCCAATCTTTCTGCATCGGTGTCGAAATCGGAGTAGCTGAATACGGTGGTAGCTTCGTTGGAAGTAGAGCCGCCGTTGGGACATCTGCCCGGTATTACTACTAGCTCGCAGCTCTCTTTTGATTCGAGAGTATCGATTTTCTGCATGGATTTGATGAGTCCGTTGCCGTAAACTTCAATCTTGTTGACGGTCTTGGTGAACTTAGCGTTCTTGAGCGCAATATAACCTTTCGTATCTCTTATGAGAGCGCCTGCGGCAAATTCGAGCGCCTGGTCAACGTATTCGTCGAGAACTTTGACTTCGATTGTATACAAGTCCAAATCGCTGCTGTAAGTTACTTTTGTGTCTTCGGCAAGATATTCGGGTCTGCTGAAATCGTATACCGCAAAACCTGCGCCGTACGTGCCGTAGCTGTATCTCGTGCCGGCAACTACGGAGTGATCTTCGATGATTTTACCGGTGCGGTTGCCTTTACTGTCTTTTTCCCAATATCTCTCGGGCAATCTGTTGAGCGGCTCCCAAGCCAATCTGTTAGGATTGAAAGAGGGCAGTTCTTTGCCTTTGAGAGTGCTGTTGTCTGCGTATTTTGCGCCGGCAGCCTGCACATATGTCGGGAGTGCGGGATCAGCGTTGGTATCCGATCCGTTAGCTTTAGCGTTGACGGGCTGATTTTTCTTGCTCTTGCTAAGATTGGTCAAATCGTCGTTTTTAGCGCCCATTATGTATTTATAGAGATTGGGGTCGTCGGCAGCAAGAAATTCCGCGCCGCCGTTGGGTCCGCGTCTGTCTGCGTGGAAGTCTTCGTTGCTGAAGCTTTGAATATTGTAGCCGAAATTGCTTTTAAGACCGTCGAGTACGCCGCCCAAAGCGTCAAGTCTTGTTACGCCGGAAACCGTCTGCGAGAAACTGCCTTTCTTACCCGAAAACGCCGAATACGTACTTCTGATACCTACGTCGATATTTCCGTAGCCGGCTGCTTTGGTCTTGACGGAAGCGTCGGTCAGAACGTAGAAACCTGTCTGAGTAATATTGTTGTTGTTGGTTACGGCGAGAGCATATATAGCGGCTGCTATTTCCTTGTCGTCGGTGCCGAGTTTATATCCGGTAGCGGCAAGCATATCGTCAACACTGTATATTTTTTCGCCCTGTTTGGTAATGGCTGCAACGTCGGTGACGTTTCTTTGGAAATCGCCCACGAAGAATACTCCGAGAGAGGTATCCGCAACGTCTTTGCAGGCTGCTAAAGAGACGCAGAGCACGCTGACGATCATTACGACTGCTATGCAACTGAGAATCGCTTTGGTCTTTTTTGACTTAAAAGATTTCATAATTCACCTCTTATTATTTTTATTCCAAAACAAGTATAATATATAAAATTTATTTTGTAAAGGGAGAAAACATTTTTTTGCAAATATTAGACACAAATCAGCAAACTGTCGGTTAAAGCGCGCGGTTGCCGTTGCAAATAAATTAACAAGCGGCGCTAAGCGCCCCGAAAATAAAATATTGACATAATCGGCTCTCGGTAATATAATTAAATCAGGTTAAAAATTCGGAGAATGACAATAGATGACGATAACTTATACGAATGCGAAAGTGTATACGCAAGGTAAATTTGTGAAGGGCAACGTAACCATACGCGACGGCGTAATTGCCGCGATAGGGGCGCAGAGCGAGGGCGACGTCTTTGACGTTGACGGTAGAATGTGCGTCGCGGGATATATAGATATTCATACGCACGGCGGCTGGGGAAAGGACTGCATGGAGGACACCCGCGAAGCGATAGACACCGTATCGCGTTATCATCTATACACAGGCACTACGTCTTTTGTGCCGACTACTATGACGGCTTCGCCGGCAGATATCAACAGAGCCTTGGATAACATCAGGAAGTATGACGGCAAATATTCGCGTATACTCGGAGTGCATTTGGAAGGTCCTTATCTCGCTAGAAAAAGCGCGGGCGCGCATCCGCCCGAACTGCTTATCAGCCCTGCGGAAAATTCGACTTTTGTGTGGGATAACGCAGATATCGTCAAAAGAATAACGCTCGCTCCTAATTTAGGAGGCGCGGCGGAATTTTGCAAAGCGGCCTTTGCCGCGGGGATACAGATCTCTATGGGGCATGACGAGAGCATAGACGACGAAATCTACGCCTGCGTCGAGAACGGCGCGGACAGCGTCACTCATATGTACAACTGCACGTCCCGTCCTTCAAGACGCGAAACTCCCAAAAAACATTTGGGACTGACGGAAACGGGACTGATCGACAGCCGTATTACGGTAGAGGTAATTGCCGACAACAGACACGTGCCCGACGAGCTGTTTAAGATGATCTACAAACTGAAAGGAAGAGACAAGATTTGTCTTGTCTCCGATTCTTTGAGCGTAGCGGGTATGCCGGAGGGAGATTATTATCTCGGAAGCGGCGAAAGCAAACAAAAGATAAGAATAGACGACGGAGTAGCTATTCTTCCCAATCTCAATACTTACGCGGGTTCTGTTACCGCGGTAGGGAAAATGGTAGAAAATCTTTTCCGACTTGGTTTGCCTATTGAAGATTGCGTGGATATGTGCACCAAAGTTCCCGCGGCGCTTCTCAGACGCGGCGACTTGGGAGATCTTGCAGTGGGAAAGATCGGCGATATGAATATCCTCAATGAAGACGCTTCGATTTTTGCGACAGTAGCGGGCGGAATGGTAGTAGATAAGGATGCTTTGAAAATTGTGTGAATTCGGAGGGACGTTATGTCTAAACTCAGCGAAAGAAAGAAAAAATTAAGCACGTCAAAACTTGCCAAAATTGTATTTGATATCGACGACAGCGTTAAAAGTTTTGTTACCAATAAGTACAAAAGCAGCAACAAGATTCACGAGATCAACGATATTATCTACTGTCCGCAGGAAGCCGACGTATGTAAATTGGATATTTTTTATCCCGAGCTCGTGGTCAATTCCAAGATGCCGACTTTGATAAACGTGCACGGAGGCGGCTGGGTGACGGGCGACAAGCGTTGGAGAGTGGCGCAGGGCAAGATTTTTGCCGATATGGGAATGTGCGTAATAAATATCAATTACGGTCTAAGCCCCAAATACCGATATCATCAGTCGCTGAGACATATATTCAAGGCGATGCAATGGTTGGAGAACAATGCAGACGCATATTATTTGGATCTGGACAACGTATTTATTATGGGCGATTCGGCAGGCGGGCAGCTTGCCTGCATAATCAGCGCCGTTCTGCACAACAAGATATTTCTCGATAGAATAGGATGCGATCCTGTCAAATTCCAAATCAAAGGGGCGTTGCTCAACTGCGGAGCATACGATTTCGACGATCTGTATAAAAATCCTATGGCGTTGGACATTATTTCCGATATGACGGGAGTTCCGCACGATAATCTTGACGAATACGAATACAAAGATCTGCTATATACGATTCCTTGGATCGACGAAGATTTTCCTCAGAGAGTGTTCGTATCATACGGCAAAAACGACGTTTTCGTCGGCAAACATCATATTGCTTTGCTCAAAAAACTCGACGAACTCGGCAAACATGCTACCGTATATTGCGGCACCTTTCCGGGATTGCATTGTTTTCATCTTTTCTATAAGGCGTCGGAATCCAAAGCAATGTATATCGAGGCGAAAAAATATCTTATGAGTGTAGTGCGCAACAAAGACGTAGGCTCGGGCAAATGTTTGCTCGATTAACGATTAACTACGATAGACGGCAATTCAAATTGCCGTCTGATTTTTATTTAAGACTGATTTTTGATTTGATATCCAGACCGACTTTGTCGAGATACTCCGAATCTTCGCATATGGGCTTTTTGTAGGCATAGCAGTGCTGACCGACGTAGAATACGTCAAGACCTTGTTCTTTGCATTGTTCGTAGCATGCTTCTACGTACTCTTTTATCTTTTTTTCCGCAAACTCTTTGCAGCGCTGTTCGTCGATTTTATTGGGTACTACCGAGGAATTTTTAAGCGTTGCGGTTACCTGAATAAGAGCCTTGTCGTCGCCTTCGATTTTGAGTTTGGAAGAGCATTTCACGATATCCATTTCTCCCATTATTTCGCCGTCGACGTAAGGTATAGTGCCGTTGTCTATGCTGTTGAGCACAATGCTCAATCCTTTGGTTGCTTCTTCCGATAGAATTACGCTCTTCTCGTTGTTGCCTACGTAGCTTTCGGAAATATTGAGATACGACGTTTCTCCTTGTTGTTCGACGCCGACGCACGGAAGATAAACGCAAGATCCTATGCGGAATCTGTTCATAAAATAATCTTTTATCGTCATAGGGATTATGCCGAAATCTTTGCCCATCTTTCTCAGCGTTTGTCCGAGGTAGTAGCCGCTGCCTATGCCGTTGGAAAGTTTTGTAGTCAGCAGTTCTTTGGGCGATTCTTTAGCGGTGACTACCATGGTGTTGTTGCAAAGGATTTCGTTTTCGAAGAAATATTTCATTGCGACGTCGTTGTCTTTATCGAGCACGTTTTGGCTTAGTATTATTACCAGCGAGTGACACAGCGATACTGTTCCTCCCGTATCGGTACTCAGCTTATCAATCACGTCGCTCAAGCTCTCGCCTTTGTCGAAATAGTTGATATATTCCTGCTTTTCGCTCTTATCTGTTTTTAGCACCTGAATGCCCATTTCGTATTCGCTTCCCATCTTATCCAACGTTACGGCGAGCACTATAGATCTGCCTGCTATACTGCGTTGTTCGTCCAAAAACGAGAATACGAGCAGACCTGCCGCGATTAATACTATTACCAGCCATTTGTTATTGATTATTTTGAATTTTTTCACATGTTCCTCCCGACGGGGCGGCGCAAACGTCCGCCGATTTTTTGGATGTTTTGCTTTTGCTTATCCGCATGGCAATATAAGCGGCTATGACTACGCCCAATTCCGCAAAAAGGACAAAGTATCTCAGCCATCCGGTCGCTAGATTAAAATCCGTTTTGAGATTGCCTATGCCGAATACGATTATCACGTAGACTATTATTCCGCAAACGGCGCTTATGATCGCTTTATTGCCGAAGAAGAACTTGGCGCATTCCGACATTGCGTATAGCAGCAATGAGAATTTGATGACAAACATAAACAGCCAACTGCATACGGTAGGCAAATCCATAGAGCCTATCATATACGCTATTTTGTTGAGCGACGATACCGTGAGAAAGGCGTTTCCGACAAGAGATCCGCTTTCTCCGAAGATACATATAAAAGCTATCATCAGCCCCACCGTGCATGCAAAAAGCGCTATTACGGTAGCTATCGTCCATATCATAAGACGCTTTTTTTTATTGTTGCTAGACGGACATACCGACATAAACAGCAGAGGAGTAAAATCGCCGAACCACATTATATATTTGTCTCCCGCGACTGCAAGATCGGCGTTCACTTCAAAAGGCATGAGGTTGATGGTATCAAAATCGAAATTGGAAAACGTAACGTAAAATACGAGAGCAAAAAGCATCATCCAGAAAAATATTTGGCACGTACGTCCCAGCACTTTAGCGCCTTTATGCGCCAGATAAGAGCAGACCAATATCAGCGCGAGCGTTATAAAAGCCCAAGTCACGTTGGCGTATAGGGATGTGGAAATATATGCGACTCCTTCGCTGCCGAGCACAGTGCATTTAATCGCAGAGGAAGCGAATACGAGCACCGCAAATACGCCTTTGAGCCACTTGGGTATATCGAGTTCCAACAATGACGAGTTTTTTGTTATACCGTATACGACGGCTATCATCATTGCTTCCACGGCGATTAGAAACGCCATTGTCAGATAGCTGTTGTGTCCTGCCGTCGATACGAGATATTGCGGCAGCATCACTACTTTGAGAGTAATTACAGAAATCAGCGCCAACAACAGATATTGTTCCTGATAAATTTTGTTTGCAGGTATACTTTTCATATTTCCTCCGTCATTCCTCGCTCTGTCCGTCGCAGTTTTGTTTGTTTTCGGCAAGTTCGGATCTCTGTCTGGTGCGGTTTGCCGTCGGGACCGCATACGGTCTTTCGGCAAATTCTTCCAATTGCGCTTTGATAGGACCGTCCTGCCAATCGTGCAATATCGACGGCGCGAAAGGCGACATATACGATACGCCGTAGCTGTTTATGGAACACATATATCCGATTATCGCCACGCTTCCGAGCAGCAGTCCCGCAAGTCCGAGCACGCCGCCTATCGCCACAAATCCCAATCTCAGCAGATTGGACGAATTTATTTCGTCGGGAACGCTGTAAATTCCCACGGTTGACACTGCCACGATTATTACGGAAGATATTGAGAAAAGCCCTGCGCTTACCGCGGCTTCTCCGATGATTATCGCGCCTACGACTGACAGCGCCATGCTCACGTATCTCGGCATTCGTATGGAAGTTTCGTTGAGTATTTCAAATATGCAAAGTACCAATAGCATCTCAAGCGTTGGAGACAACGGAATATTGGTTATCGGTCCGAGTATTGATACGAGAAATTTTATCGGGAACAGTTGATACTGGTGTTCTTGCAGAGCGACGTAAATTCCCGGCATAAGGATAGAAAATATGACGGCAAACAGTCTTATCAATCTCACCATTGTGGCGCGGTAGCTCTTAATATAATAGTCCTCGCTCATCTGGAAATTTTCATACATTAGGAAAGGCAGCGTGAGCACCGACGGCGAGCCGTCGACTATTATCGCTACGCGGCCTTCGAGCATCTTGCCGACGACGGTATCAGGTTTTTCGCTTGCGCCGACCTGAGAAAACAGCGAGAATTTATTTTCTTCGAGATATCGGGCAATATACGACGATTCTATTACGCCGTCGATGCTTATTTCCTGAATCTGCTGTTTGATTTTGCCGACTATTTCTCCGTCTGCGACGCCGTCGAGAAAACACATTGCAATTTTGGTCTGGGTGTATTTTCCTACGTTCAACAAATCGATTTTGAGTTTTGGACTCGCGGCTCGTCTTCGGATCATAAACATGTTGGTCTTCAAATCTTCGACAAATCCTTCGCGAGGACCGCGCAAAACGGTGGATACGGGCGGTTCGGTGACGGCGCGCAACTGATACTTTTTCTCGCTGTATCTAAAATACGTATCGCTTCCGTCCGCGAGCAAAACTATTTCTCCCGCCGCAATCTCGGAGATCGCTTTGTCGAATTCCGGAAGTTCTTCTATCGGAGTGGTAAACATCGTATTTTCGGAGAGCAGAGCCAGATTTATTTTTTCCGCATTTTGGATTTTTTTGAGCGGTTTGAGAATGTTGTCTTCAAAAAGCAAGGTGTCTATATAGCCGTCTATATAGAAAAAGCAAGCGTTCTTGCCGGATATTTGCAATTCGATAGTCCTGAGATCGCAAGTTCCGCAAAATTCGTTTTTTATTTTTTGGTATTCTTCCTGATAATTTAACATATTTGAGTTATTGCTAAATGTCGCAGAAAATATACGCGCAATAGCTCAATCTGCTGCTAAAGTTGTAAAAAAGCCGCTTCGCGTTGGTCGAAGCGGCTTTGCATTATGTGTTGTTCTTATTTGTCGAACGTTCTTGCGACGTAGTTTGCAAGATTGACGGGGTTGAGGAATATGCTTAGTTTTGTAAGCCTGTCTCTGGCAAAAGTATATTTTTTCTGCACGTCGCACAGCGAGCGAACCTCTATTTTATTCAATATGCTTTGGCTGTCTTCGCCGTCAGGCAACTCGAAAGTAACTATCTTTTTCTGATGAGCAAGCATATCGAAGTAGTTGTCCGAAAGCATGGTGTTGTGGCCTTTGAGTCTTATCTCCACGTATCTTGCGTAACTGTCGGCGGACAGTTCTATCTCGACCTGACTGTCCCGAGTCTTTATATTGTAATCTATATTGGCTTTCGGCAGTTTGGCTTTGTTTTCGTTGGTCAGCGGCAGAGTTTCCATGCTGAGGATATTTCCGTCTTCGGAGTATGCCACCGCAAAGAGATAACAGCTGTTGAGTTTGTTTTTCTTTTTCAATATAGTTTTGAGATCGAATTCCGCGGCTTTGCCCACGTTGTCTCCTTCGACCAGCAACGTATTTGTCATAGTGTATACAATTTCGCCGTCGTATCTGCAGATGCCGTATTTTATCTTAATCTTGCGAGACTGGGCTTCGTCGTTGATTATGTATATCACGCTGTTTTTATCTTTGATTTGCAAGGACAGCGCTATGTTTTGATTGAAGCGTCTAGCCATATACTGCAAGGCCTTCATATTTCCGTAATAGTCCATGCCCGACCAAGAATTGACGCCCCAGCAATCGTTGTATTGCCAATACAGAGCCCCGTTGCAACGGTTTTTCTTGACTCGCCAGCCTTCCGTCGCGTTCTTTACGCACAAAGCCTGCGTCAGCTGAGACAGATATACCGTGTCTTCGAAGTGTTTGGGCGTCCAGAACTTCGAGAGCATATAGTATTTTATCTTACCGTTGCCGCCTATACATTTCTGATGGGCTTTGGCGAGAGGGGAATTCGTGCCTGTATATTCATGTCCGTCGCGGAACAGGTCTATTGCGTTGAGCGAGGGAAGAGATTCTATGCCGAATTCGCTGCAGAATCTGGTATTGACGTCGCGGTAATACTCCAACTTTCGCAGTCCGTGCCATACGTGCCACAGGTGAGTGTCTCCGTAATCGGCGCTGTTGATTTTTTTCATGTACTCTCCGCTTGAAGGGGTGCACGCCCAATAAGGCGTGTTGTCGTCTAGCGTTGCCATATGCTCAGGCAGCGTCTTATAGAAAAACTCTCCGCAGTCCTTTATCACGTCTTTGCGGTTGAGCCATGCCATAGACATCGATTCGATTTCGTTGTTTCCCGCCCATAGGCACAGACAGGCGTGGTTTTTGATCCTAAGCACGTTGTCCGTCAGCTCGCTCAGACATTCGTCTACGAATTCTTTTTCGTGGAAAGGATACGGCGAGCAGGCAAAATTGCAATCCTGCCATACCAATATGCCAAGTCTGTCGCACATATCGTAGAATCTGTTGCTTTCATAATATCCGCCGCCCCAAACTCTTATCATATTCATATTGCACGCTTTGGCTTTATAGAGCAAATCCCACAGCTTTTCGTCGCTGACGTTGTTGATAAAACTGTCTGCGGGAATCCAATTGGCGCCGCGCGCGAATATGCGTCTGCCGTTGATGTAAAAGCAGAAATTTCTTCCGATATCGTCGGGATTGTTGTCAAGCACAAGTTCTCGCAATCCAATTTTGATAGTTTTTTGCGCAACTTGCTTTTCCTGTTGAGAATACGCAGATATCTTCAGCTCGTACAGCGGTTGTTCTCCCATGTTGTTGCACCACCAAAGCTTGGGATTTTCTACGTCTAACGTGATTGAATCTCCGCCGTCTGCAGCGCATACGGTCTCTCCGTCGAGCGACAGCTCGTATTTATACGACACGTCTTGATCGCAGTCAGAAACGCATGTTTTTATATCCAAAGCTACTTTTTCTGTAGAATGAGTTTGTTTGACGTCCACGCGCGTAATTTTACAAACATCAAAGCATTCGAGATATATATCGCCGGAGATTCCGCAAGTTAATAGATGCGGTCCCCAATCCCAACCGAAGTGATAGGGAGCTTTTCTGATATAGCAAGAGCCGGCTTCTCCCAAAGTGCTGTTGGGCAGAGGGTGACGCTTTTGCTTATTTGCAATATATAGCAATGGAGATCTAAAGAGAATGCGTATCGAGTTTTCGCCTTCTTTGAGAAGATGCTTAATATCCCACGCATAATGTCTGTTGATATTTTTAACGCTTGCGACGGACTTTTCGTTGACGTATACGTCTGCCAGAGTGTCGAGCATTTCGCAGTTCAGCTGCACGTAGTCGCAATTTAGCATCTCGCCGGTCACGTCAAAATTTCTGGAGTATTCCCAATCGCAAGGTCCCACCCATTGCACGAGTTTTTCATTGAGTCCGATGAGCGGATCGGGGATTAAATCATTTTTCAGCAGATCGGAAAATACGTCTCCGGGTACGGTCGCCTGATAAGTTTTTTCTACTCCGGTCTTTTTGAAAGACCATTGTCCGTTAAGTGAGAATTTCATAATCAACCTCTTTATATATAATTATTCTTATTTTACCATTTTTTGCGCGTCAAGTCAATATCAAATAAACGGTAGAGAGCGCGCTTAAATCAGATTCGCGAAATTGGAAATTTGACGAAGAAATTAATAGCGTGCAAAAGCGGGCTAGTTAGAACGAGATAACAAAGAGCATGGTATTCTTTGTATTGTAATATTGTTTTACTGCTTTGATGTAGTAGAAATCTACTGGTTTTTTATAAATTGCATTAAAATTCTACATATTTCCAAAAAAGTATACATTTCCCGACTGCAGTGAATTGTCCGTAATCAAGAAAATTATATACAAATTTATTATACTATATCAATATTTTTTATGCAAATGCAATAGGTCAAAAAATGTATACATTTTTTGGAAGTCAATAATAACAGAATATTTAATATAGGAAGTAATTGAATTATATGAAAAGAACTATAGGGAAAACTTTTTTTATTTTAGCAGTTTTATTGATTGTATTATTTAGCGCTGTATTTTTGTCAGTTGGCGATTTGGCGGAATGTAATAAATATGATATTAGCGTCGGCAAAGAAATATCTTTGTTGGCAGTTGACGGTTTGGCTGTCAATATGCCCACGATCCATGCGGGGACCGCAAGGTTCTATACTAAAGCGGGGGGAACCGTATCCGCAAAAGCTTGGTCAGAACTAAATGTTTTGCCAACTAACGCTTATATAAAGGCGTCGATAGTAGAGGCAGATAATAAACTTACGCTTAACACGACGTCAAGCAATAAAAACAGTAAGAATGCATATTTGGATTTTCATACGCAACTGATAGTGCCGGCTTTAACGGAATACTCGGTCAAATATACAATCACTTATACTATGAAGAAAGTAGCTTCTAACGGCACAGCGGGAATATATGCAAAATTATATGATTACGGAAGTCAGGAAATTAGTTCCGGCGTTCCTTTGAATGCAGAAAATTTATATAGCGCAAACGGAGTGGATTTGCCTTTTAATACTGCTAACAGCAAAGACAAGGATACAAACGAATATTGGATAGAAAATGCAATAATGAGCAGCACCTCTTATAATAAATTGTTTACAAAAACTTTTGAGTTCGAAACGGTACACAGAAACGAGTCGGAAGAGGACAAACCGTTTATTCATAATTACGGATATTATTGCGTCGTAACGTCTGCTACGGGATATGCGTCAAGAATGCAGATCAGCGCGACTGTTGACGCTCAAATTACACCTAAAAAATTAGCTTCCCAATGCCCGAATAAAGTTAGCGCAGTGTATACGGGACTGCCGATGACCCTTGCCGACGTGTCAGAAGAGCAAAAAGCGTGGTATGATCCTGAAATAATGGATGTAGATTATTCGGAGTCTGCGGATATGATAAATGCGGGAGTAAGTCGAGTTAAAGCTGTAATAAAACCCGATATGAGAAATGACGAAACTAAATTCAGCGGAGATATAGGGGCAGACGAAGACGAATGGACTCGTCATTTCGATTTTGCCATAACTAAGAAAAAGATAGGGGTAGACGTTGCATTGAATACCGATAATATCCCTGTCGCAAAGGCGAAAGAGGGAGCGATTTTCGGAGGAGACGTGGGCGATAGGGCGCCTCAATTCGGCTTTTCATACGAGAGTATCGATGGAAAGGGGTATAGTTCCGATAATTATCCTACGCAGACTGGTGAATACAGAGCTACGGTAAGATTACTCAACGAATGTAATTACGAGTTGGACGGAGAAGATTATTATATAGACTTCGAGGTTAGCAAAAGAGACGTCGTCAAACCGGATATTTCAGGACAAAGCGTGATTGAATATAACGGAACTAATAGGACGTTTAAGTTGTCAGGGCTTTCCGATGACGTAGAGTTAACTCCGTCGGACGGAATGATTTTTTCGCAAGGAGGATTGATTGCAAAAAAAGCGGGAAAATATTCCGTTACCGTGTCGCTCAAAGATCACGGCGAGTCTACGCAATGGGCAAATTCTTCGGGGGAAACGCATTCATATACGTTAAACGTGGAGATAACTAAGGCGCCTTTGACGCTGCTTACTTCATGTAGTGCTGTCGATTGGACTTGGAGAGTCGGAGAGAGACCTACCGTCACGATAATCGGCAACAGTTTTGCCGAAGATACTACCGAATTATATATCTATTATATGGATTCCGACAGCGATCAGAAGCACGACTATATCAACGGTGAAGATTATAAAGTCGTTGAGGGGAAAAAGAGAATAATTAATATGCCTGCAGATATCAGACAGGGTAATTATACTATGCATATAGAGCTTTACGGAGACAATAAAGACAATTCCAATTATAAGCTTACTCCGATATCGATACCCTTTTCGCTTATCGGCAATAAGATAGATTTCGATGCGCATGATATTCAATGGAGATATAATAATATACCTGTGGCAGATCTGGCTCAAACGTTAGAACTGACCTATGATGCAATAAACTATAAGATAGACGTAGATGAAAGCAATCTCCGAGCGCTGGGCGTTAAAATAGACGTGAGCAAAGGAATCAACGGCTACGAAGGAGACGTGACGGCAAAAAACGTCGGTAATTACAGCGTTAAAATCTATATAGTTAATTACGACAATTCTTTTGAAGATTACAGCGGAGTGTTTACTCTTTCCTATAAAATTATTAAAGCGAAATATGATATCAGCGGTTTGACTTGGAATTATTCTAATCCGCTACCTTACAAGACGACCGCTCAAAGCGTAATACTTGAAGGCAGCTTGCCCGTTGGCTTAACTGTGACGTATAGCGGCAACAATCAGATTCCCACAGGTAAATATAAGACGACGGTTACTTTTAATGTTTCTGACACCGATAATTATTATATTCCTGTAAGGATGGACCAAAATTCATATATTAACGGAGGCGAAGAATTTCCGTTTAGCATAGATTGGGAAATATGTAAGGCTACGCTCAACTGTAATTGGCGCCCGGGCGAGGAAGTTGGCAGCGGCATATATAAATTACCTATCCTGTCAGTTTCCGCAGGAATGGACCTCAATGAAATGGTGATTTATAAATATTATGACGAAGACGGAAAAGAAGTCGATCCAAGTGAAGTTGACGTCAACAAAGAGAATACTTATAAGGCCGTGGCTGCGTTAAAGGATAGTTATGCGATAAATTACGAACTTGCGAATAACGTGTATACATTTACAATAGGGCAGAACAGATATCCTGTGCGTTTACATATTGATTTGGCAAATCGGCAGTTGCCGTATAAGGGCTCTCCCTATGAAGCTAAGATTACAATCGACGAGAGTCTAGGTGGGGTGACTTTGGCAGGAATAGAAGTTCTTTATTTTGAAGAAGGAGCATCGGAAGGCAGTAGCGTTCCCCCGTCAAAAGTCGGCAAATACAGAGTGCAGGCGTTGTTGACGTTTGGATTTCAAGAAAATAATTATATAGATAACAACGAGTTTGAATTTGAAATCGTCAAAGCAGATTTTGACGTAGATGGATTAACGTGGAAGTATACTCATACGGATAAATACGGTAGCCAAACGGTCTCCACGTATGATTTTGGACAGGAAAAATGGCTCAATGCAGACGGTACTGAGGCAAGAGAATTTGTATATGACGGTAATCCTCGCAATATTGAACTTCTTGGCAGAGAGAATATTGCAGGCTTGCAGATTGGATATATATTGGACGAAGAAAATGTAGAATCGTTGAGTGTGACTAATGCCGGCGCATACGATATAATGCTCAATTTTGAATTTGACGAAGAATGCTACAATGCGCCCGAATTCGAATCGATGATAACTTTGGTCATAGAAAAGGCAGAAATAGATACAAGCGCAATTGTGTGGGGATATTCTGAAGGAAACGAAGGCGACGAGTTGCCCTATACGCAAGCGCTGATTTATACGCGAAGCAAAGGCTTGCCATTGGAATATTTTGTTAAGCTGATCAATCTGCCGGATGAATTAAAGCAAGCCGTGACGTATAGCGGGGAATTTTCGCAGAGTAGCGCCGGTCGTTATACTGCGACGTATGCTCTCAATTTTTCAGATCCAAATTACAATCCGGTTGTTATGCCGAGCGGTTTGCAAGAGAGTTTCAAATGGGAAATAGATAAGCGTATTTTGCCAAAACCCGTATACAACGGAACTTGGAATTTCTACGACGGTAAGGAGCACAGTTTTGCTGATTTGTTCGGTATTATCGAGGATGGTTGGGAAAATTATATAAGTATACAAGTAAAGCGGAACGACATACTTTTAGACGGTTTCGTTTGCATAGACAGCGGAGCATATATGGTTGAATTTTCGCTCATAGATTCGGGATTAAACAATTCCGATCTCAATTGGAAAGAAAGACCCGCTCCGGTCAATTTAGTGGAGGTGTCGGCTTTGCAATTAAATATAAACGATTGGACGGAAGCAGGGATGAATTCATCCGCAATCTTAGATAACGAAGATTACGAGTGGTATTTGTATTACAGATATATTGATAAAGACGGCAATTTGGTAGACGCGGCTGATTTATTGCCCAACGTTGAGTATTATAAAGAGGTTGCGGTCAAAGAAGAATATGCAGGCAACGTAATTATCAGCGAAGGTAGCAAAATTAAAATCGCATTCAGCTGGAGCGACGGCAAAACTATGACGCATAGACCGACTTTTGAAAAAACGGAAATTACATATGACGGTCTTGCTCATACCATATATGATTTTGGTATTACGGGAATTGAAAGCTATATCGACATAGAATTGTCTCCGTCGGAAATGAAAATAGCTGGCGAATATATTGTCAAGTTTAAGTTCAAGTACGACGGTTTGTATTGTTGGGAAGACGGAAGCGACGGCGCGTATGAAGTAACGTTGAAAATCAATAAGATGAAGCTGCCGCCCGCTTGGAATACTTCCGGTGAGAAACCGTATTTTCAAGTGCCCGAAGGTATCGCAAATTTTATTAAAATCCAATATGTTTATTACGATCCTCAAGGACAAGAGGTCAAAGAGGAAAATCTTAAAAGAGGAGTAATTTACAAGATAGTGGCAACTTTGGGAGACGAATATGCGGCTAATTTTGAGTTTGTAGACGATAGCGGCGAAGTTTTGACCGAACCTGCTGTAAGTAATGAAAAGATTTTTACCATTCCGGAATCCGGCGAAGAGTTAGACAGTTCAATTTTGAAGGAATTGCTGGCGGCAGTAGATAAGATACCGTTGTGGCAGGTATTAGCGGGAACGCTAAGTATTATAATTATATTCATTTGTTTGGTCAGCGGCATTAAAAATGCCGGCAAACGCAAAAAAATCAAAAAGACTATTTCAAAAAAATTTAAGAGCGAATGTTTTGCCGGACTGTTTTTGGGGATGTCTGTCACCGGATGGACTGCGGTTGCGGCTACGCTTATTGCGGTTGCTTTGCTAAGTATAATTTTTGCAATAGTGGAGAGATTGATGTGCAATAAGGCGATAAACGATTTCGACGAAGCCAAAGATGAGTATGAGAGCAGAAAAGATCAGGCGAAAATCGAAGAAACTCATCGTAGAGAAGAAGAAATGAAAATGATGATTTTGAGCATGTTGGGCGGTAAGGGCGGAGCTCAAGGAACGCAGGATATTACGTACGCGCAACAAGCAATCAGCACTGATGAAATGCGGCTAATACTTAAAGAAGCCGTATCGGCAATGCTGCCTGGAATGCCTCAGTATCTTCCTCAACAGGCATCGGAAAATGAACAAAAGTTGGAAAAACTAATACAATCCAATGAAGCTCTTATGCGTACCCACGAACTGCTCTTGCAGAAATTGAGCGATCAAAGTAATGATAAAAAACTCGTTGCGGCGGCTGATCTGAATGAAGAATTAATAAAAGAATTGCAAGATACTATTAAAGAGATAAAATCTCAACCCTTAGACGGCGAGACAATAGTAAGAGTAGCGGCTAAGACTGAAGAGACTGACAGCACAATCAAACAGCTTTTGCTCAATCAAGAAAAGCTAATGGAGAAGATACTCGAGCTATCGGCAGAAAAGAAAGTTGAGACGCAAGTCGTAGAAAAGATAGTGGAAAAGCCTGTCGAGAAGATAGTCGAAAAGGAAGTTCGCGTCGAAGTACCTGTTGAAAAGATCGTAGAGAAAGTGGTGGAGAAAGCAGTACCGGTAGCGGTAGCTCCCAAAGCCAAGAAAGAAGTAGCTCCTAGACTTACTCTCGACGAAGCGTATGAGAAACTGAGTAAGCAACAGAAGAAGTTCTTTGACGGATTGAGAGAATACGCAATGAAGAAAGAGAAGTGTAAGGAGAAGAGATCTACGTATAATATCTTATTGGGACAGTCGACGGTAAATCCGTTAGTGAAGTTGACGATAAAGAAAGACGTAACGGTAGCGTTGTTCAAGATGGAAGACGAGTATTTGAAAGACATAAGACGCAACGCAGGAAGCGACGGAACGAAAGTAAAAGTTAAGGAGACAGAAGTAGCGATAGGAGATGCGCAAGCGTACGCAACAGCAAAAGAGATGATAGATTTGAGAGAGGATCAGATAGAGAGGTATCAAGACTTCCTCAAAGAGCAAAGATCTATGAAGAATCGCTAAGTAGGTGACCGAGCGCGTATATCAGCCCTCTATCGCACCTAACGACTGGGATGCCCTCGGGGTCACGTACGGAGAGTACGCTCACCGCTCGGTTACCGTCGCACGGTGTGATATATGACTAATCTCCGCGCTCGAAACAGGTGAGATTGATTAGTTTAGCCCTAGCTAGGACGAAAATTACACCACTCTCCGCGCTCGAGAGATAATTGCAAATAATAGGATAATAATAAAAGTACGCTCACCGCTCGGTTACCGTCGCACGGAGCGATATAGGACTAATCTCCGTGCTCGAGAGTAGGTGAGGATAAGCGGATGAGATATTTCGACTGCGTTACACTTCGCTCAATATGACAGAACTTTTTAGTTAAGAATCTCAGATACGAATAACTAATCTATTTATTAACAAATAATCAATATGTCACCCTGAGCGAAACGCAGTGAAGTCGAACGGGTCTCAATACTATGAAACAAACGGATGAGATTCTTCGGCTACGCTCAAAATGACGTATTAATATATGTTATTTCGACCGCAGTGGAGAAATCTCATCAGTATATTAATCGAATGAGTCTTATCCTTTTTAACTGCTTATTAAAGCGCAGTAATTGCGTATGCCGGTGCTCTTAAAGATAGATAATCAATATTTGAAAATGCTCAATTTATCGATCATTTACTTTTAATATCATAATGTATAATTTACCGCGTAAAGTTACTTACAACAATTCGGTGCGGTAACGAAGCGGTGTAAAATCCATTTAATCAATGTAAAAAGAGTGTGTAGAATAATCGACAATATTTACATATTATGTAAAATGTGATATTTTGTATTTGAATGGCGTTGACTTGACAACGGGGCTTAATATAAAATAATTATACGTTTAAGAATTTTTCGGAGAGATTCCAATGAAAATGATATTCAAATATTATGGAAAATACGCGCATTTGATAATTGCCGCGCTTGTTTTTTTGACAGGCGAAGCCTTGTGCGAGCTTCAATTGCCGAGTTATATGTCCGGCTTGATTTCGGAAGGCATAGGTCAGTCCAATATGCAGGTCGTTATGACTTACGGTTGGAAGATGATTGCGCTTACGGTTGTAGCATGCGTGTGTTCGGTTATGGTGGGATATTTTGCGTCCAAAGTCGCGGCGAGAATTTCTCGCGATTTAAGAAGCGATATTTTCAACAGGGTAATGAGTTTTGCAAATGAAGAATACAACAAGTTTTCCGTATCGTCGCTTATCACGAGAAGCACCAACGATATCACTCAAATTCAGATGCTTACGGTAATCTTTTTGCGCATGATAATGTTTGCGCCGATTATGGGTATTGGAGGAACAGTCAAGGCGATACAGCATTCCAGCGGTATTTCAGCTTTGGCATATGTGATAATAGTTGCCATAGCGATAGTGATATTGCTTATTATAATTGCTCTGTCGGTAGTTCAGCCCAGGTTTATTAAAATGCAGAAACAGGTTGACGCCGTCAATCAGATTGCCAATGACGAGCTTAACGGAATGATGGTTATCCGAGCTTTCAATACGCAGGAACACGAGGAACGTAGATTTGACAAGGCAAACAAGGATTTGACGAGTACGGCGCTGTTTACGTCGAGAATGATGGCCATGCTTATGCCGATAATGACCGTGGTTATGAACGGCGTCATGTTGGCGATAGTGTGGTTGTTTGCCTATAAAGTCGAGGATATACAGCAGGTCTCCAATATGATGGCGTTTATGCAGTACGCATTGCAGATCATAATGTCGTTTATGATGATTTCCATGATTTTTATCGTGCTGCCGAGAGCTGTAGTATCTATAAAGAGAGTGAGCGAAGTCCTCAATACGGAAATCAGTATTAAGAATGCAGACGGCAGAGACGACGAAAGCGGGATTAGATTCAAAGGCGACGTCAAATTTGAGAACGTAAGCTATAGCTACGGAGGAGGCGCGCCTGCTATCGAAGGCATTACTTTCGAAGCTAAGAGCGGAGAGGTAACGGCGCTGATAGGAAGCACCGGCAGCGGCAAATCTACCGTAATCAACCTTATTCCCAGACTGATGGACGTAAGCGAGGGCGCGGTGACGATAGACGGCGTCAACGTCAAAGATATCAATCTCAAAGATTTGCGCAACAATATAGGTTTTGTACCGCAGAAAAACACGCTCTTTTCCGGCACGGTAGCATCCAATATCGGATACGGGTTGGATAACGCTTCTGTCGACGATTTGCAGCAGGCTGCGCGTATTGCTCAGGCGGAGGAATTCATAAATTCATCGGAAGAAGGCTATAACAGAGAGATAGCGCAAGGCGGAACAAACGTGTCAGGCGGACAAAAACAGCGTCTCGCGATAGCGCGCGCATTAAGCAAAAAGGCGCCGATATACGTATTCGACGATTCTTTTTCTGCTCTGGATTTTAAGACTGACGCAAAACTGAGAATGGCGCTTGCCGAGGAAATGGCTGACGCGACTGTAATAATCGTTGCGCAGAGAGTCGGCACGATTAAAAATGCCGATCGCATTGTTGTATTGGACGACGGAAAAATAGTCGGCATAGGAAAACACGAGGAACTGTTGAGAAGTTGCGAAACTTATGCGGACATCGCTAAATCACAGCTGTCGGAGGAGGAGTTGGGACTATGAGTCAGAATAAAGTAAGACGGTCTCACGGACCTATGGGCGGCAGAATGATGAGCGGAGAAAAGGCAAAAGATTTCAAAGGGACTGCAAAGAAACTTTTGAGATATATGCGCAAGGACTTGGCAGTGCTGATAGTTGCGTTCTTGCTGGCAATAGGCGGAGTAATAGCTACGATTACCGTACCGGATATTATGGGCAACGCGACGGATATTCTTATGACGGGCGTCATACAGAAGACTGTTTACAACAGAGTCGCGCCTAATATGAGATTTGACGAATCGACATTAAAGATGTTTGACGCATTGGGAAGCACGACTATCGGATATGCCAAGAATATAGCGTCGATCGATCCGGATGAACTTGACGAAGAGACGACTGACCCCAATTTATATCAGGCGGTCAAAAATATGACTAACGAGCAAAGACAGGCTATTTTGGGCATGCCTGACGAAATGAATTCGGTCAAATTTTCGCAGCTTGCCAAGGCGGGCAGAGAGGCTAAGACGATTGGCGAATTCGTAGATATACTTAATATGAGCGCTTGGCTTGACAAGACGCTCGACAGCGTACCCGAAGCATATAGGGGAGCGGTGCGCGAGGTGTCGCTTAGCGTTGCGCCCAAAGTCGATATGGACCGTATAGTTGATATTATGGTCAAACTAATGTTGCTGGTCGTTGCAAGCGGAATCATGGCTTACGCGCAGGGATTTTTGCTTTCGGGAGTGTCGCAGAAGATATCGTATAGGTTTAGAAAAGACCTAAATGAAAAGATTGACAAGCTGCCTCTCAAATTTTATGACAAGACCACCAACGGCGAAGTCATGAGTCTTATCACAAACGATATCGACACGATTTCCACTTCGCTCAACCAAAGCCTTTCGCAGATGCTCACGTCTGTGACGACTGTGATCGGAGTGTTGATTATGATGTTAAAGATCAGTCCGCTAATGACGTTGATATCTATCGTAAGCGTTCCGTTGTTGATGATAGCTGCAATGCTGATCATCAAGAGTTCTCAAAGATATTTCAAAAGACAGCAGCAGTATCTCGGACACGTCAACGGTCAGATTGAGGAGATGTTTTCCGGACACAACGTCGTCAAACTCTTCAACGGCGAAGAAAAGAGCGTCACGGAATTTAATAAGTTTAACGACGAACTGTATAAATCTGCATGGAGTTCGCAGTTTTTCTCTGGACTTTTGCAACCGTCGGCGAAACTTATCGGCAACATGGGTTACGTGGGAGTATGCTTGCTAGGCGGATATTTGGTTATCAAAGGTTCGTTGGGCGTGGGCAACATACAGTCTTTCGTTCAATACGTGCGGCAGTTCAATCAGCCGATAACGCAGCTTGCCAGCGTTGCCAACACGTTCCAATCGACCATCGCGGCGGCTGAAAGAGTGTTTGGTTTTCTCGAGGAAGACGAAGAAAAAGAGAGCGGCGATTTATGCGTGGATTCTATAAACGGCGACGTTGAATTCGAAAACGTCAAATTCGGTTATTCCGAAGACAAGATAATCATCAAGAACTTTTCCGGTCGATTCGAGAGCGGTCAGAGAATAGCGATAGTAGGTCCTACGGGATCGGGCAAAACCACGCTTGTCAAATTGTTGATGAGATTCTACGATATCAACAGCGGCGTCATTCGCATTGACGGCAGAGACATCAAAGAATTTTCGCGTGACGGATTACGCGCTCATATAGGAATGGTTTTGCAAGACACGTGGCTCTACAACGGCACGATTATGGAAAATATCCGTTACGGCAGATTGGATGCGAGCGACGAAGAAGTTATAATGGCGGCAAAGACCGCTTGCGCCGATCACTTTATACAGACGCTTCCCGACGGATATAATTTCGTGATTAACGCCGACGCCAATAATATATCTCAAGGGCAGAAACAGTTGCTTACGATTGCCAGAGCCATACTTGCCGATTCAAAGATTATGATCCTTGACGAGGCGACGAGTTTAGTCGACACGAGGACGGAAATGCTTATCCAACAGGCTATGCGCGCGCTGATGGAGGGAAGAACGAGCTTTGTAATAGCGCACAGGCTTTCGACTATTAAGGACGCGGACAATATACTCGTGCTCAAAGACGGAGATATTGTCGAACAGGGCACGCATGAACAACTGCTTGAATTGGGCGGTTTTTATGCCGAACTCTATAACGCGCAGTTCCTCGGTATGAGTATAGACGACGTCGCTGCCAAATCGGGCGCAAGCGAATCGGCAAGCAGTATCAGATAATTTGCAAATGTAAAAATTTTCAAAAGGTATTGCATTTTTGCTTTATTAATGGTAAGATATATTTAACCGAAACACGTAGTTGCGAGCGATTGTTGAGCTTGGACGAAGTTCGGGGATATTGACGACTATTTCATAGTGTACGACCTTTTATAAACTTTCCGTTAGACCGCTTTGCAAAAGGCGGTCTTTCGGTTTTTGTGTACAAAATTGTTGAATATCGCTATATAATTTGTTATAATATAATTTATGAAAAGTAAGGTGGTAATCGTAATTTGCACAGTTATAGCGGTATTGAGCGTGAGTTTGGTCGCGCTTGCCGTTACGGTCTCGGCAAAAGGTTACGAGCGATTTACGGTTAAAGACAAGCTGGATTACAGCGAGGTTGCGGAAAGAGAAAATATGGCGAAACAAAAAAAGCTTTGTCTGGCAAAAGACGGACAAAGCGAATATTCGCTTGTTTATCCGAGTGACGGAGGGGAGGAACTTTACGTAGCGGTAGGTTATTTTTCTCAAGTGCTCAACAGGATATTCGGCAGCGAGAGCGTTTTAGTCAAGTCGGACGCGCAATTCAACGTTTGCCCGACAAAAGCAATAGTCATCGGCGATACGGTATTTTCCGGCGGTATTAATATCGACGAAGTTAAGGGCGACGGATATGCCGTTGCAACTCGCGACGACAGAATTTTTATCAAAGCAAATAACATTCAAGGTTGTCTCAACGGCATATACGGTTTTTTGGAAGACAATCTCGGCGTTATGTTTATCGAAGAAAATTACGATTATATTCCTTCGTTTCCCACGGTTTATCTTGACAGTTTGAATTACGTTAGCAATCCTGACGTGGCGTGGAGAAAAGTCTATCAATATGAAGTTTTGCAAAACGGATGGTATAAGCGGCTAAGGCTCAACGGCACGGAGAGCAACGGAACGAAAGAAGGCGTGCATAAAGGATGGGGCACTTGGTGTCACAGCGCTTTTGATTACGTCGATCCGGAGATATACTTTGACACCAATCCCGAATATTTTGCGTTTATAGACGGTCAGAGAACCAAGACGCAGCTTTGCTATTCGCATTTTATTCACAACGAAGAGGCTTTCAAAATAATCGCCGACAGACTGGATCAAATGATTGCAGCTTATCCCGACGCCGAATATTGGGATTTTTCCATTATGGACAACAACGATTATTGCAGATGCGAGGACTGCAAAGAGATAAAGAAAAGCACCGGCAGTATGATGGGAACTCTGTTGCCGCTGATCAATAAGTTGGCTCTTTTGCATCCGGACAAGAAAATTTCCACGCTTGCGTATCTGTTCTGCTCTGACGTGCCCAAGGGAATGAAGTGCGAAGAAAACGTCAACGTCACCGTGGCTATTATCGGCACGAGTCAGAACTATTCGCTTTCCGTGGGCGGAAATGTTCAGTCCGGCAAAGGTAAAAATATGATAGAGTCATGGGGCAAAGTCGCTCCGAGTCTTTTGGTATGGGATTACGTCGTCAACTTCTCTAATTTGCTTATGCCGTATCCTAACTATGCGGTGCAGAAGAATAATCTAAAATTTTATCTCAAAAACAACGCAACCGCGATATTCCATCAAGGCAGCAGAGAGAAAGAAGACGAGATGGCGAGAATGCGGTCGTATTTGCTTGCCAGACAGCTGTGGGACAGCGACGTCGATATGGAAAAGTTGATGGCAAAATATATTGCGGTCGCTTATGGAAAAGCCGCTAGAGCGGTGGCGGAATATATAGACGCAATGTCCGACCTCGTATTGTTGCTTCCGGGTAATCTCGACCTGTACGATTCGGTCAGACAGCATTCTACGGATTATCTTGCTACGACCAAAATCAACGAATATCTCTATACTATTCATTCGGGACTAGAGAAGGTCGAGACCGATAAACTTGCTAAGGAGCGATTGGAGCGCGTATATATGAATCTGCTTTACGCGAGGTGTAAGGACGCGAGCATAGGCGCGGACAAGAAGGCTGAGAGCGCTAGAAAATTTAAGGCGCTTGCCGATAAATACGGAGTGGAAAAACTCAGCGAAACAGGTGTAAGCACGCAGGAATGGTACGACGATTATATGAACAACGAGATAGAGAAGCTCAGCTCTATCAGGACGACGATCATCACTCTGAGCGCAGTTGTGCCCATGTTGTTGATAGGTTTTGCGCTTATGGTAGTCACGACGGGGCTGAAAAAGAAGCGTATTATAATCCAAACCGACGAGCAAAACGGCGATGACAACAAGGATGAACAATAAGCGCTTGGGTGTGTGATAATTGTCGTTTATTGACGAAAAGTTATAAATTTTGCCGCTCTTATCTTGACATTAACAATTAATGATTATATAATTGTTAGCGAGAGGATAGAACTTTGGAGTTTAGCAAAAAACAGAAAATATCTATAATTATTTCTCTTTGGCTATTTTTTGCATGGCTGGCAGTCATATGCTTTCTTTTACGCACGGAATATAAAGGCAGTCTTACGGATTGCGTGGTAGCGGGCAGCGTAGGCTGTCTTTTAGCGTTGGTGCTTTACGTAGTCGTATTCCTCGATAAATACAAGTTGCCTCACAATTTGAATAGGCAAGATTTCGGACTTATCAAATATAAAATCAGAAATTTACTTATTGCGTTGATTTACGTTGATATAATAGGATTTTTTATAATGACGCTGACGGCATTGCTTATCGCCAAAGACGTTGATCAACCTTTGAAGATAGGTTGGCAGGGAATAAGCGTCATTTTGACGGTGCTTGCAATGGGAACCGTTACTCTCATAGGTTACTTGAAGATATCTTCGGTTTTGAGAGTTGCGATAAATACTAACGAAAAAGTTAAGGAACCCAGCGAAGACGACGTCGACGACGTGCAAAATGCGGAAAGACCCCAAGAATAAAAGCTTAATTAAATTGATTTCAATTCAATCTAAACAAAAACGACCGACGTTACCGTCGGTCGTAAATTATTTTATGATAAATTTATACGATGCCCTGAGCCATCATAGCATCGGCTACTTTTAAGAATCCTGCTATATTAGCGCCTATAACGTAATTGCCTTCAAAGCCGTATTTTTGAGAAGCGCTGTCGATATTGCGGAATATGTTGACCATAATATGTTGCAATTCGCTGTCTACTTTTTCAAAAGTCCAGAACAGTCTGCTCGAAGACTGAGCCATTTCCAGCGCGCTGGTAGCTACGCCGCCTGCGTTTGCGGCTTTGCCAGGGAGGAATATTACGCCGCTTTCGATAAACAACTTCGTTGCGTCGAGCGTAGTGGGCATGTTGGCGCCTTCGCCGACAAGAATAACGCCGTTTGCGATAAGCTTTTTAGCCGCTTCGATATCGAGTTCATTCTGCGTTGCGCAGGGAAGAGCGATGTCGCATTTTACTGACCAAATATTCTTGTGACCTTCGTGATATTCCGCCGTAGAAACGGATTTTACATATTCGCTAATTCTTGCGCGTCTTACTTCTTTGATATCTTTTATTACGTCGAGATTGATACCGTTTTCATCGTACACGTATCCGCAGGAATCCGACATTGCCACTACTTTTGCGCCTAACTGCTGAGCTTTTTGGCAAGCGTAGATCGCCACGTTGCCCGATCCGGAAATTACCACTCTTTTGCCGAGGAAACTCGTGCATTTCTTGCTGTTGAGAGCTTCTTGAGAGATATATACGAGACCGTAGCCCGTTGCTTCCGTTCTCACAAGGCTTCCGCCGTATGCCAAGCCTCTTCCTGTCAAAACGCCTGTATGTTCGTTGCGAATTCTCTTGTATTGACCGAAGAGATAGCCTACCTCTCTTCCGCCAACGCCGATGTCTCCCGCGGGAACGTCGGAGTCGCTGCCCAAGTGACGGAAGAGTTCCGTCATAAAGCTTTGGCAAAATCTCATAATTTCGTTGTCGCTCTTGCCTTTGGGATTGAAATCGCTGCCGCCTTTACCGCCGCCGATAGGCAAGGAGGTGAGGCTGTTTTTGAAAATCTGCTCGAATCCGAGGAATTTGATGATCGACAGATTGACAGACGGATGGAATCTCAAGCCGCCCTTATAAGGTCCTATTGCGCTGTTGAACTGAACTCTGTAGCCTTTGTTGACGTGTACTTTGCCGTTGTCGTCGACCCAAGGTACTCTGAACATAATCACTCTTTCCGGTTCTACAAGACGCTCGAGCAGTCCGGCTTTTTCATAAGCGGGATTTGCGTCGAATACGACTTTAAGACTTTCAAGCACTTCTGTAGCCGCTTGATAGAACTCCGGTTGGTCGGGATTCTTTTCTTTTAATTCTTGCAACACTCTGTTTACATAATCCATTTTGTGTTCGTCCTTTTATAAAAAATAAATTTTTATACAGACATTCTAGCACAAGATTGTAGAATATTCAACAAAATAGCAAAAAAAATCTATTAAAATTTAATAATTTATTGCAACGGCGCATTTATAAAAAAATAAACGGTTTTCTTAACGCTGTATAAAATTATGGGATAAAATGGTAAAATTCGTATAAAAAAAGTTTAATATAATAATTGATTTAATAACTTTTATATAGTATAATAGTATTAATTTATAAAAATATATTAGGAAGGTGGATTTATGGAAGAGCAAGAATTGAAGACTGTCTCCGACAGCGCGGTTCAAAGCGACGCTCCAAATACGGAGAAACCCAAGGAGAAAGGCAAAAGCTTTTTGCAACTCATCGTATTCATTTTGTTGAGTATGGCGGGATTTATAGTGCAGATGGTTATCGAGCAGATCGGAGCCAAATTGGGATTCGTCAAAAATATGAACGCCAATACGTTCTTATTGTTTGGACTCAAACAGGAAGTCGGCGCTTTTGCCGTATCAATGATAGCAATATTCCTTTGCAAACTTATCAACTTTATTTTACATAGAAAGGTCTTGTTTAAGGCAAGAGCTAATTTGACTTTCAGCGTATTTATGTATCTGATTTTCAGTATAGTTCTTTGGATAGGCTCCGCGGCAGTCAAAGTGCCGGTAAGAGACGCTTTGATGGGTATCGAAGGATGGAGCAATCTTCCGATAATCAAGATGGATCCGGAAGGATGGGCAATTACAGCGGCAGTTATGGTTTATTCCACGGCTGACCTCATAATAATGTTCTTTGCTGAGAAGTTCTTGATTATGAACGACAAACTCTTTAAGAAAGGCAAACAGCAAGCTGTTGAAGCGGCTCCCGCGCAAGAAACCGTTGCAGAGAACGTAGCGGCAAGCGAAGTAGCTGCGGCAGAAGAAGTTGCGGAAAACGTTAAGAGTGTTGAGACCGAAACCGAAGAGGAGATTGCGTCCGCAAACGCAGAGACCTCAGAAGAGGTAGTTGCAGAGAATGCGGAAGAGTCAGTTGCAGCGCAGGAAGAATCCGTTGAAGAACCTGTCGCTGAAGAAGCTCAAGCTGTTGAAGAAAGCGTAGCTGTAGAAGAGACGGAAACAGTAGCGGAAGAGCCTGTTGCCGTTGTTGAAGAAGTCGAGACCGAAGCTGTCGCAGAGGACGAGACAAACGTCGAAGAGATCAGCGAAACGATTGAGGAAGCTCCCGTTGAAGAGATTGCGGAAGAGGAAGTAGCCGCAGACGCTGAGGAAGTAACTGAAGAAATCGTAGAAGAGGCAATTGAAGAAGAAGTTGCGCAAGAGGAAGAAGTAGTAGCTCCGGCTCCCAAGAAAGCTCCCGCAAAGAAAACTGCTTCGGCGGCTAAAAAACCGGCGGCAAAGAAAACGACTACGGCGTCCAAGTCGAGCGCCAGCGCAAAGAAGACCACTTCTGCTAAGAGCGCGACCGCGGCTAAGAAGCCGGCTGCCAAGACGACAACTGCCGCAAAAGCAGCTGCAGCTAAGAAACCGACCGCTACGTCGACTGCAAAGAAGACTACGGCTACAAGCACAGCTAAAAAGCCCGCGACAAAGACAACGGCGGCTAAGAGCGCAACTGCAGCTAAGAAACCGGCTGCTAAGACGGCTACTGCCGCAAATACTACAGCAGCTAAAAAGACGACTGCTGCGTCGACTGCAAAGAAAACAACGGCTGCAAGCACAGCTAAAAAGCCCGCGGCAAAGACAACTTCTGCAAAGACGGCAACTGCAGCCAAGAAACCTGCAGCTAAGTCTACCGCTACAGCTAAGAAAACAACTACGGCAAAGAAAAAATAATCCGATAGTTTTACCGACAATCAAATGCGCCCTTAAACGGGCGCATTTTTGTAATTATTGTTTTTTATGATAAATAGTTTTCGTGGGGAAGTTGTAGCTTTAGTAGAGCATCCTTTTACGCTTAATCCGCCGCAGTTAAATGGCGCATAAACGTGGCTCAAAATCATATCTTTACGATTAAATGCGTCCGAAATAAATTTGCAATTGAGCTAATACAAAAGACGGGACTTCAAGTCCCGTCTTTTGTAGTTTATTTGGATTGATTACTTATTCTTTTTTGCAGCTTTCTTTTCTGCCTTCTGCTGAGCCTTGAGAGCTTTTTTCTTTGCTTTATCTTCTTCGTCTCCGCCGATATTTTTAAGCACCATTCCTACGCCTTTGAAGAATTTTCCGTTCATAATCGTCACGACGCCGTCAACCATTTTCATATTGAACATGCCTTGAGAAGAGAATGCAAGCGCTCTCATCGGCGACGTTTTCATTACCTCGTATATCATCAGATAGTTGGGGTCGTTCTTCGACGCTTTCATACTCATTCTTATGGCAGGCTTAGCGATTTTCAACGCAAATCTTGCAAGTCCGCTTGTGTGCGACATATCTTCAAAAGAGTCGTCGGAATTGAATTCGCCTTTTTTTGCAATTCTGTAATCTTCTTTTATCGAAAGTCCCGACATGGACAGGAATTCGTCTTTGGTGATTATTTCCTTGCTTGGATTCATATACCATGTTTCCGCGGGCGTCGGAGTAATCTCGGCAGTGTCGGTAGATTTTACTGTTACGCTATCTTGAAGTCTTATATCTCTGCTGGAAGCTCCGATCATGATTTTGAATTCGCCGCTTTCTACCTGCCAATCGTGAGCGTTGGTGTTGTAGAATGCAAAACTGCGTTTATCGAGAGAAAACGTTACGGTTTTCTTCTCGCCGGCTTTAAGACTTATCTTTTCAAATCCTTTGAGCTGTTGATAAGGCATATAGACGGTTGATTCCACGTCGTTGACGTACAGCTGAACGATTTCTTTGCCGTCTACGTTTCCGATATTCTCGACGTCTACGCTTGCGGTAAGAATTTCTTTATCGGTTATGGAACTTGCCGACAACTGCAAATTGGAATATTCGAATTGTGTATACGACAGACCGTGTCCGAACGGGAACAGCACGGGAGCATTGACGGTATTGAAATATCTATAGCCTACGAACAGTCCCTCTCTGTATTCCACGCTGAATCTTTCGCCGGGGAAGTTTTGCGTAGACGGGACGTCGTTGATATCGAGAGCAAAAGTCTCGGCAAGTTTGCCGCACGGATTTGCTTTGCCCAACAGTAGGTCAACGCACGCGTCGCCTGCCGCCTGTCCGCCGAGATACATGCACAGCACGCTCTTTACGCTGTCGATCCAGGGCATTGTTACGCTTGCGCCCATAGTCAGCACAACGTTGACGTTTTTGTTGACTTTGGACAGTTCGTCTATCAGCATGTTGTGACTTTCGGGCAGATTGATATGTTTTCTGTCAAAGCCTTCCGCTTCGTAAGAATCAGGCAGACCTGCTACCACGAGCACCGTGTCGTACTGTTTTGCAAGTTCGACAGCGTTTCTGCGTAGCTTGGCATTTTTCTTGACGTTGTCGTCGTCGAGATCGTAACCGCTTGTAAATTCGTATTCGACGCCTGCGTCTCTGAGGCTTTGTTCGATAGTTGATATTTTAGTACAGTTGATAAACGAAGAGCCAGCGCCTTGGAATCTTGGCTTGATCGCCAACTCGCCTACGAGCAAAACTTTGTCGGTTTTCAAAGGCAGAGCGCCGTCTTGATTTTTGAGAAGTACCGCGCATTCTTTGGCAATGCCCTTAGCGATCTGATAATGTTCTTCTTTATCGTAAGTCGCGTCGGCAGGGTTTTGTTTTGCTTTAAGCACCATATCGAGAATTCTGTCGACGGTTTGATCCAACACGCTTTCGTCGAGACTTCCGTCCTGCACGGCTTTGACGATCAGTTTATCGTTCATGCCGCCGCTTGAAGGCATCTCGAGGTCGTGACCTGCTTTTATTCCGTCAACGCGTCTGTTTGTAGCTCCCCAGTCGCTCACCACTAGACCTTCGAATCCCCACTCGTCTCTAAGCACTTTGTTGAGAACGAAATCGTTTTCCGAAGCATACGTGTCGTTGATGAGATTGTAAGACGCCATTATCGTGCGCGGTTGAGAAAGCTTGACCGCTATTTCAAAGGGCATGAGATATATTTCTCTAAGCGTTCTTTCGTCGACGACGGAATTGATGGTCATTCTGTAAGTTTCTTGATTGTTTGCGCAGTAATGTTTGATAGAAGTGCCGATATTTTTGCTTTGCGCGCCGTTGATAAAACTTGCCGAAAGCATACCCGCAAGATAGGGGTCTTCGGAAAAATATTCAAAGTTTCTTCCGCAAAGAGGGCTTCTTTTGATATTGGTTCCAGGTCCGAGAACGACGGCTACCTGTTCTTTAAGCGCTTCGTCGCCTATAGCGCATCCGAGTTTATACAACAGGCTCTTATCCCAAGAACACGCAGTAGCGGACGCCGTGGGGAAACATATTGCGTCAACGGAGTCGTTGATGTTGGTGGATACGCCGCTGTCATCTTGTTTTCTCAGTCCGTGAGGGCCGTCGCACATCATGACGGAAGGTATATCGAGTCTTTCGATTGCTTTTGTATGCCACATATCTTTGCCCGAACAAAGACTAGCCTTTTCTTCCAAAGACATCTGGGCAATCAATTCTGCATATTTCATAATTTCACTCCCATAAAATAAAAATAAGTAATTTTATAATAACATATAATACGATAAATTTCAATAAATTAATAAAATTTTTATTTGCCGATACTTATAAAAAATATCGGCAGGTCATATAAAATATAAACGGGAAAATAAAAACTCCGCTGAGCAGCGGAGTTTTTATTTAACAGCAACCGATCGCGGTTTAATGCGAAATTATGCTTGTCCGAAAGGGAAGTAGCAAACCGAACTTATTTTTCCGGGGTAACGTGTCCCACGAGTTCGTCTATAGAAACTTCGAGAATGTCTGCAAGTTTGCAAAGCCCTTCGATGCTAGGTTGGCACGTTCCGTTTTCATAGTGGGAAATCGTGCGTTGCGAAACGTCGAGCGATTCGGCGACAACCGATTGCGAAAGACGTTTTAATTTTCTGAGTCTTCTCATATTTGAGCAGAAATCCATAAAATCCACCTCGTACTTTTTTTGTTATAATATACCACACTTTTTTGAAAATTACAATAGAAAATACAAAAGAAATTTCCCTTAACACAGTTTTTTTTCTAAAAACAGTGCGATTACAGTAGTATTTTGTCGAATTTTATAAAATAATTAGGCATTGACCGCGCGGCGTATTGAGCGCGTGCGCAAATTGTTTTAACGTTGATTTGCACGATATTTTTGCGGTTTTATACCATAATAAGTATATATAATAAAAAAGTTTGAAATGGCTTGATATTATTCGGTCGTTTTGTTATAATAAAGCAGAACTATCGTTCTACAAAGGAGATAATATGAGGAAAAAAATCAGCGTTATCGTTTTGATTATATTAATTATAGGTCTTTTGACTTTTGCAGCTTGCGTTGACGAAAAAGACGAGAACGGATTGTTGAAAATCGACGCGCCGCAGAATCTGGCTCTCAACGGCAGTACGTTGAGCTGGGACGGCGTGGAAAGGGCAGACCATTATCTCATATTCGTCAAAGACGAAGAGAAAGGCAAGACTTCGGCGACTACTTTCGATCTGGGAACGGTCGTTACGGGATACGGAGATTTCCAAATCAAAATCAGAGCTGTCGGCGACGGCAAGAAATACGGCAAGAGCGATTTCAGCAAAGCGATTGTATATCGCAAAGGCAACGCTCTCGATACTCCCAACGTGAGTGTGGACAACGGCGCCAAGCTTGCTACTTGGGGCGCGATAGAAAATGCCGACGGCTATTCTGTGACGGTGGTTGACGGCGAGAATAAAGCGGTAGACACTTTGGATACCAAAGAGCTTTCTTACAGCTTTGCAGACAAAAAAGACGGCGACGATAAAGATAAATACGAAAAGTATGACAAATACAGGATTTCCGTCATTGCAAAACCTGCAGAGGATAATTCGGAGTATTCGGACTCTTTAGCGGGCATCGCTTATTATGTTAATTCCAAGACGTTGGATACGCCTGTATTCAGCAGCATGACCGCTACGCTTATCAGATGGGCGGCGGTTACCGACGCGAAGTCTTATACTCTCAGACTTACTCACAGTGACGGCACGTATAACGAAATTGAGACGTCCGCTACGAGTTATCAACGCAGTAAATTCAATTATGATAAGATAGGCACTTACAATTTTACAATAAGAGCCAACGGAGATAATGAAGTTTTTTACGACAGTCAGTTCAGCGAGAACAGCGATGATTATAAGATAACCAAACTTGAAGGAATTGCCAAGGAGAACATCAGCCTTGTCTATAATTCCGACGGAAGCGCAAGTCTCAGTTGGTCTGTGCCGGCAAACACGTCCGCCAATGAGTTTACGCTCAGTCTTAAGGCGCTGCTTGCGGACGGAACGAGCCAGCTTGAGAATTCTGCGACGACCAAGACCATTTCCAATAAAGTTACGTTTGTTGTCGGCGATATATACGACGTTTTCGTATACGGAACAGACGGCAACGCGGAGAAATCCAACGGCGAAACTATGATAGTTTACGATATGGACGGATATCTGCAGGTTGAGTATAACGGCGCGCATTATCCGGTCGAAGACAGCCAAGGAAAGAAAGTTGCTTTCGACAGCTTTACTCCTTCGGCAAGCGTGGATATCGTCTATGATACGGCAGCCGGCAAGTTCAAACTCGATCCCAGCGTCGTCAACGGCAGCGACGGTAGCGTTTTGAAACAGAATACCGAAGAGTCCGCCGACGTAACCGGTAGCGACGGCAAACAGTTGTATTATTTCGAACAAGAAACAGATTTCGACGTCGAAAAAAGTTTGGTTTACGACGGAGACAAAGTTGTATCTCACAATTTCACCGTAAAGCTTGACAGCATATTTATAAAAAAGACTGTTACCGACGGCGATGGCGGAAACAGCGTGACCACGTATGAATATTTGCTCAAAAACGAAGCAAATTACGGCGTGTTGTATGACGTAGCCGTTGCGGCAGGCAACAACTCGACGAATTTTGAGTCAAGCGAGAACGCAGTGACGGCAGGGCAATATCTCAGCTATAAAGTGCCGCTCAAAGCAGATAACGGCGATTACAGCGTCAACAATGCGGGTGAGTTTGCCTATATGATTATCAACGGATTCATCAATCCGCAGAATACCGCGACTTATCAAATTCAGGCTAATATAGATTTCCGCGGATACGAATTTGTGCAGACGGAGAATTTCTACGGCAAGATAATAGGTAACAACCATACGATTTCCAATATGGTCGTAGGCAATAAGCGTATGACAAACGAGGGCGTGATTAAATTCAACGACAGTGTCGAAGAAGGAAATATCGTAACCAATTATTCGATGTTTGTCAACATCAAAGCAGGCGCGGCGATAAACAATACGTTCTTTATGGGAATGAAATTCGTCGGCTATGACGAAGACAGCGTAGAAAAAGACGCGAGCGCCATATATGTTGCGCCCGTTGCGATAAACAATTACGGCGACATTTCTATGGTAATGGTGCAGAGCGACGGAATTAAAGCCGATAGCGCATACGTTGCAGGTATGGTTGTCAATAATTACAGCATGATAACTTCGTCCCAGGTTTATGCGGAACTCGAAGGCAGAAAAGTTGCGGGATTGGCAATTCTCAACGCTCCTGCGGAAAATGCAAATTCCTCAATTATGGAAAGCGGTTTCTACGGCAAGATTGTTTCGACAGTGGGCGAGATTCTTAAATATGACGGCAAGACGCTTTTTGGAGCGGGACTGGTCGCGGAAAATGCGGCAAACGCGCATATAATAGGCTGCGAAAGTATTGCGGACGTAAGCGTGACTGCCAACGGGCTTGACGCTATTTACGCAGGCGGACTCGTCGCGGTCAACGACGGAAATATCGTCAATTCTTACAGCGGCGAATTTACCCTCAACAACGTATACAGAGAAATCACCGCTAGCGGAGACAAAGCATACGCAGGCGGCTTGGTAGCTCTTAATGAAGACGGAGGAAAGATATCGGACAGCTATGCGACTGGCAAGGCGAGCGCCAGCTTGTATGTAGGCGGCTTTGTAGGACTTAACAAAGGAGATATCGTAAGCAGCTATTCTACGGGCGGAACTAAACGTACGGGAACTCATACAGGAGCGTTTGCAGGAGACAACACAGGTTCTATATCTCAGACTGCAAGTTATTCCACAGATAGCTGGGCTAAGGACGAATTCGGCAAACTGTTTACTTCAAGCGAAGAACTAGACGATATCATCGGAATACTCTATCCGAGCGGAACCGAAGCTAAAATGGTTATGGTCAACGGCAAAGGATTTAGAAATCCGATAATTAAAAACAGAATATACACCAAAGACTTGACAGTAACAATGAGTCCTTCTCAGATTATTACCGTTAAAGGCGTTATTGTTCCGGCGTCGGGCGAAGCGGTAGATATTGAGACGGAAGAAAGCGATATCCACGGCAATTCGTCGGCGAAGGGCAACAAAATTGTGATTATGTTGAACCGCGGAGCGGCATACAAGCTCGTCTACGGCATTATCAAATAAGAGCACTAAAATCAAAATATCATCAGGACAGCGAGGATTTCTTCGCTGTCTTTCGTATATTAGAGCAATCGATCGGTTTAGTATCAATAGGGAATTAAGAAAGCGCGTTAATATCAGCGTAATTGTCGATCTAAGAGGCTATGCTGCGTTGTTTCGGCTTGAGCAATTCCAAGTTTTCGGGATAATTGATGTATATTCGGCGTTGTCGCAGAGAAGAGAATATCAGGTCGGATGTTGTTGTAAGAAAAAATGCGAATAAATAAAAATACGGATCGCCAAGCAATCCGTAAATATTTGTGTCGACAAACGATTATTCTTTTTCTTCTTGTGATTCTTCTGCCGGTTCTTCGCTTTGAGCCGCTGAAATCTCTTCAAGTTGAAGATCTTTTATTTCATCTTCGGTTTCGGCTGTCGAAGGCTTGGCTTGCTGTTGGTCGCATTCCGATTTCAATAGGTTTTCCGTTTCTACAGAGGACGGCGTTGTCAATTCGTTGAGAACGCTTGCGTTTAAAACCTGTTCTTCATGAGCTTTGACGGTAGAATTGAGTTCCGCTAACGTTTCTTCAGGCAAAGTGTTTAATTCGCGCTCCGTTACTATAGGTTGAACTGCGAGTTTCTTTTTCTTTCTTCGACGGAATTTAAGACTGCTTCCCATAGAATCGCTTACGTCGGTTATTGCCACGAACGCGTTGGGATCTATTGTCGTAACGATAGATTTCATCTTGTTAACTTCAAATCTGTTGACAACACAATAAATGATTTTTTTGGGCTTTTTGGAGTAATAGCCTTCGGCGTTGATTATCGTTACGCCGCGCTCAAAAATTTCGACTATGGTATCGGCTATCTTTTCGGGATGATTGGATATTATGTAAGCGGACTTTGATTTGTCGAAACCTTCAATAATGAAGTCTACGGATTTAAGTCCTACTGCGTATGCGATTACGGAATACAGAGGAGCCTCCCAGCTTTTTGTGATCGCGCCTGCAATTATGTAGAGGATGATATTAAAACTCATTACGAACGTGCCGACGGTCATTCCTATCTTCTTTGCGAAAATAACGGCGAGAACTTCTACTCCGTCGATCGCGCCGCCGAATCTTATCGTCAGACCGCTGCCGATACCTGAAATTATGCCGCCGAATATTGCCGAGAGCAACATATCTTTGCCTGTTATCGGAGAGCCGTTGGAAAAGTCTATTCCGAACGCCGATTCAAATAAAAACGAAAACAAAGAAAAAACCGCGATGGCGTAAAGCGAATACAGTATAAAATTCAATCCAAGTTTTTTGTATCCCAGCAAAAACAACGGGAAGTTGAGCACGAGCAGGAAAATACTTATATTGAGGGGAGTGATTCTTGCAAGCAACATAGAAGTACCGGAAAAACCGCCGTCGTAAAGATTGGCGGCCTGCAAAAACAGAGTTACCGCGCAGGCGTTGACGATACCGGCTACCGTTAAAAACACGAAATTTATCGGATGGATTTTTTTAAGCGTTGCTCGCATTACCTTTGCTCCCTTTATATATTTTATATCTAAAAAATGTATGCCTTTTTGGGCAACGAATGTTTACTAAATCGCGCTGTGCCGCGCCTTATAATTCGCAGATACGGGCTCTGCCTACAAATACTATCATTTATTTGTCGAAAAGTAAAGAAAAAGAGCCTAAATAATCGCATTTTACATAAAATTCCATATATAAAGTTTCTCCGAGTTTACTATTAGTCTCGCCGCTAATGTATAGGGGTCTTGACAACAGTAACATTTTCGTATAGTATATTATATATGCGATTTAGCGTCAGTTTGATAATCAATTTGATAAAGGGGAAGATGTATGACCGAATTAGAGAGGATTGAAAAGTATTTATCTATTACGCCGTCACTGAGACAGAAAAGGATTCAGAGACAGAATTTCAACGTTTTTATTCATTACGGACTTAATACTTTTACGGGGAAAGAATGGGGAGACGGCAAGGCGTCGCCCAGTCTATTTAATCCGACAAATCAAGATACCGATCAGTGGATAAGAACAGTTAAAGACGCTGGGGCAAGCGGAGTTATTCTCACTTGCAAGCATCACGACGGATTCTGTCTGTGGCAAACCAAGACCACCGATTACAGCGTAGCTTCCTCTCCGTATAAAGGCGGTAGGGGCGACGTGGTAAAGGAAGTATCGGACAGTTGCCGCAAATACGGTATCAAATTCGGAATTTATTTATCGCCTTGGGACAGAAATAATCCCGCATACGGCACAGACGCATACGACGATCTCTATTGCGCTCAGCTTGAAGAATTGCTGACGGGTTACGGAGATATTTTCTGCGTGTGGTTGGACGGCGCGTGCGGAGCATATGCAGACGGTAAATCCAAGCAGAATTATGATTTCAAGAGGTATTTTGAATTGATTCGAACTCTTGCGCCCGACGCGTGCATTTCCAATTGCGGTCCCGACGTCAGGTGGGTCGGCAACGAGGGCGGTTACGCCAGAGAGAGCGAGTGGAACGTCGTGCCGAGATTTGCATTTGATTTGCAGACCATAGAATCCAACTCTCAGCAGGCAGACGACGGTAAATTTGCAAAAAAAGGCGCGGACGTTGTCGCGTCCGATTTAGGCAGCAGAGAGTTTTTGAGCAATTTTGAAGATTTTGTATGGTATCCCGCAGAGGTAGACGTGTCTATCCGCCCGGGATGGTTTTATCACAAGTCACAGGACAGAATGGTGAGAAGTCTCAAAAATCTTTTGAGGATATATTATAATTCAGTTGGCGGCAATTCGATTTTGCTTCTCAACGTACCGCCTGACAAAAGAGGTTTGATCCACGAAAAAGACGTCGAAACGCTCAAAAAGTTTGGCGAGCACATATCTCAAAGCGGTTCTCAGCAGGTTAAAATATCCGAAATTGCGGCGCCCGTGTCAGAAATTGGCTGCGAAATCGAAAATATATTTGACGATTCGATCGACGTGTCCGACTGCAATCCCCTAGGATTCTATACTCCCGAAAGAGAGTCGGATCAGTATTCGTTTCAGATATGTCTCGACGAAGAGAGAAAAATCAACAGAGTGAAAATAATAGAGAACGTAGCGTATTCTCAAAGGATAGAGAGTTTCCAAATCTTTGCTTACGTAAACGGCGCTCGGAAAAAGGTATATGACGGCACGACAGTAGGATACGGAAGGATAGCTCTATTCAAACCTGTCAAGACGCAAAAGTTGGAAATAGTTCTCAGCAAAGTTCGTAAAAAACCTTATATTGAATTTATAGGAGTATATGAGGATAACGGATACGTACTCAAAAAACCTGCGCTTTACAGATTCAAACAGTGGATACATAGGGTTAACTATAAGGTGTTTATCGATAAAGAAAATAAAAATTACAGCGAATAAGATTCAAGACGGAGCGGAAAAGCTCCGTTTTGCAATTATCTAAGATATACGTTGACAAAAATTTTTATATATAGTATAATCCGACAAGTCCTTAATCGGACTTTCGGAGTCGGCTATGCAAAAAATTCAATTGTCGGATAAATTCACTTATAAAAAAATATTCAGATTTACTTTGCCGTCAGTAATAATGATGGTGGTGATGTCTATTTACAGTGTTGTCGACGGACTGTTTGTATCTAATCTTTTAGGAGATATGGCGTTGTCGGCCGTCAACGTCGTCATGCCGCTTGTCATGATAATCGGCGCGTTTGGACTTATGCTTGGATCGGGCGGCAGCGCAATAGTGTCTAAGACGCTGGGAGAAGGTAATAAAAAACTTGCATACAAGTATTTTTCGATGATCGTCGCCGCAGTTGTTCTTCTCGGTATAATATTATCTACGTTATGTCTTGTGTTTTTGCGCAAAATACTCACGCTGATGGGGGGGTACGGAACTCATAATCGACGACTGTATGTCGTATGGGTATATCATGGTTGGCGGCAGTATGCTGTTTATGTTGCAGTGTATGTTTCAATGTTTTTTCGCAGTTGCGGAAAAGCCTCAATTGGGATTGGTGTTTTCCGTTGGCGCAGGCATTGCCAACATGGCGTTGGATTATATTTTTATCAGATTCGCCAAGTTAGGTATATTCGGCGCAGGACTTGCTACTGTAATAGGTTTTGCGATAGGGGGAGGCGGCGCATTGCTGTATTTCTTATTTTCGAAAAAGAGCGCAATCAAAATAACGGCAAGCGGATTTTATCCCAAACAGTTTTTCGGCGCATGTTACAACGGCGCGTCGGAATTTATGTCAAACGTATCGGCTTCTTTTGTAGGAATACTCTACAACGTGCAGCTCGTCAAACTTGTCGGAGAAAAGGGAATCGCCGCATATTCAGCTATGATGTATACGGATTTTGTGTTTCTGGCGGTGTTCTTCGGATTTACTATGGGGATTGCTCCGGTGATAAGTTATAACTACGGCGCAGGAAATTACGGCGAATTGAAAAGCGTATTTAGAAAGAGCACTGTTGCGATAGCGGTTGGGTCTCTTGCGGCGGCGGTTCTTGCGGAAGCTTTAAGTTATCCTCTGTCTTGGGCGTTTGTGGGTTATGACAAAGAATTGATGCAAATGACGTTGCGCGGATTCAGGATTTTTGCCGTATGCTATCTTTTCTGCGGTATCAACATATGGTGCTCGGCATTTTTTACAGCCGTTTGCAACGGGTTGTTGTCGGCTTTTATATCACTTATGCGATCGCTGATATTTAGAGGCGGTGCAGTGTTGTTATTGCCGCTGATATTCGGACTTGACGGAATTTGGTCGGCAGTTATAATTGCAGAATTATTTACTGCAATTATATCCGCTATATTATTTTCGACACAACGCAAGCGTTACGGATACGGCAAACTCGAGCCTGATCCGCAACGATCGGCATCTAAGATTTGTTAATCTTATGAATCGGTTTTTGATGAGCAAAATTATACTTAAGTTTTTTGTATAAGCTAAGTCGATATTGATTGACAAAGCCTGTCAAATTAACTATAATATCAATTGTAGCTTTTATAGGCACTCATAGCTCAATTGGATAGAGCGTTCGGCTACGGACCGAAAGGTTGGGAGTTCGAGTCTCTTTGGGTGCACCAAAAACGGTCAAATCGGTTGATTTTGACCGTTTTTTATATGGTTTTATGCCATTTTATGAGTTGGCGCGACTACTTGGTAAGTTGTTCTAATAAAATTTCTAAAATTTATTAGAACGGATTTACTAAAAAGTGCCTTTGCCGACAACTTATAAAAACGTAAAAATGGCTCTATTTTAACAAAAGTTCAAAATGCCGTGCAGAACTGCTAGGACATTTGTTGCATAGAAATAAATATAGTCTGCGATTGTTTTGGTAAAAAACATAATCTTTATTGAACGGTTGTGTCCGTAATTGTATGCAAAGGCAGTTCGACGATAAATTCGGTGTATTTACCGATTTCGCTTTCGCAGCGGATATTTCCTTTCATAGAATTGACGATTGATTTTGCAATGCTCAATCCCAGTCCGAAAGAATTTGAGGTCTCTTTATGCGAGGCGTCGACCTTAAAGAATCTGTCAAAGATATTTTCTATATTTTCCTGAGATATGCCTTCGCCAGTGTTGCTGAATCTCATCACTGCATAGCGACGTTGTTTTTGAATGCGCACGTTGATCTCTCCGTGTTCGGGCGTATATTTTATTGCGTTGTCAATAAGAATTCCCGCTAGTTTCTCAATCTGCGCTTTGTCGGCAAGTATATATAAATCCTGTTCGGAAATGAAATTGAGTTGGATGGATTTTTCATAGCAGGTAGCTTCAAAAGACAGCAGCATACCTTCGACAACGTCATTGACGCACAGCTTTTCTTTGACGGCTTGACTGCGCATGGATTCGAATTTTGTCAATTCAAGCATATCTATTATCAGGCTGTGCATACGTTTGATTTGATAATCTGCCGATTCGAGCCATTTTTTATTGTCGGCGACTGTCGACTCGGGCGCGCTCTCTACCAACTCCAGATTAGTCCGCACGATCGTGAGGGGAGTTTTAAGTTCGTGAGAAGCGTTGGCAATAAGTTCTTGCTGGCGAACAAACGACTGCTTGACAGGTTGAATGGCTTTTTTAGAAAAGAAATAATAGAACAGGAATATTGTCAGCATGCCTACAAATGCGATGACAAACAGCAAAATGCCCAACGAGAGTATAGTTTTGAACGAACCTGTAAATTCTATTACGACGTATTTTGTAGAAAAGTCGGCGTCAAACGGAGTTTTTTCCGTGATTTTGCGATACATATAGCGTTTGCCCGACTGGGTCTTGAATTTATTTTCCTGTCGAGGTTTTAGCAGATTGTCAACGACGTCTTCGATTTCCGCGTCCGAATAAGAATTTTCCATTTGCAGAGTGGAGATTTTGCCGTCGCGGTCAAATACGTAAATAAGGTTGTCGCTTTGAAAATAAGGCCCGACACTGGCGTTGAGCAGGCTTTTTTCCACCTGCGCCATAATGCTGTATCTCAAAAATACAAAAACCAAAGAGCAGGCGAGAATAACCAATATCCAACCAACTATCAGTGGGGCATAGAAAAATTTGCGTTGAAGCTGTCGAAAAACTTTATCGTCCATATCAGTTCTTAGCGCTCAGCTGATATCCAACGCCGCGAATGGAACTTATGGCAAAGTCTGCCTCGATAAAGGCTAATTTTTTTCTTAGAAAAGAGATAAATACTTCGAGACTGTTTGATTCAAAATCGTTGTCCAACCCCCAAACCTTATTGATGAGCGGATCTTTTTCCGCGACGTGTCTGGGACGCTCAAAGAAATATCTGATGATATCAAATTCTTTTTGAGAGAGCTTGACGCTCTTTTGCGTATCTTTGTTGTAGATCTGAAACGTCGACATGTTGAGCGATACGTTGCCGTACGATATGGTGTTGTCGGGCGACGCGTCGGTTTTTCGCCTTAGCAAAGCTCTGATTCTTGCCAAAAGTTCGGCAGTGGAAAAAGGCTTGGGAAGATAGTCGTCGGCGCCCAAATCGAGTCCTTTGACTTTGTTGTATTCTTGAGACAGTGCGGTGAGCATGATTACGGGTGTGCCGATGCGGTGTTTTCTTATTTCCGTCAATACTTCGAATCCGTTCATTTTCGGCATCATTACGTCGAGAATTATCAAATCGTAAATGTCCGAAAGGGCGTGTTCCAATCCGGTTTCGCCGTCGTGCGCAAGCTGCACCTCATATTTTTCTTTTTGAAGCACTGTGCTTAGCACTTCGCACAAACTCAATGAATCTTCCACCAATAATAATCTCATAACAACCTCCTTTATTAATATACAATATATAACGTGATTTTTCAATATATTTAATAAAATATATACATTAATATACGGCATATAGGTTTTTTGATATCCGTAAGCGCAAGCCGATTGTCAATGCGTTGGCAATCGGCTTGCAGATAATAAAAAGTCGGGTAATTTCCCGACTTCTTATTGTTTTGTTTAGTGTCATTTGAGTTCTTCCGGAGTATGGACGACGCGTTGAACTTGGCATTGAGTTTCTCCCGATTGATTGTAGTAATCGTGAGCTGCCGCGACGACAGTAACTTCATACGACGAATCGGGATCATAATCCAAATCTTTGAGATCTTCAAAGTTTATAGTATAGGTAATGCCCGTTTCGTTGAGTATCGAAGTTCTGCCCACTTCGATTTTTTCTCCGCCGTCGACGCTCAGATATACGATATATTCATAACCGTTTGCAACGCCTTGCCAGCTGACGCTTATAGCCGTGTTTTCGTCGTTTATCGACGCTTTAAGCAGATCTTTATCTACGCTGTCCAGACGTTCTGTAGTGGAGTAAGCGATCAAGCTTGCCGGAGAGTCCTTGATATTTGAATTTGAGTTGTTAATTGCCTGAACTTTGACGGAGTGATTGCCGACTTTCGCCAGATATTGCGTTAGGTCTTCGCTCAATGCCGCCGGATCTTTTCTCTTAATCTCTTTGCCGTCTACGAAGATTTTGTAACTTTGCGCGTGCAGTACGCTATGGAAGGTAAGCACTTTATCGTCGTTAATCTTGAGTTCCGTCGGAGCTTGCAACGTCAGCACGCAATTATACGTCGTGGATATAACGTCTCCGTCGATATACATGGTTGTTGATTTGACGTTTGTAAAGTCGCCGCCTTCGGTATAGTTGCCAACGGGGCAGACGCCAATCGTGTATTTGCCTACCGCCTTGACGTATTCTGTGATATCGAGTTCGGGATCGGTTCCTTCAACTGCCGGCACGACAGTGTCAATCGGTTTGTCGTTGACGAAGAATTTATATCCCGTTGCATACTTTACTCTAGTGGATTTGCAATAAACTTTATTGTCGCGCTCCTCAATTATTATGTCGTTGGGCTTTGCAAGCTTTTCTACGTATATCACGCTCTCGCAGCCTTTGATCAGGTGAGAAGTGGAGGTGTTGCGGAATATTACAAGCGTGGCAATATCTTGATAGGTATTGCAGGAATGTCCGTCTTTCATCACGACTTGCTTGCCGCCGATTACGGAAACCGTTATGTTGCCGGAAATTGCCGCAGTGCTTAAAGAGTCGAGATTAAGCGTCGACAGGTTGGATCCCTTATCCATTGTGATATGCGAAGAATTAAGGCTCAGCGTGTTGCCCACGGTTTTTCCAGAACGAATTTTGACGTCGGGGCAGTTGAAAATTTCAATCGAGCTTATTGCCGAACCCGACACGTTGCCTTTGAACGTCACTGCATTTGCGCTGAGGTTCATATCTATTCTTGCATACGATCCGTTGCCGGCGTTTGCGATAGTCAGCGATTTGGCTTTGACTACTAGACTTTCGCACTTAACGTCCGCTCCCAATACGACGTCGAGATTTTCTGCCTCGATATTTATCGTTTTGGCGACGAGATTTGCCTTTTTGTTGGTATACTCGTTTTTGGATTTGCGAGTGCCTATATAGAAAGTGCCTTTTTTGGCAGTTTTTATATTAAGGGTATCGTTAACTTTGAGAGTATGTTTGTTTAAGTCGATACTGTATACGTTATCGCCTTCTATATTCAGATTCGGGCAGTCAATATTTTTATCGAGGCTGTAGAATATCTTATCCATGCTGCCTTGCTTGCTTGCCGTAAAATCCTCGGGATTTTTGACAAATATTCTCGGCGCGTGAAAAAACACTATCGGAAGTATTATTCCCAACAACAGTCCCACTACGCACACTGCGGAGATTATTGCAACCGCAATCTTCTTTTTCTTTGCGATAGGTTTGTTGGATTTGATCTTTCGCTTGGTGCTTGTCAATTCCTCTTCGTCGGGATCGCTGTCAAAAGAAGTCGGGTAATTCTGGTTATCCTCTTCTTGCTGCGCAACTTCCGCAGAATCGTTTTCCGTCAGATTTTCTTCGTCGGCAGGGGATGCGTCCTCGCCGTATTCTTGAGTCTGAATATCCGTATAGATTTCGCCGTACGATTCCGAAACAGGGGCGACGACGTCTTCGGAAGAAGAGTTTTCATCAAGACTCGTATAGTCGGTTTCATTCAATTCATTGTCGTCGTAAAAATCAGCCATGTCGTTACTCCTTTAAGAATTTATTCATCAAAGACTCTCCGTCTTTGCAGTAGTTTTCGCTTTGTTTGCAATTAGCTTCGCTATAAGTTGAAAAGCCGCTTTTGATATTTTTGCCGCTGTCGTATATGATATACGGCACGGCGTCTCTTGTATGCGTCTTCAAAGCCAGCGGGGTAGGGTGATCCGGCGCGATGAGAATTCGATATCTTTCGCCCGTTTCGTCAAGCTGTTGTTTGACGTATTTTACCACTACGCTGTCGATTAGTTCTATTGATTTGATCTTGTTGGCAATATCTCCCTGATGACCGCATTCGTCAGGAGCTTCCATGTGTATATAGACGTAATCGCATCCTTCTTTAAGAGCTTGGACTGCGCGCTGTGCTTTGCCTAAGAAATTGGTATGATAGGTGCCTGTTGCTCCCGGCACTTCTATGACTTGCATATTCGCGCCTATGCCAATTCCTTTGATCAAATCGACGGCGGAGATTACAGCGCCTTTAAGTCCGTACTTTTCGCTGAAGGAAGTCAACGCGGGTCTGGTGCCTTCGCCCCAAAGCCAAATGCTGTTGGCGGGATTTTTGCCTTCCGCTATTCGTTTAAGATTGATAGGATGATCTTTGAGCAGTCCGTACGATTTTTCCATAAGATCATACGTCATATCGCCGTATAGTCCTTTCGGCAGATAATCGGCGATATATTTGTCGGAAATGTCGTGCGGTGGAGTAAAGTCCGTGCCGAGTTTTGCATTATGTATGACAAGACAGTGGCGGTAGCTTACTCCGGCGTGAAAGTCGTATTTTTCGTCGGCAAGTTTTTCTTTGAGAAATTCTATTAATTCGCGGCTTTCTTGGGTAGAAATCTCGCCCGCGGAATAGTCTGCCATTCTCTTGTCGCAGTAATTTTTTTCTTCGGACAAAGTGACAAGATTGCATCTTATAGCAATGTCGGTATCGGCAAGATCGACGCCGATAGACAGCGCTTCCAACGGGGAGCGCCCGGAATAGTACTTATCGGGGGCATAGCCCATCATAGAAAGATTCGCCACGTCGCTGCCAGGCTTGAGATTGTCGGGAACGGTCTTGACGAGTCCGATCTCGCCGCGAGCGCACAGATCGTCTATATTGGGTTTGCACGCGACTTCGAGCGGAGTTTTGCCGCCTAATTTTTCATTTGGATAATCCGCCATGCCGTCGCCTAGAATAACTACGTATTTCATATATCACCGTGGTTGTTATTATTTTTTGCAAAAAAACTTCCCGCAAATTACTCTGCGGCTAGATTAATTATATTATATATAATATTCATTGTCAAATAAGATATTCATTAAAATTGCCGTTATGCAGACATTTTGAAAGTAAAAAGAGTTTTTATGACGAAAGCGTTCTTTGCGGATGCGCTATGAAAAAATACGCTTAAACGCGCCGCTTTATGGCGAGACAAAGTGAAATTGATAAATTTTTGTCAACTACGCGCGCTTTGACGGATACGAGAGGTAAGTTATTGCAATTATGTAAAAAATAAAAATAGAATTTGCATCGCAAAATCCAAAAGGCTATTGAAAAGGCGAACGGTAATATGATATAATCTAATAGTTAACGCTAACGTTTTTTAATTTCAACGAGGTATTATGAAAGATATTATTGTGATAGGCGGCGGTATAGTCGGATGCAGTGTGGCAAGAGAACTCTCGCGCTACAACGCCCGTATTACCGTGCTGGAAAAGTTTAACGACGTCAGCTGCGGCACTACCAAGGCAAATTCGGGAATTGTGCACGCAGGATTCGACGCCAAGCCGGATACGTTGAAGGCAAAATTCAATATTTTGGGCAACGCTATGTTTGACGACCTTGCAAAAGAGTTGGATTTTCCGTTTGTAAGAAACGGCGCGTTGGTGCTTTGCTTTGACAAAGAAGATTTTCCCAGATTGGGAGAACTTTACAACAGAGGTCTTGACAACGGAGTTGAAGGATTGAAAGTGCTTACCAAAGAAGAGGTTTTTGAAATGGAACCTTACGTGAGCAAAGAAGTTGTCGGAGCTTTATACGCTAAGACTTCGGGAATCGTAAGTCCATACGAGATGGCGATTGCTTACGCCGAAAACGCCGCGGTCAACGGATGCGAATTCAACTTCGGGAAAAGGGTCGTATCGATCTGCGAATCCGACGGCAGATGGACGGTAGAATGTCAAAGCGGAGAAAAATACTCCGCCGATATGGTAGTCAATTGCGCAGGCGTATACGCGGACGATATCAATAATAGAGTATGCGACAAAAAGATAAACATAGTGCCGAGAAAAGGCGAGTATATGCTCTATGATAAGTCTTGCGGATATTTGGCAACGCGTACGATATTCCAAATGCCGAGCAAGATGGGCAAAGGCATATTGGTTTCTCCCACGACGCACGGCAATATCATCACGGGACCTACGGCGAACGACGTCGACGACAAAGACAATCTATATACGACTTACGAAGGACTCAGCGAGGTCTATGAGAAATCTCTTAAGAGCGTGCCGTCGCTCAATAAACGCTTTGTGATAACTCAGTTTAGCGGAATAAGAGCGCACAGCGTAGACGGAGACTTTATTATCGGAGAAAGCGACAAGAAGGGATTCTACAACGTTGCAGGTATAGAATCTCCGGGACTTACGTCCGCGCCTGCGATAGCCGTGCACGTGGCGGAAGACATAGCTGGCAAGCTGAATTTGGAGCGCAAGCGCGATTTCAATCCCGTGAGAAAGGGAATACCGCATTTTGCGATAATGGCGGACAGCGACAGAGCCAAACTTATTGAACAAAATCATCTTTACGGCAAAGTGATCTGCCGCTGCGAAGTGGTTACCGAAGGAGAAATAGTAGATTCGATCAACAGACCCGTGGGAGCGAGAGACGTAGACGGCGTCAAGCGCCGCACCAGAGCCGGTATGGGCAGATGTCAGAGCGGTTTCTGCCTGGAAAAAGTAATGGAAATTTTGGCAAGAGAACTCGGCGTTGATTTCGAGACGGTAGTCAAGCATGAGAAAGGCAATATCGTCATAGGCAAAGCTAAGAAGTAAAGCGTGGGGGGAATATTTTATGATTGACAAGAATTTAGTTATTATCGGAGGAGGTCCCGCAGGACTAGCCGCGGCAAAGAGCGCGTATGACAGCGGAGAAAGAGATATTGTCATTCTTGAGAGGGAAAGCGTGCTCGGGGGTATTCTCAATCAATGTATACACAACGGTTTCGGACTTCATACGTTTAAGGAAGAACTAACCGGACCGGAATACGCAGCCAGATACGTCGAACAGGTAGAAGAGAGAAAGATAGAATACAAGTTGGAGACAACCGTTCTCGGCGTCAACGCGGACAAAGTCGTCACCGCCGTCAACGAGACGGACGGACTTGTCAAATACAGAGCTAAGGCGGTAATACTCGCTTGCGGATGCAGAGAACGTCCCAGGGGAGGCATCAACGTAGCAGGCAGCAGATGCGCGGGAATATTCTCTGCTGGCACGGCTCAAAAGTTAATCAATATCGACGGATATATGCCGGGCAAAGAAATCGTCATACTAGGCAGCGGAGACATAGGTCTCATCATGGCAAGGCGTATGACTTTCGAGGGCGCCAAAGTCAAAGCCGTCGTAGAACTTATGCCGTATTCTTCGGGATTGAATAGAAACATCGTTCAATGTATCAAAGATTTTGATATTCCTCTGCTTTTCTCGCATACGGTCGTGGATATTAGAGGAGAGGGCAGAGTGTCGGGAGTGGTAATAGCCGCCGTCGACGATAAATTGCAGCCCATTATGTCTACCGCGCAAGAAATAACCTGCGATACGATATTGCTCAGCATAGGACTTCTGCCGGAAAACGAACTTGCCAAATCCGCGACGGTAAAACTCTCTCCGATTACGGGCGGAGCAACGGTCGATGAAAATATGATGACTTCCGTCGACGGCATATTCGAATGCGGCAACGTGCTGCACGTGCACGACCTTGTCGACTTCGTCAGCAAGGAGAGCGAAGAAGCGGGTAGAAGCGCCGCTCGATACATAAAGGAAAACCGCGCGGACAGAGACTACGTCGAAGCCGTAGGTTGCGAGGGAGTGAGATACGTCGTTCCGCAATACGTTTCAAAAAATACGCAAAGCGAACAGATTCAGCTCAAAATGCGAGTAAGCAACGTATTTAAGAACGTGAGATTAGTCGGTTTAATAGACGGAAAAGAGATTTTCTCCAAGAAAAAACAAATAGTTACTCCCGGAGAAATGGAGACGGTCACGCTCAATAAAGCTCAAATAGATGAAATACGTAAAGGCAAACGACTTGAAGTCACGCTCAAAGGAGAATGATCATATGAGGGAAATGATTTGTATTTGCTGTCCTATGGGATGCCGTCTCGAGGTGGACGACAGCGACGTCAATAATATCAAGGTCACGGGCAATACCTGTCCGCGCGGTGCAAAGTATGCAAAAGACGAAGTGGTCTGCCCTAAAAGAATGGTCACCTCTATAGCGGAAGTCAAGGGCGGAACTATACGCATGGTAAGCGTCAAAACAAGCGACGCTATTCCTAAAGACAGAATGTTCGACGCGCTCAAACTTCTAGACGGACTTTCGGTGCAAGCGCCGGTGGTCAAAAATCAAGTAATAGTCAAGGATATCTTAGGCTTGGGAGTGGATTTTATCGCCACTAAAGACGTCCCCGAAAAGAAGACTCCGCAATACATAGTTTCGTTGGATCAGGGAACGACGTCGTCAAGGGCTATCGTGTTTGACAAAAAAGGTTCGATAGTAGGATCTGCGCAAAAGGAATTTAGGCAGATATATCCTAAGGCAGGTTGGGTCGAGCACGATCCCGAAGATATATGGAATACGCAGTTAGAAGTCTTTAAGGAAGCGGTCGCAAAGAGCAAAATAACTTTGAGCAGTATCGCGGCAATAGGTATCACCAATCAGCGGGAAACGACGTTGGTATGGGATAAGATTACGGGAAAACCCGTCTACAACGCCATCGTATGGCAATGCAGGCGCACGGCCGATTATTGCGACGAGCTCAAATCTAAGGGCTGCGACGAGATAATCTACGACAAGACGGGACTTACGCTCGACGCTTATTTTTCCGCCACTAAGCTCAAATGGATATTGGACAACGTGGACGGAGCAAGAGAAAAAGCCGAGCGCGGCGATTTACTTTTCGGCACCGTGGACACCTATCTTATGTGGAAGTTGTCGGGCGGAACTATACACGCTACAGATTATACCAACGCGTCGAGAACGATGATGTATAATATTAAGACGTTGAGTTGGGATGGGGAACTGCTGCGGCTTTTCGATATTCCAGAGAAAATGCTGCCTCAGGTATTGCCGTCGGGATATCATTTCGGAAAATGCGATTCGGCTATAGTCGGCAGAGAAATACCTATTTGCGGCGTAGCGGGCGATCAGCAGTCGGCGTTGTTCGGGCATTTGTGCGTCGAAAAAGGATGCGTCAAGAACACTTACGGCACCGGCTGTTTTACCTTAATGAATACAGGAGATAAATTCGTCAATTCCAAGAGAGGATTGATCACTACTTTGGCGGCGAGCATGCAGGACGACCGTCCGCAGTACGTGCTAGAGGGCAGCGTATTCGTAGGCGGAGCGGTATTGCAATGGCTGAGAGATGAGCTCAAGCTTATCTCTTCCGCGCGAGAAGCCGATATTTTATCCGAGAGCGTCGAGGACACCAACGGAGTATACGTCGTACCTGCGTTCGTAGGGTTGGGCGCGCCGCACTGGGACGCGCACGCGAGAGGAACTATTTCGGGATTGACAAGAGGTACCAAGAAGGAGCATTTTGTCAGAGCGGCATTGGAATCCATTGCATATCAGGTATTCGACGTTACGCACGCCATGGAGAGCGATATAGGTTACAAGATAACGCGTATGGCGGTTGACGGCGGCGCAAGCGTGTCCAACGTGTTGATGCAATTTCAGGCGGATTTGCTGCAAGCGGAAGTCGTGCGGCCCCGCGTGATTGAGACGACGGCGTTGGGAGTATGCTATCTTGCAGGTTTGACCGCAGGCGTATGGCGCGATATAGACGAGTTGAAAGGCGAAGTGTCGGAAGGCGCTGTATTCTCGCCGTCTATGGACAGCGAGAAAAGATACCGACTTCTTCTGGGGTGGGAAGAGAGTGTTGCAAGAGCAAAATACAAATAGAATTATCCATTTTGAATTAAGCGGAGAGAGAGAAATCTCTCCGTTTTTTTATATTTATAAATTAATTATCAATACTATTTACGTGCGTGAGACAAAGGAAAGAAGATAAGTTTGACGAAACAATGCTTTTGCAAGGTGAATTGCATCGGCATTCTGTCGCCGCGAGCCGCTTAAAATCGATATATAGGACGAAATTTCCGCACTGTCGCAAATTGTCGTAAAATGTCGATAAAGTCAACAATTTTAATCTTTACTTTACAATATAATATTAAAATTAATTAGCCCAATTACAATCTTTTTGAGAATGATAAGAAGTTGCTTGAACGGTTGATTATGCTGAGGAGGAGATAATGCTAAAGAAAAAAACAGTGATTTTAATTGCGGCGATTTTAATTACTTCAATATGTTTTTCCATTTTATTTATAGCCTGCGAGAAATCGTCTGACGGGGAAACCGACGCTCCTGTCGGCGACGGTAACGTCAGCGGCGACGAACCTGTTCAGCCGACGCTTCCGCCTCAGGCAAAAAGTTTTTATTCGGCATTGAAATATATATGCGATATCTGCGAGAATTCACGTCTGTCAGTGGCGGCTTCAGGCAGAGTTTTTGCGGCGGGTGCTTACTGCGATTTACTGCTTAACGGTAATTACTCCGAGCGAGTCTTAAAGGCGGCGCTGAATTTGACCAAGACTGACGGAGAGTATGAAGCGGGGCTGTATATCGACGGTACGAATATTTACCTAAGGTCTTTCGATGGAAAACTGCTTGACTTGTCGGCGATAAACGCAGATGAATCGTTGATCGGAATAGATAAATTGCCGTCTGCAGTCCGAAGCGCTATAGAGAATGCATTGGAGAGCGCGGGGCTGTCGCTTTCGTTCGATTCCGTCATGGAATTGTTGTGCGAGATGATGCTGACGGACGAGATAGAGTATTCTCAGACCGACGGAAGCGAACGGTTTTCTATAAATTTCGATACAGAGAAAATGATCGGCAATTTGAGCGCTATGCTTGAGTTGATTAACAAGGATAACGTCGCGTATTTAAGAGAAATTCTAGCGCAGCTGCCTTGCGTCAAAGGGAATCTTCGCGCGGTAATCGATCGGGGAAAAATGACGGAACTGACAGTTGAGCTGAGCGACAGCAACGCTCAAAATCCTGCCTATGGCAAACCTGTGAATTTGCAAGTGCAGATTTCTGATAAAGATATCGAAGTCGAGATGCCCGACGATCTGTCGGATGCGCAAGAATTCGGTATCGGCAACGTCAACGCGCAGTTGCAGGTCAACGTAGATGCGGACGGATTGGATTTGGGAGCGTTTTTTGACGCGCTGCTCGCTAAACAATTTATCGGCAATAATAATCTAACGCTTAAAGGCAGTTATTCCGTTGCTATTTCTACGACACTTGATATCAGTTCAGACTCCGACGATAATAATTTGCTAAGTATACAATTCTATTCGGAAGACGGAGAAACGGCTCGAATATTCTATATGGACAGTATGCTGTATGTCAACGTAGGCGATAAAATTAAGTATGCGCATCCTCTTAATTTACCGGAGCGTATTGCGCGATTGCGAAAGGTTGTCAAAGGCTTTTTGTTAAATTTGGCAGGAAACAAGTTTCCATATTTAGAGAATATAAATCTTTCAAATAAAAAACAGTCTGACGCCAGCGAATTTAATAATATATGGCTGCGAGTTTTGATACAAACGTTTGCCGCGGCAGGATTGGGAGAATATATAAAATTTAACGGTGAATATGCAGATATAATTCTCAATCAAACTTTTGCCGATAAGTTTGCCGAAATTGCGGGTACGGACAGGTTAATTCTGCCATTCGACAGTTTGTTGCGCTTAGATTTAGGCGGTATAGATAGAGCTTTATTGTTGAAATTTGCCGGCGGAGAACTTACGCTAAACTTAAAAGATTTGAATATCGGAATCTCCGCGCTGACCAGGAATTCGGTTGAAGAGGGCATAGGAGATAAGTCGCTCTATGCTGTCGACGTCGAGCAGGCAGTAAAAGATTACGCGTCAAAATTATTAGAGGATTTTTCCTTAGAAGCTATTGTGGATATAAAAACTTTAGATACGCAGCTCAATTTAAGCGACGTTGTCAACAATGTCTTGGCAATGACGGATAGCAGATTTGAAATACCTGTCAATATCGATTTAAGCAATTACAGCGGCAGATTGAAGATAGAATTTCTTTCCCGATTCGGTAGTTCTCGAGACGGCAGGGTTATGCTCAAAGTTTCGTCCGTCGACGGGTCAATGTCGGTTGGACTGTACGTCGACGGCGAAAACGCCTATTTTGACCTTACAGGCATCGGGTTGAGTAAATTCGCGATTACCAACTTTGACTTATCGAGCAAGATCAAAGACATTATAGGAATGACTGTCGCAACCGAAGGTTCGGATATTAATGGTTCTAAATCGACTTTTTTTAGCGGCGAAGATTTGCGGTTAAAGAATTTTTTTGACATAGCATTATCTTTATTGCTTGGCGGCCGTTTTAATGATTTGGGATTAGACTATTCTACAAATACTCGGATTGATTCGTCGGGAAAAATGATCTGCGATATAGATCTCGGAATCGGGGTAATCAAAATAAATTTGAGCGCAGGCAAGGCAAGCGATAATGAGGATTTTATCTCTCTAGACAGCGGAGAATACTGCGTCTACGACGCTCTTAATTCCAATACGTTGGCAGAGAGTATGCTCAGATCCCAAAATCTTGATTTCACTTTGGATTTTTACAACAATAATTGCGACACGCTTAGACCTGAAAAGACGCGATTGATTTTGAGAAGAAGTTTAGCAACCTCGGCAGGACGTACGGAACTTCTTCCCAACGGCGACGAGGCTCCGTACGGCGCGGTCGTTTTCGCGCTTTTCGACGGTTGGACTGGCGCAACCGCCGACGCTTATTTTTGGGGATATATCGACCTTGACGGCAAGGTTTTGCAGATAAGCGCAGCCGAGCGAATGTTTAAGAATTTGACAACGGTGTTAGATATTAGTCTTGCAAGTTTATCGGATCAGCTTAAGAAAGTCGTCAAGTTTAAGATAGATAATTTCGATGCCAAAGCCGCGTTGAGCAGAGCGCTATCGGCTATAATGGGAGAACAAGATTACGACGGATATATTCCCATTCCCGACGGAGCGTTGCCCCGACAAATGTGTTCCGATAGAAAAATAAATCGCGATATTATATCCGCCGCCGACGTTATTCTTTCCTCTACGGGAGACGTCGACGTACGGATAAGATTCGATGCCGCGGTCATAATCAAAAGGCTGAATTCGTATTTAACCGATTTGTTTGCTGATTTGGATATATCTCGCTTATTCGGACGCGAAGAGGGCGCGATAGTCGTTAGTATACCTTATGACAACGTAAACAAAGACGTGTTTTTCGATAACCTATATTCGCAGGCGATCAAGCCCGCGTTGGAGCATTATGCTTGCGATTACGTCGGATTGCTCAATTCGGTAAATATAAAGGATATTATCAGAGAAGTCGTCTCGAGATTTCTGCCGCTTTCCTATGTCGAGGAACTTTCGGCGGGAGTTTCCATTACGGACGGAATAATTTCGGGAATTTCTCTGAGCGGTAACGGTGCAGACGGCAGAGGATATTATGCAAATCTATTTGGCAAGCGCGCAAACAGCGCGATAAGTTGGGAGGGACAGGAGAGTGAATTATATTACAATCCCTCATTGGGGATATCGATCCGAGATTCGTTCTCGAAACGCGCAAGACAGATATCTGCGTCGGGCAAAGAAAGTTATCAGACAATCGTATGGGCAATCAATGGCAACGCTATTGCCGATTGGTCGGAACTTGACGCTTATCCCGACGGAGATTACGAGGTTACCGGATACGCATTTGACAGCGCGTTGAGCGTTAGATTGAGAATACGAAGTACGCAAGTAGCAGGTATAAAAGATTTCTCACTCAAAGCCGCGCGTAAATTGCCAGACTACGTCACATTTGTTTTTGCCGACGGATCGGAAGAAACGATATGCGGCGTCACGATTTTCTGTCAGTCGAGAGTTAACTCCACTACACCCAACGCAAGCGTTGTTCTGGGCGGAAAGAAATATGCGTTTAACGTATATTTTGAAGAAGAGCGGATTACGCTCCAAACCTTAACCGTCAACGCTTACAATTATCGCTACGTCTTTGACTCGATGAAGGAAGACGGCGTAGTCAAAGCCCTGATTAACGAAAAAATTTACAGATATTTACCTGTAGATTTTAATGGGGCGTTAGAAATTTTCCAAGAGATGACGAGAGAACAGTTGCAAAAAGGCGCGTCGTATAATTTGGATGTTTTTGTAGGCGGCGACGGATGCGGAATAGAAAGACAACGCGCTACGTTGACTGTCGAATTTGTCCCGTTTGCGATATACGGTATCGAAATATACGGCAATCCGTATATTGAGACCGACATGTGGGAATATGCTGCCGGCAGATCATTCCCCGATGAAGTCGTAGCAGTCGGCTTTGACGGCGAAAGAGAGATCAGATATACTGCGCGAGCGGATTGGCATACGGACAAACTTGCTCCGGATATTAAAGGGGGAAATTACGTAGTTTCGCTTACGTTAAACAAGGGATATTTCAACGAATGGTATATTCCGTCAATCGCAACGCGTTTCGTCTCGGGAGAGATTGTTTCGCCTGTACGCGAAGAGTTAATTCTAGACGGTATATATTTCTATTACGGAGGAGTAGCTATGGATAGGATAATTCCCAAATCGTTTGATTTCTACACAGCCGACGGCTGCATAATAAGAGGAGTTCCCGCGCGGTTGGATACTGGAGCTATAGATTTCAGCAATATCAAAGGCGGAGAATATTTCTGTAATTTATCTGTCTTCCTAATTGTCGACGGAGAATCTAAAACGGTTTATTCCGCGTCGATCAAAGTGATTGTTCCTTCAGTAAAAATGACGCTATGTATAGATTCTGTCACCGTGGATTACGACGAATATGTCAGACTCAACGGACACGTCTTTGCCGACAGAATGGACATTATGCTCGGCGATTATAGAACTGAGGCTAAGTTAACTTGGTTTACCGACGACGTCAAATTCGATGAAGACGGGGCTTATACGGCTTACGTAATAATAGCCGAATGCACCGATTACGAGCAAATTTGTCCGATTGCCGTCAACATAGTCAACTCTCCATGCGGGAGGTTTGCTTTATGAAAAGATTTTTATTCAACGCAATGGTTATTGCAATCGCGGCGATCGTATGCGCGTTGGGTTTTACGGGCGGATGCGATTATCGCGCCGTTAACAGTGCAAAGGTAAATGCGATTAACGTATCGTCGCAAATTTCGGTCGCCGGGGCGGCAAAGAAAAATCCGCGATTAGCAAGCGAACTTGCAAGCGGCGTCGCTATCTCCACACAAGATGAATTAAAGAAATTTATAAGAGCCGACAACGCGGGCGATGATGAAATATTCAACTGCGACTACGGATATCTTACCGCTGACATCGAATTGGATTGGCAAGGTGTAGGGGCAAGGCAAATTCTTGCCGAGGGCAGAACAGTCGACGGCAACGGACATCGCGTCGTTCTTTCGGACTGCGATAGCGGCGGCGGAGAAAGCGTAGAGGGGTATGCCGGAGAAGATTTTGTCGATACTATGGAGTCAAACGCCTATGCGGAAGATTGCGCCGACTCTGCTAAGAGACAGTACGGAATGTTTGTCGATTACAATCTGGGGACGATCAAAAATATTGAATTCGTATACGAATCTGCCTCGCGCGAAATTTTCAATAATTCCGACGGAGACGCTTCCATGTACGCCAATTACGTAGGCATCATATGCGCAACCAATTTAGGCAGGATAGAAAACTGCGATCTGAGAGCGAGCGGTTCTTTTACGTATAAAAATACCAACGGTTCGATCAGCGATAAGTCTGTAAGAAAAGACGACAGATTTTTTACGATTTTCGGAGGATACGCGGGCAGAAACTGCGGGATTATCGTCAACGTAACCGCTGTGTATGAGGATTTTTATCTCGATATAACTACGGTTGCCGACAATACGGGCGCATTCTCGTCCAAGATATCTACGGACGCGAAGACTTTTGCTGGCGGTATAGCCGGAGTAATGGCATATGCGCAGTCGGATATAGATATGCAGAATGTATCCGAATGCAGAAATATAGTTGTAATTGCCCAAAGGACGGATCTGGCTTTGACCGCAGAGGCGTGCAGCGCAAGCGTTGGAGTAAAAGGCAAGACGCTCTCTGTAGGCGCCGCGGTAGTGGTGGGCAATTCTCCTTATTCTTACGGGGTAGAAGGCATTGTCGATAACGTCGTAGTCGACTTTGATTGCAGTTATTCCCGTTCGCAATCTGTGCCGGAAAAAGATTTTTCTCGCAACGCAGTCGTATACTGCGGCGGCAATACCAACGTTACTATACTCAACTTAGGCAATAAAGAAAACGATTTGCAGACGGATTCTTGCGATTGCGGAGAAAACGGCGCGCAAGGATGGCACAATACGTCGTTGGGCAATTATCTGGACATAGGAGAAGGGGCGGACGTAACCGTGTCAGTCGACGGCGACGGGCAGAGAATAGACGTCAAGCCAGGATCGGGATTTGTGCTTGGAGAAGCCGTTTTCGAGAAATACATAGGAAATAATCTTGACCGACTATCGTACGAAAATACGCCGCAAAACGGCGTGGTTGAAGTTTATTTGCTTGAAGATATCAGGCAGAATGGGTATTCACAAAGTGTTGCCGCATATCAGCCTCGCGGCGATTATTATTGGAGATATAGCATAAGCGCCTATCGGTTGGCTGAATTGGAAATCTGCGCGGATAGGCAATTGATATACAACGGATCGGATTATTTGGGAGAGTGCATTACGTACGCTTCATTAGACGGCAGCGCGAGAGGAAAAGCCGACGGCAGATATCTTAATCTGGTAGGCGGCGGAGCTAAAATCAACAGAATAGAGATGCCGGGCGAATATTCATTCACCGTCGAAGAAGCCGAGAGCGGATTTGCCTATATCGACAAACGGCAACTGATTGCGGTGCCTTACGTCGAAGATGGGAAAATCTATAATATTCGCGTTGAAAAGGGCGTTGTCGAGCCGTTGGAAACGTCGGGAAAATGGATAAATCACAATCCGACTTTTACTCTTCAAGGGGGTATCGCAGACGCGGCGGACGGATACGTTTACAGAGTCAACGGCAGCTTGCCCAAATCAGTATGCGGACTTGAACTTGTCAATAGATTCGATACTCTTGCGGACGGTAGGGAGTATAAAATTACATTGACGAAAAATGGAATTGCAGTAAGCGAAGAATACGATTTTACGCTGAGATACGACGCTACCGCTCCGATAATTTCTATTAATAATTTTGCTCATCCGATAGATGAATATTATACTGACAATGCCGTTACGTTCGCCGTGTCAGACAGTGCAAGCGGCGTAGATAGAATAGAATGGAACAGTTGCGACGTTGACGGGCTAATTACGGATTCTCGTATATTGACGCCGGTTGATTCGGGACTGTATACACAGGTTATTTCCGTCGGCGGATTAAAACAAATAAAGGCTATCGACGCGGCAGGCAACGTATCGATAGTCGAATTTTATGCAAAAGTCGATCCGCGCCGTCCTCAACTAGATATTCAAGCGTATTATTATGAAAATAGCTTTGACGGAGAGGACAACGCTTTCAGAGAAAAAAAGATCTTTTGCGGAGAGAGTGATTTGACTTCGGCAGTATATTTCGACGCATCTATGACAGAGTTTTCTATTTCTGGAGGAAACGTAATGTATTCGCTTGACGGCGGAAATTCGTGGGAGTATTATTCCGAGACGCTTATGATTCAAAGCTCGTGTCGAGTAATTTTCAAAGCGGTCGGCAACGTAAAATATGTCGATAGCGACGGAATAGAGAGATTCGTATGCGAAGTCGGCGAAACATATGACGTGCAAGTCAACGTAACGGAAATAGAAATCAGCGCCGAAGATATAGAGATAAGCGGCGCGACGAAAGTATTTGACGGAACAGACATTTTCAAAGGAGAAATACGTTATATCGGCGATGATTTAGCTGAGCAATCGTTAACTTTTTGCGTCAGATACAGCGACTCGAACGCATCGGACAGTATACTCTTGCTCATAGTTGCGATTAGTGCCGACGATCGAGTGAAGGTAAATAGCAATATGGTCGGGATATACGGGACGATTGAAAAAGCTAGCGTAAAGGTACGAATTCACAGCAAGATTAAATCGTACGGAGAGAAAAATCCACAATTCACTTACGAGCAAAGCGGTATGGTAGAGGGGCGAGAAGAGCAGATAATGACGTTATGTAGCGCGAGTAAATTTTCACCCGTTGGAGAATACGTTGTCGGTCTTGACGAAAGCGCTCGATACGTCAATTATGAAGTGTCGTTAGCCGATCCGTCTGCCGTCGCATATTTAACCGTTGAGCGCGCTGCTGTAAACTCATTGGAGTACGATCGAAATATATTTACGGGATTGGATACTCTCAATGTGTGCAATGTAGAGTTTATCTTTGGCTTTTTGGATAAAGAAGGCGAATACGTCGCGTTAAAAGCGGAATTTTTCAAAAGAAACAGTTCTCGGAGCGGCTTAGAGTATAGCAAGGTCGAGGAAATTTGCGAAGCGGGTATATATAGAATAGTGTTGAATCTGCCCGATAAAATCAACGGTCAAGATTTGAACGATTTTTATTTCTTAACGGAAAGTGCGCAAAGTTTTGAGATCGAAATAGTCGACGCCCGATTATTTGCGTCGTCGGTTGTTTTGGAAATTTCAAACAACAATCGTGTCGTCGCCGCTAGCGTCTGTCATAAATTCGACGTGACAAGCGATTTTTTAGGCGGCGCACTGATTTCTATCGCGACGGCTATCTCAGCGGTGGTTTGCCTGTTTTTTGCAAGGCATAAAATTTATTAAAATTTCGAAAATTTTGTCGTAAAAGTACTTGACAGGCAATTTTAGTGAATATATAATGTTAGCGTAGGATAACTTTTGTCCTTATTTTGAATAATCAAAAAAGTTAGTCTAGTATAACTTATCAAGCGGAGGTCGTATGATAATTTCTCAAGCGCCTATAGGCGCGGAGGTAAGAGTAATCGAAATTAATACTGACGAAAAGACGAGAAACAGATTGCAGAATATCGGAATCATCGCAGGATGCGATGTAGTATTGTTGCAAAATAATTTCGGCGACGTGATAGTCAAGGTCAAGGATTGCAGAATCGCTCTCAACAAAGGAGTGGCAAAATACGTAACGGTGGAGGCGAAAGATGAAAAACAAAAATGACGTTGCTTCCGCGCCGGTTATTAAGTTGGCTTTGGCGGGCAATCCGAATTGCGGTAAAACCACGCTGTTTAATGCGCTTACGGGCGCTACGGCTCACGTAGGCAATTGGTCAGGCGTGACAGTCGAAAAACTTGAAGGCACATATAGGGATAAAAAGAACGATATAAGAATAGATATCGTCGATTTGCCCGGTATATATTCTCTTTCGCCGTATTCTCCCGAAGAAATCATCTCCAGAGATTATCTGCTCTCGGGCGACGCAGACGTAATATTGAATATCGTCGACGCAACGAATTTGGAGCGAAATCTCTATCTTACCACACAGTTAATAGAGATTGGGATGCCGATAGTCGTCGCGCTGAATATGGTCGACTGTCTTAAAGCTAACGGCGAGAGAATCGATACTCAGGCTTTATCGGGAAAATTGGGAGTACCCGTAGTGGAAATTTCCGCGCTCAAGCAAAAAGGCTTAAAAGAGCTTATGCAAACAGTAAAAGCGCAGAGGGGTGTGCAGCGCGCGGCAATATCTTTGATTGCTGCCGGTATGCTAAAAGACAGTATAGATGAAATAATGTTGCTTCTCGGCGAAAGCGATCAGAGATTGTTTGAGAGCGTTAAGCTAGTCGAAGGAGATAAGGCTCTTTTGCAAAAATACGCGAGTATTTCCAAGCGCATAGAGCAAATAAAAAATAAAAATCAGCAAGTGCAGGAGAAATTCAATGGCGATTTCGAACGGTGCGTCGCTTCGCTGAGATACGATTGCATAAATAATAAATTCGGCAATATTGTCACTAGGGAATCCGATAAGCCGGCTCAGAGCAAGAGCGACAAGGCCGACAAAATATTGACTCATAAGATATGGGGCATTCCGATATTTTTGGCGATAATATTCGCCGTATTTCATATCACTTTCAGCGGAAATTTTCTGTATCTGTCGCTTGTAATTCCCAACGGTTCGTTCAAAGACGCAAACGACGTAGCCGCGCTTTTCGTTGACACCGAATATGACGAAGAACAAAACACGGGCGCAGATAGACTCAAGTCTCCCGGCGTATTTTTGCAAGGACTCGTCGAGGCGTTTTCGGATATTGTCAACGGAGAAAGAGTAGTCGAAGAGAGCGTAGATGCCGAAGGTAACGTTGTTGAAAGCGTTGTCGACGAGGGCGGATGGATTCCCAGATTGCTCAAAGACGCTCCCGATTGGGCGTACGGAATCGTATGCGACGGAATTTTGGCGGGCGTTTTCGGCGTGCTGACGTTCGTGCCTCAGATAATGGTGCTGTTTGTGTTTTTGACTATACTGGAAGACACGGGTTATATGGCGCGAGTGGCGTTTATCATGGACAGAGCTTTTAGAAAAATCGGACTGTCGGGTAAGTCGTTTATGCCGTTATTGATGTGTTTCGGATGCGCGGTGCCCGGTATTATGGCTACGCGCACTATAGAAAACGACAGAGAAAGACGTTCTACGATTTTGCTTGCGCCGTTCTTCTCGTGCGGAGCAAAGAGCCCTATATGGTATGCATTTGCCGCCGTGCTTGCTTCGACAGTCGGGTGGAATGCCGAGTTGACCGTATTCGGCGTGTATCTCATAGGTATATTGGTGGCAATGATCGCCGCGCTGATACTCAAAAAACTAAGCGGTCAGAAAGGCGTTACGCCGTTTATAATGGAACTGCCCGCTTACCATACTCCCCAATTTAAGAGCGTCGGCATACATATATGGCATAAGCTGAAACACTATCTCTTTAGAGCGGGCACGGTTATCGCGGCGTCAACGATAGTGTTGTGGTATTTGCGTAATTTCAATTTCGCTTTCCGAATGGTAGGCGACTCAGAAAGTATACTGGCTGTTGTAGGCGGTTGGTTCGAATGGCTGTTCGTTCCTTTGGGATTCGGCGATTGGAGATATATCGTCGCCGCCGTGACGGGATTGATCGCTAAAGAAGAAGTCGTATCTTCAATTGAAGTGCTTGCGGGCAGCGTAGAAAATTTCGTTTCCGTAAGCGGCGTTTCTACTGCCGGAGTCATCTCGTTTATGGCGTTCAATTTGCTGACTGTTCCTTGTATGGCGGCGGTAGGCGCGGCCGCAGGCGAATTCGGTTCGGCAAAAAAGACCGCGCTTGCAATATTGTTCTGGATATTGACGTCGTATCTTGTGTCGATGATAATCTATCTCGTGGGCACGTATTGGTGGACTGCGTTCATTTTTGCGGCGCTCATCGCGGCAATCTTGCTGACGGCTCATATAATAGAAAAGAAAAAATTCAAAAACAAAGCGGAGGTCAAGGTTGATGATTGATACGCTGTTGGCGACGGGACTTTTGGAAATATGCGTGGGCATAGCCGTAGCGATAGTTTTTTTCGGCGGGATAGGAATCTATATAGCATATAAGATCAAGGCAAAAAAACACGGAAAATGCGGTTGCGGTTGCGACTGCGCCAACTGTTTAGGATGTTCGATGTTCAAGTCTGACGCGCGCTCTAAGAGCAAGGCGTCCGATGACGGTACGGACGAAAAATAAATTTAAGAATTATTCCTTAAGCCATAAATTAATTACCAATACTAAAGACGCCTTTGGGGCGTCTTTAGTATTGTATTTTGGTCCGACCGCTATTAGCAGATATCCAAAAGACTTTGCAATCGTCGGGATAAGATCGGACGAGTTTCGCCGTTGATATCAACGGCAGGACGCAAGCCCCTTCATACTCAGATCATCAGTCCGACAATCATTTAGATTTATCGGATACGGGAATGACTGCAAATGTTGCAGACGAGTGAAGCGCAGGCCGAACAGCGTACGCGGCGGCGTCAGTCGTAGCCCAATATAAGGAACCCGCAGCGTCTAGGTATTACGATTTGTTAGCATTATTGTTATTGCCGGAACGCAGCCAGGAAAGTGCAGCGAAAAACCAGAAAACTTACGCCCGTTAAAATTATAGCACAATTACGCCGATCGCACAATAAAAAGTTGATAAGGCTACATAAATCGACACGCTTTTACAAAAAATCAATTTATTCGTTCAGTATTATTGACATCATAGCCTTGTTATTGCTAAAATTAAAAATGCAGGAAAGGAATTAATCGGTTAATTTATAAAGTATTTTTTAATATTGTATATTTTTAATTTTATTTTTTTTATTTCTGAATAAAAATCGAATTTGTGGAGAAATACGATGATTACAACTACTTTTGAGGAGCTTTTTACGTTTGAGGCGTTATATACGGCTCATTTGAAAAGCCGAGCCTCGCGCAGGAGCAAAAAACCCATAGTAAAGTTTGAGACGGCAACGATATCCAATCTTTACGACCTTTACAAAAGAATCAGAGACGGCAAATTCAAATTCGGCAAATACAACACCTTCGTAGTGTTTGAACCGAAGCGCAGAGAGATACAGAATTTGTTTTACGCCGACAGATTGGTTCAGCGCGTGCTTTGCGACAATTTGCTTATGCCTTATTTCGAAAAACGCGTTTTTTACGACAATTGCGTGTGTCAGAAAGGCAAAGGCGCGCTTTTCGCGTTGCGCAGATTTGAAGCAATGCTGAGAAAACACATATCCCGTTACGGTTCAAACGGGTATTTTCTCAAATGTGATATTCTCAAATATTTTCCGAGTATACCGCACGATGATCTGAGGACGAAGATATGTTCTCAAATCGTCGACGAGCGTCTCAAAAAGATGATTGCCGGAGTTATCGACGGTTATCATACCAAGAGGGATTTTCTTGATAAATACGGCATCGTGCCCCTCGGGGAGGGGGACGAAACGGGCAGGGGCATACCTATCGGCAATCAGACCAGCCAGCTGTTCGGGATGTTTTATCTCGATCCTATGGACAGACTTGTCAAGGAAAGGCTGAGAATAAGAGTGTATTCTCGCTATATGGACGACTTTGTTTTGGTGCACGACGATTTGGATTATATACGTTACGCGCGCAGAGAAATTACTTTGCTCGCCGACAAATTGAAATTGAGTCTTAATTCCAAGACGCATATTTTTCCGCTTAAAAACGGCGTCACTTATCTAGGATTCAGATATTCGGTTACAAATGACGGACAGGTTATCAAGACAGTTAAGAAATCGACAAAACGGCGTTTTCGCTGGCGCACCAGACTGTTGAAAAAGGCTTATCTCGACGGCGTTATCGACGCCGAAAGAGTAAAGCAGTCTGTGTCTGCTTTTCACGGGCATCTCAAATATTCGAGAAGCAAAAAATTGGAAAGAGAAATTCATTGCAAATTGGGCTTTGCATTGAAAGAGACAGAGACTGATAATGTCGAACAACTGTCGTAATATTTTACTAAGGAGAAAAACTATGGAGAGAGATGAAAATTTTTTGGATGCGGAAATACGCGAAGAATTGCGTATTCCCGAAGAAAGCGGTCAGGCGCTCGAACTCAGCGTCGCGCGCAAACCTTGGCGCATAGGAGAATTCGATACGCCGAGAGATAAAGAGATGGCGGTATTTACCGCGTCGAAAAAACTTGCGGAATATATATTTGTCATTACCGAAAAGTCGCCTAAAAAATTGAGGTGGAGCATTGTGGCGAGACTGCAAAATTCTTCGGTGGAACTTATAGAGCATCTGTATAGGGCAAATTACGAGAGAGGCGACCAAAGAGAAGTTTTTCAAAAACAGGCTATGGTCAGTATAAATCTGATAGATTTTTATTCCGAGACCGCCAAATGTAAACAAGCCATTACCATTAGACAGATGGGGATAATCGCAAGACAGCTCTACGAGATCAAAAAGCTTCTCGCAGGGTGGATGAGATCCAACAAGAAGTATTGATACGCAAGCCGAGCAAGCATACGGATTTCTTGTTATCGAAAGCAATATTGTTGCAAAAATAGCTGCAATATGCTTGTAGATAATTATCGTCTATGATATACTTATTATGAAATGGGCGTAAGTTTTCTGGTTGGTCTAGATTTGTCCTGGCTGCGTTCCGGCAATAACAATAACGCTAGCAACGCAAATTATCTGGACGCAGCGGGTTCTTATTACAATTCCGTAGTGGACTCCGCCGCGTACGCTGTTCGGCCTGCGCTTCACTCACCGCCTGTATAAATAGGCAGTAATATCCGGTATTCGTCTCGTCGACACGACGGGCGAACAGATGATACGAGTATGAAGGGGCTTGCGTCCTGCCGTTGGGTATTCAATGGCGAAACACGTCCGACCTTATTCCGACAGAGACCTCTTTTGGAATATCAGCCGACAGTTCGGCGGTCGGACCTAATTTTTTGCGGAGAATTTCTACGATATTTTTATTTGCGGTCAAAGCGCAAATTGATTGATTTTACGGAAAATTGACGATTATATAAAAAATATTTAATGGTTTATTTATTTTGGTTGTGTTAGAATATAATAAATATATCAACGTTTTCACGAGGAAAATATGAATAAAAAAAGTGTCAAATATATCGTTGTATGTATGCTTGTCGTTCTCGTATGCGCAGTATTGGTCGCGTGCGACAATAATTCCGACGGCAAAGACGGGCTTTCCGCATACGAACTTGCCTGTCGTCAGGGATTTGATGGAACGCTGGACGAGTGGCTTGCGAGCTTAAAAGGCGAGGACGGTTCGGACGGAACAAACGGAGCAGACGGTAAGGACGGAGAGACTGACGTCAACGCTCTTTACGCTTTTGCCAAACAAAACGGTTTTTCGGGAACGTATTCGGATTTTTTGAAAGAATATCTGACCATGGAAGCAGACAATTCGGCGGCTGCTAACGAGGCTCTGCTTTCTTCGGTTAAAGTTGTATGTTCGTTTACCTATAAAGTCAGCAGCTGGTCGGGTACTACGGAGAAATCAGGCTCGTCAAGCGGTTCGGGCGTTATTTACAAGCTCAACAAACAGACCGGAGACGCATATATAGTGACCAATTACCACGTTGTGTACGAGCCGAGCGCTATTAATTCTACAGACGGGATAATTGACGACATATCCGTTTATCTTTACGGATCCGATTTGCCCGACGCGGCGATCTCGGCTAAATTTCTCGGCGGCTCTTCGACCTACGATATAGCCGTGCTGAAAGTCGAGGGGAGCGAAATGCTCAAACAAAGTTCGTCCCGTGCGGTAAGAGTGAGAAATTCGGATGATTTGGTAGTCGGAAGCACCGCTTTGGCAGTCGGCAACGCGGCAGGTCTCGGAATATCTGTTACGCAGGGCGTTATAAGCGTGGATAGCGAGGTCATTACGGTCAAGGATGCTTCCAATAATACGTCGTCGCACAGAGTCGTCAGAGTTGACGCGGCAATTAATTCGGGCAACAGCGGCGGCGGACTCTTTAACGCCGACGGCGAGCTGATAGGTATTGTCAACGCCAAGACGTCGTCGACTTCGATAGAGAATATGGGATATGCGATTCCTAGCAATATTGCGATATCGGTTGCAGACAGAATAATTTCCGATTGCGACGGCGAAAACGTAAAGAGCGTCAAGAAATATACGCTCGGCATCGAGTTGACCGCGTCGTCGTCAAAGGCTGTTTACGATTCTGACAAAGGCGTAACGCGTATTGTCGAGACGGTTACGGTGAGCGGCGTAGGAGAAACAAGCGCGTCTAAAGACGTATTGCTCGTCGGCGATATTATCAAATCCGTCACTATAGGTTCGGATAAATTTGATATAGAGCGTTCGTTTGCGCTTGCCGATTATATGTGGCGCGTAAACGCAGGAGACAGGATTACGTTTGAGATAGTTCGCGGAGAACAAACCAAAGTCGTATCTATAAATTCTGCCGATGAAGCGCATTTTGCAAGCGTGGCATAAAAGGACTGTCGAGTTATAAAAGTCAAACGACTCTCATACTATTGAGTATGGGAGTTTTTTGATATGAATTTGGTATTTACAGTAATGATTATAGCGTCGTTGATAATGATCATAGTCGTTTCTCCCGAGAGCGCTTTTTCGATAATGATCAGCGGAGCAAGTTCTGCGCTGAAACTTGCTTTTACGCTGATTGCAATATATGCGATATGGCTGTCCGTGTTGGGACTGATGGAGGGAATAGGACTCAACAAAGCGATGAACAAACTTTTTCGCCCGATTACAAAAAGGCTCTTTAAGGGAGAAAGCGATTTGGCTCTCGAATATATCACGCTCAATTTTTCGGCCAATTTGCTGGGTATGGGAGGAGCCGCGACGCCGTTGGGCATTAAAGCGATGGAGTGCATGGAAGACGGCAGCGACAAAGCCACCGACAACATGATACTTTTTATGGTAATTAATTCGACGTCTATTCAGCTCATACCTGCTACGATAATCGGGTTGAGAGCGGCGGCAGGCAGCAACGCCGCGTCCGATATCATATTGCCATCGCTTATCGCGACGGTAATATCTACGGTCACGGGAGTTATTCTTGCAAAAGTTTTTGCGTTTATCACAAAAAAAGAGAGAAAAAAAGATAGCGTTGTCTTGCCCAAAGCCCCGCTGTTTGCCAAAATAAAGTCGAGGGGAAAAGCATGAGTAAATACATACTTCCCGTATTTATCGGATTGGTAATATTGGCGGCTTTTATAAAGAAAGTGCCGGTATACGACAATTTCGTCAAAGGCAGCAAGGAAAGCATCAGTCTCATCCTGTCGATTTTCCCGTATATTTGCGCGGTATTGATTGCCGTAGAATTATTTTCACTGAGCGGACTCAACAGTTATCTCGCCAAGATAATGTCGCCCGTGCTTACTTTTCTCGGCATACCCGACGAGCTGTGCGAACTTTTGATAATCAGACCTCTGTCGGGCAACGGTTCGCTCGCGTTGTTGGAGGGAATATACAAGACGCACGGAGTAGACAGTTACGTTTCCCGCTGCGCGTCGGTAATAGTGGGGGCAAGCGAAACTGTATTTTACGTAGGAACGGTGTACTTTTCGACTACCAAAGTCAAGAGACTCAGATACGCCATTCCCATATCGCTCGTTGCCTGTTACGTAGGTGCGATAATGGCTTGTCTTATTTGCAGAATAATGTAAAAAATCCCGACCTAAAAGTCGGGATTTCATTCTATATTTGTATTTATATCTCAGATACTTTTCAGCACTTCGTTGACTTCTTTCATATCGCATTTTCCTGCATAATTGAGTTTGAAATATTTCATTACAGAGGGTATTGATTTGTCTTCCAAAGACGTTATCACGGCTTCGATTTCCTCTTTGGACATCATCTTGGGCAAATAGCTTTTGATAGTGTCGATTTGATTTTGAAGACTTTGCACGTTGGCGGCGTAGTTTGCGCCGGCTTTTTCATATCCGCTTTTTTCTTCGATAAGTTCTTTTTCCGTCTTTTGCAGTAGCGTCAACACGTCGCCCTCGTTGAGAGTCTCGCCCTTAGACCGTTTCTCAATCGTGGCTAGCATTATCTTGTTGACGACCACGTTAAGAGCCGACACGGCGTCTTTGTTTTTCTCTTTCATTTTAGCAACTTTTTCTTTTTTGAAAAAATCTATATCCATAATTTGCACCTCGCATTAATTGTTATAAAAAGCATACTACTGCTTTACGCGTTTGTCAACATATATGAGAATGAGAAATTATACGAAGAGACGGTAGAAGTTATAAAGAAAAAGGCAAGTGAGCAAGGAACCAGGGCAATAAAAAAAGAGGCGCAAACCTCTTTTTTAATTACCCAAGGCAAGCGTAACTTGCCGAATGGTCTGAGTGACAAGACTTGTAAGGAGCAAAGCGACGGCATAGCGAACAAGCAAATGCGTCTCGTGTGAGCGTCACAGTTCGGACAGTAGAAGTGTTAAAGAAAAAGGCAAGTAAGCAAGGAACAGGGCAATAAAAAAAGAGGCGCAAACCTCTTTTTTAATTACCCAAGGCAAGCGTAACTTGCCGAATGGTCTGAGTGACAAGACTTGAACTTGCGGCCTCTAGACCCCCAGTCTAGCGCGCTACCAAACTGCGCCACACCCAGATATACTGATATGTCAATTCTCTTGACAGCTAAGATTATATATCAAATTTTAGAAGAATGCAACCATAATAATGATTTTTTTACAAAAGAATTGAATGACGGGGGATACGCCTTATCCGTTTCTTGAAAAACAACTCGTAATCGCATAGGTAAATCTATTTGTTAAGGCTTAGAGTATATGCCATTGACGATGCAGAGAAAAAGTGTTAAAATATTGATATTATATGTGCGAGGTTATTGAATGAAAAGGATATCGATATTGGTTGTCATAGCGGTTTGCGCGTTTGCACCGCTTGTTTGTTTTCCTGGTTGCGCAAAACAAACAACGACGGATGTCCCGATGCCGTCTCTTTCCGCTCAAGACGGATGGACACAGACTTGCGCCGATGATTTTTCTAAATTCGATTCCATTGAAGATGTATACGCTTCTACGGCATGGAGACCCGTCGAGCACGGTCCCAGACTTGCCGGTTATTGGTGCGACGAGACCGTAGAATACGACGCCGGGGAAAAGGCAGTTGCGGTGCGCTCTTATATTGCCGAGTCGCATGGTTGCGACGTGTGTCCGACGAGCGGAATATTTTGCGGAGGAATAGAGACACGTCACAACTTTGAGCAGGCTTTCGGTTATTTCGAAGCGACGGTTAAAGTGCCGGTAGGTTACGGAATGTGGTCGGCGTTTTGGTTGCAATGCGACGGCACCAGACAGGTGGGCAATAAAGGAGAAGACGGTACGGAAATCGACGTCTACGAATCGTCGTATACGCAAAAACCGTACCAAAACTGGCAATGCCTTGCACTATGACGCTTATGACGCGCCTTGGTATCGCAGCGGCGGACAAGTGCGCGACGTCGGATACGATCTGTATGACGGAGAATACCATACGTATGCTCTTTGGTGGAGTCCGGATAAATACGTGTTCTACGTGGACGGCAAGTCGGTATGGACGACCGATTATGCGGGAGTATCTAAAGTGCCTGAATTTATGAGATTGACAGTTGAGATAAAGGGCGACGATATCGGACCGTATGCTCAAAGGTTGGGTGAATTTGTCAGTAGAGAGGACGGCGGAAACGATTTCTTTATCAGGAGCGTCAACGTGTGGCAAAATTCAGCCTACGTCCCGCATATTAATGCAACGTCGGATTACAAAGACAAAAAGGGCGCATACACGGCAGTATCCTGCGTATGCGGAATATTGGGCGGCTTGGCATTGATAGCTGCCGCGGTTGCCGTCGGCATCGCCGTTAACAGAAAACTCCGCGCAAAGAGCAAGGCAAGCGACTGATAGTTTAACAGCGGCGTTGTTTACTTGCGAAAAGAATACGATTTATCAGAAATTATTTTAAGAGCAAAACGTTAAGGCGCAAGTCGATGCGCCGACTTATAAGGGAACTGATATGAAAAAAGATAACGAATTGCTACAGGAAACCGTAGAGAACTCGACGGTTGACAGTGAAGATGCAGAACAAAAGAAATTGTGTATTCGACAAGTGACGCAAAAATTTCAAAAATTAGTCAGCAAGCAAAAAGTATTCGAGCCGTTGATGCTGGCGTCTATGATTGCAGACTTTGCCGCGCTCCTAGTTTTTACGTGCCTTAAAGTAACTATCGGTATTATAATTAGTTTTGCCTTAATAGCTGTTATTTCAGTTGCAATCATAATCGTTAAACATAACTATCAAAAAGCATTTACGAAATTGGATTTGGAAAATATCAACGACAGCCTGCTTAAATACGGCGAAGTTGTCGCCAGTATTCTGTCAGGCGTTGACCAAAACGAAAGCAGTATTGGCGTTTCTTCGCAACGTAACAGCTATGTCTTCAAAGTGATAGTCAGAGTAGGCGAAAAAAACTATTCGGCAAAATCGGATAGGATTTGTGAGCCCGGCAGAATCGTGCGCGTGCTTTTGTTGGATAAGGACAAAGCGTACATAGTCAAAAGAGACTTGATTGACGATTGCGGCAATATTCTAACGGAAGAGGATTCTGACGACGAAATCTTGCAGTTTTAAGCGTTGATTTATCCAACGCAAACCAAAAGCATTTGTCGCTAATTAGCGCGTTACGTATTTCTATCGAAGCTTTGTTAGTCATAGGCAATTATTAATAGCAAAGTACATTTGCATAAGTAAATGGTTTTATTCAAAAAATCGGACTTTTCCGCTGTCGGTATGATAGATAGCGCCCATGATTTTGGCGGTAGGATAATTCGTAGACAAAGTTTGAACGACTTCGTTGACGCAGGCGTCGACGTTTAAGCGGCAGGCGGCGCAGTCGTCTTGTTCGTCTCTTATTGCAAGGCGGATTTTGTCGGTTATAAATTTGACGTTGTTGGTTGCTCCGCCGCTAATAGCCGATTTGACAGCTCCGCAGCCCGTATGTCCCATTACTACGACAAGCTGTGCTCCAAGACTTGACAGAGCATATTCAATACTTGCGAGAGCAGCCGAATCGATTACGTTGCCTGCGATGCGAATCACGAATAAATCTCCGAGGTTAGCGGAAAAAATACTTTCCGGCATTACCCGAGAATCAGAGCATGAAAGGATTATCGCGTAGGGCTTTTGTCCGTTTCGGAAAGTAGTTAATCTTAATTGGACGGATATATCTCCATTGCTTTTTTGCGCGTCGATATATCTGGCGTTTCCTTCTTTCAACGATTGCAATGCCGTTATCCAAGAATTCTGATTAGTCTGTTCCATATAATACTCCGTATTTAATTAATCGCTAAAATCATCAGGTAGATGTGTTGCTCAAAATCATTATAACTAATTTGCGGATCGTTTTCAAGTAATAAATCAAAAGTGTATCCCGCTAACAAAGAGCGCGTTGCAGTTGCGGACGATTTGAACGATTAATCTTTTGCTTTTTAATAGAGTTATCATTTGACTGTGAAATAATGCAATTCGTCTTTTTGATTCGTCAATAAATATAACTAAATCGGGAGTTCAGAGGTTATTATTTATATTCACGCGTAGCGCGCGCTAAAATCTTAATAATTATCAAAGTCGAACGCAATGAGACTTAACTTTTCTATTTATAAGTATATTTTTACATAATTCCAAAAAAAGTATGCATTTCCTGACCAAGCAAATTTTTTATAAATTGTCCCCAAAATAAACATTTTTTCGCTATAATTATACAATATTAAAATTTTTTTTGCAATATCTGTAGGTCAGGAAATGCATACTTTTCCTGACTGAGGGTAAGTGAAGAAATGAATACGGTAAAACAAAAAAAATATGTTTATTTAGCTATATTAGTTGCGGTGTGCTTGTTTTTAACAAGCGCTGCGGCGTTTTTTTGTTCAAATGATATGCAAGCGGAGGCGGCTGCTTCGGGCGCGATAAAAATCGGAAACGGTAAAGAATTGTGGCAGTCGGGAATAGGTAAATTCAATGACGACGTATTTTATGATTTGACGGAAAAACTTTTCGGCAACAAAAATTGGTCGGATTACGTCAAAACAGAGACGGACGCTCAAACGGGCAGTTACGTTATCTCCGCCAACACGATAAACAGCAACATTCAACAAAAGAATAGCAACGGCGTAGGATTTAAGACTATCAGCAATTCTGCCGGACTTGTGGTTAAATTGGGCAGTTTGGATTGGATGGTGGCGTCGCTTACGCTTGCCGAAGGCAGCGGAGACGTGGTAGCGACGTTGTATCTGGCGGACGACAAAGGCACTTCTCAATATTATTCCGATCACTCGAACGTCAAGGGTAACAATATGTACAGCAGCAGTATTCTGAGAAGCAACTTGCTCAGCGATCCGGATTTTGCGTTGTTTACCGGCGGCAGCTTCGCCAATAATTTTTTGGTACAGCCAAATAATATTAAGTATCAATTATATCAAACTTTCGTAGGCAGAGATTCGGGACTGTCAAACTTCAATTTGCCCAACGAAGCGTTGAGAGATCCGACCAACGGACAGTGGAAACCGTCGACCGGTTATCAGCCCGGCGATACGTTTACCGTAGGAGGCCGCGAATTCAAATATGAGGATTGGGGCGAAGATTACATCTGGATACCCAGCGCGTCGGAGACAGGCTGGAACGATTATGCGTCAATGACTTCTATATGGAAATTAAGCTCTTCGCAAAGAGCGCATTCGGGCAACGCGTTCTCAAGACTGAGATCGGGTCTCAACGATAACTACGGATATGCATATTCAACGGACGCGTCTGGTAATTCTACTTTTGGAGAAGTTACCAATTCTCCGGGAGTAAGACCTGCAATACATTTGAATTTGAGCAAGGCGGAAGAGGCGGCTACCGTGTCGGAAATCTCTGTGAAGGGCAACGTCAAACAGTATTACAGCGAGACGGGCGGCGTGGCGAACGACACTACGTTTGAACTGGCTAACGTAATAGAAAACAAGGTGCAAATTGCTATAGACGCGGTGGGCGTAAACGGGGCGAGCGTAGCAAAACCCGAATATACGGTAACGGAAAAAGTTTTGTCTTTCAACGTAAGCGTCGCGGGAGAGTATACGGTAAAAGTTACGCCAAAAGACGGAGAGTGTTGGATTGACGGCACTAGGACGGAGAAGAAGTTTACGTTCAAATTAAAACATCACGTAGCTCCGTTGGAGTTGGACGTAATCAATCCCGAGAATATCGTTTACAACGGTCAAGATCAATATCTGCCGTTGAGATATTACGAAGAAGACCTTATGCAAGTCAAGATAAACAATATTGACGAACCGGTTATAAATGACGGCAAGAGCTGCATTAAAGTAAAGGAAGCCAAGACTTATGCTGTCAAGGTAGAGTTAAAAGACAAAAACTTGATGGAGTGGACGGATAATGACGGCACGGAGAGCAGGAGCAATATTAACGTGACGATCAAGAAGAAGATATTGAAACTTACCGCTAAGGAGATGTTGTGGACAACGAGCGTAAAAACGCAAAAAGAATACTTGATCGGCGTTGAGGGCATTTGCGGCGCGGATATAGATAAAGTGGAATTTGAAGCGTACGTTAAGGATCCTGATGGAAAGGAAAGCAAGCTTAGCGCATTGCCTACGTTGAATGCGGACAATACCGAGATGACTGCCAAGTTGCCCGCCGTAGACAAAGTGGGAGACGGCTACAAATATATTTTGCGGTTGAATTCAAGCGCGGCGACATCAAGGAACTATTCGTTGGAATTCGAGCAGGAGTTCAAAGTTGAGACGGCGAGTCTTAACATAGACGAAAGCGAGATAAAATGGACTTACGGCAACGCCGATATCAACAACGGACAGCCTACGACGGTAAGCGACGCCGATATCAACGGCGCGGGCGTGTTGGAATTGCAATACAATTCCAAAGAATACGTGTTCAACGTTGACAGTATATACAAAGACGCCAACGCTTATCCCTCTATTACGACGCAGATACAGGGCGACGTCAAAAAGACCGACGCTAACGCGAGCGGTTACTATACGATAGTATTTGAAATAAAGGCGGCAGATGAGAATATCAAGCTGACAGGTAAGACCAGATACGAGTTGAACTGGAAGATCAATAAAGCTAAGTATAACTTAAATGATGTAAAATGGGAGAGAAAAAGAAGCAGCGACGTATACGACGGCGCCAATCACGAAGTATATTTGACCGGATTGCCCAGCACGTTGAAGGCCACTTACGGAGGAGAATATAAAAAAATTGAGGCAAAGGACGGTTATATAGCGCGAGTTGTGCAGATAGAGAACGTCGACGTCAACTATGAGGATATAGATATCGAAGACAAAACCACATATGAGTACAACAACGGACAGGAGTTTGATTGGGAGTATAGTTGGGATATAAAGAAAGCGGGAATAACGCTGAGTTGGGTCGGCAAGCTAGCCGAAGACAAGAACGGTAAAGATTTTGAGTACTACGTTGTAAGCGGAGAATATGCTGATAAGATAAAAGAGTACGAATACTATAACGGAGAAGATTATTCATTGTCTACAGGAGCTAAAGGCGACAAGATAGCGTTTGAAGATATAGAAGTCAAATCACCAGTAATAATGTCGTATTGGGCGGTGGCGTTGCTGAGTGACGAGATGTCAAAGAACTATGAGATAACCGGCAATAAGGCAAAATATTTCAGTATAGGATCGGACAAAATTGAGGTAGCGGTAGAACTCAACGCAGGAGATTACGACTATACTTACGACAGGATGCCGCACGGTAGCGAACTGACGTTGACGGGGACGACTTTGCCTATTCAAACGCTGCTGCGTATAAAGTTTGTTCAGATACTGCAAGACGTGGAGACTGATTTGGCAAGCGCGCCGACGGACGCGGGACGATATGCAATACTGATCGAATTGGCAGAAGGGTATGAAGAGACATACGAACTTATAAGGACTAGGATAGAATTTGAAATATCCAAAGCCAAAGTAACTGTAGAAAGGACAAACGCAGAAGCTATCGTCTACAACGGCAAGGAGCAAACACTAGAATTGCAAGTAACGTGCGGAGACGTTTCGCTTGAAGATATTGTACAAACTTATTTTGACGCGCAAGCAACGCAAATTGCGCCCGTCAATGCGGGAGCCTATTATATAGAGTTGGCTCTTGACGGTGAAGTCGCAAAGAATTATGAGTTGGAGACGGTGAGAATAGATTTTCAAATAGAAAAAATCAAATTAAGCGTTAAGACAGAAGAAGAAATAATAATTTACGACGGAGAAGAACACGGAGCAATTATCGCTATTGATGGAGAAAAGATAGACAAAGAAAAGATATCGATAAAATATTACAGAGGCGAAGTGTCGACCGAAAACGAGTTGGCGAGCGGAGAAAAACCGAAGAACGCGGGTAAATATATCGTCGTATACGGATTGGCTGACGAAGATGTGATCAACTATGAAATCGTTGACGGCGTACAATCGGAAATTAATATAGACAAGAAAAAGATAGCGGCAGTGTGGGACAAGAACTCGGACGGAACGCCGATAATTTACAATTTGAGCGAAAGCGATAGAGAAAAGATAGGCTATAAGTACTATGACGAACAAGGGACGGAACTTGAAGAAGGAACTAAGTTTGAGAAAGGAAAGAAATACAGCGTCAAGGCGGTGTTTTTGGGAGAGCACGGCGAGAATTACGCATTCGTAGACGAGCACGGAGTAGTGATTGACGGAGACGGAATAGAAACTCAACAACAAGAGTTTGTTATCAGCGCAGGCAATAACGACAATACAAAAGACGAACAGGTCGAAAATCAATTTGATAAGGCGATAGAAACGTTCAAAAATTGGTGGCAGGTGATTGCGAGCGGCGCGAGTATCTTGCTTATATTGACGTTTACGGCGAAGGGAATAAGTTACGCCGGCAAGAAAAAAGAGAACAAGAAAACAATCGAGAAAAAATACAAGACGTATTATGCAATAAGCGGAATAGGATTGTTTGAACTCAGCTTGAAAAATTGGACGATAATTGCGGGAGCTCTAATGGGCGCGGCGTTACTGTCGCTTATATTTATGCTCATAGAGAAAAAGGGATACAAAAAGTCGTTGAGAGAACTTGAAGACGCAAAGGACGAGTACAATAAGACGATGTTTATGAATATGAGCGGACAGGGCGTGATGGGACAGCAGGGCTACGCATACGCGCAACAGCCTGCGATAGGTATGGAAGACATGAGAGTAATGATAAACGACGCAGTGTCCGCAATGCTGCCCAACGTGCAGCAATACTTGCCGCAACAGGCTTCCGGAAACGACGAAATGATTCAAAGACTTCAGGAGCAGAATGAGAAAAACGAGGAAAGAATCAGACATTTAACGCAGCGAAACGAGGAGCGCATAGAGGAATTGATGCGGCAATTATCTGAGCAAAAGGCCGCTGAGAAAGAAGTGGCGTCGGCAAAAGTCAACGACGCTTTGCTCAAAGAGTTGAACGATACGTTAAAATCGATGCAGGAGCAAATTAACGCAAGCGAGAAAGAAAAAGAGTTTTTGTTATCCGAAAAAAACAGGAACGAAGAAAAAGTCAGCCAACTGAATAAGGCAATGGAAGATCTTAAAGAAACGGTTAAGAATCTTTCCGTTGGAGGCGGAGCAACAGAAACGTCAGCGAGAGAGTACGACCGCAATTCCGATAAAATTGAGACGCTCATGCGCAACCAAGAGATATTGATGCAGAGAATGAGCGATTTGGCGATAAACGCAGCTTTGAGCAGGCAATCTGCTCCCCAACAGCCCGCGCCGCAGATAGTCGAGAGGATAATAGAGAAGCCCGTTGAGAGAATAGTAGAAAAAGAAGTCGTCAAGGAAATGCCGTCGGAAGCGGAAAAGGCGCCGGATATCCCTGACGAAAAGAAATCTAAATCAGTCGCGCCGAGACTTAATTTAGACGAGGCGTATGAAAAACTAAGCGCTAAGCAAAAGAAATACTTCGATACGATAAAGCAATATGCTATGAGCAAGGACAAATGCAAAGAGAGAAAATCCGCATATTACGTCCTGCTGGGGCAATCTTCTGTCAATCCGTTGGTTAAGCTGACAATCAAGAAGGGCGTTACCGTGGCGTTGTTTAAGATGGAAGACGAGTATTTCAAAGACATAAGGAGAAACGCAGGATCGGACGGAACGAAGATGAAAGTCAAGGAGACGGAGCTTGTAGTTGGTGACGCTCAAGCCTTGGCAACGGCAAAAGAGATGATAGATTTGAGAGAGGATCAGATAGAAAGATACAACGATTATCTCAAAGAACAGCGCGCTATGAAAAAGCGTTAGGCGATTTTTGCTGTCTATCAATAGGTTAAATATTTTGCATTATGTAATATCGTAAGCTTTGAACGGAAACGGTTCAAGGCTTTTTTTACTACCGTCTTATTATTCAGAGCGTAATTTTGCTTTACCGAAATTTATCGATTTCATATCAAAGTATAATTTTTGAAAATTCTTAATGCAGTAAATCTAAATAATTTGGAGCAGGTTTAATTGCGTAAATGTATCTAGAAAATTGTTATCATAACAAAATGATAAAAAGATGTCATAAAACTATTGCCAATTTAATTTCTTGGTGTATGATTTAGTTGAAATAACCATATAGAGGTGTATAATGTTAGTAAACTGGTCTTATGATTGGATAAAAGTTGTTGACGCATTAAATAATGTAGTTATCGACGATTTTAACTATGAAAACGGAATTCAAGGTCCTATAACGCAAAAGCATTGCGTCAAGTGCATTGCGGCGAATCAATGTTGGTTTGCAAATGAAAAGAATAAAAAACCTGAAGCAATGGAGTATTCCATTGAACAAATCTTAAATGATAGCAAAAATAGAATCGGGCTATATCACTATAATTGCCATTGCAAAGAGATAGCTATACCCGCGCCAAGGGAATCAGATATTCAACTTATATGTCCGGAAGGCAAAGAAGCTTGGTTGTTTAAGGATAAATCGGAATGGATTCGAGCTCTCGGTCACGAACCTGACGAAAAGTTTTTAGAATATTTGAAAAACAAAGTAATCGAAAACTATTGTTTGGGACAATACGTTATTCGCGGAATTACAAAATACGGCGTTGCAATTAATGTATTCGCAGATGTAGAAGGCAGAGGAGAAAAGGCAAATAAAATCTATAGAGTAAAATCAGGCTGGATGGTTTTTTCTAACGGAAAACTAAAATGCAACACCTTTATAGGAGGATGGACAAAATGAAGATGTTTGATAAAGTAAGAATTTTGGTATCAAATCCCGAATATGAAAATTACGGCGTATATAAAGATATGGTGGGAACGATTGTTGAGGCACACATAAGGTTTAGAAGTTTTCAAGTGGCATTTACTGACCCGACTCCGTTTAGCGAAGAGACTATGTATTCTATTAAAGACGACATTGTAGAGTATATTCACGTTAAAGATATGGAAGTTGTCGAAGAGAGCGATTGCACAGACGAATTCATATTTAACGATTTGCCAAATAAAGATATTCGTTGGTATTGCAAAGTTGAAGACGGCTTTATCAAAAATTTGCGAGGCGAAAAATTAAACAAGATTGCTTACGACTATGACAGCTGACAAATGCTTATAAACAAAGATAAGAGAGAAAATACTCTCTTATGTGTTTTCTTGCAAAGAGCATGACTTACTTTTCCATTACATAGTTGGCCAAGGAAATTTCATTTCTTTCTACTTGTTGCTCCTTGACTATTCTAAAACCTCTTTGAAGAAAGAAAGATTTTGCTGTTATAGATGCGTGAGTAATTATTTTGCTTACTATCACTGCTTGTTCTAACTTATCGCAGATTGCAGTCGCAATGCCTTGATGTTGATAGTCTTTATGTACATATAATCTATCAAGATAACCCGATTTATCTATATCGCCAAATCCAACAATAATATTATTTTTAACCGCAACAAAAGTATAATGCTCAGAAAGTGATTTGTTCCATTCTTGCAAATCTATATTACCCGTAGCCCAAGCATTTAGTTGTTCTTTCGTGTAATCTTTTGCGTTGACTGTATGGACTGTAAGATAAAACAAATTTGCCAAAACCTCACAATCTGTCGGCACATAAGGTCTAATAATCATTTTGTTTTCTAAATTACTGGTTATTGTATAGTCATAATATCAAAAGATGAAAACTTTTTCAAGCAAATAGTTAATTACTCCGAAATTCTCAAAGTAAAAATGACTGATAAGCTAACTCTTATCAGTCATTATATGGTGGAGCAGTGACAACGTAAAACGAATTTTCTACGCTAAATTGAGATTTATTAACTTAATATTTTTTTATCAATTTAGAAATTAAAACTCTGCAAGTATTCATTTGAATGCAAGCATAAAAATTATTAGTTACTTCCTTACCTTTCCCTATTGTTGTTGCTCTATTTGCATCTTCCTCTGTCTCCCAAAGAACAAAATCAGTCCATATCTCTCCTTGTAAGTAATGTTCCCAAGAGATAAAGCCTTTTGCTTTAGAAATAATTTCGTCATGTAATTTTTGCGTTAATCCTATAAATTCTTCTTCACATACACCCTTTTTAAGTTTATAAGAAAATATCCATGCAGTTTTATTCATATATAATTTCCTCGTTACAAATTACTGTTTATCGTAAAAAAATTATAGCGCATTTATTAAAGAAATGCAAGTATAAAATCAATTTACTACTGTGACGGGTGCTTGAATATAAAGGAAGAGTATGAGCCTAACGGTTTGTACTTTAACGACATTGTTGGAGCAGTGACAACGTAAAACAAACAATTTATTGGTTATTATCAAAAAAGGAAAACACTGTCATAAAACTATTGCCAATTTATTTTTGTGTTATAAAATTTAGTTGAAATAACTATTATGAGGTGTATAATGTTTGTAAATTGGTCTAATGATTGGATACAAGTAGTTGATAACTTAAATGACGTAGTTTTTGACGATAATGAAAATGGAATACACGGCCTGATAACGCAAAAACATTGTGAGAAATGCATTGCCGTAAATCAATGTTGGTTTGCAAATGAGAAAAATAAAAAGCCGGAGTCTATGGAATATTCTATTGAACAAATCTTGAACGACAGTAAAAACAAAATAGGCCTTTATCACTATAATTGTCATTGTCAAGAGATAGATATTCTTACGCCAACTGAAAAAGATATTAAGCTTATATGTCCGGAAGGTAAAGATGATTGGCTATTTAGAGATAAAACACCTTGGATTCGTTCATTAGGTTATGAGAATGATAATGCGTTTTTAGAATATTTGAAAAAGAAAGTTGTCGAAAGTTATTGTTTGGGACAATATGAAATTAGAGATATTACAAAATATGGTGTTGCAATAAACGTATTTGTGAATATTGAAGGAAGAGGAAAAAATTTCGGTAAAATATATACAGCTAAATCTGCTTGGATGGTTTTTTCCAATGGTAAATTAAAATGCAACACTTTTTTAGGAGGAAAAGCAAAATGAAATTATTTGATAAGGTAAAAATATTGGTATCTAATCCCAAATATGAAAAGTACGGTGTATATAAGGATATGGTGGGAACTATTATTGACGCGGAAATAGAATTTAGAAGTTTTCAAGTAATATTTACAGATCCAACACCGTGGAGCGAAGAAACTTGGGAAGATATTAAAGACGATATTTTGTGTTTTATTCACGTTAAAGATATGGAAGTCGTTGAAGAGAGTGATTGTACGGACGAATACTTATTAAGAAATTTGCCAAATAAAGATATTCGTTGGTATTGCAAAGTCGAGGATGGCTTTATCAAAAATTTGCGAGGAGAGAAATTAAATAAAATTGCTTACGATTATGATAGTTAAACGATAAAATTAACTGCGATATTTAATGAAAAGCCTTAAACGATATTCGTTTAAGGCTTTTTATGGTGGAAGTTATAGGGCTCGAACCTATGACCCTCTGCTTGTAAGGCAGATGCTCTCCCAACTGAGCTAAACTTCCATATTCGATTGCTTTTAGATTTTAGCATATTGAAAATATGTTGTCAAATGATTTTTTGTAAATTTGTTGACAGTATATATTTTTTTGAATAAACTATAATTAACTTGCGGAGGGTTGAAATATGGTCAAGGCATTATTGGGTACGCTCATCGTATTCGTTTTAATAGTATTGGTGCTTACGTGCGTCGTATATTGGTTTCTCAATTACACGACTTTGGAAAAAATGGGATACGCCGACGCTGAGATAGCCGAAACGGAACTGCCCAACGGAGAATCTATGGTCATTACTCCGAAAACGTTGGGAATAGAGAATATGACGATGAAAGAGTTGTATGAATGGTTCAGAAGCAGAATCGACCAAGGCAAAGAAAAGGAATAATCGGTTGGACGGTGAGACAATAGTCCAACCGTCTTTTATTTTTGCCTGTCTCCAAGCGCGTCGATGAGATAAGGAAGAGTTTTTTCAAATTTCAGCCCGTACCAATGGGATTTGTCGCGGCTTGTCAACTCTATGGTTTTGCCGGTATAATCAAGCGCAATCTGCAGACTTGTTTTTACGTCGAATCCGTTGGCGAGGGCGCCGACCGTCACCGAAGAAAATACGTCGCCGCTGCCGTGGAATTGACCGCTGATTTCGCGGAAACTTTTGAATTGCATCAGGTCTTTATCGGCATAGGCTATCATCATTTCTTCCAGCGTTCTAATTCCCGTAATCACCGTCCGATCTACGCCTTTTTCGGACAACTTCTCGGCAACCTTCAGTATATACTCATTGCTTTGAACAGGCGAGTATTCGACGCCTGCCAACATACACGCTTCGGTGACGTTGGGTAGGCATAAAAAACTCTTTTTGCAAAGGGATAAAACGGACGCGACATAGTCTTGAGATATGCCGTCGTATAGAGTTCCGTTTTCCGCCATTGCGGGATCGACTATAAGACGAGCAGAGGGGAAGATTTCGATTATTTTCATAACTGCTTCAACAGCGCGGCTGTTTCCTAGATAGCCTGTGTAGATAAATTCAAAGTCAGCGCCCGACTTTTTGATATGTTGAGCAGCAGGAATAAGATTGCTTGACAAATCCACGCAAGTATAATTTTCAAAGCCGCTGGTATGGGTGGAAAGAAGGGCGGTAGGAAGACATACGGTCTCCGCCCCCATAGCAGATATGATCGGCAGAGCGACGCTCAGCGAGCATTGCCCCATGCTAGAGAAATCCTGAATTGTCAATACGTTGACGTCTTTCATATTTTACTCCTTCCGCAGTTTTATTTCTACTGCATTTTATTATATTTCGCGGTCGTTGCCGTCATTTGACTTATCGCTATTATTCTGTTTTTTTATCTTGTCTTTCAAAGGTTTTCGTTGATAGAATTTTTCAAAAATATAATTTACGCGGCACAGATAGAGCAGTATAACCGCCAATGCCGCCGATATGGTTCCTTGAAGAATATTGAAAGGCAGATTGGCTATTCCGCCCGTCCATTTGTCTTCGGATAGCAGCAGACCTTCGGCAATGAAATATCCAAGAGCCATTACCAGTCCGGATAATGCGCAAACAAAGAAATGCAGCGTCGCGCACAAGCCCTTTTTTTGCAGTACAAAACGTCTTAATATATTGAATAAAAGCCCCGAGATAAGTCCTTCCAGCGCCTTTATTGCAAGCGTAAAAGGCGTGTAAATAAGATATCCGAGACAGACGTCGCCCAACGCGGCTCCCAGTCCGCCGACGATTGCGCCGCAAAGAGGTCCGAGAAGAGCAGACGACATAAAAATAGCGATGTCTCCGAAATTGTAATATCCGCTTGCCAAAGGAATGGATATCAGTGTGAATACGGTGGTCAGCGCCGTCATTACGGCTGTGAATACTATTGCTCCGGTTTTGTTGCTTGACATAAAGATTTCTCCTTAAAACGTTTTGCAAAATACCCGAGCATAAAAAATCTTCTCCCGAAAAGGAGAAGATCAGATATACGCAAAATTATCGGCGTAAACCGAAATATGCAATATTATCATACTCTTTCCCATTCTGACTTTACAGGCGGTTACGGAATCTCACCGTATCGGCTGTTGGGGCTGTTGGACTCGTTCGCTCTAAGGCGACATTACCACCGGTCAGCTTAATCGCTTGCCCAAAGATGTATTCTGCTTAACTAAATATTAGCACCGCCAAGATGCAGAGTCAACAGTTTTTAACAAGATTTTCTTCAAAATTTTTGTTCAACTGTTCTTTGATTGCATAATAGGATTTGAAAGCAACGAATTTAGCGCCCTTGGAATTAAAATGCAGTTTGTCCAGAGAATACAGCGCGTCTTTTCCTTCCGTAAGAGAGTATAAATCAATATAAGGAATACCGTTTTCAGCGAGGACGCGTCTCTGAATCGAGACTATGTCGGCTAGTATTTCGTGACGAAAATCCAATTCTGTCAACACGTGGTCGCAATATGCTCTGGGAGAAGTCATCGCGATGACGCACGGATTTTGTTTCATATTTACAAAATTGTGTATGAATCGTCTGTAAAACTTTTCAAATGTCTTTTCATCCGTCCAATTTTTGAGTCTGGCGTCGTTTGTTCCAAGCAAAAACAGTATGAATTGCGGAGCGTAATTCTCTAGCAATTCTACTGCGTCGAGAGCGCCCCAATATTTCTCGCAGAATGGATTGACTGCATATCCGGGAAAACCGAGATTGAGAACGTCGAAATTCTCGCCCAGCAGTCTGCCCAGTCTCGATGGATAGCACTCTCTTTTTCTGTTGAGAAGAGTGGTGCCGAACGTCAGACTGTCGCCTACGCACGCGACTTTGGTTCCCTTAAAATCAATGTTAGCGTCGGGTAGTTTTGTCATTTGCGCCTCCGATAAGTTTTGCGCGGTGTTCGCTCTTTAATATATATTATACTACAATATTTATATATTGCGCAATAAAAATACATTTGTCAAAATTTGCTTGCGGACTAACTTATTTTCGTCAACCTCTTGACATTTTCATCAATATTTTGGATAATTGTTATAAGCGCAGGCACTCATAGTCTAATGGATAAAACCCCACCCTCCGACGGTGAAGTTATGCGTTCGAGTCGCATTGGGTGCGCCATTCAATCCGATTACGGCATTTATTAAATGTCGGCAATCGGATGCAAGATTGCATATAATACCGTGCAGTCAAAATTACAAAGGAAACCAGCTGTGAAAAATTCTGTCGGTAGAAACGTTTTAATATGCGCGTCGCTTATTTTATGCTTGACGGTCGTGTGCGTATTTGCGGGCTGTAAAGATTCGCAGTCTACGGAATACGATCTCATTAAGAAGACGAAAATGAGAAATTACGAATTTCTCAACAAAAGAGCCCAAAAAGGGCAGATAGTGTTGATAGGCGATTCCATTATCGAGCTTTATCCCGAAGAAATGCTGGGACAGACTGACGTGCGCGTATACAATAGAGGTATAAGCGGAGACTGCTCGGACAGGATGTTGGAAAGATTGGATAGCAATGCTCTAAACATATCTCCCTCGCAGATATTTATTCTCGTCGGCACCAACGATTTGTCCAGAGGGATAAGCGCCGATACGGTAGCAGACAACATTTCAAAGGCTATCGACAGATGTATTGTCGCAGGAGTTAAAGATATAGTGATAAGTTCGCTTTTGCCGGTTAACAAAGACGTCAGCTCCAAGATGGTAGGAAGCAGAAATAATCGCCAGATTAACGACCTAAACGCAAAGATTGCAAAGTTGTGCGAAGAAAAAAACGTCATTTATCTTGACGTCAATCCCGTGGTTGCCGACGAAAACGGCAATTTCGACAGAAAATATACTTACGACGGTCTGCACCCAAACGCCAACGGCTATGCGCTTATCAATGCCGAATTGCTTAAAGTCTTTGGGATTGCGGATAGAATTGCCATCGCATAGAGTTCAAAATACAACGGAGAAAGATTATGATAATAAATTGGGACGAATATTTTATGGGAGTGGCGTTGCTGTCGGCTAAGAGGAGCAAGGATCCTTCAACGCGCGTCGGGGCATGTATAGTCAACGAAGACAGAAGAATCGTTGCCGTAGGATACAACGGTATGCCGCAAGGTTGCGACGACAAGGTCTTTCCGTGGGGAAAGGTAGGGAAATATCTTGATCAAAAATATCTCTACGTCGTACACGCAGAGCTCAACGCAATTCTCAACGCAGTGACTTCTCTTAAAAATTGCGTGATTTACACGTCGCTTTTTCCATGTAACGAATGTTGTAAGGCTATAATACAGAGCGGTATTAAAAAAGTTGTGTATATGTGCGACAAATATGCCGATACCGATTCGGTAATTGCTTCTAAGATAATGTTGAAAGCAGCGCGGGTAGAATATACGCAGTTTGAGACTGACAAAAGCCAAGTTACGATTAGTTACGATATATGAATTTTCAAGCAGGCGGCATGCCTGTTTTTCTTTTCGGCGCGGATAAAATACTTGCAAGCCATTTTGCTTTATGCTAGAATTAAAACTATGAAAAAGAGAGTTGTCGTAGGAATGAGCGGAGGCGTAGATTCGTCGCTTTCCGCATTGCTTCTCAAAGAGCAAGGTTACGAAGTCGTAGGACTTTTTATGCGTAATTGGCATGAAAAGGACGGCGGCGGCGCGTGCACTGCCGACGAGGATTTTTACGACGTTCGCTCCGTATGCAACGACATCGGTATTCCGTATTACAGCGTGGATTTTGCCGATAAATATTATGACAGAGTTTTCAGGCATTTTATTGAAGAATACAAAAAAGGCAGGACGCCGAATCCAGACGTGCTATGTAATAAAGAAATCAAATTTGCTCCGTTTGTTGAACACGCCTTGTCCATGGGTGCCGATTTTATAGCCACGGGTCATTATTGCGACGTCAGGCACGATCCCGACGGTTTGAATTATCTTCTCAAGGCAAAAGACGGCAATAAAGATCAGACTTATTTTCTCAATCAACTATCGTCCAAACAGCTTGACCGCGTATTATTTCCCGTAGGCAGGCTCGACAAAAGCGAGGTAAGAGCTCTTGCCGCGCAGTATGGATTGTCGACGGCGGAAAAAAAAGATTCCACGGGAATATGCTTTATCGGAGAAAGAAACTTTCGACAGTTTTTGAGTCAGTATATACCTATGCAGGACGGAGATATTAAGACTTTGGACGGCGCTACCGTAGGCAGGCATAACGGCGTATTCTATTATACGGTCGGACAGAGAAAGGGACTTGGAATAGGCGGCAGCGGCAACGGCGAACCGTGGTTTGTGGTGTCCAAAGACGTTGAGAAGAATATCTTGTATGTTTCGCAGGGCGATCAATCTATGATATATCACACCCATCTCAGATGCGATAAGTTCAATTTTATTACAAAAGTCCCCGAAGAAAAAGTATTTAGGTGCACAGCGAGGATAAGGCATCGTCAACCGGAACAAGAAGCAACGGCTGCGATTTGCAACGACGGGTTGGAGTTGACGTTTGACAAACCTCAGCGCGCTATCGCAGAAGGTCAGTACGCGGTTGTATACGTCGATGACGTCTGTCTGGGCGGCGGAGTAATAGAGGCAAAATGGTAACGTCATCTCTAGATGTAAAAAGCAAGCAAATTTATTTCTTTTATCACAGATAATTATTTTATTTTTCATGCTTAATCATAGTCTCAATTAAGAAAGTTTTGGTTATAAATGTGCCGAATATGCCGATTTGGACGCCGAATTGATAGAATTTAAGGCAGAAAAGCGTTAAAATTGCGTTATAAATTTCTTATTAAAATTAGTTCTAAAAATATTTGTAAAAATTGTTGACAAGTCAAAATTGATGTGGTATGATATGTAGGCTGTCATCTGGGAAGGGGTGGTAGCGAGAGCACCTTAAAAACTAAACAGAG
>CAMXSN010000002.1 GCA_947246685.1 uncultured Clostridia bacterium | reverse complement strand
TTGCCATTAAAAATGCACCTCCTTAAGTTTTGTCTAACTTTTGGGGTGCATTTCACAGCTGGTGGTTTTTCTGTTTCGGGCGTAGCCCTTTGTTACTAGCCACACGAAATCGTGTTTGTTTTGTCCGCCTCGTGCTTTTTACTGCTTGAACGGATCAAGCATTTCGCTCATGCTCATTTGCTCTATCATCTTATCCTCTTTCAGTTGGTTTGCTATGTATTCCGCTATTTTCTTTGTATTCTTTCCTACTGTATCTACATAGTATCCTCTACACCAAAATTCTCTTAATATTGCTCCTATTTCTCTCTTCTTCTCTCCATAGAATACTTTTCTTCGATATTTTGGTGCAAATACTATATGATATTTGCAATTCCATGTTGTATGTGATAGACTGTTTGTAATAGTTTCGTTTTTCATTTTTGTGCTCCTTTTGTTTAGATTTGCCTTGGCGGACAAATCTATTATAACAAAAGGAGTGCTATTTTTTACTCACCGGTAAACCTCTTTTGAACCCCCAGACTATCTGGGGGTTTTCGATAACAATAAGAGGCGAAACGTTGAAATCGTTCGCCTCTTATGTATTTATTATTTTCTCTTAAACTTTTTGACCTTTGGATACTGATTATTACCTAAGCTGTCGTCGAATTCTTTAAGCAATTTTAGCTGTTTGGAACTCAATCCCTTGGGCGTTTCCAATTTAACGATGACGTACAAATCTCCGTACGCGTCTTTTTGCAACACCTTCATTCCATAACCTTTCAAGCGGATTTTAGTGCCCGATTGCGTGCCTTCGGGTATCTTGCATTTAGCCTCTCCCTTCATAGTTTCGATAACCATATCGCAACCGCACGCCGCGTCGTAAAAACCTATCGGCAAATCAAAATAGAGATCATTGCCTACGCGTCTGTATTTTTCGCTCGGCATAACTCCTACCGCGATGACTAGATTGCCCTTCGCTCCGCCGTTCTTTCCGCAATGTCCTTCGTTTCTTACGGTCATAGATACTCCGTTGTCCACGCCTGCGGGTATGTTGACTTTTACGCTGGCTTCTTTACGCGCGTACCCGTTGCCTCTGCAAGCCGCGCATTTTTCCGTCACGATTTTACCCTTTCCGCCGCAGTTGGTACAAACCGTCTGCACTGCCTGCTGACCGAACATTGTCTGCTGCACTTTGCGTACGGTACCGCTACCGTTGCAGTACGGACATACCTTAACAGCCGACGGATCTTTTGCACCCGTACCCGAACATGCCGAGCAGTTTTCGTCTCTATTGAGCCTTATCGTCTTGCTAACGCCGTTGTAAGCCTCGTCGAAAGTAAGATTGATCTTGACGTGAATGTCATCGCCCTGCTTAGGAGCGTTGGCAGTCTTTTTGTTGAAACTTCCGCCGAAGAAAGAAGATAAAATATCTTCAAATCCGCCGAATCCCTGACCTGCGTCTCCGCCGCCCGCTCCGAACTGCGGACCGTCTTCACTGCCGAATTGGTCGTAATTGGCTCTCTTCTGCTTATCGCTGAGAACCTCATATGCGTGGTTGATATCTTTGAATTTTTCCTCTGCGGCTTTTTTCTCGCTAGCCGTCGCATTGGCGAATCTGTCGGGGTGCAACTGAATCGCAAGCTTTCTATATGCTTTCTTTATATCCTCGTCGCTTGCCGTCTTTGACACGCCCAAAATTTCGTATAAATTTTTTGCCATATATTCCTTTCCCTTTACTTGCTTAGTGCCACTAGCCTTCGAAAAGGCTAATGGCATTAATTTTAAGGTCTTAAATTGATATTTTTATCAGTTATCGATAATGATGTCGTCGGGATCTACGCTGCCGTCGCTGTTGACGTTGCCGCCTGCCTCTTCCTGAGCCGCCTGATAGAGTTTTGTAAAAATAGGCGCGTTTGCCTTTGTCATTTCTTCCGTTACCGCTCTTACGGTCTCCGCGTCTTTAGCTTCCGCCAAATCAGCTTTTGCCTTCTCAAGAGCTTCTTTCAACGTGGTTTTGTCGTCGTCGCTGATCTTATCTCCGCTCTCTTCAAGCGCTTTCTCAGTAGCGTAAATCATCTGATCGGCGTCGTTCTTCGCGTCTACGAGATCTTTACGCTTTTTGTCTTCCTCGGCATACTTCTCCGCCTCTTTGACCGCCGCGTCTATTTGATCTTCGGAAAGATTGGTAGAAGAAGTAATCGTTACGGACTGTTTCTTACCCGTGCCCTTGTCTATAGCAGTTACGTTGACTATGCCGTTGGCGTCGATATCAAAGGTAACTTCGATCTGCGGAATACCTCTCGGTGCCGGAGGAATTCCGTCGAGTTGGAATCTTCCGAGTTCCTTGTTGTCGTTGGCCATAGATCTCTCGCCTTGCAATACTCTGATATCTACCGCGGTCTGATTATTTGCCGCCGTGGAGAACACCTGAGATTTGGAAGTCGGTATAGTAGTATTTCTTTCGATCAATTTGGTAAATACTCCGCCCATCGTCTCGATACCGAGAGAAAGAGGCGTTACGTCAAGAAGCACGACGTCTTTTACGTCGCCTGCAAGCACGCCGCCCTGAATAGCTGCGCCAAGCGCAACGCATTCGTCGGGGTTGATGCCCTTGAAAGGTTCTTTACCCGTAACGTTTCTTACAGACTCTACGACTGCGGGGATTCTCGTCGAACCGCCTACAAGTATGACTTTGGCAAGATCCTTAGGAGAAAGATTTGCATCTGACAGAGCCTTTTTCAAAGGAATAAGAGTTCTGTCAACCAAATCGCTTGTCAAAGAATCGAATTTAGCTTTTGTCAGTTCCATATCAACGTGTTTCGGCACGCCGTCCACGATAGTGATATACGGAATATTGATGACGGTCTTTGTCATACCGGAAAGCTCGATTTTAGCCTTTTCCGCAGCCTCTCTGATTCTATTCATAGTCGCTTTGTCTTTGGATAGGTCGATACCTTCCTTTGCCTTAAAGTCAGCCACGATATAATCCATTATCTTCTTGTCGAAATCGTCGCCTCCGAGCATATTGTCGCCGCTCGTTGCAAGCACTTCGAATACGCCGTCTTCGATCTCCAATATAGATACGTCGAACGTACCTCCGCCAAGGTCATAAATCAACACCTTTTGACCTTTGTCGTTGCCCTTATCGAGTCCGTATGCAAGAGCCGCTGCCGTAGGTTCGTTGATGATTCTGAGAACTTCCAATCCCGCGATTTTACCTGCGTCCTTGGTAGCCTGTCTCTGAGAATCTGTAAAATATGCCGGCACGGTGATGACCGCCTGCGTTACCTTAGATCCGATATACGCTTCAGCATCCTGTTTGAGCTTGGTCAAAATCATAGCGCTGATTTCCTGCGGACTGTAAGATTTGTCATCGATCTTAACTTTGTGATCGCTGCCCATATATCTCTTGATTGAAGAAACCGTTCTGTTTGCATTTGCGACTGCCTGTCTCTTTGCTACTTGACCGACAAGTCTCTCGCCCTCTTTTGTAAAGCCGACTACCGACGGCGTAGTTCTTGCGCCTTCGGGATTTGGAATAACAGTTGCTTCGCCGCCTTCCATTATAGCGACGCAAGAGTTTGTCGTACCCAAATCGATACCGATAATTTTACTCATTTTTATATCTCCTTTTAATCTCGTTTTCTATATAAATTCCGCGTTTGAGCGGCGTTGAGCATTATTCTGCGACGACAACCATAGGATGTCTGAGAACTTTTCCCTCTTTCTGATAGCCTTTCTTAACAACTTCGACTATTTTGCCGGATTTTCCCGAATCCTCGACTTTCATAACGGCTTCATGCTTGTTGTGGTCAAACATTTCGCCAAGACAGTCCATCTCCTCTACGCCGTGTTTTTCCATCACGGACATAAAAGCGTTTTTGACAAGTTCGATACCCTTTCGCTGTTCCTCGTCCTTCTGCGCCTCGATAGCCATATCCAGGTAATCTATCACAGGCAGTATCTCGATGATCATATCGCTGACACCGCTTGCATACATAGCGCTGACTGCCGCCATATTACGTTTCTTGAAATTTTCAAAATCCGCCTGCAATCTGATGTACTGAGAATAAAGCGCCTCGTACTTATCTTCCTGAACGTTGAACTCGTCGCCAGCCGTCTCCGGCGGAACAGGTTTGAATTCCAACGCCTCTTCTTCCTGAATATCGTTTCTTTTCTCTTTGGACATTATTGCCTCCCCTTAATACTTAATCGTCAAGATTGTCTATTATTTTCCCGAGCTGTTTTAGCACGCTCAAAACTTTTTTATAATCCATTCTTTCGGGTCCTATTACCCCAAGCTGCCCGACTTCTTTGCCCTTGACGTGATACTTAGCGCTCACAAGCGCCATGTTGTCAAGTCCTGCAGCGTCTTCTGCGCCGATCTTTATGGAAAATTCTATATCGGCGTCGTCTTTCATCAGCTCTTGCAGTTTTTCTTTCTTACCAACCAACGACATAAAATTTTTGACGTTGTCGTAATTCTTGGATTCCGGATAATCGAATATCTTATCCGCGCCCTCAACAAAAAGCTGTCCTTCTCTGCTCTTCTTATATTCGCTGAGTAATTCGAATACGCCTTCGAATATCTGTCTGAAATCTTCCAATTCGCTGTCAAGGTCGACTTGCATCTGCGAAGAAAGTATCTGCGACAGCGTCTTTCCGGCAAAACTTTTTGCCAAAAGTCCGTTGGCTACCTCGACGTAGTTGTCCTCGATTTTGGGCAGCTTTATTTCTTTATCCTTGATAACTCCGCTGTCGGTAATTATCAAGACAAGCGCGCTGCCGTCGTACATATCCAAAAGCTTAATATCTTTGATAGTAAGAGTATCGCTGTTGGCTATCATGAGCATCGACGTGTAATTGGTCACGTCGCTGACTATCTTTGCACCGTTTCTCACTATCTCTACTACGCTGTCGTAGTTTTGGGATATATTCTTTCTCAACTGTTCGAGATCTATATCTTCGTCGCTGATAAAATTCTCTACGTAATATCTATAAGCCTTTGACGACGGCACTCTGCCGGCGCTAATATGCGGCTTTATGAGATATCCCATCTCTTCCAGATGCGAGAGTTCGCTCCTTATCGTTGCCGGGGAGACGTCAGGTAAATATTTCTTCTGGATGTCGCCCGACGAAATAGGCTCGACGCTTGTAATATATCTGTCGATCAAGGCTTGCAACACCTTTTTCTTTCTCTCGGTAAGTCTTTCGTCCATCTTTCACCCGCTTGGCAATCAAGTTTTGAGTTTGTTAGCACTCTCAATGCTCGACTGCTAAATTCATTATACTACATTATTGCCAAAAGTCAATACAATAGCGACAACTTTTTGTAAATATTTTGAAATATTATTTGATTTATCATATTTCTCGATAATAAAGTCAAAACTCCCCGTACCCAATACGTTGAGGTCAATACAAATAACTACTACAATATATAATAAAAATACGCGGCGGGTCGAAAGATACCTGCCGCGCGTATTACATACGTTGCTCTTATTTGCGCAAACTTAATTTTTCTTCTTTTTGCTCACTCTATCCGCAATCGCCGCGCCTATAAGCGCTATTATTATCGCCGCCGGAATGATCAACACGTAATACAACACGCCCATATTTTGATCTATACTCTCTTCTTCTACTCTGATATAAGCAAGATAGTCTATGTTGATAACGTCGTCGTTTCCCGCAGGCATGACTTTTATCGAGTGCTCCATAGGATAATCAAAATCTATCGCAAAAATCAACTGATCCGTCATTGTCGTTTCGCTGAAAAGATCTACAGTCGTATAAAGTTTGCCGTCTACGTATACGTCCATTTTTCCATATTGAGCGTCCTTGACGCCATAGAGACAAATCTGTCTTGACTTAGCGGTAAACGACATAACCGAATTCTTGTTTACGCTCTGGCTCAAACTGCCGTTGATACAGACGTATTCTTTAACGTCCGACCAACCGCCCATATACGACATCATTGCGGACGTATTAGGCACAATTTCGCTCGCCTCGAAATACTGACCTATATCCAAATCCACAAAACTGCATACGAAATCAGACTCGTCTTCACGGTAAATTACAAATTTAACGTAGCGCCTGCTTATATTATTAAACAAGAAAATATTTATTCCCGCGACGAACTGGTTTTTATCCAACTTAATTTTCGTTTTATTGGAGAAATCCCTTGAGTTGGAAACGTATATATCTATTTTTGCGTCCACAATACTGTCTCTCGCGTTTATTTTGAGATACTCCATTCTCCTCTCTTCGCCCATATCAATGACAAATTCGTATTCTCCTTTTACTGCCGACGCCATATAGTACGTGCCGAGCAAACCGTCGAGCGCCAAATCTATATCTCTGTTGATCTCTGCTTCGGGATAAGACGCAACGTTGTCCGCAGTCAAGGCATACGGCTGATAAAACTCTTCTTTGTATCCGTAACCGGTCGGATAAATTACCGGAGGAGTAAACTTAACTATGTCATCAGGAGACAGATTCTTATAAATCAAATATCTGCTGTCGATTACGTCTGCGTTGATGCCGTGATCGGAGCTGTCGTCGGATGGGTCGTCTTCGATATATCGAATGCCCATGACGGCATCGCACTCGCCTTTCATAGAAAGCAAGTAGAGATTGAAATAATAAGTGGTATCCTTATCGAGATCTATGTCAAAGGAGTGACCTCTGGTAAATTCCGTAAACGTGATTGATACGTCAAACATATCAAACATATATTTCGGCACTCCGAATTCGACTTTACATCTGCCGTTGTTTCTCAAATAAAAACGATACTTGCCGCTTTTGGGCACTTTCATACAGCCGTTGGTAACGGTAAGCACGTAGACGCTGTCGTCGCTTTCTTCTCGGGGCTTAACTCCCGCTATATCTATGCTGCCCGAATAATTGGGAGTTCTCTTCTCATAATTATCTATTGCTTCCGCCAGAGCCGTCGACGGATTTTCGAATTTCCATCCCTCGTATATCCTATAAGTAGCGACTGTTATTTCCGCGTTTATCTTTCCGTATAAGGTGGCGCTGTATTCTCCGTTTTTCAAAGACACTTCAAATTCGTCGACAAGTTTTTTGGCGTTGGGCGTATAGTAATAAATACCGTCTTTATGCGACCATTGCTTTGCTGCGCCTTTGACCGCGACCACGTCCCAACCGTCGACCAACGATACCGTATTAGACGCAAAATCAAACGTCGTCTTAGCTCCCATCGGCACGGTATATCCCATACTGTACGTATTCTCTACGCTTCCTACGGTAAACTTTGTCTGCACGGGAACGTATACCTTGTTTCCTGCCATCTTATTCTTTGTCTCGGTAGATAGCGTAATGCCGAAAGTCTCGCAATACAGACTGACGTCGGATTTTAATACGGAACTCAATATAAGACCGAACTCGTCAAAGGAAAATTCTCCCGCTCCTTTGCCGTATTCGACTATTATTTCCAACGTCTTATCCAATCCGAAGCTGTGCATTATATTGAGGAAGAAAGCCCTCATTAAGTCGCTTTTGTTGTCTTCATTTCTGTCTTCGGGAGCAATAGAAAGCAATTCTTTAGTTCTCTCAAGACAAATGTAAGCGTTGTTCAACCAGTTCTTATCGCTCAACGTTTCGTCGCTAGAATTAGTCATAACCGCATTTTCTATACACGTAAGTATATCGACGACCATATCGATAGAGATAAATCCCTGGAATCCTCCCGCCGTCTTTATTTTATAATCGTTAATAGCGTATAGCAAATTCCAAGCTCCGCCCTCTAGCAAAGCATGATAATTCAACACCTTTTCAAAATATGACTTGTCCGCGCGCATAACTCTGAGCGCAGCGTCATATTTGATCTTTCCGTTGTAATCTTCAAACACGATTGCCGACGTATAATCTCTGGAGTTGCTGTCTATTCCCGACGCCGTGTTGATAAACGACAACGTCGACTGCCACCAAAGCAGAACGCTTGAAATATCGTCGATAACGCATTTGCCCTCTTCGTCGTATATTATATCCGTCGGCACGTAAAATCTTGTGTTGACGCAATCCAATATTGCGTATTTTCCGTCGCCTTTTTGTATTTGGTCAAAATCGTCTCTGCCCAGTCTGCAATACGGCATAACGATTCCGCCTTCGAGCGTCATATTGAACGAGCTGTCGGACACAACGGAACTGGGAACGAATATCTCAACGACTCCCCCCTTTTCCGATCCGAAAGTCTGGCTGGTCTGAGTAATATTGAAAATATTGCCCGATTCCGAAAAAGAATTGACGTGAACTCTGTATCCCATCTGCGATACCGTATTGGATACGGTAACCGTAAGCGCTTCTCCCGCAGGCAAATAGATTCCCGTAATATGATAACCGCTCATTCGCGCGTCTACGTTGACTTTAACTTTGACTCTCGCCACTCTCTTATATTCTGTAGCGTATTCCGGCGCAGAATGGACGTCAAGCACTTTGATTCCGTCGCCGAATCGGGAAACGACTACGTTCTCGACGTCGACGTCGTTCTGCATTCTCGTACATGCCGAAAAACACACGCAAAATATGCATGCTATCACCACAAACGCAACTGCCAAACCGACTTTCTTTGCCATAACTGATCCTTCCGAGAACCTTCCCGATTATTTTTCACAATAAGTTTACTACAAAAAATAAAAAAAGACAATAAAATAATTATTAAATTATAAAATTACGCCAATGCGTCCAGTTGTTTTAAGATATAAAAACGGCGCAATCCGAAGATTGCGCCGCCGATTAACGTATTATTTTTGATTTATATCAATAATCAAGCTCTATACAGCCGAGATTGCCAGCTTTTCTCTTATATAGCACGTTGACTTTTCCGGTCTTGTTGTTGAGAAATATATAGAAATCGTGGTCGACAAGCTCCATTTCCTCGACAGCCTCTTCGATATCGATCTTTTTGAGTGCCATTGATTTGGTACGTATGATTTCCATTTTCTTTTGTTCCGCCTGCGGATACATACTTGCGTCTTCGAGCGCATTTTTCTTCAACTTACCGAGTTTGGTGCGGTGCTTTCTTATCTGTCCCTCGATTTTAGGCAAAGCTATATCTATATTGTTGAACATATTGTCGGAAGCCACCTCGCTTCTGACCATGTTGTTTCCGAAGAATATCGTTATCTCCATTACGTATCTTTCTTTTCCCGTTTCTTTAAGAAAGATTTTTGCGACGGCGTCGTCTTCGAAATATCTGGAAAACTTTTCCATTTTTTTGTTAATGATTTCTTCGAGTCTGTCCGTCAGTTTGTAATTTCTCGCAATTATTTCAATTCTCATATAATTGCCCTCCTTTATTTTTTTGCAGGCGCAACCGCGCCCGAAATTGTTTTTTAATTACGTCTAACCGCTTTGCTAAGCGTTTCTGTCAAATAAAATTTTTATCAATTAAAGTATAACATATTCACGATTCAAAAAAAAGGGGGGTATGGAAAATTTTAACAAAATTTTTCATTAATTTTTATAATCTTTCCTATCATTGACAACAGTCTAAAAGATTTGCTCTATTCGACTGCGATTGACTTTAATATTGCTATTGAAAATTATTAATTCACAAGAGTTGCTTTCTAGCTCGATACAACGGCAAATGCGGACGCACGTCCGCATTTGCTTGGATTTAATCGACTTTATCTGCACTGTCGGAGTCGTTTTCCGAATTGCTCTCTTTGGGTTTTGCTAGCGCAAATGTCAAGGCGCCGTCCTTTTCGTCGATATACACGCTGTCTCCGATGGCAAACTCGCCTTTGAGTATCCTTTCGCTGAGTTCGTCTTCTACCATTCTCTGCAAAGCCCTTCGAAGCGGTCTTGCTCCGTACTCTTTGTTGGAGCCTTTCTCGACTATCGACTTCATTGCGTTTTCGCTCACGTCGATGATTATATCTTTTTCTTTGAGACGCTTTTTAAGCGATTGCGTCATTATAGAAATGATCTTCGACATATCTTTATCTTCAAGCGCTCTGAATATAATAATATCGTCGATACGGTTGATAAATTCGGGTTTAAGCGTCTTTTTAAGCGCGTTCATCTGCACTTCTCTCATATTCTCATAGCTGTCTTGCGCCGACTGACTGCCGAAGCCCAACGACGGCATTGCCTTGATTTCGCTCGCGCCGATATTAGACGTCATTATTATTATGGTATTTTTGAAATCTACTTTTCTTCCGTGAGAATCGGTGAGTACTCCGTCGTCGAGAATCTGAAGAAGTATGTTGAATACTTCTGGATGAGCTTTTTCTATCTCGTCGAAAAGCACTACGGAATACGGTTTTCTTCTAACCTTCTCCGTCAACTGTCCGCCCTCTTCGAATCCTACGTAACCCGGCGCCGATCCTATAAGTTTGGACACGCTTATCTTATCCATATACTCGGACATATCAACTCTTATCATGAGATTTTCATCTCCGAATATAGCCTCTGCAAGCGCCTTGGAAAGTTCGGTTTTTCCTACGCCGGTTGGTCCTAGGAATATAAACGAACCTATCGGTCTCTTGGGATCTTTGATACCCACTCTCGCTCTTCTCACCGCCCTTGAGATGGCCTCGACGGCTTCGTCCTGACCGACTACTCTCTTCTTAAGAATTTCTTCCATACCCAACAACTTCTCGCTCTCGGTCTGAGTCAGTTTGGTGACGGGAATCTTCGTCCACGACGACACAATATTGGCGATATCCGTCTCGTCTATGCAAAGTTCCTGCTTGGTCTTCTCTTTCGTCCAACCGCCCTTGAGTTCTTTCAACCTCTGTCTCTGAGCGTCCAATCTTGCATTGAGTTCTTTCGCCTTATCAAATTCTCTCATCTTGGAATAGCTGTCTATCGCCTCGTCCAAGCGCTTGATATCGTCCTCTACTTCCTTTATTTCCGCAGGAAGAACCGAGCCGCTAATTCTCTTTCTCGACGAAGCCTCGTCGATAAGATCGATAGCCTTATCGGGCAAGAATCTGTCGTTGATATATCTGTCGCTCATTACGGCGGCGGCGCTGATCGCGCTGTCGAGAATCTTTACGCCGTGATGCTCTTCGTATTTGCTCTTCAAGCCCTGCAATATCGTAATGGTATCGCCAACCGACGGCGGTTCGACGGCAACTGTCTGGAATCTTCTCTCCAATGCGCTGTCCTTTTCGATATACTTTCTGTATTCGTCCAATGTCGTAGCGCCTATCGTCTGCAATTCTCCTCTTGCTAGCTGAGGCTTGAGTATGTTTGCCGCGTCCATACTTCCTTCGGTGCTGCCTGCGCCGACTATGGTATGGATTTCGTCGATAAATAAAATCGTGTCGCCGCTGTTATTGAGAGATTCGATTGCCTTTTTAAGCCTTTCTTCAAATTCGCCTCTGTATTTCGTGCCTGCAAGCAAACTCGCCATATCCAAAGAAAATACTTTTTTATTTTTAAGTTGTTCGGGCACTTTTCCTTCGACGATAGCCTGCGCAAGTCCCTCTACGACCGCGCTCTTTCCCACGCCGGGTTCTCCGATAAGAATAGGATTGTTTTTCTTCCGTCTCGACAGGATCTCTATTATCCTGTTGATCTCGCTATCTCTGCCGATTACCGGATCGAGCTTGCCGTCTCTTGCCTTTTTGGTCAAATCCTCTCCAAGTCCCGCCAAAGCGTCTCCGCCGTTGTCGTCCTCGTCGGCGTCTGCAGAATACGACGCGCCGTTAGACTTATTAGCGGATTTATTCTCGCCTGATTGCTGCCTGCTCATAAGTATGTCTATCGCCTCTTCGCCTATATCGTCCGGATCGACTCCTATATGCCTTAAACCTTGGCAAGCATAAGAATTCGCATCGGACAGACAGCACGCAAGCAAAGCGAGCGAATTGATATTTTTATATCCGAAAGTCGTGCATATATTCAGCGCGTTGGCAACCGCGCTTTTGACTCTGTCGGACACCTTATATTTCAATACTATATTGTCGAAATGTTCGCCTTTGAGTTTGCCGTCTTGCTCGATAAAAGTATCGACAATACTCTCGTCGACGCCGTATTTTTTCAGCAGTTTCCCTGCAGCCGTCTTTGGGTTGAGAGTCATCGCGCACACAATATGTTCCGTGCCCATAAATCCTCCGCTTTTGACGGCAAGAATACCTGCCGATTCCATGATCTTGTTGCATTCGTCATCCATTCTGTTCATATACTACCTCTCTTTGACATATCTTTGTCATACTTTATGTTTTGTCAGACTTTCTCTAACTATGCTTGCTCTCAGCACGTCCCGTTCCGTCGCGTTGAGATTTTTGCCTGCGTTAAAAGAAAGCGTATTCTTTTGCGTTTGAGTTATCAATTTATTGAGTTCTGCAATATCCTGTCTTACAAAACCGTAACTCACTCCCAATTTGACCATTGCTATATTTCTCATAAATTCCTGCGAGGACATTTTCTTTGCAAAAAGCAAAGTGCCATACGCTCTCATTATCTCGTCTTCTACGTCGATGGATCTTCTCGACAGAAGAGACCGCCTTGCTTGCTCCTCCATTTCGCAGAGCTGCGACACTAGCGACTTGACCGTCGACAATATTTCTTCTTCGCTCAATCCGACGGTAGACTGATTGGATATCTGATACATATATCCGTCTGCCGTAGACCCCTCTCCGTAAACGCCTCTTATGGTAACGCCGCTATCCTTTATGTTTCTTATCATAGCGTCTATAGTTCGATTCATAGTTATCGCCGGCAGAAACATCATCACGGAAGCTCTCATACCCGCGCCCAAGTTGGTCGGACAAGCCGTGAGGTGTCCGTATCCCTCCTTAAACGCAATATCCAGTCTGCTCCTCAGCGCAACATCGAGACTTTCGATATTTTTATACGCCTCCTCTAAGCGATAACCGCTCAATATGCATTGTTCTCTCAAATGATCTTCTTCGTTAAGCATTACGCAGATGCTCTTATCCTCGCTTATCACTGCGCCGCCGAATTCGCTCTCGCAAAGTTTTGGACTGATAAGATGATTTTCAATAAGCACGTTGGCTTGAAGATTATTGAGCTTGGGTATGTAATACAGATTGTTTTTGAATCTTGCGTCGCACACCTCTTTGACTATTTTGAACAGCTCTTTTATCTTAGGTTCGTTGCCTTTAAGCATATGCGGAAAAGGCAAGCCGTTGATATTTCTCGCAAGTCTGACCCTGCTGGATATTACGGTATTCTGCGCGCTCACCATAATATTATTTACCTCCTTTAAGCTGTTTAATCTTGTTGTCGATTGCCTTAGCTTTCTCGAAATCACGCTTGTTGGACGCGTCCTCAAGCAGTTTGTTGAGCAACGGCAGATCGTCTATAGTCATCTCGCTGAGCCTTCTGGGTTTTTTAACGGGTTTGGGTTCGCTGCCTGCAAATTTACCGCAATATTTTTTACCGCGCACGTCGTTAAAAAATTCCTGAGCTTTATCCGGAAAAACTTCGTAACAACGGCTGCATCCGAATTTATATCCGTCTATCAACCTGCTTTCGCTCATTCCGCATCCCGGGCATACTCTCTCTCTTACGAATCTATAACTGGACGGAGATACGTAATCGTCATTATCGTACGCCATATCGAACAGTTCTCCAAGATTATCAAACAGGCTCTGCGCCGTTATGTACGCATTATATCTTTCCGCGCAATGTTCGCACAGATTAATATTGCCTTCGACCGTCTTTATAAACACCGACACCGGGCGTTCTTTGCACATATCGCATATCATAAATTACAAAACCTCCTGATTATCTTGCCGCCAAACCTTTGAGTATTTCCTTGAACACGTTTTTTCTGACGTTTGCGCTAAGCGACGGAAAGTTGAGCGCCTTGTCGCATATGGCGCTTTTGATAATTTCGCCTTCGGCGTCGGTTATTATTTCCTCGCGTTTAAGTCTATCGATAAAATTGCACGCCCGATTGAAAGACAGCGCGCCTATCGCGTCGATTTCCTGTATCATACCGGGCAGAATTTCCTCTTTGTCGTCAGACAATTTCACCAAAGTTATGAATCCTCCGCCGCCTCTTTTGGACTCTATAACGTAGCCCTTGTCAAAGTTGAATCTTGTAGCCAGCACGTAATTGATCTGACTTGGAGCAACGGAAAAATAATGTGCCAAATCGTTTCTCGACAGCCTCAACGGGTCGTCGTCGTTCCATATGGAGAGTATAAACTGCTCTATCTCGTCCGATATATTCGCCATTTCCGTCCTCCTTTAAGATTGTTTCGTTTGAAAAGCCCGATCAATAGTTTGACTTTCTTTGACCTTTGTTTTATTATAACACCGATTACAAGAATGTCAATAGCTTCAAAGTAAATTTTTTGAAAAATTTAATATCCGCAAACCTCTTTTCCCTTTATAATTATTAATAATATAATAAATATTAAACTCAGCTTGAAGAATTATATAAATTCTTACATAAACATTGATTTAACTAATATAATAGTATATAATATAAATACATTTTATCAAATATACTTTTTTAGTTAAAAAAGGAGAATTATGACGAAAATCAGAAAGGCCGTCATCCCGGCTGCGGGATTCGGAACAAGATTTCTACCTGCGACGAAAGCAATTCCCAAAGAAATGCTGCCTATCGTAGACACCCCTACCCTGCAATACGTTGTGGAAGAGGCCGTAAACAGCGGAATCACTGAAATACTGATAATACTTGGCAAAAACAAGAAATGCATAGAAGATCACTTCGACATTTCCGTCGAATTGGAACAAATCCTTATGCGCGCCGGCAAAGACGACTATCTTAAAAAGATAAGAGACATATCTCAGATGGCGCACATCTATTACGTGCGGCAGAAAGAAATGAACGGCAGCGGCATGGCGGTTCTCGAAGCCGAAACCTTCGTAGGCAACGAGCCTTTTGCCGTGCTTTACGGCGACGATATTATCTACAATCCTCAAAAGCCGTGTCTGAAACAGCTCATAGACGCATTCGACACCACCGGCAAAATAATACTGGGATGTCAGGAAGTCCCCAAAGAAGAGGCGTCGAAATACGGCATAGTAAAACCGGGAGCCATCAAAGGCAAATACGCAGAGGTCATCAACCTCGTGGAAAAACCTCCTATCGACAAACTTCCCTCGACGTTGGCAAGCATAGGCAGATATATACTCACTCCGGATGTATTCGACGTATTGAAACACACGCCGGCAATGCCCAACGGCGAAGTATGTCTGACAGACGCTATTCAGACTATCGCAGATTCGACGGGAGCATACGCTTATACCTTTGACGGACGCCGTTATGACGTCGGCGATAAACTCGGATATATCCAAGCTACAATCGAATACGGACTGCGCGACGAAAACCTGCGCGACGGATTAACAAATTATCTCAAAAATCTTAAATTCTGAAATCATTATCTATCCAACCCATTCGGGAGAGCCTCGGCTCTCCCGTTTTGTATTAACAATTTTGATTAATGAGCAAAGAGCGATACCGCACGCGTATATTTGGATAATATTGCCTCATAATAAATATGAACAAATGTTTGCATTATGAAAAATTATGTGATACAATCTTATTATGGTACGAAGAATACTCCACTGCGACGCCAATAATTTCTACGCGTCCGTCGAATGCATGCTTGACCCGTCTCTCAAAGACAAGTACGTTGCCGTATCGGGAAATCCCGATAAGCGGCACGGCATAATTTTGGCAAAAAATCAAAAAGCAAAAGCCTGCGGCGTAAAGACGGGCGAAGTAATATGGGAGGCAAAACGCAAATGTCCCCAACTGATTCTCGTGCCGCCGCAATATGATAAATATGTAGAATACTCTGATAAGATATTTGATATTTACTGTCAATACACAGATAGAGTCGAACCATTCGGAATAGACGAATGCTGGTTGGACGTCAGCGGATCAATGCGCCTGTTTAACAGCGCGGAAAACATTGCCGACGAATTGCGAGAGAGAATAAAAACGCAGATCGGAATAACCATATCCGTGGGAGTATCGTTTAATAAAGTATTTGCAAAGCTCGGTTCCGATATGAAAAAACCCGACGCCACTACAGTCATAGACGAAAGCAACTTTAGGCGAAAAGTATGGGGACTCCCCGTCGGCGACATGCTGATGATAGGACGCCGCACCGCAAAAAAATTGCAGGATCTGGGCATCAATACCATAGGAGATCTAGCCTGTTCCAATCCGAAAATACTTAGAGATAAGTTTGGTATCAACGGGCAGAAAATTTATGACAATGCCAACGGCGTCAACGACGAACCGGTAAGACTTTATTACGACGCGCCCATTCCCAAAAGCATAGGCAATTCCACCACGATGCCCAAAGACGTCTCCTCTCGCGACGAAGTCGAAGCGGTAGTAATGGCGCTGAGCGAAATGGTAGCGGTAAGAATGCGAAAACACGATTTTGTCGCCGGCGGACTGCATCTTGGAATAAGATTCAACGATTTGAATTATATAGGCAAGCAGATAAAACTCCCCTACAAACTGAATTCCGCAAGCGCTTTATGCGATTTTGCTATGCAAATTTACGACGCTCTCTGTCCTCGCATTCCTATACGGTTGCTGTCTGTGACGGCTTTTGACCTCTCTTCCGGCAGCGAAGCGATTCAGCTGTCTCTGCTCGACGATATGGAGAAAACCGAAAAGCTCCGCCGTCTTGATAAATCGCTTGACGCGATAAGACAAAAATACGGTTATGACGCGATGAAATCGGCGTCTCTGCTCGAATATCCTTTTATAACAGACGGACTTGTAGACAGTGATTTTATACCGTTCAAAAAGTAAAGACTCCTATCAAACTCATGATTTTATCCAACGTCGAATTGACGAAATCATTGCAATAAGTCAAATTGCTTTTGTATTGTTTTTATATAAAAACGCGCCCGTCTTAACGAACGGGCGCGTTTGATTTTATCTAACGATATTTTATCAGTTCTCTTCAAGATATCTGGTAGCGGCCGGTTCCGGCTTTACTCTGGGATTGAGAATGTTTGCCTGAGCCGCTGCAAGTCTGGCAATCGGCACTCTGAAAGGAGAGCACGATACGTAAGTCAATCCTACGTTGTGGCAGAATTCTATCGTAGACGGATCGCCGCCGTGTTCGCCGCAGATACCCAACTTGATATCAGGTCTCGTGGACTTACCGCCCTCGATAGCGATCTTCATAAGTTTGCCTACGCCGATCTGATCAAGTCTTGCAAACGGATCGGATTCGAATATCTTCTTAGCGTAATATTCGTCGAGGAACTTACCCGAATCGTCACGCGAAAAACCGAAAGTCATCTGCGTTAAGTCGTTGGTACCGAAGGAGAAGAATTCTGCTTCCTTTGCGATCTCATCAGCAGTCAAAGCCGCTCTCGGGATCTCTATCATCGTACCGATATGGTATTCCATCTTTGCTTTATTCTTTTTGAGCACCTTTTCGGCAGTCTCTACGACAACGCTCTTGACGTATTTCAATTCTTTGATTTCGCCTACGAGCGGTATCATTATTTCCGGCACTACTTCTATGCCGTTCTTTCTCACAGCCAACGCAGCCTCTATGACCGCCTGCGTCTGCATCTCTGCGATTTCGGGATAAGTAACCGCGAGACGGCAACCTCTGTGTCCCATCATCGGGTTGAATTCGTGCAATCCTTCGACAGTATTTTTGAGTTCGTCAAAAGTCAAGCCCATCGTCTTAGCAAGCTCTGCGATCTCTTCGTCCTTATGCGGAACGAATTCGTGAAGCGGCGGATCCAGGAAACGAATGGTGACAGGTCTGCCTTCCATTGCAGTATATAGACCGATGAAGTCTTCTCTTTGCATGGGAAGAAGTTTTGCCAAAGCTTTCTTTCTCTCCTCGACGGTCTTAGAAACTATCATTTCTCTAACCGCGGGAATTCTGTCTTCCGCAAAGAACATATGCTCCGTACGGCAAAGACCAATACCTTCTGCTCCGAATTTTACAGCTACTGCCGCGTCGTTGGGAGTATCGGCGTTGGTTCTTACTTTCAACGCTCTGTATTTATCCGCCCACGCCATAACTTTTGCAAAATCTCCGCTTACGCTTGCCTGTTCGGTAGTAATCTGATTGCCGTATACGTTGCCGGTAGAACCGTCGAGCGATAGATAATCGTTCTCTCCGTATTCCTTGCCGTCGATATATATTACTCTCTTTTCTTCGTCGATTTTGATTGCTCCGCAACCTGCAACGCAACATGCGCCCATGCCGCGCGCAACGACTGCCGCGTGAGACGTCATACCGCCTCTGACGGTCAGCACGCCTTCTGCGGCGTACATACCCTCGATATCTTCGGGAGAAGTCTCCAATCTAACGAGCACGACCTTCTCGCCCTTAGCCGCTCTTTCGACAGCCTCTTCTGCGGTAAAGCTGATTTTGCCGCAAGCTGCGCCGGGAGATGCCGGCAAGCCCTTAGCGATTACTTTGGCTTTTTTCAAAGCTTTTGCTTCAAACTGAGGATGCAAAAGCGAATCGAGCTGCTTGGGTTCAAGTTTGAGCAAAGCTTCTTTCTCTGTGATCATTCCTTCGTCAACGAGGTCGCAAGCGATTTTGATAGCCGCGCGAGCCGTACGCTTACCGTTTCTCGTCTGCAACATATAAAGTCTGCCTTCTTCAATGGTGAACTCCATATCCTGCATATCTTTGTTGGCTTTTTCCAATCTGTCTGCAATTTCCACAAACTGCTTATAAACCGCTTTGTTGGTCTTGGCAAGTTGATCTATAGTCTGCGGAGTACGGATACCTGCGACTACGTCTTCGCCCTGCGCGTTCATAAGATATTCGCCGTAGAGTCTCTTCTCTCCCGTCGAAGGATCTCTGGTAAACGCAACGCCTGTGCCCGAAGTGTCGCCCATGTTGCCGAACACCATCGACTGCACGTTGACCGCCGTTCCCCAGCTGCCGGGAATATCGTTCATACGGCGATATACGATAGCTCTGGGATTGTTCCAACTTCTGAAAACGGCTTTGACCGCTTCGATAAGCTGAACCTTGGGATCCTGCGGGAATTCAGCGCCTTGATCCTTAAAATATACTTCTTTGAAGAGCGCGATAAGCTGTTGAAGATCTTCAGCCGTCAACTCCGTATCGGACTTAACGCCCTTCTCCTCTTTGACTTTGTCTATGATTTTCTCGAATTCGCTCTTGGGAGTACCCATTACGACGTCTGAGAACATCTGAATAAATCTGCGATAGCAGTCGTAAGCAAATCTGGGATTGCCCGTCTTTGCGGCAAGTCCTTTGACGGACACGTCGTTGAGACCGAGGTTGAGAATGGTGTCCATCATACCCGGCATAGACGCTCTTGCGCCCGAACGAACGGATACGAGGAAGGGGTTCTTTTCGTCGCCGAATTTCTTTCCTGCGTCTTCTTCTACCTTTGCCAGAGCCTCGAAAATTTCCTTAACGATGCCGTCGGCAATCTTCTCGCCGTCGTCGTAATATTTCGTACAAGCCTCCGTAGTAATGGTAAAGCCCTGCGGAACAGGCATTCCCCAGGACGTCATTTTTGCAAGATTGGCGCCTTTACCGCCAAACAGGTCTTTTCTGTCGCCGTCGGCTTCTTTGAAAAGATACACATACTTTGCCATATAATTCCTCCTTTTAGCAAATCCTAAAATGAAATATTTTTTTATGAACACATTTTACAATAAATAACTGTAAATTACAACCATATTCGACCACTTTGTTAATATTTTATAAATATTAAGTAAAGTATACGGCGCGACGACTTTTATTATTGCCAAACGGATATTAATTTCGTAAGATACGTCCGTTTCACAATTCGCCGTTTTGAATCGAATCAAATTTAATCAACTGCGCGATAGAATTAATTTTCACGCCGTGCGTATGATAAAAATAATTGTAGAAATCTTTGAAAGTAATCGCGTTGATTTGATACCCCAGAGCGCTACCTAACTCTTTGAGATAATCGAAAAGACAGACTTTTGGATATTCCGCCTTATAACATATTTCGTTGAGCGCGTTGAGCATAGTAACGAACAGCCTGTGATTGTATTCGTCTTCCATGGTCATCTTGTCCACGACTTCAATCAATGCCGACGCGCAATAATATTTAAGAGGATCCGACGTCAGCGAAAAAAAGCTGTCTATGCAGTCGCACCCCGTCAACACGTAATTATTTTTTTTGGTCAGATAATATTTGCCGAAACACAGAGGCGTCACCGCATATTTAAGTTTGGACTTGGCGCTCTTGCAGCCTTTTGCCGACACTCCTATCTTGCCGTATCCTGCAAGATACAGCGTCAGTATCTTGTCCTTTTCGCCGTAATCCACCGCTCTTAGGCACACGCCCTCTTCGGTCAAAATTTCCACGCTTTCTCCTCTATCTCCTGCCGCCTCTTTCCTCGTCCTCAAGCGCCTTATACATGAGATAATACTGTATGTTTCCCGTTTTGTTAAAAAGTTCCCACAAAGTGTCTTTACAATCCATTAGTGATTTCTCCTATACGTTTATGTAGACATTTTGCATTATCGCGTTGCCGCAATGGGAAATCAATCTTTAAGTTCTTTGATATTATATCCAAGCTGGTTGAGCAAAAAATCGCTTTCTCTCCAATCTTCTTTGACTCTGACGTAAAGGTTGAGAAAGACTTTGCCGCCGACCATATCTTCTATGTCCTGTCTAGACTGTGTGGATATCTTCTTTATCATGGCTCCGCCCTTGCCGATTACCATGGCTTTATGCGACTGTTTTTCGCAGACTATGTCGGCGTCGATATCCAATATGCCGTTGTTTCTATAAGAATATTTGTTGACTGTGACGCCTATCCCGTACGGGATCTCTTCGTCGAGATTTCTCAGCGCCTTCTCTCTGACGATTTCGCACACCATAAATCTCATGGACTTGTCGGTATACATATCCTCGTCAAAGAATCTCTCGCCCTCGGGCATTAGAGCCAACAGTCTGTCTTTGAGCATATCCACGTTCTTACCCGTAAGAGCGCTTATAGGAATAATGCTGTCGACGCCCGCGATATCTTTGAGCCGAACTATCCTTTCCGGAATAGCGCTAGGTTGAGCCTCGTCGCATTTATTAAGCGCAATTACAAACGGGGTCTTTCCGTCAGCGTATTTGCGGATATATTCCATATCGCTGTCGTCAAGTTTTTTGTCCATCGCCATAACGTAGACGATAACTTCCACGCCCTCCTGTCCGACTTCCACGCTTTTCATCATATATTTGGACAAAGCGTTTTTAGCCTTATGCACTCCCGGAGTATCCACTATGACCAACTGGTAGTCTTCGCCGTTGACAATACCGAGAATCTTATTTCGCGTTGTCTGAGGTTTCCAGCTGACGATAGATACTTTCTCTCCGACCAAAGTGTTTGTCAAAGTCGACTTGCCTGCGTTAGGCTTTCCTATTAATGATACAAATCCTGCTTTCATACTGATTTTTTCCTAAACTTGCGCAAAAAATTCATCGCGCCTATTATCTCGTGATACCAAGAGCAGACAAAATCTCTTCTTCCTTTTCTCTCATTACGGTTTTATCCTGCTCGTCGACGTGGTCGAATCCCAACAAATGCAGCAGTCCGTGCGCCAACAAATAGCAGCACTCTCTTGTTTCCGAATGCCCGTACTCTCTGCTTTGCTCCAACATACGCGAATGACAAATCATTATTTCGCCCAAAGACAGTTCTCCGGTCGCCATATCCACGTCGTAGGGATAATCGTTGAAATCAAAAGGCAGTTTTACTTCCAAAGCTGGAAAACTCAGCACGTCGGTTACACTGTCAATTTGACGAAATCGGCGATTGACGTCTCTTATCGTCTCTTCGTCCGTCACGGTAAGTTCCGCCGCGATATTGTCGGGAAGATCGAATAGCTTGCAAAATTCACCGAAAACTTTGTTCAACGCTTGGGTATCGACAAAAGCTTGAGTATCGTTGAAAATCTCCAGCATTATCTTCTTTCCCTCGCCTTATCGTAATCTATTCTCTTGTGCATAATAGACGGAATTATTTCGCATATCGTGTCTTTGACTATTGCAAAATCTTTTACCGTAAGTTCGCAATCGTCAAACTGCCCTTCTTTAAGTTTTGAATCGATGACGTTGGTTACTATCGCTCTCAGTTGATCGTAATCCTCGGGCGGTTTGGCTCTTACTATCGCCTCGCACATATCGCATATCATTATCAAAGCGCTGTATTTCGTCGTGGGCTTTCTGGCATTGTATCTATAAGTATAATTGTTGAGCTGTTCTTCTGTAATGCTCTGCGCTTTGATATAGAAATACGACACGGTGGAATCTCCGTGATGTTCGTAAGCCGCCTTGATTATCGTCTCGGGCATATGATTGGCTTTGAGTATCGTGACTCCGTCTTTGACGTGACCAGTAATCATATTGACGCTGACCTCGGGTATTAGATCGTCGTGCGGGTTGCGTCCGTCTTTCTGATTTTCCGTAAAATATTCGGGATGATTCATCTTGCCTACGTCGTGAAAATACGCGCACGCTCTCGCCATATAAGGATTGATATCTATTGCAATAGCGCAGCTTTCTACCAGATTAGCAACGCTGACGCTGTGATTGTACGTGCCGGGCGCCTTTTGTTTAAGTTCTTTAAGCAGCGGTTGAGACGGCGAACAAACTTCGGCTAATTTGAAGTTTGTCCAGACTGCAAACATAGTCTCGTACAGCGGCAGAAAGACAATGAATATCGCAACGGAAAGCATGCTGCCGATAAGTCTGCCGAACATTGCGTCGCCAACCGCGCTTATGCTCAGTCCGTGACTGAATATCGCGTATAGACCCGAGAGCGGCGTGGTCGCAAGACCTATGAGAATGGTTCCCCAAGTCAATCTGAGACGAGAATATTCGCCGCCTACGAGGAATACCATAAACATACTCATGATTACCGATATCAGCAGACCGCCGACCATATCCAGATTGTATCTTTCTATATCGAGAACGTAAGTACTCGTCATGACTATCGCAAGCAACACGCCCATCGTAACGAATGACGAGAAGATACCCATTTTTTTATTGATAAGCACGGTGACCATCATCGTAACAGAAGAAATAACGATGGCGTTAGAGGAAAAATAGCTGTACAACACGCACGACACTACAACCGCTATAAACACCATCGAATAACAAATAAGACATCTCTTCAATACCGAAATATGTTCGTTGGAATTTTTGTCGAATTTGACGATATAAAAATAGAGCGTGGTCATTATGCCAAACACCATCAACGTCAACGGCAAATATACTTTGTAGTAAGAAAATACGGAAAAATCCTTAGCTATACAAGCCACCGAAAATACGGTCATCAAAAAAGTCATGACAAAAATGACAGCAAGATAGGCCGTCGTTATCCAAATGTTTTTTGCAGAACTCTTCATCTTATATACCTTCACACCTTTTTCTATTGGTTTTTATTATCTTCGTACGCCTTGACGATCGCCTGAACCAAATCGTTGCGCACGATATCCCTCGTCTTTAAGTGAATAATCTCTATGTCGTCGATTCCGCCTAATATCGCCGAAGCGTGCAGAAGTCCCGAAGCCTTGTCGTTGGGCAAATCAATCTGCGTTGCGTCGCCCGTGACCACTATTCTGCTGCCCTCGCCCATTCTGGTGAGAAACATTTTCATCTGTTCTCTCGTCGTATTCTGAGCCTCGTCGAGAATGATAAACGCGTTGGAAAGAGTTCGTCCTCTCATATACGCAAGCGGAGCTATCTCTATCACCCCTTTTTCTATCAATCTCGAATAAGTCTCCAATCCCAACATTTCCTGCAACGCATCGTAAAGCGGTCTAAGATAAGGATCGACCTTTGCGCCCAAATCGCCGGGTAAAAATCCCAATTTTTCTCCCGCTTCTACGGCAGGTCTCGTTAAGATTATTTTTTCGACCGCCTTGTTTTTATACATCGTCACAGCTATAGCAACTGCAAGATAAGTCTTTCCCGTGCCGGCGGGACCGATTCCGAAAACTATACTGTTGTCGCGAATAGCCTGCGCGTATTTGGCTTGTCCGTAAGTCTTGCACTTTATCTGCTTGCCTCGAGCCGTCACGGCAACGACTTTGCACAGCTCGTCGAATCTATCTTCGTCGTTGTTATCGACCAGTTCCGAACAAAATCTTATAAAACTCTTGTTGACGGGGTTGCCCTTAGATTTTTCGAGGAGCAGTCGAACAATCTTTTCGCATCTGACGACGTTGTCCTCTTCTCCCTCTATTATTACCGAGTTGTCAAAAAGATTGATTTTGACCTCGTTTCTCTTTCTCAGATAGTTGACGTTCTCGTCGTGATTGCCAAAAAGCGCAATGGCGTCCTGCAAATTCTCGACCTCTATTTTACTTCTGACAACGTTACTTTCCTTCACTTACGATTTCCTCTACAATATAGTATATATCTATTATATGCAAATTGTCTAGCTTTTTTCGATAGGTATAATTATCAAGAAGTTTAGCTTCCTCAGGTATCTGCTGCCACAATTCTATACACTCCAACGATATCTGTTCGTCGACCTGCTCGTCGCTGAGCAGCACCTCTCTGGTCTCCAACTGATAATACGTCCTTGTCACCGCCCGTATCGGAATTACGCTGCCGAATATCTTGGATTCTTCTTTATACTCATACGCCTGATATTTCGGCTTGTGTGCCTTACCTATTCTTTTGCCGAAAAGATATAGTTGAGTGTCTTTATAACTTTTGCCAGTGCGTACGTTTTCCATTACTTTTGCGCTTAGCGTGATTCTGTCGGAATAAGCTGTCTGAGCATAAACGACGCCGTCTGCAGGAACTGCAAGTCTTTCGTTGTCTTCGGTATCGGGAGCGGTATCGATATATCCTTCGATGAGCGTATCTCCCTTTTTCACCACGTCTCCTTCCTTGACAAGCGCCGTGCCGGAATAAAGCAATACTCGCGTGACGATACAGTCTCTGTCTGCCACTATCTTGCTAAATTCTTCTTTCTTGTCAGGCTTATAGACTTCTTTGACGTCTATATTTAAAATACCTCCGTCAAAATAGCAGTTTGCAAATCCTACCTTATCTATTTCACTGCTGATCTTAAGGGACAGCGCCTTGGTATCGATTTTTGCCTTTAACGTATAAGGTTTGACTTTGCCCGCGGCAAGAATATCGTTGATTTGAGAACTTATCTGCGAATCCGCGCAGTTGATCTTAATGCCTACGCACACTTTTGAAAACGACGCCAAAACGGCTATACACATAATTGCGGGAATTATCAAAGACAGATATCTAACTGCAAGTTTTTTGACAAGTTCCGCTCCGCCGCGCTTTTCAACGCAATAACGCGCGCCCGTTGCCGTAATGAGTTCCGTAGCGCTCTTCAAATTCTTATCTTCTATGCAAAAACGCAACGTATCGCCTTTGAGCTTTACGCGCCGCAATTTTATGTTTTTCTCTAAAAATTTATTGATAAGTCTCTGACAGTTTCTTGATTCGCAGGAAATTTGCGTATATATCTTCATTCTCAATATACTCCGTCGAAATTTAGACTCTTTATCTTGCCTTTGATTACAAGTTCTTCTTTTTGACTGCTGACGATAATCATATTCTCTCCGAGCAGCTCGACCGTCCCTCTTCTGAGTTTTACCACTATACGTTCGTTCTCGAATGACACTATTCCCCTATGTCCTTCCAACACTGCGTATCCTTTATTAAGCGATACGTTATAAAAATTAGTGACGTCGTCGTAACCGTCTTTCAATTTCCCTTGAATTTCTTTGCGATAACTCATTCTGCCGTTCTCCTATACGATAATATATGCCGAGCGGCAATCCGATATGAGATGAGAATTCACGGCAGCAAAAAAGAGACCGTCGGTCTCTCTTCGTATTTTATATTAATTCATATAATTACAGAATATCCTCTATGTTACCGAATTCCGCAGTCTCTGAAGAATCGTCGGGAACAGGCAGATCCATTTCGTCTATCGATTGCATGGAATCGTCGTTTTTGCGGACGTCGTCTTGAGTATGAGTCACAAGTCTTGTGGGAATGGTGGGCTTGAATCGCATCTTACTCTTGTCCCATTCAAAATACAAATCGCATACCGAACCGTTTCTATGCTTGGCAATCATAAGGCATATCGGCGTATTGCCGTTGTCCACTCCGAATTCGCCTTCGGTCAAGAAAGCTACTATATCCGCGTCCTGCTCTATTGCGCCCGACTCTCTGAGGTCTGACAGCTTCGGCGTCTTGTCGTCTCTGTTTTCTATACTTCTTGACATCTGCGACAGAATAATGACAGGTACTTTAAGCTCTTTGGCAAGCAGCTTGACAAAACGCGAAATGTCGCTGACCTGCTCCAACTTGCTCTTTCTGCTGTCGCTTGGAGATATCAGCTGCAAGTAGTCGATGACGACGAGGTCCAATCTGCCTTTCTGTGCCTTGAGCCTGCGGCACTTTGACATAATTTGCTCGGTTGTAATCATCGCCGAATCGTCTATGTATACGTTACTGTTTTTGAGTATTTCCTGGGCAAGCCATATCTTATCCAAACCTTCCTGATTTTCAAGTCCGTTCTGGATATCTCTCGAATCTACTCCCGCGATATTAGACATCATTCTCAGCACCAACTCTATCGAAGACATTTCCAAGTTGAATACTGCGACAACTTCCTTGCTGTCCTTTCTAGAGGCGATATTGGACACCATGTTCATTACGAAAGAAGTTTTTCCGCAGCCCGGTCTCGCCGCAAGCACTATCATCTGTCCCGGCATAAATCCGTTGGTTGCCTCGTCAAGATTTTTGAATCCCACTTTAAGTCCGCCCTGAGAGCCGCTTTCACTGTAAGCCCTCTCAATTCGTTCCATGACCTCAACGGTAGTATTGGATATATGCAACAGCGAAGACGAGTCGCTTTTTTCGGATATGTTGTATATTAAAGACTCTGCGACTGCGAGTACTTTTTCCGCGTCTTCTTCTTTGTACGAAGTAGTGATGATATCGTTGCATTCTCTGATTATCTTCCTGCGAAGAGAATTCATCTTGAGAATATTGACGTAATAATCTATATTCGCCGTGGACGGAATACTGTCGACGAGATCGTCCAACGTAGTCACTCCTCCGACTTCCTGCAACAGACCTTCTCTGTCGAGACTGCTCGCCAGCATAACTATATCCACAGGTTTATTCTGATTGGTAAGAATTTTTATCTGTCTGAAAATTGTCTTGTAAATATTCGCATAGAAATCGCTTTCGTCAATATCGCACACAATACGTACGGCAACTTCGTTATCGCTTATAATAGCGCCCAACACAGCCTGTTCGGCTTCTATCGAACAGGGAATATTTCTTACCGCCGTCTTGTTTCTCTTCTCTTCTGCCATCTATAGTCTCCCGTCTCTATATTAATATAAACATTGCCAGTCAGTCAAGGATTTGGAGGCAAAGCCTCGCCTATGTCATAGCTTTTCCAATTCCGACAAAGTATCGCTAAAGATTTTCATAGCCTGTTCATATGGTCTGCCGTCGGTAAGGTCTACGCCGGCAAGTTTCAAAATTTCCACGGGGGGCATACTTCCGCCGGCTTTAAGAAATTGTTTATAATCGTCGACCGCCCGCTGTCCGTCGGTCAAAATATTATCGGCAATACACAGCGCGCTGATAAGTCCCGTCGAATATTTATAAACGTAGAACGCATTGTAAAAATGCGGTATTCTTGCCCATTCGTATCTTATCAAATCGTCATTGGCCACGCCGCTCGCTCCGTAATATTTTTTGTTGAGCCGATAATAAATATCGCTGAGAATCTCCGCATTGAGCGGTTGCCCTTCTTCGGCTCTCTTGTGCGCCTCGTATTCAAATTCGGCGAACTGCGTCTGTCTGAACACCGTAGTGCGGAACATATCCAACAAATATGACAGCAAATATTTTTTCTCCTCGCCTTCTGATTTGGACAGCATGTATCTCAACAGCAGCACTTCGTTGACCGTCGACGCTACCTCCGCGACAAAAATTTTATAATCGGCTTTGGCATACGGCTGCGTCGCGTTGGAATAATAGGTATGCATAGCGTGACCTAATTCATGCGCTATGGTAAACACGTCGTGCGTTGTCTTTTGATAGTTGAGCAACACGTAAGGATGCGAACCGTAACAGCCCCAGCTATAAGCGCCGCTTCTCTTGCCCTTATTCTCATATACGTCTATCCAACCTTGCGAAAACGCTTCGTCCAGCAATTTGGAATATTCCTCGCCCAAAGGCTTGAGAGCATTTTTTACCGTCTTGCAAGCGTCTTCGTATTCAATCTTAATGCCGTCTGCTCCAACTATGGGAACGTGCAGATCGTACATATGCAATTGAGAATACCCCAATGCCTTTTTGCGATAACGCAAATATCTGTGCAATCCGCAAACAGAGCCGTCGATGCATTCCAAAAGCCGCTCGTATACGCTCATCGGCACGTCTTCGGAACGCGTAGATCTGTCGAGACAGCTTTTGTATTTTCTTGCCTGAGAATAAAATACGTTCTTTTTTACGTTGCCTATATACAGCATAGACACGGTATTTATCATATCTTTATACGCTCCGAACATGCTTTCGAAGGCTTTTTTTCTGTCTTTTCTTTCGGATGACTGCAACAGCGCGCCGTAAATTCCGTGCGAAAGTTCGACTTTTTCTCCCTTTGTGTTTTTGAAAGGTTGAAATTTGATATCCAAATTATCAAACATCCCGAAAGCTTCTTGAAAAATACCGCTAAACAATCCCGTCTTCGCCATAAGCGTCTCTTCCTCGGTAGACAACGTATGCTCTTTGTTCTTTATCAAAAGTTCCAACGAATAAGAATAATCGGCGAATTTTTTATCATTGGCGAGTTCCTGCAAAAATTCTTTGCTGTTTGCGGAAAGCTGAGGCTGTATATACGCGGATTTCTGCGACAGTTCTACAAGCAGATTATTTACGCGCTCAACCATCGACAGATATTTCTGCACCGAACAGTCCTCGTCTTTTCTCATCTTGGCATAGACGTAGAGTTTTTCCAGCTTTGCATTGAGAGAATCGTCAAAGTTCAGACATTCGAAAATTGATTGCGCATTGTCAAGTTTGCCGTCGAATCTCGTCAGCTCTTCGCCCATAAGTTTGGCTTGCGAATACAGTTCTTCCCACGATTCGTCGCAAGAAATTATATCTTCCAATCTCCATTTATATCTTTTGTCTATTTCACTTCTTTTCAATACTTTCATATATACCTCCGTAGGCGTTACGTAATAATTATACACTATCGCGACAAAAAAGACACCTTGACGGCGCCTTTTTTATAAAAAACTTTCTTGTTAAATAAACATTGCCTTTGCGGTTTATTCGGGCAGTTTAAGATCGCCCGCTTTAATCCAATTAATCTTTCTGAATAGCAGGCAGAACGCCCAACTCAGCGCCGCCGGCAGGACTATCATAAGCAATATAATGCCGAATATCATCAACGTTATATTCCCTCCACGCGCTACGGTGGTGTTGATTATATCTATGATTCCCACAAAACCGCAAGTGCCCATTCCGCCGCCCGAAGCGCCGCAGACGAGCTTGAACGCGCAAGTCGATAAAGGTCCGCAAATTGCGCTTGCGATGATAGGAGGCAACAATATTCTCGGGTTTTTCATGACGTTGGGAATCTGCAACATTGACGTGCCGATGCCCTGAGAAATCAATCCGCCCCATCTGTTTTCTTTGAAACTCATAACTGCAAAGCCCACCATCTGACACGCGCAGCCAACCGTTGCGGCGCCGCCGGCAATATACATTGCAGACACTTCCGCTGAATTTCCGCTTGCAATTACGGGAGCTGCGATTGCCACCCAGATTGCCGCGCTGGAAGTTGGCAAAGTCAGCAATATTCCCATAATAACTGCCACGACAATGCCCATAAAGAATGGCGTAAAATCAGTAGCTATCGCGATGCCTTTGCCGAGCATATTGACCAGCCATATAAATGGCCACGACGCAAACGCGCCTATTACCGATACCAATATCGACACTACGGGCACGATGATAATATCGAGTTTTGTTTTTCCTGCGACCAAACCGCTTATCTCGCACGCCATCAGCGCCGTGATATAAGCCCCTATCGGATTACCCGGTCTCGTCGTACTGCCCGCGATAATCTGCGCGCCGAGCTTAGCAACTACGTCGGCATTCCATCCTGCGGTAATAAACACGTCTGCCCACGCGCCGATAAAACCTGCGACGATAGCGCTGAATACGACGAGCGGCGGCATCTTCAATCTGTGCGCAATTCCTGCGCCGATACCCGCTCCCATGAGCATGGAAGCAAGCCGTCCGGCGATGACAAAAAGTCGCCCTACGGCATTGTTTTCAGTAAATACGTGTTGACCGAGCGTGGTAAAAATCGTACCTGCAATCAGCGTTACAAACAGTCCCTGCGCCATACCCGTAAAGGCGTCGATGAACCATCTTTTAGAAAGTTTTTTTGTGATTGTCCAAAACTTTTTTTCTTTTTTTCCGTCTTGGATTTGTGGGTGTTGATCTACTTCTTCCACTTGGGCTGTCTTCTGCTCCTCTTCGGCAGTGGTTGCGACTGACTCGTCCATACCAAAACCTCCCAATGCGTATTGATACCATTATATTGATAAATTTTTAACGTGTCAAACGATTTATATGAAAAAAGCAGCTCAAGAGCCGCCTTTTGTATTTGTTTCGGAAATTTCTTCGTCGATATCCGACCTTTTTACCTTGATGATATGGGGCGATTCGTATTCGTCCCTATCTTCGATGATTTTTTTTCTCTTCCTCATCTTAAATCCCTGCGTTTTGCTGAAAATGAAAAGCGCAATGCAGACGACGACCAACAACGCCGCAACGATGAAATAAAATTTCAAATCGCCGACGTTTATCTTTTGATAAGACGTGTCTGCTGCAAACAACAAATTCATATCAATCCTCCAAAGAATTGAGATACGCTACCAGTTTCAACGCGGTCTCTTCGCTTATATCGTGCTCTATCTTGCACGCGTCTTTTTCTGCCACCTCGCGGCTGACTCCCAGCACGTCGGTGAGGAGCCTTGTCAGCGCAACGTGTTTTTTTGCGACAGTTTCGGCTTTTGCCCTTCCCTTATCGGTAATGGTGACTTCTCCGTAGATAGGCTTGCTGACGTATCCCATATTTTGCAAATTTGTCAGCGCCTTATTTACGCTCGGCTTTGACACGCCGAGGTATTTTGCTATGTCAATCGACTTTACCCGACCTTTTTGCTGTTCGATAAACAGCGCGGCTTCGAGATAATCCTCTCCGCTTTTATGTAATTGATTCATTTTCCCCCGAGTTTTCCTCTGTTGCGTTTTCTATAGCGCTTTCCGATTTGACCGCCGCGGCTGTTTCCGCTTTGGGCGCGGGCGCGGATTTTGCTACCGTATTGACGCTCTTTTTCTTTTTGTTGGCAGAAATCTTGCTTGAGATAGTATCTTTCAACTCTTTGATATTCTCTTCTGCCTTTTTGAGATTTTCTTTGGCTTTTTCTTTGTTTTTATCTATTTTATCTTTTAGTTTTATAGGCTTTTTCTTTACTTTTGCCGCGGGCGCAGGCTTTTCTTTTTCTGCTGCGATTTCCTGCGCGGCTATCTCGTCGGCAACGGGCTGTTCGACGTAATCGTTCTCAAATTTTTCCGATTCCTGCGCCACGCTGACAGAGTTGTCTTCTAGCTGACGCGCGCCGTTTTCGATAGCTTCGTTGGATGCCGTCAACGCCTCGACGGTCGTCACAAATCGGCTTTTGATTTTGCCGAGTTTGTCTCCGATTGTCAGTTTTTGATTGCCGTCTCTGACCTCTGCGGGGCGCGTGCGCGACGTGGCTATATAATTGCTGACGACGTTGCTCACTTTGCCGACGTACGCTTTGACGCTGGTATAACTCTTGTTTATTTTACGGCTTATTACCCAAGTAGTGATAGTCGTAAATATCTGTATGACCGTAAATACCAACGAGCACAAGGACAGCACAAACATAAATTTATCGCCGAAAGTCGCAAGTTTTGCCGAATTGATCAAGACGGTCAACGTCAAGCCGAGGTTGATGAGTTTGATAAGCCGTCTCGCCATAAGAAATCCTTTCTTAAAATATTTGAAAGTCTTCTTGTTTTTGGGCGAAAACCTTATAAACGTAATCAAAAATACGATAAAATACAACATCAGGAACACGAGCAGCGTGATCGTGTACCAATCGAAGATAGAGCGAACGGTTTCGTCCCAATTTGCAAAAGTCAGGACAAATTCCCACCACTGCGCCGCGCTGGCGAAATTCTTGGAGTTGTAGAAATTAACCGTTCTGGATATTACTCTGACCGTAAAGTTGACGTAATAGATAAAAAACGTCATAAACGAGAAAAATCTATACAGCCTTGCAGAAAGTTTTCGCTTATATTTTTTTCTTTCCGCGCGAAGTTTCTTCTCGTCTAATTGCTGTTGCGTTTCCTGAACGATGTCGTTGGGTTGCACTTCCATATGATAATTATAGCACAAAAATTTATTTTGTCCATAGTTTTTAATCGTTATTTAGCTCATTGGCTAATCAAGGCGTCTACAAAATCCCGTTATCGGCGCGTATATAAGACCGAAATATGAAAATAATCCTATTGAACCAACAAAAAGGAGGATTTCCCAATGGCTAGAACTGCTAAAGTTAGCACCGGCGAGAAGCCGGGCAAGGGTTGCTACAGCTGCACAAACTGCGGCTTTGACCTCAGACTCGACGGCAATGACAAAATGCCGCCTTGCCCGAATTGCAACAACACGACTTTCACGAAGTGCAAGTAATTCGGAAATGAGTTTGCCGCAAGGCAAACTTATACATAATCTATTTCAAAAAGTCCGCGACAATCGAATTCATTACCGCAAGATAGTCGTCTTTTATCGCCGCTCTTCCGTCTTTCAAGTCCAAATAGCTCGCGTTTTTTGCGATAGCTGCGGCGTATTCTTCCTCGAATTTCAATCCGAATTTTCTGTAATACTCCGCGCAGTCAAGACCATTTTTTAATCTCATCGCAAGCATGACGGTTTCTTCTCTGACGTCTTTTTCGCTCAATATCTGCAAATCCGATTTTTGCAACCGACCGCTGTCCACGCCCGCGTAGAATTCATCGAATCCATCGGGATTGCGCCACCTCTGCCCCATCGTGAGCGAATGAGCTGCCACTCCCAATCCGATATAATCTTTTCGCCGCCAATATCCCAGATTGTGCAACGCATATTTGCCGTATTTACAAAAGTTAGACACTTCGTATCGCTCGAATCCTTTCTCGCAAAACGCGCGATATGCAAATTCATAAAAATCCGCTTGTTCGTCGTCGCTTTTGGCTGTCAGCGCGCCTTCGTCGATCATCTTTTTCAGCGCGGTGCCGTCTTCTACGCTCAGCATATATACCGACACGTGCTCTATGCCCAGACTGTCGGCTGTATCCGCAAAAAGCTGCGCGTCTTGCAAAGTCTGCCCCGGCAATCCTATCATACAGTCGACGCTGACGTCCAACTCGCGCTTTATGGCAAGTTTCGCCGCAGCTATCGCATCTTTGGCGGAATGTCTCCTGCCCAAAGTCTTAAGCAAGGCGTCGTCAAAGCTCTGCACGCCCAAGCTGATTCTCGTCGCGCCCATATCTTTAAGTACTTGCAACTTTGCGTCGTCTATGTCTCCCGGATTGCACTCGACGGTAAATTCCCGTATATCGCAGTTAAACGATCTGCTTATTTCTTTGCCCAACGCCGCAAGCTGACCGTTGTCAAGAACGCTGGGCGTGCCGCCGCCGAAATACAGCGTATCGACGATATAACTATCCGCATACTCCCGCGCGGCAAGTCTTATCTGTCGGCAAAGATAATCGACGTATTTTTGTTGATGAGCAGGATTGCAAAGCGACGAAACAAAGTCGCAGTAAACGCAACGCGACTTGCAAAAAGGTATATGCAGATAAATTCCCGCTTTCTCTCTTTCGCTCATAAAAATCCGATAAAGGTCCATGCCGAGCACAGACCTTAAAAATTAATTATCTATCTTGAGAATGGTCATAAACGCCTCGCTCGGCACTTCGACCGAACCGACCTGTCTCATTCTTTTTTTGCCTTCTTTTTGTTTCTCAAGCAGCTTTTTCTTTCTCGTGATATCGCCGCCGTAACACTTTGCAAGCACGTCTTTGCGCATAGCCTTGACGGTTTCTCTGGCAATAACTTTGCCGCCGATAGCCGCCTGTATCGGTATCTCGAATAGTTGACGCGGTATGACGTCTTTAAGTTTTTCCGCGATGCCCCTTCCCCTCGCGTACGCCTTATCTCTGTGAACTATAAGACTAAGAGCGTCGCACACTTCTCCGTTGAGGAGCATATCGAGTTTGACCAAATCGCTGCGCTTGTAGTCCGCAATTTCGTAATCGAGGCTTGCATAACCTCTCGTACGCGATTTGAGCGTGTCAAAAAAGTCGTATATAATTTCGTTGAGCGGCATAACGTAATCTATTCGCACTCTGGTGGTGTCGAGATAAGTCAGATTGATGAATTCTCCGCGCTTATCCTGACACAGCTCCATAATAGAGCCGACGTATTCGGGCGGCGTATAGATAAAAGCGTTGACCACCGGCTCTTCCATATGGTCTATATCGCCTGTCGGAGGCAGATTAGACGGATTGGACACGACAGTCTCTTCTCCGTTGGTCTTGATAACCTTATACGACACGCTGGGAGCGGTGGTTACCAAATCCAGATCGAATTCTCTCTCCAGCCTCTCCTGAATAATTTCCATATGCAAAAGTCCTAAGAATCCGCATCTGAATCCGAATCCCAACGCCGTAGATACTTCAGGTTCATACATCAGCGCGGCGTCGTTGAGCTTAAGTTTTTCAAGAGCGTCTTTGAGATCGTTATACTTAGAGCCGTCCGCGGGATAAATACCGGAAAACACCATTGGCGAAGCCTCTTTATAGCCGTCCAACGGTTGAGATATCTTATCGTCCGCCATGAGAATCGTATCTCCGACTTTGGTATCCGACACGTTCTTGATACTCGCGCACAGATAACCTACGTCGCCTGCCGAAAGGCAGTCCCTCGATTGCATCTTGGGCACGAATACGCCCACTTCCGTAACGTCGAATTCTTTGCCCGTAACGCACATTCTTATTCTGTCGCCAGCCTTCACTTGACCGTCAAACACTCTGATAAAAGAAATCGCGCCCTTATAACTGTCGTAATAAGAATCGAAAATCAACGCCTTAAACGGCTTGTCAAAATCTCCTTTCGGCGGCGGCAAAAGCTCTATGACCTGTCTTAGCACTTCGTCGATACCGATACATTCTTTTGCCGAGATCAGCGGCGCGTCCTGCGCGTCAAGTCCGATGACGTCCTCTATCTCCGCCTTGACCTCGTCGGGACGAGCGGAAGGCAGATCGATTTTGTTGATAACGGGCAAAATTTCCAAATCGTTGTCGAGCGCCAAATACACGTTGGTCAACGTCTGCGCCTCAATACCCTGAGACGCGTCGACGATAAGAATAGCGCCTTCGCACGCTTTGAGCGAGCGCGAAACTTCATAGGTAAAATCGACGTGACCGGGCGTGTCGATAAGGTTGAATATAAATTCTTTGCCCTGATATTCGTATTTCATGGTTACGGGAGTGAGTTTGATCGTGATGCCTCTCTCCCTCTCGATATCCATACTGTCGAGAAGTTGTTCTTTGGCGTCTCGTTTCGACACGGTCTGCGTGACGTCCATAATACAGTCCGCCAGCGTGCTTTTACCGTGGTCGATATGCGCGACAATACAAAAATTTCTGATATTATCCTGATTTTTGGGCATAAAGAAACCTTCCCGAGCGTTTTTTAATATTATATAAAAAAATATAGCTTTTAGCAAATATATTTAGTATAATATTATTAAACTCGTAAGATAGCAAAAAAGCAAACGAATACAACGTCTCACACTAAGCGAAATACAGTAGATCGGATTAGATATTTCGACTGCGCTGTCGCTCCGCTCAATATGACAAAACTTATTAGATAAGTATCTTAGTAAAGAATAACTATTCTAGCTTACTAACAAATATTTAATATGTCATTCTGAGCGAAACGAAGTGAAGTCGAAGAATCTCAACCGATTAATATACTGATTAGCTTTCTCCACTGCGGTCGAAATGACATATCTCAGATATAATCTGTCACCCTGAGCGAAACGTAGTGAAGTCGAATGGGTCTCAACTGCTTAACAAAGTCCGCCAAAATGCTAGCCAAGCGGCATTTTCGTTTGGGCGGAAGGGAGTAATCCGACTGACAATACGGCAAGTCTATTTGATATAAATACACTTGCCTGTCAAAAGGCGAGATTACGCACTCGTCACCCTGAGCGAAACGTAGTGAAGTCGAAGCATCTCACCCGATTAATATACTGATGAGATTTCTCCACTACGGTCGAAATGACATATCACATTATAATCCGTCATTCTGAGTGTAGTCGAAGAATGACAAAATAAAAGTGAATAAACAAACTTACGGTAGTAATAACAATCTTAGTTGAATTGCCAAATGTCCTTTATGTCATATTGAGCGGAGTGTAACGAAGTCGAAATATCTCAACAGTATGAAAGTAAAAAAGATGAGATTCTTCGACAGCGCTCAGAATGACAGAACATATAAACATAGTGGACAATAATCTGTCACCCTGAGCGAAACGTAGTGAAGTCGAATGGGTCTCATCCGCTTAACAAAGACCGCCAAAATGCAAGCGAAGCAACATTTTCGTTTGGGCGGAAGGGAGTAAAAGGCGAGATTACGCAATCTCAATAAGGAGTATATATGAAAAAAAATACGTCGTGGCTGACCTCCACCGTCGTGGCGCACAGAGGTCTGCACAACAACAAAGACATCCCCGAGAACTCTCTCAGCGCATTCGCCAACGCGATTGACAAAGGTTACGGCATAGAATTTGACGTATGGCTGACGGATGACGGCGCGCTGATCGTGCATCACGATCCAAAACTCAAACGCACTTGCGGCAAGAATATCAAGACCACGCAGATTGATTCGTCGCGGCTCGAAGAATACAAATTGATGGGCACGCAGCACAGCATACCTACTTTTGAGCAGACTCTCGATTTGGTAAACGGCAAAGTCAATCTTGTCATAGAGATCAAGCCAACCTCGCGAGTTGAAGAAACCTGCGCAAAGATATGGAATACGCTCAAGGACTACGGCGGCAATTATTGCATAGAATCTTTTGATCCCCGCGTAGTAAGATGGTGGGCGGAAAATCATCCTGAAATAATTTTGGGGCAGCTGTGCGATTGGTATGCTTTTCATAAAATCATGGTGAGAACTTGGCGGCAATATAGATTTGTTGACTTCCTAGCCGTAAGCATCAAGAATTTACCCAGCAAATACTATGCTAAGATCCGCAAGCTAAATCCCGATATGATCATCGTTACTTGGACGGTACGCACTGCCCAGCACTTGGAGCTTGCAACCAAATACGCGGATAACTTCATATTTGAGACTAATGACAAATCTTCGGACTACATACCTGCTCCGCACAAAAACAACGACTATTGCCATCCTAATTACGATTGATATCTCGCTGACATTCATTAAATTAATTAATCATATAAATACTCTAAAACAAACTTAAACAAAAAACGCGGGTGGAATTATCTTCCACCCGCTCCCATATACGACGCCGAATTTGTGGAGAATCGCGGGATGATGAGCCGCGAAAGACGCCGAAATATAAGCAAGATAAATGTTGTCATACGGCATTAAGGTTCGCTCGACGGTGATACGCACAAGAGCTTGATATAGATAGGGATATCATAAAATGGATGAAGATGCTCCGCGTGTTGTGTGAGCGAACTTTAATGCCGTATGTGTTGTTTTGCAGTCCTCCATACTGTCATTTCGACCGTAGCGGAGAAATCTCATCAGTATATTAATTTGTTGAGATGCTGACGCGATTGACGTTAATAGCATAACGTAGCAATCGCTATTCCGTCGCATCGCTCCTTACGACTACGCTCAGAATGACATTAGTATCTATTTGCAAGTTTAACTATGTTTGTTATTCTTATATAAGATTTAACTAATAAGTCCTGTCATATTGAGCGGAGTGTAACGCAGTCGAAATATCTCATCCGCTTATCCACACACTCTCTTGAGTTCGGAGATTAGTCCTATATCACACCGTGCGATATTTCTTCATTCTACCTTTTATTAGTCCGACAAAATGTAAGCGTAGCGGCATTTTCGTTTGGTCGGAATCAGAATGCGAATGCGGCTTATTTTTGCCACGATATTTTTTCTATATCGTGGCTTCGATTTAGCCGTAATGAGCATTCAAACGCGCTCGTCTCTTACTTTATCTCTTCGCTAACGTCCTCTGCTCTTTGAGAAAATCCTGATACCTCTCTATCTGATCCTCTCTCAAATCTATCATCTTCTTTGCCGATCTATACGCCTGCGCGTCTCCGACTATTACTTCTGTCTCCTTTGTCTTGATCTTTGTTCCGTCGCTGCTTGCGTCTTTCCTCAAATCCTTGAAGTATTCGTCTTCCATCTTAAACAACGCTACCGTCATATCTTTCTTTATCGTCAATTTGACCAACGGATTTACCGACGACTGTCCCATCAAGATGAAATACGTAGACTTCTTCTCCTTGCACTTATCTTTGGTCAACGCATAGGCTTTGAGCCCGTCAAAATACTTTCTCTGCTCTTTGCTGAGTTGCGCGTACGCCTCGTCAAGCGTCAATCTCGGAGCGCGCTCCTTGGTCAATGCCGACGATCTCTCCGCGGCAGGTACTTTGACGATCTTCTCAACCACTTTTTCGACGGGTACTTCAACGATTTTCTCGACTATCTTCTCTACAGGCTTTTCGATTATTCTCTCGACTGGCTTTTCTACCACTTTCTCGACAGGCACTTCTACAATCTTCTCGACAACCTTCTCTACGGGTTTCTCGACGATTTTCTCTACTATTTTCTCCACGGGCTTTTCCACGACCTTCTCGACGGGCACTTCTACGACCTTTTCCACCACTCTGTCTTGCGCGGCAAGCGGTTGAGAAAGCAATCGTTCGATAAGGCGCTCCTGATTTTTCATCAGGTTTTCCTGCGTCTTCATCATCTGCTTCATCGACTCTTCGCTATGCTCCGACTTTGCTATCAGCTGCTTGATAATCTCGTCGTTATCCGAAGAGGACGCCTGTTGCGGCAACATCTGCTGAACGCCCGGCAGCAAAGCCGTAACCACCTCCGATATCATACCTTTGACGTCGTCGGGTCCAAAAGCCATGCCCATATTCATACCCATGCCGCCGCCTGCTGAGCCGGAACCTGCCGCTCCGCCGCCCATCATATGCATAAACATCATCTTCATCTCTTCGTCGCGACGTCTTGCCTCGTCTTCGCGGCGGAGATTTTCTTCTTCTCTCTTGCGGTTTTCCGCTTCCTCTTTGTTCTGAGCGTATTCTTCCATACGTTCTTCGAGATTTTCGTCGGCTTTGTTGCATCTCACCTTAGCAATTATCAAAATGACAAGGCTCAGCAACGCAACGCCCATAAGCGACGCTGCGATAATCGTCCAATTCTTTGTACCCAAATCAAACAGCGTAGCCACTCCAAACACGCTTGCGCTGAGTTTGTTGGCTTTTTTGTTGGTCTTTTTGCGTTTGCTCTCCAGACTTGCGGTCTTGCCGAGGAACGCAATCGTCAATATAATGCTGACCGCGCTGACGATAACTTGCCACCATTCTTTTAAGAAATCGGCAAACTTGCTCATGTCTATGCTGCTGCCGGGATCTTTATCACCGGGTTTCTCGGGATTGTCGGGATTACCCGGATCTTCGGGATCGCTCGGCAATTCGGGATCTACCGTCGGATATACCGGGTGATTGGGATTGTTGGGATCGTTGACCGTCTCTCCCGCCGTCACGCTGAACATCTGCGGCGCTGTCTCCACGCTTCCGTCTGCAAATACGAAATTGCTCTGCTGATCGGCTTTTATCCTCGCCACTATGCTGTACTGCACTCCCGCTTCCAGCTTACCGCCGTTGCTCAAATCTATCACGTTGCCGTCAGCGTCCGTTATCTCATATTCCACGCCTTTGATTTGTCCGTATTTGAGATTGAGTACCGGAGGCTTGTATTGAGTATTCCACGTGGTATCTATCTTACCCTTGACTATCTCATAGTCGAATTCAAAGTCTCCGTCTATTTGGTACTTATCTATATACGAGTTTTTAAGGCTGATCTCCACTCTGTACTTGCCCACGTTGGTCGGCGCGGTTGCTAACTTTGCATAACCCTCGTAATACGTCACGTCAAACGCATTCGTCGGCAGCTTGCCGTCCGCTACCTTTATCTTCGCGTGTCTGGGATTACTGTTGTACTCCATCTCGCTCTTTTCCAGGCTCACCTGCACCTTCGTCAAGTCTTTGCCTATGCGGAATATCTTGGACTGCGCTGACGGGTCGTCCAGCTCATAGTTGTTGGTGTCTTGCAATATAGGCTTGGCTATATAATATTTAGACTCCTCTCCGCTCCATACCAAATCGCTCTCTTTTATCGGTTTTGTCGGATCTATTATCTTGCCCGTGGAATCCGTCTCGTAATACTCGTATTCCACAATTCCGCCGTCGGATCTAGGATCTCTCAACACCAACACGTCAAACGCTTTTCCGTTGCTGTCCGTTACGCTCTTATTCTTCCAACCGCCCGTCTTGATGACCGCCTTGATTATAGAGCAAGTCTTGCTCCATTCAAACGGCGAGCTAGAATCCTCGATATACGTGGTCGGATCGGTTTCGTCGGGCAGGATATAATTGTCCGCAACGTCGGGATATGCACTGTCGAATTGGAATTCAATTATCTTTGCATAGATATTGTCTCCCACGTTTTGTCCCGTGTTGTCTTGATATATGGGTTTCAATCCCTCAGGCACGTTCTCCAACACGGCTTCGGAGCCGTTGACTTTGTCATATTCCAACTGGCCGTTGCCCTTCCACTTTACTGCGCTGAGATCGAATTTTGCCTTCTCTATCTCCCACTCTATAGTATAAATGCAGGTTTCGGTTGTTCCGTCCTTTTTCAATCTGACCTTCGTCGTATATTTATCGGCGTTGTGCCCTATATTGCTATTGCCCGAATTATCTGCGGTTACCTCAAATCCTCCCGTACCGAAAGTCTTGTCTATGCTGTAACCGTCCGGCGCCGTCATGTCAAAACTGTAAGAATAATTTTCGTTGAATATCAGACGCTGTTTGCTATACTGCATAGCGGTAGTGTCGCCCAATTTAGCGGTCAACATATCCAATCTCACAGTCTGTTTGTTTGATTGAATTCTATACAGCACCCAAGTCGGGTCTGTCACCGCCGTAGCGGATATCACCTCGATATATATCGGCGACTTCGGCGTCGACGTCGATCCCGATGACGTCAATACCGCATTGTAATCGCTGTTGTCGCTCTCCACTTTGAGTTCCCACTCGCCCGTCTGCGTGATAGCGTCGGTGTGCAACTCTAAATTGTTGAGCATCATCATCGATCCGCCTATGTCCGCCGCCGTAATCGGATATCCAGTCGTAACTTTGCTTCCTCCTGCGTCAGTGAAAGCAATTGGAATCTTGTAACTGCCCTTAACTGCAAAAAATTTAATATTCAGCGTATCCCCGTTGATATTGAGCAAAGGTTGCTGATTGATCATGCCGTTGACTTTGACTTTTTGATATTGTTTAATTGTGATACTATCGTCTTTTCCCGCGTCTGGGTCTATGATCAACTCTATCGTCGCCGGCTCTAATTCCAACTCGATTTCTTTGTCGCTCATATCGTCTCGCACGCCGCTTGCCCAATACATCGATCCGTCTTTTTTCTTCAACGCGACTTTGATCTTGTATTTGCCTGCTTTCTTGACGTTGACCATATTGACGTTGTCAAACGTAGCCCCCGTGGGACACGTGACTGTCATCTTGTCCAAATCCAAATCTTTGAACTCAAATCCCACGTCGTTGCCGCCTGCATAACCTTGTTTTGCATTGACAAACGTAGGCAAAGTCAACGACTCGCCTTCGACGGAAAAATCTTTTGTCTTAGTTGTGATTTTTGGATCGGGTGTATAATTTGGATTGAGAGAAACCACCGTCGCAACGTAATCGCCCGATGCCGTAGGCATTATCAAAGCCTGTTTTTCGCATGTCGGGTCGTTGGGATGGTCGGGATGAGCCGGATCGCACTTGGGATATTCGGCTGTACCCGGTTTGTTTTTGTATGAGAAGCCTAGCACGGTCGTCAATCCCGTGTCGTTGGCGCATAAATCCGAGGGATCGTGCGCAACAGCCGGCGGAGCATTCCCTCCTCCGGTGAGCGTATATCCAATCGGTTGTGGTTTAATTTCAAATTTTATCTTACGCGTCCAAGACGAATCGGTCCCTTGGTCCGCCCAATTCGTCTTGGCTTGCGCCGCCGTCTTAATTGTAAATTCCACTGTGTATTTACCGGCGTCTATAGGCAAGGTAGACAAAGCCTTACCGTCTTTGTCTTTATACACAGTGTCCATCGCCGTCGTGTCGTCGAAAATCGACGTGTACCACTCCGGCGCTTTTGTTCCGGAACTTACTGACAGCTTGTTGCTGTCGTAAGTTAGGGTGACGTCCTGAGGGACGTCAAGAATCTTTGCCGAGCTCAGCTCGGCTGATTTTAGATTTAAGTGAAGCGCAGGCCGAACACCGCGGCGTCACAGCTAAGCACCCGCGCGTGCTAGACAGACGTAACGCCGGAACGCAGCCAGGAAGTATTACTGCTGCCTCTTATCGCGGCATCCGTGTTCCACAGACCCCTAGATGCTTTGAACGACTGTCCGGACGGCACACCCCATCCTGTCTCTACCCAGCTAGGCAACCATATATAGTCCTCGCCCCAACTGTAGTATCCTTGTCCGTCCGGTCCTGTCTTATTCTGTATCGTCTTGACTTGAGGATAACTTGGATGCCACTTGCTGTCCGCAATAGGTCCCAATGCGTCATTCTGCCCCTGATACCATCCGTTTTTGGACGTCACTTTATCCAAATCGTTGAGGGCTTGCGTAAGTTGATACGATACGTTCTTTGGTTTGATCAAAAAGTCCGTTATACTTCCGTTGCTTCTGTCAGCCGTACCGTCGCTATTTGTTCCCGGATTGAGTATAAAAGGATTGAGCTTATAATTCGACTGCTTTTCTGTCGGAGACAGCGAAGTCAGCGTACTTAGGTTTGCTCCGCTTATATATTTGACTTCGCTTCCGTCAGACGCCACGCCGTTGAGAAGTCTCGCCCTTACGTAGCTCGACGAATACATCGACGACGGATATGCATACGTAAAGTTGTTGGCATTCCAAGTGTTCCATTTGCTATTAAACTGTCCGTCGACAAGCCATAGCGTAGCGATAGGCACGGTGTCGCCATTTCCGTCCGTTCCCGTTGAAAGCGAAGTTACAGACCATTTCAATCCGCCCAAAGTCACTACTACGTTCTGTCCGCTGTTCTTTCCGCGAATATCTGCCGAGTCTAGACCTGCGTGAATATAGCCTTGCTCTGTGCCTGCTTTGGCTATGGTCGACGCTTTATCCACGTCATTATAGCCCTTTCCTGTGCCGACTAACTTTTGATAAAGATCGCTCAGCACGTTGCCGTTGAACACAACGTTATCTCTTGTCTTATAATCCGACAACAATAAATCCGTGCCGCCTGCCACTTGCGCATACGACGAAATCACCGCCGCGTCGGCAGTATGCCCCGCGCCGTCCCTATTGACCGCCGACACAACGCCGACTGCCATACATAGAATTATAGCAATGCTGATAATGACGCAAAACGCGCCCCTTCGTTTGATCATCCTTTTTTCCATATCATTCACCTCTCGTTCCCCTATCGAAACGAGCTTCCGCTTCTTATGCGCGGCTCCACTTTATCTTTCTCAAAAGTTGAATTGAGTATTTCTTTTGAGATATTATTGTTATTATATTAATCGGTTGAGATGCTGACGCGATTGACGTTAATAGCATAACGTAGCAATCGCTATTCCGTCGCATCGCTTAATGCGACTACGCTCAGAATGACAGATTATATCTGAGATATGTCATTTCGACCGTAGCGGAGAAATCTCATCATTTTATTAATATGTTGAGACCCATTCGACTTCACTGCGTTTCGCTCAGGGTGACATTAATTTTTTTAGTTGAACTAGACTAGTTATTCTTATCTAAGTGCTTAACTAATAAGTTCTGTCATATTGAGCGAAGTGTAACGCAGTCGAAATATCTCGTCCGCTTACGTTTGTCATGCTAAGAATCTATTCCGCTTATTCCGTTGTAGACAGAACATAGCGCCAATAATGACACTTATGCATTTTCATTTTACATCAATAAATATGTCTTGGCAAGGCTTAATCGAGAGTTTTTGTAAAATTTTTCCTATTTTTCGCCTTTTTTCGTCCACTTTTTATTATTCTTTTACATTATGTTTGGTGACTGCGCCGCGTCCCGACAGCCAAGTTACGAATATCTTGCATGTTTTCTTACATGTTATCTTGTATGTTGAGAGAGCAATTTCATCTTTTGATAGACATTAAATCAAGCGTAATAGCGATTGCTACGTTATGCTATTAACGTCAATCGCGTCAGCATCTATTCCGTTTACATTTGTCATTTCGACCGTAGCGGAGAAATCTCATCGGTATATTAATCGGTTGAGATTCTTCGACTTCGCTCAGAATGACATAGTACATATTTGTTAGTAAACTAGAATAGTTCTTCTTATCTAAGATACTTAACTAATAGGTCCTGTCATATTGAGCGGAGCTATAGCGCAGTCGAAATATCTCAACAGTAGTTTATACTGATTAGATTTCTCCACTGCGGTCGAAATGACATATCTCAGATATAATCCGTCATTCTGAGTGTAGCGTATGCGGAATCGAAGAATCTCAACCGCTTAACAAAGACCGCCAAAATGCAAGCGAAGCGGCATTTTCGTTTGGGCGGAAGGGAGTAATCCGACTGATAATACGGCAAGTTTATTTGTTATAAATACACTTGCCTGTCAAAAGGCGAGATTACGCACTTGTCATTCTGAGTGTAGCGTATGCGTAGTCGAAGAATCTCAACCGCTTAACCGACACTAAATCTTGAAATATCTTTGATTTCTACTGGTAGGTTTGTTTTTATCCGTCATTTCGATAAGACCGGATTCTATTGCCGGATACAGATAATTCTTTCTGAAATTGTCTTTGGATTTGAGATCAAGTTTTGCCATTAATTCGCTTGCCGATTGCGGATAACTCTCGATTACGCCCATTAATGCGGCAACTTGATTGTTTATATGATTGATATGATTTTGAGTATCCACGACTATATGTTGAATTGCTTTATCTATCACACTCAACATAAACAAAATAAATTTATCAGATCTTCCCTGACTTGTCGACAAAGCAATCGCCTTATAATATTCTTGCTGATTTTCTTTGATTATGCTCTCTATGGGTATCCATTCAAAAATAGGTTTCCAACAAGAAAGCATTACGCTCTGCCACAATCGCCCCATTCTTCCGTTGCCGTCACGAAAAGGATGAATAAATTCAAACTCATAATGGAATACGCTTGATTTTATCAACATATTAGCTTTGGACGTCTTAGCCCAATCCAACAACCTATATATTAACGGCGAAACCATTTCCGCAGACGGCGCAATATGAATAACCTCGCCTTCGCCGTTGTAGACCCCGACTTGTCCTGTCCTTATCTTTCCGGCTTCGCTTACCAATCCTTGCATCATAACGCCGTGAACTTTTAGCAAATCATCTATTGAATATGGATCTATATCCTTCAAAAGTTTGTATGCGCTAATAGCATTTTTCACAGCCAAAACGTCTTCTTGAAAACCAAGTACTCTCTTGCCGTCAATCACGTCGGTTACCTGCCCGACTGATAATTTATTATTCTCGATCGCAAGTGTCGAATATATCGAACTTATCCTGCTTACACGGCGTAATTTAGGCAACTTTTCCAACGCGCTTACACCGTTGAGCTGTCCTAGCTTTTCGGTTATCCGCGCAACCAAGTCCAACATCTCGTCATTTATTTCGTAAGGCGGCACGTAATTCTCCATATTCAATTCCTCTTGTAATCCTTTTATTAAGTATAGAAATTATAACCAAAATTGTCAAGTATCTTGCATGTTTTCTTACATGTTATCTTGTATGTTGAGAGAGCAATTTCATCTTTTGATAGACATTAAATCAAGCGTAATAGCGATTGCTACGTTATGCTATTAACGTCAATCGCGTCAGCATCTATTCCGTTTACATTTGTCATTTCGACCGTAGCGGAGAAATCTCATCGGTATATTAATCGGTTGAGATTCTTCGACTTCGCTCAGAATGACAAAATAAAAGTCAATAAACAAACTTGCGGTAGTAATGACAATCTTAGTTGAATTGCCAAATGTCCTTTATGTCATATTGAGCGGAGCGACAGCGCAGTCGAAATATCTCATCAGTAGTTTTTACTCATTAGATTTCTCCACTACGGTCGAAATGACATATCCTAGATATTATCTATCACCATAAGCAAAACAGAGCGCAGTCGAAATATCTAATCCGCTAAATCGACGTAAATTAAGACCGACGGAAGTTATTTCCGTCGGTCTTGATTAGTTGACAATTAAAGGCAACCTTGTATTATTTCTTTTTGACGTCTTTAGCGGCTGTCGATTTAGCCGACGGTTTGACAGCGGTTTTCGTCGACTTGGCTGTTGTCGATTTAGCCGCCGTAGTTTTAGTTTTACTTGCCGTATTTTTGCTTGCAGACGTCGTAGTCTTGCTTGCCGTGGCTTTGCTTGCAGACGTCGTATTTTTGCTTGCGGCGGTTTTGCCTGCCGTCGTCGCCGTAGTTTTCTTTGCAGTCGAAGTCGCTTTAGCCGTGGTCGCCGTCTTTGCAGACGAAGAGGTCTTAGCGTTGCCCGTCGTGGATTTGACCACTGTCGAACTCGGTTTGGATTGCTTTGCCGCAGTTGCTTTGGTCGCCGTGGAGGATTTATTAGCCTGCGATTTTGCGCTTACGGCAACGACTGCGTTCTGCTCTTTCTTTTTCTTCATGACAAACCATACTACGAGTGCCGCTACCGCAACCACCACAACAGCGACAGAACATCCGATTGCTATGCCCGCCACGTTGGTCTTGGGATCGGCTTGCTCAATAACTGCTACTCCGAAAGAATTCGTGACTTCGCCGTTAAATGAAATCGACAAACCTTGATCGATATATTTATTTGCGTATTCTTGCGCCATGAATTTGACTTCGAGCGTATTGCCGGATTGGATATCGGCTTTTGCAAGCGTAAGTTTGCCGCTCTTATATTTTTCTGCATCGACGACTTTGCCGTTGAGACGCACGTATGCTATTGCATATCCTCTGTCGGGAGTGATATTGTAGGTGATACTGTCGCCGCTTACCTGCGTGATACCGCTCTTACCTGCAGAAGTAACCTTGCCGCCCACTTCGCCGTTGACATATGCATATACGTTGGTAGCCGTGCTTTCGCTGACAGCCGGACTGCTATTTTTGATCTGAGCTATCATAAACGGGCTAAAACTCTCAACCTTGGCGATAAGTCCGTATTGCGTCACTATGACGGGAATTTCTTCAACGCCCGTTATTTTGCCCGCGCTGTCGTGCTTGTAGTGATATATTTTGAAGGTCGTGCCAGCGTCGTCGGGGCTGTAACCTTCGGGGAATCCAAACGCCACCTGCATATAGCTGCCGTTGGGCACTCTCTGCACGACGCCGCAAATCTGCAAGTTTATCTCATAAGTGGCGGAAGTTACGATTTCGTCGTCCTTAACTCCCGTCTTATTTGCGAGGACGTCGTTCATTTCCTGCTCTCTGTCCGCAGACGGCTTACTTGCCACAAGCATCAGTTGGCTGCGCTGACTCTCGGCAAAGTATTTGCCGTTTTCGTCCTTAAAATCCTTGACGGAAACGTCCGAGTTGTCCAATAAATTAGGCGCTCCGAATACGTTCATATACAGTCTGCCGTCATTGAAAATTTTGCTGCACACAACGTTCTTTCCGCCAAACGTGTAACTTACGGGATCGGGAATCTTCTTTGATTTTGCGCCCACGAGCCCCACAGGAGTAAAATAGTATACTGCGAGATTATGGATATACATTCTGCTAGGCGTCAGCGTAAACGTGATAGTCTTGTCGCCGTCCCATGCAAAATCGGTTATCACGGCATGATCTTTTATTGTGTCGTTGCCGCGCGACGTATAGTAATCCAACTTAACTTGATCTTTGGTATATCCCGCGTCAAGCTCAAGCGTGGTGTTGTACACTATTCTTATATTATATGTTCTGTCTACGGGCAAATCGCCGGAATTGGACGGATACGTTCCCGCCGCTCCGGGCGAAGGACTGTACGATCCGTATCCCTCGTTGCGATAAGGCGTAGTCGGTTGACACAAAAAGTCATCGTCCGTAAGTTTGGCAGGATCGTAAGTTACAAGAAAATCTCCGGTATACATATCGCCTATGCTGTCGGGAGCGCGTTTTATCACCGTAAACTTAATATATTCGACATCCGTGCCGATACCCCTTATCGTTGTCTCCACATCGGATATTGGATAAAGATCAATACCCGTAATTTCTTTTGCCGCTTGGTTGACAGCAATGACATTCGTCCAAGGAGACCACACGGTTTCTTTGTTGCCGTCGCGTACGCCAAAACTAAATGCGAGATACTTGCCTTCTTCCTCAAGTTTGAGAGCGCCTTTGCCTTCGTAAGATACGGCAACGGTCAAAGTCTTGCCCTGATTATTTGTATCGGTATAAGAACCTATTACGCTCATTCCGTTGTCATCATCGTCAATGCCGTAATTGTAAGGTTTCAACATAGGATAACGCAATTCGTATCCCGAAGAAGATACCGAACCGTCTTCAACGTGCGTTTCAAACATCTCCTGACCGCCCAACAGCATCCAAGGATTGCTCGAAGACGCCGAATTATAAGTGACGTCTACCGCATACCACATATCCTCGACCTGCACGTAATTCCACATGTGCGGTTGAAGATTGTCACTGCCTTTTGACGCCGAAGCATAGCCCGCAACGCACACACAAGGAATTCCCAAACGATCCATGACCGCCTTAAAACTCTTTGCATAACCCTCGCACACCGACTCTTTGTTGACTAATGCTCCGTATGACGTGTGTATAAATTGAGCTTTGGGCGTATCTACGTTGCGATCGCCTTTGACTTCGGTGCCAAAGCCGTATTTATTATTGTCGCATATGTATTTATTGACGTATTCTATCTTTTCTTTGACGCTAGTCAAGCCTTTTGCGCCGTTGACAATCTTGTCAATTTCGGCGTTGTATTTCTCTATAGCCTGATTGACGGACGCTTCGCTGTTGATGCTTGCGCCTTTATACATCGTTACCGCTCTGCTCGAATCAAGATAAGCTACGTATTCGTCGCCCTGCTTGCCCGCAGTGATAGACGTGGAAAATAATTCGACGTAGAACAGATCGGGATGATCCATATAAAACGCGTCGCGCGCCATACCGTAAGACTTCGCAAATCTATTGTTGTCCGCCCCGTTGACGTAAGCTTTGACTTCGTCCAAGGTCGCCACTTTGTTGGCGAGCAGATCGTATTGAAGTTTGCCCTTTTTCAATTCGCCGTCGGCGGCAAGCTTCTCGAACGCCTTATAGAATCTCTCGGCAATGGTATCGATCTTTATATGATTATAAAAATACTTATACGCGTAGTCTGTATCGGCATCGGCTATATCGGTATATCCGAACGCCAAGCAAGACCCGACAAGCATCAGAACCGCTATGGCAATCACCGTTGTCAAAACGCCTACGCGCTTTGTTAAAGATTTCATAAAACCTCCAATAACTTTTTATTTTTCATATTATACACAATCCTGCAAAATTGTGCAAGTTTTTTATCGTTTGTAATTATTTACGGCGCCGCGGAGCATGATTATTGAAGTATTAATACTAATGGATTAAGATAACTTTCCGCATCAACCGCGATAAAAATACGCGCCGCGCGGAATTCGATGATTCCGCGCGGCGGTAAGGTAAAAGTTCTGCATTATTTCTCTTAATCGAGAACTTTGATAATCTTGTCTTTGATCGCTTTCTTGCCTTTTTCAACCATGCTCGATTTGAGCTTAGCGCCGGCAACGATGGCGGTCATTACGCCCGCGCCGAAGCCGAGCATTAAACCGAATTTCATCATATACAATCACCTCCCTGCAAATATTGTGTACGCATAAGGGAAATATATATGTTTTTTTGGGCTTAATCCTGTGGCAATTTTTGGGACGGCTGCTATAAGGCGATCATTTGCCGCGCTTGCTTCTGTAATCGTTGATGGCTTCTTTGATTGCCTCTTCGGCAAGCACCGAACAATGAATTTTCTGCGGAGGCAAACCTTCGAGTTCCTCTACCACCTCGGCGTTAGTGAGATTTAACGCTTCGTCCAACGTCTTGCCTTTGACCATCTCGGTAGCCGTCGAACTCGTAGCGATTGCCGCCGCGCATCCAAACGTCCTGAATTTGGCGTCGACAATTACGTCGTCTTTGATCTTAAGACTGATCTCCATTATATCACCGCAAGCGGCGTTGCCGACTTTTCCCACGCCGTCGGCGTCTTCGATAAATCCCACGTTCTTGGGATTTGCAAAAGCTTCTCTGACTTTATCGTTATACATACTTACTTTCTCCTTTTACGCTCTTGAAAAGCGGCGAAATTTCTCTGAGTTTATTGACCGTGTCGACTAGCACTTTGACAGTGTAATCGACCTCTTCGACAGTGTTGTTTTTGCCGAAAGAAAATCTTATCGAGCCGTGAGCAACCTCTATCGGGACGCCCACCGACAGCAATACGTAGGACGGTTCCAACGAGCCCGACGAACACGCCGATCCGCTCGACACCGCTATGCCTGCCATATCTAGGAGCATCAGTATCGACTCTCCCTCGATATATTCAAAGCTGAAATTGGCGTTGGACGGCAGACGCTTGCTCATATCTTTTGGACCGTTGAAATATATATGATCTATCTTCTCCAATACCTGCGACACAAAATAATCTCGGAGCGCGGATATATGAGCGTTGTTTTCCGTCATATCCGCGACTGCTATTTCTATAGCCTTGCCCATTCCTACGATAGCGGGTGTGTTGAGCGTGGAAGCGCGCATATTTCTTTCCTGCTCTCCACCGTCCATAAACCTGCCGATCTTCAATCCGTTTTTCTTATACAGCACGCCTACGCCCTTAGGTCCGTAGAATTTGTGCGCGCTCATCGACAGCATGTCTATGTTGTCTTTGACCACGTCTATCGGCACGTTGCCCACGGCCTGCACCGCGTCGGTATGGAAAATCACCGAGTGCTTTTTGGCAATTTCGCCTATCTGCCTAAACGGCTGTATCGCGCCCATCTCGTTGTTGGCAATCATCACGCTTATCAGCACGGTGTCTTTTCTGATTGACTTTTCCAATTCGTCGAGACTGATTATACCCTCGCTATCTACGGGAAGATACGTGACCTCAAATCCCTCTTTCTCAAGCGCCGCGCACGTCTTCATAACCGCGGGGTGTTCTATCGACGTGGTGATTATATGTCTGCCTCTGTCGGCTCTCGCATGGGCAAGTCCTTTTATAGCCCAGTTGTCGCTCTCTGTGCCGCCCGACGTAAAATAAATTTCGCTCGGCTTGCATCCGATCGCCGCCGCGATTTTCTCTCTCGCCTTATCTACGGCCTTTAATGCGTCTCTTCCGAAAAAATGCTGAGACGACGCGTTGCCGTAGACTTGTCCGAAATAAGGAAGCATTTCTTGCAGCACCCTTTCGTCGGTATAAGTAGTCGCCGAATTGTCAAGATAAATGCGTCTTTGTTGCATATCACACCTCTTTTTGATTGATCAAACTAGCAAGATCCATGCCGTCGAGACAGGAGTTAATCGCCTCGTAAAGTCTGTTCCACACGTTGTACGTAGAACAGTTGCATTTGCCGTCGCTCTCGCACGGATTGGACGAACAGCCGCACTTGCTGTCGCACTCGCCCGACAAACAGTCGATTATGACAAGCCCGTCTTCAAGCACGCGAAGTATCTCGCCCACGCTGATCTGCTCGGGACTTTTGGACAGATAATACCCCCCGTTTGCTCCGCGCACCGCCTCGACAAGCGAGGCTTTTCTCAGCGACGATATCAACTGTTCGAGATATTTTTCGCTCACGCCTATGCTCTGCGACATAACGGGCAGGCTTGCCACGCCGTCGCCGTAGCGTTCCGCCATATAGCACATAGCTTTGAGTCCGTATCTTGCTTTGGACGAAAGTTTCATCGCTCACCAATCCCCTACTAATTTACTAGGTATTATTTTACTCTAATGTTATTTGCTTGTCAATGATTTTTATACTTCATTTCTACAAATTAAAACTGACGTACAGCTATTTTTTGTGTATAAAAAAAGACAACTACCTAAAACAGTCGTCTTTTATAACAAATCATATCAGTGTTGTTTAATAAATGCCTTGATATCCTCTAGTAATATAGAAAAACTAATACCATCTACACTTTGTCCATTACCATCTGTAAGTTTGAATGACATCATTCCAACAATTTGATTATTTTTGTTAATTACCGGTGCTCCACTATCTCCGTGATTTATTGTTATATTAGTTTGAACAACCGTTTTTGATAAACCATTAATATTCAATGTTTTTTTTGCCATTGAAATGATTCCCTTATTATAGGACAAACCATAACCCCTTGTGTTACCAATAATGAATACTTCATCTAGATTTTTAGACGGAGAATCTGATAATATCAACGGCTTCATTTTATTATTTATAATTTCCAAAATAGCTAAATCTTTGTCATGATTAACGTCTATTAATGCTAATGTAAATTCTTCGCCATTGATAGAATACCCTTTGATACAATCTCCTATTTCATTATATTGCTCAAATAAATGGGCAACTGATAATATTGTATTTTCATCTTTTACACAAAAGCCTGTGCCTTTATTAATCGCAATACCTTCTTTGTCAAAGATAAATATTTCTAAAACGCTTGGCATACACTCTTCTATATTAATATCTGTACAAGCTACTAAAAACAACAGAATAGAAAAAATTGCAACCAACACAACTATCTTAGGAAATCTATTCTTATTCATAATTTGACTCCCAACATGAGTAAGGAACTCACGGATTTTTCTTTACCAACAGTTCCATCTCTTCAATTAATCCATCAGAATGACCTCCTACAAAATAAGATGTAGGATGGTCATCTACACTACCAACAATAATGAATACATCATAAAAATAATCATCTTTATTGGTTGACGGGTTTATACAGTTTTCCCTTTTAATAATATACGAAGAGGAATAATTCTCATCTGAAACTAAACCCTCACTGACACAAAAAACAGTTTTACAAAATTTATTGTATTTTCTTATTCCCGTTCTCGTACATTTATCTATTTCTTTCCAATCGACCTTTTCAGCATTATATTTTAGCATCAAAAACTTATCAAGTTCTGCTAAACGAATATGCTCATTTTCGTTAAAATTCGGTAAAAACTCAATAATGCGTTTTTTTGCGGCAGCAAGTTGTTCCGACGATAAATTCGACTTAGTGAGAACAAAGTAATCACTTTTTTTCATATCTTTATTTCTTTTCATAAAACGCTACCATAAAAACTATGCATATGATATCCATTAACATAGCCCTTATTTGAATGATAATGTGCAAACATTCCTATTCCATGAGCTGATTCATGATATACCTTATCAAACCACCAAACACTTGATATAACTGATCTGGCATCAGATGCATATGTAGTATAGTCATGTATTCCGGCTTTAAAATTTTTAATCGCCTGTGCCCTTTTAACAGGATATTTTGAAATTAAAGTTGCCCCTATTTCCGCACGCGGATAATCTTTTTTATTATGCTGATTGACCAATATCGTTGGATAGTATTTATCATATTTTTTGGAATCAGTATTAGTTTTTATTTTAGCTATTGCGTCTGCAGTTGCTTTGGTTAATATAAATGTCATACCGCATATAATAGCCTTACCAACAGTTTCCATTCCTTCCGCTACCTTTTCCAATCCTTTAACATAGAATTCTGGGTATACAGCCATTGACACTGCAACACTTACTATAGCAACGCCCGCTAAAATTTTCCATAAAGCAATGCCACCGACCACAATGCCAGTAATGACAGCGCAATCATCCATAGATTCTTCATCTTCTGCATCAATATCAAAGATATTAAACTCTTGTCCGTTAATAAATATTGTACCGTCATATTTTCCCTCTACGCTCATATCAGGGCTAAATTCAATGCTCTCGGCATAATCTATTTCATCCGCAGCGGCAGAAAGATTAACTAAGTTTGTAGAATTGCTATAAACTACATTGTAATCCACGTCAATTTCAGTATCTTCTGCGCCTACATATTCAATTCCTGTTAACTGACTTTTATAAAATTTTGAATACCCACACATCTCAAAGCCTGCATTGCTTTTATTAAGAGACGTCAGCTTAAATCCCGTATCTTCCATTGCAGAGCTAACAAAATCAACGTCATGAATTCTGCTGTCCACATATGTAGTTGCCCCGATATAATTGCAAGAACATAATAAGCAACCCATAGCAACTAACAATATAATTGCGATTATAACTACCATCGTCCTCTTCATAATGCACCTCCGGATATTTTAATATATAATTGTTAAAGTAGATTTCAACTTTCTTATTACTATCATTAACACAATCCTTTGTTATCTTCCATTAAATATAACAGTATTAATAAACAACTTGTCCCATTTTTCTACAAACTCCACTTATTATTTGCGTAAATTACTATAAATGACGACTGCGGACAGAATTGACCTGTCCGCAGTCGTTTTCCACAACATTTATATTTCTAATCAAATTATCTTATTATATCGTTGGCGTATATAGGATATTTATCGCAAAGAGCTTTGACTTTTGCCGAGCAACGCTCTATAGCCGCTTCTCTGTTGTCAACAAGATCTGCGATACAATCGGCTATTACGAGCATATCCTGCTCCTTCATTCCTCTCGACGTAACCGCAGGAGTGCCTATTCTTACGCCCGAAGTGACAAAAGGCTTTTGCGTGTCAAATGGAATTGCATTTTTATTAGCCGTGATATGCGCTTTGTCAAGCAAAGCCTCGAGTTCCTTACCCGTCATATTTTTGGAAGTAAGATCTATCAGCATGAGATGATTGTCCGTGCCGCCCGATACGAGATCGATACCCTTGTCGAGCAATGCTTTGGCAAGCACTTGCGCGTTCTTGACGATTTGTCTCTGATATTCTTTGAATTCTTCGCTCATTGCTTCTTTGAGTGCAACCGCCTTTGCGGCGATGATATGCATGAGCGGTCCGCCCTGTGTGCCCGGGAAAATAGCCTTGTTGATTTTGAGAGCTATTTCTTCGTCGTTGGTCAGGATAAGTCCGCCTCTTGGTCCTCTCAGCGTCTTGTGAGTCGTCGTGGTCACGACGTCGGCATAAGGTACGGGATTTGCGTGGCAACCAGCCGCGACAAGTCCTGCAATATGAGCCATGTCCACCATGAGGTAAGCGCCAACGCTGTCAGCGATCTCTCTAAATTTTTTGAAATCAAGCGCTCTGGGATATGCGCTTGCGCCCGCAAGTATCAATTTTGGCTTGCACTCTTTGGCGAGCTGAGCGACTTTGTCATAATTTATCGTGCTGGTTTCTCTGTCTACTTCGTAAGGCACGATATTGAAATATTTACCCGAAATATTGACGGGACTGCCGTGCGAAAGGTGTCCGCCGTGAGCAAGACTCATACTCAACACTGTGTCGCCCGGTTGAAGAAGAGCGACAAACGCCGCCAAATTTGCATTGGCGCCGCTGTGCGCCTGTACGTTGGCGAATTTAGCTCCGAATAGTTTGCAAGCTCTCTCTACGGCAAGATTTTCAACTATGTCGACGTATTCGCAACCGCCGTAGTATCTCTTGGCAGAATAACCTTCGGCATATTTGTTGGTCAGGTGCGAACCGGCTGCCGCCATTACGGCAGGAGTGACAATGTTTTCGCTTGCGATAAGCTCGATGTTGCCCTGCTGACGCGCAAGTTCCAATTCAAGCGCTGCGCATACTTCTTCGTCAGTTTCTTTGATTACCTTAAAATCTATCATAAGTAGTCTCCTAAACTCAATTTTTACTATTTTATATTATCATATATATTGCTTATTAATCAACAATTTTGTTTGCAATATTATTCAGCGTCCCAACAGACTGCTCACAACGTGTCCGCCTAATTTTATACCGCACAGCGGCGGAATATAGCTGACACTGCCAACTCCGTCTGCGACCGCTTCGGCAGGCGATTTGGTATAACAGACTTCAAGGCTCTTAACAGACCTGTCTTTTAGCGCCCTGCGAAGTTTCTTTGCCAAAGGATCGTAGCTGGTCTTGTATATGTCGCTTATCTCAAAATCGCACGGAGTCACTCTGTTGCCCGCGCCCATCGCGCTGACTATTCGCAACTCTTTTTCCTTGGCAAGACAAATCAAATCCACTTTGTCTTCAAAAGAATCAATCGCGTCTATGACGTAATCCCAATTCATATCCAGCGCTTTGCAGTTTTTCGCCGAAAATCGCTCGTTGAATTTCATTACAGAGCAATGCGGATTGATCGAGAGTATTCTTCTCTCAAACGCATCTACCTTAGGCATACCGACCGTTTCGTCCGTGGCGATAATTTGACGGTTCTTATTGGTCGCGTCGACAACGTCGCCGTCCATAATCCCCAACGCTCCTATACCGGCTCTTGCGAGAGTTTCGACGGCATAACCGCCTACTCCGCCCACACCGACGATGAGCACCCTCGCTGAAAACAGCTTTTGCATTCCGTCGGCGCCGATAAGTTTTTCCGTGCGTGAGAACATCAGTTTTCGTCCTTTTTGTCGATGTTGAGCGCAAGTTCTCTCAACTGTTTGTGTTCAACCGGCGCGGGCGCTCCCGTCATGAGACAAGAGGCATTCTGCACTTTCGGAAAAGCAATTACGTCTTTGATATTGTCCGTGCCCGTGACAAGCATAGTCAGTCTGTCTAGACCGAAAGCAAGTCCGCCGTGCGGAGGCGCGCCGTATTTGAACGCGTCGACAAAAAAGCCGAAACGCTCCTCGATATCTTTCTGCGAGAATCCAAGCAGACCGAATATCTTTTCCTGCATATGCCAGTCGTGAATACGTATGCTGCCGCCGCCTGCTTCCTGACCGTTGATGACCATATCGTAGGCGTTGCTCCTCACTTTCAGCGGATCGCTGTCGAGCAAGGGAATATCCTCGACAAGCGCGCTCGTAAAGGGATGATGCACGGCAACGTATCTCTTTTCCTCTTCGTCATACTCGAGCAACGGAAAATCCACTACCCACAGAAAATCGAATTTGCTTTTGTCATAAAGTTCGTATTTGTCAGCGAGATGACATCTCAGCGCTCCCAAAGAATCGAATACCACTTTGTTTTTATCAGCGACAAAAAATATTATGTCTCCCTTTTGCGCTTCAGTTCTCTCGAATATAGCTTGCTGCTCTTCTTCGCTGAGAAATTTGAGTACAGACGACGTTATGCTGCCGTCCTCTCTCAACATTGCATAGGCAAGCCCCTTAGCTCCGTAACTCTTGACAAATTCTCCGCAAGCGTCGACTTCCTTTCTCGTCATTCTTCCGCACAGACCTTTGGCATTGATGGCCCTTACGCTTCCGCCGCCTGCTACGGCGCCGCTGAATACGGAGAAAGAACAGTCTTTGACGATATCCGATAAATCTTTGAGTTGCATATCAAAACGGGTATCAGGTTTGTCGCTGCCCCATCTGTCCATAGCTTCGCTGTACGGGATACGTCTGAATTTTTCGGGCAAATCAATATCGAGACATTCTTTGAAAACTCTTTTGATGAGTCCTTCCGCTATCTCCATAACCTGCTCATTGTCCTCTACGTAGCTCATCTCCATGTCTATCTGAGAAAATTCCGGTTGACGGTTGGCTCTCAAATCCTCGTCGCGGAAACATCTCGCCACCTGATAATATCTGTCCATACCGGCAATCATGAGTAACTGCTTATACAGCTGCGGAGACTGCGGCAACGCGTAGAATTCTCCGTTGTGCACTCTTGAAGGCACGAGATAATCTCTTGCGCCTTCGGGCGTAGACTTGCCCAAAAACGGTGTGTCGATTTCCAAAAAATCGTTCTCGGCAAGATAATTGCGCGCAACTCTGGTTATCTTGTCTCTCATAACTAGTTTTGATTGAAGATAAGCGCGGCGCAAATCGAGATATCTGTATTTCAGTCTCAGCTGTTCGCCGACCTTCATATCCTCTGTTATGACAAACGGCGTAACTTCCGCTTCGGACAGTATCTTGAGATCGCTCGCAAGTATCTCAACCTCTCCGGTGGGCATGTTTTTATTGATATTGCTGCCGCGGCTTCTCACTTTGCCAGTTACGGCAATCACGTATTCGTTGCGAATCGTTGCGGCTTTGTCAAACACCGCCTTGTCAACCTGATCGTCGAAAGCAACCTGCACAACGCCGCTTATATCTCTCAAATCGATAAAAAGCAAATTGCCGAGATTGCGGTATTTTGCCACAAATCCCATTACCGTGACGGTTCTGTCAATATCGCCGCCCCTTAGCTGTCCGCATTTCATTGTACGCTTTGCGCCGTTAAGAAAATCTACCATAACTGTCTCTTCCTTTTCCTGATCGTTTATATTCCGTTATTTTGATTGCAATTGTTGGATATGATCCGCCAGCGCGCCTATGTCGGCTGAGCGCTGTTGACCGCTCTCCATATCCTTGACCGTAGCTTTGCCGCATGCAATTTCGTCGTCGCCAATAATTACTAAATATTTGGCGTTGATTTTGTTGGCGTATTTGAGCTGAGGCTTGAATCCTCTGTCCATAATATCATAGTCCGTCACTATGCCAGCCGCTCTTAATTTCAATGCGATCGACGGCGTGATCTCTCTCGCCTTATCGCATAGCGGCGCGATATATACGTCGGGCGTATAAGGCTTGCCGACGTTGAGTTCTAGGCTCTCCAAGACCATTATCAGCCTTTCTATTCCCATGCCGAAACCTACTGCGGGGCAAGGCTTTCCGCCCACCTGTTCTACAAGTCCGTTGTATCTTCCTCCGCCGCATACCGTGCCCTGAGCGCCTATATTCTCGGATACGAATTCAAATACCGTGCGCGTATAATAATCCAAACCTCTGACTATTCTCGGATTGATTACGAAATCTACTCCGCATGCCGTAAGCTGCGCGCAAACGTGCTCGTGATGCGCCGAGCAATCGTCGCAAAGATAATCAATTACGCTTGGAGCGCCGTCGGTAACCGCCTTGCATTTTTCTTCCTTGCAGTCGAGGATACGCAAAGGATTCTTGTCGAACCTTTCGCGGCAAGTCTCGCACATTACGTCGAGTTTTGTTCCGAGATATTCTCTCAACGCCGTATTGTATTTCTTACGGCATTCGGGACAGCCTATAGAATTGATATTGAGCTTTAGTTTTCCCACGCCCAACCTGTCGAAAATAGTCTTTGCGAGCAATATAACTTCAACGTCCGCGCTCGCAGACTCCGCGCCGTAATACTCGATGCCGAACTGATGGTGTTCTCTCAATCTTCCTGCCTGCGGCTTTTCATATCTGAATACCGGAGTGATATAGTACATTTTCGTCGGTTGCGCCGCTCCGTACAGCGAATTCTCGATAAAAGCGCGCGCTACTCCCGCGGTTCCTTCGGGTTTCAGCGTGATACTGCGACCGCCCTTATCTTCAAACGTATACATCTCCTTATTGACTATATCTGTGGTATCTCCTACGCCTCTCAAAAAAAGCTCGGTATGCTCAAACGTTGGCGTACGTATCTCGTTGACGCTAAAATCTTTGGCGACAGTCCTTACCGTCTCCTCGATATAATGCCATTTATAACTTTCCTGAGGCAAGACGTCTTTAGTACCTTTTGGTATGTTTATCATTTCCGATTCTCCGATTAAAGTATATATTTGTTGAGATTCATTTTCTTGATAACGTTTTCGAAGTGTCTGTCCACAAACTTCCTATCAATCGTCACGTCGATAACTTCGTCCGTGTTGCCCGCTTCAAAAGATATATCTTCGAGCAGACTTTCCATCATAGTGTGCAACCGTCTTGCGCCGATATCTTCTTTGTTCTCGTTCTCGACTGCGCAAATCACGGCTATCTGTTTTATCGCGTCGGCGGTAAATTTGAGATTGACTTTATCTACTTCCAACAGTGCGGTATATTGCATCAAAATCGCGTTGTCGGGCTTGGTCAATATCTCCTCGAAATCATCCTGTGTGAGGCTGTCAAGTCTTACGCTTATCGGAAAACGTCCCTGCAATTCGGGTATCAGATCCGATACGCTTGCGATATGGAACGCGCCCGCGGCGATAAAAAGTATATGATCCGTCTTTATCTGACCGTACTTAGTGTTGACGGTGCACCCTTCTACTATCGGAAGTATATCTCTCTGCACGCCCTCTCTCGACACGTCGTGTCCGCCGGCTCCGTTGGACTTGCTAGCGATTTTGTCGATTTCGTCGATAAATATGATTCCCTCGTTTTCGGCGCGGGAGATTGCTTCGGCATTGACGTTGTCGGGATCGATAAGCTTCTCTTCCTCAAGTTCGATAAGAGCGTTCATTGCTTCCTTGACGGTCATAGTCTTTTGCTTGACCTTATTGCCGCCGCCCATTACGCTGCCGAAAATTTCATTGATATTGATTTCCATATTGCCGTTGCCGATTGTCTGCTGTTTGGGCTTGATAGGCAGAGCTATCTCTATTACGAGATCGTCGACTTTGCCTTCTCTTAGCTCTTGCAATATATATCCTCTCATCTGTCCGTCGGACATATCGGGATAAGCCTCTTTTCTCTTCTTGGTGATAGCAGGCACAAGTTTCTCTTCGGCGTTTTCTCTCGCCCTTAGTTCCACTTCCTTAAATTTCTCTTCCTGCACCATTCTTATAGACGCTTCGACAAGGTCTCTGACCATAGATTCCACGTCTCTTCCGACGTAGCCTACTTCCGTAAATTTTGTCGCTTCAACCTTGATAAACGGAGCCTTGACCAACTTGGCAAGACGTCTTGCTATTTCCGTCTTACCCACGCCCGTAGGTCCCTGCATAATAATGTTTTTGGGGGAGATCTCCTCTTTGAGATATGCGGGAAGTTTGCTCCTTCTGTATCTGTTTCTCAACGCGACGGCAACCGCTTTCTTTGCGGCGCGCTGTCCGATGATATATCTGTCGAGTTCCTGCACAATTTGTTTGGGAGTAAATTCGTTCATATTACACCTCCTCCACTATGATGTTGCTGTTGGTAAACACGCAAAGTTCGCTGGCTATCACAAGCGCTTTATACGCGATATCCTTCGCGGAAAGTTTTGTTTCTTTAACCATAGCTCTAGCAGCCGCCAATGCATAATTGCCGCCGGAACCTATTGCGCAAGCGTCGCCGTCGGGGTCTATTACTTCTCCGCTTCCCGACACGATAAGCAGGTTCTCCTTGTCAGCGACGAGCATCATCGCTTCAAGCTTTCTCGGCAGTTTGTCGTCGCGCCACAGTTCGGCAAGTTCAACCGCGCTTCTCATAAGATTGCCGCTGTATTTCTGCAACATTTTTTCGAATTTTTCGCTCAGCGAAATCGCGTCCGACACGCTGCCAGCAAATCCGATAACGACTTTGTCGTCATAGATTCTCTTGACTTTTTTTGCCGTGCCTTTGAGTATGACGCTCTGTCCCATAGTTATCTGACCGTCTCCGGCTATAGCGATTTTGCCGTCTCTTTTTACCGCGCAGATAGTTGTACCCATCATTTCCATAATTTTATATCTCCTTTATCTTTGCCAGATATCCTTCCGTATCGCCTATTGCCCTCGTCGAATACTTGAACTTCCTCGCTTTTTTATCCCTCGGGGGATTGGTCAAAACGGGCAGTATTCCGAAATTGGCGTTCATAGGCTGATAGTTGTCCGCCGGTGTGGATATATGCCTTTGAAGCTGTCCTATCACCGTCGTTGACGGCATTATGATATCAGACAGATTTTGTAGTCTTCTCGCAAGATTTACACCTGCGACGAGACCGCTTGCTATGCTCTCCGTATATCCCTCGACGCCCGTCATCTGACCTGCGAAAAATATACGTCCGTTGCTTCTCAACGCCCAACTCGCGTCCAACACCTCGGGCGCGTTGATAAACGTATTTCTGTGCATTACTCCGTATCTGAGAAATTCTGCTTTCTCCAATCCCGGAATCATGGAAAACACTCTTTTCTGCTCGCCGAATTTGAGATTTGTCTGAAATCCTACGAGGTTGTAAGCGCTTCCTTCTGCATTTTCCTTTCTCAACTGAACGACAGCGTAAGGTCTTTCGCTCTTGTGCGGATTGCGAATACCTACTGGTCTGAGCGGACCGTATCGCATAGTATCTACGCCCCTTGCCGCCATGACCTCGATAGGCATGCAGCCCTCGAATACGTTGAACTCGAATTCTTTGAGCGACGCGCGTTCGGCATTTATCAATTCTTCGTAAAACGCCCCGTACTCACACTTATCCATAGCGCAGTTGAGATAGTCTTCTCCGCCTTTGCCGTATCTTCCGGCAAAAAACGCTTTGCCGTAATCGATACTCTGCGCGTCCACTATCGGAGCTACCGCATCGAAAAAACTGAGATATTTTCCGCCTATAAGTTTGGATATATGATCCGACATAGCATCGGACGTAAGCGGTCCGGTGGCAATTACCGTTGGTATATCCGCGTCGATTTCTTTCGATTCTTCTCTTATGAGATTGAATTGCGGAAACTTAGACAATTCTTTTTCGACAGCGTCGCTGAACTTTACTCTGTCCACTGCAAGCGCGCCGCCTGCGGGTACTTCGCATAAATAAGCGCATTTCAACAGCAAACTATCCAATCGCGCCAGTTCGTATTTGAGAAGACCGGACGCCGTATCCAGGCCGTTGGCTTTGAGAGAGTTGGAGCAGACCAGCTCGGCAAGTTTGTCCGTAGAATGGCACGGCGTGGAAACTCTGCCGCGCATCTCGTACAAATCCACTTCGTATCCTCTCTTCAACAGCTGATACGCGCACTCGCATCCGGCAAGTCCTCCGCCTATAACTCTGACTCTCATTCTTGATCCGCCACGACCTCCGAATGCTTGCATTCTTTATTGGTGCACACGTATTTTGTGCCGCCTTTGGATTTGACTATCTTCATAGTACTCTTGCAATCGGGGCAGAAATACGGCGCGGGTATATCCCACGATATGAACTTGCAATCGGGATAATTCTTGCAAGAATAATATTCCGCCCCCTTTTTCGATACTTTTTTGAATATATCGCCGCCGCACTGAGGACACTTTGCAACCGCGTCTCCGTACGGCTTGGTATTTCTGCATTTGGGGAAATTAGGACAAGCTAGGAACTTGCCGTAACGCGAATCTCTGACAACCATATTCGCGCCGCACTTTTCGCATATGACGTCCGTGACTTCCTCTTTTGGTTTGACCTTGCTACCCTGATATTTGACAGCGAGAATCTTATTGTGGAAATCGCCGTAAAAATCTGCGATGACGTCATACCACTGAATATTACCTTCTTCTATCTTGTCGAGATTTGTCTCCATAGTCGCAGTGAACTTGGTATTCATAATGTCGGGAAAATTCTTGACAAGCTGGTCGCATACCAATTCTCCGAGTTCTGTAGGTTGCATATACTTGCCTTCTTTCTCGATATATGTGCGCTTATACAACACTGTAATAGTCTTTTCGAACGTAGACGGTCTGCCTATGCCGTTTTCTTCCATAGCCTTAATGAACGAACCGTCGGTATATCTTTGCGGCGGCTTGGTAAACTTCTGTTCGCCGCCGATTTCTTTAAGCGAAAACTCTTCTCCTTCTTCGATATTTGGCAGTTCCTTTCCGCTCTCTTCCTTATCCGGAGCGCTCTGATACGCCTGCGTGAATCCCTTGAAAGTACATACTTTGCCTTTAAGCGTATATCCGTATTTTTTATCGCTCTGCGATACTATGTGAACGGTGAGCGTATCGTATACCGCATTAGACATCTGGCTGGCAACGAATCTGTCGTAAATCAATTTATACAGCTTATAATCGTTCTTTGACAATTTGTCCTTAAGCGACTCGGGTGTGCGCGACAGCGTTATAGGTCTAATAGCTTCATGAGCGTCCTGCGCGCCGGAACCCGTCGCATATACGTTGGGCTTCTTGGGACAAAACTCTTTGCCGTAATGCTCTCCGATAAACGATAGAGCCTCTCTCTGCGCATCCTCGGACACTCGGACGCTGTCCGAACGAATATACGTGACGAGCGCAATCTGACCTTCACCGGGCACTTCTACTCCTTCGTAAAGTCTCTGCGCAATCTGTGTAACCATAGAAGCGCTGAATCCCAATTTTGATATAGCGTCCTGCTGCATAGTCGAAGTCGTAAACGGCGGAGCGGGCTTAGAGAACGACTGCGCTCTCTTGACGCTGTCCACAAGCCATTTGCCCTTCTTGCTTCCCTCGATCACGCTGTCGGCGGTCTCTTTGTTTTCTACTTTGAACTTTTTGCCGTCTATATCGCCGAATTCGCATTTGAACGAAGCCGTCTTTTTGTCTTTGACAAGGTGCGCCGTGATCGTCCAATATTCCTGCGGTTTGAACTGTCTTATCTCGCGTTCTCTGTCGACGACCATTTTAAGAGCGACTGACTGTACTCTTCCCGCAGACAGACCGCTTTTGATCTGATGAGAAATTATCGGCGACAATTCATATCCCATGAGTCTGTCTAGCACTCTTCTTGCCTGTTGCGCGTCGACAAGTCCCATGTTTATCTCTCGCGGATTTTCCAATGCTTTCTGCACAGCTTTTTTGGATATTTCGTTAAAAACTATTCTTACGTTCTTATCTTTGATATCGCATACGTTTGCCAAATGCCAAGAAATTGCCTCTCCCTCGCGGTCGGGGTCGGCTGCAAGATACACGGTATCGCAATTGGCGATATCTTTCTTGATCATATCAATCGTGGACTGCTTGTCCGGAGATATGACGTACTGAGGCTTGAAATTGTTTTTGACGTCGATTCCCAAAGTCTTCTGCGGCAAATCGCTGACGTGTCCTTTGGATGCGACTACTCTGTAACCGCTGCCCAGATATTTGGAAATTGTCTTTGCCTTGTGAGGCGACTCCACTATTATTAACTTCATCTATACTCCTTCTTATAGCTCAGGCACCGCTTCGTAATAATTGCCCTGCCTCTTTCTTATCAATCCGATTATTTCAAGTTGAGTCAGCACGCTTGACAGCTGCGCCGTATTCATTCCGCTCCTGACCATCAACTCAGATATATGAACGCTTTCTCCGCCGAGCGCGTTCATCACGCTCTGTTGATTAAAATCCAACTGCAATGCGCGCTTATGCGGCTTTGAACAACTCAATCCCATTTCGTCAAGCACGTCTTGCGGACTCAGAGTGATGGTCGCCTGCAAATCTCTGATTTTTTTGTTGCAACCTACGCTCTGCGCGGAAAATATACTTCCCGGAACAACGAACAGATCCCTGCCTTGTTCAATCGCGCAATCGGCTGTGATGAGCGAACCGCTCCTATCTCCCGCCTCGGGAATAAACACTCCTCTCGACAACGCGCTGATAATTCTGTTGCGTTCGGGAAAATGATATTGCAGCGGCTTTACTCCCAAAGGATATTCGCTTATCAGCAGTCCTTGCTCGGATATTTTATTCTGCAATTCGCTGTTTTCCGGAGGATAACACTGGTCTATCCCGTTTGCCACCACGGCTACGGTTTTACCGCCGTTTTCAAGACATATCCTGTGACCTATGCTGTCTACTCCGCGCGCAAGACCGCTGATAACGGTCAGTCCGGCTTTAACAAATACAGGCACAAAATTGCTCATTATATTCTTGCCGTAAGCGCTGACTTTTCGCGTCCCAACGACCGCGACGGAATCGCTTTCGTTCAACAGCCCTACGTCCCCCTTATAATACAGAGTAAACGGAGGATCGTAGATATCTCTAAGCTTTTGCGGATAAGCGTCGTCGAGAATCGTCACGACTTTTACGCCGGCGTTCTCCATTTTCCCGATCATTGCGTCCGCTACGGAATAATCGTCATACAGTTCGCACGCCCTATCTACGCTGTCATAGCGTTTGCGCCTAGCGCCGTATCCCTCTGTCAGGGACAGCATTATCAAAGCCTTTACGTTGTTGTCGTAGTTCATATTCAATCCCAATATTTTCTGTCGAGCGACCTATATTGAATCGCCTCTGCGATATGCGTCGGCAATATATTGACGCTGCCGTCGAGATCGGCTATCGTACGCGCAACTTTAAGCACCCTGTTGCCTGCTCTCGCGGTAAGATTGAGTCTCGTAAACGCGGTTTTGAGCAACTTTTCTCCCTCTGCGTCGAGTCTGCAATATTCGCGAACCTGAGCATTGGACATCTCGTCGTTGGTCTTTGTAGCCGACCCTTTGTATCTTTCTCTCTGCACTCCTCTGGCTTTCTCCACTCTTTCTTTAACCGCGGAGCTACTCTCGTTGAGCTGCACGCTTCTAAACTCGTCGAAAGATATGCCGTCCACCTCTATCTGCAAATCTATTCTGTCGAGCAGAGGTCCCGACAGCTTGGATATGTATCTGTGTATTTCCGACGGAGAACACTTACATTCCTGCGTCGTCGATCCCAAATTGCCGCACGGGCAAGGATTCATGCTAGCCACCAGCATAAATCTGGCGGGATATTCCAAAGTATGCTTGGATCTCGATACCACGGCTACTCCGTCTTCAAGCGGCTGTCTCAAAGTCTCCAACGTACGTCTTTGATATTCGGGCATCTCGTCGAGAAAAAGCACGCCGTTGTGAGCAAGGCTTATCTCTCCAGGCTTTGCATTTGCGCCGCCGCCCATAAGCGCAGGTATCGTGGCGGTATGATGCGGCGTTCTAAACGGTCTGTTGACAACTATTCCCACGCTGCTGTCCAATATCCCCGCTACGGAATGTATCTTCGTGACCTCGATAGCCTCTTCAAAAGTCATATCGGGCATAATAGTGGGCACGCATTTTGCCATCATGGTTTTGCCCGCGCCGGGAGGTCCTATCATCAGCACGTTATGCCCACCTGCAACTGCAATCTCCAACGCTCTCTTTGCCACGAACTGCCCTTTGACTTCGCTGAAATCCACGTTGTATTTATTGCTACTGCGCACGCTGACGAATTCGCTGGTCTTCAACGGCTCCGGACAGCTCTCACCCGTCAGGAATTTTACTGCCTCGGCAAGTTTGCCGAAAGCGTATACTTCAATCCCCGAGATATAGCTGGCCTCTTTTGCATTGGCAGACGGTATAATAAACTTTTTATGTCCGTTCTGCATTGCGGAAATAATCAGCGGCATTACGCCCCTTATGTGGTTCAACGAACCGTCCAAAGACAATTCGCCGAGAATGATAAAATCCTTATAAACCGCGCTCTCGATCTCTTCGTTGGCTATCAATATACCCAATGCGATAGCCAAGTCGAAATGAGAACCTTCTTTCTTCGTATCCGCAGGCGCAAGATTGATAGTTATCTTGCGTATCGGATAAGTGTAAAGACTGTTTTTGATTGCCGATCGAACTCGCTCTTTGGATTCTTTAATTGCAGTATCCGCAAGTCCGACGGTGTCGTACGAGGGCAATCCGGCATTGAGATCCACCTCAATCGCCACCTCATAACCGTCTACGCCGTTAAGCGCATAACTTTTTGTCTTTGCCAGCATATTTCCCCCGACAGTTTATCTTTAGTGTGCGCGCCGATAGTTCAGGCTTCGGCGCTGTCGATTTGTTGGATATCTTTATCTTTTGCAATAGGTTTGACGTAAGAATTTATCGTGATGTCGCAAGTAACGTACAGCATATAGAATACTGCCGCAACCGTCAAAATGCTGAATATTATCATAAATGCGTTCTTACCTTCAAAATCGAGCGTGCCTGCATTGTCAACGCCGCTGATAAATCCGCTTTGCGAAAGCAACTGCGCAATATTGAGGAACGACAAAGCCGACAACGCGGACGTTCCTATATAGAGTCGAATATCCGGCGTGATTATGATATAGAGCAGCAACAGCGCTAATCCTATCGGCATAATGTCCAAAGCGCCCTGCGCGCCTAGCGCCGAATATGCGACGAGCATTATGCCCGACAGCAATATCAAATCCAATCTGTTGGCAGTCCTGATATAGTGATATATAGCGTATGCGCTCATACCCGCGACAAACAGCCAGTTGCCTATATTGAGTATTATGTTGGACGATCTCAATTTGCCGCCTGCCGCAAATATTCCGTACAAATTGAACGTATTGTCGGAAAGCGTGGGATAATTGACGTCGAAGAAGGCGTACATCTTTCTGAATACCATAAGCACGTTGCCCTTTGCAACTTCGCTCCAACACAGCGGCAAAGACATTAGATAGAATACTACAAGACACAGCGCCATTGTAACTACCGTCTTAGCTATGGATGACTTGTCTGTCACAAGTCCGTAGATTTGATAAAGCAATATTACAGGCAACAGTATCAAAGCATAATTGCTGAACATCAACGCCAACGTATAATATATTCCCGTGGATACGTATTTTTTGCCCAGCATTGACACCGACATCGCAACGAGGAACGCTATGGCAATGCTCTGCGTGCTTCCGTAAAGACTTCCAAGCACAAAGAACACCGGAAGAATCGCATAAATAAATCCGTATACGATAGCAGTTCTTTCATTCTGATATTTAGCGGCGCAGCCGTAAATCATATAGCACACGGATAGATCGGCGACCACCATAGGCATTCTTACGAGTATCGAATATCCGACGTTTTCAAGATTGAGCCACTTGCCGATAAATCCCAACAGTCCGTAAATCCACACAATCCCTTGAGGTTCGTTGGTCGCTCCCGTATAGTAAGAAATTATGCCTTTGGACGCTACGTCCTTAGACAGCGAAATCCAATTCATTATGATATCGTTGCCCTCAGCTGTTGCCAAAACTATGATAAATCTCAAAATAAACGCCCCAAGCAAAACGTATATAAACGACGCGGTGCGTCCCGTCATTGCGTTGAGGAATTTATCTCCTTTTTTCGTACCGTCGTTGGAATGAATTCCCTCTTTGTTTTTGAGAATACCTTTGATAAGGAAGAACATACCGGCGCAAATTCCCGCCGAGATAAGCGTAAACAAAATAACGAACGTTATCGATCCGCCGTCGGACATCGTATATCCCTCTTTCATCTTCAAGACGGAAAGAGTAACGTCGTCGCCTACGCCGTCGATTTTTTGAAGGGAAATGTTGTCAAACAAAACTTTGCCGGTAGCGTTTGAGGTTTCTCGACCTACGGCCGCGACAAGAGTCACTTCTCCGCTGACCGTGGACGTGAAATATTCGCTTATTTCCTGCCATCCCTCGGTCTTCTCGTCGATCACTACTCCGACAGTATCGACCGCGCCTTCGAAAAATACTCCCGCGCTACCCGACAGCGTCTCCGCGTTGATATAAACGGTAAGTTTGTAAGTCGCATTCTTTTCCAAACGTACTTTTTGGTAAATATAGTTGTATCCCGACGACGTATTGTGCAGATACAAATAACGTCTGCCGAGTTTGGCATCGTATTCGCTGGAGTTACTTTCGTTTCTGCCCCAGTTCTCCGTCGTGCCTTTTTTGATAAACCAATTATCCGCCTGCGACTTGTTTTCTTCCGACTGCTGAGCATTGAAACTTTCAAAGTCGCCGTTTTTGATAATCTCGGTATCGTAATCGGCTTTGTTAGGGTTGCATCCTGCCAACGCGATCAACGCGACAAGCGCAATCAACAAAACTACAATCAACTTTTTTTTCATCGTTATCCCCTCAAAAGATATTCTTTTATATTCATAATAAATGATTATTGACGTTTTGACAAGTACTTAATAAAAAATTTAATTAAAATCTTTATAAATATTTATATAAATATAGCCGCGACGGCATTCATCCGTCTCAACTCAACTCATTAAACATAAAATAATGCTGCCGCGCAACGTATAAATACAATTAAGATATTGGCGCAAACGTACGCCTTATCATAAAAAAAGCGTATCCTGTCGGATACGCTGAATTTTATCTAACGATTTCTCTGAGTCTTGCGGCTTTGCCGAATTTATTTCTCAGATAATAGAGCTTAGCTCTTCTTACGCGACCGTGACGAACGATCTTAATGCTGTCAATCTTGGGCGAATGAAGGGGGAACGTCCTCTCCACACCTATACCGAAAGATACTCTTCTTACAGTGAATGTCTCTCTTATGCTGCCGTTTTTGAATGCGATTATTACGCCCTCGAAAGCCTGAATTCTCTCCTTTTCTCCTTCCTTGATCTTAACGTTAACTCTTACGGTATCGCCGATCGAAAGTTTGGGAAGGTCGGTACGCATACCTTCTTTTTCTACGATATCAACTATGTTCATTGACTTACCTCCAAATATAAAACGAAATATTCTTGACGGTCTGGGTATATATCCGACAGAGGAATATCCGAAGTCATTGCCTAAGTATTTTAGCATTAAAAAACATATATTGCAAGCGTTTTTCAGCGCAAATTTCAAGTTTTGTATTATTTTTATTATGATTTTTATCAACTCGCAACTTTGCAATTTACGTCAATACGACGCGTCGAAAGCATTCTTGACATGATTTATTTGACCTCTTAATACCTCGATTACGTCGAATCTGCAACTGCTGTTTTGCTTTTTCTCTGCAATCATATAACACTGCGCCGTCTTGATTATGCTTCTCACTTTTTTGTATCCGATGCTCTCTATTGGATGCCCGAATCTGAGATTTTCTCTCGATTTGACTTCGACAAATACCAATGTATTTCCGTCGAGAGCGATGATGTCTATCTCGCCTACTTTGACGGAAAAATTTCTACGCAGAATCTTATAGCCTTGATTTTGCAGATACTCGACGGCGGCGTTTTCTCCCTCGATACCCGACTGTCTGTTATTCATCCTTTACAAAATTTTTGATAAAAGTCTTTCTATGCAGCGGACAAGCTCCCGTTTTTTTCAATGCTTCCGTATGTTTAGCCGCGCCGTAACCTTTGTTAGAAGCAAAGCCGTATTCGGGATAGATTGCGTCCATTTCTATCATATATCTGTCTCTCGTGACTTTGGCGAGTATCGACGCGCAAGCAATGGAATAACTTTTGGCGTCGCCTTTGATAATAGCGTCTACGGGATAGTTGCACTCGAGTTTGATTGCGTCGACAAGCACTATATCGGGCGGAATATCCAATCCGTTGACTGCGTCGCGCATACAATTTTTAGTCGCTTGCAAAATGTTAATCTTATCTATTACTTTCTCGTCGGCGCTCTCGATACGGTATGCCAATGCTTTTTCTTTGATTTTTTCAAAAAGTATTTCTCTGTTTTTCTCGCTGACCTTTTTAGAATCGTTGACTCCCTGAATAATTTCCTCATCTTCAAGCGGCATTATGACGCTTGCGACAACGACAGGTCCTGCAAGAGGTCCTCTGCCCACTTCGTCGACTCCTGCGATAAATCTAGCGCCTTGACTCAAATATCTGCGCTCGTAATCAAGCATATTAAAAGTATCGTGTTTTTCTCTCGGCATATACACCTCAATTTATCGGAGGAAAATCCAACATTATTTTTCCTAGTTTCTGATTTTTGAAATCGCCGACCAAGGCTTTTGCCGTTCGGTCGTAATCGTAGCCCTTCCTGCCTAGCAAATATCCTCTGTTTGCTGCAATATCGTCAAAAACCTGCACGTTGTCTTCTGCGATGTCTCCCAGCTTATATCTTTCGCAAAATCTCTCATAGTTGTTTTCTCTGCAATAATTTATGACCTCTATTGCAAGTTCGTCCATATAAAGCACGTCCTCTTTTATCGATCCGATAAAAGCAAGATGCAATGCCTTTTGCTGATCTTCGAACGCAGGCGGCACCGCGCCGGGAGTGTCGAGCAATTCTATCCCTTGAGCCAGCGATACCCACTGCTTTCCTCTGGTAACTCCCGGACGATTGCCGGTAATAGCGCGTTTACTGCCGCAAAGACTGTTGATGAGCGTAGACTTTCCGCTGTTTGGCACGCCTACTACCATAGCTCTTATGCTCTTATTCGCGCCTTTTTGAGCGTATCTTTCCAACATAGCCGCGTTGATTTCTCTCAGCTTATCGACTATGACGTTTTTCTGTCTGCCGGAAATATTGTCCGCCACGACGAATTTTTTGCCTTTGGCGGAAAAATAATTTATCCACAGCTTTATATCTTTGGATTCCACAAGATCGCTCTTGCTCAATATATAAAGTACCGGTTTATCCTTTATCATTTCGTCGAATTTGGGATTAATACACGACGATATCGCACGGCAATCCAACACGTATATCACGCAGTCGACCTGTTTTACGGCGTCTTGCATCATACGCATAGCCTTCGTCATATGTCCGGGATACCATTGAATATGCATTATTCGTTCCCCTCTGCATAAATTCTGTCGTAAACGTCAAACACCTCGAATATAACGTTGTCGTCTTCGACCGGTTCCAGCGTCTGTCTTTTCTCGTCCACCGCAAAGACCAATCCGCCGTTTTCGGTATTTCCGCTGTCAAAATCCTCTTTTCTCACCAAAATGACGTAAAGTTTTTTGTCATACGGAATCAAAGCTATCTGTTCAAAGGCTTGAATTTCTCCGTCGGAATTACTCTTGAGATAGACTGTCTCGTCGTTGTTTTCGTCCAATATCTGTTCGATAGCATTTTTGTATTTCATTTTTTGCTCCTTGTATTCAAATCGCCGTTTGCCGATTTTGCCTGATAGCGCGCATACATATCTGGACGTCTTTGCTCGGTTATTTCCAATCGCTTGTTAAAACGCCAATCTTCGATCTGCTTATGATTGCCGCCCAGCAGCACTTCTGGCACCGCCAACCCCTCGAATATTTGCGGCCGCGTGTACTGGGGATATTCCAGCAGTCCGTCTGCGAAGCTCTCTTCGTCGGTGGATTGATTGCTTCCCAATACTCCTTCAACGTATCTGGCGACGGCGTTGATCAATGTCATTGCCGGCAGTTCTCCGCCCGTCAGCACGTAATCTCCAATGGAAATTTCCTCGTCGATATCCAACTCGATCACTCGCTCGTCTATTCCCTCGTAGCTTCCGCATACCAGCAGCAACTCTCTCTCTTTGGCAAGTTCTTCCACAGTCTCTTGATTGAGAGTTTTCCCGCGCGGCGACAAATAAATCCGCCTTGCAACGCGCGTCGGATCCAGCGCGTTTATCGCGTCGTGCAGCGGTTGAGGCGTCATTACCATACCTGCGCCGCCGCCGAAAGGCGCGTCGTCGGTCTTGGAATGTTTGTCCGTCGAATAATCTCTTATATTGGCGACTTGCACGTCCAGCAGTCCTTTTTGCTTAGCTCTGCCAAGTATTCCAACGTCAAGTATGGAAAACATCTCGGGAAATATAGTCGCAACTTTTATCTTCATAAATATCTCTCAAAAAATCAAGGGACTTCGCAGTCCCCCATCACAGCTATTCGCTATAAATCGCAAGGTCGTCGAAAGCCTGCGCGTCAAGTATTATCTTTTTATTTTCCACGTCCACGTCGAGCAATATTCTATTTATAGCCGGAAACATTGCGCTGCCGCGAGCCGTATTGACTACGTAGACGTCCGCCGCGCCGTGCTGCAACACGTCGACGAGCCTGCCAACGACCTTATCTCCCGCATACACGTCGCATCCGATAATATCCACGATAAAATATCTGTCCTTTGGCAATTTTACCGCGTCCGTTCTGTCGATTTGAATTTCTTCGTCTCTCAACGCTTCGGCTTGATCGCGGCTGTCTATGCCTTGTAATTTGACAAATACTCCGTTGGGCGAAATCCTCGTCTTAACCACGGCAAATTCTTCGCCGCGGATAAATACCCGTTTGAGCGCGCCGAATCTCTTGACGTCGTCGGTAAGAGGCGCGATTTTCACCTCACCTCCCACGCCCTGAGGCTTGGAAATTCTGCCGACCGTCAGCCTCTCCATTATCTTTCGATGATCTCTACGGATACTTTCTTGCTGTCTTTGCCGCAACCGGCCTTGACTATCGTGCGGATAGCCTTGGCAATTCTGCCTTGTTTGCCGATAATCTTGCCTATTTCGTCTTTGTCTGCGACGATATTGATGACCGTGATGCCGTCTTCTACCTGAGATTTGACCTCAAACGCATCTTTATTATCAACGAGTTCGTTGACTATAAATCTAACCAATTCTTCCATAAAGATCCTCTTACTTGATGATTTCCTGTTTCTTCAAGAGACCTCTGACGGTGTCGGTCGGTTGAGCGCCAACGCCAAGCCAATAAGCAGCCTTTTCGCTGTCGATTCTGATTTCTGCGGGATTTTTCGTAGCGTCGTAGTATCCGATATTGTCAAGATACTGTCCGTCTCTTGCCTTTCTGCTGTCGATTGCCACGATACGGTAGAACGGCGTCTTTTTAGCACCCATTCTTGTAAGTCTCAATTTTACTGCCATAGTTTTTTCTCCTTTTGTCTCGCGTCCGCATTGCGGGCGCATATATAAATTTTAATTTTTATCAATATTTTATCAGAATGGAAATTTCATTCCCCTCATTCCCTTTTTGCCCATATTCGTCATCTTCTGCATCATTTCCTGCGTCTGAGCAAACTGTTTGAGCAGAGAGTTGATATCCTGCACGCTCGTGCCGCTGCCTTGAGCTATCCTCTTCTTCTGCGACGATTTGATCATATCGGGATTACGTCTCTCTTTGGGAGTCATCGACTGTATTATTGCCTTGGATCTTGCGATCTTGGATTCGTCGATATCCACGTTTTTGCCGCCCAATTTTCCGGCGAGTCCGGGGATCATAGAAATCATCTGAGACATATCTCCCATGTTTTTCATCTTATCCATCTGCGCCAAATAATCTTCGAGAGTAAAAGTATTGGTACGCATTTTTTTCTGCATCTCCAACGCTTCCTGCTCGCTGAACGCCGACTGCGCTTTTTCTATAAGCGTCAGCACGTCGCCCATTCCCAATATTCTCGACGCCATTCTGTCAGGATAGAAGATCTCGACGTCGCTGAGTTTTTCGCCGATACCGCAGAACTTAATAGGTTTGCCCGTAACCGCTCTTATCGACAGCGCCGCTCCGCCTCTGGTGTCTCCGTCGAGTTTGGTCAGCACCACGCCCGTGACGTCCATGACTTCGTTGAATTTCGCCGCTACGTTGACCGCGTCCTGACCTGTCATAGAGTCTACTACGAGAAGTATCTCGTGTGGATTGAAATTCTTTTTGAGTCCGCTGATCTCATCCATCAGTTCTTCGTCGATATGCAGTCTGCCCGCCGTATCGATAATCAGCACGTCATTGTTGTTATGCTCGGCTTGCTTCAAAGCCTCTTTAACTATTTTCTGCGGATTAATCTGTCCTTTTTCAAATACAGGCACGTTAGCGTTCTTGCCTACTACCTGCAACTGTTTGATGGCCGCGGGTCGATAGATATCGCACGCTACAAGCATAGGATTCTTGCCCTGCTTTCTCAGCATTACCGCAAGCTTGCCGCACATAGTCGTCTTACCGCTGCCTTGCAGACCGCACATAAGAATAATCGTAGGCGGTTTGTCCGCGATATTTATTTTGCTGTGGCTTCCGCCCATAATATTGACGAGTTCGTCGTTTACGACTTTGATTACCTGCTGCGTAGGATTAAGTCCCTGCAGTATTTCGTCGCCCACGGCTTTCTCGCTGACGTTGTTGACAAATTGTTTTACGACGGAAAGATTTACGTCCGCTTCCAATAACGCTATACGCACTTCTCTCATCGCCTGCTTGACTTCGAGTTCCGTAAGTCTGCCTTTATTCTTCATCTTTGAAAAGATGTGCGACAGTCTCTCGCTGAGTCCGCTGAAAGCTCCCATATTCCCTCCTCGCTAATCGATCAAAATCCCGATAGCCTTGATTATTTTTTCTTTTTCGCTCGGCGGACACTTCTCAGCCGCGTCCTCGAGCAGCTCTCTGACGCGTTGCGTCTTTGCGGCAAGCGAAAGTTTTTCTTCGTAAGTCACAAGCTGTTTTTCCGCCCTGACAAGAGCGTCCCTCACGCCTTGAGGCGAAATATCGTTCTCTTGAGCAAGTTCGCTTAACGACATATCGAGATTATAATATCCGTCTATCAGCCGCCTTTGATAATCTGTAAGCAGCGCCCCGTAATAATCGTTGTAAATGCTGATATACAGCTTGTCTTTCTTTCCCATAACGTTAAAGCGAAAACGCTTTATAAAGTATTTCGCCTTTATATCCTAACATAAGCGCAGATAAGTGTCAACGCTTTTATCTTATTTTTGATATTATTTTAATTTTTTCAAAAATCCAAACGCCTGTCTGTACAAAAATCCCCCCGACAGCACGTTTCTCCACCATCCGAAATCGATTATCGAATATCGGTAATACTTCTCGACTTCTTGGATTAGCGCGAGATAAGCGACGGCAACGTAATATCTTATCTCTACTTCTCCGTCGATAAAAATAGGATTGTCCGTCTCGGCGTTGTAAGATTCTATAGACTTTTGTTTTTCGCGCAACGGCTTGCCAAACTCCAAAGCTACGAAGTCGGCTATTCTGTCTCCCCAAAAAGTTCTCTCCGGATCTATCCACGCATACGACACCGAACCTGCCGCGTCCGTTTGACAAATTACGTTAGGCGCCCACAGATCGAAATTGACCATCGCGCAATCGGCTTTTGCCAAAACGTCTTTGTATCTCTCTATATACTCCAACAGTTTTCTGCCGCGCTTTGATTTGCGCCCGACGGCTTGCGCATCGTCAATTAGATTTTGTGTCATCGACTTGACCGCCGTATACCAGTTGTCGAACAGTACGTTTTGTTCATACCCGTATTTATCGTTTTTTATACGGTGTATCTGCGCCGCTGCGGCGGCAAGCTTGCACGTCGAATCCGCAATATCTTTATGTGTAGCGCAAAACTTATCCAGTTGCATTCCGTCAAGTTTCTCCATAATAAAATAATCGGATTTTACGATATTTCTCGAAAAGTCGCTATAATAAATTTCCGGTATTCTTATCGAAGTATTCCTACCTATTCGCTCATACCATTTAATTTCTCCGGCAAGCATTCGATTTTCGTAAGTAAGCACTTTGCAATCGGCGCGAGGAGCGATTTTAAGCACGTACTCTTTTCCGCTCGCTATCACGCAGTACACGGCGTTGAACTCCCCCGCTCCCAACGGCTCGAATCCGCTGATGTCGCCCAATCCCGCTTTCTTAAATATTAAACCTATCTGCTCGGAATTAAGAATATATTTTGTCTTGCTTTTCATAAAACATCCTAGTTAATAAAATACCGTTGCGAATATAGAATCGCAATTAAAATAATCCGTATTCGAAGATATCGAATACGGATTTTGTCAAAACAGTTCGTTGATAAAAAACGATGCGTCGAATTCCAGCAAGTCGTCTATTCCCTCGCCGACGCCTATAAAACAAACGGGCAATTCTTTCTCTACCGATATCGCAAACACCACACCGCCTTTTGCCGTACCGTCAAGCTTATTGAGGATAATGCCGTCCATATCTATTATTTCGTCAAACGCCTCGACCTGCGACAGCGCGTTCTGTCCCGTGGTAGCGTCGATAACAATATAAGTGCGATAATCCGCCTCCGGATATTCCCTTTCGACAACCTTGTTAATCTTGCCGAGTTCGTTCATCAGATTTTTCTTGTTTTGCAACCTTCCCGCCGTGTCAATCAGCACAACGTCCGTCCCCTTTGCTTTTGCGGACTTGATAGCGTCGTAAACCACAGCCGCGGGATCGCTTCCCTCTTCGTGTCTTATTATGCGTACCTTGGCTCTGTCCGCCCACACTTCGAGTTGCTCGCTGGCAGCCGCCCTAAACGTGTCCGCCGCGGCTAACACAACGCTTTTTCCTTTGCCGCGAAAATATTTTGCAAGTTTGCCGAGCGCAGTAGTCTTGCCCACTCCGTTGACGCCCGCGACAAGTATCACCAACGGATACTCGTATTCCGCGATATCGTAATTTATCGCGTCGATCATAATATTTTTGAGCAGATCTTTAGCGTCGTCGGTCTTCTTGATTTTTCTCTTGAAGCACTCGTCTTTGAATTCGTTGATTATCTGCTCCGTCGCCTCCACTCCGAGATCCGAAGTGATAAGCGTATTTTCCAATTCCTCGTAGAATTCGTCGTTGAGTTCTCTGCCTGCAAAGAGCTGATAAATCTTCTTTGAGAAAGCCTCTTTTGTTCTTTTCAATCCTTTGATAAGTTTTTCAAAAAATCCCATAATAACTCCTTTTAATTTTAGTCGTTCTTGGAATGCTTAACCGCGTCTGCCAAGTTGACGGCAACGACTTTCGATACGCCCTTTTCCTGCATGGTAACGCCGTAGAGTCTGTCGGCAAGTTCCATCGTGGGCTTACGGTGAGTGATGACGATAAATTGCGTTTCGTCGCTGAATCTCTTGAGATACTGCGCAAAAAGTCCTACGTTGGCGTCGTCCAAAGCGGCTTCGATTTCGTCGAGTACGCAGAACGGCATAGCCTTGAGCCTCAGTATCGCAAACAATATTGCAATCGCGGTCAATGCTTTCTCGCCGCCGCTCATCAGCGTGATGGATTGCAGTTTTTTACCGGGCGGCTCCGCCATTATTTCGATACCTGCGTCGAGTTCGGACTGATCTTCTTCGGGCGGCAATACGACGAGTTTTCCCGTGCCTCCGCCGAACAACTCTTTGAATATAATCTCGAAATTCTTGTTTATCTTCTCGAATTCTCTCGTAAATTGATCTAGCATCTGCTTGGACAAATCGGCAATCAATTTTTTGAGATCGTCCGACGTCTTCTGCAAATCGTCGATCTGTGTGACGTAAGTCTGGTATTCGCCGTCGACTTGCTTAAAGTTTTCGATAGCATAGACGTTGACGTTGCCCATGTCTTTCTGCTCTTTTTGAAGTTTTCTTATCTCCTGCTTGCAAGTCTGGTAATCGAATTCTTCCATTCTCAGCGGCAACGCGCTTTCATAATCGAGGTTGTATTCTTCTTTAATCTTATTCTCCAAAGCGAGCATATTTTCTTCAATCTTTTCGAGTTCGCTCTGACATTTTATCTTATTCTCGTTTATATACATCAAAGACTTTGTGATCTCGTCTTTTTTGCGTATAAGCGCGTCGATAGTTTCTTTGAGTTTGACCTTATATTCGTCGGCTTCGGTAATCTGCCTGTTTATCTCTTCAAGCTGTTTTTGATACTTCTCTGGAAGTTCAACGTTTCTATCGTTGGTCAACGTGTGGATTATATCCTGCAAGTTGTGAAGGTTGTCCCGTTGAGAAGTATGCTCTTCGTTGAGAGTATCGATTTCACCTTTTAATCTGTCGATATTCTCTTGATAATTGTCCATGTTCGCAGACAGAGTGCCGCACTCGACTCTCAAATTGGCAAGCTGTTCGCCGAGTTTGTCCTTGAGCTGAGATTTCTGATCGTACTCCTCTTTGGTCTTGACAGCAAGGCTGTCGACGCTTTCTTTGAGAGCATTGACGTCTTTTCCCTTTTCGCCGAGTATACCCAGCGCGTTTTCGATTGCGTCCAACTGCGTCTCGTAGTCGCTCTTATTGTTTTGTCTGTCCGTCATGGCTTTTAGATTTTCTTCTATATTTGCCACGACTTTTTCTAACCTTCCGTTCTCGGTAGCAACCAAAACCTGAGCATTCTTGATATCCTCATTGTATCCTTCCAACTGCTCTTCATAGTCTGCAAGGTCTTCCTCGGCAGACTCGAGTTTTCTCTGCAGCTTCTGCTTGTCGACGAGTATGCTCTTCAATTTCTCTTCGTGTTCCTGTATCAGTCTTTCGTACGAAAGCACTCTTGACGACGACGTCTTCTTGGAACCGCCGGTAATTGAGCCCGTTGTGCTGAGTATATCTCCTTGCAACGTGACAATCCTTATCGCGTATCTGTATTTCCTCGCCATAGCGGTAGCGTTGTCGAGATTGTCGGCGACTATGGTTTTTCCCAGCAATCCCGAGAATATCTTGTAATATTTGGCGTCGTATTTTATCAGTTGGCTTGCGACGCCCAAACAGCCTTTTTCTCTCAAAATACCGCTGAATTCTCTCTCCAATTCTTTGGCTTTATAACTGCTCAACGGCAAAAACGTCAATCTGCCGTACTGTCTTTCTTTGAGATAAGCTATGACGTATTTTGCATCTTCCTCGTCCTCAACGACGATATTCTGCAACGCGCCGCCCATAGCCATCTCTATGGCAGTCTCGTATTCTTTGGGCACGGTGAGTAAATCGGACACGACTCCCAACACACGTTTTGCCAACTGCGGATTTCTGTCGCAGTCGTCCATCAGCATCTTGACCGCCCCGTTGAAATTGGCGTAGTCTTTTCTGATATTCGTAAAAGTTTCTATCCTCTGTTTGCAGATGGATATATCCGCGCTCAACTCGTTGAATTTACTTCTGTCTCTGTCTTGACTTTCTCTCAAATTGCGGATTTCTGTGACGACTTCGTTTCGGCTGATAGCTAGTCTGTTGAGATCGTTTTTCTTGTTTAACAGCGCTTTCTCATGCTCTCTCTTGACGTCCTCGTACGTCTTTATCGCCTCGTCAAGCGTCCTTATTTCTTCGTTCAACTCGGCAATACGCGTCAAAATGAAATCGCGCTGCGTGGTAAGTTTGCCTATGTCCACCTTATTTTCGCCTTCTTGCTGAACGGCGTTGATAAGTTCCTGATTGGCGTTTTTTATTTTTTGATCGCGGTCCATTATCTCATTGACAAGCGCAATATAATCGTTGTTGCATTCGGCATATTTTCTGTCGGCAACTTTCTTGTCTTCGAGAGTCATATTGTAATGTTCCTGAGCCGTCTTGAGTTCCGCGGTTTTTTCCTCGAGCAATTTTTCGCTCTGGGTAAGCCTTTGCAGGCAGTCCTGTTTCTGTGTCTGCAAGTTGGTTATTCTCTCTTTTAGCGTCAATCCCTGGCCTTTGATGTTCTCGGCTTTGACAGCGATGTCGGTACGCTTATCTCTGAGTTTAGTTATATGGTTGTCGATATTGTGCAGTTCTATCTGCTTTTCTTCGTACTCTTTATTGCAATCCTCGCTTTCTTTTGTCCTCAGCTCGTCTTCCTGACAGAAGCCGTCCAGTCTCGTCTGAATCTTTACTTTTACGCTTTCATGATTTTCAAATTGAAAAATATACTCGTTGGCTTCGAGCACTCTCAGCCTATCTCTTATTTCAAGATATTTATACGCGTCTCTGCTTTGCTTTTCGAGCAGGTTTCTCTGCCCTTCGAGACTGTCTCGAGCTATACGGATCTTATCTACGTTGTCCTCGGTATTTGCAAGTCTGCGTTCTGCTTCTATCTTGTTTTTCTTATAGGTAAGTATACCTGCCGCATCCTCGAAAATATTTCTCCTGTTCTCGGGTTTTGCGTTGATGATTTCGTCTATTCTGCCCTGTCCGACGATACTGTAACCGTCTCTTCCAAGACCTGTGTCTCTTATCAGCGACTGTATATCCTTAAGTCTGCTGGGAGTATTGTTGATTAGATAGTTGCTCTCGCCCGAACGGTAAAGTTTTCTCGTCAGCACTACTTCGTCAAGATCGATATCGAATATTCTGGTCGTATTGTCAAACGTAAGCGAAACCTCGCAAAACGACAGCGGCTTTCTTATCGCGGTGCCGTTGAAAATGACGTCCTGCATACTCTTACCGCGCAGATTCTTGGCGCTCTGTTCTCCGAGAACCCATCTTATAGCGTCGGAAACGTTGCTTTTTCCGCAACCGTTAGGACCTACAATAGCCGTTATGCCCTCGTTGAGCGGCACGTCGATTTTATCGGCAAACGACTTAAAACCGAATGCCTCCATTCTCTTGAATTTCATATTTCCTCTCTGCAATTTGCCAAAAGACAATATTTTTACTGATAAATTATAGCATACGCCGTCATACTTTTGCAACATTAAATTAATTATTATAATATTTTATCAGCCTGCGCATACGAATTTTCTATAAAACTCGGAATTGCCTGAAATAATAAAAACTCGGCAAAAAGGTCAAATCAATTGACATTCGCCGATAATAAGACTAAACTGTCACTGAATATATTCGGAGGTAATATCAACAATGCTCACAAAAAAACAACAGGAACTAGACGAAAAGAAATGGCTTGACAGCGAAAAAGCAGGTTATGACACTTGCGGAACATACGACTACTGCTCAAACTGCGACAAAACTGCGGAGAATCCTTGCGATAAAGCAGTAAAAGCCGTCAAGACAACCAAAGCAACAGAGAAAAAACCGGCTGCAAAGAAAAGCGTCAAAAAGTCATCCAAATAAAACAATCTAAAATATAAAAATGCCGACTACACGTCGGCACTTTTTATTGTTCCAAAAAAATCTGACAGCATTTCTGCTGAGCGTCTTTTTTGCTGCCGCCTTTTGCTGTCGACACAGGTCTGCCATCGATATATAATTGTACTTCGAATATCGGCATATGACCTCTGCCGTTAACGGCTTTGTCGGCAAATCTTATTTCGTGTCCGACGTATTTTTCGTAGAGAGCCGTCTTGTAATCGCGTTTTTTATATTCGGCGTCCGCCCCGTCGATTAGTTCGCTCAAATTTTGTATAATAAAATTTCTTGCGGCGTCAAATCCGCCGTCGATATATATGGCTCCGCATATTGATTCGAATATATCGGAACGCACCTTTTCGGTGATCTCTCCAAATCCCATTTTTATATATTTGTCAAATTGCTTTTGTCTGACGACTTGAGCCAACGGTCTATACGACACTACCGTCCCTCGCATTTTCGTCAAAATTCCTTCGTCGACGTCGGGATATCTCCTGCAAAGTTCGTCCGCAACGACAAAGTCCAATATTCCGTCGCCGAGAAATTCAAGTCGCTGATAGCTCTTGCCGCCGTGAAGATTGGAATAAGAAGGATGGGTAAACGCCCTATTCAATAATTCTTTGTCCGCAAAACGATAATTCAACAAAATTTCCGCGTCAGACATGATCAGTTTTCCTTATCGGCTTTTTCTGCTATCGCCGCAGCTATTTTTTCTGTCAATTTCGCCTCTGCCATCTCTTTTGCGCGCATAATAGCGTTTTTGAAAGCGACGTCGTTGCTTGCTCCGTGAGCTTTGACGACGACCTTTTTCACGCCGAGAAAAACTCCTCCCCCGACAGCCTCGCCCGACATAATGTTCTTGAGTCTTTTCAACGACGGTTTCAAGAGCAGGTAACCCAATTTGGCTCTCGCTCCGCCTTCGGTGATATATCTTTTGAGCAACGCAAATATGGAATTACCCATACCTTCTGCAGCTTTTATCGATACGTTGCCTGCAAATCCGTCGGATACAATTACGTCGGCAAAGCCGGAAAACAGTTCGCGTGCCTCTATATTCCCCACAAAATTAATATCCGTATTTTTAAGCAGTTGATACGCTTCCTTAGTCAAAGCATTGCCCTTTTCTTCTTCCGTGCCGTTATTGAGAAGAGCAACTCTGGGATTACTGACGGCGCACACGCTGCTCATAAATGTGCTGCCCATAACGGCAAATTCTTTAAGCATACCCGCTTTGCAATCCACGTTGGCGCCTCCGTCGACGAGCAACGTCGACCTGCCGTCGATAAGAGTGGGCAGCAACGGAGAAAGAGACGCTCTCTGCACTCCGTCTATGAGTTTGACGATTATGCTAGCGCCTACAAGCAACGCGCCCGTATTACCCGAGGATACCATTGCGTCGTAATCGCCTTCCGCAAGAGCTCTCAATCCGACTGTCATCGAAGAATTTTTCTTGCGCCTTATAGCCAACACGGGAGAATCTTCGTTGGTAATAACCTCCTGCGCGTCAAGCACCTCTATTCTCGACTTATCGTATTCCTTGCCCGCCAAACAAGCGTTGATCGCGCTTTCGTCTCCGCAAAGCGCGATATGAATGTTCTTATCCTGCTCCAACGCAAGCAACGCGCCGTCTACCGCGCTGTCGGGGCAGTTATCTCCTCCAAAACAATCGAGAATCAATCTCATACTTTATCTCCTTGAGCCGCGCGTCCGCCGTACACGCCGGGTCCGCCTAATTATTTACTAAATAGATTAATTAAAATATTCTTAAATATATTATAAAGATTATTGACGTCAAAATCAAGCGATAAAATCGAACAAACTTTTAATTTAGCAGAATAGACAAGACGGAGTCTGCGCCTGAGCGTAAACTCCGTCTTTCAACTTTTGATACGATTTTGATTAAGCTTTCTTCTCGCTCTTCTCAACAACGAGTCTGCCGTCGTAATAACCGCAATTCGGACAAGCCTTGTGGTTCATCTTCAATTCGTGGCATTGCGGACACTCGGAAAGATTCGGAGTACTCAACTTCCAATTTGCCGAACGAGTGTGCTTTCTTTGTTTCGATGTTTTCGCCTTTGGTACTGCCATTGCCAACACCTCCATTAGTATACTGAAAAATTAATTGCTATTGCATTATATATGTTTTTTTTACCTTTGTCAAACAAAATTCAAAGGTTTTATATTTTTATGACTACAAAATGCTCAAAGCGCTTCGACTATTTCCTTTGTGTCTCTTGCTATCACGAGTTCTTCGTTGGTAGGAATGACCAACACTCTGACCTTAGAATCTTTTGCGCTGATATCGACAAGCGTTCCCCTGGGAGCATTGTCGTTGACGCTGCCGTCTATCTTTACGCCCAAGAATTCCATATTCTCCGTCACCGTACGTCTTATCAACGATCCGTTTTCGCCTATTCCTCCCGTAAATACGATACAGTCCAGTCCTTCCATTGCAACGGCATAGCTGCCGATAAATTTGCGAATCTGATAGTTGAACATATCGTAGGCAAGTTTTGCCCTTTCATTGCCGTTGCCTATAGCCTCGCAGAGTTTTCTGAAATCCGAACTTACTCCGCTCACACCGAGAAAACCGCTTTTCTTATTGAGATAGTTGCTTATCTCTTTGAGGTTCATCCCCTTGAAATTAGCGAGCATTTCCACTGCCGCCGGATCTATATTACCGCTTCTGGTGCCCATGATAAGTCCCTCAAGAGGAGTCATACCCATAGAAGTATCGACGCATTTGCCGTCTTTAACGGCAGTGATCGACGAGCCGTTGCCCAGATGGCACGTAACAATCTTGGAACAGGGCAAGCCCTTTGATTTGAGATACTTAATAGCTTCTTGAGATACGAATTTGTGCGACGTACCGTGAAAACCGTATTTTCTTATCTTGCTGGCTTTGTAATCTTCGTACGGTATGCCGTACATTTTCGCCTTGTCGGGCATTGTGCTGTGGAACGCCGTGTCGAAAACCACTACGTTGGGACAATCGACTATGGACATGCAAGACTTAAGACAAGCCAAACTTGCGGGATTGTGCAACGGGGCAAGATTGACTATGCTCTCCAACTTCTTCAAAGCCTCTGCGTCGACGTAAGTCGAACGGTCGAATTCTTCGCCCGAATGCACGACTCTGTGACCGATCGCGCCGATTTCCTTGGGCGACTTAATGCTGCCGTATTCTTTGTCGGTGAGACAATCCATTACGAGATTGAATGCGTCGGTGTGGTTGGCAAGCGACTTTTCAATCACATATTCTTTGCCGTTGACTTTGTGGCAAATGTTCGATCCGTCTATACCGATACACTCGACCGTGCCCTTGCAGATTACTTCTTCGTCGGTCATTTCTATAAGTTGATATTTGAGGGACGAACTGCCCGCGTTGACTACCAATATTTTCATAAATTTCTCCTTTAATGACTTTTGCGCGTCCGAATGCAGGACGACGTTTGCTCAAACGCTTAATTCTGACTTGCCTGCACCGCCGTGATTGCCGCCACAGCTACTATATCGTCGCTAGTGCAACCTCTCGACAGGTCGTTAATCGGTCTTGCAAATCCCTGACAGATAGGACCGATAGCCGTAGCTCCGCTGAATCTCTGAGTGAGTTTATAACCGATATTTCCCGATTGCAAATCAGGGAAAATAAATATGTTAGCTTTGCCCGCAACCTCGCTGCCGGGAGCTTTGAGTCTGCCGACGGACGGCACGATAGCCGCATCGACCTGCAATTCTCCGTCAACGTCTATCTCGGGAGCTTTTTCTCTCACAAGCGCAGTCGCCTCGACGACCTTATCTACGAATTCGTGTTTCGCGCTGCCCTTTGTCGAGAAAGAAAGCATTGCCACCTTAGGCTCGGCTATACCGGCGAGATCCCTTGCCGTAGCGGTAGAAGATATAGCGATATCGGCAAGCTGTTCTGCCGTGGGATTAATATTAACAGCGCAGTCGCCGAAAACCATTATATCCTGATCCTTATACGGAGTGCCTTCGAATGCCATAAGAAAACAGCTCGATACCGTCTTGATTCCCGGCTTGGTCTTGACAATCGTCAAACCTGCCCTCAACACGTTGCCGGTAGAATTGATTGCGCCCGCGACCATTCCGTCGGCGTCGCCTTTTTTTATCATCATCGCGCCGAAATTAAGATATTTTCTTATCTCTCTGTGCGCGTCTTCGACAGTCATGCCCTTAGCTTTTCTCAATTCATACAACGCGTTTGCATAATCCTCGACGTCAGCGGTAAGCGGATTGACGATCTTGATACCGTCGAAATTTGCATACGGATACATCGTCTTCAATTTCTCTTCGTCGCCGAGAAGTATTATATCGGCAATCTTATTCTTTACTATCGTCTGCGCCGCCTCGACAGTACGCGGTTCCTCGCCTTCGGCAAGAACTATTGTCTTGCGCAAGCTCTTGGCTTTGTCGATAATGCTGTCTATAATTTTGCTCATTTCACTCCCTCCAAAACACTTTATTTTTCCTTGAAATTCTCTTATAATAGACTTATCGGAAATATTCCGACGTCTTTGGTTAAATCAGTTAAAGTATACTCTTTAATAAAATGAATGTAAAGAGTTTTGAGGTGCAAAAAATGAAAATCGCCGTCATCATCTGCGAATACAATCCGATGCAAAACGGTCACTGTTACCACATTGCAAAGACTGCCGAACAAACGGATTGCGACAAAACTGTATGCATAATGAGCGGCAATTTCACTCAACGCGGAGAAGCAGCCGTCGCCGATAAATACACCCGCGCGACATGGGCGATAAAAAGCGGCGTCGACCTGGTTGTCGAGCTTCCTCCTCAATACGTGTTGACAAGCGCGGAATATTTTGCATCGGGCGCTATAAAAATCGCGAATACTATACGCGGAGATCTTTGTTTATCTTTCGGCAGCGAATCGGGAAACTTCGATGCTCTGCGCGAAATCGCAGAATACGAAGAAAGTCCCCTATTCAAATCCAAACTTCTAAACGCGCTGAAACAAGGCAACGGGTATGCCAAAAGCTATTCTATGGCGCTCGAAGATATTTCGCCTGACTATCGAGACATAATCGGAGTTCCCAACAATATTTTGGCGATAGAATATATAAAAGCCATTAAAAAGATCAATCCCGATATCCATGCGGTCACAGTGACAAGAACCGGCGGAGGTTACAACGACAAATCATGCCAAACGACATATCCTTCGGCAAGCGCAATCAGACACGCGCTGATTAATTCTTCCGCTCATACGGTGAGATCGGCAGTGCCCGCTTACGTATTCGACTATTTGAAAGATTTGAATTCCGACGAATTGACGTCGGTCAACGACAAACTCTTTACCCTGCTTAAATACTCGGCGGAAAGCCGCGACCTTACCAAGATACACGGAGTTAAAGAAGGAATACAAAACCGAATAATCAAGTCGTTGAAATCTTGTGCCGATTGGCAAGAATTTTTTGCGTCTTTGACTACCAAAAGATATACCGACGCATATCTTAGAAGGACTCTGCTCAACATACTGATAGACAACGTATTCCGCGCCGAAGACTTACTCTGCTCCCCCGTTAATTATGTCAATATATTGGCAATGGGACAAAACGGCAAAGACTTACTGTCTGCATTCAAATGCGACGTCAAGACGCGCTCGTCGGCGATTTCTTCCGACGATCCGATATCCGTCTGCGATTCTCTGTATTCGGTTTTGCGCGGCAATTTCCCCAAATCCATGCAGATAGTAAATAAATAGCGGCAATCGGGACAAAGCATAAAAACGCGCGGCTGTTCATATATTTTGATATGCCGACGCTTTCCAAAAGAGCAAAACAAACTCTTCCGTTATCTATAATAATCTGCTTTTTTATAATATGTCTTGTCGTCAATCCGCAGAGATACATACAAAGTATTTTCAACGGAATGTTGCTCTTTGCCAAAAACGTGGCGCCGGCGTTGTTTCCCTTTTTCTTCTTTACAAAATTGCTCACAGGTCTCGGCGCGGCGAGCGCGATGGGAAAGGCTCTCAAAAAACCTATTTCAAGACTTTACAACTCGCCTGCGGAAAGCGGATACATACTCGTTATGAGCCTGATATCGGGATATCCGATAGGCGCCAAATTAATCAGCGATTTCTACGAAAACGGCAATTTTTCCATTCCCAACTGCAAAAAAGTCTCGACCTTTACTTCGACGTCAGGTCCGCTGTTTGTCGTCGGCACAGTCGGCACGCTGATGTTTTCTTCACCCAAAGCGGGCTACGTGCTCTTCCTGTGTCACGCGCTGGGCGCGCTGCTCAACGGACTGATCTACCGCGGCAAAAAAAGCGAAGAAAAACTCCTGCCCATGCCTAAGGCAAAACGCGACGAAGAATTGCTCAACACTTCCATAACTTCGTCAATTCTATCCGTACTCGTCGTAGGAGGATATATCGCCATTTTCAGTATGGTGATAGATATAGCAAGCGATCTCAAAATTATAGATTCGCTGGCTTACTTACTTTCCAAACCTCTCGCGCTAGTCGGAATAAGCAAGGATATTGCCGCGCCGATCGTAATGTCTGCAATCGAAATCACCCGAGGATGTCAAGCTTTTGCGCAGAGCGGCGCAGACATAAAAATAATCCTGCCTTTCGTGGCAGGACTGCTGTCGTTCGGCGGGCTGTCGATCACGTTTCAATCTCTGACTTTTCTCAGACAGTGCAAAGTCAGCGCCGCGTTTTATTTTCTTGCCAAACTTACGCAGGCAATAATAACTTTTGTAATTTCTTTGGGAATAGTGGAAATATTCTATTGACTATCTGTTTTCTCCGTTGTCTACCTCTTCTTCGACAAAGAGACTTTCTCTGCTTGCGGAAATCGCGCTGAGCATTTCGCGCATGGTATTCTCAACTTCGATATACAGATTATTGACCTGCATATAGCTCTGCTCTACCAAACTGTCGGCGTATGCGCCGGCATTCTTGACAAGCTCCGAAGCCTGCTTCTCGCTCTCGCGCGTAATCTCGCTTTCCGCAACGAGCTTTCTCGCCTGTTCTTGCGCTCCGATGACGATTGCGTCTGCCTCTCTCATAGCTTCCTCTTTGAGTTTGTCGCAATCCCTTAAAATTACTATCGCTTCCGCAAGCTCTGCCGGGAGTTGACTTTTAATCTGCTGAACTATCGCCAGACAGCTATTGGCGTCCACAAGACGCATATTGGAAAACATCTGTTTTTTTCCGCTGTTGAGCAACTCTTCGAGCTTCTCCAACAGCCTGTCAATCGTCATACCGTTCATAATTTCTCCTTATAGGCGCGCATTATCGCATTGGCTGCCTGCTTTGGTAAATATTTTTTTACGTTAGAGCCGCTTGCAAGTCCTTCTCTGATCAGCGTGGAGGAAATCGGACGAAGTCCTTCGACAAGCACGGTCTCTAATCCTCTAGCCTTATTGAATTCCGCCATATCTTTTTCATACGCAAGGTCTTCAGCGCTTCTATATCCTCTGTATACAGTATCTATGCCGTGCACTTTGCAATAATCGCAAACCAGTCCGTCGCATATATCAACATTGACGTTGAGATAATCGGACACTGCCGCTCTTATAAACTCCGCTCGCTCTTCCGTCGAGAATAAATACTCCTTATCGGGATTCTTTGCAATAAGCACCGTTACTTCATCGTAGGTCTCGAGAGCCTTATCTATAATATCGAGATGCCCTGTCGTAATAGGATCGTAACTTCCCGCTATCGCCGTCTTACCGCGCGATACGGCGATATAATCCACGCACGTCGAACCGAAAATTTTGCGTTTTTTTACGCACATCCCGTCAGGTAGTTTATACGCTTTGTCTACGTTTCTCTCGTATATTATATATCCTCCGTCGGCGAGCATATCCCTCTGGCGAGCGATACGGCAGATCTCTTGGATATAATCGCTGCCGTAAGGCGGATCGACAAATATAAAATCCCATTTGCCTTCCGCAGAATAAAGCGCGTCTCTAAAATCTCTGCACACAACATTATAATTCTCGGATACGCCTTTCAAATTGGATTGAGTCAGCTCAGCGGACGTTCTGCTGCAATCGGCAAACAGAGCCTCTCTCGCGCCTCTGCTCAACGCCTCTATTCCCATGGCGCCGCTTCCGGAAAACAAATCGAGAAATCTGCTGTTTTCTACGTCAAACTGAATGACGTTAAATATGCTCTCTTTGACTTTATCCGAAGTGGGTCTCACTTCGTTTCCTTGCGGCGATATCAACCTTTTGCCTCTGTATTTTCCGCTTATTACTCTCATATCTTTCCCGATTAATTATGCATCCGAATAATTACGTTTATTCTTATTATTTACTTCCGCTCGATAATTTCGTCGGGAGTAATCAGCGCGTCCAAGGTCTTGTCCCACTTATCCGCGGGCACGCGATCGACTATCTGTTCGCGGAAAGCAAGGCCCACTTTATAAGTTTCTCCGAGCGAAGCAAAATATCTATCGTAATATCCCTTGCCCTTACCCAAACGGTTGAGATTCTTATCGGCGCCCAAAAGAGGCGTCACCGTTATCTGCGGAGCAATTGTTTTCGGCGCGATTCTCTCTCCCCGAGGTTCCCGTATTCCCCATCTGCCGACCGTATATTGCGTATCGCTGTCGACTTTGACAAGCAGGATATCTTCGCCTTCGACCACGGGCAGATATACTTCCCTCGTTTGGATAAAATAATTGATCAAATCAACCGTATCCGCTTCGCAATCCAACGAATTATATATACATATACTGCCATGCGGCAAACGCAAAGTTTTGACTTTTTGCGCTATTAATTCGCTCTGTTCCCGTTTGTCCGAGATCAAAGAGACTCTCTCTTTTAACAGAGCGCGCAGCGAAATTTTATCCATTCTTTTGACTTTGCGCCTTATAATAGTTGATAAGACAGCCCTCGGATATTATATCTCTTTCGTCGTCGGTAAGAGCGTCGACGCTCAATACGGTGTCTATGACCTTATCTCCTCTGACGATCTTTGCGTTGAATTTACTCTTTCCGCCGTCCACTCCGGCTTTGACGTCAAGCACAATAATCAAATCTCCAAGCTCGTATTTTTCCTCGGAAATAAACGGCAGCATACCCCAATTGATCAAATTGGAACGATATCTTTTGGTGGCATACTCTTTTGCTATATTGCACACGCCGCCCAGCACTCTCTGACAGCTCGCAGCCTGTTCTCTCGCGCTGCCGTCGCCGGGTTTTACCGCATACACGCCGCTTCCTATAGACACGCTGCCTTTGAGTTTTACGCCCGCTTTATTTATTGCGTCAGCATATTCTTTCGGCAATCCGCCGTCTCTTCTGCTCAGTTCGTCAGCATATATTTTCTTCGCTCTGCCCACATATTGCGGCTCTTTCCTCGAAAGCGCGAATTCCGCAAGCTTCAAAGGATTGGAGCGATAACTCGACGTTTCTCCCGAAGGAATGAGCTCGTCGGTCGTCGTTACCGGATCGTTGATCACAGCGGCAAGCTTGACTATTACGTTGTCCGTCAACGATATGACTTGAGGCCAGTCGCATATATTCGGACCGTATTCGAGCTTGGCGTCGGCGTCGGGTTTTCCCGCTCCGTCGTATACTCTTCTCTCATATATCGACTTATCGTAAGCAAATTGCGGAATAGAGTTGTCGTAATCCCATCCCAGCGCGCTGGTCAACGCTCCGCCGTTGGCTGCGGTCGCCGCAATAGATCTCGCGTCCATAAGCGCAACGGAAGCGATCTGATTATTTGCAGGTTTGCTTCCCTCTCTCGATTCAAAATTACGCGTCGTATGTCTTATGGACAACGCGTTGTTGGCAGGCACGTCTCCCGCTCCGAAACACGGACCGCAGAATGCGCTTTTGACGTTGGCGCCGCTTCTTACGAGACTTGCAATCGCTCCTTTGTTGAGCAAATCGTAATATACGGGCGTCGACGAAGGATACACGCTCAACGTAAATTTGCCGTCTCCTATCGATCTGCCGTCGAGAATTCTGCCGGCCTCTATGATATTGTCGTAAGTACCACCGGCGCAACCGGCGATAATACCCTGTTCGACCATTACTTTACCGCCGACTATCTTGTCAGTCAGCTTGAAATCGATTTTATTGTTGTTGAGCAATCGGTTACACTCTTTTTCTACGGACGAAAGAATATCCTGCGGATGGTCGATAACGTCTTGCAAATTATATACGTTAGAAGGATGGAAGGGAAGCGCTATCTGCGGAACGACGTCCGACAAATCGACCTCGACGACGCCGTCGTAATACGCCAAAGCGGCGGGTCTGATCGCCCTATATTCATCAAGCCGTCCTCTTACGGCGTAATAGTTCTGCACCTCTACATCGTCGGTAGTCCAGATTGAAGACAGACAGGTAGTTTCTGTCGTCATTACGTCTATGCCGTTGCGGTATTCGATAGGCAGATTCTTTATGCCTTCGCCGACAAACTCCATGACTTTGTTTTTGACAAATCCCTGTTTGAATACGGCTCCGATTATTGCCAGCGCGACGTCCTGAGGACCGACGCCTTTGCGCGGCGCGCCCGTAATATGTATTGCTATGACATCGGGATATTTGATATCGTAAGTGCGGTTGAGCAACTGTTTGACAAGCTCTGGACCGCCCTCTCCGACCGCCATTGTTCCCAACGCGCCGTATCTAGTGTGAGAATCGGATCCCAGTATCATCTTGCCGCAACCGGACATACACTCTCTCATATAAGTATGTATTACCGCTTGATGAGGAGGCACGAATATGCCGCCGTATTTCTTTGCCGCCGACAAACCGAATACGTGGTCGTCTTCATTAATCGTGCCGCCTACGGCGCAAAGAGAGTTGTGACAGTTAGTCAACACGTAAGGTATAGGAAATTTTTCAAGTCCGCTAGCCTTTGCAGTCTGAATTATTCCCACGTACGTTATGTCGTGCGACGCCATCGCGTCGAATTTTATTTTAAGCTGTTCGCCCTTTTCTGTTACGGGCAAAGTATTGTGCGAGGACAGTATGGCATACGCCATAGTTCCCTTATACGCGTTCTCAATTGCCGCAGATTCGATTCCGCGAGCTTTCAGCTCGTCGAGAGTGACGAACCGACCGTCGATAAGATATCTTCCGTCTTTCAATTCAATCATTGCTTTCTCCGTTGCAGATATGCAAGATATCCGCAATTACTTAAATTTATTTTATTATAAAACAAAACCTCGCATATTGCAAGTATTCATATACTTTGCGCGGCAATATTTGTCAGCCGCGGCTCTTGACTACGTACTTCTCGCAAAAACCGACCGGATGATAGGATCTTTTGGATTTTCTCAATCCTTCCAACCCCATATCTTCCTGTCTGTTGATATATCTTACGTCCGCAAAACGCTTTGCGGCAAATGAATTGCAAAGATACGAATATATGCCGTCATACGCCACGTCGGCCTTTTCTATATGAGTAATCCCCACGTTAGAGGGAGTGATTTCTCCCAATGTAAATCCGATTATTTTGTCTTCGTATTCTATCACGTCGGCGAAATATCCCTTTCTTTCGGCAACCAGATTCAACGCAAGCGAAATCACGTTGATTTCTTCGTTCGCCATAGAATCAAAATCCGCTCTGTCGAATTCCTTGCGCTCTTCCCAACCGTTTATAAGCGCAAATACTTTCTCCCTGTCTTGAGCGACGTATTCCCTGAATCTGCAATCGCCGTCGTAAGACGGATTGTAGTTCTTAATAAAGTTGGCGACGTGATTGCGCTTTGAATGATACTTTTTGCCTGCAAACGTGATCAAACTCTTGGGATCGTAAAGATATTCGGAATAATCTTCGTTGTTGACGTAGTCGTACTTGTCGCCGAGAATATCCACGTACTCTCGGGGCGTAGCCATAACGTAGACAGACTGCCCGTCTGCCGCGCACTGCTGCTCTATCTTTTCATAGGCGCGGACTATTTTTTCTTTAATGCAAAGCGGAGGAAGATAAATATACTTTTCGCTATACTCGTCGTCTCTATATTTTCTGTGAGGAATAAATCTCAAAAAGATCATATCGTCTTCAGAGGCTATCTGCATGCTTTGATAATTAAAAAAGTCCCAGCCTTTAAGATACAGCAACGAATATTCGCTGCCGTTATATTCCGTCTTTGACTGCGCTTTTGCTATCAGATCAAAGTGTTCGTCTTTTATTTTTTCAAAATTCATAATTATCCTATTTTAGTTGTGTATATCCTTGGATATGTGTATAATTAGAGTATGAGAAAATTCTATAATTTCAAACAAAAACCATGGATTTACATCGTCACCGTACTCGCAAATATTATATTGATTATTTTCATGATTGTCAATATTTTGAAAGTATGCGGAGTGGGAAATCTAGAGTCTTTTCATCACATTGAAGACATATTGGCTACCGTTATCGCCGGCATTGTAGTCGTCGTTCTGTCGCTTGCGGTATTTCTGTGCGGGCTGTCGTTTACGGACAAGCGTATAGTTTATATATTGGGATTTCTCGCGACGAAAATCGATTATGAAGATCTCGTAGTAATAAGACAGGACACCGAAGGGAAATTCCTGCTGCTCTATTACAAGACCAAAGGCAAAGGAATGGTAAAAGACAACGTCAGCGGCATCAGCGCCGACGTCGTTCAGGTCAGCTGCAATCCTTCCCGTTTTGATGAAATTATCGCGCTTATAAAGAAAAAGCGCCCTTCGATTATCGTAGAGTTCGTCACGGTAAAACCGCGACAAAAGAAAAAGGAGAAATAGATGAAAGCCGTACTTGCAAGCAACAACAAGCACAAACTTACGGAAATCAAAACAATACTGGCAGGCAAATTCGAAGATATTCTCACGCTCAAAGACTTGGGAATAGACGTCGAGATAGAAGAAAACGGCAAGACGTTTGAAGAGAACGCTTACATAAAAGCCTACACCGTTGCCAAAATGACGGGATTACCTTCAATAGGCGACGACAGCGGAATATGCGCGATAGCTCTAGGCGGCAACGAACCGGGAATATATTCTGCCCGCTATGCGGGAGAACCTTGCAACGACGCAAACAATAACAAAAAACTTCTCGACAAACTTCACTCGTTGGAAAAAGACGGCTTCCAAGCAGACAGGACGGCTTATTTCCAAAGCGTGGTCGTGCTTTGCTATCCCGACGGCAAATATATCAGCGGCAGCGGCAGAACCTACGGCAAGATAATCGACGAATACAGAGGCAGCAACGGTTTCGGCTACGACCCGATATTTTTAAGCGACGAACTCGGCAAGACGTTCGGCGAGGCGGTCATGCAGGAAAAAAACACTATCTCTCACCGCAGTCGCGCGCTCAAAGATTTGCTCGACAGGATGCAGATGCAAAACGGCAATTGAATCTTAGTCCGCTTAAGTTTAAGCGGACTGTTTTTTCATGCGGGGTCAATCGATGAGAGCAAATTTGTTATTACTCAAACGCGATATTACCCTATTAAATTATTTTAATTATAATTTGTTTGACAATATTTCCCAAAAGGAGTACCTTTATTTATATGAAAAATATAGTGATTATTTCCGACACTCACGGCAGACTGCCGCGAAACGAGGAATTTTGGGAAGCGCTCGACAACTGCGATTATATATTTCACTTGGGAGACGGTCGCGGAGAAATAGAAAAACTGCTCCGAATTTATCCCCAAAAAACTTATTACGTATACGGCAATTGCGATTTTGCCTCTGACGAATGGGAAAAAATCGTCGAAGTCGAAAATATGAAATTCTTTCTTTCGCACGGACATAATTACAAGGTAAAGTCTTCGGATATGCTATTGCAGATGCGCGGCGCGGAACTGGGCGCGGACTGTTGTCTATACGGACACACGCACCGCCCTGCCATAGACGATTACAGCAATCTCAAAATGATCAATCCCGGATCTCTTACGTTTGCAAAGACGTACTGTTTTGCAACCGTAACGCACGGCAAAATACTTGCTCGCACGGTTGCGCTGCGGCAAAGTTAATCGATATTCACACAAAGGTATATATTTATGAAAAGAACTGATTTAAGAAACATTGCAATTATCGCCCACGTCGATCACGGCAAGACGACAATGGTCGACCAACTCTTGCGGCAAAACGGCATATTTCGCTCCAACGAAGCCGTTGTCGACAGAGTAATGGACAACAACGATATCGAGAGAGAACGCGGAATAACCATTCTGGCCAAAAACACCGCCGTGCACTACAACGGCGTCAAGATCAATATTATCGACACCCCGGGACACGCAGATTTCGGCGGCGAAGTCGAGCGTATTCTCTCAATGGTCGACGGAGTGCTGCTGCTCGTAGACGCGGTCGAAGGTTGCATGCCGCAGACAAGATACGTGCTCAAAAAGGCTCTCGGCCTCAACAAAAAAGCCGTAGTGGTAATCAACAAAGTCGACAGGGGCGGAGATCCCAATCAGGTAATCGACCAATTGATAGATTTGTTCATAGAATTGGGCGCCAACGACGACCAACTTGACTTTGTCACGGTAATGGCTAGCGCCAAGCAAGGATGGGCAAGTCTTAAGGTGGGAGAAATAGGCAAAGACATGACTCCCCTTCTCGATACCATAATTCGGGAGATTCCCTGTCCCGAAGGCGATGCGGACGACGGATTACAGACCATATTATGCAATATAGACTATGACGAATACGTGGGCAGAATAGGCATAGGAAGGATTGCAAGAGGAACTATCAAGAGCGGTCAGCAAGCTATAATATGCCATACGGACGGCACCCGCCATCAGGCAAAGATATCCAAGCTGTATCAATTCGAAGGGCTGAAAAGAGTCGAGTGCGAAAGCGGCAGCGTAGGCGATATCGTCGCGATAAGCGGCGTAGATAACCTCAATATCGGAGAAACGATATGCGACTTGGATAAAATCGAGGCTTTGCCGTTTGTCAAAATCGACGAACCTACCCTCTCAATGGTCTTTATGGTCAACAATTCCCCCTTTGCTGGCAAAGAAGGAAAATTCGTAACATCAAGACATTTGAGAGCGCGTTTATTTAAGGAAGTGGAAACCAACGTGTCTATGCGCGTTGAAGAGACGGATTCTGCCGACAGCTTTAAGGTCTATGGCAGAGGCGAGTTGCATTTGTCTATACTTATCGAAACCATGCGCAGAGAAGGCTACGAATTCCAAGTGTCGCGTCCCAAAGTAATATACAAGGTCATCGACGGAGTAAAATGTGAACCTATCGAAGAATTGATCGTCGACGTGCCTGAAGAATACGTCGGCGCCGTAATGAACAAAATAGGCGCAAGAAAAGGCGATCTTAAAAATATGTTCCCCGACGGCAGAGGCGGCACCAAGCTGGAATTTGAGATCCCCTCGCGTTGTTTAATAGGATACCGCAGCGAAATGCTCACCGACACGAGAGGATTTGGAGTAATGCACCACGTGCTCAAAGGATACGAACCTTATAAAGGAGAAATTCAAGAGCGCAACAGAGGCTCCCTCGTTGCTTGGGAAGACGGCGCAACTACGTCTTACGGTCTGTTCAACGCGCAGGAACGCGGCAATCTGTTTATCGGCGCAGGCGTCAATGTCTATGAAGGAATGATAGTTGGAGTCAACTCGCGCGAAGACGATATGGTCGTCAACGTGTGCAAGAAAAAGCAGTTGACCAACAACCGCGCCAGCGGTAGCGAGGAAGCGCTCAAACTTGTCACTCCGACGATAATGTCGCTCGAACAGTGTCTGGAATTCATCGCCGACGACGAGCTTGTCGAGGTCACTCCCAAAAGCATAAGACTGCGTAAGACGATACTCTCTAAAGAATTGAGATTAAAACACGAAGCGCGAGTAAAAAAGAGCTTATAGAAAAAGCGGCGTTTTCGCCGCTTTTTTATTTAATTTGCATAATCCATCGCAATTCCTCAACGTCGGACATTTAGAGGAACAACGTTGCGAGTACAACGCAAATATAAATGTCAGAGTTAATCGACCGATTATTCCGCAATATTTTTATAGTTGCTCATATCTTTCTCAATATGAACGCGCGAAATATGAAACTTCAATATTCTCGACGGCACCCAGAATACAAATATCCCTAGAGTGACGATCGAAAGTAATATTATTACTAAAAGTTCCACAAATAATTCTGTGCCTGTGGCAGTGTAATTTATTTTGCATCCGTCGACGGTTGTTTTGTCGCATATGTACTTAACAAGCCAAACTTCCATCCAAGGAAATAATATACCACCGCTGAGAATAGCAACCAAAACTACCAATAAAAATCTGAAAAAAAGTCCAAACGCTCCGATTGCGCATACTGTCTTTTGTCTATCATTCACTTCTATAATTTCCTCCTATTTTATTTTTGGGAAAATAATTTTACCTTCCCAAAGTATTATAAGTATATATATATATATATATGTCAAGCATTTGATCTAATTATTTTTAATTTTTCTACTTCTAGCGAGCATTTTTTGACTCGATTTCCATTTGTTTTTCCACATTTTCACACTCATTTAGCAGAATAATTATGTATAACCTGCATAAAAACTGTATAATAACAAAAATTATGCCATTGAAAATCATATAAACCTTTGGTATACTGATATCGTAATAAACAACCGCGCCCAAAATTTACAGCGCAAAAGGAATTTATGGAAAAAGTAATTAAAAAACACATTGCTATCTACAGAGACAAATCGGACGCCGTTAACGTCACGAATTCTGCCGCTTTACTATATCCGGCATTTATTTATATATCAATGTTAGGTTTAGTAATTATAATTTTAAGTATTTTGACTGCTATAACAAAAACTTTCAACTTAGGATTGCTTATCGCCGGAATAGTACTTTTATCGGCTCCTATAATCACCGCGATAATACTCAATGCTATATATAAGTCTCAGCCTTCGCTGATTTTCTGTGACGGCAAGTTACTGCTGAAAGCAGACAAGGACTTTTATCTCTCCGTAAGCGCCGACGAATTGCAAGGCTATACTTGGACTACGCCCGTCCTAAGTACCGGAGCAAGTCATTATTGCACATATTACGGAAAAGTAAAAATAATACTTGACAACGCAACGTATACTTTGAGCTGTTCTTCTTTGCGTAGAACTAAATATTTACTCGACGCTTTCAAAGGAAATAAAGACATATGCCGCGCAGCAGCAGATTTCGGCAAAGACTATTACCGCAACCTGATTAACAGAATCTACCAATACTCTCTTATCGACTGCATATTTTTTATAACAGGGGTAATAACATTTGCAATTACGGATTTTTGGTACGTCGCAACAATATCGCTGGCAATCTCTGTTGTAATATTTTGCCTGATGCTGGTTTTTGTGAGCAAAAACAAAAAACTTCATAAAAAAATAGTAAACGAACAATACGACGCTTTCGTTATGAATGCCGACGTAGAGTTGCACAACGTACCGTGGTTGCGCTTAAATGCCAAAAAGACCGAAGTCGAAGAATATTACAATAAAGTCTTTGAAGAAACCGATTCGCAATGCAAAAACACTGACGGCAATAACATTACGTTCTGATAACGAAAATTGTGCTTAGGGAAAGGTTTCGTATGTTTGCAATTAGAAAATCAAAGTAAATTGTCCAATATTCGTTTATAAACTTCAATGTTGTCAATTACTACAATTTCCAAACGATTCCTTACTCTCGTAACCGCCTGAAAAAACATCTTATTACGCGAATAAACGTTGTTTGGCAAACCATGGCTTAACAAATCTCCGTGTTCGTCATAAAAGAACGTATCGTCAATTACCGCTATGACATTATCAAATTCTTGTCCAATAACCGAATGAGCCGTCCCGCTCTCGTTTATATGCAAAAGCCTGTCGTATTTGCTCGGCATCCTGAACTTGGGTATTGCAGGAGTGTGACTAATATAATCATAGCCATTGTCTGTTTTATAATTTATATATTGGGCGGCTTCGGCAATACTGTCAAAATAAGTCAATCTTGCTTTATTGCACCTTGTTATTTTATGGTCTTTTCGTCCGAATACCAAATTTATGAATTCAGATAAATCTTTATTGGTACGAATTTTTTCCGTGAGATTAAACTTATAAGCAGCAATGTTCTTAATTCTATTTGAAATTTTATTATTGCTTTCGTAGTCTCGTAAAGTCTGATTTTCATCATGACAAAAAATGCAATGAATATTGTATTTTTTGGTAAATTTATAAAATGATTGGAATTGGTTTATATCTAATCTTTGAGCTTCGTCAACCAATATAACATCTGGAGATTGGCGAATCAATTCATTTTCGCTCAATGATTTTATAGGCTTTATATCCCAACCGTTATTATTTAATTCTATGTGCCCGTCGTTAAGCAAACCGACATGATACATCATAATTTTTTTAGATTTTTGCCGCAAGCAATTAGCAATATTATACAACAACAAAGTTTTGCCCGTTCCCGCCTTGCCTTCTATGGAAATAACGCAACCTTCAGCCTTTTCTAAAACATCAAAAATTTGATATGATATTTCTTCTTGATGGGAAGTCAGGAAATATTCGCCTTTCAAGAATTTATGTGTCGAATTAAATGGCGAAATAAGATAATCGGAGGGATTGAATAACTTTTCAATATCCTCGTTGAAAATGTTCTGTTGTTTTGAAAGCTCGTCGACTAAATCATTAAAACTGCTCTCGACAAGTTCATCCCCACTGCTCAAACTCCACAATTTGTTTTCTTTTGCGCAATATGTAAATAGTTTTATAGGCTTGCCCAAAAAACGTAGATAATACAAATTTCTTTTAAGTTGCCTTTCAACTTTATTTACAAACTGAGACTTTAATTCAATATTAATTATGCTGTCACCAATACGCAACAAATCAAATTCCTTAGAAATCTGAGGTATGTTAAAACCTATATACATATCATTGAGAAGATTGACATTGCAATTCATTGCTCTTAGATTATTACATAAATGATTAATTATTTCTATTTCGTTGTCCTTCGCCGTCGAAGATAGATACTTTATACTATCTTTAATAATATGTACGTCATTTATGGAAGATAACGCAAATAAATTAACAGGTTTTATCATAATTTGCTCCTTTTATTTATAGTAAAAATACTCTAAATTTCAGAATTAACTTATTAATTTATCTTTTGTAATTAAAAACTTTGTTATCAAATCGAATGATACTAAAACAAACAACCTAAGGCAAACTTTAATGGTCCGACTTAGGTTGTTTTTGGTGCGCCTTCAGAGACTCGAACTCTGGACCCAATGATTAAGAGTCATTTGCTCTACCAACTGAGCTAAAGGCGCATATCCTATTAGGATATATTGGAGCGGGAGACGAGATTCGAACTCGCGACGTTCACCTTGGCAAGGTGACGCTCTACCACTGAGCCACTCCCGCATAAATAATACGTTTGGTGCGGATGAAGAGACTCGAACTCCCATGTCGTTGACACTAGATCCTAAGTCTAGCGCGTCTGCCAATTCCGCCACATCCGCATAAAATGAATATTGGTGACCCATCCGGGATTTGAACCCGGGACACCATGATTAAAAGTCATGTGCTCTACCGACTGAGCTAATGGGTCGAACCTCTGTTATGATATATCAAAACACTATAAAATGCAAGTATTTTTATATATATTATAAAAATCACGACCCATTATACAGCATTTGGTATTTGGCTGGGGTGGAAGGATTTGAACCCTCAAGTGCTGGAGTCAGAGTCCAGTGCCTTAACCATTTGGCGACACCCCAATATTTTTGTAAATCTGGCAGGGGTAGCAGGATTTGAACCTACGAATACCAGAGTCAAAGTCTGGTGCCTTACCGCTTGGCGATACCCCTATAAAATGGGGTGAGTAAAGGGATTCGAACCCTTGGCCTCAAGAGCCACAATCTTGCGCTCTAGCCTACTGAGCTATACCCACCACCTGTGGTGAGCCTGAAGGGATTTGAACCCCCGACCCACGGCTTAGAAGGCCGTTGCTCTATCCAGCTGAGCTACAGACTCACAAGTGGAGCGGGTGATGGGAATCGAACCCACGCGACCAGCTTGGAAGGCTGGGATTCTACCGTTGAACTACACCCGCGTACATTCAAGATGAGTTATTCATCTAAGTTGCCTACAAATTTTATCACAGTATAAAGTCTATGTCAACAAAATTGCCGTTAATATATAAAAAATTTTATCCTATCGCGCGCCGTACAACAAGCCTAAAATGATAGAATCGTGCCGCCGTTTGATAAAAAATACTTCTCATTCAGCCAACAACTTTTCAAAGTATTGCTTATCTTCTATACTTATCCTAAAAGAATCTTTGATTTTTCTAAGTGCATATTTTTTGACAGTACTGCTTACCGACTGACTTTTGACAATCGTCTCTGCGACCTTTCTGTCTTTGACGGCAAGCACTTGCAATAGCCATGCAAGCCCCATATCTATATAATAACTTTCGGCATTGACGCTTGCTACTGCCCAAGCGATCTCGTCGCCTCTATCGGCGAAATTTGTCATTATACCGACAATTCCCCATCTGGCTGTCCAAACATGCTCCGACGCGGCGTATTCTCTGCATTTTTGCCAATATTTATCGCTTTTATGCTTCAATTTAGAACAAGACACGTCGCACACCGCCCAATCGTCGATTTCCTTAAAAAACTTTTCGAGAAACATATAGCGCCTATCTTCCGAGCATTTATACGCGGCAATCGTCAAACCCTTGAGCATACACTCTTCGTAACTTTGTATTTTTGAAGAAAAAAACTCCTCTATGTTTTCGCATTTGGCAAGCATAGATGCGTATTTTCTCAACACGGGAACTCTGACTCCGTTGATTTTATAAGCAGTCTTAGTCAAACGGGAATGAAATCCTTTATACTTTTCATCCGAGTTTTCTTGAATAAATCTCGACACTTCTTCTTTTGAATAAATCATTTTTTCCTTATTAACACCGTCGAATATTCTGTGCCGGAAGCATAATTCGTCACGCTGAAAGAATAGTCTGCAAATTCCGGCTCGTATCTCACCTGCGCAATGAAGTTGGAAAATTCATTAGAATTGCAATCGACGTCCACGTTGATAAAATCGTCCTTCCGCATCCGCTCTCCGTATTTGCCTATATAATATCTCAGCAATATTATCAATTCGTCTTTGGATTCGATAACGTAATCATAAAGGTTGCTTCCGTAATAAAAGAAAGTATTTGCAAACGTATTGAAATCTTCGCCTGCAAAATAATTCCTGTAATCGCCCATATACATCTCGTAATGCGCGCCTCCTAGATAATTTCCCGAACTTCTCTCGCTCATAAGCAAAGTATAATGCTTGAGCACCTCCACACTGTCGGACGGCGACGACGTCAAAGAGTATTTTGCGTTTGCCCAAGTAGAATCCAACACGTACCAAATTCCATCGATCTTGACTTTGTTCCACGCGTGCTGAGGCGGCGACTTCTTTGATGACAAGCCGTCCGCTTTACCCGATCCGCCTTTAATTTTATAAGCGCTTATCCCCTCTATACCGCACAGCAAACTAACAGCTTTTGCATATCCGTTGCATACGGCGACTTTATCGATAAACACGCCCTCAAGATACAGCTGCCTGCAAGTATAGAATTTATTATATTCATCACTGTTCGAATCCGTTCCTTCCATATCTTTTGCAATATTCCAATCATAGGTCACGTTTTCCGAAAGCCAATCGTATATGGCGTGCACTTTTTGGAATTCGCTCATATCGTCGACTATTATTTCTCTAAGAACGCTTTTTGCCTTTTCGTATATAATTTGAGCGTCGCTGCCGGATGCGGGAATGGGCCGAATTCCTCTCTCTACCGCAAGATAGAGTTCTTCGCTGTAATTGACGGTAGCCGCAACGCTTGCAGAGTTGATTGCAAAAGCGTCGTAATTACTGCCGCGCTGTTCTATTCTATCCCCGAATATATCTTTGGCATAGTGCGTATCGTTAAAAGAATTTTCTTTTATCGCGGCTTTTCCGCCCCAATCGCCCGCAACGTATCGCGATTTTAAGTTGAAATAAATATTATATACTCCATCGACTCCCGCATTTTCCACCAACTGCCAATTGCCTGCGAGAGGACCTCCGCCCTTTATCGCTTCGTTCATATAATCCTGAGCGCTCGAAAGATTGGAACTGACGTTTTTAGAATTGGCGCAAAAGTCCTTATCTACGTATACCGTCACGGCTTTTTCATAGCCCGTTCTCGACGTGTTGGGCAGCGAATCGTAATAGATAAGAGAATAGCTCACAAAATCGCGCATCTCGTCAAAGTCGCTGATATAATAATTATGGTCTCTGCCTAAAAAATTAAATTTTTTGTTGTAAGAAAGATACGAAGAAATCACTCCGTTTTTGACGTCAACTTTAAGCGTAGCAGGTTTTGCGCAAGTAATTATCTCTCCCGCAAAAGTCGCGCTGACACTCACCGACTGATACTGAGAGATTTTACCCGTAGCATCGAATCGATTGCCCGAAAAAAGATGCGGATAATCCAAGCTGCTGTAAGACGCGCCGTCAACATTGACTGAGATCTCCTCCGCATCGTTTCTCAGCAAATCCCATTTGACTAAAATATTCGGATATTCCGAATCGAAATCCACGCTCACGTTGTACGGTCTTTTGCGCGTGCCGTTTTTGATATTAAGCCAAATCTCGCTCTTACCGTAGGTAGTATAAATTTCCATATAATGCATACCGTACGTATAGTCGTTGAGAAGATTGGGAGACAGCGTCACCAGCGGAGCAATACTCGAAATATCCGGCAAAACCGTCTTTTTACCGTCGATATAAATTCCGTAATCGTTGCCGTAAATACCCGAACTGAAATCTGTGCCGGGAATGAATTTTTTTGCGGCTTCTTTGATCTCTTTGCCGTCGTAGCCGAATCTTACCCTTATCGAGTCGTTGGCGTTGTAAGTAAGATAGCCTTTTTCTCCTCCGAGTATTTCCAAAGGCTTTTTATCCGTAATCTGGACAAAAAATTCTACGCTTTCTCCGTCCGTATGCTCCAAGAAAAATTCAAGTCTTGCACCAGCGCTGAATCTATGTATATATACGGGCGTAAGATATAAAGCATTATTCTCTTTATCGTAGCGCCACATATCGCTCTGTACAAGCTCAAATGCGCGTACGGATTTGACACCGCTTTTGTTGGCCAATCGTATGCACAATTCTCCGCCGTCGGCTTTTGAATAATAATACGTCTTCAACATCACTGCGTTGTCGGGTATTTCCGGAATTATTTCGTCGTCGGGATCATACCATCCGCCCGACGAGTCTTCTCGCTCAACTGCAATAAAAATTTCTTTTTTTCTGAATACGTCGCCTTTGTACGCTTCAACGACAACTTTGTATTCGCCCGTCTCGAGACTGTGCGTATATTTGTGCACGCGAATTTCGCCCGTGGCAAATCTTTCCGATCCGTCTTTATCGTAAACGGTCAACTTAAAATACTCCGCCCAATCCGCCTGCCACGTAATGGCATATTGAGAACCGTCGTAAAAGACTTTTAATTCATACGCAACGTCGGCGGCGTCGCCGTCGCAAGCAGCAACGGAAAAAGCCGTCGTAACGATCGACAAGATTATTAAAAATAATACGATTCTCTTTTTCATATTTTATAAAAACGCTAATTGCAAAAAGCTTGATCTTACAATCATTTGCCGCGTAGTAAATTTATTATAACATAAAAACGCACACTCTGCCAACCCCCAAAATCAAAATGTGTTGAATGAGGAAAAATCATAGATTTATATTTCAATAAAAATATCGTCGCATTCGACCTGCAACGGTATCTCGATAGACTCGTACGAATTCATATACGCCATATTCAAAGTTACTGCAATCTTATCGCCGACAGTATACTCAACTGATTGGGTAATTGCGATAGGCGCATTGCCTCTTAAGCTGTCAATCAAGTGATCGTTGCAAGTTGCGGATACGAAGAATACCGTAAAAATCATATTAGAAGCGACAAGATTATTGTTTTTGTTAAACTTGAGTTTGAATCCTACGGCTCTACCGCCGCACAATTTCTTTTCGATTATCTCTATCACTATTGCATCGCGAAACTCCGCAAGAACTAAAAAGCGCAATCCTCTGCTTTGTTTTAATTTTCTTATTTGCGAAATATCCGACAAATCCGATAATTCGCAACACCAAATATTCTTTTCGTATTGCAATTTCTTCTCGTCAAAAAAGTCATATTCATTTCTTTCGTATAATAAAGCCAAAGCATAATGATTATTCATAAAGCCATCCAAACCGGCGAACCTCAGGTGCGATGCCCGTAATGATATCTTAATTATTCGTGACGATTCTTGCATGTATTATGAAATTTCCGCAAAAATTCAGCCTTTGACAAACATCGCATATATTTCTGCCAAAGAGTGATATTTATCCCAATAAGTAAATCGCTCGCTATAATTAATAAATATCAAAAAACCAACACGGCCTAGTCGCGTCCACAATTTTTTCTTTTGTATATAATTAAAATTCAATCGCATCGATCGTGTATATTCACAGACGGTCTCCTCAATCCCAATGATTAAATCCCTATCTTTTTTATTTATAACGCCGTTTAACTTGTAGTTGCATCGACGCAAAATCTATACGTACAGAATACTCGTTTTGCGCTGTAAGATAAATTGATTTACAGCATTGACTTCTTGTTGCAATTTGTTGGTTTTTGTTGAAATGTGTTGATTAATGAGAAAAATTATGATATATTATTAAAAATTAAAATTTCGAACGGGAGATTATAATGGAAAAGAAATTAGAAATTCTGCTAGTCGAAGACGATCAGACCGCCTGCAAAAATCTGATAAAAGAAATAGATAGCAATCCCGATGATTTCTATCTGATCGGCATTACCAATAACGCGTCAAGAGCCTTTCAATACGTTGTAGACACAAGTCCCGACGCAGTAATTCTTGACCTTGAATTGCAACACGGAGGCGGAGACGGTTTGAATTTCCTAAAGCGCATCAAAGAAGCGAAACTGCCGCGTCTGCCTTTCGTACTCGTGACGACCAACAACGTAAGCGCGATTACTCACGAAATCGCCCGCGAACTTGGCGCAGATTTCATCATGACCAAAAATCAAGTAGGATATTCTGCTCAATCGGTTCTTGATTTTCTCAAAATCGCCAAAAACGTCATAATCAACAGAAAAAATCAACCCCTACCCTCGGATTTTGAAGAATCTCCGACACAAACCGCCCAAAGATTGCAACGCAGGATCTGTTTGGAACTCGATAAAGTAGGGATAAGCGCAAAATCCATAGGATACTCCTATCTAATCGACGCGATTGCAATGACGGTCAAAGAACCGGTTCAACATCTGTGCGATAAGATCGGAATCAAATATCGAAAATCCTCTACCAGCGTAGAGCGCGCTATGCAAAACGCGATCAACCGAGCGTGGAATACGTCAGATATTCAGGATTTATTGGACAATTATACCGCAAAAATCAAATCCGATAAGGGCGTACCTACTATTACGGAATTTATATATTATTATGCTCAAAAGATACGCAACGATTTTTTATAATTACGGACCGCAATTATCTTGCAGTCCGAATCAATTATAAATACAACCAGCCTTTAATCCAATTCCAAAAGTCTTTCCACATAATGGCTACCTCCTTTTTTCTTTAATTATAGTAGGAGAATCGCAAAACCTAAATTAGCATTTGTGCGTTGCTTTTATTAGAAAAACTTTATATTTTGTAGAATTATGTTAAAACAAATTTTAACTACTATTAAATATTGCGTTTTGTTTATCAGTATTTTTTACGGATACGAAAAACTTGCCAAAATCAAATTCAAATTAAACAATTTGACCGATATTCCCGTTGCGGCAATATTTGCAGTAGTACTTTTCTATGCGACGGAACATATGAGACTTTTTATTCCGGTGGGCTTTCTTACGCTCTCTTGTATATATGTGCGTATAAGATACAGAAATACCCTGCTCAATACAATAACTCTGACCACCATTTCGCTTGGCATAACGATTTTTGCAATGATAATTTCCTTTATTATTTCCATACCGTTGGATTACGTTAATTACAAAGTTATAGCACAGGAAATAGCAATGAATATAATTACCGCTGTGGTTATAAGCCTATTGCAAATCATATTTATATATTCAATATTCAACGTAAAGCGATTCAAAAGCGGTATTCTTATCGAACGAAACGGCGGCAACGCGGATATTCTGCTATTGATGAGTATTCTCAGCATATTCTTAATGACGCTGTTTTATACGGATAATATAGTTCATTCGCCTACGGAAATAATTATCAGCACTATTCTTTTCTGCGGTTTGGTATTGATGGTTTTGTGGAAAAAACACGTCGCCAACAGTTACGTAAGACAAATATATAAACGAAACGAGACAGCTTATGAAAACCAAATCCGAGAATACGAAAAAGAACGTGAAAAAATACTCAATCAAAACGCAGAGCTGGCAAAGATCTTACATAGAGACAACAAACTTATACCTGCGATTACCGCAGCCGTACAAGAGCTCATTGCAACCTCGCCAACCAGCTCGGACTTAATCCCCCTTCAATCACAGCTCGAAGAACTCGCTTCCGAACGTCAGCAAATCGTTTCTCTGTACGAAGACAAATCTTCTTCCGTCCCCAAAACAGGCATAATACCGTTGGACGCAGCTCTTTTCTACGTTTATTGCAAAGCGGTAAAATGTCAAGTCGATATCCGCATCGAAATCAACAAAAACTCTCTACCGACATTGCTGTCAAACGTCCCCGATATGACGAGTCTGTGCACGATTTTATGCGACTTGGGCGATAACGCCGTAATCGCCGCAAAAAATCAGCCAAACGGAAAAATTAAAGTTCGTTTGGATCTCTCATCCAATTTTGCCGTTATAGACTTCTATGACAACGGCACTCCATTCGATGAAAAAGTTGTCGCGCATATGGGGCGCAAACGAATCACAACTCATTCCGACGAAGGCGGCAGCGGGATAGGCTTGATGACATTATTCGAAATTTTAGACGCGTACAATTCAAGTTATCGTTTAAGCGAACGCGTTGGCGATGAATTTTCCAAATGCATAAGCATAACTTTTGACTCATTACATTGTATAGAAATAATAAGCGATCGGGAAAGCATAAAAAATATATGCCGAACTAGACCGGAATTTGTTTATAAAAATTGTTCAAGCCCCGACTGATGAGACGGGGCTTGAATTAAATAAAGTATTAGTTCATAGATTAATCGTTAATATCCTCTTCGAGTTCGTCGACAGATTCCGTCGCTTCAGCGGTTTGAATTGCCGCTTGATCCGCGACTTCGGTCTTAACGGCAGCGCCATCTGCGGTATGCTCGGGAGCATTCTCATCCATCGCAAGGACCGCTTTGCGCTGCTCGATTCCTTCCATAGCCGCCGCCATCTCCGGAATCTCCGTATGCGGATATTTCTTGTAAAGCATCTTAAGGAACAACGGCGTCAAAATCGAAGATACGATAATGAGCAGTATTATAGCTGGATAGTATTGCTCGGAGATAAGTCCCTGCGCCTTACCGGTATTCGCCACAATAAGACACACCTCTCCTCTGACCATCATACCTATTCCGACTTTGCAACTTTCTTGCCAATTATATTTGCACAGTTTGGCGCCCACGCCGCAACCGACGAATTTTGACGCCATGCCGAACAGCACGAAAGCAAAACAAAACAGCAGAATAAAAACGACGTTGTTGCCTTTGAACATAGCGCCTATCTGATTGTAATCCAATCCTATGCCTATATTGGCAAAAAACATAGGCGAAAAAAGCATATAAGCGCTCATATCGATTCTTCTCTCGACGTAATGGCTTTCTTTCATATTCGCGATCATCATACCGGCTAAAAACGATCCAGTTATTGCCGCAACGCCAAACAGCGCTTCTGCAATGGCAGCATAGAAAAAGCACATTGACAGGCTGAAGATCGACAGTCTTCTCGTATGAGGAAAATGTTCGCTCATTTTCTTGAATATCAGGTGCGCCAATGCTCCCAATCCTATCGCCACCGCAAAGAACAGTAACACGTTGAGCATTGTGATAAGGAACGCCAACGAGCCGGTATTCTTTGTAAATATACCTACGATCGCCTTGCCTATGCTGAAATTTTCCGTATTCGCAGTAAATATGGCAAGTATTATTATGCCTATGATATCGTCCAATATCGCCGCGGTAACTATCGACGCGCCCACTTTGCCGTGCAGCACGTTGAGTTCTTTGAGTACGGCTACCGTAATTCCCACCGACGTCGCGGTGAGGATAACGCCGAAGAAAAATCTCTGGAGAATGATATTTTTTTCTTGATTAAATAATCTGTCAGGCAATATCCAAGAAACGATAAAGCCGACCAAGAACGGAACTACAACGCCCAGCACGGTGATGACGACCGAAGCTATTCCGTTTTTCTTAATTTCCTTAATATTCGTCTCCATACCTGCGGAGAACATGATAAGATTAACGCCAATCAGCGCCAATACCTGAATTATTTGATTGTTGCTGTCGACAAGATAAAGCCCGGGATTTATTTTGGTCAACACCAAATTGATTAAACCGATAATAACGCCGGCAAGCAAGGCTCCCAAAACTTGCGGCAATCCGAGTTTTTTGAGAAGGATACCAAACATTTTGGTTGCAACGAGAACTACGGCTATCTCGAAGAATATCCAATATTGACTGCTTATAATCTCCAATAAAGTGTTCATACGCCCAACTCCTTGTTTTATTCCCCGTTCAAATCCAAATAATTATATGCCCAAGCGCCGATATAAGTCAACAAAATATCCGATGATTTCGTCAACAATTTTTACAATTTTTTACATATATCAAATTCATTTCGCTTGGATATTATTTGCGAAACTTTAAGGCTTTATACAAAGTATAAAACTCAACCCAAGCATACAAATCAAAACGGCGCCCGCATTATGCGGACGCCGTAACAAATCTAAAAAATAATATTAATCCAAGTCCAAAGAATTAAGCAGATTTCTGAGATTGATGATTTCCTCTTTGCTGAGGGTAACGCCCTTGCCCATCTTCTCGCTGTCGGGCGACCATTCTCTTATGTCGTACTTTGCTTCTTTCTGGTTCCAACTTATAAGTTTGATTTCCTTCTTCCAGCCCTTGCTTGATTCTGACAAACTGCCGTACGTCTCAATAACCTCAAACTTGAATTCTGCCATTTTTGTCCTCCTGCGAACATATTTCTGTACTTGATTTAATTGTATCATACAATTTTGTCAAATACAATACTTTTTCTTAAATATTTTTAATATTTTAATAATTATATATTTTATAATAATTATACTGTATTTATTAAAATATATACGCAGGTCACTTCAATATCGGCGACATTCTAAACGAATATTCTATGTCCTCTTTACCAGTGTGTCTAAACTCTGCTCTTGTATCGGGACCGCAGCTATTGCTTCCCACGCCTCTGACGAAACCGTCTATGCGAATGACGTTTTTATCCAACGGCTTGAGTTCAAAACTGTGAGCCGTTTGCGCCAAAGTCTTATCGTCGTATCTGCTGGCGTTGAAATTAAAACTCATAGCGTCGCCCGTAAACTGTATGCCTTCTCCTTCGCTGTCGGTAATCTTAGCCCATCTTACGGCGCATCTGTTGCCGTTATCCTGCGGTTTGATATAGTTCTCGAACATATCGTCGATCTTCATCGTATAGACGCCCATAAGAGCGTGAGCGTTCATATCGCTGTAATTTTCCCTCTCGCCCATGCCGTAATATTGGATGTTCTCATACTGCTCCGGCATTTCAAAATCCAATCCGAACTTTGGAATATCGAATTTGCCCCGTTTTTGCAGACAAGCCTTTATATCGATTTTGCCGTCGTCGTAAACTGTGTAGTCCATAAAGACCGTAAACTTAACTTTTTCCGCGCAAACAAGATTCTCTTCGGTGCTGATTTTCAAACAACTGCTGTCTTTCTGATAGTTGAAATAAGTAGCCTCTACCTTTACGTTGTCGAATCCCAATTTGCGCCAATAATTCTGTTTGTACATATAGTTATCGATAGGCGCTCTGTAAATTGTGGGAACGAAGACTTTTACGTCGGGTCTTTGCAGCAAAAATTCCTTTCCGCCGATAATATAGCTTATCATCTTACCTGTCTTCATATCAAACATGATTTTGGTTTTGTCAGTGATGATTTTGAGCTTGCCGTTTTCTTCCATGCAAACAATCTTACTGCCTTCGGGTCGGGAGCACTTCTTAATAAATTGACTCAAGGTAATCTGCTCTTTTGCGATCAGCTTGCCGTTTCTCTTGTCGGTATAGATAAAGTTGATAAAACATTCTTTGGCGGTATCTATAGGCGGATGTTTGATCACGGCCTCGCCTTCGCACATAGGCAGCACATCTATGTCCGCTACGCCTTCCGCTATGATTTCGCCGTTGACCATATACTGCCATTTGATTTCTATATAAGACGTCGATAGAAACCTGTTGAAATTCTTAAACAAATATTTACTGTTGGATATGTAATAAGCCTTGACAGGTCTGTAAACCGCCTGCATATTATACGCGCCCGTAGACAGCTCTCTGTTGGGATAAACCAATCCGTCCACGCAGAAATTGCTGTCGTGTCCGTATTCGCCGTGGTCTCCGCCGTAAAGATAACCTTTAGACGTCTTGACGGCGTGATCCGCCCATTCCCATATACAACCGCCCAATGCTCTGGGGGCCTTGTAGATCAATTCCCAATACTTATCCAAAGATCCGGGACCTACGCCCATAGCATGAGCGTATTCGCATTGAAAATACGGCGCCCTGTAATATCTCTTGGGTGCTTTGTCTACCGCGTATTTTTCATAAAACTCGGTAGTTTGATACATCTGCGAAACGACGTCGTAATTAAATCTGGGCGTTCTGCAAACCGCCTCGTAGTGTATAGGCACGTGCGAATCGAGTTTTTTTAGTTTGGCATAACAGTAATCCTGATTTCTCCAACCTCCGGATTCGTTGCCGAGCGACCACATGGTAACGCTGACGTTGTTTCTGTCTCTCATATACATTCTGTAAATTCTGTCCCAGAAATGCGCGCGCCATTTTTTGTTGTTGGATATCCTGTTGGGACGCGGCAAGCTCTTCTGCACGCCGTAACAGCCGTGAGTCTCGATGTCAGCCTCGTCGATCATATAAATGCCTTCGTAATTGGCGATTTTGAGCATTATCGCGTCGGGAGGATAGTGCGACGTGCGGATTGTGTTGACGTTGAGCTCTTTCATCAGAGCGATATCTTTATACAATTCATCGCAGGTCATTACGTAACCGTTGCGTTCATGCGTGTCGTGGTGATTGACTCCCTTCATCTTTATCGGCATATCGTTGAGATAGAATACGCTGCCCTTAATTTCTATATGTCTGAAACCAATCTCCTGTCTCACGCACTGCAATTGCTTGCCGTCCTTTTCGAGAATGATATACAGCGTATACAGATTGGGAATTTCCGCGCTCCAAAGCAACGGATTCGACACGGAAAACTCTACGTCGCAACCTTCTTTGCTCTCTATTTCGTCTTCGCCGAGATAAAGTTTGCATACGGTCTTCGCTCCTTTTTCAACGACGGCGTCGGTATGTACGCAAAGTTTATAAACGTCTTTGTCTAATCTTTGCGTTTCCGTGTTATAATCCCAAATATAACTGTCGCCGTAACTCGTAACGTATACGTCTCTGAATATTCCGTTGCTTCTGAACATATCCTGACATTCCAAATACGTGCCGTTGCACCATTTATAAACCAACACGACGATTTCGTTGCGCGCTTCTCCGTCCAATAGATATTCGGTTATATCGAATTCATGAGTATTGTGGCTGCCTTCTCCATAGCCCACGTAAAAACCGTTGACGTAAAGCTGCAAACAAGAACTTACTCCCAAAAACGTGATTATGTTTTTCTTGGTCTTTTTGATTTTGAAAGTTTTGCGATACATGCCTACGCTGTTGAAAACTTCCGCTCCGTTCTCTCCGTTCTGCGTCTTGAAATCTTTGCCGTAATAACCTTTGTCGGCAGGAACCAACGGCATTTTTTTGATATCAAACATATAGCGCGTATTGATATAAAACGGCGCCTCGTATCCTTGATACTGCCAGCATCCCGGCACTTTGACGGTGTCGAATTGCATTTCGTCGGTATCTATCTCCAAAGGCATTTTGGAAATTCTGTCATAAAATATAAAATCCCACTTCCCGTTGAGTATTTCTACCAACGAAGAAGAATATCTTTCGTTGAGGTACGTAGTTTTGCACGCGTCGCCCATGGACTTAAACGGGACAAAATACGCTCTGGGAGACAGTGCGTTGTCCTCAAAACAGTAAAAGTCGTTGAAATTATCGTTAGATAAGGTATATCTCATATATCGCTCCCCATAATTTACTGATTATATTATAACATTATAATAAAAATAAAGCAATATCAAAAATTAATTTGCAATATTTTTGACTTAAATTGGACCGAGTTTTATAAAAATACAATTAAATTATAAAAAAATATGTGTAAATTTTATTTCCATACGCTGCAAAAAGGAAAAAACGCCAGTCTGCAAATCTTGAACCATTGCCCTGCCAAAGGCAGTCCGAAAAGCGTTGCGCACGAAAAGATAGCGTTGACCAAACTTACGCTGCCTATTATCCACCCAAACGAAAGCAGCCATATTATCGAAATAAGCGGTCTGTCAACAACCAAGGCGACTTTTTTGCCGAAAGGCTTATAATTGAGCCACCCTATCTTAAAACATTCCAGCGACAGCGGAAATCCTATCACTGAAAACAACAGCGCTGCGCCTATCAAATACCATAGGATGGACAGGAAGATACCGCCGAATATCTTCCAATAAAAATTGCCTGCGAATCTGAATACTTTTTTCAACGCCCAAAGCATATTATTAGTATGCAGAAATATTGCTTAATTAATCGTTAATAAAATCTCAGTTAATAGCAAAATAATCGCAAATGATATCTACGCTGTCCAGCACGAGTTTGATACAAGGACGCATCTTGTAATAATCCTCGTCCCTCTCTTGCGGCTCGTATCCGTCAGTAAGGTTTTTGATATTTTTCAGCAATTCTCCGCAATTGTCGCTGCCGTTTCGCTCTTTGAAAATAGCCACCATATTTTGCAGATTTTTGTAAATGTCGGCTTTGTCTGATTTGGGATCGTCCGAATGCGGCATATACAGTCCCGCGACTATAGCAAACGCGCTTACCGCGCCGCACAGATTTCTTGTTCTGCCAAAGCCTCCGCCAAAGCCCACGGAAATATTTTTCAACGTCTGAGCGTCAAGTCCCAACACGTCCTCAAAAGCAACCACAACGGACTGACAGCAATTGTATCCGCATTTGAATAAATCGTATGCCTTCTTTTTTCTTTCTGACTTGTTCATAATAATTTACCTTTCAATAAACGTATGCCGCCTTAAGGCGGCATATGCAAATTTTCATTATTCTCAAAGCATTTCTTTGCTCGACTTTGCCGCCTTGAAATTGATAACCTTTGTTTCGGGAATATCTATTTTTTCTTTCGTAGCGGGATTGATTCCTGTGCGAGCCGCGCGAGTTTTTACTTCAAAGGTGCCGAATGCCGGCAAAGCAACCTTATCGCCTTCTTTCAATGCTTCCATTATTGTCTCTACCATAGCGTCGCAGCAAAGGCTTGCGACTTCTTTCGTGCAATCCGCTTTGACTGCAACAGCGCTGATCAACTGATTCTTGTTCATAATTTTTTCTCCTTTTCCCGCACAAAGATTATGCGGTTTTTCTCAAATTTAATTCCGCAGAAACCTTGACGCAGTAATTCGGCTTGTCCGCGCGAATCTCTACAGTCGACAGCCTCTGTTTCATAAGAAATTATATCACGTTTTTTTTCAATTTGCAATAATGTGTCGCAAATTAACTTTGAGTAATTACCGTCCTGTTGATCGTATCTTTTGAGCAAATAAACAAAATCGTAATCGTCGCACATATGCCACAGAGCTCTCAACTCGAATCCTCTTGAGAAAAACGTCGACATACTAGCAGCATTTTCCGTATGAACTACTCCGCATAAGGCTATTTTCCTTTTTTCCGCCTCTCGCTCGGCGACGTCTAACATAAAGCCCGCAACCCCCTTACCTCTGTATTGCGCGTCGACCATAAGTCCCGAACTTTCGTACGCTTTGTCCAATTTAAGGTCGCGAAAGGAGTTGATAAGCCGAGCAAGCTCTTGTGCGTATTGCGTATCGGAATCTATACCGAACGTCGCGATAAGTCTGTCTTTGTCCAACAAACCCCAAAACGCGCCTTGAGCAAGTATATTCCTCAGCTCCTCGTCTTTGTACGGATAAAAAAACTCTATACGCTCCAGTCTGTCTCGCTGCCCGTCAAGGAAGCTTTTGACAAAACAAAAGTCACTCTCCTGCATAAGACAAAGAGAGTAGCTCTTATAGGCGCATTCCTTAATTAATTTCATTTATCCGCCATCAATTTGACGAGCACCGCCTTTTGAGCGTGGAGACGGTTCTCCGCTTCGTCGAATATTTCCGGATGAGCATCCATTACGTCGGCGGTTATCTCCTCGCCTCTGTGAGCAGGCAGACAGTGCAAAACCATCACGTCGTTCTTTGCCGCGGAAAGATTGTCGGCGTTGACCTGATAACCTTTGAATACTTTCTTACGTTCCTGCGCCTCGCCTTCCTGTCCCATAGACGCCCATACGTCGGTATATACAACGTCGGCGTCGGCGCAAGCCTTCTTGACGTCGTCCGTAAGCGTAAATTTATCTCCGTAAGCCTTTGCAAATTCCAAAACGGCGCTGTCGGGCAAATGCCCCTGCGGACACGCGATTGCAACTCTCATACCTACCTTGAGACAACCTACTATTAACGAATTTGCCATATTGTTGCCGTCACCCACAAAAGTAAGTTTGAGATTGTCAAATTCGCCCTTATATTCTCTTATCGTCATAAGATCCGCAAGCACTTGACATGGATGCGCAAAGTCCGTCAGTCCGTTGATTATAGGAATAGAACCGTATTTGGCAAGATCCTCTACTTCTTTCTGCTCGAACGTGCGTATCATTATTCCGTCTAGATAGCGGGAGAGAACTTTTGCGGTATCTTCGATAGGTTCTCCTCTGCCTATCTGCAAATCTCTTGGACTGAGAAACAGAGCCTGACCTCCAAGCTGATACATTCCCGTCTCAAACGATACTCGGGTGCGCGTCGACGATTTCTGAAAAATCATGCCGAGGCTTTTACCCTCGAGATATTTGTGTTCGATATTATGTTTTTTTTCATATTTGAGTTGGTCTGCAAGATTGAGAATATCGAGTATCTCGCTCTCGCTCAGATCCATCAGTTTCAACAAATGTTTCATATTATTACCTCTGTTTTATTTAACTTCGCGATAAGCGGACAGCATAGAATCAATTATCGCAACCGCCTTATCTATTTCATCGTAAGTGATCGTTAAAGGCGGAAGAAGTCTTACCTTGTCCTTTGCAGTAAGCATTATTATGCCTCTGGATATGCCATCTTTGACAAATTCCGACGACGTAGTTCCTTTGATTCTCACGCCTATCATAAGTCCCAATCCGCTGACGCTTTCGACACCGTCGAGCCGGGCAAGTTTCTCTTGAAAATATTCGCCTTTCTGCTCTACCGAGAATAGGAAATCTTCATCTACTCTGGCAAGCACGTAATTTGCTCCGGCGCAAACGATAGGATTGCCGCCGAACGTCGTGCCGTGCATGGAAAATCCCAAAGTAGAAGCGCATTTCTCTGCCGTCAGCACAGCGCCTATAGGCAAACCTCCGCCCAGACCTTTTGCCAAAGTCGTTATATCCGCTTTGACGCCGTAATGTTCTCCGGCAAGAAATTTGCCGGTTCTGCCTACGCCCGTTTGCACTTCGTCGGCTATCATCAGCAAATCTTTTGCAGCGCACAGTTCGGCTGTCTTTTGCACAAAATCTTTATCCAACGGAATAACTCCGCCTTCGCCCTGAACGAATTCCATCATCACGGCACAAACGTCGCCTTTTGCGACCAACTTGGACAACGCGTCGATATCTCCTGCGTCAACGTACTCGAATCCTTGGGTAAACGGGAAAAAGTAATCGTGGAAAACTTCCTGTCCCGTCGCGGAAAGCGTCGTGACTGTTCTGCCGTGGAAGGAATTGACCAAAGTCACTATTTTATCTCTGCCTTTACCGTATTTGTCATAGGAATATTTTCTAGCGATCTTTATGGCTCCCTCGTTGGCTTCGGCTCCCGAATTTGCAAAAAAGACTTTGGAATATCCCGTTCGTTCGCACAGAGATTTTGCAAGCGTTGCGCAAGGTTGAGAATAAAACAAATTGCTGGTGTGATTGAGCTTGCACACTTGCTGCGTTACGCTTGCCACCCAGCCCATTTCACAAAAACCCAAACTATTGACGCCTATACCCGACGAGAGATCTATATATTCTCTGCCGTCGACGTCGTAACAATTCGCGCCCATGCCCTCGGTGATTTCCAAATCGTAGCGCCTGTAAGTATTCATTACGTATTTTTTATCTATGTCTTTTACGCTCTTGCCCATACTTGCTCCTTATTTGATAAGCGTGCCTATACCTTTGTCGGTAAGCATATCCATTATTATCGAGTGCTTGATCCTGCCGTCGATGATTACGGCTTGACTTACGCCCTGTCTGACAGCTTCTACGACGCAATCTATTTTGGGTATCATTCCTCCGCTGATTACGCCTTTCTTGACAAGTTTCGGCACTTCGCTGACTTTTATCTCGCTAATCAACGTACTCTCGTCGTCCTTATCCATAAGCAATCCGCGAATATCGGTCATCAGCACTAGGTTTTCCGCATGCAGCGCAGACGCTATTGCCGCCGCCGCAGTATCCGCGTTGATATTGTATATCTTTCCGTCTTCTCCGCTCGCTACGGTAGCGATAACGGGTATATAATCGTTCTCCAACGTTACGAGTATAGGATCCACGTCAACTCCGACGATTTCGCCCACGTTGCCCAAGTCGACGTCACCGATCTTTTTCTTAGCTGTGATGATATTGCCGTCAATACCGCAAAAGCCCACGGACTTGCCTCCGACCGAACCGATAAGTTTGACCAGATCTTTATTAACCTTGCCTGCAAGCACCATCTGCACGATATCCGCGGTCTCGTCGTCGGTATATCTTAGACCGTTGATGAATTTGCTTTCTTTGCCCACTCTTTTGAGCATGTCGTTAATTTCCGGACCGCCACCGTGTACCAGCACGACTTTAACTCCGACAAGAGACAACAGCACGATGTCGTTCATCACCGCCGTTTTCAGCTCTTCGTTGAGCATAGCGTTGCCGCCGTATTTTACGACGATTATTTTATCGCTGTATTTCTGAATATAAGGAAGCGCGCTGACGAGCACTTCCGCCTGTTTACTCGATTCTAAATCGTTCATATCAACCTCTTGTATCAAGTGCGGTAATCTGCGTTGATTCTCACATATTCGTAAGTCAAATCACAGCCCCACGCAACTGCTTTCGCGCCGCGCGTATTGCAATTGACGATAATCGTTATCTCGTCTTCGCTGAGAATTTTGTGCGCGGTCTCTTCGTCGAATTCCACTCCGTATCCGTTTCTGCACACGGCAATACTTCCAGCCTTGGACTTCAAATCCACGTCAACCTTATCGATTTTGAACTTATCGTCGGTATATCCTATAGCGCACAGTATCCTTCCCCAATTTGCATCCGCGGCAAAAAGAGCGGATTTGACCAACGATGACGTTATTACCGACTTGGCAATAGCCTTGGCTACTCTGGTGTTAGACGCCTTGACCACCTTGCATTCGATAAGTTTGGTCGCTCCCTCTCCGTCCTTTGCAATGTCTTTACTGAGCTTGGTAAGTATCTTTTTAAGGCATTTACAGAATTCCTTATAATCGTCGCCTACGCTGTCTATCAAAGCGTTTTCCGCATAACCGGACGCAAGCACGCAAACCATATCGTTGGTGGAAGTATCGCCGTCTATGCTTATCATATTGAACGTATCTTTGACGACTTTTTTGAGCGCTCTGTTGAGCATTTCACTAGAAATATTGACGTCGGTCGTAATGAAGCAAAGCAAAGTCGCCATATTTGGATGGATCATTCCGCTGCCCTTGGCTATACCGCCTATCCTGCATTCTTTGTCTCCTATCGCAAACGAATAAGCCGCTTCTTTGAGCACTCTGTCCGTAGTCATAATCGCGCGTCCCGCTTTGTTGCTGCCTTTATCGTTAAGTCCGGCGACAAGCGCGCTCATACCTTCTTCTATGGGATGAATATCCAAAGTCTGACCGATAACTCCCGTCGAAGCGACGACGACGTCCTCGGCTTTTACTCCCGTATGCTTTTCGACAAGCTTGCACATAGCAAGAGCTTTCTCTTCTCCGTCGGCATTGCACGTATTGGCGTTGCCGCTGTTGCAGATGATCGCTTTGGCCTTTCCGTCGGCTACGTTTCTCTGCGTAACTGCAATAGGCGCGCCTTTAACTTTGTTTTGCGTATAAACGCAAGCAACGGAGCAATCCGTATCCGCAAGGATAAGCGCGAGATCCAGCTTGTCTTTATTCTTTCTGATACCGCAGTGCACACCGTGCGCCTTAAATCCCTTTGACGCGCACACACCGCCTTTGATTTGTTTCATATATACCTCTTGTGTGTCATCAGAACGCAGGCGGAATAAAATTCAATCCGCAATCCTCGTCCAGTCCGAACATTAAATTCATGTTTTGTATTGCCTGTCCCGCAGCGCCCTTGACCATGTTGTCTATCGTAGACACAATCACAGCTCTGTCGGTATGATCGTCGTAATGAACGGAAATATCGCAATAATTGGAATATTTGACGTTTCTCAAATTTGCGACCTCGCCCAACTTAAGAACCCTGACGAATTTTTCTTTTGCATAAAATTGCTCGTACAGCGCATGTAATTCCTGCGCGATAGTCTTGCGCTTGACGTTAAAATATATAGTCGACACTATTCCTCTGTTAAGCGGCAATAAGTGCGGCACGAAGGTCACGTTGATTTTAGTACCGCTCAGCTTCGACAGCGTCTGCTCAATCTCGGGCGTATGCCTATGCGCTGCGACTTTATAAGGAGCAAAAGCCTCGTTGCAATTGGGATAATGAGTGTTGTCCGCAAGTCCCCTTCCGGCTCCCGTCACTCCGGATTTGGAATCTATGACGATGCTGTTGTCAACTGTCAGAGAATCGAGCATAGCGGGAGCAAGTCCCAAAGCGATACTCGTAGGATAACATCCGGGATTGCCGATTATCGGTTGACCTTTATAATTATTTCTGTGCAACTCGGGAATACAGTAAACCGCGCTGTCGTGCAGCGCCTTTTCTTCATACTGCTTGCCGTACCAACGCGTATATTCATCGGCGCTGTCAAGACGGAAATCTGCGCCTAGATCTATCATCTTAACGCCGGCTTCTACGCACTTTTTTGCAAACTTCTCGCTCAACCCGTGAGGAAGAGACGTAAATATTATATCACATTTATTTACAATGTCTTCGTTTTCCAACTCATAATCGCAAATATTTTTAAGATTGGGATAGACCTCGCTGATTTTTTTGCCCTCGTAGCTGACCGAGGACAGTGCCGCAAGTTCCGCTTGGGGATGCGTTGCAATCAACCTGACAAGCTCCACGCCCGCGTATCCTGTAGCTCCGATTATACCGACTTTAATTTTCTTCATTTTCTTCCTTTAACACAGTAGCTTTAATTTTGTTTATATGATCCGTCACCGCTCTAGGCGCAGGACCGCCGACGACCGATCTCTCGTTTACGCATTTTTCCAAAGATATAGCATCGTAAATATCGCTGTCGAATTTGTCGCATAATTGCTTATAATCGTCCAATGGAAGCGTATCCAACGTCACGCCTTTGTCTATGCAGAGAGCGACGAGCGAACCGGTTATTTTATACGCGTCTCTAAACGCAAGGCCTTTCTTGACCAGATAATCCGCGCAATCCGTCGCGTTGATAAAGCCTTTTTTGCCCGCGTCAGCCATATTTTCTTTGTTGACTTTCATCGTGTCAAGCATGGGAGCAAGCGTAGAAAGACACAGTTTGACAGTATCCACGCTGTCGAATATGGCTTCTTTATCTTCCTGCATATCCTTGTTGTAAGCAAGCGGAAGTCCTTTCATCATAGTAAGCAACGTCGTCAAATTGCCAGCGCAGCGCCCCGTCTTGCCTCTTATGAGTTCGCATATATCTGGATTCTTCTTCTGCGGCATAATGCTCGATCCCGTGGAATAAGCGTCGTCGAGTTCGATAAACTTGAATTCCCAGCTGCACCACAACACTATTTCTTCGGAAAGTCTGGACATATGCGTCATACATATTGCGATTGCGTTTGCCAGTTCCATACAGTAATCCCGATCGCTCACGCCGTCAAGACTGTTGAGCATAGGTCCTTCAAAGCCAAGATACTCTGCTGTAAAGTCTCTGTCGACGGGATATGTCGTCGTCGCCAAAGCGCCGCTGCCAAGCGGACACTCGTTCATCAGTTCAAAACAATTAAAAAGTCTTACGATATCCCTTTTGAACATCTCCACGTAAGCCATCAGATGATGCGCAAAAGTAATGGGCTGCGCTCTTTGCAAATGAGTATATCCGGGCATAACAGTATGGAGATTTTCCTCGGCTTTTGCAACGAGAACTTTTATCAAAGATTTGACCAGTCCGGCTATTTCATCTATTTGTTTACGAAGATACATTCTCAAATCAAGCGCTACTTGGTCGTTGCGGCTTCTGCCCGTATGCAGTTTTTTGCCCAAATCGCCCAGCCTTTTTGTCAGCACTTCTTCGATAAACATATGAATGTCTTCGGCGTTGGGGTCGAACAATAATTTGCCTTGCAAAATATCGTCGTATATCGCAGAAAGCTCCTTGGCGATAGCTTTGCTTTCTTTCTCGTCGATTATACCCTGTTTGCCTAACATGGTGACGTGAATTATACTTCCCTGAATATCGGCCTCAAACATTCTCGAATCAAAAGAAATGGACGAGTTGAAATCGTTGACTTTGCTGTCCAACTCCTTTTTGAATCTGCCCTGCCACATCTTTGCCATAAATTTATTTCCTTTATCAGCCATAAAGATAGCTACCGCGAGATAACTATCTTTAATCCGATTTTTACTCAAATTATCTGCCTTAACCGCGCAAATTATTTTTTGCGTTTTGCGTCCATCATTGCCTTGACCTTGATAGGCAATCCGAACAAATTGATAAATCCCTGAGAATCCATCTGATTATATACGTCGTCTTCGGCAAAAGTCGCGATATCCTCGTCGTAAAGCGAATACGGACTCGTAACGCCTGCGTTGACGATATTGCCTTTATAAAGTTTGAGCCTTACTTCTCCTGTAACAGTCTGCTGTGTGGAATCCACAAACGCGCTTAAAGCCTCTCTCAAAGGAGTAAACCATTGACCGTTGTATACCAAATCTGCGAATTTGATAGCAATCTGCTGCTTATAATGAGAGGTTTCTTTGTCCAGACACAGCGTCTCGAGCACTTCGTGAGCGTGATAAAGTATTGCTCCGCCGGGAGTCTCGTATACGCCGCGGCTCTTCATACCGACAAGTCTGTTTTCCACAATATCGGCAAGTCCGATGCCGTTGGCACCGCCGAGCTCGTTGAGTTTTCTCACTATATCGCTGCCCTTCATCTTCTTACCATCGACAGCCGTCGGCACGCCCTTTTCAAAAGAAATCGTCACGTACGTAGGTTTGTCGGGAGCCTTCTCGGGAGTTACGCCCATTTCCAATATCTTATCGTACATAGGCTCGTTGGCAGGATCTTCTAAGTCGAGACCTTCGTGAGAAAGATGCCAAATATTCTTGTCTTTGCTGTAATTGGTCTCCCTATTGATTTTAAGAGGAATATTATGAGCCTCGGCATAATCTATTTCTTCGTCGCGCGACTTGATATCCCATATTCTCCAAGGAGCGATAATCTTCATATTAGGAGCAAAGGCTTTGATAGCCAATTCGAATCTTACTTGATCGTTACCCTTTCCCGTACAGCCATGGCAAATTGCGTCGGCGCCTTCTTTGAGGGCGATCTCAACGATTCTTTTTGCAATTATCGGACGCGCAAACGACGTGCCGAGCATATATCTGTTCTCATATATCGCGCCGGCTTTGACGGTCGGGAATACGTAATCGTCTACGAATTCGTCCGTTAGGTCCTCGATATAGAGTTTGCTTGCGCCGGTCTTTATCGCTTTTTCTTCAAGTCCGTCGAGTTCTGTTCCCTGTCCTACGTCTCCGCTGACGGCAACGACTTCGCAGTTGTCGTAATTTTCTTTGAGCCACGGAATAATTATAGACGTGTCAAGTCCGCCCGAGTATGCCAATACGACTTTCTTTATATCACCCATTTTCGGTAATCTCCTTGCTGTTAACTTTTATATACCTATAATATAACAGCGAAATAAGAAAAGCAAGCATTTTTAATAATTATTCATAAGAAAATTATAAATTCTAAATATTTATGCATAATTATCCTAATTTGTTGTATATTTATTCAGTATTGTTGAATATTTATGCATTCCTTAGCGTTTTCAACAAAATTGCCGGCGTGGCATATCATATAAAGACGTCTTGACGGTATCCGTCGACACACGTCAATCCGCGTTGGGTCGAATCACATCGACCGATAAATTAAAAATACGGCGCGAAAATAGCGCCGCCGATTTTTCTAATCAATAAGCGCCCCGTAATAGGGGCGCTTAATTATCAGAATGCAGTTTTGTCTCTATCGACAAATTCCATCGAATCGGTAAATACATTGTATTTTAGATTCTTCTGATTGAAACATTTTCCTCTCATAAGCTTTATTTCCTCGTCGCTTGCTCCGCCGGACGGCGCCTTATTGCCGTTCTGATCGATCATATCCAAATTATGAATGATTGTCATCAATACCCAATCTCTGACGATATTATGAATATTGGTATCACCGTAATAGTTTTTCAATCCTTTGCTCTTAACAAAAGCGCAATTCTTGGAAAGTTGCTCAAATGCTCGGTCGCTGCCGTCGTACTTGTAATGACTCGTGGACGCTATACTCATGCCGCAATAAATATCCACTGCCATATCGCTTTTCTCAACTATATAGCTTACTGTATCCGAAATCAACTTCTTTGGCAATCTCCCGATCGGTTCGCCAATATAAGAAATATTGCTTTCTTTCAGTTCCGCCCATCCGTTAATCAAATACGGCTGTCCGATATACGGATCTGCGAGCGTCATTCTTGTGGGAATAAGATGCTGATTGCTTATCTCACCTTTTTCTTTGAATTTGACGAGTTGGTAAGACGTCGCTACTGCCAACTGACTGCCGTAACTATGTCCCACGAATCTTACGTCGTTTTCATACGATTCTCCAAGCACAAGACAAAGTTCCTGCGCAAATCTTAGCGACAACGCATATCCGCCGTCAAAATCTACCCATATATATCTGAAAAGGTCGCCCAGGTTTTTCGCATAGGCAAACCATCCCAAACACGCAACGTTGTAGCCTTGTTCCTTTAACGCGTCGGCGTAGTTGACTTTGTCAGCGCCTGTCTTCGCTATAGTGTCTTTATGCGTGACCAAATCTTCAAGATATCCGTTGGTAGTGTTATCGGAATCGGGTTCCCAACCGTGGCAAAATACAAAAGTCGGTTTGGACGGGTCATAATATTCATTTGACATTTTTGACGAACTTCTGATGTAACTGCCTTCGCCGTACCAATAAACACCGTAATCGGTATCGGGATCGTATACAAATCCTTTCATGGCTTTGTCGCATGATGTTACACCAAAAGAAAAAATGCATAATACAGAAATCAAAATTAAAATTACCGCTACTTTTTTCACCGATCCCCCCAATTATAAGCTGTCTTTAATCAATTATATTTTACTATAAAACAAAATTATCCGTCAACAGTAAATTTGATTTATTCGGTCTAAAATTAAACGGGAGACTCGATGAGCCTCCCGTTGTTAGAGTTGTTGTTGATTGAGAATTACTTGATAATGAATTTTACCAAAGCTCCGTCTTTAATTGCCGCATTCTTGCAACCTACGCTGTACTCTGCTGCGCTTCCGTCTACGTATATCGTTACGTTAGCGATATCAAACTGCGATTCTGCGTTGATTACTACGTTTGCAGCGCTGTCGCTTGCCGTCGAACCGGATGCTACCAAAGACATTACGTTGATGGTAACAAACGCATTGAGGCTGGTAGACTTCATGTTGATTTGTCCGCTTACGTTTACGTTCTCGACTACGCCGTTGTTTACAGCTACCGCGCCGGCGACGTTGTAGATCTTGCCGGTGGACGCCTTGATCTCTGCGTTAACTACGCCGTCAAGATTCAAGTTGAATACGCGTCCTCTGTTTTCTGCGATAAACGCAACGCTCTCGTCTACTACGCCTTCGATTACGTAATTGGATATCGTGTTTCCTTTACCGTTCAAATCGCCGGCGAATACTCCGATAGGTTTGATAACCGCGCCGTTCATATCTATGTCGTTGATAAGGTTGAACTGCATACGGCTGAATACCTGACCGTTCTGAGACAATTCGCTCAAATCTTCGATCTGCTCTGCCGTGAAGAGGTCGTAGCTGTTGCCGCCGTTGCAGAAGCTGAATGCTCCGGCTTTTCCGATTACGTTGACTACTACAAAGTACTCTTCTCCGTTGACAACGATTGCGACTTTGTTGTTTCCTGCAGGCATAGCCGCAAGAGCTTTATACGGAATGGTAATCAATCCTGTGTTGTATTTTGCTCCGTCAGCTTTTACTTCAACAACTTCGTTGCCGTCGATTGCGCTGCCTTTAACTCTGATCTCAATGTCATTCTTATTGTTCTCGAAGTCGTTCTTGTCATATTCGAAGTTAGCCTTGTCGAGAACTACTCTGCCGCTGTAGGTAAATCTGGTAGTAACTACTATTTCACCGAACTGAGTCTTATATACGAGGTCGATATCTCTGTCTACTGCCGCGTTAGGATTCTTAACGGTAACTACGCCGTCTGCGATGTTAAGATAGAAACCGTCGTATTCGAAATCTGCGAAAGATACGGTCGTATCGTATTCGTAAGAACCTTTGAGGTTGTATCCCTTTGCGTTGAATTCGGGAAGAAGCGTCTTCTCGGAAATCAATTCGATATGCTCGATAGGTTCAATCTCGGTAACGATATCGTTCTGTCCCAAGCTGTAGAGAACTATTTCGCCCTGAGCTATATCGATAGGTTTCTTAAGATTGAGGTTGAGATTGATATTTGCGATGCTGCCGATGGACAAAGCCAACAGAAGATCGATATCATAGTAGAAACCGCCTTCGAAATATACCGCGCCGGTTACGTCTGCGCTGTCTACGAATTTGCCGGTCGAACTGTCGATAAGATTGCCTGTTGTTGCAAAACCGTAAAGTCCGTTGAAGTTGCCGAGTTCAGCTTTGATGCCGAGACTTACGACGCCTGCAAGGATATCGAGCGCCAACGTGTTGGCAATACCGAGTTTCATCTTTGCGCTTCCCTCTATCTCTACGGTAACGTCTTTAACGCCGGAATCTTCCAATTGCTCTGCAACAGTCTCTACGCCGTCTGCCTTAGTATAGGTAGCGCCTACTCTGTAGTTGAAATCGGAATCTACTTTAACGCCGAATTTGCCCGAGAAATTAAAGCTGAAGCAAAGATCGCATTGATATCTTACGGAAACAGCGCCGTTAGCTACGGGGATAACCCACGTAAACATCGGGATAGCAACGCCTTCTTCGGTTGCCTGCTCCATTGCCGCAAGTTTTTCTATAAGTTCAGTAAGATTGGTAACATCGGAATAAGAATAACCCGAAGAGATTGCAACTTCAGTCTTAACGTTGTTGTATACGGAAGTGATAACTCCGCAATCAACTTCGCTGCCGTCGAGCTTAGCGTTGACGATAGCGTCGACTTTCATCGTGCAATCGATAGTAATTACGAGATTGGTTCTGAATTCGTCGATAGCTACTACGTTGGGTATCGTCATAGTTATCTTAGCATTGATAGCGTTGCCGTCGACTTTCTTGATGTCGAACGCAAATTCAGGTTTGCTGCCGAAGAACGATATAGCAGCCTGAGCGAGATTGCTGTCTTCGATAACTTCTACAACGTCCTCGTATGTAACTTCGATGTCGCTGTTTTCGTCGATCGAGGTGCTCTCCTCAACTTCGAACTTATCGTATACTTCGTTCATTTGCGGCTTAGAATAGTTGATAGCAGCCGCGGTAGTTCCGCTTACAGGATAGTAGCTGTCAACTTTATAAGCTTCCTGCAACTTTGTCTCTTCGTCGCTGATGAGAATGATATCTCCGGCTTTAAGAGCTTCTCCGTTGGTCTGAAGCACCATAGAACCGAAAATCTCCTGCTGATCGGAATTGCCTCTGGTGCCGAAATTCTCTTGCTTATTTTGAACGCGTGTAGCGTCGAATTTAAGCAATCCGTCAACCAAAGAAATCTGACTCAAAGAGTTCTTCGTAATGGTAAATACCACAGCCTTGATTTTGCTGTCGTAACCTTCGAATCTCAAAGAGTTAGCAATGGTGATTTTGTAAACGGCGCCCATTTCGTAAAAACCGCTCGGCGGATATACCGTCGCGCCCGTCTTCGTCTTGACGACGTCCGCGTTGATCTTTTCACCTGTGCTGGTCTTGACAACGGTAACCATCTTGGCAATGTCTTCTGATCCTGCATCGCCGATTACGTTGAAACTGATTGTTCTGTCTGCATTGTCGAACTTAGCGGTAGGCACGTCTTTGTCGCCGTCTACATAATAGTTTTCGCCGTTCTTCTTGCCGTCTTGACAGCCTGCTGCGCAAGCCATCACCAAAGCAATCACGAGAATAATGCTAATAAATAATATCGCTTTATTCTTTTTCATAAACTTCTCCCCCTTATTAAATTTAATTTTAATCAAATTTATACATTTATTCTAATACATTGTATTAGGGTATTCAAGAGGTATTTCCGAAGTTTTATTAAAAGTTTATTAAATGTTATTAAATTTTTGTATATTCAGACGTCAAATTTCCATATCGTTTATTATATTTGTTAAATAATTAACGTATTTTTCGGCAATAGAAAAATCTTTGCACTCAATCATAATTCTGACCTTCTGCTCTGTCCCCGAAGGTCGCAGTATCACTCTGCCGTCACCACCGAGTTCGGCTTCTATTTCGCGGACTTTCTGCGTCAGTTCCCCAACAATCATTTCTTTATCTTTGACGGCAATAGATTTGATTATTTGAGGATAGAGATCGAATTTAGCCAATTCAGAAAGTTTACTCTCCGACTGTCTGATAATTTTGGAGAGAATGACCGCCGTCTGGATTCCGTCGCCCGTAGTGCTCTCGCTCAAGATGAGCGTATGTCCGGATCCTTCTCCTCCCAATATTCCTCCGCGCTCCAGAAGCTCCCTTAACACATACTTATCGCCGACGTCCGCGCGCACGAAAGTCGCTCCGCAATCCTCGGCGGCTTTTTGTATCCCCATATTAGTCATGGTGGTGCCCGCGATGATATTGCCCGTAAGCGCGCCGTTGCTAAGAAGATACTTGCCGATTATCAGCAAATTCTTATCCCCGTCGACGATATCGCCGTTCTCGTCGAGAGCTATCAGTCTGTCACTATCTCCGTCAAAAGCAAAAGTGACGTCGTAATTCATAGCCTTCTCACTAAGCAGTTCCGCATTGACTGCTCCGCAATCGCGATTGATATCTTTGCCGTCTTCTTTGACGTTCAGCGCCGTCACGTTCGCCCCCAAACGCTTAAAAACTTCGGGTGCTACCCTTGCGCTTGCTCCGTTGGAACAGTCGAGCAAAATATTCATTCCCGTCAAGTCGCAACCTTTTTGCACAAGAAAATCTATATATTCTCTTTCGCCAGCGGAATAATCCGTCGCCGCGCCGCCGTCCGTATAATAGGGCTCCTGCGCGATTAACGTTTCTATTTGCCTCTCTATTATGTCGGATACTTTGTAACCGTCTGCGTCGAATACCTTGATGCCGTTGTATTCGGCAGGATTATGAGACGCGCTGATAACGACGCCGAAATCGCGCTTATGCTTTCTGACAAGATACGCAACGCCGGCGGTAGGCATAAGAGCGCAGTCTATAGCGGAGCCGCCTGCCGCGACAAGACCGCGAATCAAAGCCGCCGACAGATTCTCGCCCGACTCCCTCGTGTCTCTCCCCAACAAAACGCGGCAGTTCTCAACTATTCTTCCCAACGCATTGCCGACTGAAAACGCGATATCCTCGGTCAGTTCTTCGTATGCTATTCCCCTCATTCCGTCCGTTCCGAATTTTATTGCCATTAATATCTGCTCCTTGAAGATTCTTTGACTATCTGTCTCGACCTGCCGATAACAAAGCTGTCCATAGGGATTTCGTCCGTCACGGTGGTTCCTGCCGCTATATAACTGTTTTCTCTCAGCCTGACAGGAGCTATGATATTGCAATTGGAACCTATAAAGCAGTTGTCTTCCACTTCGCTTCTGTGTTTTGTCTTGCCGTCATAGTTGACGAAGATAACTCCGCAACCTACGTTGCAACGCTGGCCTATCGTCACGTCTCCCATATAAGCAAGATGCGACGCCTTGGTATAGTCTCCTACGGTTGCGTTCTTTATCTCCACAAAATCTCCTATTCTGCAATGATTGCCCACGTCCGCGCCTTTCCTGAGATAAGCGTATGGCCCGACAGTGGTATTCTCTCCGACCTTAGCTCCGTCCATAACCGTAGCCGTGACCGTACATCCCGCGCCTATTTCGCTGTCTGTGATAATGCAGTTGGGCATTATCCTGCATCCGCTGCCGATAACGGTATCTCCCAATATGTGGTTGTTAGGATATATTACCGCATCTTCCGCAATCTTTGCGGTAGGCGAGATATATGTTGTTTTTTCGTCTATCAAAATCATAATTTACCTCCGATTCTTTTGAATAATACATATTATGTGCAAAAATCGTCAGCCTGTTACAGAAATACGCGCGAATTACACGCGCGTATATAAAAAAATAATTATAATATAATATTATTTTATCAATATCTTCTCAATCTCCGCCACGTACATTTGGTGAAAATCCGCGTCGGGATAATATTTCTGCACAAAACTTATGTCGAAGAAACCGTCTTTAACCAAAGTCTGCGAATAGAGTTTTTTACAGATAAGCGTAATATCCGCCTGTTCGAATACGGGAGCGCGCTCTTCGATAAGCGTCAATCCGCATTTAGATATCTTATCCTCGTCCCTGCCCGAAGTCTTGCCCATATATGCAAGCATCTTATCGTATTTACCGTCAAAAAAACTCAATGACAAAAAGTCGCTGCCGTCGATGAATTCTTTGGTATATCTCTGCGGACGAACGAAAACGAAAGCCACGTTCTTGTTCCACATAACTCCCAAACCGCCCCAAGACGCCGTCATGACGTTGGATTCCCCTTCTTTACTCACTCCGACCAACATCCACTGTCTGCCGATAGATTCAAACGCATTGATATCCAATTGCTCCGCGCCTATTTCTCTCATAACCACCTCTCTGATTAAAGTCTGTCTGCAATATCCAGAATAAGCCTCTCGGTTTTTTCCCATCCCAAACAGGAATCCGTCACTGACTTGCCGTATACGCTGTCCGTTACTTTCTGATTTCCGTCTTCTATGTACGATTCGACGAGCAGCCCTTTAACAAGCGTCTTTATATCCTTGCTGTAACGCATATTATTGATGACCTCGTGCGCTATCCTTATCTGCTCGATATAGTTCTTGCCCGAGTTGGAATGATTGGTGTCGATTATGACGGCAGGATTTTTGAGTCCTTCTTTCTTATACATTTCGCCGAACTTGATAAGATCTTCATAATGATAATTCTGATGATTGTTGCCGTATACGTCAACGCTGCCTCTGAGTATCGCGTGCGCATAACTATTGCCGTCGGTCTTGACTTGATAATCCAAATATTTGAATTCGTTGGGTATCTGCGCGGCGTATATAGAATTAAGCGTCACGCCCATACTTCCGTTCATTGGATTCTTGATCCCCACAGGCACGTCCACGCCGCTTGCGACAAGTCTGTGCTGTTGATTCTCCGAAGATCTTGCGCCTATAGCGACGTAAGTAAGCAAGTCGTCCAAATAATGATAGTTATCCGGATAAAGCATCTCGTCGGCGGCGCTCAGTCCGCTTTCGCTTATCGCTCTGATATGCATATCTCTAATCGCCAATATTCCCGCAAGAATATCCGTTACGTTTTTGTGCGGATCGGGGTTGTGCAAAATGCCCTTGTAGCCTTCGCCCCTGGTACGCGGTTTGTTGGTGTAAATTCTGGGAACGATAAATATCTTATCTTTTACTTTCCTCTCTATTTCGGCAAGACGGGAAACGTAATCGCAGACAGCGTCCTGATTGTCGGCGGAACACGGTCCTATAATCAACATTAATCTTCCGTCTTCTCCCGAAATGATCTTCTTTGCCGTTTGGTCTCTTTGATTTTTAAGTTGCTGACAGGAATCCGACAAATGCGTTATCGCCTTGACTTCTTCCTCGCTCAATATTTTCTTAACTCTCTCAAACATTGGTTCTTCCTTTGCCGCGTTTTTATTTATTTTAATACAAAGATATTGTTCTGCCAACTGATTTTATCGGATTTGTCGATAATATATCGCCGACCAACGATTTTCCAACCAAATTTGAATTTTAATTGCTATTCAATCTCGTAGCCTTGAGCTACAATTGCATTCTTGATATCCTGCAACGACACTTTATTTTCGTCAAAAGTCACGTTGACGATATTTTCGTCATGATTTGCCTGCACGAAAAACACGCCGTCCAACGCGCCGACCGCTTTGTTGACCCTGTTTTCACAATGAGAGCACATCATTCCTTTTACGATAATCTGCATATTTGTTTCCTCCTTTTGTCCTTTATTATTATCTGAATCATGATTTTCCTTATTCTCTCCAACCGTACAGACGGACGCGTCTGCCGGACACGCCTGACACTCGTCTCCGATTTCTTTTCCCGAAGATCCAACCTGTTTATCGAATTTGAAAAAATTCAATCTCAAAGCGTTGAGCACGACGGACACGGACGACAGACTCATTGCCAGTCCGCCCAACATAGGGCTCATCGTGTACCCGTTGATCGGATAGAATATGCCGCAAGCTATCGGTATGCCGATGATATTGTATATAAACGCCCAGAAAAGATTGCCTCTGATGTTTCGCATAGTAGCCCGCGCAAGCCTTACGGCTCTTACAACGCCCGATACCTGTCCTCCTACCACGACTACCTGTCCGCTCTCGATAGCGATATCGCTGCCGCCGCCCATTGCGATACCCACGTTGGCAGTTGCAAGCGCGGGAGCGTCGTTGATACCGTCGCCCACCATAGCAACCTTTCTTCCCTCGCTTATAAGCCTGCCTATTACATCGCTCTTTTGTTCCGGCAACACGTTGGATATCACCTCTTCTATACCCACGCTGTCGGCAATGTGGCGAGCTGCCTTTTCGTTGTCGCCGCTAAGAAGTATGACTCTCAAGTTGAGCTTTTTCAACTGAGATACGGCATCTTTTCCGTCCTCTTTAAGCGTATCGGCTACTGCAAGCACTCCCGCCGCCTCGCCGTCTACCGCCACTGCAATTATGCTCTTTCCCTGATCGGAATATTCGTCTGCTTTATCTGAAAATCCTGTAAAATCTATATCATACTTTGCCATCAACGCAAGATTGCCGCACAGAACTTTTTTACCGTCGGCTACGCCTTCAAGACCGTATCCCGACAAGACTTTTACCTCGGCTACGATATCGTTGGCAGGTATTGCGCCCACTATAGCCTTTGCTATAGGATGTTCGCTCACGCTTTCTATCGAGCGCACCAAAGACAGCACGTATTCTTTATTATTTGGCACGTAAACGTCGGTAAGCGACGGCGCGCCTTGAGTTATCGTCCCCGTCTTATCCAGCACGACGGTATCCACACCGCCTAATTTCTCCAGACTTTCTGCATTTTTGAAAAGTATTCCGCCTTTCGCTCCTCGGCCTATACCGGTTATTATTGCTGTCGGCGTAGCAAGTCCCAAAGCGCACGGACAGGCTATTACGAGTACGCTTACGAATATCTTAACCGCCAAAGGCAGACCGTTGGTCACCAACCATATTATACCCGCCAATAGCGCTATAGATATTACGACCGGTACGAACACTCCCGATACTCTATCTGCAATCCTTGCAATAGGCGCCTTGGAGTTCTGCGCGTCTTCAACCAACTTGATTATCTTAGACAGCTTGGTCGTCTCTCCTACGCCGTCTGCCTGAAACTGCAAAATTCCGCTGCCGTTGACCGTGCCTCCGAAAACTCTGTCTCCCTGCTTCTTTTCTACGGGCATACTCTCGCCCGTCAGCATGCTCTCGTTGACGTTGCTCTCCCCCTCGACGATAATACCGTCGCAACAAAAACTTTCGCCGGCCCTTACCAATACCGCATCTCCAACCGCAACGTCCTTGCTGTCGATCTTAATCCATTCGCCGTCGCGCTTGACGGTAGCGTATGCAGGCGTCAACAAAGTGAGCTGCTTAATCGCGTCGCCCGTCTTTTTCAGCGATTTGCTCTCAAGAAATTTTCCCAACGATATTATCGCTATTATCACCGCGACGCTTTCAAAATACAGACTGTGTACTTTGTGCGCGTCACCCGCGCATATCAATATAAAATTGACAAAACTGTAAACAAACGCCGTCGTCGTGCTGACAGCCACGAGACTGTCCATATTCGGTTTTGCCTTAAAAAGATTTCTAAATCCTCTGATATAAAAGCCAAAACCCATTACGATCACGGGTATGCACAGGACGAGTTGCACGGCGGTATAAGCTATCGGATTTCCTTCGGGAGAAATAAACGACGGATATTTGACGCCGACCATACTTAGCATCGCAAACGCCAACAACGTCAGCGACAGCGCAAGCATTGCTACAAGTTTGCCCAATCCTCCGTTTTTATTATCGCTTATATCGGCAACGACGGCTTTATATCCGGCTTTATTGACGGCGTTGTATATATCCGCGTCGCTCACTTTTTCGGCGTCGTATTCCACTAGCGCTACTCCGCTTGCAAAATTAACGTTGCAAGACTCTACGCCGTCCAGGCGGGAAATCTCTTTTTGACACGTGCCGGAACATACTACGCAAGTCATTCCGCTTATATTGAATTTGAGTTTTTTCTTCATAAATTTAATCCCTACTTTTTTACTAGGTTTTCTTTATCTTACAATATAATTATCCCTTTGTCAACGGCTTTCAGTACATATATAAATCATTTTAACAACTTGACGGATAAATTTGCTGCTCAAATGCAATGACGCCCCGCAGTATACACCGCAGGACGCCATTAAAGTGAATGATAAGAAAAAGGCTTATTGATATTCGGCTCTCCGCCGATACGAACCGCCGAGCATAAAATTATGCTATACTGTCCAATCGATTCGCTACTGCCCGATTTTGACATAAAACGCGATTTTAAGATTATTTCATACGTCGTTTAATCGCGCTATTTGGCACATTTTCCGTCTAAACGGAGATTTTTGCCATTGGTCAGGAAAAGTCTACTTTTCCTGACTGAAAAATCTTGATTTCGACAAACTAATAATGTATAATTTATTTGTATTTTTATGTATTAATCTGTCCTATTTTGGATAAAATTTATAGGTCAGGAAAAGTAGACTTTTTTTGGAATTTGTCATTTTTTTGCGTGAAAATATTGCCAAATTCGACATATTTTTGCTATCCTTTACATACAACACTTACAAGGGGGAAGAAAATATGGAATACGGCTATGCGCGCGTCTCGTGCGCAGACCAAAATCTAGGCAGACAAATAGAAGAATTTCTTAAATTTGGTATTCAGCGCAACAAAATTTACTGCGATAAACAAAGCGGAAAAAATTTTGACAGAAAAGAATACGCGCGGCTTGTCAAAAGACTGAAACAAGGCGATCTGCTGGTAATCAAATCTATCGACAGACTAGGGCGCAACTACGACGCGATAATCGCCGAATGGAGCAAAATAACTAATAAAATAGGAGCGGACATACTCGTGTTGGACATGCCTCTGCTCGACACCCGTACAAAAGCCGACAATCTCGTAGGCAAATTTATATCCGACATAGTGTTACAGGTATTATCCTTTGTAGCGGAGAACGAACGTCAGAACATTCGCATACGGCAGGCAGAAGGAATTGCCTTGGCAAAAAAATCCGGAACTCGATTCGGAAGACCGAAAACGGTATATTCGGAAGATTTTATACAAATTGCCGAACTATACAATGAAAAATGTATCACCCTCAACGAGGCGCTGGATACGTTAAGCATGAAACAATCTACGTTTTTTTATCATCTTAATCAATATTCCTGCAAAAGCAGCGACATAGCGCAATAATACGTCCCTATCACGCGCTGAAATTAAATTTGTAATTCCCTTCATACAATTGAATAAAAAATATTAAGAAACTCGGAAAACTCGGAGCTTGGTTTGTGTTGCTTTGAAATCTCAATTAATAAATGTAAACATCATACGACTAAACGTCTTCATACTCAAACGCTCTCGCTCTGAGACGCGTCGTCTTGCGACTTAGCTGTCTCTTCAAGACGTTTGACGGCAAGTCTGTTCTGAATCTCCGCCATCTTCTTGCCGCTCAACTTATAAAACAAAATGGGTATTATAGATACCAAGTTGAGTATCGCGGGAATAATCGTATAAATAGAAAAAATTCCTAATTTTGTAAAATCCGACTGCACGGGCGTATGGTCGTTAAGGAAGGGCAACGCCTGTGAAAATCCGAAGAATACCAACAGATAACTCATCGTATAATCTTTCAATCCAGACGATACCTTTGACCTCAAACTCATCAACGAGAACGTTATTCCCTCGCATCTGTCTCCCGTCTTGTCTTCCCAATAATCCAACGTGTCCGTTGCCATCAAGTGCGGTATTACGTTGAGTATGCCGACGGGAATCATTGCGACAAACATTACTATAGCCACCAACCACCATGCCCTACCGCCGATTAAATACATAAAGAACACTAAAGTCAAAGCAATCGACTGCCAAGCAGTGGCAAATATAAACAGTTTTTTGCTGTCCATAATTTTCATAAGTTTAGGCGCTATAAGCATGCCAATCATCGCCGCGGCTGCGCCCGGAAGCGCAAAAATGATTTGCAAAGACCCTCTGCAATAAATATAGGATACGACGTAAATTATCGCCGCAGACACAAGATTGCGGAAAAACGTCAGCAAATTGGACAGTATCAACAAAAGAAACTGCTTGTTGCGGAACATATATTTGAATCCTTCGAGCACATTGGGCGTTCTGCTTGTCGGCTCCAATCTTTCCTTGACAAATTTCGCGCCCAGCATCATCAAAATAGGTCCCAAAATTCCTATAACCAATGCGATTAACATATAAGAATTGGGATAATCGTCGTTTGTAACTATAAGGAACAACGTCAAAAGCACAAGCGCGGCTTGTTCTCCCAAACTGCCCAATATACGGCTTATAGAGATGATCCTAGCCCTCTCTTCCATATTGGGAGACGCAACCGCAGGCAAACCGTTGAGCGGAACGCCTACTACCGTGGCCATTACGCTATAGAGCAAATACGTCACCCACATCAGCGCAACCTTTGCTGCCGTAGAGGGCATCGAATTGTATAATCCAGGCATAAACATTATTATAGTTACCGCTCCCCAAGGAATAGCCGCGCAAAACAGATAAGGTCGCATCTTGCCCCACTTAGTCCTAGTGCGATCTACAATTACGCCCATTATAGGATCGTTGATTCCGTCAAAAATCTTTGAAAACAAAAACATAGCGCCTACCTGCGCCGGAGGTATGCTTACGCACACCGTATAAAAAAACAACAAATATCCCTGCACCAATCCCGTTACCGCGCTGGCGGCAAACTGCGCAAGAGAAAAAAGTACGTAATCTTTTTTCTTCAAATATTTGGTATTAACAAGGTCGGTGTCAGAGTGTTCTTCCGCTATCGGCGGAATATCCGGTTGAATATCCGTCTGCTGAACGTTATCTTCCATTCAATACCTCCCTTGCAATTATATCTCGAAAAGTAACAACGGTCAAAAAATCACCGTCTTTATACAGTATACCAAAATTTTTTTTACTTTTCAATACCTAAAATTTCAAATATAAGTAAAATTTATTAAGCTCTCCATCTATCGTAATTGATGAAACTTACCGCACGAAACAATTACTAGCATTACGGTAAAAAAGAAAGCCGCGTTTGAGCGGCTTTCTCATTATGTGATGTCAATATTCAAATTTAACAACCATTTCGCTAAATCCTACGACGTCTGCCTTAAGCACCAACGAAGTATCTACTTTGTCTTTTTCCGTATAATAAGCGAGAATGTTTTCGTTGTATATCTCCAACTGATTTATTCTGTTTTTGCCCTTGCTGTAAAGCACCGTGAGTCTGTTATTCGTCATTCCGTACACGTTATCCCAATTGTACGAAATATCTTCTCCATAGCCCTTCCAATATTTTTTAGCATTGTCATCGTTAATCTGTCTCGTCACGGAGTTGCCTTCGGAATCAAAGACGATTCTAGATTCAATTCTCATAAAGTGCGTATAGATTCTGAAATTATCGCTCGCCGAAATGCCCGTAGACTTCAAGTCCTCCTTATCGGTACTGTAAGCTATGAGCTCGATAGGATTGATCCCGTCGTTAAGTTCGCCCGATTCGACAGCGTTTTCCATTTTGTACTCAAGCTCTTTTTCTACGGTAAATTTGGTCTTGTATTTTTTGCTGCCTATATTGTTGACGTAATAACTTCTCTCCACGTCTTTGAATACAGTAGTCTTGACGGTATAGTTATCTTTGTTCTTATAACTAACGCTGAACTCCATAAACGTCACGTATTGATCGGCATCTTTCGGCCAGCCTTTCTTATTCTTGCTTCCTCTTACGATAGGATTAGGCACCTTTTCTTTTACCTTAACAGGTTTGCCGTCGTCGCCGATTTTCTCGACTTCCACTTCTGCCATATAGTAAGTCATGGCGAGAATAAAGGTAGATTTCCAAGATTTATTAAACACGTCGTCTGTCAAAGATTGGAGCTTGTCTGTGCATTTGGTCAGATCTTCGCCGACGTTGGCATAATAATCTTTTTCCTTCTCCTCAGCGCTTTTACAGCCGGAAAAAGCCGCGCACAGCACGCTCGCTATCATAATGACGGAAATAATCAATATAAGTTTTTTCTTCATATTATTTCTCCTCCTTTTCTTCGACAGCCTGAACGGTAGCCATATCTTTCTCTAACTCTTCTATTCTCTCGTTTTCCGCGACAACGGAATACACGTCGCTCTCCCCTGCTGTCTCCGCATCCACGATACCTTCGAGTTTTTTTGCGTCCTCCAATCTCTTGACGGCAAGCCGTCCCTGAATTTCCGCCATCTTTTTACCGCTGAGTTTATAGAACAGTATCGGCACTATAGATATAAGATTCAATACCGCAGGAATAATCGTGTATATCGCGAATAAGCCCAACTTTGTAAAATCCGACTGCACGGGCGTATGGTCGTTGAGGAAGGGCAACGCCTGTGAAAATCCGAAGAATACCAACAGATAACTCATCGTATAATCTTTCAATCCAGACGATACCTTTGACCTCAAACTCATCAACGAGAACGTTATTCCCTCGCATCTGTCTCCCGTCTTGTCTTCCCAATAATCCAACGTGTCCGTTGCCATCAAGTGCGGTATTACGTTGAGTATTCCGACGGGAATCATTGCGACAAACATCAGTATAGCTACCAGCCACCACGCAGTGCCGCCGATAATATAGATAAAGAAAATCAACGCCAGCGCCACCGAATGCCATATTGTGGCGAATATAAACAGCTTTTTACTGTCCATCATCTTCCTTAGTTTTGGCGCCAGCATCATACCTATCATCGAAGCTACTGCTCCCGGCAAAGAGAATATGATCTGCAGCGAGCCTCTGCAATATATGTACGATACGACATAAATTATCATAGCAGAGACAAAATTACGGAAAAACGTCAGTAAATTGGAACATATCAGCAACAGGAACTGTCTATTGCGGAACAGATACTTGAAGCCTTCGAGCACGTTGGGAGTACGCTCGGTAGGTTCCAACCTTTCTTTGACAAACTTCGCTCCCAGCACCATAAACAACGGTCCGAGTATACCTATAATCAAAGCCATGAGCATATAGGAATTGGGATAATTGTCGTTGGTGATGATAAGGAACAGCGTCAAAAGCACTAGCGCCGACTGCTCTCCTATGCTTCCGAGAATTCTGCTTATAGAAATAATCTTAGCTCTTTCGTCGGTATTGGGAGACGCAACCGCAGGCAAACCGTTGAGCGGAACGCCGACTGCCGTACCCAATATGCTGTAGAGCAAATATGTAATCCACATAAAAGCTATCTTACCGCCGGAACCCATCGAAGAATAGATGCTGGGCATAAACATTACTATCGTAAGCACGCCCCACGGTATAGCCGCGCCGAATAGATACGGACGCATCTTGCCCCACTTGGTTCTCGTACGGTCAACGATTACGCCCATTATAGGATCGTTAAGTCCGTCGAAAATTTTTGAAACCAAAAACATGGTTCCTACCGCGCCTGCGGGAATGCTGACGCATACTGTGTAGAAAAACAGCAAATATCCCTGCACAAGCCCCGTGACTGCGCTCGAGGCAAACTGCGCAAGCGAGAAAAACAAATAATCTCTCTTTTTGAGATACTTTTTGTTGGCGAGATCGTCTCCCGCGTTCGGTGCCGACGGCTCTTCAGCTATCGGTAGGACGTCGTTTCCCGACGTCATCTGTTGAACATTCTCTTCCACTAAAAACCTCCCCCTTGCATAAGCAATTATTTATCGATTTACCATTGAAGGTCTCAACTTGCACAATCTATTATAGCAGACTGCGCGCAGCTTTTCAATAGCAACGTATATTATTAACAGTAAAATTATTCCTACCAAACGGAACTGCGTCCGAATTATGCCTTTTTCAACTTTTTGGTAAAGAAATCTCCGTCGGGATAACTCAATACAAAAGCTCCCGTGCTACTCCACGCTTGCAGCATCGATCCGTCAGGATGAACGGGCGAGAAAAACTCTATCGGAGTGTAGTTGCCCTTTTCCGCATTGTATTCAAACCATCTGGTCAACGGATACATATAGTCCATACCGCGCATAAGTTTTGCATATGCGTATACGCAGGAAAGATAGGGCCAATCGCCGCCGTTATGATAATAATACGGCAACGAAGACTTCTGAACAATATGCTCTGTATTTTTATAGAAAGGATACACCGACAGAGTGCCGAAATCGCCCGCGCCTTGCTCTTTATTGTTTTTGCTCTCCAAAAGCCGCTGCATATTTTCAAGCATTCTGTCAGCTCTCTTTTCACCCGCCAATCCGAAAAGAACCATAACGACCGTATCGATGGAGAGATTGTCCTCGACGAAATCTCCGCTTCTATAGTTGACGTACCAGCCCTTTTCTTCATCCCAAAGAAGTTCGTTGATCGAATCGACGACCTTATTATATTTGTCCGAATATTCTTTTGACTTGACCTCGTCGGAATAACATATCTTGTATATCTCGCTCATAGCGTACAGAGCTCTCGCATACAAAGCCTCGTCGTAAGTTACGTATACGGAACGGAACACGTTGTCGCACCAATCGCGTCTGTTAAATTCTCCGCCTTTTACCAACAGTCCCGTGGAATCGGTCTCTTGCATCAAACGTTTGAGCACCAAATTAGCGCTGTCTATCACTTTGCCAGCTTTTACTTTTTCTTCGAGAATAGAGAAATCGCTTGTGTGTACTAGATAATCGTAGAGCATCAACACAAAGAATGACGGCGAATCGTAATGATCTCCCCAATAGTTCTTAAAATTGAATTTGACCGCAGACGGACATTCGCCCTTTTTGCTGATGCCGTTTGCCAAAGTGATGATTTCGTTGCGCACGAGTTCCGGCTTAACCGGCAAAACGCTCAGCACCGTCCAATATGCGTCTCTGTAATAAGTTCTCGCGGGAAACTGATATACAATACCGGCAAGAAAGCCTTTGAATTTTCCAAGTTCCTTATAGTTTGAAAGCGAAGCGTTGAGCAGCGATTTGTAATAAGCGTTGAGAAAATTACCCTCCAACGGTCTTGGGCATTGCAATTCGCTCTCGTATAAATCGCAATCCGCTAAAGCTCTATCAAAATTTCTGAGCGCAGTCTTTACGTTGCAATACGTAAAATCCGATCTCGTACCCGCGCTGATAACGTATCTGAATTTCTTGGTCTGTCCCGTTTTGACGTCGCCGCCGTATGCAAACTGATTATAACAACCTCTTTCGCTCTCCAATCCGACTGCCTTGCAGTCAAATGCTACGTCAATATAAAAGTCTCCCATAACGTCGCCTTTGAGATACGTAGAACCCTCGTATTCCTCGACGCTACGCTTATTCTTTTTTAGCAAGCCTCCTACAATCTTGGAAATATTGCCGACGCTTAGCCTATTGGCGAGAAGCTGTTGAACGTAAGAGGCAAAGTCTATGCCGAAATTGGTCACGTTGTCAAAATGCAGATCTTCGTCGGCTTTGACTGCCGTTTCGACGTATATGCAGTTGTTTTCTCTATCCAAAAATTGCGTTACGGTTACGTTTGCGCCTTTTTCGCTGAAAGAGGTGATCTGCTTTTTTCCAAGCATTCTGACCTCTTTGTCGCACATGTATTCCAACGGAGTTCCGTTGACAGAATACATGGTATAAAACGCCGAAAATACCGAATACTTGTTCATAACGGCATATTTAGAGATACCTCCTCTGCCGTCAAACTGGGCTGTTATACGGTTGTTTGCCACGTCATAACAAACTTTTTTGTGAAACTGTTCGTTGGCGACAATCTCGCCTTTAACTGAATAACTCAATGCCATAATTTTCCTCTTTTCCGACGCGCGCCCCCGCGCAGTCGTCGGATTTGTCTTTTATTTTACGCCGTTGCTTTTTTCTTCTTCGATTCTCTTTTGAAGTTCGTCAAAATACAGCTCTTCGAAATCATCTTCCTGCGGACTTACCGTTCTGCCCAGCCATGCGGAAAGGTGAATCGCGTTGGAGAAAGTCAAACCGTTGAGTCCCTCTTCGTAATTCCCTATCAATTTGCTCTCCGCGCCCAACAGCACGTTTGAGAAATTACGGATTACGTTAATATGCTGTCCTTTATCTGCAAGCACGCCCTTGAGAAACTCGTGCGGCAAAAACTTGACCGTGGATTTCTTTGTCTTGGGTTTGCCCATAAATACGGTGTTCGTTTTGGAAAATTCCGGTTCGGGCATTTCGAGTTTTGTGAATTCCAATTTCATCGTAAAATCGCTGCTGCCCGAAATAACTATTCTACCGCCGTCGCCTGATATCTCCAATCTGTTGGTGCCGGGAGCCTCGTGCGTGGAAGTGATAAACGTACCTGTAGCGCCGTTCTCAAAAGTGCAGGTCGCGGTAACGTCATTCTCGACGTTGATCTGTCTGCCAACGGTTCTCGCAATAGCGTTGACGCTCGTGATCTTGCTGTTTGCCAACCAAGTAAACAAATCCAACTGATGGGGATCCTGATTGATCAGCACGCCGCCGCCTTCTCCTGCCCACGTGCCTCTCCATCCGCCTTGCGAATAATACGCCTGCGGTCTGTACCAATTGGTAATTATCCAAACGATTCTCTTGATAGTTCCCAGTTGTCCCGAATCTATAATATCCTTTGCGGCCTTATAAACCTTGCTTGTCCTTTGGTTGTACAAAAGTCCGAATTTAAGGTTGGGTTTGTTCTCTTTCGCATACTCGGCGACTTCTCTGACAGCCTTTGTATATACTCCCGCCGGCTTATCGCTGAGCACGTTGAGATTGCTCTCCAAAGCCTTTTTTGCAATCACAGGATGCGCGTAATGCGGAGTATCGATTATCACGGCGTCGATCACACCCGAAGCAAACATGTCCTCGTAATTTTCAAAAACTTTTACTTTGTCGGCAAACTTATTTTTTGCCCACTCTCTTCTGTCCTGAGCTATATCGCAAACAGCGGTAAGTTCGCCGTTTTTATCCATACCGGAAAAAAGCTGTCCCGCATACTTGCTGCCCTGCTTGCCGATTCCTACGATACCGTATCTTATTTTCTTTGCCATTATTAAGCCTCCTTTTCCGCCTTTTCTATCATTTCTTTAAGTCCGTAATACTGCCAATCCATCATCTGACGTCTTGATACGGGTTGAGTATGCCCTATACCTTTGGCTTCGTCTATATCGTGAAATATTTTGCGCCATTTATTGATATGCTCGAAAGTGATTCCGAAAAACAGCCAGCCGATGCAATGAAAGAGTTTCTTGTTGTCGGCGTATTTGCCCGTATGAGGCTCCAACGTCATAAATCCGTCATAACCTCTCTTGACCAAATCGCATATCATATTCTGATAGTCGCCTATTCCCATACCTACGGGCACTTCGACTCTTTCTTTCGAGCAGTCCTTAATATGGTAATATACGGTGATGTCTTTGAGTTGGTTGTAAGCGCTCGGCACGTCTACTCCGCACTGTACGTAGTTGGACGCGTCGAAACAAAGTTGAAATTGCGGATCGTTGATCTCGTTGTAAAGTCTGATAACTCTCTCGGGAGTATCCGCCCAAATTCTCTTCTCATTCTCGTGTAGAAGTATCACTCCGCTATCTTTGACAACTTGGAGAAAGCCTCTTATTTTTTTGACGACTTCCGGGAAATCCTTTTCGTAATCGCCGCTTAGCCCTCTGAACGAAAACATACGGATATATTTGCAGTCCATAAGCTTGCATATCTTGACGAGCTCTGCAAGTTTAGCGCACTGCGCCTGATATTTTTCTTCGTCGCGAAGACCTATTTTGCCTATCGGCGAACCTATTGAAGAAAATTTAACGCCGTACTCGTCAAGCATAGGTTTGACCTGCGCTTGAAATTCCTCCAACGTGTAATCCGCAATATTTTTGCCGTTTATCTTTCTCGGACAGAGATAACTCTCGCCGTATTCTCTGACGGTGTCAAGTTGGGTCTTCAAGTCGGAACTGACCTCGTCGTAAAAACCGGATATCTTTATATTTGCCATAAATCCTCCTGCATGATTATCATATTTTTATTCTTCGGCGCATATAACCGCGCATTTATTCAATCACAATTGTTCTCCGGCGATTTTTTCGCTAAGCAAAGAACTGTATAAATCTTTGTCTATGGGCATATCCACAGCCCTTTCAAGCCAGGACGACATATTCATCGCGTTGATAAGGGCAAGCGAATTAACGCCTTCTTCCGCTTTTGCGATAAGGATATCTTTTCTATTGGTTTGCAAAGCGTCGACAAAATTGTTTATTATTCTTGCCTGCTGTCCGTATATTGCGTCGTACAACATTCTCAAAAAGCCGTAAGAACATCTGCGTTTAACGGTTTTTTTGTCTTCTTTGTTGCCGTAATCTTTGAGGGCTCTTGCGTTGACTTCGCTCTCGCTCATGCCGTTGATATAGTAAGTCATCTTAAACTTCTCTATGACTATCTTGCCCTTAGTACCCGCAATTTCCAATCTGTTGGTTCCGGGCAGCTCGTGAGTCGACGCGGTAAACACACAGTCGAAATCCCGATAACGCAGTATTGCAGTGACATCGTTTTCCGTAGTTATGTCGCGTCCGACGCATTTGCAGAAAGCTTCGACCTTTTGCGGCATTCCTATCAACCATTGCAACACGTCGAGCTGATGCACGCATTGGTTTATCAAAGTACCTCCGCCCTCTCCCGACCAGCTTGCGCGCCAACCGCCCATATTGTAATAGAATTGCGTTCGGTACCAATCCGTAACAATAAAATTAACGCGCTGGATTTCTCCGATACTTCCGTCGGAGATGAGTTCCTTTGCTTTGAGATACATTCTGTTGGTGCGCTGATTGAACATCATAGCGGCAAAAACTTCCCGTTTTTTATCAAGCAAGTCGGTGAGCTCTTCCGCCTCTTTGGTAGTGACGCTGATTGGCTTTTCCACCAACACGTTGACGTCTCTTTCAACGCAGTATTTTGCAATCTCTATATGCGAAGTGTGCGGAGTGGCGATTATTACGCCGTCTAATTTTTCTTCGTCTATCAACTTTTTGTAATCGGTATAACCTTTGACGGATCCGTAAGTTGCGCAAAAAACGCCAACTTTGGCTTTATCGGTATCGCAAACGGCTGTAAGAAGCGCATTCTTAACAACGCCTTTGACGACGTTTCTCGCGTGCCTGCTCCCCATTCTGCCTATTCCGATTACAGCAAGTCTTTTCATATATCCCCCTATACGATCAACTCTCCAAATGTTTTCTCAATTTAATCGGTTGATTCGTAGTGATATTGCCGTCTATTATTTTACCATACATTTGCAATGCTTTTCCACCGTCTATGCGAAAAACACTCAATTTAAGATCATATTTTTTGCATTCTTCAATAAAATCCAAGTCAATCTTCTTGTAATTGACGTTTATGCCGGCAAAATGCGGGTTGTTATAGCTATCCAATTTCTCCTTGATTGCCTTGACGTTGGCTTTAGTATACTCTATACCTACAGAATTAAACCACGCCTGACCGCAGTCGATATATTTATCGTCGCTTAATCTCACGCAACCTGTGAATATCAGTTGATCCTGCACTCCCACCTCTTTGGCAAGTGCTATGACGTCTTTTGTTAAACCGCCCATCTTCATGTCGCAGTTGATCTTGATGCCCTTTTCCTTGACGGTTTCAAACGCGAATTTCAAAGTGAGCTTTTTCTTGTATCTGAAAAATGCGGGAAAATGCGAGAGATACAGCAGATCTCCGTTTCTCCATATGTCCACCTCGATAGCGTCGGCGTTATACTTGTCGATATTCTTAAAAAACGCCTTGGTATTCCTTCCTGTTCCCAATGCGCCCCCGTGCGCCGTAATCATTTTGATCCTCCTAATCTTTTATATATATCGGGCTTGCTATGAATACGTCGGACTCTTTGCCCTGCGTCGAGCCCGTTCCTTCGATTCGCAAATACCCATCTCGCTCGATAAATATTTCTCTTGTTATTTCTTTGCCGTCAAAATCAATCTGCATCTCCGCGCAGACATTGCCCTTGACAACAATCTTTTTCAATACGCTGTCATACGGATAATCCGCGCATTTTTCCGCCCTGACTTTAAGCGTATACATACCCGCAGCTATTTCGTCGCCTATGCCGAAAACGCCGTCGGCGCCTATCAATTCGACGGAAATCTCGTATCCCATCGTTATATAACTGCGTCCCCACTCGACTGCGTCGCAAACGCTGCGCTGAGAAAGGACCCCGTCTATACCGAGATAGGTATAAGCATAACTCGGCGCACCGACGTCGGGAGCATGCCAATCGTATCCGTACAAAGCGCAAATTCTGTATCCCTTGTCCAACAGACTTATCCACTCGCGCTTTGCAAGCAAATTATACTCAGACACGTTGGGATTGAAGTGCGACCACACTTCGTATGACGTCACGTAATCCCAATTGGTGATATCGAATCTATTGTGACAACCGACGCACAAAGGCGATCCCAACCTTTTGGGATGAGCGATTGTAACTACGTCGCCCAACTGCCTTGCCCGTACGATACATGCGTTGATATTGCGAGGAGTGATCTGCCGCCAATCAATATCGCTGTTGCCTCCGATTACGGTCAAATGTCCCCAAAACGTCGTCCATTCTATACCGCCGACGACTATCAGTCCGTATTTTTTTCCGTAAGCTACGGTTGCCGACACGTTGCTCGCCGTATTGTGGTCGGTGAGACATATTGCCTTATATCCCCGATCGACAGCTCTTTGCACGAGTTCTTCCGGCTGCATATCTCCGTCGGACGCTACGGTATGACAGTGCATCTCCACTCGCTGCCAAGTACGCAATCCGTCCTTTGAATCGTTGGTTATCTTCCTGTCGCCGTAACCGCCGAACGACGGATATTCCAAATGCTCCCGATAACCTTCCACTTCTATAATTATGTCGGTATATTTTGTCACGATACCGTTGATACTCGCTGTCAAAGTCCACTTTCCGGACTTGACGGGAGTACGCATAAACCCGTTGGAAGAATAGCGTTCGCTAATCACGTGCGTTTGATCGGGCGCGTGTCTATGCTCCGTGCCAAGATGTTTTTCACCGTCGTCCAACGACCACGCTATGTGATTGGCAAGAGGTACGCATCTTCTCTTTTCTTCGAGCTCAAGCGGCCTCGCGACGTCCTGACTTTCCAGCCCTCTGTCGATAAGTTCCGCGCATCGCGCTTCGTCGTATTCGTATTTGGGAGAATACGCAGTGCGCACCGTCAAACACTTCAATCCTCCGGGAACGTCAAAACTTATCTTGATATGAGTCTTGTCGTCGGAAGGCGATATACGTAACTGCTCGGAAAATATCTTCATACGCTCTATTCCAATATCTTAACCGCGAATATCCGGGATCTCAGACATATCCACTTTTCTGCCGCCTTCGCGTCGAGAAATCTCTGCCGCCGCAACTATCCTGTGACTCTCCACGGTATCTTTAATCCACGTGTACTGCATTTGAGGATCGGAATTATTTGTCAACATCCCCACGGTAGCTTTGATTATTCCCTCGTCGCCGCCGTAATGGCCTTTGATTACGGGAATTATATTGACAATGATTTTTTTAGGTTTCTTACCGAAAAGCTGCAGCTTTATCACGCTGCCTCTGTCGTCGGCTACAAGCACTCCTTTGCTTCCCCTTATCTCCGTATGACGGTAATCTTTCTCGTTGAACGCATTTGCCGTCAACATGACCTTGACGCCGTTCTCCATTTCCATATTCACAGTTTGGCAGTCGGCAACGTCGTTGTCGCAGGCAAATACGCACCTTGACCATCTCTTGGCTCTTTCGTCGTTTTTCAATGCATGTAATACGTCTTTCTTTTTCGACGACGTGCAAAATGCGTAAGTGCCCCAAAGAAATTTCTTTTTACCTCTGCCTATAAATCTTTTTCTGCCGAGATATTGATGCTCAACCTCAAAGTTGCAAGTCATTCTGTGCGGACAGTCAAAGCAGTTGTCGCTCGCGCCCTGCGGTCTGTGCTCTTTGTTAAAAAACGTAAGCCCGCCGTAAGAATTAAGGCTCTTACATTTGCTTCCCGTAAACCAATACATCAGATCGGTGTCGTGACAGCACTTGGCAAGCAACATAGGCGAAGTTTCGTCTTCTCTGCGCCAATTACCTCTGACGTAAGAATGACAAAAATGCCAATAGGAAATATTCTCGTCATGTTTTATCAACTGTATGTCGCCCAATACGCCGCTGTCTATCATCTGCTTGATCTTGCGGTAATAGTTGGCGTATCTCAACACGTGGCAGACAAGCACTTTTCTGCCCTGTTTCCTTGCGAATTCTTCTATATCCAGACATTCCTCGATATTGGGGCTCAAAGGTTTTTCTACCAAAATATCGTAACCTAATTCCAAAGATTTCATAGCGTGCGCATAATGGTCTCTGTCCTGAGTGGCTATCAGCATACAGTCGGCAACTTTGCCCAACGCAAAAAATTGCCGCTCGTCGGTGAAACACATATTATCCGGCACCTTCCACAAAGCCTTGACTTTGTCTATCTTTGCCTGATATTTGTCGCAAACGGCAACTATCTGCACGTCGTCGCGCTTTGCGAAATGCGTACCGTAATTTTTGCCTCTGCTACCCAAACCTATTACTGCTATTTTTAACATATTTTCCCTCTTCTCTATCACCGCGCCGTCGCGCGATATTTGACGATCGATAAATCGCTAAAACTCGCTTTACACTCCCGAATAAGCGGAGAATCCGCCGTCTATCGGTATTACTACGCCTGTGACGAATCCCGATTTGTCATTATCGGAAAGCCACATCATCGTACCTATAAGTTCTTCCGCCTCTCCGAATCTCTTCATAGGCGTGCCTGCAAGTATCTTCTGCGTTCTTGCGGTGGGGTTGCCGTCGGCGTCAAAGAGCAGCGCCCTGTTCTGATTCGTAACGAAAAAGCCGGGAGCGATAGCATTGACTCTTATACCTTCTTTTGCAAAGTGCACGGCGAGCCACTGAGTGAAGTTGGACACGCTTGCTTTTGCTCCCGAATAAGCGGGAATCTTCGTAAGAGGGCGGAAAGCGTTCATACTTGATATGTTGATGATTATTCCTCCTCTGCCGAGCATATCCTTAGCAAATACCTGCGTAGTAAGGAAAGTCGCGAGAAAATTAAGCTTGAATACGAAATCCACGCCCTTCTCATCCAAATCGAAGAAAGATATCTTGGATTGGTCGTCTACGTCCGCCTGATCGAAATACTCGTTGGTGGTAGTGCCCTTCGGATGATTTCCGCCCGCTCCGTTGACGAGAATATCGCAATTGCCCAACTCGGATTTAATTCTCTCTCTTGCCTCTTCCATAGTGGATTTTTCAAGACAGTTGACGGCATACGCCTTTGCGACTCCGCCGTTTTTGACAATTTCGTCTGCGACTGCCTGCGCGCTTTCGAGTTTGAGATCCAGCAAAGCCACCTTTGCACCTTCCTTAGCGTACGCTTTTGCGATTGTCGAGCAGAGCACTCCGCCCGCTCCCGTGATAACTACGACTTGATCTTTCATAATTCCCTCGCTGATTATAATTTTTATTTTAAGATATCGTATCCGATATTTATTTGGTCTTTTCTACCGCTTCGATAATACCTTGCAAATACATTGCGCCCAAAGCTCTGTCATACAGTCCGTAGCCGCCGCGTCCCGTCTCGCCCCAGATCATTCTGCCGTGATCGGGTCTTACGTAACCGTCGAATCCGTCTTCGTGCAAAGCCTTGATAATCGCGTACATATCCAAACTTCCCTCGCTCGACAAATGCCCGCTCTCTTCAAAACAGAAATCTCCCGTAATCTTGATATTTCTCAGATGTACAAAAGGTATCCTGCCCTTGCATGCGTGAATCATCGATACAAGATCATTGTCGGTCGCAACGCCCAGCGATCCCGTGCAGAACGTTACGCCGTTGGACGGAGAATCGACTATAGAAAGAAATCTTTTTAGATTTTTCTCACACGTGATAACTCTGGGCAAACCGAATATTCCCCATGGCGGATCGTCGGGATGAATAGCCATCTTGACGCCGCTTTCCTCTGCAACCGGTATGACTTCTCTGAGAAAAACCGTCATATTCTCCCACAGTTTTTCCTCGTCGATATCTTTATATTGATTAAGCAGATCTTTTAATCCTTCTTTGGTATAGCTTGCGTCCCATCCCGGCAGCGACAGCTCGCTCGTCAACGGATTGAGATTGAGCACGGTCTCATGATCGTAAGCCAAAGCGTTGGAACCGTCCGCCAAAGGCTGAGCAAGGTTGCTTCTCAGCCAATCGAACACAGGCATAAAGTTGTAGCATATACACTTAACTCCCGCTTTACCGAGCCTTCTCACGTTCTCTTTATAATTCTCGATAAGTCTTTTTGCGTTGGCGTTGCCGAGCTTGATATCCTCATGTACCGGCACGCTTTCTACGACTTCAAAAGTCAGTCCGGCATCCTCTATCTTTTTCTTCATAGCCGCGATAGATTCGTTGCTCCACACTTCGCCGACAGGCGTGTCGTAAATTGCGGACACTATTCCCGTAACGCTCGGTATCTGTCTTATCTGTTGGAGCGTAACTTTATCCGAATCTCCGTACCAACGAAAAGTCATCTTAAAACTCATTTATTTCCCCTCCACTAATTTTTTTGCATTCCCGTAACAGAGCGATTTTGCGACCGCTACGGCATTTTTACTATCTTTTCCCGACATAAGTCCGCCGAGAAAATCGCAGACAATCTGTCTGTAATAATCGTGACGCGTATAAGATAGAAAACTTCTACTGTCAGTTAGCATACCTACGAGCGACGACACGTGAGACAGCTCGGACAAAGTCTGTAACGTCTCGTACATACCTCTCTTGTGGTCGCAGAACCACCAGCTGACGCCTATCACCACGTCTCTGAACGCGCCGCACATCGTCACAAGAGGATAATACATAGTAGGGTTGAGCGTGTAGATTATCGTCTTGGGCAATCCGCCTTCGGAGTTCATTTTGTCTATTAAGTTCCTAATCCGACTCACGTCAAATGCGTCGTCTACGCAATCGAATCCCGAATCTCTGCCGCACTTACCGTACATAGCGCTGTTGGAATTTCTTGTGACCGCAAGATGCAGTTGCATAACCATTCCTCTCGAGGCGTACTCTTTTGCCAGAAAAACGTATAGATATCCCCATAAACCGTCGTACTCTTGCTCGGAAATTTCTTTGCCTGCCAATATGGAGACAAACGCACGGTCGGCTCTGTCGAAATCGGATACGCTTACGGGAAATCCTTGCACTCCCACGTCGGAAAATTTACATCCCCTCTCCGCAAAATAATCCATTCTCGAAATTATCGCGCTCTGCAACGAAGCCAAACCGTCAATTTTTATTCCGCTTGCCGCGGATAATTTTGATATATATTCTTTATAATTTTCATCTCTGACAAGCACTATGGAATCCACGCGGAAAGACGGCGTAACTTTGGCTCTGAGCTTGCCTTCTTTTGCTATCAGATCGTGATAATGCAAGTCGTCGCACGGATCGTCGGTTGTGGCTATATATTCGACGTTTGCCATCTCGATTAACTTTCTGGGAGAAAGTTTTCTTTCCGCAATGACTGCGTTGGCTCTTTCCCACACTGCCGCGGAATTATCCGCGTCGAGCGGTTGAGATATGCCGAAGAAAAATTCAAGTTCCAGCGCCACCCAATCTTTTATCGGATTGCCGTAAGCGCTGCCCGCCGCCTCGGCAAATTTATCGAATTTTTCTCGCCAAGAAGCATCGCCTGTAATGTATTTTTCATCGATACCGTAAGCTCTCATCAGACGCCATTTATAATGATCGGCAGCCAACCACATCTCTCCGATATTGTCAAAAGGTATATCCTCGTATATCTCCTTTGGCGAAAGATGACAGTGATAATCTATTATCGGCAGATCTTTGACCTGCGAATAGAGATATCTTGCGTTTTCGTTTGTGAGCAGATCTACCGCTCTATCTCTGCACTCTGCCACTGCCGTCTCCTTTTGCGAGTTTTTCCACTTCCTCGGCTGATGCTATGTTAAAATCGCCCTCGATCGTATGCTTGATACAAGACGCCGCAACTGCGAATTCTATTGTCTGCGCGGGCGTCATGCCTCTGCGCATACCGTATATTAATCCTGCTCCGAAACTGTCGCCGCCGCCTACTCTGTCGACGATGTCTATCGAATATTTTTTGGATCTGTAAGTTTGTTTTCCGTCGGTAAGAATCGCCGACCATCCGTTTACAGACGCGGAAATCGACTCTCTGAGCGTAAACGCGACGTATTCTATATTGGGAAATTTCTCCATCAGCTTGCGGCCGATGACTTCGTAACCGCTTGCGGAAATCACCCCGTTGTTGATATCGGTATTTTCTGCCTCGATGCCAAACACGTCTTTGCTGTCTTCTTCATTAGAAATCAACACGTCGACGTATTTTACAAGTTCGCTCATTACGCGATTGGCTTTTTCTTTACTCCAAAGTTTTTTGCGGTAATTAAGATCGCAGGAAACTTTAATGCCCTTGGCTTTTGCCGCTTTGAGTATGTCTTCGAGCACGCTTGCCATGCCGTCGGATATAGCGGGCGTTATGCCCGTCCAATGCAACCAATCGACGCCCTCTAGCGCGCTGTCTATATCTATTTCGCCCTTTTGAATATTGGCTATTGCGCTGCCCGCTCTGTCGTAGATAACGTTGCTGCCCCTCTGCGAACAACCTTTCTCACAGAAATATATGCCCATTCTGTCGCCGCCGCGGACGATACGGGACGTGTCGACTCCCCAACCTCGGAGTTCTTTGACGCACTTGTCGGCAATCGCGTTGAGAGGAAGTTTTGTGAGGAAAGCAACATCTTCTCCAAACTGCGCCAGCGAAACCGCCACGTTAGCCTCTCCTCCGCCGAATACTATATCAAAGCTGTCCGCCTGCATAAATCGCTTGTAACCGCTAGGCTGCAAACGCATCATAATTTCGCCAACGGTAACTATTCTGCCCATTATTTCCTGCCTCCGATAACAGATTGAACTTTATTGACAAAGTCTCTGCACACGCTCTCTACCAAGCCGTAATCGCCCGTGTTGGCGCCTTTTGTAAGGAACGATCCCGCTCCCACCGCGAATGCTCCGGCTTTGAACCAATCCTCTACGTTGTCGGCGCTCACGCCGCCCGTGGGCATGATATTTGCTTGCGGAAACGGTCCTTTAAGCGCTTTGAGACCTGCCGGCTTGGCGATATCTCCGGGAAAAAGTTTGAGCACGTCGACGCCGTATTCCATAGCCGTCTGCGCCTCGGTCGGAGTCATAACTCCGCTCATTACGGGCACTCCGTAACGGTTGCACGTCTTGATTGTCTCTACGTTGAGCGACGGACTGACTATAAATTTAGCCCCCGCAAGCATAGCTATTCTTGCCGTTTGCGGATCGAGCACCGTGCCTGCTCCGACTATCATATCGGTATTCGCATATTTCTCCGTCAAAATCTTTATAATTTGTTCCGCCGAGGGAACCGTAAAAGTGATTTCAATTATTTTAACGCCGCCTTTGTAGCAAGCCTCAACAGTCTTGACTGCCTGATCCACGCTGTTGCCTCTGATGACAACGACTACGCCCTGCTTTTCGATTGCCTGATAAATACGATATTTTTCCATAAAGCTCCTTGGAATTCGCCTGATAATATCGGTAAATTCATTTTTATAACAATTACATAATCATTATAATATAGCCCAATAAAAAAAACAATATTATTTTTACGTCAAAATTATGGACAAAATAGGTGACGTCGTGTATAATAGAATTAAATCGACAGATATAACAATTTGCAATGGGGGAATACTATGCCAATAATCAATTATATCGGTAAAAACATGAAGACTTATGACGTCAAACCGCATAAGCACAATTTCTGGGAAATAATCTACTGTACCAACGGCTCGGGCAAAATTATATTCGAAAATGCCAAACCGCTCGAATATTCTCAAAATGAAATAGTCGTCATCCCGCCCAATATCGTGCACAGCAACACCTCTCAGGTGGGATTCAAAAACATCCATATGACGGTCGCAGGCTGGACGCCCAATTTCAAAAACGCCATCGTCGTCAAGGACAATCAGCAAAAAGATCTGTTTACGACAATGAACATGTGCCACCGACATTTCTCAACTACCAAAAGCTGTTCTTCCAACATTATTATGTCGTTTACCGACTTAATTTTGGATTTTATAATGCAATTTGACGGCACTTTACAGACCAGTCATCATATCGAAACGATCGCCAACGCGATTATCGAAAATTTTTCCGACGCGAATTTCAATATCGATTCGATATACAACGAGTTCGATTTGTCAAAGGATTACATACGCCGTCAGTTTATAAAAGAAAAAGGCATTTCTCCGCTTCAGTTTCTCAACAATACCCGAATCAATTCGGCTCAGAAACTTTTGCTCTCCCGTTCGATAAACAATCTCAAAATTTACGAGATAGCCGAAAGATGCGGGTTCAACGATCAACTGTATTTCTCAAGAGTATTCAAAAAGATCGTAGGAGTAAGCCCCAAAGAATATATCGGCGAACCTACCAACGAAGATTACAACAGCTAAAAACAAGCCAAATTTATATATGGACTATTAAGTCTGCAAATTTACATAAAAACAATAAACGGAGCAATTGGCAATCGCTCCGTTTATTATATTGATTCTTATATATATTTATAATGCCTACGACGTATCAAAATTGATAGATCAAAGTCTTTATTTCATATTTTCCGAATTTGAATTTATCGCCGTTCAACCGACGTCTGTTGCCCTCGAGCATATCGCTTTCGCTGAGCGTAGAATATGCAAATTTAGGCGTAATCTCGACCTCGCATTCTCTGCCGTATCTTTCGTATACTCTCAATAAAATTCCCTTTCCGTCTTCGGTAACTTTGACTGTCTCCGCAACTACATCTCCGCGTATGTCGAACGCGCCTTCGATAACGGGAACTCCGCCTGACACCGTCAAAGGATTGTTAAATACGTACGCCCTCTTTACCAAATCGCTCTCGCGCCAGCTTTTATCGTGGGGATAGAATGCATAAGAAAACCTGTGCTCGCCCATATCGCATTCCGGATCGGGATACTTGGGCGACCTGAGAAGATTGAGCGAAATCAATCCGTCCTTGACCCTGTATCCGTACTTGCAATCGTTTATCAATGCGACGCCGTAATCGCCGTCGTCTACGTTGACGAATTTGTGAGCGCAGATTTCAAACTGAGCTTTACGTACGGGCGTGTCCTCAAGAGTGCTTCTGTCAACGTTGCCGAACTGAATATCACAGTTGACGGTGTCTGAATATACCGTCGGACGGAAATCCGCTCTCAACATTTTATATGCCTCTCTCCAATCGACCTGAGTGTCGAACGTCACCGCTTTATCGCCTGCGGTAACGATAACTTTCTGCAACAGAGTACTGTCTCGGTACACGTACAGATTTTCTCTGACAACGTTTGGTCCGTCGACGTAGGTCTTGTAAGTTTTGAGTTTGAAATATCCTTTTCTCATCTTGGGATAATCGATTTTTATATCCCATGCGTTGTAATACGTCTTAGGGTCGGAATACACGGTCAGTCTATTGAGATAGTCTCCGCACAGTTCCTTATCTAAAACTTTGTCTTTCATCGAACGTATACTGCCGTCTTTTGCAAATTCGACTTTGATAAGAGAATTATCTATATAATCGTCTCCGTAAGACAGCCCGTCGATTTTTCCCGCCTCTTCCAATCTGGCAGAAGAATACGCTTTGACTTTCGCCAAGTACCACGTACCGTCCTCTTTGACATATTCGATCCTGTCGAAACCTATAAAGTTGACAACTCCCTGCGCGTCGCCGCCCATAAGCGACAGCACTTCTTCCCGCATAGACGCGACTTCTTCATAGAGAACTTTGTATCTTGCGACCGACTCGTCGTACACGCGTTTGATAGAAGATCCGGGAATAATATCGTGGAACTGATACAGCAAGACTTCTTTCCATATTTCTTCAAGGCGCGGCGCATGATATTTCTTTCCGTTGATCCTTGCGACGGCAATTAGCCATTCGAGATTGTGCAATTCTCTCTCCATAAGTCTGTTGTATTTTTTATTTTCTGCCTGAGAGGTATAAGTTCCCTGGTGTTTCTCCAAATACAGTTCTCCTTCGTAGGCAGGAATTACGTTCGCGTATTCGTCGCGCAGATCGTCAAAAAGCTCGACCGCGTGTCTCCTCACGATTTTGCAAAGCCCGTTTTCATTTGTCTGCCTGTCGAGCAATTCCAGAGGAGCTTCGCCCGGTCCGCCGCCTCCGTCGCCTATGCCGTACACAAGTAACGCTTTGCCGATCTCTTTGTCTTGCGGATTACCCTTGTCGGACTTGACGATTGCCATCGGCGTTGCCGTAGAATTGTAATTGCCTTGAGGCGCCACATGGGAGAGCACCTCCGAACCGTCGATACCTTTCCAAATAAACGTCTTGTACGGGAATTGGTTGATCGTATTCCATGTGAGCTTGATTGTCATAAAATATTCGCGCCCGCATTTGCGAATTATCTGCGGCAGCGAAGCCGGATAACCGAATACGTCGGGAAGCCATACGACCTTGCAGTGTTTTCCGAACTCGTTCTTAAAGAATTTTTCTCCGTAGAGAAACTGTCTTATTATCGACTCTCCCGAAGGGATATTGCAATCGCATTCCGTCCACATACCGCCCTGCAACTCCATTCTACCTTGGGCAACCGATTTCTTTACTCTCTCGTAAACGTCTGGCGCTTCTTCCTTGACCCATTGAAACAGTTGCGCCTGCGAAGCTCCGAATTTATATTGAGGATATTTATCCATATTGTTAAGCGCCGTGGCAAAAGTTCTTACGCCTTTTCTCTTTGTTTCCCTAATCGGCCACAACCAAGCCAAATCTATATGGGCATGACCTATCGCCGTATATTCGGTATAATCTCCGTCTACGGGAGTATTGATGACTTCGGCAAGAAACTCGTGCGCTTTCGTATAGCTGTTTTTCGCCAATTTGTAACTTTCGTCGAGAGCTTTGTCTATCTCGTCTCTGCATTGCTCGGTCAACCTCTTGTTCTCGCCGTAGGTCAGCAAAACCATCGTAAGTTGAAGATAATCATAATAGTAAGCAAGTATTTCGTCGTTGCATATAGCTAAGTCTTTTCTGACAAGCTTGACTTTGACGCCCGATTTATTTCTCTTGCCGTTAAAACCTCCGTCTACCAAAAGCTCGACGCTTTCACCTCCATGCGCGCTCTCGAACAAATCCACGACCTGTTTTCCCTTGGCAGACTGCACGATATCGATCCCGTCGAGCACCTGCGTTATTCCCTGCTTTATCTTGCCGTCGATATATACGACGCCCTCGCCCTGAATATTTATCAGAGCAACGACGTGTTTGCCTTTGCAACTATCAGGAACTGTTCCTTTGAATCTAAACCAACCGCAATCAAAATCGCTGCCCCATACCGAGCCCGTTCTCAGCTGAGCGAAAGTCGCAGTTTCTATGCGGCTCTTAGGAATAGGCTCTTTGCTCAAAGCCGCCTCGCAAGACATTGCCGCTACGGTATCATAGATCTTGCTTCTTATTCTTATCAGTCTTGAAGTATGACGAGGATATAACGCGATTTTTTCTATCATAATCTTTCTCCCGAAACAAAATTTATTTACTTTATAACAATTATAAATCATACGCAAGCGCAATGTCAACGGCGGACCGCCCCAGCTGTTTTAACCATTTTATCCATATCGTCGGCATACGATACATAAAACGGTATCCATCCTATTTTTTTGATGCGATAACGGGTAAATTTTCCAAAACGTATTGACTTTTTGTCAAACCGAAATATATACTGAATCTAGCAATCGGAATAAATCCGTTGTTAAAAACAACTGTAAGGGAGAATAAATATGAAAAAAGTATTTTCGACGACGCTCGTATTGGCTGCGATAATAGTATTGTGTTTAAATTTTACCGCTTGCGTAGACAGTCAAAACGTAGACGGCTTGACAAAAGTAAAATACGAAACCGTACTTGCAGATTATCTCAAAGCCCCCGACGGCGTCAATCTGCAAAAAATGCAGGAAGTAGAACGAAACGTGAAAGATATCTTTGCGGATTCATCTCTCACCGACGCGCAAAAAGTTGCTCAGATGATAGAGCGTTCTACCCAAAACGAGATAGTATGCGATCATTTCGCATATTTCAACAATAAGAGCGGCTCCTCTAAGATCGGAAGCAATTCAGGCACGCTCATCTATCAAAGATTGAGAAGACAGAGCGACGCGCTCAAAGACGACACTACGCTTAAACTTCCCGTCAACCACAATTTCGGCAGTGTGGAAGTAAACTTTGTTACCGACGCAACGATAAGATACGTCAACGGCGGCAAATACAACAGAATCGAAGCCAAAAGTAACGGCGATATTTCGTATGATACAAAGACAGGTCTCCTCACCGTTGCCAATTGGAAGAAAGGCAGCAAATGGGATCAGGACGAAAAGGCGACTGATTCGAGAAGCTATGACGAAGCCAGAAAGACGACTATAAATTGGAACGCTAAAGATATCGTATCTTCCGACGGCGTCAAAATACTCGAAAAGACCGATTCCGCAGGCAATAAATACTACGAACTCACTTTCTCTATAGACGTAGCTGCAGCTAATGCGGACAAAACCTCTATCAACAGACTTCAACAGGATAACGGCGGCAAAGGCATGAAATATATTTACTGCGATATGGTAGTCGAGATATGGGAATGCGGTCTTGCGAAAAGATATCAGATCAAAGACAGTTGGAGCGGCAGAATAGCTATTTACAACGGCTCGGCAAAGAGCGAAAGCGAGATAGTATTCAGTTATTCCGACGCTGATATGGATAATTCCAAAACCGACGCGATTTATAAATCGGTCAAATGATTATATCAATTAAACATAAATAATTACGCGGCTCTTAACGAACCGCGTTTTATTTTCGTCAATCGCAACTAGCGATCTTATATTACCCGAGTTTGCGTTATTGTATATCCAATTCCTCAAGTTCTTTCAACCAAAGGTGCGAATTGGCGTCGCTTGGCATTCTCCAATCCCCTCTCGGAGAAAGAGCTACGCTGCCTACCTTGGGTCCGTCCGGCACGCAGGAACGCTTGAATTGCTGTATGAAAAATCTCTTATAGAACGATTGCAGCCATTTGAGCACGGTCTTGCGATCGTATTTTCCCTCAAAAGTTTTATTTGCTATTCTCAATACTTTATTAGGCGAATATCCCCAACGCACTATATAGTACAAAAAGAAATCGTGCAGTTCGTAAGGTCCGACGATATTCTCGGTCTGCTGAGCTATCTCGTCTCCGCCGGAAGGCAGCAGTTCGGGACTGACAGGCGTAGCCAAAATATCGTAAAGCGCATCGCTAACTTGGCCGTTGCCGCAAGTATCCGCATAATATTTGACAAGATATCTCACAAGCGTCTTAGGCACAGACGCGTTGACTCCGTACATAGACATATGATCTCCGTTGTACGTAGCCCAACCGAGCGCCAACTCCGACAAATCACCCGTGCCGACTACAAGTCCGCCCTCCTTATTCGCAACGTCCATAAGCACCTGAGTACGTTCTCTGGCCTGAGCGTTCTCGTAGGTGACGTCCATGTCTTCTTTTGACTGACCGATATCTTCAAAATGTCTCTCAACAGATTTTGTTATATCGATACTCTTAAAAGTCACTCCAAGTCCTTCGGCAAGCAGCTGCGCGTTGGATTTCGTGCGTTTGGTAGTGCCGAAACACGGCATCGTCACCGCTATTATATTCTTGCGCTCCATGCCCATAGCGTCAGCCGCTTTAATCATGACCAACAGAGCAAGCGCACTGTCCAATCCGCCTGACAGCCCTACTACCATAGTTTTGGATCTTGCGTGTAAAACTCGCTTTTTCAAACCTTGCGATTGGATATTCAATATCAATTCGCATCTGTCGTTTCGCTCGTTCTCGCATTGCGGAACAAACGGCGCGGGAGCAAAGTTTCTCGTAATAGTACACTCCTGCGGCTTTTGGTCGAAATACACAACGCGTCGAGCTTCCTCAGCGCAAAAAGTGTTGACCTTTCTTCGCTCGTAAGCTATCTTTTTGACATCTATTTCCGAGATTATCATAGAATTTTCAAATAGCTTGCTTTCGCAGAGTATATTGCCGCACTCCGCAATCAAGTCGTGTCCCGCAAACACCGCGTCCCCCGTAGATTCACCCTCGCCGGCATTTGCGTATACGTAACCGCAACAAAGCCTGCCCGAGTGAGCCGCGACGAGCGTTCTCCTGTATTCTCTCTTGCCTGCTATTTCGTTGCCTGCGGAAAGATTGAGTATTACGTTTGCGCCTTGCGAAGTCAATTCGACGGACGGAGAATGCGCCGTCCACATATCTTCGCATATCTCCGCGCCGAAGGTATATTCTCCGATATAAGTATTGCGAAATATCATTCGTCCGAACGGACAGGTTCTGCCTGCCACTACGATTTCCGACGCCGTAAGCCCGTCTCCCGACACAAAATAACGTCCTTCGTAGAATTCGCCGTAATTAGGTATATAGCTTTTGGGCACTACGCCGAGAATATCGCCTTTATAAATAACTGCCGCGCAGTTGAACAGCTTGCCGAAATTTCTAAGCGGCACGCCTACGACGGCGACGGTATCGATGCGTTTTGACTTATCGACGATTCTCTCCAAAGCCTTTTCCGCGCCGTCTAGCAAAGTATCCTGCAAAAACAAATCTCCGCAACTGTAACCGCTAAGGCAAAGTTCGGGAAGCGCAAGTAATTTGACGCCTTCCGCGTCGGCTTTTTTCATAAGACCTATAATTTTTTCGGCGTTGAAATCGCAATCTCCCACTTCGATCTGCAAAGTAGCCGCCGCGCATTTGATAAAACCGTCTTTCAAAGTCTGTTCCTCCGATAGTATCTTTCAAGATTTTCGTCATAATTATGCCTATTAAGTTGCATAATCATAATTATAAATATATAATATTTTATAATAATTCGGTTTGTTAGTCAATAAAGGAAAAGAAATTTATGTCGAATCTGTACAAATACCTTAAAAAGTACAAAAAACATTTGATTCTCGGTCCGATATTCAAACTGTTGGAAGCGATATTCGAACTTATCGTTCCATTTGTCATGAAGCAGATAATCGACGTGGGAATCGCAGAGAAGAATACTCGTTATATACTCTCGATGGGCGGGGTATTGGTACTGCTGGCAGTGGTCGGACTTGCCTGCGCGCTGTTCTGCCAATACGTGGCTTCGCGCTGTTCGCAAGGGTTCGGGACGGAACTGCGCAGCGTGCTGTTCTGTCACATCAACTCCCTGTCTATGAACGAAAGCGACAAATTCGGCACCTCGTCTATGGTCACTAGATTCAACAGCGACGTCAACCAAGTGCAACTGGGCGTGGCAATGCTGATAAGGCTTGCCATCAGAGCGCCTTTTCTCGTCGTCGGCGCAACCGTATCGGCAATCATATTAAAGCCGTCCATGAGCTGGATTTTCCTTGTCGCCGCGCCTCTGGTTGCGTTGGTGCTCTATCTGATCATGGCAAAGACTATGCCCGTATACACCAAAAATCAACGCAAACTCGATAAGATAACTTCCATAGCGCGCGAAGACCTCAACGGAATGAGGGTCGTCAGAGCATTCAGCGAACAACAGCGCGAACAGCGTCGGTTCGAAGACGCAACGGAAGACTACTCTCACAGCGTCATCGCTATCGGAAGAATATCCGCTCTGCTCAATCCCCTCACGTTTTTGATCATCAACGCGGCTATCGTAACGCTGCTCTATTTCGGAGGACAAAAGATAGACGCAGGAGACCTCACGCAAGGCGAATTGATTGCTTTTGTAAACTATATGACGCAGATTTCTCTTGCCTTAGTGGTCGTCGCCAATATGGCGGTGCTCTTCTCCAAATCTTATGCGTCGGCAAAACGCGTCAGCGAATTGCTGGCAACCGAGTCGAGCGTAACGGACGAAGGCAACTGCCCCGTAGAAGAAGACGATAACGCTCCTGCGATATCATTCAAAAACGTATCGTTCCAATACGGCGGCGGAGGATACGCCATAAAAAATCTTTCCGTCGACATATACAAAGGAGAAACGGTAGGAATAATAGGCGGCACCGGCAGCGGCAAATCGACAGTAATAAACCTTATACCGCGATTCTACGATGTCACCGAAGGTCAACTGCTGATAGACGGCGCGGACGTAAAGCTCTATCCGCTCGAACAGTTGCGCAAAAAAATAGGTCTTGTTCCTCAGCAGGCTATGCTATTTAGCGGAACTATACGCAGCAATATGAAATGGCGCAATCCCGACGCAACAGACGAAGAAATATGCGATGCTCTTAAAATTGCGCAAGCGTATGATTTCGTCATGCAAAAGCCCGACAAACTCGACTCCTCCGTCCAACAGAAAGGAAGGAATTTTTCGGGCGGTCAAAGACAGAGACTTTCGATAGCGAGAGCTTTGGTAAACGCTCCGCAGATAGTCATTCTCGACGACAGTACGAGCGCTTTGGATTTTGCAACCGATCTAGCGTTGAGAAGAGCTCTCAATGCGTATCTGCCGCCAAAAACAACTAAAATAATAATATCGCAACGGGCGACTTCTATCAAAAGCGCGGATAAAATAATCGTCCTAGACAAAGGCGAAGTAGTCGGCCTGGGCAGACACGAACAGTTGCTGGAAACCTGCGATATCTACAGAGAAATATTTATGTCTCAGCAAAAAGCTCCTCACGAAATGCAGGAAAATAATCAAGAGGAGGAAGAAGTATGAAAAGGAATAAATCGACTCTTTTGCGTCTGGTATCTTACACAAAGCCTTACGCTCCGCTGCTCGTTCTCTCTCTTATCAGCGCGGCTGTGTCGGTGGCAGTATCGATATTGATACCGCTTATTACCGGATACGCGATTGATCAAATGGTCGAGAGCGGCGTAAATTTCAAAAAACTGATGGATTATATCTATATTCTCATAGGTATGATAGCTTTGGGCGCGCTCTCTCAATGGTCGCTTTCCGCATGCACGAACGCACTTACCTTTAAGACGGTGCGCAACATTCGCAACACGCTTTTTCAACACATAAACAATCTCCCTCTCAAATATATCGACGGCAAACGTCAAGGAGATCTAGTCGCCAGAATATCTAGCGATATCGATCAGGTATCCGAGGGATTACTGCAGGGCTTTACACAGCTTTTCAGCGGAGTGCTGACGATAATCGCAACGCTGGCGATGCTGTTTTATATCAATTGGCTTATCGCCGTTGCGGTGCTGGTGCTCACTCCTCTTTCGCTGTTCGTAGCGTCGTTTATCACCAAGCGCTCGCATAAGACGTTTGCGCAGCAAGCGGTGAAACGCGGTGAAATCAGCGGTTACGTAGAAGAGATTTTCTCCGGACACAAACTCGTACAGGCGTTTAATCAGGAAGAAAGCTGCGGAGAAGATTTTGCTCGGCTCAACAAACAACTCTACGACTGCGGATTCAAATCCCAGTTCTACGGAGCGCTGATAAATCCCTGCACACGTTTCGTCAACAATCTCGTATACGCCAGCGTGGGAATCGTGGGGGCGCTGATTGCCATAGGAGCGACGTCGTCATCTTTTGGATTAAAGCCCGGCATTCTCTCGACTTGTCTAATGTATGCCAATCAATATACAAAACCGTTCAACGAAATCACGGGAGTCATAACCGAAATACAATCCGCCGTCGCCGCGTCAAGCAGAATATTTGCAGTGCTAGACGAGCCGATTGAGATAAGCGACGAAAACAACGAGGTAATAACTGATTGCGACGGAACTTTGGATCTTAAAGACGTGTGTTTCAGATACGTAGACGACAGACCGCTTATCGAGAATCTCAATTTGGCGGTGCGCCAAGGACAGAAGATCGCCATCGTCGGTCCGACCGGTTGCGGCAAAACCACATTGATAAATCTGCTTATGCGCTTTTACGACGTCAATTCCGGACAAATACTCGTATCTGATAAAGACGTGCGAACACTTACCCGTCAAAGCCTGCGAGACTGCTACGGAATGGTGTTGCAGGAAAGCTGGATATTTGAAGGCACGGTCAAAGACAATATCGCCTACGGCAAAGCGGACGCGACCCTGGAAGAAATCCAAAACGCGGCGCTACTTGCAGGCGCTCACGACTTTATAGATAAATTCCCCGACAAATACGATACCCTGCTCACCGAAAACGGAGACAATCTTTCTCAGGGACAAAAACAGTTGCTATGCATCGCCAGAATCATGCTGACACATCCTCCCATGCTGATACTCGACGAGGCGACGTCGTCTATCGACACGCGTACGGAAATGAAGATACAGGAAGCCTTCTATACAATAATGCAAGGCAGAACGTCGTTTATCGTTGCGCACAGACTTTCGACAATACGCGAATGCGACGTAATATTGGTAATGAAAGACGGCAATATAATAGAACAAGGCAGTCACGCGCAATTGCTTGACAGACGCGGATTCTATTACGAACTTTACAACAGTCAGTTCCAAAACAGCTGATTGCCGGCGTTTTAATTGCAATAAATCTATTGATTTTTGACAGCGCAGTATGTATAATAAATATTAATATACCTAAAAATAAGAGGACAGTGTATGAAAAACGTTATTTCAATCGTAGTCAAGAATAATTCCAGCGTGCTGGCAAGAATATCGTCGCTTTTCGGCAGAAGAGGTTTTAACATCGATTCTCTATCGGTCAGCGCGACTGACGATCCGCATATTTCCAGAATCACCGTCGTTGCTCAAAGCGACCAAAGCGGCTTGGCACAGATTATCAGTCAAACTCAAAAGCTCGAAGAAACGATCAGCGTAAGAGCTCTCGACGAAAATCTAAGCGTTTTCCGCGAACTGTCCTTGGTCAAGATACTGACTACCGACGAAAATTTCTTCGACAAATTCGCGATAGAACTCTCCGACAAATACGGAGCTATCATCGTCGACGTAACGGCCAAATCCATGATATTAGAATTGACAGGCACCTCCGACAAAATAGATTCGTTTATGAGCGAACTGTCCGCGGCGCAGGAAGAAAAGCATTACGTAATCTCCAAGGTATGCCGCACGGGAATCACCGCAATTGAAAGAGGAGTTTAATTAGCCGCATCGCCGCCCTATAAGGGCGGCTTTTTGTTGGATTTTGCATCGCGTCCCCTATCAGCATCCCAAATCGTAGTTTGTACCAACTTGTCTAATAACTTACAATTTTCGTTTTCATCCCCAAAAACATTGCACTTCTTTTTATTATAGATTATAATATACATATATTAATATATGTCAATTGTGTCTCGCGACGAATATTTGCGGGACAAGTATAAGAGAGATATGTCGCAATCAAACAATTTGCAAAAAGCCAAAGTCGGATTTGAAAAATATCAGCAGTTTGTAAAAAAATTCGCTTATTCGGATTTTTATCTGCTGTTGGTTTCCGTAGTTATTTTTATCGGTTGGGCAACGAAAAGTTCTATTTTCGGAATCGGCGCTTTGACGATAATCTCATGTCTTGTGCTTTTGGCTGCCGACGACGTCTTGCCTTTGTGCATAAATATCTTCGGAGCTGTATTGCTCGTATACTCTTTTGACGTAAGCGACTATATATTTATGTTGCCGTTACTGCTCCCTTTGCTGATTTGTCTAGTATTTTTTATCGTCAGAAATGCAAAGCACAAATTTACTTTGGGAAAGATGTTCTACCCTCAGATAGCGGTAACTTGCGCGCTGTTTCTGGGCGGTATAGGAGTTATTTCAGTCAAAGGCTATTTCCATGCCTTTCTGGATATATTGATGCTCGGCGTGGGCGTCTTGCTCGTATATATGTTCTTCAACCACTATCTAAAGAGAGATCCTCAACGCGATATCGCGCTATATTTTGCCAAAGTTATGATGTATCTGGGGCTCGTAGTGTGCATACAGCTTATCGTCACTATCATACGGCGCAACGTGCCGCCGTCGCTGTGGAACGAAGAGATTTGGAACGTTGGATGGGGCAACCGCAACAGTATTGCAAACTATCTGCTTCTCACTGCTCCAATGTGTTTCTATCTATCTTCACGCTACCGCCAAGGCTGGATATATCTCACCTTAGGAATATTTCAATATCTATGCCTTATACTCTCTTTTAGCAGAGGAGGCATACTATTCGGCGCTGTTAGCGGAGTTTGCTGCGTAATTTTCTCAATCATCAAGGCTCCCAACAGAAAAAAATATTTCCTGTATTACGGGATAATACTTGCAGTAGTGCTGGCATTCTATCTGATATTCATAAGAAAGATCAACGATATGCTAGACGCCCTGATAGCCCGCGGATTCGGCACATCCGGCAGATCGAATCTTTATAAAGAAGCGTGGGAACTGTTTAAGGCGCATCCTTTCCTCGGCGTGGGAAAAGGTTACGTAGGCATTTATGCGTCTACCCCCTCCAACAGCAACGCAATGGGCATATATTGGTTCCACTGCAACATCTTGCAAGTACTTGCTAATATGGGAATAGTCGGCGCGGCAGCTTATCTGTTCTTCTACGGCATGAGATTCTATTTACTCTTCAAGAGTATCAAAAAATCTTTTAATCTGTTCGTTCTTGCCGTCTGGCTAGGATTTGAAGGATATTGCCTTATCAATACCGGCACGTTCGTATTCTATCCCTGTATGTGTCACGTAATTCTGACTTCGCTGTTATTGGAGCGTAACAACGAGATTTCTTTCGAAGGTTATGTATCGCCTTACAACTGTTCGACGGAGTGGGGCGCAAACATCGCAAGAATTATGTCATAAACTAATAAATATAACATAATTTAAGCGCGCAAGTTTCAACAGACGGCGCACAGAATAAATACTAAATTACAAAGAATTAAAAAAGCCGCTGCATCAGCGGCTTTTCAAACGTCAAAAATATTTCTTAAGCAAATCGTCCAACTGCAAAACGCTCTGTCCCATTTCTATCTCGCTCTTTTGCCTACGCTTTTCCTCGATAAGTTCGGACAATTCGTCTTTGATCTTTTTCATTTCGTCTACTTTGCTCTTGCCCTCGATTCCCGTATAAGGAAGAAATTCGTTTTTCGTTTCTCTCTCTGACACAACCGTCTTCGGCTTATCTTCGTCTTCATCCGTCACGGATCTTTCCAACATGACGAAAGAGTCGCATTGCTCGGCGACAAAACTAGGCGACTGGATGCCCATAACTACTTTTTTCCCAAGCTTTTTGAGAGCGTTGATCATAGCGATGCTGTCAAGCTCGCTGCAAACTATAAAGAAAGCGTCGACGTTTTTATGCGTGCAAGCTATGATAACAGAATCTATGACCTGCCTTATATCTACTCTGACTTTTTTCCTATTGTTGACAGGCAAAGCAACTTCGACGCCGTACGTCTTAATGAAGTTGTTGAAATCGCTGTTGCGCTTGTTGTTGTAGCCGTAAAGTTTGGCATAAGCGATCTTACCCTCTATCTGAGAAATAGCCTTTGCAAAACTCTCATATGACAGCCTCATACTGTTGAGATCTACTAAAATTGCATAATTCATAAATTGCTCCTGATGTTCTCTTTTTTGCCCGTCTTTGGTAAATCGCAATCAGTTTTATCTTGTCAGTATGGTTTGAACGTTGTTCAAAATATCAATTTTATTCAATATGTGTCGATTTCGTCAATATCAACAGTTGCTTGCATAATGCAAATACGATTATCGCGCATTAACTCCTTGGATCACCCTGTATATATTGAACAATGTTCAATATATGATTTTCTAATTTATTTGCCGTCTCGCTTATTAAAAAACAAATATTGCTGGGCATAACCGGAATATTCTCCGTAAGTCGCTATCAGTTTCTTCCTTATAGCCAAGTTGTTGTTTTCTCCGTCGCCTACGATATCTTTATAGACTTTTTTAATCCACGTATCCACCGGGAAAACGTCTTGACGGTGATAGGCAAACAGCAAAATGCAATCTGCCACTTTCGGCCCTATGCCCATAAGCGTACAAAGCCTTTTATTGGCGCTCATGCCGTCGAGATTTGCTATTTCGTCGAGATCAAATCCCTGCGCGACCGCTTTTGAAGTTTCGGCAAGATATTTAGCTCTGTAGCCGGCTCCGATAGCGGCATAAAAATTTTCATCTTGCTCCGCCATCTTCTGCGCAGTGGGAAAAGCGCGGTATTCTCCCATATCTTTTCCAAGCGATTTACAAAGTCTGTCGATTATCCCCTTTATACGCGGGATGTGGTTATTCGCCGAAATAATAAAACTTATCAACATCTCCCACTTATCCTGATTGAGAATTCTTATTCCTCGACCGTATTCTATCGCTTCTTTCATAAACGGTTTATCCGCAAGCGAGGCTTTTATCTTCCCATAATCTCTGTCAAGATCAAAAAAATTATAGAAATACTCAATGTCGTCGGTAGTTATCACAGCTTTTTCGGAAGTCTGCTCAACCATGCAAGTCTTATCCGAACTGTAAACTCTATAAAGTCCCTCTCCCATCTTGGAATATCTGAATATCTGTCCGCAATCAAGAATCTGTCTTATGTCGAACGAACTCAAATCTGTTATAATTATACTATTCTTTTCAACCAACATCTTTACACCTTTTGGTTCTTTTTGTCTTATTTTAGCACAATATGGATGATTTTTCAAACACTTTGTTTTGCCGTGCGTATCAAACGATTCGACTCTTTGTTAAAAAAACCTATTATTAAAAACCGCGTTTGTTATATAAATATATAAAAAGCCGACGTATTCGGTTGACTTTGCCTTTTCGTTATGATAACATACTCATTGAGCCGCATGAGAAGGGTTATGAAGAACCGTACGGGCACCTGCGTCAGCGAGACTGGTAAGAGGAGGTATTTTTCAATGTACGCAATCGTTTTGACAGGCGGAAAGCAATACAAAGTTGCCGAAGGCGAAACTATCAGAGTAGAAAAACTCGATAAAGAAATCGGCAGCCAAGTAGAGTTGGACGTGGTAATGATAAGCAACGACGGCAAAGTAGCTTGCGGCAACGAAGTTGCAAACGCAAAGGTTGTAGCCGAAGTGGTAGCTCAGGACAAGGCTAAGAAAATCGTTGTTTTCAAATATAAGTCCAAGAAGAACGTCCGCAAACGTCAAGGTCACAGACAGCCGTTCACCGCTTTGAAAATAGCGCAGATCAAGGCATAATGACCAAGGTAATCGTAACAAGACAGCAAGACAGCATTGTCGGGATAGAATGCGACGGACATACGGGCTACGGAACCGAAGGCGAAGATATTGTTTGTTCTGCCCTATCGTCGATAGTCCAAACGGCAGTTTTGGGACTGTTTAGAGTGGCGGGCGTTAACGTCGAATTTAAGACAGACGACAAGAGAGGTTATCTCAAAGCCGTACTCCCCAAAGATCTCGACAGCGCGACCAGGCACGACTGCGACGTTATACTCAATACCATGTTGTTGGGAATAATGGATTTGCACGAAGGCTTTTCTGATTTTATAGAATTGGAGGTAAAATAGAAATGTTTATTAATATTCAGTTGTTCGCTCATAAAAAGGGTGTCGGAAGCTCCAGAAACGGTAGAGACTCCGAGTCAAAAAGACTCGGACCGAAGAGATCCGACGGTCAATTCGTATTGGCTGGCAACATCCTCGTAAGACAGAGAGGAACCAAATTCCACGTTGGCAACAACGTTGGTATCGGTAAGGACGACACTCTCTATGCACTTATCGACGGAGTTGTTAAATTCGAGCGCAAAGGCAAAGATAAAAAGCAAGTCAGCGTATACGCAAAATAACAAGTCATACAAATAAAGTTTAAAGCGGCGAAATATTCGCCGCTTTTTATCTACCTTCACGTTAATTTTTAGACATTACACAAATCGCGCAATAATGCAGTATTTCAAAATTTTCACTCGCAATATCGTCGAGCAACACCTTATGCTCCCTATCGAAACTTGCTATTTGGCTTTTGCTTAGCGACGCTTCTATTCCCCTGCACGTCTTAATCCTGCCGCGCCAACCGTCTTTAGTAAATACCACCGACGCGTCAAAAACTTCCTGCGACCGTATATCAAAATATTTGAGATATATATCGGGAATATCTATCAACCGTCTTTTCCCTCCGCAACCAGTCCATAATGGATTATATTTTAGTATCAATTCCTCGCTCTTACCAGCGATTACATCCTCATACGGCAGCCAAGCCATATACAGCGCAACAAACTTGCCGTCCGGCTTAAGCCAATCGTGCAACTTCGGAGCAAGCTTATCATGATCAAAATAAGAAAAGCATTGGCATGCGGTCACGACGTCAAATGATTGACTCTCAAACGACGCTCTCTCAGCAGATGGGCATAAATATCCAATCGAAAGATTGGATTTTTGCGTCAATTCGACAGCTTGTTTTATTTGATTTTCCGATATGACGATACCTATGAATTTCGCACCGTATCGACAAAGATTTCTCGGCAGAACTCCTGTACCAGTACCCAAATCCAACACGGTCTGACCTTTGACGCACAGTCCTTTCTCCAAAATTTTGTCATAGAAAATCTGAGGATAAATATCCCGATATTTTGCATAGTCATGCGAAGTGCGTCCAAAATCAAACGCTTTACCGTTGTCGATCTTTGAATTTCTGATCATTATCAATATAACATCTTTGCATTGTCTGGCAGATCCAACACCGCCCCATGCAACGTCTTAACGTTGAATTTCTCTATATGCAGCCTATCGTCAGGCGCGATATATATGCGCTTGTCGCGCCATTCGCCCGAACATTCTTTTTCGAGCAGTCTGTATGCGAATATCTTATTGAATACGCTTGGAGCGACGCTGACAAGCACTGATTTATTATCGGCGCACAGAAAAATTTCGTTCAAATAAACTTTAAGTTTGCTCGCCATAACCTCGTCCGACAGCACATATCCGTCGCCGTTGCAATACGGACACGTCTGCAACATAACGCTTTCCAACATACTTCTGGTCTTTTTTCTCGTCAATTCCACAAGTCCCAGCGGCGTCATACCGACTAGCGTAGTCTTAGTTCTGTCCAACGCGAGATTTTCTCTGAGGATATCCAAAACTTTCTGCGCGTGCTCGGAATTATCCATATCTATAAAATCTATCACGACGATTCCGCCGATATTTCTCACTCTTAGCTGTCTGGCAATCTCTTTAGCAGCTATACAATTAGTCTCGAAAACAGTCTGTTCGAGATTTTTTTCGCCTACGTACTTGCCGGTGTTGACGTCAATTACCGTCAGAGCCTCGGTACGGTCTATTATCAGATAAGCGCCGTTTTCCAACACGACTTTTCTTTGCAAAAGTTCTGCAATCTGCTTGGTCAATCCGTACGCTTTATGCATCCCTTCTTTGCTTTCGTAAAGCGCGAACAAATCGGGTTTTTTCTCATAGAGAGCGGCAAAAGCCACTTTGAATTCTTCGAGCAGTTTTCTATCGTTGATGACAATTCTGTCCACGTCATCTCTGAGCATATCCCTCACCGCTCTTATCGCAACTCCCTCTTCCTTATAGATAAGCGTACCCGACGGTTTTTTTATATTCGACTCTTTGATCGCATCCCACTTGGCAACTAGTTCGGATATTTCTTCCTTAATCTCTTCCTTTGAGCAATCAACCGACTGCGTGCGGAATATCAGTCCGTAACCTTCGGGCTTTACGGATTTAGCAAATTCCATCAATTCCTGTTTGACTTTTTCATCTGTTATCTTCCTGCTTACGCCCACGTAATCCAATTGGGGCATGAGCACTACTCCGCGCCCCGGCAATGTGATATTCATCGTGATTCTGGCGCCTTTGGAACCGAATTGTTCCTTGACCACCTGACAAAGCACGTTATCGCCCGCTTTGAGATGCAACTTTTTATCAGTGACGTCTTTGAGAATCTCTCCGTATTCTAGAGTATCTCCCGCGTATAGAAAGGCATTCTTCTCCAGCCCTATATTGACAAACGCCGCCTGCATTCCGTTAAGAACGTTTTGAACTCTGCCTTTATAAATATTACCTACAAGCCTGGTCATATTCTTGCGTTCCACCCAGAACTCCACAAGATTACCGTCCTCGACAATGCATACCTGAGTGTCGCTAGGATTGACGTTGATCAATATTTCTTTCATCTAAGAATCACCTCCGCGTCGCTCATTACTCCTCCGCAATTAATCAGCTGAGCCGTGCGTATGATATCGTTGACTTTTATATTGCATCCGAATTGCTCGTTGATATGACTAATTAGACTGTCTGCGCGCAAATTCTCATTGCCTGTGGCAAGGCGCATATAAATTTGATTTCCATCGATCTTAATATAGTGAACAAGCTTTGCAATATCCTTTTCAACAACCTCGCCTTTTCTAAAAGTGCTGATAACGTACGTGTCTCTCCCTGCGATATTCTCTATCTCTTTAGACAATGTTGCGCCGCATGACGCTGTATAGTCGCTTGCGACGACCAACGCCGCGAGATTGGGATTTTTGTCCTTGCAATAACTTGCCACAGCGCGCATCCCGTAAGGCATGGAGTCGTTGAATCTGCAAAGCAACTCGTCCTTGTCGATCCCCGAGCATTCCACAGCAAAATATTCCGCATACGACTGCACTCCCAGCGGCACGGGCGTGGTAGTATACGTCAGCATATGCGGCACGTACCCCTGCGAATACCTAACGTCCACCTTTGCTCTTATCAGCCCTCTTTGCAGCACTTTGAGCGTATCCTTATGCGACACGTAACTCACGTCGCCTACTTTGAGATGTTTGAGTATTATCATATATGGCATTTCTCCAATCTGTTGGCTCCGCAACCGTTGCATTTACCTAGACAATTGGGAGTACATACGCCTGCGTAAGCTCTGCGTTTTTCTTCGATAAGATATCTCTTGCTTACGCCGTTGTCTATTATATCCCAAGGCAAAACCTCGTCTTCGCCGAAGCCTTCGAGAAATCTTAGGTAATCGGTCGCACTTTCTTCAAAAGCCCGCATCCATTTATCGTAATCAAAATTTTCGCTCCAACTGTCGAACACGCAGCCCAATTCATACGCCTTGACTATTGCCGCCGCCAAAGTCTTATCTCCGCGCGCAAAAATCGCCTCTATCACCGACGACTCCGCGCCGTGCCACGAATACTTGACGTTTTTAATTCTCAGCTTCTCTCTTAAAAAAGCCTGCTTTTCACGCATTTGCTCTATAGATATCTGCCGCTCCCATTGAAAAGGCGTCAACGGTTTGGGAATGAATACAGACGTCGAAACGACTATATTCAACAGTTTGGATTTACCGAATTGCCTATGTATATCTTTGACAAGTTTGACGATATCTACGATTCCCTGCAGGTCCTCTTCCGTCTCTGTGGGCAATCCTATTATAAAATAGAGTTTGACGTTTTTGACACCGTATTTCAAAGCCGACGTCAACGACGAAAGTATGTTGTCTTCGCTTATATTTTTATTGATCACGTCTCTAAGTCTCTGCGTGCCCGCCTCGGGAGCAAACGTGAGCGACGCGCCCTGCATCTCCTCGTATATTTCCGCCTCGAAACTGTCAAGCCTCAAAGACGGCAAAGCCAGTTTGATCTTCCGCTTGTCCGATTCGACTTTGATTTTATCGACCAACTCTTTGAGCTGCGGATAATCGCTGGTGCTCAAACTTAAAAGTCCCAGCTCGTCATATCCTGTATTATCCATGAGTTCGCACGCCTGTCTTACAAGCGTATCAACGTTTCTCTTTCGTATAGGTCTGTAATAAAATCCCGCCTGACAAAACCTGCAACCGTTGGCGCAGCCGCGAAACAGCTCTATCGACGACCTGTCGTGCACAATCTCGCAGTTAGGCACGAGTATCTTCGTCGGATAATACGCCTTATCCAAATCTTTGACCACCGCTCTTTTCGTGGGGTTGTCGAGCGAAGGAACGTATACGCCGTCAAGTTGCGCCGCTTTAAGCAAAAACTCTTTCTTGCTAAGTTTTTTGTCTCTGCATTCGATATGAAGCGCGACCAGCTCGCTGAGATTTTTTTCTCCTTCGCCAATCAGCACAGCGTCGAAAAACGGAGCGAACGGCATAGGATTGACAACGCATGGACCTCCTGCGACCACGGGAGGATACTCCTCTCCTCGTTCTTCGGCATAGTAAGGTATCCCCATCAAATCGAGCATATAGACAATATTGGTAAATTGAAGTTCAAACTGAACGGAAAAGCCTATCAAGTCAAACGACTTGACGTCTCTTTTCGTCTCCAAAGAAAACAGCGGCAAACCGTGTTTTTTTAACTGATCAGCCATATCGAGATCAGGCGCGTAACAGCGCTCGCACACGACGTCGGGCGTATCGTTGAGCATATGATAAAGTATTCTTGTGCCGATATTGCTCATTCCCACTTCGTATTTGTCGCTGAAACACAGACATACCCTCTCTTTGCAAGGCTTGTCCATATCAGGAAGATTGTACTCTCCGCCCACGTATCTGGCGGGCTTGTGCACGTTCATAAGTATATCTTTCAATTTATCCTGCATAACCAATATCTCTCGAATCCTTTTGCTGCGGTCATTGCTTACATTACCAATGCAGCCGCGCCCATATATCCGGCGCTGTCGCCCAAACTTGCCCCTACGACATCGACGTACGGATAAAAGCCGTTGTTGTCTATATAATCGTTGAGCATTTTCTTGACGGGAAGAATGAGGCTCGCTCCCTCGTTCGCTACGCCGCCGCCGAGAATAAACGCCTGGGGATGGAGTATATTCGTCAATCCTATTATTCCGTAAGTCAGATAACCTATATATCTGTCGACAACGCCTTTTGCTACGCCGTCTCCCTCTCTTGCCGCTATAAACGCCGACTTGCCGCTAATCCCGTCTTTGCATATCTGCGCAAGTCTGCTGTCCGGATATTTTTCGATTGCGGCCTTAGTCTGTTTGACCAAAGCCGACGCCGATATAAATTCTTCCCAACAACCTTTATTGCCGCAAGCGCACACGTCGCCTTCAACCTGAATACCCATATGCCCGGCTTCGGCTCCCGCGCAGCCCAGTCCCTCGAAAAGTTTTCCGTCGATGATTATTCCCGATCCTATGCCCGTGCCCAAAGTCACAAACACCAGATTTTTGTAATTCTTTCCGCTGCCGAAACGTTGTTCGCCCAAAGCGGCGCAGTTGGCATCATTGCAGACTTTGCATGGTTTTCCAGTAAGATTTTTAACGTCGTTGGCAAGATCTACTCCTTTCCACTGCAAATTTGAACAGGACATAACCAATCCTGCGCGGGAATTTACTATACCGGGAACGCCAATGCCTATGCCGGATAGTTCGTCAAATTCAAATCCCGCCTGTTCGCACAGCGTATTAATATTGTTTATCAATTCCAAGAGTATAGCGTCGTAACCGCGCTCCATCTGCGTCTTGTACACAGTCGACGCAAGCACTTTGCCGAAATCGTCGACGATTCCCATCTTTATATTTTTCCCGCCGATATCCACGCCAGCATAATACATATCTTCACCTCTCGACGACTTTGCCTACAACATCGATTAAAGTATAAAACGGCATCGTCCATTATATTTCAGTATAGCAAAAATACCTCGCTTTTGCAAGGTATTTATTAAATATAAAGCATTAAAGAAAGCCCTTATACCCTAACTCTTGTTTTGATTTTGCAGAGCTTGCAGAACTGGTACGCTCAGTTCGTTTTCAAAACACAGCTGTCCAAGCAAAGTCTCGGAAATTTCGCAAACTCTGTCTCCGTCGCCGTCTATTAGTACAAAAGTGCATATTTCGTCTTTACCGAGATATCCTAGCAATTTGAACAGTTGAGCGTCCTGCGAAATATACACGCTTTTCTGAATTATGCCGTGAGTATAATCTTTGACGAAAGGTCGCTTGCTTGCAAGGTGATAATAAGTCTGCTGTCTAGCTGTAAATATACCGCCGAACAACAGAAAAAGCCCGAATATCGGCAACGATATGTTCTTGGTGAAAAACAGCGCCGCCATGCCGCCGATCGTCAGCAATGCTCCGCACGTTATCGTAATTATGCGAAGCGCTTTAACTGCGCGAAGTTTGTTTTTGACAAGACTCGTTACAACGCGGCTGCCGTCGAGAGGATAGAGCGGCAAAAGATTGACAACGCCCAAAGCGAGATTTGCCAAACATATTTCGTGAGAATAAGAATAAACGTCCGGCATAACCCACCACAGAGCAACGATAAAAGTTGCTACGGCGAGATTAAAAAACGGCGCGGACAGCGCAATGAGAATATTGTCGCTGTCGTTGTATTCGTCTCCGCAATCGACAACTCCGCCGTAAGGCATGACGGTGATTACACCCGCAGTGTATCCTCTGAGTTTTGCCATTCTATTGTGAGCGATTTCATGCGCGACTATGCCTATTAGATAGCCGCACAGTAACTGAAACTGTCCCACCACCACAAAAAATGCCGCCAGCAGAAAAAACAGCGGATGAAATCTTATCTTCACTTATATCCCGCTTAAAAACCGATCTCTATTATGCGGGAAATCATTACTCCGCAGCTTATTCCGATACAGATAAGCGCCTGCACGATAAATACGTCCAAAGCGTTGATTTTCTTTTTCTTCGCCGCCGCCTTTTTGCGAATAACGTTTTCATTGGGAAAGCTTACGCTCTCGGTAATTTTGCAATCGTCGTATTTCATAATCCACTCCTGATATTAAGATAGTATAGCTTATTACGTCCGAATGCCGATTATGACGGTAATGTGAATTTTTCGCGGCGATTTATAAAATATACGCCGCTATCTTCAACTGTCCGCGAGACGTATCCTTAATTTCTAAACTGCGTTGCAACAATTCGTCTCCAAATCGCTCACACAACCTGAGGGGCATTGATATTGTTGGCTTTGACAGAGATGTTTATCTGATATTCTCCGCTGTCAAGCACGTCTATATTCACGTGCAAATCGCCCACGATAGTCATATAATATCCAAGCAACAGTTTTACGTCGCTTTCTAACGCCTTGGTCAGTCCCTCGTATGCTATTATCTTATCTTGCAAGAGCACCTTTTTAAGTCTCTTTGCCATCTGCTTGCTCTCGTTCATAATCACCGCCCCGATACCAATCTCTTCAATTTGCCGATCAATCCTCTGTGTCCTCTGGTAACGTCATAGATTTTGTTGGTATTGTCCAATACGTTGCGCGCTATCATATCTATCGCGTCGCGCGACGAAGAACTGTTCATCCCTATTCTTCCGAGCTGAGAATATACGGTAACTGCGTCGTCTTCCGGCACCACACCTATAAGAGGACATCTGAGAATATTGGATATCTCCCCGCCGCTCATCATTTTGCCCGTCACGACAAAATCTCCGCGAACTCTGTTGACGACGAGATTGACGGCATTGAGTTTATAACTTCTCAACAATCCCAATACCTTGTCTCCGTCTCTTATTGCCGGTATATGCGGCGTCGTGACCAATATCGCCTCGTCGCAACAACTTACCGCGCGGTGAAATCCCGCGTCTATACCCGCAGGGCAGTCAATAAGAATAAAATCAAAAGTATTCTCGATCCTTCCTATCAATTCGCGAAACGACTGCGCGGATAGTTTGTCGCTGCTGTAAGCGTGCGCCGACGGAAGCAGATATAAGCCTATACCGTCTTCCTGCAAAAGCGCCTGATTGATATGGCATTTGTTCTCTATGACGTCTGCCATATCGTATATAACTCTGCTCTCCATGCCCATCACGACGTCGAGATTGTTCAATCCGATATCTCCGTCGATCATGAGCACGTTCTTGCCTTTGTTGGCAAGACTTATGCCAAGCGACGCAAGCACGCTAGTCTTACCGACTCCGCCTTTGCCTGAGGTCACAACGATTTTACGCGCCACGGTAATTCTCCTTGATTTTATAGAATAACAGATACATTATAAAACAGCTTTATTCAAATAAAATGAGAAAATATGACGTAAAATACGCTAATTTGTCAAAAACAAATACGCGGAACCATATACGTTCCGCGTATTGAATATTCTATGAGCACATTATTTCGCAGCGTATTTACTGATAGTTGACCACGCTGAGCATCTTGGCAAAATCGGTGTTGTTCTCGAGAAAATATGCTCCACCTCTCGACACGATAGTAATGGGATCGTCGACTCTGAGCACTTTCATCTGCATAAATTTGGCGATATACTCCGCAAGCCCCGTAAGATTACTGCCGCCGCCGCAAAGCACGATACCTTCCTGCACTATATCGTCGGCAAGGTTTTCGGGAATCTGGAAAGAAAGATTATAAATGATAGACAGCAAATCTATAATATGCGGCTGAATAACGTTTCTGATTTCTTTGGAACTGACGACCTCGCTTTCTACCTTGGAATTGCCAACTTTTCGCACGTTGACTCTCATCGACATATTATTGTTCTCATACATACTGCCGAGATCTTTTTTTATTTTCTCCGCCAAATCAAAAGATATAGTACTGCTCATATTCATCACCATATAATCCGCAATAGACTTGGTGAGCGTATCTCCGCCTATATCCACCGAACATCCCGTAACGATTCCGTCTCTGCCTACTATGGCAATCTCTGTCTTAGAACTTCCTATATCTACTATAAAATGACCTCGTCCGAATCCCAAAGCTCCTGCGACCGCGACAGGCGATTCAAGAATCGACACTTCGCTTACGCCTGCTTTAAGCAGAGCTTTTTCGATATCTTTTTTTTCGGCAAGCCCCAGCCCGCATCCGACCGTGGCGAGAACCTTGATTTTAGGTTTTATCACCGTGTTTCCCGGAAGACATCTGGAAATGTAATCTTTGAGCATACACACGGCGGCGCGTTCGTTGGTTATTACTCCGCCGTCAACCGTGTTTACCACCTGACAGCCCTGCATGGGTCTTTTCATATATTTTTCCACGCCTTTGCCGCTTTCCAACAACGTCATTCTGTTGTTTTTGGTCATGACAACTACACGAGACTCGTCGTTGACGATAAGTCCGCTTCCGACTTTGTGAATAGACGTCTTGGAACTTCCCAGATCTATTGACAACTCAATCGCTTTCATATCCGCTCCTTTTGCAAGATGCCGTTTAATTTTTCTTTGAGTTTTTCCATAGGAAGTCCCACTATATTCGTATAACTTCCCTTATAGCTATCTACGACCTCTTCGTCCTGTATGCCGTAAGCCCCCGCTTTATCCATAGGACTTTTGGTGGCAATGTAATCGAGTTTCTGCCTCTCGGTAAGCAATTTGAACTTGACCGAAGATCTGTCGTAAAACGCCGTGATTTTGCCGTCGTAATATATTGCCACGCCGGTATAAACGCCGTGCTCCTCTCCCGACAAATCGTCAAGGAATTTTTTCGCCTGTTTTTCATCCTTGGGCTTTCCGTAGATATTGCCGTCCTTAAACACTACCGTATCGGCGGATATAATCAAAGCGTCGGGATAAAGCGAAGGCAGTCTGCCCAACTTTATCTTAGCAAGATAAGTCACAAGCGCGGCAGGTTTTGTCAATCCGCAAAGCTCCATGACTTTCTGCGGCATAACCTCGAAATCTTCGAATATTTCTTTGAGCAATTCTCTCCGCCTTGGAGAATTGGACGCCAGAATAACTTTCATTTTACGCTCCGCAATTATCAGTATAACAATATTTTAACACAATTCGTAATTTGTATCAACATATTTAATGCATATCCTAGCAGTCAAAACAAAAGCGGACCGAAGTCCGCTTTCTTAATTTCGACCAAATCAAAGAATCTGCAAATTCTTCTTGTACGCCCTTCTGAAATCCTGAACGGCAGTCATTGCGTCTTTTATTTCCAACGAACAATCCTGTCCTTCGCTGTCGGTCTTCATAATTACGCTGTCTCCCAGCACGTCGCAATCAATGCCTTTGATAACGCTGGACATGCTTCTATCAAAACTCTCTGCAATTCTTACTATGACGCCCAATTTCAATATCGCGTCAAAATCTTCTTCGGTAAGCATATCCTTGTATCTCATAAACTCAACCGTGTTGATATCTCCCTTTCTGTGCATAGACGCGATAAACGCAGCCATTATCAAATCGTTGTGCGATATTCCGTAAAGATTTGAATTGAGTATGACGTAACTGGAATGCTTGTGATGATCGTAATACTTTATTCTGTTGCCCGTGTCGTGCAGCATTGCGGCTGTTCTCAACACTTTGACGTAAGACCTCGGCAATTTGTGCAATACTTTGAGCTGTTTGAAAAGCTGAATGGACAGATTGTATACCTGCTCTGCGTGAGGAATATTTTCCCCGAAGAAATTGAGCAGCGAATAAATGCTGTGTCCGAGCACGTCCGTAATAGGCTTTTCATTTGTAGAGGGAACGGCGTATCTAAACATAGCGCCCTCTCTAAGACCGCTGCCCGATATTATGATCTCATCCACTCCGACGGCGTTTATCAACGCGTTGATGGCCGCAAGCGCCGCGGGAAAAATATCTGCCCGCACGCTGGAGAGACCTTTTATCTTCATCGTCTTATCTAGTTCAAGCGATCGTATATTGCCGTAAATACTTGAAAACTCGCTCTTGCCAACGACGTAGTTGTGCGCCATGGAAAGCGGATATTTCTTGAGCATCCTGCTTATCTTGCCGATATTTCTGAAAGAACCGCCTACGCCTATCAGCTTGGTGTCGGGCAAAATGTCTTTGAGCCACTCTAGCTTGTCCAACTCTTTGCCGACGAATTCTTCTATCATCTTGGCTTTTTCAACGGGCGAAACGCCTTCCTGCTTGACCATATCGGTCAATACGACCGACCCGAACGGTAAAGTCACCGTATTGAGAATGCTCTTTCTGTTGTAATAAATCAGCTGAGTGCTGCCTCCGCCGATATCCATAATGATACCCCTAGGGATATCCATAGAATTAATCACGCCCTGATAGACGAGCTGAGCCTCTTCGTCGCTGTTGAGAACTTTGAGCTCGATACCGGTGCAAGCATGCACTTCGTCAAGAAAACTCCTCTGATTTTTTGCTCTCCTTACCGCCGCCGTTGCATAAGCGTAAATGTGACTTACGTTGTTAGCATCGCACAGTCTTCTGAACATTTTAAGCGTCTTTATCGTCTGGGCAATGCGCGTAGGCTGCAAAAATCCGTCGATTTCCATATCCTGCGCCAATCTCACCGTCTCTTTGATATCGTCGACAACTTGAAAATATCCTCCTTTAAGGATATCGACCAATACCAAACGCGTGGAGTTGGAGCCCAAATCAATAATAGCTATCTTGTCCATATCTTTTTCCATTAACACACTTCCTTAAAATGAATATAGTATTTCCCTTTGACATTATAGCACACAAATCGACCTTTTACAATACCCATTTTTGAAAAACTTTTCTAAAATATACATAGTGAAAACGCGCGTCCGCATAATTAAAAACGACGCCCGTCAGCATATAGGCGTCGTCCTTTCAATCAATTTTCAATAAATTCAGATTTGAGAATTTCCGCGTATTTTTGCAGATAATCCTTTATAACGTCCATAGCGGCGTAATACTTTTCTATATCCTTTATCAACACTGGATCGGGAATGGGCTTGTATTGCCCCGTCGCGATTTCCGAAAGCAAAACAAATTTTTTGCGATACTTAATCGGCAAAAAGAATTTGTTGGAACGCGTCATTCCTATGATGACGTCTGCTTCCTCGAAATATTTCTTTCCTTTGCCGTATTTGAAAGTAGGCTCGTGCGCAAGTATATAGCTCTCTTCAAACCCTTCTCTGAGCAACGCCGGAACCGCTTTGGAATTAATCTTGAACGACTTATTGAACACTGCCGAGCTCTTCACCCACTCGACGTTGCCGCTCAATACTTCGTCTTGCGATACCATACGGCGGAAAACGTATTCGCAGAAGGGACTGCGGCATATATTCGACATACATATAAACAAAATCTTCATATAATTATTCTAACATATGCTCGGCAATATTTCAATACGCAAGCCGATTATGATTGCAAAAAATCATTGAGCTGATTTACAACGCCGTCGAGCAACAGACGTATTCTTCTCTCGTCCTCATCCGAACACTTCTGAGCAATGCACATCGTCAATTCGTTGTCAAAGGTCGTGCAAGTCAACTGAATATACGGTTTGAACTTTGTAGCTCCCGTCATAAACGCGTCAAAACTTTTCAACCCGCGCGGCGTTATCTTCTCCTCGTCTATGATTCCTATATTTGACATACCGACAAGCGGATTTTCATAGCCGAGTTTTATAGCGAATTCCGATATCGAATATGGAAAAAGCCTAAACGCCAACGCAAGCAAAGGCACGCCGTAAAGACCGCAGAACTTATCGTCTTTGGCAAGACGCGTCTTTTCGGCGACAACCTCAAGAGTGCTGACGAAATCTCCCTCAATCTCATCGATAACGCAAGGCATAAATCCCGTGAGATTGGTCATAGCGTCGGATTGGTGCGAAGTAATCTTGTCTCTGAGATTTTTCATGCTCGTTATGACGATACGCTTATCGTCCGACTCCGCAAGAAGCGGTTGGATTGCTCTCGCATACGCGGTTATGAAGATATCGTTGAGCGTAGCCGAATGTTCCTTGCCTTTCTTTTTCAACGAGTCCAACGTCTGCGGAGATAGCTTGGCAAAATTAAATCTGGTCGTACAGTCCTCGTCGTCTGTAAAATCGAATTTGTTCTTTATTCCCGTCCTCGATATATTCTTATAAAGACTTTTGGCTTTCTCGGCGTCCTCTTCGGACATATCTTTATAAAGTTGAAGATAACCTCTGTCTCCAACCTTGAAATCCATTGAAGCGACGTCTCCTCCGTCAAGAGAAATATTATATCCTTCGATAAGTTTTTCGATAAAATATTTATAATCCGAACCGTCCATACACATATGATTTACAAGTATTGAGATAGCGCTCTGACCTCTGCAATAATGCGCGGTAATCTCAAACTGGTATTTGCCGTCGAAGGGAATTTCTTTGGACAGCGAATTGAGTACGCTCTTGCGCAAATCGTCGCAAAGGACCGACTTGACTATTTCCTCCGAATCAAAGTCCTCGTTGACGTGCCAATAAGGATTGATGGGATTACTCTTAAAAGACGACCTGAAAATAGGAAACCGATCGACGATAAACGTTGCCGATTTTCTCAAAGCTTCTATATCCAAGCTGCCTTCGTAATATGCGGCGAAATGAATCATCCTGTCATAATAATTTCTAAAAATATATTGTACTTTATCCCAAAGCTCTGCCTTAATCTTCATTATTTCTCCTTTCTGCGTCTTGCGCAGTCTCGATTAAAGATACAAGCAAATTATATATAATCCGTACAATTTTGGCAATAAAAAATGTATATTAAATTCGCAATTTTTTTGTAGAATTTACAAAATTTATTAAGATATCGGCAAATAGCAGACATATTTTTGCTATATGCTGCTTTTTACATTCTGAATAATCACTCTAAACGTTCAATATATTATAAATGATTTTTATGGATTTTAACGACAAAAATCCGACTTTGACGTTGTCAAAATCGGATCGTATCAACACGAATATTATTAATCTTCGCTGACGCCTCTGGGCACGATAAATCTCAACGCCTGCTGTATTACGCTGACTTCAAAGCTGTCTCCCGCAACCACTTCTCCGTCAAGACTTATCACAAAATTCTTTTTATAACCGACGATTTCCACTCTTTTGCAACGTCTGTATTTGAAATATTTCTGCAAATCCTGTCTATCGAGCAACTTGCCTTCCTTATAAATCTTCTGAAATTTAAGAAATTTCAAAATAGATATAGGTCTTACGCAACATACTTCCATCAAGCCGTCGTCGTTACGCGATCTAGGAGCGCATTTATACGAACCTCCAACGTATTTGCCGTTTGTCACCGTACACAACAAAATGTACTCGTCGTTCAACTGTTCGCCGTCGCCGAAAACTCGACATTTGGTCTTCATCGCGGTAAACAGAGCTTTGAATACACCTGTATTGTACGCGTTCTTTCCTCCGATTATCTTTTTTGGTTTGACTTCCGCCATTGTCTTCGCAACGGCGCTGTCAAGACCGAAGTGGCACGCGTTGACCGCGTATCTGTCGCCAACCTGAATCAAATCTATTCTGGTTTCTCTGCCGTTAATTTGATTGTCAATATTGAGAAAAGCCTGCTTGTCGCCGTAATATTTAACGTAATCGTTGCCGCTTCCGCACGGATATGCGGCAAGAATTGCGTTCTGATGTCCGACGCAGCCGCTCGCCACTTCATTCAGCGTGCCGTCTCCGCCGCAGGCGAAAAACACTATGTCCTCGTCGCTTTCTTCGCATCTTTTGGACACGTACGCCGTAGCGTCGCCTTTTGATCTGGTAATATAAATTTCATAATCAAAGTTTTCTCTACCCGACAGTTCTTTTTTTATATCGTCAAGAGAATTTTTCACACCCGCAATCGGATTAACGATAAATATGTTCTTCATAAATTCTTTTCCACTGTTTATTTGCGCTTATGCCACACCGCATATTATTATGCGGTATTTTAAGCGCGTATGTCAACGCCATCAAATGATTTTTCGGTAAAGAGCACGTAATTTTTTTATATTGCAGTAAAACTCGGCTACTGATTGGCTTTCTCTGCATCTATTGCCAAAACCACCATCAGCACCATAAGCGCGTCTTGAGGATTGACTATATATAGCTCATATACGTCGAATAGATTAAACACCTGCTTATTCAGCGTGGCGACGGGATTGCCTAACGCGTCTACGATATTGTAATCCCAACCGAATATATCGCCTTCGATTTGCCATCTGTTGCAGTCTATGTCAAACGCCTGCCCCAGCATTCTGAATTTCTTTTTGACTCTCCCTATTTCCTGCCCGTTGATAAACAGCCTGAACGTAGGCAAAAAATCAAAGAATTTCGATTTGAGTTCGCCTATTAACTCTCCGCCGGCGTTCATTATCTCAAACCTCTTGGGCATCGACAGTTTTCCCTGAACCTTATAAACTACCTGATCTTTCTCGTCGAGAATTTCATATTTCCCCATTATCGACATTGCTTTTTGTTTGAATTTAAGTTTCATTTTTTACCTCGAAATATCCCTTTAGTCACACTTTATTCCAAGTCGGGACGCCGTATAACCGTCCAACCTGAATTGCACGCTGCCCAACTCTACGTTCCTATTGGCGCCGTGATAGTCGGTTCCGCCCGTAGCCATAAGCCGATATCTTCTCGCTATGACCGACAGCTCCTCGCTAATCGCTTTATCATGCACGGGATAATAGACTTCTATGCCTTCTAATCCGTAAGGTTTCAAGCCCTCTATTAGCGGCTTTATCTTTTTTTGCTGCAGCAATCTCAAAGGATGCGCCAACACGGGATATCCATTGGCGTTCTTTATCAATTCTACTCCTTGCATGGGAGATATTCTTTTTGACGGATAATAAGCGCTTCCGTTAACTCCCAGGTATCTGTCAAAAGCCTCGGGAACGGACGACGAGTATCCTTGTTCGACCATCAATTTGGCAATATGCAATCTTCCCACGCTAACGCTGTCTACGGGCAGCTTTTCTCGATCGAGCTTAATCCCCAGATCATACAGCCTGTCAAGTATCATGACAGCGCGCTCTTTTCTCTTGATCTCAAAATACTCCAATTTCTCCAAAAGTCTGCCGTCGTTTTCGTCAAAACAATAACCGAGCACGTGAATTTCATTGACGGAAAAAGTAGAAAGTTCCACTCCGTTGATATATTTTATTCCGCGTTCGCTAGCATATTCTTTGACCTCGGCCGCGGCTTTTATGCAATCGTGGTCGGTAATGGAGATACAGCCAATACCCGCATCTTTAGCCTTATCAACGATTTCGCGCGGGCTGTCGGTGCCGTCGCTGAGCGAGCTGTGTATGTGCAAATCTATTTTCATTAATCCTCCGCTTCGCTCAAATCGCTTGCTATCAACTCGACGTTGTCGTCAACGTCGGGCAGTTCGCCACCGACTTTTGCCAACCTCCTGTTTATGATATCGTTGCGCTGTTCTACCTGACCTATCTGCGTGACTACCGTCTCAGCATTCTTTTTGACTTTGCCGATTAGATCGGTATATTTTTTGAAATCTTTCTGGAATTGCTGCAATTCCTTCAAAATCTCTCCGCTTCTTTTCTGAATTCTCAAAGTCGTGAATCCCGTCTGTAAACTGTTGAGCAATGCGGTTATCGTCGTAGGACCGCACACGGTCACCCTGAATTCGGTTTGAAGCTGATTCATCAGCGCGCTGTCCTTTGCGATCTCGGCGTATAATCCTTCCGTAGGAAGATACATGATTGCAAAATTGGTGGTCTTGGGTACTTTTATGTATTTGGACTGTATGCTCCTAGCTTCTCTCTTTACTTCATCTACAAGCGCCTTTCTCGTCCTCTCCGTCGTCTCCTGATCGCCCTGCTCGCTTGCCTCGATCAGCGCCGCGTATCTGTCGAGAGGAAATTTGGAATCAATGGGCAAATACAGCGTATCTTCTCCCTGTCCCGGCATTACAATTACAAAGTCAACTGCCTCCTGCGACGTCTTAGACAGCCTGAATTGAGTCGCGTATTGCTCGGGCGAAAGTATTTGATCGAGCAAGCTCTCCAATGCTACTTCTCCCCAACCGCCGCGCGTCTTGACGTTGGCAAACATTTTGTTGAGATTGGTCACCTTGGTGGACAAATCTTTCATTTCTCCGAAGCCCTGCTGAACTTTTCCGAGACTGTCGTTGACGATTTCAAAAGCGTGTTTAATGCGATCGTTGAGCGTATTAGACAATTTCTCGTCAACGGTCTCGCGCATAAGCTTGAGCTGCTTTTCGTTGTTTTGCTTGACGTCGTCGAGATGCACTCTGTTGTCGGAGCGCATATCTTTGAGCGAATTGTTGATTTCCTCTTTCATCTTGTCGAGCGCGACGACTGTGTCGCCTCTCATCTGTTTGGTCGCGCCGCGCATCTCTTCTCTTATCTCCGACAGTTGCTCTTTGCTGGCTTTGAGATTACTGTCGACGGTGTCTTTGAAACTGTTGAGATACTCTTTCAGCAAATCAGTAAACGACCTATTCGACGCCCCGAAAGACTCCGAAAGAATTCTCCGCTCTCCCGAAGTATGCTCGTTTATCATATTCTTTATATCGTTGAGGTTATTATTGAGAGCGTCGATTTCCGCTATCACGTCTTGGCTGTCCGACTGATTGTCTTTTCTCTTTTTCTTAATAATCAAAGCCATATTTACCGCTGCCATTGCGGCGCACACGGCGAGCAAAATTATCGCTATTATCAATAAAATCTTTTCCATACGCTATATTTCCCTGTCTTTTGATTGCAATCTGCGTTGAGCAATTTTCATCAAAGTATTTCTATCGTTAACAACGTTCTGCGTCAAAGTCAAATCAAGCAGTTCGTTCAGGATTTCTCCCACAGCCTTTCCTCTATATCCGATATCCTGCATATCCTTACCGTCAACGGCGAGCTCCGCTACGCTCATAGGCACCGATAGATTTTTCATTTCCGCATAGATTTGCCTGACTTTACGCGCTGTCTCCGATTGCCCGTGATATCCCGTGCCTATACTGTCTGCATCAAACAGCGAGAGCAACTGCGGCAGTATATCGTTGTTTCTGGCAATAAATCTCCTATAAGTCGATTCCCTCGAATTGCCGTTGATATCAAACATATGCGCCTCTACAAGCCGTCTTACCTGCGCGATTTGCCTATTGGGGTATTTGAGTCGAAGCATTATCTTTTCAGCCATTCTAGCTCCGACTTCCGCATGCCGATAAGTGTTGCCGTCCTCTTTGAGACACCGAGCTTTAGCAACGTCGTGAAATAGTCCCGCCAACCTAACTTCTTCAGGGCAGTTTTCAACGACTTTGAAGATATGCTCCAATACGTCGTATTTGTGATACTTGGGGTTTTGCGGCGATCCGTCGTTTTCTGCAAGCTCAGGCAAGAGAGTCTCAATCGCGCCGATTTCTTTCATTAGGTTTAACGCCTTATAACAATACTTTCCGCAAAGTATTCTGTCCAACTCATCGCGTATGCGCTCGGCGGAAATATCCTTGAGCAAATAGGATAATTTCTTTGCGCAGAGCAAAGTATTCGACTCCACGCCGTACCCCAGCGCAGAAACAAATCTTATCAGACGCATTATGCGCAATCCGTCCTGCGAAAGCACAGTTTCGGGAGATACGGTCGTGGACAGAATACCGTTTTTTATATCCTCGGCGCCGTTAAGCGGGTCTATTATCAAATCTTTGGATATATCGTAATATATCGCGTTGCACTTAAAATCTCTTCTGCATGCGTCAAGATACAAATCGTCGGTAAATTGCACTTGGATCGGAGTATGCTCTCCGCTGCCCGCAGGATAACTGTCCGTCCTGAACGTCGTATATTCATACGAGTACTTTCCTTTTATAATCATTGTGCCCAACCGAGGCGACGCGTCAAACACCGAATATCCGCTGTCTTTCAGCGCTACTTTCAGCTCCTCGGGCGTAAGTGTTCCCGCAAGATCTATATCGTAAAAAGGACTTCCTCTCAATGCGTCCCTTACGCAACCTCCGACGGCATACAGCGGCTTCGAGCAAGGAAAACATCCGCTTAATTTTTCTAGGTCCTCTTTTTGAGCATAGGTAAACAACTTCATTCTTCAACCTTTCTTAATGCCGCGACGTAAGGCAGATTTCTATACTTTTCCGCATAATCCATACCGTATCCCACGACGAATACGTCGGAAATCTCAAATCCCACGTAGTCGGGAACAAATTCTGTCCGCCTTCCCGAAGGCTTGTCCAAAAACGCGCATACTCTCACGCTCTTCGCTCCGCGTTCGGCAAGGAGTTTTGTAAGAGATTTCAACGTAATTCCGCTGTCGACGATATCCTCGACAATGATAATATCTTCTCCTGCTATGCTCTCGTCAAGATCTTTGATTATTTTTATATTTCCCGACGTTACTGTGTCTTTGCCGTAACTCGATACCGACATCGTATCCAATCTTAATTGGAGTTCCGTCTTCCTGATCAAATCCGAACAAAACACCATTGAGCCTTTGAGTATACACACCACGATAGGATTTTTGCCGTCATAATCGTTTTCTATCAAACGGGCAAGTTCGCTTACCCGTCTATCGATTTTCTCTGCGCTTATAAGTTGTTGAAATCTATCTGCCGTCATAACGATACCTTAATCAGCCTTATCTTTTACACTTATATAAGCGATTCGCTCGGTATTTTCATCGACTTTTATCCAATCGCTTATCTCGTATTCGGGAAGCAACAATACTTTGCTTTCCTTCGCCGCAACTATCAACGCGTCGCGTTTTCGCTTAGGCGCCTTGATATCTGTAAGATAATCGCCGAGACTTTTGCTCCCGCCTTTATAGCGCTTAAACGTGTCGCCCGTTTTTCTGTTGCGAATGACGCACCCTATAAGCTTGTCCAAATCGCAACGCAATTTTCCCGTTTGCTTCTGCGAAATTATCAGTATTTTTTCTCCCAGGTCATATTCGCCGTAACCGTCGATAATTGCGCTGTACTGCGCGGCGCTATCCAGTGCCAACACAACGCAGTCGCAGTCTCTGTGAGCTTTAAGAGAAAACGGCAGGCTTACGCTCGCCCCGTTTGCCTTTGTAGCAAGAGAAATTATCGAGTCAATATGTTTTGCAGTCAAATCCACCCGCGTGGTAATGCTTTCGACTGCATTGACGACGCTTTGGGCGGCTATCGCGCGCTCGCCGGTCAGCACGGCAACGGGAATATAAACCCCGTCGTTTTCTACCCGATAATCTCTGCAAAATCTGTCTATAAAACCATACGTCTCGGTTGCTCTCTTAGCAAGACCGGCAATATTGTTCTCTAAGCCCGAGTATACCTGCTTGATAAGCGGTATGATTTCTTTTCTCAATTTGTTGCGCGTGTAATCCACGCAATCGTTGGAGCTGTCGTCAACGTAAGGCACGCTTTGAGATAAGACGTACGCGTCGATTTGTTCTCGGGAAACGTCGAGCATCGGTCTAAGCAAAATGCCGTCGTCTATCGACATACCTTTGAGCCCTGCTATACCGCTGCCTCTAAAAATGTGCATCAGCACGCTTTCCACTTGGTCGGAAAGATGATGCGCTGTGACAACTCTCTGTGGATTCCCTTTCGCCGTTATATCTTTGAATATCTCTCTGCGCCTTATTCTTGCTCCCTGCTCGACGGTGTAGCCGTGCGCGGCGCAAAATGCGGGAATATCCTCTTCAAAAATTTGACAATCGATTCCGTTTTGTACGCAATACTCGCGTACGAAATCTCTGTCGCGACGTCCCTCGTCGCCCCTTAAATTATGGTGTACGGTAACTACAAAAAATCTACATTTGTCAACGTTGTTGCTAAACCAATTGAGCAGCGCCATAGAATCTCTGCCGCCGCTGACTGCCAGCGCCAGCTTCTCAAACTTGCTTATATAATCTTTGGTTACTTCGTCCAACATAATTCAATTATATTACAAACCGACGAATAAATCAATACGTTTGCTCCCATTGACCTCAAAATATCGCCATCCGCTATGCCGTCAAAATTTTTAAGAAAATGAGAATTTGTCAACAAATATATCGAAGAACGTTTGTCATAATGCAAAAGTATATGCTATACTCATTAGCGTACGGAAGCGTATCGAAGTGGTCATAACGGGCTTGACTCGAAATCAAGTAGCCGGGCAACCGGCTCGAGGGTTCGAATCCCTCCGCTTCCGCCAACTGTGAACAGCACGGTTTTTTATGCAGATTAAATCGTACTGTTCACTTTTTTATAATTAAAATGAGCTAAATTATTTTAATAATATATTGATATTAATTATAAATGCAAACGCTTTTTATTAACGTTGCGCTTTATACTTTATTTTACCAAATTAATCAACTACGCCCCCTGATTTAGGGGGCGTGGTCTTTATCAATATTAATCGCGTATTGCCAGCGACCGCTTGGCAACGACTTTGCGATCAAAAGATCGCGCAGTCGTAGCCTTATGCGTTGATTTATGCCACCGTTACTTCGATATCCTCGGAAGCGGGGGCGATTTCGGCGTTGCCGTAATCCGTAGCGAGCAACGTTACTCTTACGGAACTGGTGCCCGATTTGAGAATTTTGATTTTATACTCAAAAGGCTTAATGAGGAAGCTGCCGATGAAGAGCGCGTCAACTTTTTCGTCGCCTACGTAGATCTCGAAATCCACGCCGTTTTCCAACGCGGTATATGTACCGCTGCCGTCGTTGACTTCGACTTTGACTGTCGCGTTAATGCCGTTGCCCAACTGATTGGTACGCGTTACCTTGCCGACGATTGTGTCCGTTGCTCCGCTTGCGAGTTCATTTGCCACAGCATATCCCGGCAATACAGGAGCAGGCTCGTTGACCTTAATCTTGTACTTAGCAACGTAATTCTTGCCGTAATCGACCTCGAGCATATATTCGCCCGCTTTGGAGAACTTAACGTTGATACCGGTAAACGTCTGTCCGAGGAAGCCTGATTTGAAAGCTAGCTCGGAGCTCATTCCGTCAATAACGGTAATGATATCCATATCGTTTTCTTTTGCCGAAAGCGATATGGATTTGTCTGCGCCCGCCGCGTCTTTGTAAGATACTTTGGGGTTGCAGACAACCAAATAAGTTTGATCTATGTCAAGAGTAACTTCGGTAACTTTCTCGACGAGTTGATCAGCCATGGTAACAGTCTTGACATACTTTTCGCCGAATGCGTTATAAACCAAATCGAAAGTGCCGAACCAATTGATCTTAGCCTTTTCCGGCGTCGGATTTCCCTTATAATCGTAAAGACTGGTGAAATACTTCTCTCCGTCCTGCGGATATAGGTCAACTGTCTTTGTCTCGCCCGTGCCGTAAGTCAGTTTTGCCTTGAATACGGGATTGAGCATATCGTTGTAATAATAGGTCTTGTCTTCTTCATAGCCGTTGGCCAATTCGGGATCGCGACCGAAAACTACTTCTTTTACAGACGCGATAGTGACGTCCATATAGATAACACCGCCCGGTATTACGATTCCGCCCGGTACAAGCGAAGAAACAACGCCGAGCAAACCTGACAATACATTAGCGTCAATAAGACCTGTAACGATCTTGATTGTCTGCGGTCTGTCGACTATACTGTAATCGATATCGACGCCGATAATATTTGCCGTGAACTCGCCTTTTGCTCCGTCATACGTCGTATAGCTGTATTTAAGGGTCGTAACAGGCGATGAGAACAAACTCTCGAATTCTCCTGCAGACATAGTACGCAAATGACCGTTATCGTCATAATAATCGGCTGTGTTGTTCTCGAACTTGACGTTGCCGTCCGCATCGGTCAACCAATCAAACGACGCGACTGCAGCCCAAGAGGATCCTCTGTTGTTGACAAAATTCTTCAACTCGCCGTCATTTTCGTCGACCATCATAAACTTATGATACATATTCATTCCGGCAGTCGTCGTATCGCCGTACAAAGCGGTCTCTGCCGTCAGATTGAGTATATCTACGCTCGGGAAGAACATAGTCAAAATGTTGCCGATATTGGTGCCGAGTTGATCTCCGAATACGTCTGCAAAATCGAGAAGTTTTTTCATATCAATCTGCAAGCCGTCGTTAAGCGTAATACCCGACACAAATTCCAAACCTTTGAAAATTGCGTTAATAACGTTGAATTTGATTTCGCCGGTCTCCTCTTCCGTATTTCCGTCATCGCCGGAATCTCCGCTCAAACCTGCATTGACTACAAACGCTGCGGGACTGAGATTGATACTTATGTAATCGCCCATCGTATTCAATAAGGTGTTGCCCATTGTACCCAAATCTATCAAACCGCCGGCGCCCAAAATGCCTTTTGGAAGAATGCTCTTCAATTTGAGTGCAACGTTGAGATTGTTGCTGCCGAAATCTTCTGGAGAATATGCTACTGAAAGAATCGAACCCTTTGAGCCGGCTTCTCTCGTCTTGCAGAATTCGCAGATGTCTTCGCCCTCGTTGGGGACGCACTTGTGATATATGTCGATAAATATCTTACTGTCTTTTGTGTCGAAAAGTCTGTCTGCTTCAAAAGTTAATTTGCCGTTGACGTTTCTCAGCGCATTTCTCAAACCTTCGGCAATATTGTAATCGACTCTAATCTCATACTCGTATTCCGTAAGCACGCTCTTGGTATAATCGGTGTTCTTCTGAATCATCTCGATTTTTCCTTCCAAAGTGAAGTTGAGAAGATATGTTTCGTCGAACGCAACGTCTGTTTTGGACGGAACCGCTATTGCGGAATCTTCGGTATTGACGACTTTGAGCGCGTTAAGCGACACGTCCAAACCGTCCACGCCGTTGATTGCAAGATTGAGTTTGCCGAAGTCCTTATTATCGAATTGGACAGTCATGGTAAATTCGCCCTTTCCTATAATATCCAATATTTCATCGGGAACGTTAATATTGACGCCGACTATCTGCAAAAGAGCTAAAAGATTGCCTATGAATTCAAAATTGCCGCTGAGCTGATATTCGTTGCCGTTCTGAACAACGGCTCTGTCTTCGGGGAACATCATTGCCATCACCATGTTGATCGCCATAGTTGCAGTGCCTGCAACAGAACCCAAATTGACATTGGCTTTTTCAAGCAATACGGGGAGCTGTACGTCCTTAAAACGCTTTTTTGCCGTATCGGTTACGACGTAAAGATTCTCATCGTCGGCATAAACGGTTGCCACTGTTTTGCCTGCGTTGACTATCTCCAATCTAAGTTTCGTTTTGCTTGCGTCGTCGGGATCGGCAAATACTCTGGCATTGATTGCCAAACCCGCAACTCCCACCGAAATGTCGCCGGCATAAGATTTGCTCTGATCAAAAGTCGTCGCAGACGTCAAAGCTGCGCTAATAAGATTGACAACGCTAGACGGAGTCAATCCAGACCATTTAGCTTTGAGCGTTACGTTGCCTTGCGGCGTAAACGGGAACGATACCTTATTATTAGTGCCGGAAATGTACCAGCCTTCAAACGTATATCCTTGCTTGGTCGTCACCGGAGAAGTCTGAACAACTCCATTGACCGAAGCGACCGCAGTTCCTCCGTCAGTGTCAAACGTGACGGTGTCGCCTTGCGCATCCTCCCATTTAGCTTTAAGAGTTACGTCTTTATCGGGGGTAAACGGAAAAGCTATTCGCTCTTCTTTCCCTTCTAAAAACCAACCGACGAACGTCATTCCGTCTTTTGTCGGAATCGGCTCAGTTTTCACTTCGCCTTGGCAAGCCTGCACCGCGCTGCCGCCGTCGCTGTCGAAAGTGACCGTAAAATCTTTGTCACAACCCGCCAACGCCAACGAACATACCGACACGCACAGCACTGCCACAACTAACATTGCTATTAGTTTTTTGTTCATTGTTGCTACCTCCTTTTTTCGGACTTAGTCCGTATATTTTTTATTTTACAGTATATAAAGCGGTAAACGCCGCAATTCTGTCTACTTATATTGCTCTTCGCATTTCGATCGTCAGTCTAAATATCTATCCCGTACAAACACCTGTTTATGAAGTCGAATCGTTTCGACTTTTCAAATAATATATACCCCTGCCGGGGTATGTGTTTTTAACGACGCCTTTAACAATCATTTAATAATGATCAGTGCGTTCCGCCGCTACGGTTTTCTTAATAATCAATCTATTTTCGCATCCAATAATACGCTGCGAGGATGCTCTCCGTCTATCATTGCCACTATTATTTCCGCGGCGTTTTCGCCGATTTCTTTAAGCGGCAATTTTATCGTGTGCAGCGCCGAGTCGAATATTATAGATTTATCTGCGGTATCAATGCCTACGAAATCTATTTCTTCGCCGATCTTAATGCCCATTTCGCTCATTGCAAGTATGCAGCCGATAAACATTTCGTAATGAGTAACGAATATGCCGTCCGTCTCAGGATGTTCCCTCAATAGTTTCTTGACGGTAATGTACCCACCATCGATATCGGAGCTTCCTCCGTATACCATCTTCTGATTGAACAATCCTTTTTCTTCCAAGACTTGACGATAACCGAAATATCTTTCTCCCGACATATAGACTTGGGAGTCATCTGTTATCAACGCTATACGGTTGCGCCCTTTGTCTATCAATCTCTTGACTGCTTCTTGCGACACTTCTCTGTTATTTATCAGTATATGAGACGCGTTGTCGCTGCTCGTTTGTCTGCAAATTACCGTCATCGGAACGTTTTCCGCCACAGATTGCAAATCTTCTCCGTCGGATGACACCGGCAACACGATCAGTCCGTCAACCATCTTGGATATCAGAAATCTCATAGCTTCTTGCTGTCTTGAGATATCCATTCGGCTTTCGCAGACAATAATTCCGTAGCCTTTTGTCCTCAGCACCTCCTCGATTTCGCCTACGATAGTCGTGGAGATGATATTTTTAAGTTCGGGAATCAAAATACCTATCGTGTGAGACTTGCGCGTCTTCAACCCTCTGGCATATTCGTTACGGATATAGCCGAGTTTGTTAATAGCTTCCTCTATCTTGACTTTGTTATATGAACGCACGGGCACACCGTTGAGATAGGCGCTTATAGTAGCGCACCCCAAGCCGGTTTCTTTTGCCAAATCCTTGATAGTTACAGCCATTGTTTCCCCAACCCGTATCGTTACGAGTATATTTTAACACACTCATTCGGTGAAGTCAATCCCCAAAAATAGTCAATATCAATTAATTTAGATATTTCAATGCAAACTCGCGAAATGCTATTTGACAAAGCGTTGGTCATAACGCCCCTACAGCTTGCTTTTAGCTTTTGATATATGTTAATATATATGTCGATCAAAATATACGAGTTACTTTATGAAAAACACTGCCGAGCAGTTGGGAACGGGCAAAATCCTACCTTTGATATTCAAACTCACCGTCCCCGCCGTTATTGCTCAATTGATAACCTTTCTGTATAATATTGTCGATAGAATGTTCGTGGCGAAAATAGACGGCTCGGGCATGGATGCGCTCGCGGCTTTGGGAATAGTGCTTCCAATTACGCTGATAATTCAAGCGTTTGCCAATCTGATAGGTCTTGGCGGATCTCCGCGCGCAAGCATAAAACTCGGGGAGAACGATTCTGCCGAAGCCAATAAAATATTCAATACGTCTTTCGTCCTTCTTACGGCAACAGGCTTGACATTGAGCGTATTGACTTTTTGCCTGGCAAAGCAGATAGTCGTATTGTTCGGTTGTCCGCCGACTGCGGTCTCTTTTGCAACGTCCTATCTTAAAATCTATTCGACAGGCACATTATTCGTACTTCTTGCGCAAGGTCTCAATCCGTTCATAACCGCTCAGGGATACTCGTTTACTGCTATGTTTTCCGTGCTGATAGGCGCTTTGGTCAATATTGCGCTCGATCCGCTTTTTATATTTGCGTTTGATATGGGTGTCAACGGCGCAAGCCTTGCGACGGTAATATCCCAATTCATATCTTTTATTTGGATAATTGCATTTTTCTTCTGCAAAAAAAGCGTATTCAAATTGCGCGTTAAAGATATGAAAGTTGACTTTAGACGCATAATCAGCATAGTATCGCTTGGATTTTCTCCTTTTATAATGACGCTGACGGAATGCGCGATACAAATAGTATTCAATATCAATCTCAACGTCTCAACAGGAGGCAATGAAAATTATACGGCGGCCTTGACGATTATGCTCAGCGCCTTACAGCTGATATCCCTTCCGCTCAACGGTCTCGGTTACGGCATGCAGCCTTTTGTAAGTTACAATTACGGCAAAGGCGACGCTAAGAGATTGAGTACAGGTATCAAATACGTAACGCTGATAGCTTTTATTTTTGCTATCGCGGTATGGTCGCTGTCAATGGCGTTTCCGCAAATTTACGCATTTATATTCTCCGCGAGCGACGACGTAGAAAAAATAGTCGTCAAGTACACGCCGTTTTTCCTAATGGGCTCAATAATGTTTTTTGTGCAGATGACCTTGCAAAATATCAACGTCGCTCTCGGGCAGGCAAAATCGTCTCTATGCTTGGCGGTGCTGAGAAAGGTAGTAATTCTCATACCGCTGTGCTTCTCTCTTACTCATTATTTAGGATTCAAAGGCGTATACCTTTCGGAAGGAATAGCCGACTTTGCGGCAGGCATAATCACGGCCATCGTCATATTCATAACTTTTCCCAGAATATACAAAAAGCGCGAAACTGAAGTCGCGCTTATGAACAAAAATATCGAAAATTAATTTATGCCGCAAAATAAATACATAAGCATTATTTTGCGTATGATGTGTTGACTGCTCTGCTTTTTATTTACGACCTCTGTCCGATTCTTCCGAAACGGTATTCAACAACTTATACTTCCTGAGAATATAACTTTTTTCCTGGTTGTATACGATAAGAATCTCCTGTCCTTTGTAAAACTCCCTCGCTCCGAAAAATCTGAAATCGCTGAACTTTTGCACGCTGCTAAAACTTCCGTGACGCAAACGCATATCGGCGTCATAGAAAGAGTAAGTAAGGCTAACGCGCTTCTTCATATCATGCTTGTAATCCCCGTCATTGTCCCTTATGATGTCGACCTCCGTAACAGAATTAAGATCTGTGATTACGGCGTTGGTCACGTCCATCGTCAACAGAGTTTGTTTGAGTTTTTTCAAATACCAAATATGCAAACTGAAATAAACGATTGCAAACGCAAATATAACGCTAACCATAGCCGCCATAATTTTGAAATTCCTCGGCAATTCTTCGCCATGGGAATTAAAATGATGAAACACCGCGTATGCTATCAAAACAACTACGAAAAGACTTGCTATTCCAAGTACGGAGCACGGTACCGTTGCGCTATATTCTTCGATACTGATTCTCTTATTAGGATCGAGCTTATATCTTTTGACGGAGAAATCTCCCATTTTCTTCTCGTCTACCGACTCTATATATTTGACCAACAGAGATCCGTTGATCGCGTCTTCATCTTCGCTGCCGCCTTCAAAAGGCAAGTAAGCGAATTTAATCAATACTTTTTCCGAATGTTGCGTGGGAAGAACAGAGATGGTATGAATTTGATTATCTTCCGCGATTTTTTCAAGCGCGCCCAACAGATATCGGGAAACCTTGTCATATCTGTCTCCGTCGGGAACCGACAGCAGAAATAGACTGCCGTCTTTATCCATACTCGCCATACCGACGATTTCTTCGCCTTCCTTCGCAAGAACGGTATAAGCGCGTCCAAGAATTTTATGAATAGCCTGGGAGTCGCTTTCCCTGCTTATTAACATATTAAACTTATCGTGTTCGTCCGTAAATGCTGCAACCGAATTGGTAACCTTTCTGAGAAAATCCGCCGCCGCGTCTGCATACGACAATTTATATTTGTACGTTTTCATAGTTTTATTATATTATATGCTTTTCTCTATTTCAACTAATTTATATTACTGATTTGAATTATCTGTTCCATTGTTCTGCCCTCAATTATTTGGCGAAAGCAATGTTATTGATATAATCAAAAAATCATTTGTTTTTATATATTGAACGCGCCGTGCTAATTATGGTAAAATATAATTATTATATGAAATGAGGCAATTATTATGGATTTTGTATCGAAAAACGTCGTCAAAAGCGTAGAGATATGCGACGGCAAAATAACCTCTTGCCGACTTGTCAACAGAATTACCGGTCGGGAAATGAACGCGGAGACGTGCGAATTTGCTATCGCCTATATTGTCAAACAAGGGCTATTACGCAAAAAAGCCGTGATAGACAGTTCGCAAGCAACCGTAACGAATACTACGGACACCAGCATAGCTTTCGCCGCGAATCACGGAGGCTACGATTGGTCGATAACGATCAACTATACGCCTGATGATATCTCGGGCGCGCTGAAAAAGACAATCACTCTGCGCGTTTCTTCACCTAACGTCGTAATAGAATATATCCAACTCGACGCATTCAAAGTCCCTGCCAATACATTTAATTGGACCGTGCCGAAAGTAACAAAAAGAGTATTTATACCTGCTTATATCACAACTATGGGTCAGCCGTATTACGTAAGCGATATGTTCTTCGGCGGAGAATTCCCTACTGCCGACAATAGAATAGAAGACGGATTCGCTTATTGCAGATATTATACGGAACGCAGCTTTCAGGAACTCGCTCCCGGCGGAGAATACGAAAGCGTACCCTTTGTTATAGGCAGCGGACACGAAGACAATTTCCACAGAATGCGCGCTGACTTTTTTACATATATCTCATCCATCAGCGCTCAGCCCGTAAAATTCAGAATTCAATTCAACAGTTGGTACGACAATATGCTTAATATCGACAGTCGAAAAATCAGCGAATCTTTCCGCGCGGTGGCAAAAGGACTTGGCAACGCGGGGCTGAGACCTCTCGATTGTTACGTCGTCGACGACGGATGGACGGACTATACGCAAGCTAAGTTCTGGACCTTCGACTACAACAAATTCCCACAAGAGTTCAACGCGGAAAGCGCGCTTACCAAAGACCTCGACTCGACTTTCGGAGTATGGTTCGGCCCTCGCGGAGGATACACCCGCCAAACGGTAAAATATGCAAAACTGCTCGAATCGATCGGCTATCCCAGTTGCCGTCAATCGCACGATATATGCACTGCAAATCCCGCTTACATACGCAATCTGTGCAAACGCATGGCTGACTTCTGCGAAAAATATAACGTCAGCTATTTCAAAATAGACGGATTCGCTATCACGCCGTGCAAATCTTCGTCTCACGGACATCCCCGAGGCAAGGGCGACGGGCGCGGTTTCTATACGTTTCTTTGGGAAGAATGGACAAAAGGTTTTGAGAGGATACGACGGGCGCGTAAGGACGTGTTTCTCAACGTGACGTCTTACGCGCACTGCAGTCCTTGGTTTTTGAAATGGTGCGACGCGATATGGCTCAACAACTGCGGCGATATGGGATATGCCGGCACGGGAGACAATCTGTCTCAATGTCTCAACTACCGCGACGGCAGATACAGAGATTTTTTTGAAGAGAGACAACTGCAATTCCCCGTATCCAATCTGTACAATCACGAGCCCTGCTACGCCGAACGCAACTGTAATCCTCCAATGACGAGCAATCTCCAACGCCCCGACAAACTGCACCCCACCGTGACTTACGACTACAGTCAATTCAAAGACTATCTCTATATGTGTATGATGCGCGGCACCGGATTTGTGGAGTTGTATTTCACTCCTGCTATGTTTGACGATAAGCGCTGGAAGATCGCCGCCGACGTTTTGAAATGGGCTGAAGATAATTTCGATATACTCAAAAACAGCCGATTCTTCGGCGACTCGCCGGAAAAATGCAACGTATACGGTTACTATGCATACAACGACGGAAAAGGTATTATGGCTATACGCAACAGCGGCAATCACAGCGCGGTATATTCGTTCGACAACAAAAAACTTTGTTTCGACACTCGCGATTACGAGATATCCGAATTCAATTCTCAATCGGAAAACACGACGCGCATAGACGCCGACACGACGTTCGATATAAATCTTCGACCTTACGAGATAAAAATGTTCAACGTCAAATCTTCGGATAAATAATGTTTAAGCCCGACTGAAATCAGTCGGGCTTTTGATTATAAATTGCTCAAATTAAATATTTATGGTTATAAATCAAATATTTGTATCATTTCATAAATCGCTTGATAATTTTATATTTGCCTTCCGTGTAAGGCTGATAACGCACCGGCACGTCCATCCAGGTCTTTTTGTCAATGATACTCTTGTAATGCGTAAACGTGTCGAATCCCGCTTTGCCGTGATACGAGCCTAAACCGCTCTGTTTCAAACCGCCGAAAGCTAAGTGAGAAGACGCAATCTGCATAATCGTATCATTGATACAACCGCCGCCGAAGTCGCACGCGCTCATTACCTTTTTTGCATTTGATTTGTCGGAAGTAAATATATAAAGCGCAAGAGGCGACGCGCCCGAATTGATCTTCTCGATCGCCTCGTCGATTGAATCGAATACGACTACGGGCAGTATCGGACCGAAAATCTCCTCGTTCATCTCCGCGCTGTCAAAAGACGATTCCATCAGCGTTGGCTGGATTTTAAGTTTATCCTCATCGACATTTCCGCCGAAAAGCACTCTGCCGGCATCTATCAATCGACTGACTCTATCGAATTGTTTCTTATTGATCATCTTTGGAAAATCGTCATTGTCGATTTGATTTTCCCCGTATTGAGCGATTATCTGTTTCTTTATCTGTTCGATCAAACTATCTTTGATATCTCTCGCGCAGTACAGAAAATCGGGAGCTACGCATGCCTGCCCCGCATTGATAAGTTTGCCAAACACAATCCTTTTCGCCGCAAGAGCAATATCCGCGCTAGAATCGACGATACACGGACTTTTACCGCCCATTTCCAACGTCACTGGAATAAACTTTTCCGCGGCTTTCTGCATTACAATTTTGCCTACGGACGTACTTCCGGTATAGAATATATAATCAAAATCCTGCTCCAACAGGAAGTTATTTTCCTCCCTTCCGCCCAATACGACGATTACCTGATCTTGGGAAAACGTCATCTTGACGAGCTTGTCTAGCACGGCGCTAACGTTGGGCGCGTATCTGCTGGGTTTAAGCACGACCGTATTACCGGCAGCAATCGCGTCAATCATAGGTTCCATAGACAGCATAAAAGGATAATTCCACGGGCTCATGATAAGCGCGCATCCGTATGGGCTGGGCACGGAATAACTCTTTGCGGGAAATTGAAGCAACGAGGTCTTTACTCGCTTGGCACGGGAAAAACTCTTGCAATGTCTCAGCATGTAATTTAATTCTCCGAGAGTCATACCGATCTCCGTCATATAACTTTCTACTTCGCCTTTATTCAAGTCGGCCTTGAGCGCGCTGATTATATCCTGCTTGATTAGCGTAATATTCTCGCGCAATTTTTTCAAAGCGACGATTCTCGCGCGGCAATCAAAAAACGCTCTGTTTTTCTTCTGCGCGCATATACACTCGACAATATAATCCTTATCCATATTCGCCTCTTCTCAATTGTTTTGCGGCGCCAAGCGCCTTTAATCAATAATAATATCCTAATCCGCAAATATTCGATTTGTCAATATCAAAAAATAACAATCGCCGCAAAGCTATGCCTATCGGCGTCTCAAAAGTATATTTTTGCTGAAAACCGCAGTCCCGATCCCGTCGATTCCCGTCAAAACCTTAACAATGCAATCATACGTAGTCCTTGAAGGTACCTGACAGACGCCCCGTAAAACTCCATTGACGTCTAACGTAATCTCTCAGAGAAGCGCAGCTCTTTCGGTATTGATCAAGTATCGCGTCTGCGCAGAAAAAATTGTCTGCCACGGCGGAGGCTAAGCAATATCCGCTTTCCATAGCGGCTGAAATACCTTCTCCCATAGGATTGAGAAATCCCGCTATCTCGCCTGCAAAAAACACTCTGCCCTCTCCGTATTCGATCGGACATCCTATCTCGACGCGCGGCATAATCCACTTGTCCGTCTTTATCTCGCGATCTATCTTGAGATGGTGTTTTTCTTGCATATAAGATATAAATCTTCGATAGTATAATTCCCTCGTCGCGGGATCTTCGACTGCTACTCCCAAAACAAGCATTGAGTCTTTGACGTTAAACCAAGCGTCGTACTGAGAAAGTTCCGGTTGGAGATACGCGTAGAAAAAACCGTGATCCAGATCAATCGAACCCGTATTAAACGTCTGATACGTATATACGCTCCTATTAGATTTGCCCAATAATTTCCGCTTGACGGCGCCTACTGCGCCTTCGCAATCCAATACGTATCTAAACTTAAACGTTCCGCTCTTCCGTCCATTCAACGTTACAGACACGCAATCTCCCATATCGTCGACGTTCGTCGCGAAAGTCCCGTCGCAAATTTGCGCGCCGCTTTGCTTTGCTTGTTGCAGCAGCCAATTATCAAATGTGCTTCGCCAGACGTTGAGACCGTCTTGAGCAAACACGTACTCTTTGCCATTATCGTCGGTAAATACCATGCCTTTGTTTTGTGAAGGAGCGCAAGCGACTTCAATCGGAACCGAAGAGCCAAAATAAAGTTGAGTTAATTCCAAAGTCTTTTTGATCAACATTCCCGAACACGATTTATATCTGGGCAGTTTGCATTTCTCCGCCAACATAACTTTGACGCGTCTATCCGCAAGCGTCTTCGCGGCAGTCGCGCCTGCCGGACCTCCGCCGATAACCAATACGTCGTAACTATCAATCATTTTTTCTTCCTCTGCTTTTAATCGCGCCCGCCAATGCAAAACTTTCATCTATAAGTTCCGATACTTTTTCAAACGGGATATTAGCATCCAATACCACGCTGAGCCAATGTGTTTTGTTCATATGATACGCGGCAAACACGTTCTTGCCGTCTATAAGCTCTTGCACCTTCGAAGGCGAATTTTTGACGTTGAGCACGTCGAGATTACCGCCTGACTTAAGTCCCAATTTTTCACACGGCACCGTCATGATAATGCCGTACCATTTCCCTCTGCCGTTTTTTAGCGTGCAAGCGTCGGCATACGCTGCTTCGTCCGCCCAAGGATATTCGGGGACGGTGCCGTATCTGTCGAGAACGTACGCCAATACTTTTTCCTTAACGTCGACGAATTCAAAACACTTTTCCTTAATATCTTTGATTTTCTCCTCGGCAGCCGCTCTCAATTCTCCTACGAATTCTCCCACGCCGTCGGAAACGTTGAACAGTACGTATTCCTCTCCGTCGCTCTCTAACAATTTGGTCGCCAGTTTGTTACCGTCGAAAAAACACCGAAGCGTAAATTCTCCGTTCATTAATTCTATATATAAGACATATCCGCCGACGCATTCTTTGAATCCGTAATCCAAAAGCTTTCTGCGATCGACTCTGTAATTAGACAATGCAAAATCCATAGTACACCTTTTGTTGACAGAAATTTTGCTAAGCGACTATTCCAACACCTGAAGATAACGGGCGATTTCCTGCTGCGCTTCGATAAGGTCGTGCTCGAGATAATTGCCGCATTCTTTGGGTTTTGTGCCCGGCACGTAGTCGAGCTCGAGACATTTTTTAAGGCATTCGACGACAACTTTCTTTGCTTCGATCTCCTCTATGCCGAAAAGCAACAGATAACAACCTGTCCTGCATCCCATGGGACCGAAATAGACGACCTTGTTTTTGATATCGCTGTTGCGTATCACGACTGCAAACAAATGCTCTATGGAATGCAGCGCCGCATATGAAATATAATCTCCTTTATTCGGATACTTGAATCGCATGTCGTAAGTGTATACTCCGTTGGCTTCTCCGAGACAGTAAAACCCCGGCGACATAGCGTCGTGATCGAGCTCAAACGATTTGATATTGTCCATTGTTTACCTCCTTGAACTACCGCTTTTCGGCGCGGAAAAATATCTCATTTATTTTACTACGCGCAATGCGAACGTGTCAATCTTAACGAATACGGCGTTTGTATTAACAAAAAAATCTCTTAAACGACGATTTGACCGATTATCAAAGTTATATTTTGCAATGGGTATTGACATTCGCTCCGCAATGCCTATATAATAAAAATATAATATATTATAAGAGTGTGAATATGAGTGAGATTAAAGAAAACGGCGCTGAACAAATAAATGCTATCCCGCCTATGACGAGATGGGAAAGATTTGCATACGGCAGCGGAGAAATATACGGCGGAGGCTATGCCGCTCTGCTCGGCGTCGTGCTGACATTTTTCCTGACTAATCTTATTCTCGTAGGCATCCCGAATGCAGAACTTTATGCCGCGATAATTATCGTCGTGTCCAAAGTCTGGGACGCGATTTCCGATCCTCTGATGGGAGTGATATCCGACAACACACGTACGAAACTAGGCAGACGCAGACCGTGGATTATCATCGGCGGAGCTTTGGTACCCGTCGCATTTGCAATTATGTTTATGCCTTGGGCAAGAAACATTAACAATTCCGCATTGCGTATAGTCTATGCCTGCGTCGGATATTTCCTGCTGTGCACGGTCAATACGATTTCGCAAGTGCCGTACGCGTCGTTGAGCGCGGAAATATCGAGCGACTTCAAAGAACGCAACAAAGCCAATTCCGTCAAACTGATCTTTTCGATATTGGCGTCGGGCGCATTCTATATGATACCTGCCGCCGCAACAGAGGCATATTCCGCTTATATCAGCAATACCAAATCTGCTTACGGCGTGATAGACGAAACAGGCTTTTTCCTTATAGTGGCGGTGACTTGCGGAATAATTTTCGGCGCGGCAACTTGTCTTGCAGGCATTTTCAGCAAAGAACGTATCCCATACGATAAAAGCAAAAAAAGCAAATTCTCTTTCAAAAGCTATGCCGTCCCTCTGAAAAACAAATCTTACAGATATCATCTGATAATGTATATTACGGCGTTCGGATGCTATGATTTCATATCCGCATTGGTGCTTTATTACGTGACGGCAGTCGTACCGAAAATCTCTATATTCGGAATGAAAATGAGTTCGCTGTTTATCGTAGCGCCTATGATGGTGATGGCGGCGGTGACGTATCCGCTCAATATGAAACTCAAAAACACAAAAGGCAAGCAGTTCGCTTTCAGGTGGGGACTGCCCTGCTATATAATCGGCGCGCTCGGACTGGCGATATTCCCCAATACGACCAACACCGATATAAGTTGGTTGCTGATTGTGTGCGCTGTGATAATGGGCACGGGATTCGGCGGAGCGCAAATGATGCCGTGGCTGATATTCGCAGACACCCAGGACGTCGCGGAACTCAAGACGGGCGTCAAAGATACGGGCAGCTACAGCGGATTGATGACCTTTACGAGAAAAATCGGCACTGCCATAGCGCAAAGCATAGTGCTTATCGTGCTTGCTTGCGTAGGATACAGCGGATATAACAGCGAAATAATCAAAAACAAAGCTCTCATCGCGGCGGCAGAAAAAAACAACGAAGTAATAGATACAAGCGGATTGCTGCTTGAATTCCCGCAGAAAGTCACTCTGTCTATTCGCATACTGTTCGCCGTTGCCGTATTGGTGCTGATTAGCCTTGCGATATGGGCGTCTCTTAAATATAAAGTCAACGACCAAAAGCTGACGAGAATAAAATATTACCTTGAAAAACAGCGCGCCGGAGAAAACGACACGCTCACGGAAGAGGAACAAGCCGAAAGAACGGCCTTGTTGGAGGAACTGGGATAATGATGGATTTCAATTCGACTAAAATAACCCGTATTGCCGCAACGCTCTGCAAGACGATGGGCGTTGATCCGCCTGCGCTGAACGAAGGCGTTATAGACGAACTTTACGGATATATAATGGCAAGTACGGGTGCGGAAAAGATCGACCGTATAATAATGTTCAATCCCGACGCGATAGGTCAATGGACTTACGATAAATATTATGACAAATTCGAGCCAGTGCGCAAATACGCGCCTTTTGAAATCGAGTTGCTTTCCGTCAATCCGCCGAAAACGCCAGTTTGTTTCGGAAGTATGTATACGGGCGCAAGTCCGGAAGTACACGGAATCGTCAAATATAAAAAGCCCGTGATTAAGATAGACAGCATATTCGACGCAATGATCCGAGCCGGCAAAAAGCCTTGCATCGTCGCGGTCAAAGAATCAAGTATGTCCAAAATATTTAACAGACGCGACATGGATTACTATCTTGAAGAATACGACAGCTCGGTCGTTGCGAGAACGCTGGAATTGATCAAACAGGACAAGCATGATTTTATATGCGTATATAATCAGGAATTCGACGACGTTATGCACCGCTCGCACCCCAATTCCTATGCCGCTCAAAAAGCTCTCGACCACTATGCGTCGTCTTTCGAGCTGATTGGAAAGCAAGTTGAGGAATCATGGAGATGTCACAATACTCTGCTTGGATTCGCTACGGACCACGGCACTCACAGAGAATGGTATCTGCTCGGACAGCACGGCAAAAATATACCCGTCGATATGAATATCAAACATCTGTACGGAGTGCTTGCCCGCACCGGCAAGCCCAAGCCGCCGTCTCCCGAAGAGGAAAACAACGACAATGCGGATTTGACCAAACGCGAACAACGCAAAGCAGAAAAAGACGCTAAAAAGGAAGCAAAATCCAAGGCGAAAGAAGAGTCGGAAAGCGAAGTTCGCCTCTCTGCCCGCGAATTGCGGCACCAAGAGAAAGAAGCTCTGAAGGAAGAACGCAAAGAGGCTAAACTAAAAGCCAAAGAAAACGCCAAAAAAGAAAAGGAAAAAGCCGCTAAAAAAGGCAAAAATTCCTCGTCCAAAAAGACTGCCAATTCAAAATCCAAGAATACTAAGTCGACCAAGTCCGCGGCAAAAAAGACAAACGCAAAAGATAAAAAAACTTCGTCGAAAAAGACTGCAAGCGCGGCTAAGAAAACAACGGCGGCAAAAAAGACCGCGGCTTCTAAATCACCTGCTAAAAAATCCGCTTCAACAGGAAAAAGCTCAACTGCAAATAAGAAGACAACCAAGAGCGCTAGTTCTTCCAAAAAGAAATAATAAGTGATCCCCGCATCTGGCGGGGATTTTTCTTGGCAAATATACGGCTGTTTATTATTTAATGTTGACTTTACGCACGCATTCGTGGTTTAATATAAATATGGAAGCTATATTATATGTTTTGGCGGCAATATGTTTGATTTTGGGCGTTGTAAAAGCCTATTCACATTCAAAGGAAATTTTTGATTTCGAATTAGTGGCAAAAACCTGCGGCTCGATGACGTTTGTTTGCATCGGAATATTCGCATTCTATCTTTCTCAACCTGCCGCCGAGGATATGCGTTACGGTTTGGCGATAATCGTCGGACTGATTCTCGGCATGCTGGGAGATATTTTTCTCTGCCTATACGACGTCAAACAAAATCCGCAAAGAAAAAATATGATACAGACCGTAGGAATTATTTTCTTCTTCCTGGGACATATATGCTATATGTTCAACTTCCTGACGTTGCAACCTATCAAACTCTATCTCCTGCCGATTGTGGCAATTCTGCCTATAGTATACGTAATTCTCGCGGCAAAAAAGGTTCTTACTACAACTTTTATCCAAAACGTAATGCTTACCATATATTATTGCGCTTTGGGCGTACTGCTTATGTCGTCTATTAATCTGATAGTTCTCAACGGAGCGACGGCGTTTACTATAGTCGTGCTGATTGCAACGGTGCTGTTCATATCGTCGGACACGGTTCTCGGATTGTCATGGTTTGCGCCGAAAGCAAAACTTCACAAAGACCATGATTACTATATAATATTGAGCTATTATGCGGCACAATGCCTATTTGCAATGTCAATATATTTTATAGGATAAAAATAGAGCTATCATTACGATATCGATATGCAAAATAACGGCAAACGGCGCGTTCGATTAACCGAACGCGCCGCCTTATTTATATATGTCTTTATAAATTTACATCTTCTGCGGAGTCTCTATTCCCAGCAAAGACAAGGCGCTTGCCACGACCTGTCCCGTCGCCTTGGTAAGGAGCAATCTTGCATTCTTAATACCTTCGGCTTCTCCTTTGACCTTATGCTCGAAATAAAACTTATTGAACGCCTGCGACAAATCGACGACGTATCGGGTAACCACGCTCGGCTCGTATTTTTTGGCGCTCTCTTTGATGATCTCGGGATATTTCTCGATCAATCCAACTATTGCTCTGCACTCTTCGTTATCAAGTCCCGAATAATCTATTTCTTCGCCTATATCGCCGCACTTTTCAAACAGACTGTTGCACCTTGCGTAAGTGTATTGAACGTACGGCCCCGTTTCTCCTTCAAAATTGAGTACTTTATCAAAGGAAAATACCATATCTTTGATTCTGCTGTTGTATAACACGCCGAAAAGCACAGCGCCCACGCCGACCTGCTCGGCAATGAGTTCTTTACCTTCGAGCATGGGATTTTTTTCTTCTATTACGGCTTTGGCTTTGGCAACGGCGGTATTGAGCACGTCTTCCAAAAACACAACGTTGCCGCCGCGCGTAGACATCGAACCGCTTTCCAATGACACCATGCCGTGCGCAACGTGTATCATATCTTTGTGCCACTGACAGCCCATCATCTCCAACACTTTGAATATCTGTTGAAAATGCAAATTCTGCTGATACGCCACAACGTACAGACATTTATCGAAATCGTATGTCTTTTTTCTGTAAAACGCCGCCGCCATATCCCTCGTGGCATACAAAGTCGCCCCGTCCGATCTCTGCAACAGACAAGGCGGCATAGTATCATCTTGGAATTTGACAACCTTAGCTCCGTTGCTCGTCTCCAAAAGTCCTTTATCGCTCAGCTCGTCAAGCACGGGCTGCATTTTGTCGTTGTAGAAAGATTCTCCCGCATAACTGTCGAAACTTATATGCAGTCTGTCATAGATACGAGAAACCTCTTTGAGCGTTATCCTCTTAAAATATTCAAACAGTTCCAACGCCTCTTCGTTGCCGTCTTCTATAGCTTTGAACCAACTTCTTGCCTCGTCGGAAAGCTCGGGGCAGGTCTCTTCTTCTTTATGAAATTTCACATAAATATCTACAAGACCTCTTACTCCTCTTTTTTCGATATCTTCCCTGTCGCCCCAACGCTTATAAGCCACGATAAGTTTGCCGAACTGCGTGCCCCAATCGCCGAGATGATTTATGCCCACGACTTCGTATCCCAAAGCCTTATAAATGCGATATATTGCTCCGCCGAGCGCCGTGTTGAGTAGATGCCCCATGTGAAAAGGCTTTGCAATATTTACCGACGAATAGTCAATACAGACAGTCTTGCCTTTGCCTTCGTCGTTCTTGCCGTAATTCTCTCCTGCTTGTATTGCGTCGTTCAACACTTGCTGAGCAAAGCGAGCCTTGTCAAATCTGAAATTGACAAATCCTGCTACCGCCTTGACTTCTTCGAGAATGCCGCCCGTCTTTACCGCCGACGCCAATTCCTCGGCTATTACCGCGGGAGACTTTCTCATCTCCTTCGCCAATTTGAAACACGGTATGCAAAAATCGCCCATTCCCGCGTCCTTGGGCGCGGCAATTAGCTCCGACAAAACCTGCTTGTCATATAAATTCGATTGAATGCTGTCAATGATGATCTTTCTATAATCCATAATATCGCTTTTCCTAAGCCGTCCAAATCTGTCTTATACGTTAAAGCGGAACAACACTACGTCACCGTCTTTGATTACGTATTCTTTTCCTTCGCTTCTCACTTTGCCTTTTTCTTTTGCCGCGACGTAAGAACCGCACTCCAACAGCACCTTCCAATCAACTATTTCGGCGCGGATAAACCCTCTCTCGAAATCGCTATGTATCTTGCCTGCCGCCTGAGGAGCTTTGGTACCTTTAGTTATCGTCCACGCCCTGGTCTCTTTCTCGCCCGCGGTGAGATAACTTATCAAACCGAGTAAATCATAGCACGCGGATACCAATTTGTCCAGACCGCTTTTCTCTATTCCGTATTCTGCCCTAAACAACTCTCTGTCTTCGTCATCCATAGACGCAAGTTCCTCTTCGAGCTTTGCGCAGATAACGACCGTCTTCGCCCCCTGTTTGCCCGCGTAATCTTCTACCGCTTTGACGAAATCATTGCCGTTAGAAGCTACGTCGTCCTCGCTGACGTTGGCTGCATATATAACGGGTTTTGCCGTAAGCAGAAACAGATCTCTCGCTATCTCCTTTTCGTCATCGGTCATATCGATGAGCCTTGCCGGCTTGCCGCTCTCCAACTCGGCGTATATCCTATCCATAAGTTCGGCCTCGACAATATATTTTTTGTCGCCGCCCTTTGCCGAAGTACGCGCTCTGTTGGCTCTCTTTTGCACGCTTTCCATATCGGCAAAAATAAGTTCGAATTCGATCGTCTCGATATCTCTCAATGGATTGACGCTACCGTCGACGTGAGTAATATTGCTGTCGGCAAAACATCTTACGACGTGTACGATCGCGTCGACTTCTCTTATGTGAGAAAGAAATTTATTGCCCAATCCCTCGCCTTTTGACGCGCCTTTGACAAGACCCGCTATATCGACGAATTCCAAGACGGTCGGCGTAACTTTCTTGCTGTTGTAGAGTTTTGCAAGCAAATCTAGTCTTTCGTCCGGCACGGCTACGACGCCTACGTTAGGCTCTATCGTGCAAAAAGGATAATTGGCGCTCTCTGCGCCGGCTTGCGTAATTGCGTTGAATAAAGTGCTTTTTCCCACGTTGGGAAGCCCTACCACTCCGAGTTTCATATCCACCTCAAATTATGTCAATCTATCTATCTATTGTTTTTCGCTGTCAGCGCCCTCTTCGTCGCTGCCGCGTTCTTCCGCGCTCTCCGACGAATCGTCTTGCGGTTCAGTCTGATCGCCGTCAAGTTGTTTCGCCTCGTTCTTTCCCACTATGCTCAGCGTGTTTTCCTTGCCGTGAATCAATCTGTCGATATTGTCTTTATGCCTGAGTATTATCAGTGCCCATATTATAAGACAGCACACGATAGCAATGATGCTTGTCCTGTAAACGATACAGTTTGCTACGGTCAGCGCCGTAATCGCAAGAAAAGATCCGATAAAACCTATCTTGCATATAAGCAGATAAATCACCAATCCCAATAACACGCAAGGTCCGATTATCGGGGTCGCCACCATAAAAACACCAAGCGACGTAGCCACGCCCTTTCCGCCCTTAAATTTTGTATATACAGGGAAAATGTGTCCTATAATCGTCAGCGAGCCTAGGATAAACATCCAATCGGTTGAACCGCCGTCCACGGCAAATCTGCCTATCAGAGCAAAAGCCACGCCCTTGACGCAGTCAAACGCAAACGTAAGCGCGCCCCAGCCCTTGCCTATGCTGCGCATAACGTTCATTGTTCCGGGATTTCCGCTGCCCATCTTTTTAATGTTTTTCCCCTTTATCTTGCTGATTACGGTCGCCATATTAATCGCGCCCACAAAATAAGCAAGCAGAGAAAGAAAAACTTTTAATATGATATCCTTCATGCCGTCCCCTTTGCTCTTTGCAACTATTTTAACATATATCGCAAAATATCTCAACGATTTAATATAAAATGTTAAAAGTGCACTTGATTAAAGATTTTTTGGCATATGTGTCGATTAAAGCGTTTTCTAACGCAAATTATTTGAGAAAAAGACATAAGATACACAAAATTTTCAAATCCAATCGCAATACATTTTTTTACATATAAAGGCGATTTCTTATTTGATATTGACATATACGCCGATTTTACTTTATAATTATTACAGTAAGAAGACGGGGGACGGTCTATGAAAAAATTTGTAAAAATCGGCGCAGTGACGGTAGTACTTACCATCATATTCGCCGTAATATTGCTCGGCGGTTGCGCCCCCAAAGTAAACGACGCTGACGCCAATCTCGATTTCGACAATATGGGTTCAAAGCCCAACGCTCAGGCAATTGCCGCCGCAACTGCCGTTGACAAAAACAAAATCACTCTCAGCGAAACGGAGACTACCGACGCAAAGGTGCTTGAATCTATTAAATACATATTCCTGCTTGCAAACGAAAACGCGATAGCCGCGCCCTTTTTCGCTGCCGGAGCCTATGGCACAGGCGAGGCTAAAATCAATTGGGGCAAAGGCGGAAAGATCGTAGGAAAAATGGACACTCGCGAGATGAGAATATTCGACAACGGAGAATATTTCTTCGACAGTTTCGGACTCGTAGTCGGCGGTGAAGAGATTAAAGCCGACGGCAGCAAAGGCTCCGTGCCCGATTTTCTCGTGCAGGCGCTGAGCAGCGTATTGAACTTTACCGAGCGAGTCTACTCTCCCGATAATAAGAATTTCTATCTCTCGACCAACGGAAAAGAAAATGAGAATTCTCTCAAAAATTTCCCTAGTTACAACGCGATAGAATACAGCAAACCCAAAGCAACTAAGTACACTCTCGCCGAATACGAAAAAACCAAATTTTACCGCGAAAGTTACAAAGGCATAACGACGGATAATTTGGATATAGAGAACTCGATCACCAAAGGTTCGATTACATACGACGCGTCGACGGGCATATATCGCGTAGATTGCTATATAAATTGCGAAGACGAGAGAGTCCTTGAGATGTCTATCAAAAGCATGAAAAAAAGTTCGGGAACCGATACGTTTAAGTATGCGTCCAAACACCTTACAATGGAAATATGGGATTGCGGACTTATTAAGAATTATATCAACTCCAACGTGTGGGAAGCTACTCTTCTCCCAACAAGTTTCAAGCTCAAAGGCTCGAGCGACAATTACTATGAGCAAAGATTTACATACAATAAATCCGACGTAAAGATCATGGCAATACCGCAAGATCTCGCAAAAGCGCTCATGCATTAATAATTTAATTATCCAAAACGACAGCCGAGGTTAATTCGTTACCTCGGCTGTTTTGTTTTAACTCAACGAAATTGCGTACCAATACATAGCTCGATGCGCGAGCAATTTGACAGCCCGATTTGCATTATGATACACTTTATCTATGGAAAAATGTAAGATTTGCCCGCGAAATTGCAACGTTGACAGAATCGTCTCAAAAGGCTATTGCGATCAAACATCATTGAAAGTTGCGCGCGTTTCTCTGCATCGATGGGAAGAGCCTATTATCTCAGGCGAAAAAGGCAGCGGCACGGTCTTTTTTAGCGGTTGCAATCTCAGATGCGCATACTGTCAAAACTATGAAATATCCAGAGGAAAAGGCAAAGCGATATCGCCTGCAGCCCTTGCCGACATTTTCAAGAGACTCGAAGATTGCGGAGCGCATAACATAAATTTAGTCACGCCCACGCATTTTGTACGCGAAATATTGCAAGCCGCGGAAATCTATCGCCCGTCGCTGCCCGTAGTGTATAATTGCGGAGGATACGAAAGCACGCAGACGTTGGAAAGACTGCGCGGATTTGTCGACGTGTTCCTTCCCGATTTCAAATATTCCGACGATTTGGCGGCAAAAAAATACAGCAACTGCCCCGATTATTTCAAAGTATGTACTGATGCGATTCTCAAAATGCGAGAAATCGTACCGACTGACGTAATAGAAGGCGGATTGATGAAAAAAGGACTTCTGGTGCGGCATCTGGTATTGCCCAACAATATTGACAACACCGTAGGATTGCTTAACTGGCTGGCAAACAACCTGGCAAAAGATACTTATATCTCGCTGATGAGCCAATTCGTGCCCTACGGCAACGCGAAAGCCTTCCCAGAGCTGTCAAGAAAGATTTATCCGTTGGAATATAAAATCGCCGTAAATCACGCTCGCAAACTCGGCTTTGACAACGCGTTTATTCAAGATAGCGACAGCGCAAGCGAAGAATACATTCCCGATTTCGACAACAGTCCGATTAAATTTTGATATAAAAACGACAGCCCCGATATCGGGGCTGTCATATTAGTTGCTTGGATATAAGATTACATTTTTCTCCAAATGCGCGACACTTCGCCGCCTGCCAACGCAATCATCTTGATTGCATTAGGAGTGATCTCATCGACGAATACTTTCAATTTTTTACCGAGGACGGGGCCGTCCTCAACGATGAGATAGTTGGCGTTCTGCGCGCCTATACCTGCCTCTCTGACTGAGTCTATCGTAACCGTGTCGCCGTCGTCAAAATGTTCTGCGAGTTCGTCAAGCGTTACGGTCGTCTTGATAAATCTCATTGTCTTAGATTCTTCTGTGGTCACGTCGGCAAGCTGCTCGGCAAAATCATCCGGCATCTGTTCGACGTCTTCGAGTTTGACGTTAGGTCTGATAAGATAACCGTATCCCTTTCTTTGCGCAAGCGTCAATTCTTCTGCGGACAGTTCCTCTGCAAAATCCTTGCTCTTATATTTAGGTTTCTTGGGCATCTCTATCTTTTGCGCAAGTATAGCTATCAATTCTTTGACTTTGTTGACCGCCGTCTTAGAACGCACGGGCATCATTGTCGGGATATCTTCTACGGCTTTCTTGTCGCTCATATCTTTGTGATGATAGTATTTCTCATCCAAAGATTTGGGATCAAGCGCAAGATACACTTTCATTGTCTTGCCGTTAAGCGCTATTCTCGCAACCGTATCGCGGCCCTTATTAAAGTTTTCTTTTGTCTTACTAACTCTGTTTTTGATTCCGTAAGACAACAGTTCGTTCTTAATATCCGCATAGAATGCTTTGATATCGTCGCTCGTCAATTTTAGTTTGGTAGCATAATCCCATCTTGGCTTGACACTCTTAATCGCTCCGAGTTCTTCTCCCTCGCCGTCGTCTTCATCCTCATCGTCGTCTTCGTCTTCTTCCTCGACAACTTTTGGCGCAGGCTTTTTCTTGGGTTTGGGCTCTTCCGCAGGCTGCTCTTCAACGGGAGTTTCTTCCACCTTTTCTTCTTCTGCGGGAGCAGGCTGAACTTCCTCTACGGGCTGTTGCTCTACTACCTCTTCCTGAACGGGCTCTTCTACTTGCTGTTGGACAGGCTCTTCCGCTTTGTCTTCTTCAACCGGTTGAACGGGCTGTTCTTCGACGGGAGTCTCCTCGACAGTTTCCTCAGCAGTAACAGGCTGGGGCTCTTCCGCCGTATGTTCCTCAGCAATCGGTTGTTCCTCTGCTACGTCCGATACCGTTTCTTCCTCAACGGGAGCCGCAACTTCTTCAGCCGGCGCTGGCTCTTGCGGAATTTCTTCAACGCCTTCGCGTTTTCTGTATACAGACATAAGCAACGTATATTGGCACAAAAGCAACCATATCACACCCACGATACCGCTTCCTATGGATATGTATAAAATCATGTAGATATTGCTGACGCCTATGAAATATATCAAACCGCCTATGGCAACCAAAATAAACATATAAGGCATGCAATCGACGATATTGGCTCTTCCTCTTACCAATCTGATGAACAAACCGACCACCATAAGCACAAGCGCAACCGCCGCAAACGCAAACGTTACTACCTTTTCTAGCTGAGTAGCTGTGAATTCAAATTTTTCAAACATCGTCGAACGCGTGATTATAAGTATAAGCAAAATGCCCATAATGCAGAGCATCGATATAAAGAACGCATATTTGGAGAAGATAACTTTGAGATACATTGCAATCTTGGATTTAGCATCGTATCTTGCGTCGTCGTTTTTGTTTTGCTCGCTCGGCTTGAACAAACAAAGTCTCAGCGTCATAAGCGCAAGCACAAACACCGTCATAATTATCGTAATTATCGCGATATTATCAAAAGGCGAAAAATGTTTGAGAATAATGCATTGCAATATCATTCCGATACACAACAGCAAACCTATCAACAAAAACGCGTCGAGCGAACATACTCTTCTCTTCTTAAAAGTAAGTCCCGTCCATGCCATCAGCGCCGCGCACATGATACTTATCATGACTATTACCGGTATTTTGTTGCTGTCGAGAAAAGATATGCCGTCGACTATATCCGTCGCAAAAAATACCACGTACAAAAGACAGGTAATCGGCAAAACCGTGATAATATTGAAATATTTCAAAAGCGAAACAATATAAAATCCTACTTTGTTCTGCTTTTTCTCTCCGCCGCTTTGTTTGTTGGCTCTTGCGGCTTTTTTCTGAGCTGCCAATTCTGCTTTCTGAGCTTTCTTTTCAGCACTTGTCATATTCAACCCCCTATTTTGCAAATGCTTTGTCGCGCAGCGTCTCGGCATTGTCCATCATAGATATATTATATTTTATTTTAATAGGCAAAATCAATACGTTTATCGATATTTCCTCAAAAAAATATATGGAAAATTTAATTTTGCCTTAATATTTGCAATTTTTATCAAAAAGACGCAGTATATTTTACGACAAATCGCTTAATTTCTTAATCGGACTTTTTGGATGTCAGTTTCACTTTGACAATCGCGATAACGTCAATATCTTTGACCGTGCAATACGTAGAAAATATAGGGAACGCAAGAAATACCGCGCCCATTAGCGTCCCCAAAGTATAGATAACGTATTGCCATCCGTCGCCCCCGACTAATTGTTGAAAGGCAACGACTATATCTCGCACCATATCGTCGAGAAATGCGGGAAGCGTCGCTCCCGCGCCGACGGGAAACATAAGTATGAACGCCATGAATAGCGGAATGGTCATCAGCGTGCTGTAAGCGCAAACTGCGATCGAAAATATATTTTTTAATTTCCCCTCAAACGTTCCCGCCGCATAAGACATAAGCATGATACCTATCGCATTAGTGACGATAACCACAACGTATCTCAAAATCATATTGCTTATTTTGCTGATATAAGTCAATCCGACGTCCGAACCCGTCGCCTGGACGACGGATAAAATCCCCAAAACTATAAACAACGCCGCGACTATTATCATAACGGATTGCAATATTTTCTTCTTATTATTCTGCATAATTCCTCCCTTCCGTTATTAATTATAAATTAAAATCGCCGTAAAATCAATATAAATTTATAAAAAGCAATTGCCAAAATAAAAAAGCTCGCGCAGGCGAGCCTAATAAATCTTATTTATCAATCCACAAAGGCGTATCCTATATTTTTCAATATTTCGACAGCCAATTCAAGATATTCGGATTTAAGCAAAACGTAATCGGTATCGTAGGTCGAAACGGCAAAGATAGGAATTTTGTTTTGCGCTAAAGCGCCGCTTATTTTCGATAAAATACCTACCAAAGTAAAATCCAATTCCGCGCATATTCTAATAGCTCTCCAATCCTCGTCAACTTTCAATGCGTTCTGCGGCGCGCAAGCGCGCTCGCATACCAAGGAACATTCCCTATCTGTTCTTGCAAAGAAAACGAAGGAGCGAGAATTCATATCAAATCCGCATTCTAGCGGCATTTTGCATATACAGAAATCGATATCCAATATTTGCAGATTCATCTATCATTCTCCTCTACGTCTTTCCAATTCCACCATCGGCACAACTCGGGCGCAGGCTCGGGCGTGTTGATCCAATATTCCACGGCGCGATACAGATATAGCTGACACCTATCTATGCTGCAACCTTTAATTGCGCATTCTCTCTCGTATAATTCCTCGGCTTTGACGCCCTTGAGAGATTCTATCGTAAAAAATCCCATTTGCTCCAAACTTTTTTGCGTAGCTTTGCCTACGTTGGGGATCTTTCTCAATTCGTTCATTATCGCCTCTTGGATTTCGATTTATAATTAAACCGCGCCTAAACGCGGTGTTTTATGAATTTACAGATACGACACTCCGGTAAATGTCATTGCAAGATAACATATAAGCGCAAGCATCAACAGCATAAACGCAATTATTATCCCGTATAAGCTGAATTTTGTCAGTATCTTGGATATCATAGGAAATTTCTCTTTTGCCAAAATTCCCACGATAAGTCCTATGATAGGCAATAATAAAGAAAACAGCGCCAAACCTCTTACCAAATGTATGTTGAGAGAGTCGCTCGATTTCTTATTACTCGGTTTTTGCAGTATTTCTCCGCAATGTGGACAGATAATCATCTCCTCGTCCACTTCATTGCCGCATCTAGGACATATCTTCATAGTTATATTCTACCATTAACTAATTTGCAAGTCAATATGAAAGTCCTCTGCCGCAAGACAAAGGACTTAAAGGTTTAGGCATTGAGCCTGTCGAGTTCGGATTTTACAATAGATTTGATAGTCTCGACAGCGTCCCGATAAGCTATCTTGTTGCTCTCCCTGGTGCTTCTGATAGTTATCTCCACTTCGTCGGTAGCCAGACTTTTGGGAGAAATAACCACTCTTATGGGCATACCCATCAAGTCTGCGTCGTTGAATTTTACGCCTGCCGCCACGTTTCTATCGTCAAAAAGCACGTCAGTCCCACTGTTTTTGAGCAGATCATACAATTCGTACGCTTTTGAACTAACCGTCTCGTCGTCAAGACGGAGAGGACATATATGCACGTGCCACGGCGCGATTGTCATCGGCAGTATAAGCCCTTTTTCATCGCTGGACTCCTGCGCAACGGAAGCGATTGCTCTGCCTACACCTATGCCGTAACAACCCATGATCGGATTGAAATTTTCGCCGTTGGCTCCATGAACAGTCATATCCATAGACTTTGTATATTTGGTGCCCAACTGAAAGATATTGCCGATCTCGATTCCGTTCTCAATCCTCAATTCTCCGCCGCAAACGGGACATTTAGCCCCCGCTTTTACCTTAGCTATATCGTAGAAGTTTGCGTCGGGCATATCTCTTTTGAAATTGAATCCGACGTAATGATATTCCGGCTTATTTGCGCCGATTATAAGACTGTTAACGTTTTCGAGCGATTTGTCATAGACGACCGTAATTTTACTGTCGAGCTGATAAGGACCGATATTGCCGCATACCACCGTTTGATTTACGCCGCCTTCGTAAGCCACCACGTCTTTGCGAATAACTTTTTTGAGCTTCGCCTCGTTGACTTCGAGATCGCCTCTGACAAAAGCTATGACAACTTCATCGCTGCTGCCTTTGACCGCGAATACGACGGCTTTGCACGACAATTCCGGTTTGCTGTTCAACCTGCCGCAAACCTGCTCGATGGTCTTATCTTCTCCGGTATAGACGAGTTGGAGTTGGCCACTTTCGCATTCGGGAGCGCTGAGCTCGCATTCGGCGACCTCCATATTGGCTCTGTAATCGCAATGGTTGCACAGCACGATACTGTCTTCGCCGACTTCCGTCAACAGCATAAACTCATGCGCGACGCTTCCGCCCATCATACCCGAATCGGATTTGATATCAATAAATCTCTTGAGTCCTATTCTCTTAAAAATGCGATAATACGCGTCGAACATCTTGTAGTAGTATTCTTCCAGATCTTCTTTGGTCTCGTGGAAAGAATATGCGTCTTTCATCGTAAATTCCCTGACTCTTATCAGTCCTCCGCGAGAACGCGCTTCGTCTCTGAACTTGGTCTGTATCTGATATATCATCATAGGCAGCTGAGCGTAAGAGCTTACTATGTGGTTGGCAAGATGAACCGCCGCTTCTTCGTGAGTCATACCAAGCAGCATGTCTCTGCCGCATCTGTCTTTGAATCTCACCATCTCGCTGCCGATCGTGTTGTATCTGTCGGAAGATTCCCACAATTCTCTCGGCATAACGACGGGGAAGAGCACTTCCTGACCGTCTAGCGCGTCCATTTCCTGTCTGATTATCGCCTGTATTTTTCCGCTCATCTTTTGACACGGCATCGTCATCGAAAAAATCCCGCCAGCAACTTGCTTGATAAATCCCGCTCTGGAAAGCAGAATATGGCTCTTAATTTTGGCGTCCTGAGGAGCTTCTTTAGTACGCTCGCAAACCAATTTACTCAACAACATAATCGATTACCTCTGTTTCTCGAATTTGTTGATATTTTATCACATACGTCATTCAAAATCAAGCAAAGTACGCTCCATAATATTTAACATACGCGTGAATTATACCGTCGCTATTACATACGAGCGACGAACTCCATCAAAAACGTATTTTGATTGACGTCGCTGTAGTTGACGGTAAAGCAAAGGGCATTCTAATTAAGTACGTCGAAATCTATGGTCGGCGCGGATGTTTCTCTAATGAAATTCTTGCTGCCTTATTTCGACATATCGCCGTATGTATATATCTTCATTTGCGCATATGAACACTTGTATATGTATTCATATACAGATATGCAAAAATGCTCAACTACGCAAACGCGGCAACAATCATATCGATAATCGAAGCGATTATTATCTCGGCGATAATCGCAACGCGCCTAAATCAATTGCGGCTGAAGGGATATCTCCCCTCAACCGCTTATTCAATCAGATAGAAACAACGCCTTTTATCTCAATCCGACGCTGGTATTATCCTTGTGTCTGTTGCGCAACTCCTCAACAGGATGTTCGGCAATTTGATAACGGTAATCGATACCCTTCTTGTCGATATAATCGTCGATAACTTTATGCGAAGCTACGTTTGCCGTCTTGGAATTGACAATATTTTGATAGGTGAAAAAATCGGAATCTTTGCTCTTTGTTGCTACGTCGACGTAATTTTCTCTGTCTGCAGTCAGACTGACCGTTTCAAGTTGCTGACGGATATAATCCTTGCAAGAATGAAGAGATAGAAGTTCGGGGAAATCGCCTTTGGGAATCAACTGCTCCCAATCTTTTTTCTCATATTTTCTGAGAAGATCTTTTGCAATGTGCAAATGACTGACTTCCTGCTCGAAAAGGCTTTCCCAAAGCGCCTTTATAGCCTTGTCGCTCTCGTCTTTGAAGCACGAATAATACAGATACGCTTCGCAGTATTCGTGCATAAGGAGATTTTCTAGCCAAGTGCAGTTGGTATCCATAAGCGAACCGTACTGTGTGACGTGCTGTTCTTCAATCATAGCGATTTCCGTATAAAGCTCTCTGCCGAGTTTGGACTGGTCGTAGAATGCGCCCTGATTCATATAATAATTCATAGTTTGCTGTTCTGCCGCGGTGATAATCATAGTGTTGAGCACCGTTATCATATCGCTGTTTTTGCTGTTGATATGGTATCTTATGCTGTCGAAAGGATGTCTATGTTCGGCAATCGTAGGTCTTCCCGGCATAATTTCCACGTATTCTCCCACGAGTTTCTGCGCCTTTACGCCCTGTTCCATTTCCAAAAGATCCGCATATCTGTATAGATGATCAAAGTCCTCAAGCAACGCAAAGTCGAGCGCCTGCTTGACGTAACCGTTCTTTTCGCGCTGAGCTAGCACGGCGGTCAAATCAACCGCAAGATGTTCGTAACCTATTGTGTGTTCGAGAATATTTTCGTTCATAGGCTTCAAGCTCGCAATACGTTTTTGCTGTTGCTGTTCCACCCTTCTTGCGCCGGCAAGCTGTCTTCTTATGTCGTTATTGTCGCAATTTCTGGAAAATCTGTGCAGAAAATTGACGGACTCGTATTCGGTGCCGTTCATGAGAATTATTCTCAGCTTTGTATAGGGACTTACCTCTTCTTTGTCATAAGGTTTGGAATTGAGACACGACCAGTCGCAAAAACAACTTTCTAGCGGCTTCGGTTTTAATTCAAAAGGATTCATTGTTGTACCTCCGTTATTTTATTACTTCCAGATTATTTCCATATCCGATGCTTTTATCACAAAAAAATCGTTAATATTTTTGCAAGTCGACAAATTTTTTATTACAATTTGCAAGGAGGTCGCGCCAAGTCGCCGATTTGACCGACGACTCGGCGCAAATTTGGTAAAATCGTGTCGAAAATACTTTGTATTTAATCGATTTAGTGTTAAAATGATTATGCTTGAAAGCATCAGAAAGCAAACATATCTTTTAAGGAGAAATTATGGATAGCGAAAAATTGGAGTTTCTTCAATCAAAAGCGCTCGACGTACGCAAGCTCACCGTGGAAATGATCGGCAGACTTGGCGTAGGTCATATAGGCGGCGCGCTGAGTATCGTGGATCTGTTGACGGTACTCTATTACGACGTTGCAAACGTAGACGCGAAAAATCCCTGCAATCCCGACAGAGACAGAATCGTCATGAGCAAAGGACACGCCGGTCCGGCTCTTTACAGCGTACTTGCGGATAAAGGTTACTTCCCTCTCGACGAGATAAAGACGCTCAATCAACCGGGTACTAATCTGCCCTCTCACTGCGATATGAATAAGACCGTGGGAATAGATATGACCGCAGGATCTCTCGGACAGGGACTGAGCTGCGCGATAGGAATGGCGCTCGCAGCAAAAATCGACAAAAAAGATTACAAGGTTTTCTGTATTCTCGGAGACGGCGAATCGCAGGAAGGTCAGGTATGGGAAGCGCTCATGTACGCGGGCAACGCCTGCCTTGACAATCTCGTGATATTCGTAGACAACAACGGCATGCAGATCGACGGAATGACTAAAGATATTAACTCTATTGAACCGCTCGACGCAAAAGGACAAGCGTTCAATCTGCATACTCAGAGAATTAACGGACACGATATTGAACAAATCGAAAAAGCGATATATCAGGCGCTGAATACAAAAAATAAGTGCTCTCTGATCGTGCTTGACACAATCAAAGGCTACGGCGCGGATTTCGTATCCTGCAAAGGCTACGGATGCCACTCTATGGCGATAAGCGAAGAACAATGGCGCGCGTACTGCGGAAAGGAGAAAGACTGAAATGCAAGATAATTTCGAAATGAGAGAAGTATATTGCCAAAGTCTTATCGACGAGGCAAAGACAAATCAAGACATAGTGGTCGTCGAAGCCGATCTTATGAACTGTATCAAGACGGGACCGTTCAAAAAAGCTTATCCCGACAGATTCTTCAATGTCGGCATAGCCGAAGCGAATATGGTGGGAATTTCGGCGGGACTTGCTACCTGCGGCAAAATCCCGTTCTGCTCTTCTTTCGGCACGTTTGCTACTAGAAGATGTTACGACCAAGTATTTATCAGCGTGGCATATAGCAGACAAAACGTCAAAATCGTAGGCACCGATCCCGGTATATGCGCGGAAATCAACGGAGGCACCCATATGCCGCTCGAGGACATGGGTATTATGAGAGGCATACCTCATATGCTCTGCGTTGAACCCACAGATAGCGCAATGCTCAAAGCGCTTATGCCGCAAATCATAGCATACAAGGGCGCGACGTATATAAGACTGCAAAGAAAGAAAGCCGAGACGGTATTTAGCGAAAACGAAAGTTTTGACCTGTTCAAAGCCAAGACGGTATCCAAAGGCAAAGACGCTACGATAATCGCCTCGGGCATCATGGTAAGTAAAGCCGTAGAAGCAAGCCAAAAGCTCAAAGAGCTCGGTTACGACGTCGGCGTGCTCAACACGTTCACTTGGAAACCCATTGACGAGCAAGCTATCGTCGAAGCGGCAAAATCCACGGGCGCTATCGTGGTTGCGGAAAATCATAATATACGCAACGGTCTGTATTCCTCTGTGGCGGAAGTCATCGTCGGAAAGTGTCCGGTACCAATGGAAAGCGTAGCTGTAATGGACGAATTCGGCGAGGTAGGCAAAATGCCGTATCTTTCACAGAAATTTCACCTTACTGTCGACGACATAGTAGAAAAAACCCTCAAAGCGATAAAACGAAAATAAAATATCAAATAGAAAAACCGCTCGGCAATTCGAGCGGTTTTTTGTTAGTCATTTGCATTATTCGTTTGCCATCTTATATATATTATATATATCCTGTTTATCCAGTCTGCCGAATTCTCCGACCACTCTGGTCTCGCCGCGAGAACATTTATACGCAAGCTCGCGCAATATACTATCTTCCTGCACTCCCACAAGTCTGCCAATCGAAATCGGCATATCGAGACTTGCAAAAAAATCTTCCGTAGCTCTTATGCCGGCAAGCGCGGCATCTTTTCCTTCTCCGAATATTTGCCATACGTCGGCGGCGTACTTGGCAAATCTCTGCGGATCTCTATTGAGCATATATTTCGCCCAACTTCCCCACACCGCCGAAAGGCTCGCGCCGTGAGCCACGTCAAACATAGCGCTGAGTTCGTGTCCCAACTGATGAACGGCAAATTCTCTGCCGCCGCCCAATCCCGTAAGGTTGTTATGCGACAGACTGCCCGCCCACATAAGTTCTGACATATTGTCATAGTTGGCTCTTTCGTATGCTTTTTTGCCGTTGACAACGACGTTTTTCATCACTGCAGCGGCTATCGAATCGCTCATCATATTACTCTGTATGACGGGAGAATAAAAGTATCTGTCAAGAGTGTGCATCATTATGTCTACAATACCGCAGGCTATCTGATATTTTGGCAAAGTAAGAGAATACTCGGGATTCATTATTGCAAACGAACATACAAATTTGCGGCTGGAATGTCCCCTCTTGTCAGAAATCCTTTCGTTTGTCAACACAGCGCTGTCGCTCGTCTCGCTGCCCGCAGCCGGTATGGTAAGCACGCAACCGACTTTAAGCGCTTTGTCATACGGTATCTCATAGCGCCATATCTTCCATAGATCTCCATCGTTGACCGCGCCGATTGATATTGCTTTGGCAGTGTCTATTACGCTACCTCCGCCCACCGCCAAAATGCAGTCGGGCGCAAATTTTCTCGCTAGTTTTACTCCCTCTAGCGCGTGCTCAAGTCTCGGATTTGCCTTAACTCCTCCGAATCTTGCGCTGATAATACCCTGTCTGTCCAATATATCTTCGATCTGCGATAAAAGTCCGTTTTTCTCAACTCTGTCGGAACCGTAACATATCAGCACGCGCGAGCTGTTTAGCTTGCCTAGCTCTTCTCCCAAAGCCTGCAAAGCGTTTTTGCCAAATCTTATCGACGTAGGCAAAGAAAATTCAAAATCTTTCATATCTTCTCCTATTGTTAATTAATCTCGGGAAAGCTTGACTATGAGCTTATCCAACTCGGCAAAACTCCTCGCCTGATAATCGGGACGAACGTCCTTTATGGCTTTACCTTCCCTGTTAAACAAAATCGTCTTAATACCGCTGTTGATCCCGCCTTGAACGTCGGACGTCAAAGAATCGCCGATAATATAGACGCTATCGAGACTGATATCTCCTATGTCATTCAATACGTATTGGAAATATTCGCGGGAGGGTTTCGCCAATCCAATCTCCTCGGAAATATAAAGTTTCTTGAAATATTTTCCCAATCCGCTTGCTTGCATACGCATTTTCTGAGTGCGAGTTATGCCGTTTGTAACGCAATACAAGTCATGATTACGGCTTGCCTTGGTCAAAAACGTCCGCGCTCCGTATATTATTCGCTTTGTGCAAACCATATTTTCTCTGTAAGCGTCGCCCGCCGCGTACAGGTCTACGCCGACAACGTCAAACTTCTCAAACAATTGAGCAAATCTTGTGTAGAATATCTGCTCGCGCGTAATTTGTCCCAGCTCGAACATATCCCACATTTTTCTGTTTATTCTCTTAAACTCATCCGCTACCTCTTGCTCATGCGGGATGGAGAACTGCTTGCACATAAGAATAATCGAATCTCTCTCCGAATTGGCAAAATCCAGCACCGTATCGTCGGCGTCTATCAACAAAGTCAATCTCTTTTCCATATGCGTATAATAACACAACGGCGCCGAAATATCAACACGTTGCCGCGCATTTAACTTGCCCGACATTGACTTTCCCGCAAATAAAAGTATCTCGCGTTTGCTCTATGCAAAAGACGCCCGAAGGCGTCTTGCTTATTCTTGGGAGAAATTTTCTTTTCCGACTCCGCAAAGCGGGCAGGAAAAATCCTCTTCGATATCTTCCCATTTTGTTCCGGGAGCAATTCCGAGTTCATCGCTGCCGACTTCCTCGTCATATTCCCAACCGCATACTTTACAAACGTATTTCATTTGTCCGTACCTCCGAATTTATTTTGACTTAACTATATTATTAACCCAAACGGGCATAAATATCAATTAATATCGATAATGTTTTTTTCAAACTGATAATTTATATATGGTCGGGACCTAGATTTTTTTGACGGCGGAGCGTTTTTATAGTATTATAGTTGTATGAACGAGACTAGAATCGACGATTTGCAATGCAACAATCTCAAAATAAAACAATTTAAGGACGGATATTGTTTTACTTCCGACGCCGTGCTGTTGGCCAATATGACAAGATGCGCTTACGGAGATACCGTCGTAGACCTCGGCTGCGGTAACGGCGTGATAGCTATTCTGCTCAGCGCGAAAATTCCTTGCAAAAAAATAATCGGAATAGAATTGCAAAAAGAAGTGGCAGACTTGGCGAAAGAAAACGTCGAATTCAACAATCTACAAGACAAAATTCAAATTATCAACGACGATATCTGCAACGCGCCCGCTCTTCTCGGAAAAGAGAGCGTAGAGACGGTAGTATGCAATCCGCCGTACTTCTCGCGATCAAGCGGCGAAACAAGAGAATCACCGCAAATAGCGCTCTCCCGCCATGAAAGCACCTGCTCTCTCAATCAAATAATAGAAAACGCCTCAAAGATACTTAAATACGGAGGAGAATTTTATATAATACATAAGACGCAGCGAATGGCGGAAGTTATAGCCGACTGCGCGCAAAATCTACTTATCCCTAAAAATCTAACTTTGATATATCCAAAGTTCTCCAAAACCGCCGACACTTTTGTAATGCGCTGTAAAAAATGCGGAAAACACGGAATGGAAGTGTCAAAACTCGTCGTCTATGACGAACTCGGAAATATGACCGACGAAGCAAAAATACTGTACAATAAAAATAATCTATAAAATAAGAAAAGAGGCAACGCCTCTTTTCTTATACTAACTAACCTAAAACTATATACACACTTACATTCTTTATTAATCGTTGTCTTTTAAGCCCAACATATAGTCAGTGGATTTTCCGAACAGATTAGACAAATCTATCAAAGCCTGATAGCTAGGCTCCTTTACGCCTCTCTCCCAGTTACTGATAGACACCTGCGACACCTGCATATACTTTGCCAAGTATTCTTGGTTGTAGCCGTTTATCAGTCTTTGCTCCTTCAATCTTTCTGCAAACTTCATAACACATACCTCCTAAATTAATATATTAGATCAACTTTCGCCAATCCACACCTTTCTCATCAAATCTTGCCAAAGCGTCGATAAGCATGTCCATATCAATCTTATCTCTGGCAACCGCGTTGACTTTTTCCAACTTTGACTTGACCTCGTTGATCACGTCGAACATAGTCAATTTGAAACATTCAAGCAGCTTCTGCACAAATGGAAAAGAATCGTAGTATTCTCCGACGCTGCTGATCAACGCAAAAACTATCGCGCTTGCAAGATCTTCATACGGCATACCGTTGTCGACCTGAGAAAAATCCACTCCTATGACCCTGCCGTCTTTGACTATGTAATTGCGAAAATCTATATCTTTCATCACGCAATCAGTCAGCGAATAGATCATTTGCAGAAATATTGACAGCCTTGTCGCAAGCAATTCCATACTTTGCGCGTCGTCCGTCATCGTCGCCAAGCGAAAACTGTCGTAAAAGCTCTCGCCGTCAATGTATTCGTACAGCGCTTTATTTCCTTCGCATTCAATAACTTTGGGCGCATATCCCGTCATAGCCACACTGTTGACGATCTGCGCTTCTTTCAAAGCGTCTTCGCAAGTGGGATATTCTTTGAGAATAAAGATCTCTCCGCAACTAGCAACCTTGCATACAGTTTTGACCTTGGAAGACAGCGTCGAAATAATTTCGTAATCTCTCATAATTTACCGTATCGGAAAACTTTTTTCTTCAGCGTTCCCATTAGACGACTTTGACAATACTTACTTTGCAGTTCAAAGCCAAAAGTCGCCGCAAGTCGAATCACGACATTGCAAATCTTACAATATGCGCCATTCTTCCGCACATATTATAGAACATAAAAACCGTATAGTCAACCTATATCGCAAAATTATCGACAATTTCAGTAATTTTTTACAAGATATTGAGTTAACTGTACGGTTAATTTATAGAATTTTATTGCGTTATGCTACAACGCATATATTTTGTTGATACAAAAGCTTTTTACCGTTATCCGACGTTCGATCGCGTTGCGTTATTTTTGGTTCTTCCCGATCTTAGCGCTCTCATACTGTTGAATATAGCCACAAGCGTCACTCCGACGTCCGCTACAATCGCCAGCCACATCCACGGATTGACGAACATACACACTATCATTATCGCCAGCTTGACGCCAAGCGCGAGACCTATGTTCTGAGCTATGATACGCCTTGTCTTTTTGGCTATCTTGAACGCGTCGGTCAATCTGTCTATATTTCCGCCTATCAGCACCATATCGCTGGCTTCGACGCTTGCGTCATTGCCCATTCCGCTAACGCATACGCCCAGCGTAGCGTTCTTAATAGCAGGTGCGTCGTTGAGTCCGTCTCCGACAAACATGATTCGTCTGCCTTCTTCTACTTTTGATCTGACGTAATCGCACTTTTCCTGCGGCATCATAGACGCTTTGCAATTGTCAATTCCCAGACTAGCGCCTACTTGTTCTGCCACAGCCGCATTATCGCCTGTCAGCATAGTGGTCGCTATACCCCTGGATTTCAACCATTCTATTACGTTCTTGGAACTTTCGCGCACCTTATCGGCAATGCAGAAATAACCTAGATATTCTCCGTCGTAAGCAACGTATACAACGGTATAGGCTCCCTCGACTTTGTCGATCACGTCTGCTCCGTATTCTTCAAGCAATTTACGGCTTCCGCATACGGCGATTTTCCCGTCTATATCGCACACTACTCCTTTGCCGGCAATTTCCCGAGCGTTGCGCGCTTCGGCTTTGCTTTGACAATACTGAGCGATACAATTGGCTATAGGATGATTGGATAGACTTTCACACGCGCCTGCTATATCTTTTATTTTTTCTTCATCCGTTGAATAGACCGTCACTACCTGCAATTTGCCTTCGGTCAGAGTACCCGTCTTATCAAAACATACTTCCTCGATTTTTCCCAGCATTTCCAAATAATTGCCGCCCTTGACCAATACTCCCTTTCTCGACGCCGCGCCTATACCGCTGAAATAGCTTAACGGAGTTGATATCACCAACGCGCACGGACATGAGATTACCAAGAATACCAATCCCTTTCTTATAGAATCCGTCCACGATATATCCCATGCTTTGACAAGCGGCAATACAACTGCTATTGCAAGCGCCAACGCGAATACTATGGGCGTATAAATCTTGGCAAATTTGCGTACGAACTTTTCGGTCTTCGGCTTGTTCTGCTGAGACTCCTCGACCAATTTCAATATTTTTGACGAAGTTGTATCCTTCTCTTCTTTGTCTACGCGTAATACCACGGTCGAATGAAGATTTATCGTTCCGCCGAAGACTTCTTCGCCCAGCATCTTGCTTACTGGCAAACTTTCGCCTGTCAATTTGGAATAATCGAATGTCGACTCGCCTTCAACCAAAGTGCCGTCGACGGGCACTTTTTCTCCGACTTTTACAAGCACTTTATCTCCGATCTTAAGCGACGAAGTCTCCACGACGAGCGACGAACCGTCTTCATGCAAAAGATTGGAATGCTCGGACTTGATATCCAACAATTCTCCTATGCTCTTTTTGGATTTTCTCACGGAAATTCCCTGCACGGCTTCGCCTATAGTATAGAGCAACATTACCAACACGCCTTCTTCGAATTCGCCTATGCAGAACGCGCCGATAGACGCCACGTTCATAAGCGTATTTTCATTAAAAACGTCTTTGTGCAACAATCCCTCGAAGCCCTCTGCCATACTCTTCCATGCAACCGCCGCATAGGCAATCAAATATAATGCAAAATACAGCCAGAACAACTTTTCTCCGACAATTTTATCAACTATCAGCGCGGCGATGAGAAACGCCGCAGATACGAGTATGCATACAAGATCTCTGATATCTATCTGCCATACTTTTTGTTTTTTATCTATACTGATCGGCGTATCGTCGCAACATGCGCATAAATGTCCGTGCCCCTCATGAGCATGGCCGTGACCGCACGAGCAACCTTCGCCGTGAGAATGGGCGTGAGAGTGTTCGTGCGAATGCGAATCGCACCCGTGATTGCCGTGTTGCGTATGTTCGCATCCGTGAGAACAATTTCCGCCGTGAATATGTCCGCCCTCTTCGATATGTCCGTTATTTTTTTCCTCTTTCATCTGTCACCTCAAATCTTTGAATAATATTCTATCGCCACAGCGAGTTTGTCGAGAGTATCCTCTATTTTGCCGTTTTCAATACTGTCCAAAACGCAATGATTTATATGGTGATTGAGCAGATCTTTTGCCACACCTTCAAGCGCCTTGGTCACAGCGGCAAGCTGCACTAGTATATCTTCGCAAGTTCTTTCGTCAAGCACCATTTTGTTGACGCCTCTTACCTGTCCTTCTATTCTCGACAGTTTCGCAGTCAGCTTTGCAGTCAAATCGCATCCTTCGCGTTTACAATCCATATTACACCTCTTATACCCTATGGGGGTATCTTTCATTTTTCTTAATTATACCCCCTCGGGGTATTGCTGTCAAGGATTTTTGCAAAAAAAATTATAAAATCTCTTATATATTATTCACATAAGCAAAGCAGCCGACATCAAGTCGACTGCCTTAATTGGAATATATATATAATTATTTAACGGAAATTCCTATCATCACGGTCTGTTCGTCGCAATCGTTCCATACCGAATGCGGAACGCTGCCATCAACTAAAAAAGACCCATTCTCATTAATTACCGTTTGTTTGTCGTCCATATCAATCCTTGCCCGTCCTTTTACAACGATAAAAAGATGGCTGTGTTTATGCGTATGAAGTTCGATAGGACCGCCCCCGTCTTTTTCTATATACGCTATCGCGCCGTCTGCAATCTCGCCCATTTCGCCAAACAGCTTTTTTGCAGAAAAACCTATATGATTGGGCGGACATGAAAAATCTTTTTCCATATATTGATGACTCCTAAATATTTTGACATTAATTAATGCGGTTTAAAAAAACCGCATTACTCTTATTTTATATCGGGCAACGTCGCAAAACCTTTTTCCAAATCTTCGTCTGTAGGAACGTAATCGGTCATATTGCCTGCCAAATACTCCGAATATGCTTTCATATCGAAATATCCTGTGCCCGTAAGTCCAAACAAAATAGTCTTTGCCTCTCCGCTCTCCTTGCATTTCAAGGCTTCGTCTATAGCGCCTTTGATCGCATGAGCGGATTCCGGAGCGGGAAGGATCGTCTCGCATTTAGCAAATTGTACGGCGGCTTCAAACACTTTCGTCTGCTCGTAAGACACCGCTTCCATATATCCGTCGTGATAGAGTTTTGAGAGAATGGGAGACATACCGTGGTATCTCAATCCGCCTGCATGATTAGCCGACGGTATAAAGCCGCTGCCCAGAGTATACATCTTTGCAAGAGGCGTAATCTTGCCCGTATCGCAGAAATCGTAAGCATATCTGCCTCTCGTCAGCGACGGACAGGACGCCGGCTCTACCGCTACGAATCTAGTGTCGGATTTGCCGAGAATTTTGTCTTGCATAAACGCGCCTATCAAGCCGCCCAAATTGGAACCGCCTCCCGCGCAACCGATAACGACGTCGGGATATTCGCCAAGTATTTCCATAGCTTTTTTGCTTTCAAGACCGATAATAGATTGATGCAACAGCACTTGATTGAGCACGCTGCCCAGCACGTATCTGCAGCCCTCGGTATTGACGGCTTTCTCCACGGCCTCCGATATTGCGCAGCCGAGAGAACCCGACGTATTGGGATTATCCTGAAGAATCTTCTTGCCCACCTGCGTAGTCGTCGACGGACTGGGAATAACGTTTCCGTCAAACACTTGCATTACGGCTTTTCTAAAAGGTTTCTGTTCGTAAGATACTTTTACCATGAATATATCAAGCGGAAGTCCGAAATACGCGCAAGCTTCCGACAGCGCTGTACCCCACTGACCTGCTCCCGTCTCCGTCGTCAAAGAAGTAAGCCCTTGCTCTTTTGCATAGTACGCCTGAGCAATCGCGGAATTGAGTTTGTGACTGCCGGAGGTGTTGTTCCCTTCAAATTTATAATATATCTTTGCGGGTGTGCCGAGCGCTTTTTCCAGATTATAAGCTCTGCAAAGAGGCGACGGTCTGAATATCTTATACATATCGAGCACTTCCTCGGGTATATCGAAATATCTGGTCGTGCAATCGACTTCCTGATGAGCGAGTTTTTTACAGAATATAGGATAGAGATCTTGCTCTTCCACAGGCTTAAGCGTCGAAGGATTGAGCAAAGGATCGGGCTGCTGTTTCATATCCGCTCTTAGATTATACCATTGCGTAGGCATCTGCTCCTCTGTTAGATAAAATCTGTGCGGTATTTTTGCCATTTTCGTGTCCTCCTAATTTGATTTATAAAAAAAGTCTTGTCCCTATACATTCGGGACAAGACCGTATTGATCGTCTTGTTTTTTACGCCACCCGACGCGCCATCACGCATCTTCCCACTAACGAGGGGATTCCGTCAGACATTACTCTGCCCTCAAAAGTCCATTCGCTGTCCGCCAACTCATCGCATCTCACCGCCTGCGACTCTCTGTAAAGTTAACTTGTGACAGTTACTCTTCTTTTTCAACGGTTTGTGTTGTTATATCAATATATTACGCCAACAAAATATGTTTGTCAACGGATTTTCTTATTTTTTCACAATATTTTTGCACTTCGGCAACTTGTTATTTTCCCGAATCGCCGTAGTTAGACAACACTCGCGCCGACGGATCGGACACGTCGCATCCTTTCCATGATTTATTCGGCATCCAAAAATCAGATATCATCTCTGCCTGTTTCGGATAGTATTTTTCAAATATTTCCCTGTAGAGCAAACTTTCCTTGGTAAACGGTTTAGCGTGATAAGAATATTTATCGCTCAATTTCTCAAACTGTTCGTCCGAATACTTTTTTTCTGCGTATTCTTTGAGATAGTCCACCATAGAATGCCCGACCGCATCGGAAAAGGCGGCTTTTTCTCTGTAAAGAATGGATTCCGGCAGATAGTCCCCCTCGAATGCGCGCCTAAGCAAATACTTGCCTTTGCCGTAAGTGTTGAGCTTCTTGGAAGGTGAAATCGACATGACGTATTTGACAAAATCCAAATCTCCAAACGGCACACGCGCTTCAAGCGAGTTTGCGGATATGCATCTGTCTGCGCGAAGTACGTCGTACATATAGAGTTCGCTTATTCGCTTGACCGCTTCTTTTTGAAATTCTTCTGCCGACGGAGCGAAATCCGTATATTTGTAACCGAATAATTCGTCGCTAATCTCTCCGGTTAGCAATACTCTCACGTCGGTTCTTTCACGGATTGCCTTGCATATAAGATACATACCTATACTTGCGCGAACAGTGGTGATATCAAAAGTTTCCAAAACCTTTACTACTTCTTCCACAGACGACAGAACGTCGTCTTTTGTAATAATTATCTCACTGTGGTCACTGCCGATATATTCGGCAACTTCTTTTGCATACTTGAGATCTATGGCGTCTTCGCTCATACCGATCGCAAAAGTTTTTATAGGCTTGCCGAGCGACTTTTGCGCTATCGAACAAACCAACGAACTATCCAAGCCGCCCGACAGCAAGAATCCCAACGGCGCGTCCGCGTCCAAACGTTTTTCTATGCCCTTAACAAGTTTGTCGTGAATCTTTCCGCATATCTCATCCAAACTGCCGTCGACGTATTCCTCAACGCTAGTCACGTCGCAATATCGCACGAATTTGCCGTCAATATAATAGTGCCCGGGAGGAAACGGCATGACCTTGTCGCATAATGCAACCAAGTTTTTTGCTTCGCTTGCAAATGCGATTTTACCGCTCTTGCCGTATCCGTAAAACAACGGTCGGATACCTATCGGATCTCTCGCCGCAATCAATTTATCATGCTTGGAATCATACAGTATCATAGCGAACTCGCTGTCGAGACGCTTAAACGTTTCCAGCCCGAATTCCCTATATAGCGGCAATATTATTTCACAGTCGCTGTCGGACTTAAACGTATATTTTGGTTGCAACTTTTCTTTTATCTCACGAAAACCGTATATTTCACCGTTGCACACAACCATGTCTTTGCCGAGCGAAAAAGGTTGCATCCCATCGTCGGTCAGTCCCATTATCGAAAGTCGGTGAAATCCTAATATCACCGAATCGTTTGCAATTATCCTCGTATCGTCGGGACCTCTTGAAATTGTGGCGTTCAGAGCAGAACCGAACTCCTCCAACGTTAAATCTTTGCCGTCATAACCCATAATCGAACACATATAGCGCACCTCCAAAAAAAATACAGCATTAATCCTTATTTTAGGACGAATGCTGTTATCCGCGGTGCCACCTAACTTGTCGATACGGGTATATCGACCACTTTTACTTTCTGACAAAAGCTTGGGCTGTAACGGGCCTCCCCGTCTCTCCTACTCTCAAAATACGATTTCGGTTTGCGCTCATGAGTGTTATTCATCTCAGGCTGCAATCGAGTTTTCACTGTCCTCGAATCACTGTGTGCAGTAGACTGATACTACTTCTCTCAATCTTAGCTTTACACTTTGATTATATGACGGCAAAATCGCTGTGTCAATTAATTTGAAAAAATTTTTTGAAATAATATTAATAATGCGCCAAATATTATAGCAGACATTTCGTCGGCTATAATATTACTTCGCGCTGTTTTGTCTGCTGCTCTTATATGCGCTGCTGTTGGGATTGCATTGATTTGCGCGATTGTTGCTGTTGGCTTTATACGCCGAATTATTCGGATTATTCTGGTTGGCATAATCATCGCATTGTTGTGCGGTATGCGTTTTGCCAGATACTCCACGTCCTTTACTCATATTCTACCTCCTTATAAGATTTCATGTATTTCGTATTCGTTTGATTTGCCTTTCACCTTTTTAGCTTGAAAATGCCTATCATTTGCCGTCCAATTGGGAAAAGAATCACCCTTCTCTTCATTGATTTTGCGATGACAAATTTCTATATTGCCATCAATATATTTTCCACCATTTGAAATCGGTCTAATATGATCGATAGTCGGCTGATAAGAACTATTTCCATCACCGCATGCAGACTTTTTCATTAATCTCCCTGCATAATCGTATACTTCTTCAGTTTTTTTATAACGCTTTTCCCACAATTCTTTAACTGTATATTTAGACATAATAATTATCCCCCTCAATAACAATTTTTATTATCTTTTATTTGATTATAACATTTTTTTGTTGAATTTGTAATGCACAACTGTTCAAAAAGAGGAAAGCATCCTTAAACAAGGATGCTTTCAATCTGAACATTGAATAACTGCGATAAAACGTAAACATGTCTTAGATTTGGAAACCGTTTGCCTTCGCCCCAATAATATATCTCACGTTCGGATATATTCAAACTGCTTGCTACTTGTTCAAAAGTAAACTGCGAATCCAAAATCAATCGATAAGCATTTAGCGCTAATTTCGCCTTATCCAATTCTTTTATGTTATTCATAATATCACCTCCAAATAGAGTATATTATTTGTGTAACATTATGAACTGCTTATATTTTAACACATTAATTAATATTAGGCAACATGTTTGTTCCATCATCAAATACATTTTACAATGGATATACAGCTAAAAATCAATTATTTTTAACTCTTTTAGGATTATCAATACACATATACATTTTTTCATTATAAAGACGTCTCAATATTTTAACGCTTTTTTCCAACCTATCCGGAATTTGTTTATACTTATTATTTTTCTTATATAAATTACTAATTTTGTCTAATAACTCACATACGGCATAATCAATGAATCGAATTACAGATACGTCGTCATTCCATGCTCCTATATTTACAAAATATAAATAACCGCTTCCATGAGACATATAATTACTTTCTTTATATGTCAAAAACATAAAATTTTTAATAAAAATATTTTTATCTGCAAATCTCTCTTCTCCGTACAGACTTGCCAAATATTCTTTAACTAATGACATATATGTTGGAGGGATGCCCTTATCATCCATTAAATAACCAAGCGGCTTCTTGAATTTTTTGGCAAATTCATGTTTATCTATGCTGCTTTGCGAAAATTGTTGCTGAAACAATTGAAAACTGTTCTCAACAACAAAATCCGATTCTTCCTGTTTATCGTTTTTTAAGAGTTCATGATACGTCAGCATTTTAAAATAGTAACCTTTAAATGATTTATCAAGTAATTTTAATAATATATTATTATAACATGCTAACAATTCTGCTATTACCTTATATTTAATTTTTGCATTTTCGCAGTAGCCTAATTGAGAATCAGTGTTTACATCATATATAACTAACAATAGTTCATCAAGCAAACCGATTAAATAATCTATTTCTTCATTATGTTTATTAACTTTCAAATAATTCGACAAACTATACAATTCTTTACATTGTTCCTTTAATATTTCCTTTAATCTCAACGCTACAATGTTGGAATCTGAATATATTTCGCTTTGCTCGTCATCAAAAGATAGCTTATCGCCACATTTATCAATGGAGTATCTATCAAAAAGCATTCTAACGATTTTTTTAACTATAGTTTCATATTTTGTTTTATCTTCTATGCGTATGTAACTAGACGGATGAACGATCTTAGATAAAATAACATAATCGTCAAGAAATTCGGGACAATTAATCTTTATTAATTTATTATAATTAACTTTTTCCTCACACAAAAATGGAATACGCGTTTTCGCAATTTTTTTTATTTTATGTTCATTGACTCCATTTTTAAAAAAAGCGTTTTTTCCTTCCTCATAGCGACGTAACAAATCTTGCTTATCTATTAATTCTTCAAACTCTTCACTTCCATCTAAAACATAAATATAATATTCGATAATTTTATATTGCTCAGATAATAATTCTTTTTGTTGCTCAGAAATTGTCCCTTTCTCGTTCATATTTATTAAAGTAATGCATTCTATAATATTTCTCAAATTCAGTGCGTTCGTAATTGAGTAACAATTATTTTGCAGGATACTTTTGATTAAACTCAATGCATTGCAAGTAATAGATAAATCTAAAGTATCTGAAAAACTTGCATCTATATAATCAATACAATTTGTTCTTTTAAGCAAACTATCATTTATGTATTTTAGAGAAGCGTAAAACTTATTCAATTTTTCTAGATTTTCTTTATTTTTATAGTTTTTTATTGAACAACAATTTTTGTATTTTTTCCCGCTCCTACACGGGCAAAGCTGATTTCTAAATATCTTCATTCGATAATTCCACTTTCTTTAATAAAAATTAAATATTGATACAATAATCATATCATAATGATAATTTATTTACAATAAATTACCCCACAATGTCTTTTCTGTGTACTATCCAAATCCTAATAATAGATAAAACAAGCGCCGGTTTGACTACCGACGCTCATTAAATTAGTTTGTAGAGTATTTACCGATTTTTCATAGATCTCTGTTCTTTGAGGAAGTCCTGATATCTCTCTATCTGATCCTCTCTCAAATCTATCATCTCTTTTGCCGTTGCGTACGCTTGCGCGTCTCCTATCGCTACTTCTGTCTCCTTAACTTTTACTTTCGTTCCGTCGCTTCCTGCGTTGCGTCTTATGTCTTTCAAATACTCGTCTTCCATCTTGAACAACGCTACAGTCACGTCTTTCTTTATCGTCAACTTCACTAACGGATTTACCGATGACTGTCCCAATAAAATATTGTACGTCGATTTCTTCTCCTTACACTTTTCTTTCTTCATTGCGTATTCTCTCAATCCGTCAAAGAACTTCTTCTGTTGCTTACTCAATTTCTCATACGCTTCGTCAAGAGTAAGTCTAGGAGCTACTTCTTTCTTGGCTTTGGGAGCTGCCGCTACCGGTACTGCTTTCTCCACCACTTTCTCTACAATCTTTTCGACGGGCACCTCGACTTTGACTTCTTTGATTACTTCTTTCTCGACAATCTTTTCCACAGGTACTTCTACGCGAACTTCTTTTTCGACTATCTTCTCTACAGGTTTCTCGACTATCTTTTCTACGACTTGAGTATTCCCCGCGTTATTCTGAGCAGATAATTCGAGTATCTTGTGCATCAGCATTTCTTGATTGCGCATCATCTGCTTTATAGTCTCGTCGTTCTTGCGTATTTCTTCTTTATTTTCCTTAAGACTGTCAGCTATATACTTAATCATTTCGTCGCTTAACGAAGAGGACGCCTGTTGGGGCAACAACTGCTGAACGCCCGGCAGTAACGCCGTTACCGTCTCGGATATTATTCCTCTTATCTCTTCCGCTCCTATTCCGCTCTGCACAGTGTACGCCGCTCCTTGCGCGCCGCCGCTGCCCATATTAGCGCCTGCGCCGCCCATCATGTGCATAAACATCATCTTCATCTCTTCGTCGCGGCGCCTGTTCTCGTCTTCGCGTCTTCTATCTTCCTCTTCTCTTCGACGAATTTCAGAGTCCTCTTTATTTCGCTCAAATTCGTCTTTGGCGTCTTCGAGTTCTCTCTGCGTCTTTGAATATAACGTTTTCTCTATTATCATAAATACAAGCCCCAGTACAGCTACGCCCATCAATACGCTTGCTATTACTGTCCAATTGGTCATAGTCAAGCCAAACAAGCCCGTTGCATATACTGTCTTGTATTTGCTCTCGATAGTTCTCTTGGCTTGTTTCCGCTTGCTCGCATATCCTATTCCTTTACCGAAGAAGATGAATGCTAATACTATACTTACTCCGCTAGCTATTACCTGCCACCATTTCTTTACGAACTCTCCTACCTTGGCAAAGTCTGTATCTCCCTCTTTCCCCGGTTCCGTAGGCTTTGTCGGGTCGCTAGGATCTTCCGGATCCGTCGGTAAATCCGGATCTACCGTTGGATATGCTGGATGGTTGGGACTGTTGGGATCTCTCAACGTTTCTCCCGCCGCTATACTAAACGTCTGCGGTTGCGTCTCCAACGCTCCTCCCGCAAATTCATAGTTGTTCTGCTGATCCCCCTTGATCCTTCCTATTATCGTGTACTCCTCTCCTACCTTCAAGTCGTTCACGTTTGCTATTACGTTCCCTTCTGCGTCTCTTATCTCATACTCTATCCCTTTGATCTGTCCGTATTTCAGATTGAGTACCGGAGGCTTATACTGCGTATTCCACGTAGTATCAATCTTGCCCTTGACTATCTCATAATCAAATTCAAACTCGCCGTCTATTTGGTACTTGTCTATATACGAGTTCTTTATGCTGATCTCCACTCTGTACTTGCCCACGTTGGTCGGCGCGGTTGCTAACTTTGCATAACCCTCGTAATACGTCACGTCAAACGCATTCGTCGGCAGCTTGCCGTCCGCTACCTTTATCTTCGCGTGTCTGGGATTACTGTTGTATTCCATCTCGCTCTTTTCCAGGCTCACCTGCACTTTCGTCAAGTCTTTGCCTATTCGGAATACCTTAGATACTGCCTCAGGATTCTCCAACTCATAGTTGTTGGTGTCTTGCAATATAGGCTTGGCTATATAATATTTTGACTCCTCTCCGCTCCATACCAGATCGCTCTCTTTTATCGGTTTTGTCGGATCTATTATCTTGCCCGTGGAATCCGTCTCGTAATACTCGTATTCCACAATTCCGCCGTCGGATCTAGGATCTCTCAACACCAACACGTCAAACGCTTTTCCGTTGCTGTCCGTTACGCTCTTATTCTTCCAACCGCCCGTCTTGATGACCGCCTTGATTATAGAGCAAGTCTTGCTCCATTCAAACGGCGAGCTAGAATCCTCGATATACGTGGTCGGATCGGTTTCGTCGGGCAGGATATAATTGTCCGCAACGTCGGGATATGCACTGTCGAATTGGAATTCAATTATCTTTGCATAGATATTGTCTCCCACGTTTTGTCCCGTGTTGTCTTGATATATGGGTTTCAATCCCTCAGGCACGTTCTCCAACACGGCTTCGGAGCCGTTGACTTTGTCATATTCCAACTGTCCGTTGCCCTTCCATTTTACCGCGCTGAGATCGAATTTTGCCTTCTCAATCTCCCAGCGCATTATGAAGATTATCGTATCTCCGGTGCCTTTTTCTTTCAGCTGCACTTCCGTTATATAACTTCCGGCGTCCTTCCCTACTGAATTCTTGTATCCATTCGTTCCAAACGTCTTATCTATCTCGTATTCGTCAGGATGTGTTAATACAAACTCATACTCCTTTCCGTCATACGTCAGCGTCTTCCCGTACGTCAAGTCTGTGTCGCTCAACTCTGCGCTCACTCTGTCTTTTACTGCGCCGCCGATCTTCAATCTCCACGACACTTTCGTATTACCGCTCGTCTGCTTAACTTCTATATCCGTGTCAGTAACAAATTCGTAATTGTTATTCTCCGACTCTACTACTAATTTCCAAGTTGCTCCGCCCGTTAATTCATGCGTGCCCAACTCGATTTCCATAGTATCGTCATCTAGTATAGTTATGCTTTCGGTCAAAGCTATCTTCACTTCTCCGTATTTTGCATAGAATTTCGCCTTGACTGTGCCGCCGTCATTACCAACAAAAGAGCTCATTGCCTCCGCTATTATTTTGAGTTTGTTACCGCCGTTTACGCTGAGCGCACCCGTATTTCCTTTGTCGTCCGTTACGTCCAAATTTATGGTTCTGGGAGCTACGGTAAATTTCAACTTCCTGTCTTTTGCATCCGCTTGGTCTAACCAACGACAAGCTCCCGCTTCTTGGTTAAGTTTGATTACCAGCTCGTATTCTCCCGCATTTGTTACTTTAATAGTCTTGTGCGAGTCATCCGCAAACTCATAATTCGCATTCTCGCCGCCGCTAGCTTTTTCGATGATTAGATAGTCCCCGTATTCCACTCCGTCTATTAGCGTAGACAACGTCAACATCTGCATCGTTCCGGTATATACCAAGCTATCCAAGCCAGGATTGGTAAAAATCGGCATAGCTACTCTCTTCTCGCTTATTGAGAAGTCTACGTAATACGTCTCTTTTGTCTTGTAATTACTGTTCTTTATCTTTACCGTTGCTCGATAATCTCCCTTTGCCGTTGGCATAATAGGCGAATCATACGGCGCCGTACTGCCTATGCTGGTGTATTGAAAATATAGGAAATCCTCGGACGGAGGCGAATCATTAGGGCAAATCTCGTTTATATCCGCTAACTCTGCTTTGGGTAGTTTATCGCTCCCCAGCATCGCCGTTACCGTTATTGGCTTTTGAGTTATTGTAAAGTTGATCTTACGTACAAAATCCGTTTCGCCTTTGCTTACGTCGGGTGCGTTAGACCATTGCAACTTATCCGTATCCTTAATTGTAAACTCTACCGTATACGTTCCCACGTCTACGACAGAAGAGGGATTTCCCGTATTATCCACATATCTTACTTGCATCTTTGACTTATCCGCGAAAATTGCCGTAAACCAACTTTGATCTGACACGTCCTGAGCCGTGCCGTCATAGACCTTGGTCGTCGCAATAGGCGCGCTCACCAATGTCGCGGAATTCTCATCTGCAGAAGCTAAATTCAAATGTATAGCAGGCCGTACAGAATATTCGGCGGCATCTACCACAGAATTATGGTATGCGCCCGATGCCTCTAGACCATAGGCTTTAAGAGCGCCGTAGCAATGTCCTGATCGCAATCTGGAAATATTACTGCTGCTTCTCATTGCAATATCAGTATTCCATAGTCCGTTGGAACCTTTGAATCCCGAACCAACATTCCATCCGGTTTCTAACCAGCTAGGCAACCATATATAGTCTTCACCCCAAGCGTAGTATCCCTGTCCGTCCACTCCACCAGACTTGTTCTGAATGTCCTTTACAGTATTATTATACCATCCAGTATTTATCTCCGCTAAAGCGTCGTTTTGACCGTTGTCCCATCCATTCTTAGTTGTCGCAGTATCCAATTCTCGCATATTTTGTGTAAGTTGATACGATACCTGCTTAGGCTTGATAAGAAAATCCGTTATACTTCCATTGCTTCTGTCTTTCGTTCCGTCTGCATTCTCTGTAGCGTTGAGTATAAAAGGATTGAGCGCGTAATCCGTCTGTTTTTCTTCTTTTGTCAACGAAGTCAGCGTACTTGCGTTTGCCGATCCTATATATTTTGCTTCGCTTCCGTCAGACGCTACGCCGTTGAGAAGTCTCGCCCTTACGTAACTCGACGAATACATCGACGACGGATAATCGTACGTGAAATTATCCGCGCTCCACGTATTCCATTTGCTGTTGAACAGTCCGTCGACAAGCCAAAGCGTAGCGATAGGCACAGTATTGCCCTTATCGTCCGTTCCTGTCGACAGTGACGTCACTAACCATTTCAATCCGCCTAAAGTCACTACTACGTTCTGCCCACTGTTGTTTCCGCGAATATCATTGGAATCCAAACCTGTGTGAATAGAACCCTGCGCGGTGCCCGCTTTAGCTGAGTTAGAATCCTTTAATACGTCGTTGTATACTTTGCCTTTTCCCGATATCTTTTCGTATAAGTCACTCAGCACCTTACCGTTGAATACAACGTTGTCTCTTGTCTTATAATCTGCCAACAACAAATCCGTGCCGCCTGCCACTTGCGCATACGACGATATTACCGCCGCGTCTGCGGATCTATTCTCCCTGCTTACCGCCGTTATGCAACTCATCGTCAAGCATAATACCGCTATTATGCATATGAACGCGTATACTATATTCCTTTTTTTGGTAAACTTTTCCATATCCGTTTCATCCTCGGTCAGGAAAGGTGTACTTTTCCTGACCGAAAAGTATTGTAAACGACAGGGGGAAATAGTATAATGTAATATGTATAAAAATGTAATAATTTGTCCTATTTAAGACATAAATTTACAGTCAGGAAAAGTACACTTTTTTTGGAATTTTGTAATTATTCACTGAAAATTTCTTCCATTTTTGTATTATTTTGCGCTTTGAGAAAAAATAGTGGTAGAAGGTTATAGACAATTAGCAATCATGATAATTAAAACTAAATATAAAAACTCTCTATAAAACGGTTGAGACCCATTCGACTTTACTTCGTTTTGCTTATGGTGACAGATCATATCTGTGAAATGTCATTTCGACCGTAGTGGAAAAATCTCATCAGTATAAAATACTGTTGAGATATTTCGACTGCGCTGTCGCTCCGCTCAATATGACATAAAGGACATTTGGCAATTCAACTAAGATTGTTATTACTATCGTAAGTTTGTTTATTGACTTTTATTTTGTCATTCTGAGCGTAGTCGTAAGGAGCAAAGCGACGGTATAGCGATTGCTACGTTATGCTATTAACGTCAATCGCGTCAGCATCTCATCCATATGTTTTATATTGTTGAGACCCGTTCGACTTCACTACGTTTCGCTCAGAATGACATTAGTGTTTATTTGCAAGTTTAACGATGTTTGTTATTCTTTTCTAAGATACTTAACTAAAAAGTCCTGTCATATTGAGCGGAGCGATAGCGTAGTCAAAATATCTAATCCAATTAATTAGACTGCCTAAATGTCAGAGTACGCGCTATTTTATAGCTATCTAACAAATTGATAACATATGAAAAAAGCGGGACAAGCCCGCTTTTAATATTTGAGACGTTAATCAGATTTGCATAGTCAGCGTTTCGCCTGTCTGAGCCGACTGATACATCATCCAATATCCTCTGCCGCCATTTTCTATCTCCATCCATTGTCTGCAATCACTGCTGTTTTGCGGAGGATTGCTGTCGTCCTTATCCGGAACTCCATAGCAAATGATATCGGGCACGTCATCATTGTATATTATGCCGACGACGTAATATCCGTCGCCCTCTATCGGCACTCGCGCCCATTTGCTGCCGGGCATAAGCAAAGTGAGTTCCTCATCCTTTTGATTTTTATCAAACAGTTCCTGCATATTGGATTCGATCTTTTTATAAAATGGTTCGGCCTTTTTGGTTCTACCTACTTTTTTCGGTTCGGCCTTAACTTCCTGTATCGTCTCTTCTGCGGCGATTTCCTCGATCTGCTCACATACAGACTGCGTCTCTGCGACGTTATCTAAATCGGGTTTTTCCTCGACAGGTACTATGTTAGCGTTATTATCTGCCAGATCTTTGAAAGACTCGTCCGAAAATTCACTTTGCGCCATCTGAATTTCTTGATCGGATTCAACCGTTGCAGACGGCATATTGGCAAAGTATCTATGGATATCCGTCATAATCGCAGTCGGAGAAAATCTTCCCCTATTACTGCCTAAGCATACGATAGAACCTTCTTTAAGCGCAACTATCTGTATAGTTTTGTTGAGGTCATACAACGCATTGAAATGATATTCGCCCTCGAATATATCCGAGCAATACATGACGTCGTCTCCGCACTTAATGCAAATAACTCCGTTGCCGCTCATACCGAGAATCCTTACAAAACAACTTGTCCTTCCCGCAAAATTTTCAAATTTGACAATACCGGAACAGCCGCTCTTGCCGTATTCCGTCATTATTACAATTTTTTTTAAGATAACCATACTTTACCTCCGTACACAATAACGTATGTTGCTGCGCAGGTAAATATGTATGAAAAGCGAAAAATATTTTGCCGCAAAAAATGACGTAAACGTCTAACACATTATAACTAACTAAGTCATGTTAGATAAAAATTAATCAAAGACAAATATTTGTCGTAAATTAATCAAAATAATCGGCAAGCGCAATAAACTGATCGACTGTCAGCGCCTCTCCCCGAATACGCGCGTCAATCTGCATATCTTGAAGCGCGCTCTCTACCCGATCTTTTGCCAGTCCCAAACCGCTTGCAAGGTTGTTGACCAAAGTCTTTCTGCGCATCGCAAAAGCCGAACGGATAATCCTTTTAACTTTGGGCTTATCAACTTGAGAATAGTCATCGTCAAGATCTATGCGCACGATACAGCTATCCACGTTGGGCTGAGGAGTAAACATATATCTCGGCACGTCGCGCATGATGCGCGCCTTTCCTTCGAGAGCAATAGATAGCGTAATTACGCCGTAATCTCCGCAATCCGCCTGAGAAGTAAGCCTTTGCCCAACCTCTTTCTGAATCATCACGGTGATACTGTCGGGCTTTTTCTGTCTTTCGAGAAACCTCATAATAATAGGAGTTGTGATATAATACGGCAAATTAGCTACGACTTTATAATTTCTTCCACCGAGCATTTCGTCAAGTTCTTCATCGCTGACCTTTTGTATATCTCTAAAAACGACTTCGACTTTATCGTCAAGACCTATGAGCGTCTGCGATAGAATGGGAACGAGATTTCTGTCGATCTCAAAAGCAATAACTCTGCCTGCCGCCGCGGCAAGCTCTCTTGTCAGAGTACCCGCGCCGGCACCTATTTCCACAACAACGTCATCCTTCTGCGTTCCGCTGTCTTTGACCATAGCTTGAAGAAGATTGGTGTCCGTGATAAAGTTTTGTCCGAACTGCTTATTAAATCTAAAATTGTTTTCTGTAAGAATGCGTTTTATATCGCTCATATCTCTATAATTAATTTGCCAAACGGTTTGCCTAGCTCAAAGCAAGGTTCTCACTCTCAGCTTGGCGCCCACTTCGTCGGCAATCGTTTGCGCTTTGGCGATTTCTTCCTCGCCTATCACGTCGACAACGCTCAACACTACGTCAGCGCCGCATCGAACGCATTTTTTTGCAAAGTCCAACATTATATCGAACGCGCGCTCTCCGTAATCGCTGTGACATATCTTATCGTATTTTTTCGCATCGGTGGCATTGAGCGATATATTGATCGTGTCAATGCATTTGGATATTCTCTCGGAAATATCTTCTCCCAAAATTTCGTTGGCCTGTCCGTTGGTATTAATCCTCGTCTTACCGCCTTTGGAGTGCACGTAACTGCTTATTTTCTCAATCGCGTCGAATCTATACGTAGGCTCGCCGTAACCGCAGAACACTACTTCTCCGAAAGCGGAAACGTCGTAATCCTTGCTCAAAATATCAATCACAGTATCAGCGTCGGGCTCATCCTTTATCCAAAGATCGCCGTAGATCGGTTTGTCATAATAACGCACGCAGAATTCACAACGGTTGCTGCAACGGTTGGTAAGATTGATATATATATTGTTGTCGACTACGTAAACGTATGTGTTTTTCATTTCTTCCTCTTAACGGTCGTATTTGGTAAAAAGTCTTCGTGTGTTGAGATTGACTATCTCAATTAAACGCTCTCTCGATACTCCTCTGACCTGCGCGATTTTGTCAATTACCATATTGACGTATTTAGGTTCGTTAGGCTGCCCTCTGTAAGGCACGGGCGTCATATACGGACAGTCCGTCTCGACCAAAAGTCTTTCCTCCGGTATCGCCGATATTACGTCGTCTTTCTTGGCGTTTTTGAAAGTAATCGCTCCGCCGAGCGCATAATAACAGTCAAATTTATTGAATTGTTTTAACATCTCCGCGCTCGAAGAATAACAGTGCAACAGCACTCCGTCGGTCAGCATATCGGAACAAGCGGACAATACGTCGCATGCGTCTTTATATGCGTCGCGAACGTGCAAGACTATCGGCAATCCGACTTCATGCGCCAACGCTATTTGAGCGGCGAAAACTTCTTTCTGAATTTGCCTTGGGGAAAGATCGTAATAATAATCCAAACCAATCTCGCCTATTGCGACGGTCTTCGGCTTTGCGGCGGCTTTGACGTAAAAATCTCTGCTGTCGTCGTCAAAGCTTTTTGCATCGTGCGGATGCGTACCGACTATCGCGAAAATATCGTCGTATTTTTCGCTCAACTCAACTGCAGACGCCGAGCTTTGCAGGTCATAACCCACTTCGAATACGCTCTCTATGCCGAAAGACTTCAATTCATTGTGGATACGTCCGATTTGGTCTGCCAGTCTCGGATCGCTAAGATGACAATGCGAATCTATTATCATCTGACCTCGCTGCCCGATTTCATAGACTTTATCGGCGAAATGAGGGCGAGATTGCCATCCTCGTCGCTCGCGCAAAGCACCATGCCTTGCGACTCGATACCTCTCAATTTAACAGGTTTGAGATTAGTCACTACGACGACTTGCTTGCCGATCATTTCTTCGGGCGTATAATATTTTGCGATTCCGCTGACAACGGTACGCGGTTCGCGCTCACCCAAATCTATTTTACTGCACAACAGTTTGTCTGCTTTTTCTACCTTTCTGCAATCGACAACCGTACCTATTTTGAGCTCAACTTTTTCAAATTCTTCTATGCCAATCATGCAAACGTCCACGACGTTGTCAGCTTTTTGGGCGCTCTCAGCTTGCGATTTTGCAGCAATCTTTTTCTGTTGTTCGAGTATCTCATCCATAACTTTCAATTCCTTTGCTATATCGATTCTCTCAAAAAGCTGTTCTCCCTTATCCACTTTCAATCCGGCTATATCCGCTCCGAATTTTTCGATAGATTCAAAGGACGTCAGCTTGCCCTCTTGCAATCCCAACTTGGTGAAAATTTTGGCGGGAGTCTGCGTGAGAAACGGTTGAAGAATAACCGCCGATATCCTTATCGTCTCGCAGAGATTATACAGCACACTCTTGAGCCTTTCTCTGCCGTCCTGACTTTTTGCAAGAATCCACGGCGTGCATTCGTCAATATATTTATTAGCTCTTTGGATCAATCTGAATATGCTCTCCAATGCTTCGGGAGCGCGCATCTCGTCCATATACGCCGCCGCTTCGGGATAAGTCTTTTGCGCCAAATCAATCAGATCCAAATCGACATCTTGCTTGATCGAAGGCTTGGGAATTACTCCGTCAAAATATTGGCTTACCATAGCGGTAACGCGCGATACCAAATTGCCAAGATCGTTGGCAAGATCGCTGTTGCGGCGTTTGAGGAATATCTCGTTAGTAAAATTCCCATCCTGCCCGAAGGGTACTTCTCTGAGCATATAATATCTCAAAGCGTCAACGCCGTATCTCTCGCATAGTATAAACGGATCGACGATATTGCCTTTTGACTTGCTCATCTTGTCGTTGTTGAACATCAGCCAACCGTGTCCGTAAACCTTTTTTGGCAACGGCAAATCCAAAGCCATAAGTATCGCGGGCCAGATTATAGAGTGAAATCTGACTATTTCTTTGCCCATCATATGCACGTCGGCGGGCCAATATTTGTTAAACAGACTCTCGTCGTCGCTTCCGTAACCGAGCGCAGTGATATAGTTGGTAAGCGCGTCGATCCACACGTATATGACGTGCTTGGGATCGAAAGGAACCTTTACGCCCCAATCGAAAGAAGTGCGCGATACGCACAAATCCTGCAATCCCGGTTTGATAAAATTGTTGAGCATTTCATTCTGTCGGGAAGTAGGCTGCAAAAATTCTTTATCTTCTTCGATAAGCTTTTGTATTCTTTGCTGATATTTGCTGAGTTTGAAGAAATAACTCTCCTCTTTCGTCAGCTCCACTTCTCTGCCGCAATCGGGACATTTGCCGTCGACGAGCTGAGTCTTTGTCCAAAACGCCTCGCAAGGCGTGCAATACCATCCCTCGTATTCGCTCTTATATATATCGCCTTTTTTATAGAGTACGTCGAAAATCTTTTGCACGGCTTTTTCGTGATCGGCGTCGGTAGTTCTGATAAATTTGTCGTAAGAAATATCAAGCAACTGCCAAAGTTTCTTCAATTCGTCCACTACGCCGTCGATATATGACTTGACCTCTACGCCGCAAGAAGCCGCTACTTTCTGTATTTTCTGACCGTGCTCGTCGGTGCCCGTCAAATAAAACACGTCGTAACCCTGCATACGTTTGAATCTCGCCAATGCGTCGCAGATTATCGTCGTGTAGCACGTGCCTATATGCCACTTGCCGCTTGGATAATAAATCGGCGTGGTGATATAATACTTTTTCTTTTCCATATTGCTCCTTAACAAATTTACAAACTTTTTATTTCATATCGAAACTGTCGGGATAAAGCTCGCTGATATTGGTCTCTACCACGTCGCCTTTGCTGTTGGATACGTATATTATCAAATCGCTGCAAAACTCTTTGATAAACTGTCTGACAATACCGCACGGATACGGCATATTCTCTCCCGATCCAACGATCGCCATTGCCATAAATCCGTGTTCGCTACCCGCGATAGCGGTGCCCATGGCAACCTGCTCGGCGCAAATCGTAGCGCCGTAACTGACGTTTTCTATATTGCAACCTACGTAAATCTTACCGCTCTCGCCCATTACCGCGCAACCGATTTTATATCCCGAATACGGCGCGTGCGCATTGTTCATTACCAATAAAGCGTTTTCCAACAATCTCTGTTTCTGCATTTTAATATCTCCGTAATTTTATTTGACGGACCGCCCGTCCCCGATTGATTCCAACGATAAACTATCTCCAGAATACGCTGAGATTTTCTCTGCTGAGAACTCCCCATCTGTCGTCCGCTCTCACGATAGCTTTGCCGCCCGAAAACGGCGTTGCAATATCGTATATAAAATCGACAATCTGATTTCCGTCGGCGTCGATATATCCGCTTTTTTCACCTACCGTCACAGAGGCAAGTCCCTCGCTGAAAGAAGTTGCGCAGTCGTATTTGAAATCTATAACGAGATTATTCTCTCTGTCAATATATCCCAACTTCCCTTCTTTTTCAACGCACGCTCTCTCTTCAAAAAATCCAAACGCCTCTTCATATAGCGGAGGAACTATAACGTTGCCTTTCCAATCTTTGTAGCCCCATTTGCCTTTGCGGCAAAATTTGACGAGACTTTTTTCCGTCAGTTGAGGTTTGTCGATTTTCTCGACAGCGGGACGGCTGCGTTTTCCCATCAATATCTCCGAAAGCGACATACCTGCATAAAGTTTTGTAAGATAGTCGTTGAGATGCGCGTTCTCGCCTTTGTTTTTATTTTTATTGGCGTCGCGGTTTTCGCGTCTCCCTTCGTCGCGTCTGCTGTCTTTGATCTTTTTGTCTCTGTCTTTTGCGAGCGCATTGGGCGCGTTATTGCGCTGAGCATCCCCGCGAACTGCGTCTTCTTCTTTTTCGGGAGCAAACGTCACGGAATATTTTGCCATTGCCTTGGAAATCTCGATACAGTTCTTTTTGCCGATATTCTGTATCTTATACATCTGCCTGAACGTACGGCACGCCAAATCGGAAAGATTGACAATCCTGCCCGCTTTGAGAGCATTGTAAGTATTCTCGCTCAATTGCAGATCTTCTATGGGTCTCAGCAGATCCTCGCGCTTAGCTTTACTTTGAGAAAGAATTTCGTTTTCGCTGCGAAATTCCTGATTGCTTCCGCGCTTCCTATTCTTGTTTTTGTAATAAAAATTTCCTTTTGACATCTGTTACCTTATTCAGAATTATATTCAAAGATATTTTAGCACAAACTTTGCAAGGTATCAATCTTTCTTTGTCACATTTATTTTTTGCGCGTATATTTTTTGCTTTAATTTTTTCGCGCGGTATGCTATAATACTAAATATGAAAAAGAAAACATTGCTTCCGATATTGATTTTATGCTGTATGTGCGCAATTGCGCTGACTTCGGCCTTTTCTGCCGAAGACGCGGTATTTGCGGAAAACGTCAACGTATCCGTATCGCTCGACGGCGGAAGTCTTCTTGCCGCTTATTCGGATATTTTCGCCTATACCAAAGGCAAAACTCTCAGCGTCGCAAAGGACAACAAAGTCATACAATATGAAGAGCAAACGGATTTCGACAAATTTACTTCGCTTGCAATGAACGGCACCGATATTGTCGCTATTGCCAGATATGGCGATACGCATATGCTGTTTGCGTATCAGTACGACGGAAAATCAATACAAAAGATTTCCTATACTAATCAAAATTTTGCCAACGACGCGCCGTTGGCTTTGTACGCCGACGAACACGGCAATTTCTATGCGATGAACAAACATACCGTGTTGTCTTTTGACATTCACGATACCGAACACGTCGAGCCTAAATACGTTTCTTTCAACGGACTTTTTGCAGCGGCGACGGATTTCTGTATTTCTGACAAACTGTACTGTATCATCGACGGCAATTTGTATGAGATCACCAAACAGAATCTATACGAAGAGACTTTGGACGATTATCTGAAAAGAGAAGGAGAATTCACCGAATTGACCATATCAGGCGAAAGACTTCTCCTGCTAGATAATGACGAAGTGTCGGAATATTCCGCAGGCTCCAACGAAATTAAATCCGTACTAACAGGCAGCACCAATGCCGACAGCAAACTCACGTCGACTATCGATAAATCGAGAAACGTAAATTACGTTTATATAAAATCCAATCTCAATTCCGTCAATATCTATGAATACGTCGACGGAACGCTCAATTATTACAGTTCTTTCGACACGACCGTATACACCCATCCCGAAGTCTATGACGTGCTCAAAGCATATAAGACGGGCGCAAGCGCAACCGTATATTCCTCGCCAAGGCATCTGCAAGTGCTTACGTCCTTGCCCACAAACGCATATATACTGGTGCTCAACGAAGTGGATTCTTTCTATTACGTATATTATTACGACGACGCCGAATCCAAAGTAATATTGGGATATATACGCAAATCAACGTCAATGACTTACTGCCCTGCCGTCAAAGATAATCCGATAGGTATGTACGCTCAGCCGCTGCACGCCAACACCCCTATATATAAATACCCTATAGACGACAAGGCAAATTCTGTGATTTCGTATGAATCTATTTATACTCAGCTGATAGTGGTAGACAACGTGGCTCAGGACGGCGATTATAAATGGGGATGGTATAAAGTGGGATATATCGACGGGGAGAACAATCTTCAATACGGATACGTAAAAGAACTTTCCTTATCTCCGTTTACCGCTCTGCACGCTCCCGTCCTGTCAAAATCAGTTAAATTGACCTCGCCCAAGCTGGGAGAATACGTCAAGATATATTCTCTGCCTGATGAACAAAGCGCCGTGGTAACCGAACTTGCCGAAGGCAGCCAAGTATATCTCAAAGCTAAATACGACAAGAAAAACCCTTGGACTACTATTATATACGAAGGCAAAACCGCCTACGTCAAAACGGTAAACGTCAAACCGAGCGGACTTACCTCATGGCAGCTTGCGCTTGCGATAACCGTACCTGCGGTCGTTGTAGCGCTTGCGTTGACGGTAACGATTCTGCTCGTGGTAAGAAAGCGAAAGCTGACGGCAAAAAACTGATTGCCACTGTATTTAATATCAAAGGCTGTCCGATAGTCTCGGGCAGTTTTTTTGATAATTTAATTTACTCGTCTTGGTATATGTTTTCCTACGGTTGACTTTTGCGCGCATTATATTTATAATAATATCTGTAATTTATTTTAAGGAGATACGGCTATGAAATTGACGATGACTCAACAGATATTAGCTAAAAAACTCTCTGTCTCTTACGACGAGGCCGCAGTCAAACTTTCGCCCGGCACGCTTACGCTGGTAGAAGTGGACACGGCGCTTTCCAACGACGTTACCGCGCCTGTCGCGATAGACGTATTCAACAAAAGCGGGGGCAAGCTCTATGACGCGGACAAAGTTACTTTTGTGCTAGATCACTTTACTCCCAACCGCGATATCAAGTCTGCCGAACAATGCAAATGCGTGAGGGCTTTTGCAAGAAAAGAAGGCGTGAAGAATTTCTTCGACGTGGGTTCAATGGGCATAGAACACGCTCTGCTGCCTGAAAAAGGAATTGCAAAACCTTGGTCGGTAGTAATAGGAGCGGATTCTCACACGTGCACGTACGGCGCTCTAGGCGCGTTTTCTACCGGAGTGGGCAGCACGGATATTGCAGGAATTATGCTCTCCGGCAAAGTATGGCTTAAAGTGCCTTCGGCCATTAAATTTAATTTGATCGGCAAACCAAGCAGATATATCTCGGGAAAAGACGTTATTCTGCATATCATAGGAATGATAGGCGTGGACGGCGCTCTGTATAAATCAATAGAATTTGCAGGCGAAGGCGTAACGTACTTGACTATGGACGATAGATTTACAATATGCAACATGGCTATAGAATGCGGCGCTAAAAACGGCGTATTCCCCATTGACGACGCGACGCAAGCGTACGTCAAAGAGACTTGCGGAACAGAATTTGAGAAAATGAGCGCGGGAGACGACTGCGCTTACGAGCAAATAATTGATATAGACCTGTCGAAAATCAAACCGACGGTCGCTTTCCCGCATCTTCCGTCGAATACCAAAGCAGTAGAAGATATCAAAGAAGACATCGCGATAGATCAGGTAATAATAGGATCTTGCACCAACGGAAGACTGTCGGATCTGGCAGACGCGGCAAGAGTGTTGGAAGGTAAAAAAGTCAATCCCAACGTGCGCGTTATCGTAATCCCTGCGACCAACAAGATTTATCTCGAAGCGATGGAAAAAGGATATATCAAGACGTTTATACAAGGCGGAGCAATAGTCTCTACTCCGACGTGCGGTCCCTGCCTAGGCGGACATATGGGAATACTTGCGAGCGGCGAAGTCGCCGTGACTACGACCAACCGTAATTTTATCGGCAGAATGGGAGCAAAAGACAGCTATATTTATCTCGCCTCCCCCGCAACTGCTATGGCCAGCGCAATCGCAGGCAAACTTACTTGCGAAAGCAAATTGGAGGTTAATTATGATTAAAGGCAAAGTATATAAATTCGGCGACGACATAGATACCGACGTAATCGTGCCGGCAACGTATCTGTCGACGTTCGACGCTAAAGAACTTGCAAAGCACTGCATGGAATATACCAATCCCGAATTTTATTCGCAAGTCAAAGAGGGCGATATAATGGTCGCAGGCAAAAATTTCGGATGCGGCTCATCTAGAGAACACGCTCCGATAGCGATCAAAGGCTGCGGCGTATCCATAGTTATCGCAAAATCTTTTGCAAGAATTTTTTATCGCAACGCGCTAAATATAGGACTGTATATTCTCGAATGTCCTCAAGCTGTCGACGACATAAATCAAGGCGATGAAGTCAGCGTTGACGTTGATACGGGCGTGATAACGAATATAACGGCAAACAAAACGTATCAGGCGCAGCCTTTCCCCAAATTCATTCAGAATATTATCGAATGCGGCGGATTGATCAATGCGATCAAGGAAAAAAAGATTTAAGGAGTTTATATGAGCACATTTAACATTGCCGTAATCAAAGGCGACGGCATAGGTCCCGAAGTTACTTCTTCGGCTATGAACGTGCTGACCAAAATCGGCGAAAGATACAATCACAAATTCAACTTTACGGAAAGCATATGCGGAGGCTGCGCTTACGATAAATACGGCGAACCTCTTCCCAAAGAAAGTCTCGACGTCTGCTTGGCAAGCGACAGCGTATTGCTAGGAGCTGTAGGCGGTCCGCAATACGACAACCTGCCCTACGAACTGAGACCCGAAAGAGCGTTGCTCGGCGTGAGAAAAGCAATGGAACTATACGCTAACCTCCGTCCTGCAAAGATGTTCGACGCATTGGCAAACGTGTGCCCTCTCAAAAATCCTAAGCACATAGATATAATGGTAGTCAGAGAACTTATAGGCGGAATATATTTCGGAGAGAAAGGCATACGCGACGGAAAAATGGGCAGAGAAGGCTACGACGTAATGGCTTACGGCGAATTGGAAATCGAACGCATATGCCGCACGGCTTTTGAACTTGCGCAGAAAAGACGCGGTAAAGTTTCTTCCGTAGACAAAGCCAACGTGCTCAAGACGTCGGGCGTGTGGAGAAAAGTCGTACACGAAATTCACGAAGATTATCCCGACGTGACGCTTGAAGACGTGCTCGTAGATAACATGGCTATGCAACTCGTCAGAGAGCCGTCGCAATTCGACGTCGTAGTCACAGGCAATCTCTTCGGAGACATACTCTCTGATCTTGCGTCGCAATGCGTAGGCAGTATAGGAATACTCCCCTCCGCGTCTATCAACGAAACTACAAGAGGACTGTACGAACCCATACACGGCTCCGCGCCTACTATAGCAGGAAAAAATATCGCCAACCCGATAGCGACGATACTTTCTGCCGCTATGATGCTCAAATATGCTTTCAATCTAATGGAAGAAGGAGACGCGATTGAGAATGCCGTCGAAAAAACTCTCAACGGCGGCGCAAGAACGGCAGACCTGCGCGAAGAGGGACGCGAAGTGCTGGGAACAAGAGAAATCACCGACTTGATTATAAAGAATATCTAAATTAAGCAAAATAAATACAAAAAGAGTATCCCGTCAAGGATACTCTTTTTATTTCAATCGTCAACTCTTAATTGCGGTAGCGATACCGCGTTCCGTTTAAGATTTTGATTCGATATAATTTACTACGTCAGCGATAGTCTTAAATGCAAGCGCGTCATCGTCGTCTACCTGAATATCGAATTGCTCTTCGATTGCCATAATTATCTCGACGATGTCAAGAGAATCGGCAAGCAAATCTTCTTTCAACGAAGTCTGCATAGTAATTTTGCTTTGCTCCATACCAAGTTGGTCGGACACGATTTTACTCAACTTTTCAAGTACCATAAATAAAGAACCTCCGTATTTGACTGTGAGTTTGTTACTTAAAGATTATATCATTCCTCACAGATATTGTCAATCAAAGTGACGATTTCTACGCTTTCGTCCTCAGAGCACACGCTCATAACGTATTCGCCCACTCTGCGCGTAGACGTTCCCTTATCGGGAATCGGCGACGTCAGCATACTTTTGGACAGTCCGACGCCGAGCATCTTGCAATACGCCTCTATCCTTGTCCAACTCTCGATATCGGGACATTGCTTGATTTTTATCTTTCTGTCAGCTCTCTCAATATCCACGCCCACTTCCCGCTGCGAAAACGCCATCGCGAGTACGCCGTCCGTATGACTTATTGACACGCACGAGCATTGCTGTCCGTCTGCGATAACGTACGGTTTGCCGCTTTCCGAATACTCGATAGCGCAAACCTTGCCTGACCTAGCGGAATATTCATTGAGAATAGCTTTCTTGGCAACTGTCAAATCTGTGTATTTCTTGAGAAATACCAACATATCAAGCAACCTGTTCGGTATTGTCTAATTGTTTCTCAAAAAACGCGTTGACACTGTCCATAAAGTCGTTGTCGATTATATAGACGGTTTCGGTATCGCACAATTCGTACCAACAGTTAAGATTGTACTCGAATACGTTACCCTTGCCCAATTTGAGCGGAATCTTTTTGCCGTAATGTAATTTTTGGATATATCTTTCGATTTCCGGCGGACGCGAAAGAGTATGACCTCTGTCTTCGTATATCACGAATTCCGCTTGCGGATTGGTGTTTTCATCCTGATGTACAGCGACAGAATCCCTAAATTTGACCGTCAAATCATCTTTGGAATGCATTACTAAAACAGGCTTGTTATAAGCGTTGACGCCCTTGATACCCGTATATACCGCTCTCTTGCCGTAAATCATAATATAATATAGATAAAGCCAAGGCTTGGCAAGAACTATCGCGCCTGTGACGTATTTGCCCAGTTGATATTTTGCGCAACTCCATATGTCGTTGAAGCCGCCCAAAGTCGCAACGGCGTCAAGTTTCTGTGCGACGGGGGAATTGAGCTCCGACGCAGTGCCGTAACCGCCCCAACTGTGTCCGTAAGCAAATAGCTTATAGCCTTTTAATTCCTCTATGCCGCTCACGTATTCTATCGCGCGCTCAAAATCCACCTGAGTCTGCGGCAATCCGCGCAACCCCTTGCCCTCGCTCTCGCAAGTGCCGGTGCTGTCGTATGCAAAGACTATATAGCCTTTTTTGGCAAAATAATCGTATCTGTTGACGTAGCTTGCTCTGCTGCAACCTATGCCGTGAACCATAATCATGACAGCTTTGTATTGAGTCACGTCTTTATCCACGACAAAATATGCGTCGAGTTTGTTCTTCCCGCTTATAAATTTAACGGGATAACTCTTGAGATTGGGGAAATCGTCGGTCGTCTGATATTTCCTGGCTCTCTCGACTCTCCTGCCGAAAGCGAATTTGCAAATGCAGGCAGTAACTATCATAGGCACTACTACCGTGATCGCCAACAACCCGTAAACGATACATACTAAAAATCCTAACAATGGCTTAATTTTTTTCATATTATCATTATATCATACGCGCGCAAAAAAAGAAATAGCTTAACAAAATTTTGTTGAATTAAAGCAAAAAAAGGAACGTCCGTTTGGAACGTTCCCTTAATTCTGATTCAAGCTCTCCGTTACTTCTTCTCGGTATTTCTAACAAGCTCGAGTTTTGCCATTTCTGCGCCGTCGCCTCTTCTCTGACCGAGTCTGATGATACGGGTATAGCCGCCTCTCTGACCGAGTTTCTCCGCGCGATCCGCATAGAAAACCGCATGCTCTCTGAAAATTCTTTCGATAAGCGGATGATTGACGTCTTTGGTTCTTTCCTTATAGGCACTCTTGCTCTCGCCTTCCGCTTTAATCTCTTGCAAATCTCTGAGACTTGCCATAAGTTTTCTTCTTGCAGCCAACTTCTTAGGACCGTCGTTGATAAATTCTTTTTCGACTTTATCGCCCTTTTCGTTCTTTACCGTCTTAGTAACTTTAACGGTATCGCTATAAGTATTTATTGCAAGAGTCAACATACTCTCTGCATAGCTTCTAACCTCTTTTGCTCTGTCAACCGTGGTCTCGATGGAACCATACCACAATAGTTCTGAGGCTTGATTTCTGATTATGGCCATTCTTTCTTCGGCTGTTCTACCCAACTTTCTTGCCATTTGTCTCTACCTCCCAATTATTCGTCCTTGTCTTTGAGTTTAAGACCAAGGTCGTCGATTTTCTTCATGACTTCTTCGAGCGATTTCTTACCGAGATTTCTCACTTTAAGCATATCGTCTTCAGTCTTTTCTATAAGATCCTTAACGGTATTGATACCCGCCCTTCTAAGGCAATTGTAAGATCTTACGGACAAATCCAAATCCTCTATCACAGTCTCGTAAATCTTAGCCTGCGACTCGTTGTCCTGGCTGATGAGGATCTCTCTGTCTGCCATATTATCAACGAGCTTAACGAAAATTCCGAGGTGATCGTTCATAATTTTGGCTGCCAAACTTATTACTTCGTTAGGAGAAGCGGTACCGTTCGTGGTCACGTCAACCGTGAGTTTGTCATAGTTAATATCCTGTCCCTTTCTGGTGCTCTCCACTTGATAACTTGCCGCGATAACGGGAGTGAAGATGGAATCAACGGGTATATATCCGATGCCCTGCTCCTCGTCCTTATTCTCGCTTGCGCCGACGTATCCTCTGCCAACGCCTATATAAATCTCCATTTCGATGCTTGCGCCCTCGTCGAGAGTGCATATTTCAAGCTCGGGATTGAGTATTTCGATATCGTCGCTGTGAGAAATATCAGCTGCCGTAACGATACCCGGAGTATATTTATTGATTGTGCAAAGCTGTTTGAAATTCTTATCGTCGGTATGCGCTTTTACTGCAAGTCCTTTGATATTGAGAATTATGTCGGTTACGTCTTCTTTGATGCCGGCAATTGCAGTAAACTCGTGCTGAACTCCGTTGATTCTGATACCGACAGGAGCGGCTCCCGGCAAAGATCCCAAAAGTATTCTTCTCAAGCTGTTGCCGAGAGTCGTACCGAAACCTCTTTCCAAAGGTTCTACTTCATATTTGGTTCTTTTGCCTGCATCAAGGTCTTCTCTATTGATATTTGGTTTTTGAATCTCTATCATTGTAAGCCTCCTTGTTCAATGATGTGGCACACGTTCAAATCGTATTACTTAGAATACAACTCGACGATCATGTGCTCTTCAATCTTCTGCTCGACGTCTGCTCTCTCAGGCAGTGCGATTACGTTGCCCGTCATCGTAGCGTTGTCAAAAGTCAACCACTTTGGAAGATTGAGCGTCTTAGCCTCCTTGATTCCGCTGAATACCTTTTTGTCGGCTTTGTTTTCTTTGACGCCTATTACGTCGCCTTTCTTCACAAGGAAGGACGGAATATTTACGCTTTTGCCGTTAACGGTGATTAAACCGTGAGCGACAATCTGTCTTGCCATAGATCTCGACGAAGCGAGTCCCAAACGGTATACGGTGTTGTCGAGACGTCTTTCCAAAAGGATAAGCATGTTCTCACCGGTAATGCCTCTCATTCTTTCGGCTTTGTCATAATATCCTCTGAATTGCTTCTCGCAAAGTCCGTAGATTCTCTTGGTCTTCTGCTTTTCTCTCAACTGAGTTGCGTATTCGCTGTTCTTTTTACGCGCCGCTCCGTGCTGTCCCGGAGGAGTGCTGTTTTTTACGAAAGGACACTTTTCGGAATAGCATTTCTCGCCTTTCAAAAATAATTTTTCGCCCTCGCGTCTGCATTGACGGCAATCGGGTCCTGTATATCTAGCCATATGTTTCTACCTCCTTATTACAGTCTTCTGCGCTTTGGCGGGCGGCAACCGTTGTGCGGAATAGGCGATACGTCTTTGATGAGCGTAACGTTCAATCCCACGTTTTGAAGAGCTCTGATAGCGGATTCTCTACCGCTGCCCGGTCCCTTAACGTATACTTCAACGTTTCTCAAACCGCTGTCGTATGCTACTTTACCTGCGTCTTCGCTGACGATCTGAGCTGCAAACGGAGTGGATTTCTTGCTGCCTCTGAGTTGGAGCTTACCTGCGCTGGACCAACTGATCGCATTACCCTGCGTGTCGGTAATGGTAACTATCGTGTTGTTGAAAGAGGCGTGGATATGAGCGCATCCGTTCTCGCCGCGACGCTTGTTTACAGTACGTTTCTTTGTAACTTTCTTAGCAACTGCCATATCTTAACCCTCCTTATTTCTTCTTACGGCTTACGGTCTTTTTCGGACCTTTTCTGGTACGAGCATTTTGCTTCGTGCTTTGACCGCGAACCGGCAATCCCTTACGGTGTCTTACACCGCGGTAGCAGCCAATCTCTTGCAATCTCTTAATGTTCATCTTGATATCGCGCTTCAAATCGCCCTCAACCATAATATTGTTGCGGTCGATATATTCACGTATCTTGTTTACTTCTTCATCAGTCAAATCTCTGACTCTTGTGTCAGGATTTATACCTGTATCAGCGAGAATTTTGTTGGAAGTCACTCTACCGATACCGTAAATATAGGTAAGACCGATTTCTACTCTTTTCTCATTTGGCAAATCAACGCCACTAATACGAGCCATGAAAATACCTCCAATAATTTAATAAGTTAATGTTATTATATTATTAAACGCTATGAGAAGTTAGATTGTCTGTTGTGTTCGGAATGAAACAACCTATTAGCCGCTCCCCAACGATTAATGTCATTATAGCTTGTGTATTATAACACGATTTAATAAGTTTCGCAAGCGTTATTATACACTTTTTCACGTTTTTTTACGCAAATAAAGGAATTATGGATTTTCCATAACCCTTCATTGCACGTTACTTATAAATTCCAGGTCTGATATATAATCAGCCTTGTCTTTGCTTATGCTTTTTATATTTGGAGCAGATGATCATGACCGCTCCGTTTCTCTTGATAACCTTGCATTTATCGCACATAGGCTTTACTGATGGTCTAACTTTCATTGTTATAATCCTCCGTTAGTTCTTATTACGCCATACAATTCTGCCTTTTGTAAGGTCGTATGGGCTTAATTCTACTTTGACTGCGTCGCCTTCGAGAATCTTGATGTAATTTTTTCTCAATTTTCCCGACAGATACGCAACTATTACGTGTCCGTTCGACAACTCTACTCTAAAATTGGTGTTGGGCAATACTTCGATTACCTTTCCTTCAGCTTCGATTACGTCTTCTTTGGACATATTTACCTCCTATTCGATATCGGACAATTTTTTGATCCTGAGCGCGATACTCTTATCGTCGACGGTTTGAGAGCGCTGATTATCGGTAGCGCTTTCCACCAATCTGAGATGTCTGACATTTTTCTGTTTGGGGCTGTCGACTCCTCGCGTTTTACCGTCTGCAATCAGCACGTACGATTCGTTGAGCGTCGCTATGACGACAAAATACTTTTTCGCGTCGTGTCCGGACTTCGATTGAACCACGTCTCCCACGCCTATTGCCATTGCATACCTCACAGCGAAAGTATCTCCGCCCCGTCTTCGGTAATCAATACCGTATTTTCATAATGCGCCGACGGCAAATTGTCCGCCGTTACCACAGTCCATCCGTCGTCGAGCATATAGACGTCGTGCGTACCCATATTAATCATGGGTTCTATGGCGATGGTCATATTCTTCCTCAGACGCATTCCGTGTCCTGCTCTGCCGTAATTGGGCACTTCGGGATCCTCGTGCATATCTCTGCCGATGCCGTGACCTACGAGCGCTCTTACAACTCCGTAGCCGTGACTTTCGGCAAAACTCTGAATAGCGTGTCCCAAATCGCCCAGCCTGACTCCTTCGCGCAGTATCTTAACTCCCTCGAAAAAAGACTGTTGAGTTATCTCAACGAGTTTTCTCGCATCCTCGCCGACGTTGCCTATAAGATAAGTCCTTGCCGCGTCGCCGTTGTAGCCTTTATAAATACTGCCGCAATCCACGCTGACAATGTCTCCGTCTTTGATTATGACTTTTTCCGACGGTATGCCGTGCACAACCTGTTCGTTGACGGATGTGCATATAGAAGCGGGAAATCCGTTATATCCGAGAAAAGAAGGTTTAGCTCCGCATTTGACAATATAATCGTATGCCAGCCTGTCCAACTGTTTTGTCGTCATCCCCTCTTTGATGCTGTCTCCGATAAGATTAAGCGTATCTCTTACAATTTGATTAGCCTTTCTCATCAGATCTATCTCGGCGGGCGTCTTAATCGTTATCATCGATTACCCTCACGATATCTTCGAAGACTTTTTGCATTTCTTGCGCTCCGTCCACATTTGACAGTACGCCCGTTTGAGCGTAATATTCGATAAGCGGAGCGGTTTGCTTTTTATACACGTCGAGTCTTGCTTTGACGGTTTGCTCTTTGTCGTCGTCTCTCTGATAGAGTTTGCTGCCGCATTTTGCGCATACATCCGAGTTATACCACGATATATGATAGCTCTCTCCGCATTTGCACATTCTGCGCCCCGCTATTCTTTTGACGACGAGTTCCTCGTCGACCTCGATATTTACGGCATTGGTTATACGGGCAAAACCGTTAAGCGCCTTGGCTTGTTCAAGCGTTCTGGGAAAACCGTCTAGCAAAAAACCTTGCTTGCAGTCCTCCTGTGCGAGCCTGTCTTTGACAAGTCCGATCACAACTTCGTCAGGCACAAGCAGTCCTTTGTCGATATAGCCTTTTGCCTCCACACCCAAAGGAGTGCCTGCTTTTATGTTTGCCCTCAGAATATCTCCCGTGGAGATGTGAGGAATATTATACTTCTCGCATACTCTTGTCGCCTGCGTCCCTTTGCCTGCGCCGGGCGCGCCCAAAAATACCAAGTACATACAAAACCTCTTTATTATTTCAGGAAGCCCTTGTAATGCTTCATCATGAGCTGTCCTTCCAACTGCTTGTTGAATTCCAACGCGACGCTTACCGCAATCAACATACCCGTAGCGGATATTGCGTTGTTGATTCCCAGCCCCAGTCCGATTACTTGGAATATCGCGGTAGGTACTATCGCTATAAATCCAAGGAACAAGGCGCCGAACAAAACTATTCTGTTGTTGATTCTCGCAAGGAAGTCGCTCGTCGGCTTACCGCCTCTGATACCTTGTATCGTTCCGCCGTACTGTTGAAGATTTCTCGCCACGTCCTGCGGATTGAACTGAATCTGAGCATAGAAATATGCAAAGAATATTATCAGTCCCAACATAATGAGGTAATAGAATACCCAGCCTACCCATTGCCACTGCGACGTGCTGTTGCCCGGGTAGCAATAAATCATATAATTCATATATGCTTGAGAATCCGTACCTACGAATTGGAATATCATCATCGGTATCGTCATAAACGAAGACGCGAAAATGATAGGCATAACGCCGGAACTGTTGACCTTGATGGGAATAAACGTCGACTGACCGCCGTACATTTTATTACCCTTGACCTGCTTGGCGTAATTGACTCTTATTTTGCGCTCGCCTCCGTCAACGAATACGATAAACGCGAAGAGAAAGAGCACCACGATCAAATATCCAAACAGATTCCAAATCTTGGTAGGTTCTGCCTTGATCTGCGGAATAGTGTTGACAAGAGCAAGTCCGAACGACGACAGAATACCGCTGAATATTATCAACGAAGTTCCGTTGCCTATGCCGAGCTGAGTAATTCTCTCGCCCAACCACATAACCACAGTACTTCCCGACACGAGCAACGCTATAAGCATTATCGCCGTAAGCCAACCGTTCTTTTCGCCGAACATAGGATCTATAAAATCTTTGTATGCGACTACTATACCGATTGCCTGCACGACCGCCAAAGCTATCGCCACATATCTCGTGATCATAGTAATTTTTTCACGCCCCTCATCACCTTGCTTGGAAAGTCTTTCAAGCGGAGGAATGATAAGTGTGAGCAACTGCATAATGATAAAGCTGTTGATAAACGGCAAAATTCCCAATGCAAACAACGTTAGATATTGCATAGAGCCGCCGCTCATCATACTCAGAAGTTGGAAAATCTGATTTTGCGTACCTTCGCCGCCGCCGAACTGCGTGCTGTAAAAGTCTACAGAAATTCCTGGAAGAGGTATCCAGCAACCTATACGGAACGCCAAAAGAATTCCGAAGGTTGCGAACATCTTGCCTCTGATGCTTTTATCGCTAAATGCGTTTTTAATAGTTTGCCACATTATAGCACCTCTGCTTTGCCACCTGCTTGTTCGATTATTTGAGCAGCTGACTTAGTAAATTTGTTTGCTTTAACTTCAAGCTTTTTAGTTAACGTACCGTTACCGAGGATCTTCAATCCATACGGTTCAATTTTACTAAGAACACCCTTCTCCAAAAGAAGTTCTGCCGTTATTACCGTTCCCTCGTCAAACTGCTCGAGCGAACTTACGTTGACGATAGAATACTCTTTTTTATATACGTTGTTGAATCCTCTCTTAGGAATTCTTCTCACGAGAGGCATCTGACCGCCTTCAAATCCCGGTCTGACTCCGCCGCCGCTACGAGCCCATTGACCCTTGTGACCCTTTCCGGAAGTCTTGCCGAGACCGGAGCCTATACCTCTGCCGAGTCTCTTGGATTCTGTTTTTGCGCCGGGAGCCGGAGCCATATTATTTAATTTCATCTTATACTCCTCCTTACGCTTGTTCGATCATTACGAGATGAGATACGACTTTGAGCATACCCTCGGAACATGCGTTAGACGTAATAACGTTACTGCTGCCAATCTTTTTGAGACCGAGAGCCTTAACCGTATCTTTTTGCTTTTGCGAGCAACCTATCGTGCTCTTTACGAGCGTAACTTTAATCTTTTCCATAAGTCGCCTCCTATCAGCCCTTTATTTCTTCGACGCTCTTGCCTCTCAAAGCGGCGATCTGTTCAGCCGTCTTCATTTGAGCAAGTCCGTCAAAAGTTGCCTTAACACAGTTGATCTTGTTGTTGCTGCCCATAGACTTCGTTCTTACGTCCTTGATACCTGCGCATTCAAGCACCGCACGTACGGGACCGCCCGCGATAACGCCGGTACCTTCGCTTGCCGGTTTGATGATAACCTTGGAGCTGCCGAAGTTGCCGATTGCCTCGTGGGGAACGGTCGTATCCATCATTGCGACCTTGATCATGCTGCGCTTTGCCTCTGCGGTAGCCTTGCGGATAGCCTCGGGAACTTCGCCCGCCTTACCCATACCAAGACCTATGGAACCCTGTCCGTCGCCTACTACGATAAGCGCGGCGAATTTCATATTCTTACCGCCCTTAACGACCTTAGTAACGCGGTTGACGCAAATAAGCTTGTTGAGCAAATCGTTTTCCTGATTGTTAAATCTCTTTTCTCTAGCCATTTTCACCGTACCTCCTTAGAATTTAAGTCCGGCTTCTCTTGCGCCGTCCGCCACGCTCTTAACGCGTCCTGTATACAGATATCCGCCTCTGTCGAACACGACTTCGGTGATTCCTGCTTTCAAAGCTTTCTCTGCGACTGCCTTGCCTACGACCGCAGCCGCTTCCGACTTGGTCATCTCTTTGATCTGAGCCGCGATATCTTTATCGAGAGTCGAGCAGGATACGAGCGTTGCGCCTTTGATATCGTCGATTATCTGCACGTTGATATTGTTCGTACTTCTGTAAACGTTGAAGCGAGGTCTCTCGGCAGTGCCGCTGATTTTAGTTCTTACTCTTTGATGTCTTTTTTGCCTGATGGCATTCTTATCAATCTTACTAATCATATTAACTCACTCCTTATTTCTTACCCGTCTTGCCTTCTTTACGTACGATAACTTCGTCTTTGTAACGAATACCGTAAACGTGGTAAGGATCCGGATTGCGAACTTTTCTGATGTTGGCAGCCATCTGACCGACCAATTCCTTATCGATACCCTTGACTACAACTTCGGTAACCGACGGACACTCGTAAGTTATGCCGGCAATCTCTTCGATTTCAACAGGATGCGAATATCCGACGTTGAGAACGAGCTTCTTGCCCTGCTTAGCCGCCTTATAACCTACACCGTTGAGTATCAGCGACTTTTCAAATCCTTTGGACACACCCTCGACCATATTGGCGATAAGCTTTCTGTAAAGACCGTGCATAGCTTTGACGTTCTTTTCGTCGTTGGGTCTTGTCACCTTAACTTCGTTTGCTTCTATATTGACCTTGATAATTTCGTTTACCTTCAGCGTCAAAGTTCCCTTTGCGCCCTTAACGGTAACCAAATTTTCAGGAGAAACGCTCACTTCCACGCCTTGGGGGATTACCACGGGAAGTCTTCCAATTCTTGACATATCGTTACCTCCCTATTACCACACGTAAGCGAGCACTTCGCCGCCGATGTGCGCTGCGCGAGCTTTCTTATCTGTCATTACTCCCTTGGACGTGGAAATTATAGCAATTCCCAAACCGTTGAGTACGACAGGAAGATTTTCGGAATTTGCATAAACTCTGAGACCGGGCTTAGAGATGCGCTTGATTCCGGAAATGACCTTTTCATTGTTAGGTCCGTACTTCAAATTTACCTTCATAACACTTTGAACTTCGCCTTCTACCACTTCGTAGCCGTTGATGTAGCCTTCTTCCGTAAGAATTTCGGCGATAGCCTTCTTCATCTTAGAACTTGGCATCTGCACGCTGTCGTGCTTAGCTACCAAACCGTTACGGATACGGGTAAGCATATCTGCGATTGGGTCAGTTATCATCATAGTAAATATCCTCCTATTACCAACTTGCCTTCTTTACTCCGGGGATCTCGCCCTTGTATGCGAGTTCTCTGAAGCAAATTCTGCAAATTCCGTACTTTCTTAATACTGCGTGCGGTCTTCCACAAATCTGGCATCTTGTGTATGCTCTTGTGGAGTACTTTGGAGTCTTTTGCTGCTTGTTAATCATTGCTTTCTTAGCCATTTTCTATTTCTCCTTATTTCACAAAAGGCATACCGAGGAGAGTCAAAAGCTCCTTAGCCTCTTCGTCTGTTTTTGCCGTCGTTACGACGATAACGTCAAATCCTCTGACCTTCTCAACCTTGTCGTATTGAATTTCCGGAAAGATGATTTGTTCCTTAACGCCCATTGCATAGTTGCCGCGTCCGTCAAAAGAATCGTTGGGCACGCCTTTGAAGTCTCTTACTCGAGGAAGCGCGACAGACACGAGTTTATCCATGAAGTCGTACATTTTCTTTCCGCGAAGAGTAACCTTTGCGCCGATGACCATACCTTCTCTTACTTTGAAGTTAGCAACGCTCTTCTTTGCTTTACATTCTGCAGGTGCTTGACCTGCGATCATCTTAAGTTCTTCGATCGCGATCTGCAAGCTCTTGCTGTTGTCCTTGACGTCGCCGAGTCCCATATTGAGCACAACTTTCTCGAGCTTGGGAACTTCGTTGACGTTCTTATAATTGAATTTTTTAATCAATGCAGGAACTACTGTTGATTTATAGTATTCGAGCATTCTGTATTCTCTGTTTTCCACAGTCGTCATCCTCCATTAATTTTCTTCCGCGGTAGCGGTCTTTTTAGCCTTTGTAGCCGTCTTTTTCGGAGCGGCTTTTTTAGCGGTCTTAGCAGCCTTTGCAGCCTTAACGTCCAATGACGCTCCGCACTTCTTGCAGACGCGGCTCTTCGTCTTCTTGCCGTTGTCGTCTACCGTAAAGCTGTGAGCCACTCTCGTAGCGGCGTTGCAGCTCGGGCAAAGTACCATTACGTTGGATACGTTGATAGACGCTTCTCTTTCGATGATGCCGCCCTTTTCCTGAGCGCTGCGCGGTTTGACAAAACACTTAACGGTCTTCAATCCGTCGCCTTTAAGAACTACTCTCTGGGACTTGGTATCAACTGCCAGAACCTGACCGGTCTTACCCTTATCAGAGCCTGCGATTATCTTGACCGCATCGCCCTTTTTAACATTCATACTCATATTGGTCTACCTCCGTTAAATTACCTCAGGGGCAAGAGAAATGATCTTCATATAATCTTTTTCTCTCAGCTCTCTGGCGATTGGTCCAAAGATACGCGTGCCTCTGGGTTGTTTCTGGTTGTCGATTATAACGGCTGCGTTGTCGTCAAATCTGATATGCGATCCGTCGGTTCTTCTGATACCTTTCTTGGTTCTTACGATAACCGCCTTAACGACGTCGCCTTTCTTAACGGCGCCGCCGGGCGTAGCCGTCTGAACGGCAGCGACTATTACGTCGCCGATATTTCCGCTTCTGCGGAACGAACCGCCCATTACTCTAATACATTTGATTTCCTTTGCGCCCGAATTGTCCGCAACGTTTAATCTTGTCTCCGGTTGTATCATTTTCGCGGTCCTCCTTATTTAGCCTTTTCGACGATCTCGACGACTCTCCAACGCTTTTCCTTAGAGAGCGGTCTTGTTTCGACGACACGAACGGTATCGCCTACGCCGCATTCGTTTTGCTCATCGTGAGCTTTGAACGTCTTGGTTCTGTTGACAATCTTTCCGTAAAGAGGATGTTTAACACGCTCTTTGATAGCAATTACGACTGTCTTATCCATCTTATCGCTTACTACTACTCCGACTCTGGATTTTCTGAGATTTCTGTCTTCCATGTTCGATATCCTCCTTATTTAGACTTCTTTGCGGTTTTCTTTACAGCTTTCGTGGGTTCTGCGGAGATACCGAGTTCTCTCTGACGGATTATCGTCTTAACTCTTGCGATATCTTTCTTGCAGATTGCGAGCTGATTTGCATTTTCAAGCTGACCTGCCTTGTGCTTAAAACGTAGCTTGAAAAGGTCTTCTTTCAACGAATTGAGCTTGTTGTTGAGCTCTTCGTTTGTCATTTCGAAAAAATTACTTGCTTTCATCTTCAATCACCTCTTCTCTCTTTACGAACTTGCACTTTACAGGCAATTTGTGAGACGCGAGTCTGAGCGCTTCGCGAGCCACTTCTTCGTTAACTCCTGCCATCTCGAACATTACGCGACCGGGCTTAACCACGGCAACCCAATATTCTACGCTACCTTTACCGCTACCCATTCTGGTCTCGGCGGGCTTTTTAGTGATAGGCTTGTGCGGGAATATGTTTATCCATACTTTACCGCCTCTCTTTATATAACGTGTCATCGCTATACGGGCAGCCTCTATTTGGTTGGAGGTAATCCAGCTCGGCTCGAGCGCTACGAGTCCGTATTCGCCGTATGCAACCTTGTTGCCCTTGTTAGCCTGTCCCGTCAATCTGCCGCGATGTACGCGACGTCTTTTTACTCTCTTAGGCATTAACATTACGCGTTACCTCCTTCCTTATTGTCTTTGGTCTTTCCGAGCACTTCGCCCTTATATACCCATACCTTAACGCCGATAATTCCGAACGTGGTGTGAGCTTCTGCCGTGCCGTAGTCGATATCCGCTCTCAAAGTCTGAAGAGGAATGGATCCCTCGTGATAGTTTTCCGACCTTGCGATTTCCGCGCCGTCAAGACGACCGGACACCTGAGTCTTGATACCTTTGACGCCGCTCTTCATAGCTTTGGAGATGCAACCTTTCATTGCGCGGCGGAATGCGGTACGCTTTTCGAGCTGAGCGGCAATATTTTCCGCGATCAACTGCGCGTCCGTATCGGGTCTCTTGACTTCCATGATATTGATGCTTACGCTCTTCTTGGGAGCGAGTTTCATTACTTCCTTCTTGATTTGCTCTACGCCTGCGCCTGCTTTACCTATCATAATGCCCGGCTTAGAGGTATAAATCGTAACGATAACTATATCGTTCGCCGAAGAGAGTATTCTGCTGATGGTTATCTTGGAGATCGAGCACTGATAATATTGCTTTTTCAAGTAAGTTCTTATCTTATGGTCTTCTACAAGATTCTTAGAGAAATTCTTCTTATCGGCATACCATTGCGCGTTCCACTCTTTAATAACGCCGACTCTCAGTCCGTGCGGACTAACTTTCTGTCCCATATTTCTATACCTCCTTCCTTATTTAGCCTCATCAAGAATGATGGTGATGTGGCTCGTACGCTTGTTGATTCTTGCTGCGCTGCCTTTTGCTCTTGCTCTGATACGTTTGAGTATCGGACCTGCATTGGCATAGCACTCTGCCACATAGAGCTCGTTTTTGCTCATATTCAGATTATTCTCAGCGTTTGCCGCCGCGGAATTCAACAATTTTATGAGCGGCTCGCAAGCAGCCTTGCGTGTAAATTTCAATATTGCCAAAGCTTCCGTATAGTTCTTACCTCTGATTACGTCGAGAACGATTCTTACCTTATCGGGAGAAATTCTGACGTATTTAGCTGTAGCGCTCGGACGCTTGTCAGCGTTAGTCTTACGAAGTTCAGCCTTTTCTCTGATTCTCTTTGCCATTTTACGCCTCCTATCTCTTGCCTGTCGTCTTCTCGCCTGCGTGGCCCTTGAACGTCCTTGTGGGGGCAAACTCGCCGAGCTTGCATCCGACCATATCCTCGGTCACGTATACGGGTACGTGCTTTCTGCCGTCGTGTACGGCAATCGTGTGTCCAACCATTTCCGGGAAGATTGTGGATGCTCTCGACCAAGTCTTGACAACCTTCTTTTCATTGGCTTCGTTCATTGCGATAATTCTTTTTATAAGTCTCTCTTCAACGAAAGGTCCTTTCTTTACCGATCTACTCATTTTCCTCAGTCCTCCTAGTTCACACGCTTGATGATGAACTTATTGCTCTTGTTCTTCTTTCTGGTCTTGTAACCCAAAGCAGGTTTACCCCAAGGAGTTACAGGACTGGGCATACCGATAGGCGATTTTCCTTCGCCGCCGCCGTGCGGGTGATCGCATGGGTTCATTACGACACCTCTGACCGTAGGCTTAATACCCATATGGCGCTTACGTCCGGCCTTACCCAGAGAGACGATCTCGTGTTCGATATTTCCGACCTGACCGACCGTAGCTCTGCACTTGATGGGAAGATATCTCATCTCGCCGCTGGGAAGTCTCAAAGTTGCGTACTTGCCTTCCTTAGCCATCAGCTGAGCGGAGTTGCCCGCAGATCTTGCGATTTGACCGCCTTTGCCGGGATGCATCTCGATATTGTGGATTACGGTACCTACCGGAATCTTTTCGAGAGGAAGCGTATTGCCCGTTCTGATATCGGCGTTTTCGCCGCTCATAACCGTATCTCCCTTCTGCAATCCGAGCGGAGCGATAATATATCTCTTCTCGCCGTCTGCATAACAGAGGAGCGCTATGTTTGCGCTGCGGTTGGGATCGTATTCGATAGAAGCAACCTTTGCAGGAATATTGTCCTTATTGCGCTTGAAATCAATTATTCTGTATTTTCTTCTGTTGCCGCCGCCGATGTGTCTGACGGTTATTTTACCCGAGGAGTTTCTTCCGCCGCTCTTTTTAAGCGATTGAAGCAAACTTTTTTCCGGTACCGTCGTGGTTATCTCGGTGAATGCGGACACGGTCATAAAACGACGCGCAGGAGAAGTTGGTTTATATCTCTTAATAGCCATTATTCGTTCCTCCTATTATGCCAGACTCTCGAAGAACTCGATTGTCTTGCTGTCCTCGGTCAGCGTAACGACTGCTTTCTTGTAAGCGGAAGTCATGCCTTCGCTTCTTCCCATTCTCTTCTTCTTGCCGTTTACGTTGACAGTGTTGACTTTTGCTACCTTAACGCCGAAGATATCTTCGACAGCCACCTTTATCTGAGTCTTGGTAGCGTCGCACGCTACTTTGAAGGTATACTTCTTTACGGCGATGCCGTCATAACTCTTTTCCGTAAGGATAGGGGATATAATAATATCATATTTATTCATTACGCATATACCTCCTGGATTTTATTCACTGCGTCTACGGTGAATATGCACTTCGCGTTGGCAGCCAAATCATATACGTTCAAAAGATCCGCGTTGATAAGAGTAACGTTCTGAATGTTAGCGCACGCTCTCTTAACGGCTTCGTCGTCGTTTGCCACAACGAGCAATACTTTGGACTGTATCTCGAATGCTTTGAGCATCTGAGCGATATATTTGGTCTTGCCTTCTTCAAGCTGAAGTTTATCCAACACGATGAAATCGTTGTCGCTTACCTTTGCGCTCAAAGCGGAAAGTGTAGCCGCAGTCTTCATCTTCTTGTTGATTTTCTGAGAAAAATCTCTGGGCTTTGGAGCGAATACTACGCCGCCGCCCGTCCATTGCGGAGAACGGATACTACCCTGTCTTGCGCGTCCCGTGCCTTTCTGTCTCCAAGGCTTCTTGCCTCCGCCTCTGACTTCCGTACGGGTCAAAGTGCATTTGGTACCCTGTCTTCTGTTAGCCAACTGAGCTACCACTACCTGGTGGATGAGCGGTTCGTTGTATTCTACGCCGAATACTCCTTCGTTGAGCTCGAGCTCGCCTACTTTCTTAGCTTGTATATCTAATATATTGACTTTCATTTCTGCTCACTCCTTTAACCGTTTTGCTTTACGACAACGATGTTGCCCTTTGCTCCCGGAATAGCGCCCTTAATAAAGAGGAGATTACGCTCGGCATCGACTTTTGCCACCGTGAGATTCTTGACGGTAACTTTTTCGTTACCCCAATGTCCGGACATCTTCTTGTTCTTAAATACTCTCGAAGGAGTCGAACAAGCGCCCATAGAACCTACGCCTCTGTGATATCCCGAGCCGTGCGCCATCGGTCCGCAGTGATGATTCCATCTCTTAACCGCGCCAGTAAATCCGTGACCTTTAGAGGTTCCGCTTACGTCGACCAAAGAACCTTCTGCGAACTGATCGCATTTGAGTTCCTGTCCGAGTTCGAAAGAAGCTACTTCCGTTCTGAACTCTCTGAGCACTCTTCTCGGTGTAACACCCGCTTTTTTGTAATGACCCTTTACCGGCTTGTTGACGTTCTTTTCTTTGATGTCGCCAAAGGCGATTTGCAGCGCCTCGTAGCCGTCGTTATCAAGGGTTTTCTTTTGCACGATAGGACACGGTCCCGCAAGCACGATTGTCACGGGTATGACCGTACCGTCCGGCGCAAAAATCTGACTCATTGCTAACTTTCTTCCAATGATTGCTTTATTCATAGATAAAGTTCATCCTCCTTTTTTATTTCGCAAAACCGCTTGTCGACGCGGTTTTTATTTGACTGAATTGATTTGATGCTTTGCCGCGCGTTACAGTTTGATCTGAATATCAACGCCCGCCGGCAAATCCAATTTCATAAGAGCGTCCACAGCCTTGCTTGTGGGATTGACGATATCGATAAGTCTCTTATGAGTTCTCAGCTCGAATTGTTCTCTGCTGTCCTTATACTTGTGAACGGCTCTGATAATCGTAACGATTTCCTTCTCCGTAGGGAGCGGAATAGGTCCCGAAACCTGCACGCCGCTTCTCTTTGCCGTCTCGACGATCTTATCCGACGCAAGGTCGATAAGGTTGTGATCGTAAGCTCTTAATCTGATTCTGATTGTTTGTCCTGCCATTGTTGTTCTCCTTTTACCTAACTTATTTTATTAAACACTTCCGTGCGTTCCGCTCTTGCCGATTATAAAAAGGCCAGCAGTCAGCCTTTATACGTTAGTCGCCCGATTGTCGGACACTTGTCCGCGAAAGTTCTCCTCTATATAGAGGTAACCTCCCGCTTCACCCCATACGGCGCAAGCACAAAGAATATTACATTAATAGAGAAAAAACAGCAAGCGTTTGAACTGACATAAATGTAAAATCTTTGTAAAATTTTCCAAAATCTGTAATTTGAGTAAAATTTTGACCAAAATTTATATTCCAAAACAAATATCTGATAATAAAAGCTGCGCGACCTTATTTGCTCCCATAACGATAAAAGACTATAAATTTTAATACAGATTTAACTGTATAAGTAAATAATATATGTATATTTGCCTTCGCATATTTAATCGTTCTACGCATTAAAATTTAAGTAGGCAAAACTACATAGGAGATCGACGCCGTGACAGTAAACGACGCAGTGGCAAAACGCATTGCCGAATTGCTTAAAGAGCGAAATATTTCGCAATATAAGCTAGAACAGCTTTCGGGTATCCAACACGGAAGTATGCAATGTATTATGAACGGAAGAAACAAAACCGTCACTTTGAGCACCGTGTATATGTTAGCCAAAGGATTTGAAATGACCGTGTTGGAATTTCTAGATTCGCCCGTATTTTTTCGGAACAATTAGAGGTCGAGTAAACGAAATTCCCCCAATCTAATCAAATAAGCGGATTTCGCTTAAACAAACGTTACGGCTCCCCGTATGGGAAGCCGTAAAATATTTTCGCATATTAATTTGAAGATTAAATTTATATTATAGTATTTCGCTCAACGCAACCGGTCTGCCTTCTTGCAAAGACTTTTTGGCGGCCATACCTATTACGACTGCTTGCAATCCGTCTTCTATGCTTACGGGCACCTGCTTATTATTGACGATACAGTCTATAAACTGACTGATCTCGTTGACGTATGCCTGCATATATCTTTCCAAGAAGAATAGCAGAGGTTTCTCGGCGGTTACGCCGTCGGCATTGGAAACAACCGCATTGGAAGCGCAATCGTTGGAAATTGCCACCTGACCAAGCTCGCCGAACGCCTCAGCTCTTTGGTCATAGCCGTAAGACGCGCGGCGGCAATTATCTATGACCGCCAAAGCGCCGCTCTTCAATCTGAGCGTAATGACCGCAGTATCGATATCGCCCGCGTCGCCTATCGCCTTATCGACCATAACGCCGCCCATAGCGAACACGCTCTCGACTTCTTCTCCCGAAATAAATCTGACCATATCAAAATCGTGGATTGTCATATCCAAGAAAATACCGCCGCTGACTTTTATGTAAGACACGGGAGGAGCTGCAGGATCTCTGGAACAAATTTTCAACACGTTGAGCGCGCCTATTTTGCCTTGCAATACCGCTTCGCGGACAGCGGCGAAATTGTGATCGAATCTCCGGTTGAAACCAACCTGATACTTAACGTCGCTTGCCTCCAACGCCTTCTTGACTTCGTTGATCTTGGCAATATCGTGATCGACGGGCTTTTCGCAAAAAACGTGTTTTCCCGCCTTGATAGCTTCTATCGAAATAGGAGCGTGCGTATCCGTTGACGAACATATAAGCACCGCGTCAATGCTCTTATCCGACAGAATTTCTTTATAATCCTTGGTCGTCTTCTCTACGCCCATAGTTTCGAGCCACTTCTGCGTCTCATCGTTCATAAACGGATCCGCGACAGTCTTGACCGTCGCTCCCTTAACGTAGCGCATAATGGATTCGCAGTGAACCTTACCTATTCTTCCCGCGCCGATAATTCCTATATTAATCATATCATACCCCTTTGATTTACCTTATTTCCGTATATTGACGGATTGAAATATTTTTCCCGAGTTCAATCGCGGCAGCTTATACCGACAGTATCGCACACCGCGTTGAATGCGAGCCGAAAAACAATTAAATTGTGCCGTCCCACGTAGAAACCTTGGTAGACTTGGCTTCGTGCTCGTCAAACCAATGCGTAGTAACGGTCTTGCTGTCCGTATAGAATTTGAAGCTGTCGCGTCCCAAACAGTGGAGATCGCCGAAGAAAGAATACTTATGTCCCGTAAAGGAGAATACTCCTACGGGAACGGGGATGCCCACGTTAACGCCTACCATACCGCCGTCGGTATTACGCACGAACTCTCTTGCATAATAACCGTTCTGAGTATAGATTACCGAACCGTTGGCAAACGGATTGGCGTTCATAACGGCAAGACCTTCCTCGAAATTCTTGACTCTCTTAACGCAGAGCACTGGTCCGAAAATTTCTCTCTGTCCCACGCTCATTTGCGGAGTAACGTTATCTAATATAGTAGGTCCGAGATAGAATCCCTTTTCAAATCCGTCAACTTTGACGTTTCTGCCGTCAAGCACGAGTTTGGCTCCTTCGTCGATACCCTTTTTTATCCACTCCTCGACACTCTTTTTGTGTTCGGCGCTGTATACGGGACCTAGATTGGTCGTCTTGTCATAAGCCGGACCGACTTTGATCTTCTTTGCCAAAGCAACGAGCTTTTCGACGAGCCGGTCGGCAATGCTTTCCTGCGCTACGACGACGGGCAAAGCCATGCATCTCTCTCCCGCGCAACCGTAAGTCGCGTTGATAATCCCCGCCGCGGTTCGATCAAGAGCCGCGTCTTCAAGCACGAGCGCATGGTTTTTTGCCTCGCACAGACACTGCACTCTCTTACCGTACTTTGCCGCGGTCTCGTAAATATATCTTCCTACGGTCGTAGAACCTACAAACGTGATACCGACGACTTTTTGATTGGAGATAAGTTCCTGCGTGTCGTTGCGATCGCAACTGACGATATTGAGCACTCCGTCGGGAAGTCCCGCCTCTCTGTAAAGTTCGGCGATTCTCAACGAAGTCATAGGCGTAGCGCCTGCTACTTTGAGCACGATAGAGTTGCCGCACGCAATACATACGGGAGCCATCCAACCCATCGGTATCATTGCGGGGAAATTAAACGGAGCGATACCTACGAATACGCCCATAGATTCGCGGTAAAGCACGGTGTCGTAACCGCTCGACGCGTCCATAAGCGATTCGCCCTGCAAAAGCGACGGCATGGAACATGCGAGTTCCGTACCCTCTTTTGCCTTGAGTATATCGCCCTTGCTCTCTTCCCAATTCTTACCGTGTTCTCTCGCGCAAAGCTCGACAAGCTCGTCCATATGCTCTATGAGCAAATCCCTTACTTTATACAATATCTGAACTCTTTTGATGACCGGTACTCTCGACCATTTTTTATACGCTTCATGCGCGTTGTCGATTACCTTGCTGACTTCCGCCGTAGTACAGCGGGGCATCTGCGCAATCTGCTCTCCAGTCGAGGGATTGAATACGGGATAATACTTGTCCGTAGTCGACTGCACAAACTGATTATTCGTGAAATATCCAAGTGTCTTTACTGCCATTATATATTTCTCCTTTATCTGAAACTGTTTTATATTTTCGCCTTATCGGCTATATATTTTCTTGCTTTGATAGCATATTCGAGAGGATTTGCCTTGGACGGATCCTGCTCCGCCTCGACTATCATCCATCCCTCGTATCCGCCCGCGTCAAGCGTATCGAATATAGGCGTGAAATCTATGCATCCGTCGCCCGGCACGGTAAACGCGCCTGCTCTGACGCCCTGCAGGAAAGACATCTTATTCTCTCTCACCTGCTCAACCACGGTCTTTCTTACGTCTTTGAGATGAACGTGCTTAACTCTGCCGATATGTTTTTTCAACACCGCGTTGTAATCCTGCGCGCAATATGCGAGGTGACCGCTGTCAAACAGCAACGAGAATCTGTCTTTATCGGTCATATCCATCATTCTGTCAATCTCTTCGGCAGTCTGCACTACCGTGCCCATGTGATGATGATATACGAGTTTGATTCCCATAGCGTCGGCTATTTCGCCCAATCTATTCATGCCTTTTGCAAATATATCCCACTCTTTGCCGCTCATTATGTATTTGCAATCGAATACGGGCGTATCAATCTGTCCCTGAATGCTATAACTCTGCTCCGACGCGCCTATTCTGTCGGCGCCCATAGCTTTGAGAAATCTGCACTGCGCAACGAACTGCCGCTCGACTTCTTCCATCGGCTTCGTCAGCACGAAAGAAGAAAACCACTGATTGGCAATACGCAGTCCTCTCAATTCCAATGCCTTTTTCAAAACTTCGGGATCGGAGGGATATTTATTTCCTATTTCGCACCCCTCGAAACCTGCGAGAGCCATTTCGCTCACGCATTGCTCGAAAGTATTCTCTGCGCCAAGGTCGGGCATATCGTCGTTGGTCCACGCGATCGGCGCAATGCCCAGTTTTATCTTCGATCTATCCATAATATCACCTTATTAATATCTTCTTGCTTTTTCCAGCATACGCTTTTTATTTTCATACGCCTTTTTGCCTCTTTCGCTTCGCGGATTGGCGCTGCATCCCACGTGCCACCAACCGTCGTATCCGTGCGTCATGGATTTTGGCAGAACCTTGATGTCGATAAGCGTGGAAACGCTTTGACGCAGGCTGTCGGCAAGCGCCGCGCGCAATTCGTCCTCGTTGCGAACCGTATACGTAACAAAACCGTATCCTCTTGCGCACATAGCGTAATCTATATTCAAAAATTTTCCCTCTCTTATCGGCTTATCTCCGTCGCGGTAACGCATCTCCGTGCACAGACTGTCCACGCCCTGTTCCATTTGCAGATTATTGATACATCCAAAGGACGAATTGTCGAAAAGCAACACGTTCATTTTTATTCCTTCTTGCACAGCCGTCACCATCTCGCTGTGCAACATCAAATAGCTGCCGTCGCCGACCATTGCGTAGACTTCTTTGTCGGGGCAGGCGATCTTACTGCCAAGACATCCCGCTATCTCATATCCCATGCAGGAATATCCGTATTCCATATTGTAACTGTCCTTGCTTTCGCTCGTCCACATTCTCTGCAAATCGCCCGGGAGACTTCCTGCAGAGCCGACGACAATAGAGTCTTCGGGGATACATTCTCTTATCACGCCTATAGCCTTTGTCTGCGCCATCGCTCCGCCGTGCTGAGCAATATAATTCGATACGGCGTCGTGCATATATGTATCTATCTCCGGCTTATAATCTTCTTCTACGTCTATGTTGGTAAGTCTTTGCATTTCCATTTCCCAATCGGCTTTGGCTTGCAATATCTCCGAAGTATATTCGCTCTTATAGGCGTCGAGCAAAGCGTCGAGCGCGATAAGTCCCGCCTTTGCGTCGCCAATCGCCTTTATCGCGTCAAGTTTGGACGCATGAAAATCCGACGCGTTGAGCGTAATCACCTGTTTATCCGCATACAACGATTTTGACGCGGTAGTAAAATCCGTAAATCTCGTGCCTATGGCGAATATCAGATCGCTCTCGCCTGCAATATAATTCGCAGCGCTGTTGCCAGTGACGCCTATTCCGCCGAGATTCAGCGAATGCGACGAACGCACTGCGCTCTTACCTGCCTGCGTCTCGCAGAAAGGTATATTGTGCTTCTCACAGAACTTTGCCACGCTCTTGCCCGCTTCGCTGTATCTTACTCCTCCGCCTACTATCACAAGAGGTTTCTTGCTATTCTTTATCTCGTTGGCAAGCCCCTGCAATTCTTCGGTAGTAGGCGTGCGACGCACGATTTTCGTCACTCTTTTCTTGAAAAACTCTTCGGGAAAATCATAACATTCCCCCTGCACGTCCTGAGGCAATGCGATCGCAACCGCTCCCGTATGCGCCGGATCGAGCAATACTCTTATTGCGTTAAGCATACAGCTCATCACAGTTTCCGGACGTGTGATTCTGTCAAAATATCTGGTAACCGCCTTAAAAGCGTCGTTAGTCGTGATTGTGGGATTGTACAGTTGCTCTATCTGCTGCAATACCGGATCGGGTTGCCGCGACGCAAACGTGTCTCCCACAAACAGTAACAGCGGTATATTGTTGGCGGTCGCCGTTCCCGCGGCAGTGACCATATTAGCCGCGCCCGGTCCGATAGAAGATACGCACGGCATAATCTTGCGCCTGTTGTTCTGTTTTGCATATGCAATGGCAACGTGAGCCATGCCCTGTTCGTTCTTGCCTTGATAGACCTTGAGCGAATGTTCGCCCATAGAGAGAGCTTCGCCTATTCCCAACACGCAGCCGTGTCCGAATATCGTAAAAACTCCCTCGACGAGTTTGTTGACCTCGCCGTCAAAACTGACGTATTGATTGTCAAGAAACCTGACGATCGCTTCGCCTACGCTCATTCTCTCTGTTTTTATCATTAATTTACGCTCCTTATCTCAATACATTTTGCTTATTGCTCCGCTTTAAGCGTTATTTTTCCCAATACTCGTATCTTTCGTCGACTATTCTTGTCTTATCCCAAGGATTGCCGTCAAGATGTCTTATCATCCAACAGCAGTACATAGGATATCCCGGCGCGGTGACCTGAACGTGAGTTTTTCCTCCCGGGAAACAGCCCACACTTCCGTCTATTATCGTATGCGGTTCAAATTCTCCTATAAAACACGCTCCAAATGCCTCGGGCGCGGGCATTTTGTAATAATATACTTCGGGCTGCGGATGCGAATGAGGCAGATAACTCCACCATCTGCCCTGACGGGCGATGACTTCTCCCACTACCAAATTGGAATACGGCGCATTGGAATAATCGAACACCGTGTTAACGTCCCTGACCGCGGTGTTTTCCCAAAGCCCCTCGCAGGACACTGTCCTGATAACGTCGCTTTTATCATAAAATTTCGCGGAGAATATTCTGTCGTTGGTAGTAGCTAGATATATTATTTCGCTGTCTTCCAAAGCAGTGACGGTAAGCGCGTTTCCCTTGCACACGTGCATTGTTACGGGCAAATCTCCGTATACGTCGCTCCGCTCGCCTCTGCCGACAAGTTCTCCGCATCTCATCTCCACCGAACCTTCGGTGAGGAGCACGCACATTTCCTTATCTTTTTCTTCGTAGCTAACGCTTTCGCCTTTTGCGATTTTGACAACGAGGATATCCATAAGCATATCCTTGTTTTTGCCGTCCATTTTCGCAAGCGTTTTTACGCCGCGTTTATTAAATTTTGGATAATTAAAAGCCATATTTCATACCGCCTATATTTGTTTACGATTGCGTCAACCTCTGGCAATCATATCTCCGAATTCTTGTTTTTCGTCTTTAATAAATTTCTCTAATTCCTCAACGGTCGGCATAAATTCCGAACAGCCGTGCGCCGAAACAAGCATTGACGCCGAAGCAGATCCGAGTTCAAGACAGTCGATAATTTCTTTTCCTTCAAAAAGTCCGTACAAAAACGCCGAACCGTATCCGTCTCCGCCGCCGAAAGACTTAAATGCCTTAACGGGGAAGGATTTGATATTATATTTCTGTCCGTCGCAAGTATGCGCGGTACTGCCCTGCTTGCCGTGTTTGATGATGACGATCTTCGCGCGTTTGCCAAACCAATATTTTGCCGTTTTATCGTCGTCGAAGTTCGGCGCAAATATCGCTTGAGTCAAATCATATTCCTCGCGGGACCCCATTATTATGTCGGCGTGCTCTGCCACCGCAGTATAATATACGGCGATTTCATCGGCGCTCTTCCAATTATATGCGCGATAATCTATATCGAATATAATTCTCGTATTGTTTTTTTCGGCAAGTTGCATAGCTTTGAGGCACGCCTCCCTCGAAGGACTTTGAGCTAGCGCCGTGCCGGAAATAAGAATCGCCTTTGCGCTCGCAATATATTCTTCGTCTACGTCCGCGGGCGACAAAGTCAAATCGGCAATGCCGTCTCTGTACATTAGGATACTGCTCTCCGTAGGAGATAAAATTTCGGTAAACGTCAAGCCCAGCTTTTCTCCGTTGAGAGCTCTTGTAACGCGCGATACGTCAATACCCTCGTTGGCAAAAAATTGCGTGACGTAATCTCCGAACTGATCGTCCGATACCTTGCCTATAAAGCCGACCTTCTTGCCTAATCTTGCAAGACCTACCGCTACGTTTGCGGGAGAACCGCCGAGATACTTTCTGTATTGCTGACTTTGTGAAAGGGGCTTGAAATAATCCAACGGATTAAAATCAATAGCGATCCTGCCTATTGCTATCAAATCAAATTTTCTGTTTTGAGAAAAATCAACGTATTGCATGTTCACCTCGTTTATAGTTGTAATCGAATATACTTGATTAGATTAATATCTTACGTTTAAGTTATGCCTGGGCGCGACAGAGTTTTATTATTCCCTCGGCGGCTTCCTGCACGGCTTTGATCGCATATGGCAGGTACGTCTTCGGATCGAAAGTAGCGTCTGCGCTTGCCAGCCCTTCTCTAAGACCTTGCGTAAACGCCTGCCGCAAATGCGTGGCAAAGTTAATTTTGCTTATACCCGCCTTAATGCACTCTTTGATAACGCTGTCGGACAGCCCGCTTGCGCCGTGAAGCACCAAAGGGATATCGACCGCGTCGGCGATTTCTTTAATTCTGCTTATTGCTATATGCGGCTCTCCTTTATACACGCCGTGAGCCGTGCCTACGCCTATTGCCAGACTGTCCGCGCCTGTCAGTTTGACAAATTCGACCGCCTCGTTCACCTCGGTATACTTGATCTGCGATTCCGTTTCTTCCTTGCCGCCTATTGCGCCAAGCTCCGCCTCGACGCTGACTCCGTGCCTGTGAGCAAGTTCAACAGCCTGCCGAGTAATCTCCACGTTTTTATCAAAAGGCAACGCCGAGCCGTCTATCATCACGGACGTGTATCCTTCGTCAATACATTTCTTGCACACGTCCAAATCTCCGCCATGGTCAAGATGTATGGAGATATCCGCTCCGCCTTTGTAATTTGCCCTTACCAACGCAGAATAAGACCCTATTCCGCCGTATTTAAGCGTCCTCGGAATCGTCTGAATTATTGCGGGCAACGAAAGTTTCTCTATTGCGCCCAGCACGCCCAAAACACTCTCCAAATTGTCTACGTTAAACGCCGGCACAGCATATCCGCCGCGTCTGCAATCTTTGAGCAATTCACTACCTGTAACTATCATAAAGCCTCTTATGCGCGTGTAAGTATATTTTATACTCATATTATACTATCGAAAAACACGCAAAGTCAATATATAAATAACAAATTTCTACCGATTTTTCCATAAATATTATATGCCACCTGATTTATAAAATATTAATATTTGAGAATAATAAAATATGCTTTATCACTAAATTTTTACAATTTTATCAAATTCACAGCAGTAATTTGGCAATATGATTTCTTTCATTTTGTCCATATTATGCCGTTTTGTCCATATTTATTAGTATAGACAACGTCATATTAGCAACGACGCTCTATTAGGCTCAGGACAACAGATCGATGCTCGCCAATTTTTAAGTCAAGTCATTCTAAGCATAGCCGAAGATGCTTATTAATATTAAAAAGCATAGAGATAAAAATCATATACGTTAAATAAACGATTTATAACATTAATTAAATAAAACTACGGTAGACATAAAAAAACGGCAGATCACTCTGCCTTTTTTTAATCAATAGAATTTCTTAAGAACTTATTGATATGAACGATTAGTCGATCTTAATATCGCTATCGTCTTTTGTGCTTTCGTCAGATTGAGACTTCGGCGGCATACCGCAGTACTTAACCTGGAAAGTTTCGTCATCGGATACCAAATACATAATTCCTTCAATCAAAGCGATGATTGACGGAATTCCGGTCCAGCAGAACAAGATATAGAGAATACCCATACCAACCTTGCCGAGATAGAATTTGTGAACACCCCATGCGCCGAGCAACAATGCAAGAACTCCGGCTGTAACTTTACTTTTCATAGCCCCTCCAAAAAAGTTTTTTGCCAAGTAATTGCGCTACGCAAAAACTTTGCTTGATATTAATATAGCACAATGTAAAATATGTGTCAATAGTTAATAATATAACAATTAAAAAATTTTTGTTTATATTAATTTCGTAAATTTTAGTCAGTTGACACAAAAATTTACAATTTTATCGCACCCCAAATAAAGACTCGTAAGATTATTTGAATTTTCGCTCATATACTTTCATAGCCAAAGAATACAGTCTATACATCTTATGCACTATCAGAAACGCTTGAATCCTATAAGATTTGCCGCTATTGTAATTAATATGTTTGCAATATAATTTATAATTTTTTCTATTGTACGCTTGCCGCCAAAAAGGATCGCTCAAAAATTCTTTGATTTTTTTAACGTACTTTTTTTCATTTACTATTATGGAATTAATATAAAAAATTAAATCTCCGAACTTAATAGCCTCAAACACATCTATTCCTAAATTGGCAATCAGCATATCGGATTGACTTTCCAAAAGAATCTTTCTTACGCCGAGAAAGTTTTCTCTATTGTAATATTTAATCGCAAAAGCATGCGGTTTGTCATAGTTATTTACGTTATAATAAAACGGCTTGTGCAAAAGCACTCGCTTTTCCGACTTATTCAAACATTCCAAATGAAACAATAGGTCTTCGCTAAAACACATACGTTCGTTGAATCTCACGTCTTTGAATTTTTCCGATAAAAAAATACTTCTTATGACGCCGCCTCTTATCGATTCATTGCCGTTGCAAAAGAAGTATTTTATATTTTTATTATAAACTAAATCGTCGATATTTTTTTCATTCAACGAGACGATATGCCCCCCCCCCCGAAGACGCTATTAGTCTCAAAATAGACCATGTCCTCATCGCCGGAAACGATTGCGTCAAAACATTTTTCATAAGTCTCAACGTCGAGATAGTCATCCGAATCGACAAATGCAAAATAATCGCCCTCTGCCATATTCAAACCTAAATTTCTCGCCTTGGAAACCCCTTTATCGGAAATCGCAACTTTAATTCTGCCGTCGCGATTCTGCCATTCAATACACTTCTGATACGTTGAATCCGTAGACCCGTTCTCAACCAGAATTACCTCAATATTAGAATACGTCTGATTGAGCACGCTCTCAACGCATCGGTCGATTGTGTCTTGACTGTTGTGAACGGGTATGATAACGCTTAACAATTTATCCATTATATTTCTCCTTTATAATTTTCTTTACGCTAAATAAAAGCTATTTTTTATTGGTGGCAATATCCTGTTTTATTTGAGTCGTCGAAATTTCGGGCGTTCTAGGCAAATAGACGACTTCGCACAAATCTTGGAGAAAATCAAACTTTCCCCTCCAATCGTCGCCCATGACAAACGTGTCAATCTTGAATTCTTTGACGTCTTCGCTCTTTTGCTCCCAGCAATTTTCGGGAATTACCAAATCAACGCATCTCAGCGCCTCCAACATTTTTTTCTTTCATCAAAAGAAAAATAACATTTTTTTCCCTTGAGCGAATTAAACTCGTCGGTGGACAGCCCTACTACCAAATAATCTCCCATTGCTTTCGCTCTTTGCAAAATATTAATATGACCGTAATGCAATAAGTCGAACGTGCCGTATGTCAAAACTTTTTTCATAATCAATCTCTCTCCTTTTTTATTCCAGCAAAATCCAAAATCTTTTTGCTGAATTCCAGACTTTGATCTAAATTAAACAAGGATAAACCTCTGCCCCGTGACATCGTCGCATCGCATTTAAGATTATCAATAATCAAAAAATGTGTCGCACATTTATAACTGAGGTATTAGAATTGAAAGTATGATAATTATAATCCCTTTCTTATATGCACAAGTTGCCCGTATTCTTTTGATACCGAAAAATACATAATGGCGTTAATAACGTCCTTTGGTTCAAGCAACTCTCTCAAATTAATTTTTGTCTTATGAAGCTTAGCTATCAAAGGAGTATTGACCTTTTCAGGAATAACAGCATTAATATATATATTCCTACTCGCCAAAGTCTTTGCCTGAGACTCAACTATACTATTGAGCGCGGATTTTGCTGCCGAATAATTTGTAAGATTCTCTCTGCCTTTTGTGGATGAAGAACTGCTCAGCAGCACAAGATTTACTTTCTTTCCCAACGTCTCGGCATATTCTATTAAATATTCGTTAGCCTTAACGTTTACAGAAAAAATATCGTCGAAAGTTTGAGTTAATCCCGCAGTATCGTCATAATAAACAGCTGCAGCATTAATGATTGCGTCGGGTATAAAATCGCTGCAATATTCTTGCAACTTGGCAACCGACAATTGTGACAAGTCAAGCTCTCTATGAGATGGTGCTCTGTAATCTATACTGTTTGCCTCAAAATATTCTTTAAGCGCCAAACCTATCCCTCCCGAACCCCCGAGCAACAATACTCTCTCGGGATTGGCTGCGCGCAAGAAAGAATCGTTATGATTAACACTGTAATAATTGAGTCTCATCAACTGCTCTGCAATAAACAAATCTTCAGGATACGTTATTTTCATATTGAATATGTTAGAGCGTAAGCTTTTGATGCGACAATTACTAACTTGACTTACTATTGACATACTGTTACTTTTGGGTTCAAACTTATCTAAAATCGAAAACCTGAACCCCTCTGGAGCCTGAATGAGTATAAAGCTGTCTCTTTCCGCATTATTGTAGTTGCAGTACGACAATGCGTCATTTATAGTATCGCTAGTTACTACTGCGTCATATTCATCCAAGCAATTTATAATATCGGATAACTTATTAGACGTGATTAACGGACGCACACTATCGTGAAAAATGACTTTCTCGCAATTCGCATAAGTCTCTCTAATATATTCCAAAGCATTGAATACAGAGCGATTTCGTGTATCCCCGCCAAGCACACATACCACACCATATTTTCCGGAAATATAACTAGACTCATATTCTTCTTTATCAACGACGAGTATTACTTCATCAATGCTCTCGCACGCTTTCATAGCTCTGATGCTGTAACCTACTACTTCAACACCGTTAAGTTTCAGATACTGTTTGTGCATATAACCGCCAAAACGTTTGCTATCTCCGGCAGCTAGAATTACGCCTATATTCATAATATCTCCTTTTCAATTGTTCTCTAAAAACTGCGCTATATACTCCAAATCACCTTGATACGTAATCTTAAAATTCTGTTTCATTCCGAAATTCTGATAGATCATATCTGCGCTGGGCATAAACTGACAAAGCGCCGTGTTGGTCGAATTCTTATCGAAATTTTTACAGAAAACATCGAACTTAAACGCCTCGGGAGTCTGTATAAGATAATAATTTTCTCTGTCCACGCTTATCTTTCCGTAACGTCCCAAGCTATCTACAATTTTCTGAGCAGTTATTACGCAATCGTATTCATCCAGCTTATTCATACAAGAATCTATATATGAGGCCTTTATCATAGGCCTTGCCGAATCCAAAAATATTATTTTATTGCATTGATAACCTCTTGATACTATATATTCTAAAGCGTTTGAGACAGATTGATTTCTACTCCTTCCGCCGTCGCACACCTCAACTTTATAACAATCACGGATTCTTTTTTGATACATCTTATCGCACACGACAATTACTTTATCAGTCAATGAGCTTTTTCGCGCCTCGCGAATAGCATAACTAATAACCTCTTTACCATTAATCGTACAATACTGCTTGGGAGTATCTCCGCCATAACGACTTCCTACCCCTCCAGCTAAAACTACTGCTATGTCCATATGTTACTCCTTTTTAATTCCCACAAAATCAAGTATTTTTTTACTAAACTCCATACTCCGATCCGTATTCATCAAATGGTTAATTTCGCGACGCTTTTCCTTCCATTTGTCTTCGCCGTCTAAAATGGTATCAAGAAAATTTTGTAGTTCCTCAACATTTTTAATCTTTTCCCCCGCCATATAGTCCTCGGGGTTCTCCACAACAAATCCTCTCCTGTCACCGTAAGAATCTATGTCGTCAATAACGAATCCTATAGGCTTCTGCGTAAGCAAATAGTCAAAATATATCGACGAATAATCGGTAATCAATATATCTGACTGCCCGACTAAACTGTAAAGCATTATTTTCTTATTCAGCAAATCCATATTCTTGATAATTTTTATATTGGACGAACTGAAATTCAGTATTTCCAAATTATCCTGCGCAGGATGCGGTTTGATAATAAAAAGTACATTCTTTTGCGCGAGATAGTCGTTGAATTCATTGAGTTTCTGTACGTCGAACAAAGGAAATTCCAATACAGAATCATCGTATCCGAATTGTTTGGCTTTTCTGAAAGTCGGCATATATAGGACTATTTTAGAATAAGAAGATTTGTCAATACCAAATTTATTAAGCGCATCTTCTTGGGAAAAAAGCTGTTCGCAACGCGGATAACCGCCCATATAAAACTGTTCGGATTTATAACCGAAGCATTTCATAAAATAATTTTTACCGTAATCACAAGTTGCCAATATATAAGTAGACCGCAAATTATAGCCACTGTCAGACACGTCGCTCAAAGCTTTAAGCCCGATTCCGTGCCATAGATCAAAAACAATTTGCCTGCGAGGAATTCTCGACGACATTTTGCCCATACCGTAACAATGAAAAATATACTTTGCCGTAAGAGTGTGATAAGCCCCCGCAATCGCGCCTTTTACCGGATAAACGTTTTTTATATTTTTGTAAAAAACCAAATCGTCGTCATTGGATACGACCAGATAGATTTTATACTTTTCATTGTATCCGTTGTTTATCATATACTGAGCAAGAGCATGATTGTTGCCGTCATAACGCGTTCTGCCGTAAAAAACAACTTTACGCTTATATTTCGGCATAAGTTTATTAAAGAAAGTAATCAAATTAATTTTGTTCATCATTTACCTCGTTTTCAGTACTATCAATGTTTTCTTCGATTATATTACATTTGTCAGTGTCAATGCTAGCAATTTCTGCTTTAGGTGCACCACTGTTATCCGTTTTTTGAAGTTTACGTCTGAGAATGTCAATAAACTTCTTCAGTACGAATACCATCTCTTTGATATTGACAATAAAAATAATAAGCAATACGGAAACCGCCGCAACTATTTTGTATTTGACATCGACGGTATATATTGCCGCCAGTCCCATAAGTAGCAAATATTGAATTGCGAATTTGATCCAATCGGCGCTGATCTTGACAAGTTTTCTCGCAAATAAAACTCGCGTCAAGAATATAACTGTGTAACTCAGCCAAAACGCAATAATAGAAACATAAACCACGTTGTCCATACCGCTGTATTTTGCGACTATCGGCATAAAGACGCAACACGTCAGCAAGTTGACGCCCGCGCCTATAAAAGTCGTGTACATGCTGTATTTCGACTTATAATAAGCGCCGAAAAACGCGCCGAAAAACGCCGAAAAACATCCCGACACCGCCCCCATGATCAATATGGGAGAATACGTCCACGCTCTATAAAATCCCTCTTTAAGCAGAAACTTTGATATATAAGGCAAAATCAATATAACTGCCGCCGTTGCCATAAAAATTACGGGCGAATAGTATTTGAAAACAGTGCTGTAGAATTGTTCTCGGTCGCTGCTCTCGCTCTCCTGCGCCGAAGAAAGCGACCACGCCTGCAGAAAAATACTGCTGACTACGTTGATAAGCGAAGGGAGTTTGCTGGCGGCGGTAACCAATCCCGCAACGGACCAAGCCTGCTCGTATAGTTCTTCATGCTGACCGAAACCCGCTACCGCGAGCACGGAAAGATAGACCATCAGGTATCTACCCGACGTCTGCACTATCCACCAGCTTATGCTGTTGGAAACGTTGGGCACCGAATATCTGAGCATCTCTTTGAGCGTCGTCTTATTGAAATCGCGAGCTTTGATGAATTTCCATGGGTTGACTGTGACGGTAAGAAAAACGATTCCCGCTATCGGAGCGGCAATGAGAGCTATTATATAACCGTAGATGCCCAACTTGGCATATACGATAAGCAAATACGCGACCAACAGCATAACTCCTGCCTCGATAATACTCGACAGCGCATAGTTGACAGTCTTGCCTATGCCTCTGGTGAATTCCCCCAAAAGATTCTTAAAACTCTTGAAAGCAAACAGCGGTATCAGCAAAAGCAAATACTTCTCTCCATAGCCGGAGTTGGTCGCGCCGGCAATGAAATAAAATATGACGTCGCCGATAGCAAATACGATAATGCCAAAAAACACTATGGTAAAAGAATTGGTGATTATTTCGCTTGGAGAATATTTTTTATCCACGGCAAATCTAAACAACGCTTCGGCAAGTCCCAGCGTCAGTATCGGCATGAATAAGTCGGAAATAGTGGTAACCACGTTATCTGTAATTCCGTATTGACTCTCCAAAAGATATTTGGTCAGTATGGGAAGTATAAAAAACTGAGCCGCCTTAACAGTAAGGTTGCCTAACGCAAAAATTATTGAGTTGGAAATCAGTCTTTTATATTTGTTCATATCTCTTTTGTTTAAGCATTATGCGCTTATACCGACGCCTTCTACGTCAATCCTGCCAGAAAAATTCGTATGGATAGATAGTATTCCATTCCGGTCTGAATATATGCGTCACTATCGTGTAAGCTATCATTATTCCTACAATCGCCGTCTTCAACAGCAAAGCCGTCTTTTTGGCGTATTTATTCAAAGCGTTGGGAAGGAATATGATATAGAAAGTGTTGAAATAAGTAATTATTCTGTCAATAAGATTGATTCTGTATCCGAATATCAGTCCCGCTGCGGAAACAAAGACTATCCATCCTACCATATTTGACTTTTGGTTGGATTTGAGCAACGATTTGCCTGCCACGCTGTTATCTTGAGTCTTGCTTACTACGTAAAATATCAAACAGAAGAATACGAAATTTCTTATCAGCTGATAGGTTATCGCAAGAAAGCCCGTCCCCGAATATTTGCCCCCGAAATAATGCGAATATTGCGGAGCTATCACGTCGAAGATTCTGAAAAGCAGATTCGTAGCCGTCAACACTGTGACAACTCCCGCAACGAACACCGCGACGGATTTGTCGAATCGAAGATAAGGCAGCAACGGCATAACAAGGAAAATAATCGCGCTGCTGTGAAATAACGCCGCGATAACGATCCATATATAAGAGGCGATAATCCTTTTGTTGACGCAGCGATCGTACGCTATCAACAAAAACGCTATCGCCAATTCCTGCCGTATCATAGTCAACGACGCGCCGAATACGAATAAAAAGAAGAATATAAGACTTAGCGCATAGTTGCCGCTGTGGCGTCTCAAAAACCATATAAATATCAAATATACTATTGCCGAAGTGACGATTATTATCGCTTGAGATTCGGATGTAAACTTGCCGACGAGCTTGTTGAGAAAGACGTATCCTATCTCGTATCTCGTGGTATTGGCATAATCGGGATTCGTGATAATATTTATAAATATTTTGTGATATTCTTCCGTATCGTTGCCGACGTTGATTCCCCTGAACATAGCAAGAAACATCATGACAAGCAGTGCGACCGTCATGTACGTTCCTTTGTCTTTTCTTGCATTCTGCGTCTGACATCTGCCATTGTAGTACGCTATCTTCCTAGATCGTCTCGATTGAAGATAAGCGAATATCAGCACAAACGCGGTAAGCAGCAGGAGATGCGTCATCTTTACCTCAACATATCAAAATATTTTTCGGCAAGCGCAACGGCTTGCTTCTCTATATCAAAGCCTTTGCTTTTTACCTTATCGCAATAACCGCGTCTGTCGCGGTCTTCCTTGTCCGATAAAATAAATTCAGCCCACTCCTCGGGGGTAGACTTGACGGAAAACTCTTTCAAGCAATCCGTAATCTTGATCTCAATCGGCATATTCTCAAAACAAAGCGACGGCAATCCGCTTGCCTGAGCCTCTAAAAGCGTAATGCCGAATCCTTCGAATAACGAGGGGAAAACAAAATAATCCATTGCGCACAACAGCTGCGGAACGTCTTTTCTTATGCCCGTAAATATAACGTTGTTATCCAACGCAAGCTCTTTTGCATAGCTTTTTAATTCGCCGCCCTTATCTCCCGCGCCGATGAGCAAAAGCCGTATATTGCCGTCTTTGGTCTTATCGACTAGACTTTTGAGCACGTCTATCGCAAATTTTTGGTTCTTTTCATTACTAAGCCTGCCCACGTTGCCGAGCACCAAATTCCCGTCCAATGAAAATTCTCGTTTTACAGCCTCTCTCGCTTGGGAAGAAAACGCGTAATTATCCAAATTGATAGCGTTATACAGCGTCGAATATTTCTTTTGCCCGATAATATTTTTTCCGAAAGCAGACTGACCCGCTTTCTGCGAACACGCAAAACAATAATCGCATTTATTTTTCAATCCGGCGATGACTATCCTGTTTCTTACCGCGCGCAAAAAACTATTGGACAGCTTGACGCTGTGACTGTGCGCGATGCACTTTACGTCGCCGTATTTTCTCGCGTATTTGAATACCATCTTTGCCACGAGTATTTCATGGCAGTGAATTATATCGTACTCTTTGGCGTGTTGACGAAAAAACTCATCCAATTCTTTTTCCGCCTTAAAATACGTCCTCAATCCCGGTTGCGTAAATTTATATATCTTGCCGCCTAGCTGCTCGACTTCGTCGTCAAAGCGCTTTTCCGCAATGGTAAAAACAAGACAGTCGAACTGCACCTGACTTCTGTCGATATTGCGGAAATAATTCATTACCACGTTGGCGATTCCGCTGTTTACGTTGAGAGAAGACAATACGTGCAATACCTTCATATAGCTCCCCCCGTATACTCTTCTATCACGCCAAGCACGTATATCCATTTGTCGGCGAGCACGTCGTCGTCATTCTCAAACGTGGTATTGTGCAATCTAAACGCAACGTCTATTATCAACGCTGCGATCAATTTATCTCGGTCGGAGTATTTTTCAAAAAACTCGACGGTCTTGACAAGCGTATTCTTTGCTTCATCTAGATTCTCCGTCAATGCAGTGCCTATGAACCTTGCAAATTCGATTTCTTTGGGAGCTACGTAACCGATCGGGTCTATTGCCAAAAATATGCCGCCGTCTTTTATCAAGTTGTATTTATGCGCGTCTCCGAGCAACAGATAAGTATCTTCACACTCAAAATATCTATCAAAAAGATCTATCGCAAGGTTAACGTAATCGCTGATGACTTTTGCATTTTTCCCGCAGGCTTTTATTGACGACTTATCTGTCAATATCTCGCGGTAATTATTGAATCCTTTGTCTTTGTAGGCAATGAACGAATCGTTGAGCCTGTCAAAAAACCGTCTCAACCCGACGAAATTTTCGTCGTTGAAATCCGCGCAGTCTCCCGGATCGCCGCATTTAATGAGCAATGCGCAAAACGTCGCGTCGCTATCGTATAGAGGACACATAACGCCTGAATTAGCATACCGCCGATAAAGTTCCACTTCACCTTCGAATCTGCCGATAAAAGGCGGAATCAATTTGACGACCACGTCGCCCCAACGGCGCGAATTCGCGCGCATAATTATTCCGAAATGGGAATTGGGATTGATAGTATAATCGTCAAACTGCCATTTGTATTTGAGACAGTCGATTATCTGCGGTAATTCGTTGATCCATTGGTCAGTCTCAACGGGATAGTTCTTTCCCAGATATTCTTTGAGCCTTTTGACGTCGAATTTTGACCGCGTCTCATATAAGCCCAGTAATTGTTCGGCAAGCACCAAGTCATATTTATATGTTATCTTGATATTGTCTGCAAAATCGAAATTAAGATATTTGGTCAACCGCTCGGGCAATTGCTGCGCAACTTCCGTCAACTTGCTGTTCTCATCAAAATATTCGTATAGATTTTCAAACCTATATGCTTCGGGAGATTGCAGCAAATAATACCGTTCTCGGTCAATCTCGTGCGCGTCGTAACAGCCGAGACTGTCAGTGATTTTCTGCGCCGTAAGTACCATGTCGAACGAACTGAGTCTGTCCATATATTCGTCGGCAAGCTCTGCGGTGACCAGCGGCCGCACCGCGTCGAAAATCATTATATTATCGCAGTTGTAATTGGTCTTGACGTAATCCAAGCCTTTTTTGAGAGTAATATTCCTTTCGCTGCCGCCCAAACATACGTCTACGCCCAACTTATGACTTATCATCGAAGCATAAGGCTCGTGCGCTACGACGAGTATCTTATCTATCGTTTTGCTTGCTTTGATCGCGTCGACAACGTACTCTATGACCATCTTGCCTTTGATGGCAAGATATTGTTTGGGCACATTTCCGCCGAGACGTTTTCCCACGCCTCCGGATAGAATCATCGCAACGTTCATTTATCTTCCTCTTCTTTTTTATCGTACAACTGATATCCGTGCGTCAACACGCGCTGTTCGACGGGCGGCAACTGCATATAATCTCCGTAAAACTGCGTAAGCCACTTATCCCAATTCTTGGGCGCCTTAAACTTAGCGTCGCCGAAATCCATCATAACGTAGCCGTCGTACATTTCACTCTTGAGCATTATTCTTTTGTCGCCTATCTCGTCTATAAATTCTCCAACGTACTCGCTCTTGTCGTAAGACAGCGACCTCGCCTGCGCATAAAGCTTTCTGTGTATACGATCGGCTCCGTATATTTTTGCCAATAATCTGAGACAGGCTATGGCAAAATTCTTTGCAAAAGATACGTTCTTACGCCAAGGCTTGACCAAAAGCGCCAAATTGAGCGTAGTGTATTTGTTGGTCTTTTTCATCTGCCTGCGCGCCTCGTCAATACTGTTGCCCAGACCGTCTATCGGGAAAATATCCACAAACAATCCCATTTCGGTGCCCGCGTCTCCGCCCGCCTCTATCAAAAGCGTGTCTGTATCTATCAATTTCGCAAAAGGATAAAGATATTTATTATCGAGCTCGTGAGACAACAGCTTGAATCTGCCGTCGTTGCCGCTTTGTCTGAAAATCTCAATCAATCTATCGTAATCCGGTCGCGAAAGATACATATCTATGTCGTCGTCCCAAGGGATAAATCCTTTGTGTCTTACTGCGCCGAGCAAAGTACCTCCCGACATAAAAAGCGTAAGTCCGTTATCGTCGCACAGCTTGTCCAAATACTGAGTCATAGCTATTAGGCGCTGTCTCATTTCCTCTATTTCGATTTTTTTCATACAACCTCTTTATCTTGTTTTTTCTCTCTGCCGACATTGGGATTTTTTCTCATCATTTTGATAAAAACAAACTTCCTCAACCAATTGGGCATAAGCACCTGTATAATATATCGCAAAAAACAGCTCTTCCTATACTCGCCTTTTGAGATTATATTTTTGTTGAGCATAAACTTAAACAAATCCCGTTCGCTGATATAATATTTCTTGCCGCCGCGTCTGTAGAAAGTAGCCTCGTTGATACGGGCAAAAACAAGATTCTCCTTTATATTGGCGAATTTGCAACCTGCGAGATACATTCTTGCCCAGAGATAGCTATCCTCATTATAAAACCAATGCAAATATCCTCCCGCCTTTTCTACCTCGCTTTTTCTAAACATTACGGTCATGTGATTGAACGGACATCTTTTTTTAAGATATTGACATATCTCTTCGTGACCGGCGGGCACGTCCCTTATACTCACAACGTTGTCTTTGTCGCCGATAAATTCCGCTATGTCGCTGCCTACGATAGAAAGCTGATCGTCGTCCTCAAACATCGCAAGCTGTTTGGCAAATCTATCTTCGACGGCAATATCGTCGCTGTCCATTCTAGCGACAAGCTCGTATCTGCAATGCAACATTCCTTCTTTGAGCGCGTTGCCCAATCCGACGTTTTGTTCCAACGGATAAAGTTCTATTATCGGATACTCGTCTTTTAACGCGCTAAGAGCGTCGTCGCATTCCTGCGGTATCTCGCCGTCTATAACAATGACGACTTGCGCAGGCGGCGCAGTCTGATTGATAATACTTCTTACCGCCGTAACCACGTTCTCGGCGATATCGTTCTTATATACCGACATCAATACGCTGAATTCTTGCTGCATCTTGTGTGAATTTACTCCTTTATGACTTTGAATACCGTCTTGAAAATCAGTCCGATATCATAGAAAAATCCCGCTTTTTCTATGTATTTGAGATTAAGTGCAAGTTTTGCGGGCATGATCTCTTCGATATACTTTCTCTCGGGATCCTCGTCTCCGTCGAGAAGATCGTTTTCGTTGCGAAATTCTATAGACGCCAGATCAGTTATGCCCGGCTTGACGCTCAGCACCTTAGTCTGTTCCTCGTCGTACATAGCGACGTATTTAGGCACTTCGGGGCGCGGCCCAACAAAACTCATCTTGCCTGACAGCACGTTGAAAAGCTGCGGCAGTTCGTCGATTTTGGTCTTGCGAATAAACTTGCCGACTTTGGTAATTCTGCTGTCCCCGTCGGTAGTTATCTGCATACCCTTAGCCTCCGCATTGACGACCATCGAGCGGAATTTCCATATCTTAAAGACTTTACCGTCCTTGCCCACTCTTTCCTGCTTGAACAGCACCGGTCCTTTGGACGAGCATTTTATTGCGATTGCAACAAATAAAAACAGCAATAGCAAAACCGAAATGCCTAACAACGAGAAAAATATATCAAAACATCTCTTGCTGAATCTATACACCTACAGCCTCCTTAAAACAAGCGATAACGTAATCTACTTCTTCATCGGTAAGCAACGTATGCAAAGGCAAAGTGATCTCGTTGCGATATAAGTCGTAAGCGTTGGGATAATCGGCTATATCGAATCCCAATGCCTTATATCCGCCGAACATAGCAAGCGGCTTATAATGCACGTTGGTGGCGACGCCCTTAGCCGCCATCTCGCCGATTATGCGGTTGCGCTCTTCTTCGCCTATGCCGTCTATTCTCGTGATATACAAATGTCCGCTTCCCGTCGAATTTAATCCGCCGTGGGCGATAGGTCTGATACGCGTATTAGCAAATGCTCTGTCGTATCTGTCGATTATCTCTCTGCGCCTTGCCAGCAAAGCGTCGTATCTTCTCAATTGCACAAGTCCCAGCGACGCCATGATGTCGGTCATATTGCACTTGTAACCCAGCATTTTGATATCGTATTCCCAAGCGCCGGCTTTCATCTTGGACAAAGCGTCTTTGGATTGACCGTGCAGGCTGTCAAGCACCATCTGCGCATAGACGTAATCGCTGTCGATACCGTCTGTTTTTTTCCACGTGACGGCGCCGCCTTCGGCAGTCGTAAGATTCTTTACCGCGTGAAAAGAAAAAGAAGTAAAATCGGCAATCTCGCCGGACGCCTTTCCATCTCGTACCGCTCCGAAAGAGTGAGCCGCGTCGGCGATTACGGCGATCCTTCCCATCGCCTTCTGCACCTCGTTGGACGGCTCAAAAATATCTCTGTGTCTTTGCACAACGTCAAACAGCGCGTCATAATCGGCTATCATACCCGCGAAGTCAACGCCGATAATAGCTTTTGTCCTAGGGGTGATAAGTCGTTCTACATTTTGAGCGGAAATATAAAAATCGTCCTTATCTGTGTCCGCGAGCACGATTTTTGCGCCCACGTGAGCGATGACGCTGGCGGACGCTGTGTAAGTATATGCGCTCGTAATGACTTCGTCTCCCTCGCCTATGCCCAAGAATCGCAATATTATCTCCAAACCCGCCGTCGCCGAATTAAGACAGACTGCGCGTTCAACGCGGCAATACTCTGCGATTTTTTTCTCAAACAGCTTGGTTTTGGGACCGGTGGTAATCCAACCTGACTTGAGTGTGTCGACGACTTCGTCTATCTCTTCCTGAGTAATATCGGGAGGTGAAAATTTTATGTTCATAAACTCTCCGTTATTTTTAGAAATACCAAATATATCTTAGTATAGCATTTTAGTTGAAAAATATCAATAGATTTTAATATTATTATCACGCGTACGCGTAATTAATATATCAAACTTTTGCACACTTCCGACAATTCTCTCCCGCAACGAAAAAACCAGCCCCGCAAATATGTGGGGCTGGAAATCATTTGTTAAGATTTTTCATCTCGTTGAACTCGTAATCAGGATTCTTTGACCACAGATCCCATCTAAGCGGAACTGCTAATGCGTATCCGGGATATACCTTGCCTCTGTATATCTTCTGCGGGCACAGCTTTGCGCCGATACTGTCGAAATACGGGCGCATAGACTCCAATCTCATCTCAAAATCATTGTAATCTTTGAGGTTGTCTTGCGTCCAGCATACTTCTGCAAACGCTACAAGCCTTGCATAGACAAGCATATCCAATTTCTCTTCTACGCGTATATATTCCGTCCACTGCGGAATCTCCATTCCCAGTATCTTGCTGTCGTCTCTCACCGACAGTTTTGCCGCGGAGAACGAATAAGTCTTTTTGAGCGGTCTCACGTTGTAGGGATGATCCATATAAACGTAGGGACACATAGAGAGTACGCACTCGCCGCCCTTTTCCATCCATCTAAATTCATTCTTATTGCCGACGCTGTGCGTAGTCCACCACTGAGCTACGACGTCGTTGTCCATTATCTCTTGAGCGTCGAGCACCTCATTCCATCCGATCATGCGTTTTCCTTTGCTTCTAAGATACTTGGCTATTTCGTTGTTGAAATGTCCCTGCAAAGCATTCTCGTCTTTGAGTTGAAGTTTTTTGATCTTCTCCTGACACAGCGGACATCTTTTCCAGCGCGTCTTGGGCACTTCGTCGCCTCCGATATGGAAATATCTGCCCGGGAAAATCTCGCACAGTTCGTCTATTACGTCTTTTGCAAAATTGAAAATATTATCTTTGCCGCAACAGCAAATGTTGTCCATAACGCCGAAAGCGGTCGACACTTCCGTCTCCTCGCCCGTGCAGGATAATTCGGGGTAACAAGCAATTGCCGCCACCATATGACCGGGCATATCTACTTCGGGAATAACCTCGATATGTCTATCGGCAGCATAAGCTACTATCTCCCGCATCTGTTCTTGAGAATAATACAGACCTTCGCCGTATGGTTTGTCCTCAAACTTTGCCTTACCTTTGGCATAACCGTGTTTTGCCAACCAGGTGCTGCGTCTGATACAACCCTTTTCTGTCAGCAACGGATATTTTTTGATTTCCGCGCGCCATCCCTGATCCTCGGTAAGATGCCAATGAAATACGTTCATTTTGAGCAGAGCCATGACGTCGAGATATTCTTTGATCTTATCTACGCTCCAGAAATGTCTCGCGCAATCTAGCATAAAGCCTCTGAAAGCGTATTTCGGCGAATCCTGAACGTCGACCGCTCGCAATTCGCCTTTTTCATTCGTAAGCTGTCTAAGCGTGGCAAACGCATAGAATGCTCCCGCTTCCGAACTCGCGCTTACGTTGACGGTATTACGCTCGCAAATGATGACGTAACCTTCTTTTGGAATCTTGACGTCGCAAGAAAATCTTATCTTTACATTCTCTCCGCCGTCGAACTGCGACACAAAGTCGACGACCTTAGCAGAAGTCTCGGGAAATTCTCCTTCGACAACCGTGTCTTTACCCAATTTTATATTTTTATCTTTTTCCACTGCATTTTTAGGTAATGGTATGATATTCATAAATCCTCCGCTATAGTCGATTGTATTCGATACGTTGAGCTATCGCCTGCAAAACAACTTTTATTGTTATATTTTACCATAGATGTAATACAATTACAATACCAAATATATTTTTCATCAACACTTTACAGTACAGACGCGTAGACGCGCGATTAAATCGCTAAAAAAATTAAAGCCGCGTTTGGCGGGCTTTAATTCGTTCAAAATATAATATAAAACATCGTCGTCACTATTCCCAAAGCAAGTCCGATTGAAGAACATATCGTTCCGGCTTTGTAAGCAGAGTTTGGAATATATTTACCCGACATATCTTTTTCTCTCGCTCTCTTGCCCAAAGACAGTCCCACCGCTCCGAATATGATTGCAATTACTGCCGACCATGCAAATACCAACGACATAATCCCGCATACCAAACAACTTTGCGAATCGCTGTTTTTCAAAACGGGGGCGGCGTTCTTTCTATTGTTGTCGGCGCGCTTGTCGCTCTTGATTTCCACGTATGGTTCGTCTTCATAAAAATTGCTCTTGGATTGATCGAATTCGCTGTCAAAGTCCAATTGAGAAAACTCGTCGGACTGAGCAACGACCTTTGCTCCTATCCTATGTCCGCAATTTCCGCAATACGTGTCTTTGTCCTCAACGGGACTTCCGCAATTTGTACAGTATCTCATATATACCTCATTGTCCGTATCGATTTTATTATACGCTTATTCGCAGATAATTTCAACCGTCGGCGATATAATTCACCGATAAGTATGCTTGCTTACTCAAAATGCCGTTAACCTAAAAAGCCAAAACCCGCGTTTGCGAGGTTTCGGCTTAGGCTTTCGGATACGCCGATCCGCGTCACATTGCCATAAATATCATAGGCAAGTAAACGGCGATCATTACAATCACAGAGATAACGACGCCGACTATCGTCAAAATAATAGCGATCTTAGAACAAAGCAAACCTGTCTTGATATTCGATTCGCCGTCGTATTCGCCCGTCTTGCAAAGCTCCTGAGCTCTTTTGCTCAAAACTATGCTGATTATTGCAAAGATAATACCTCCGCCGCACAAAGCCACGATACCCAATATCATGCAAAGCATTGCATCGCTGTTTTCTTTGAGTACCTTGGGGCGCTTTTTCTCCGACGAAGAGGACGCTCTGGTGACTTCTTCTTTTTTCTCAAAAGTATTGTCGACACGTTCGTTTTGTTTTGCAAACGGCTGCGCTATCGAATTTTCTTCTTCAGAAAATACTCTTGTGCCGCAGTTGCCGCAAAATACGTCGCTATCGTCGACAGAAGATCCGCAGTTCTTACAATATTTCATTTCTTTCTCCTCCTTTCTATTGTATTCGACTGATCACATCTATATTCTATAATATATCGCAGCCGATATCAATATTATTTTCCCATAAGTCATACAGATATCTTGTAGATTTTACAAATTATATTACGCAATCTTTACAATGTATGTTCGGTTATATTTTAGCCCTGCGTCAAAATTTTGTCAACAAGTTACGGAAATAAAGTTTTTACAAATATTTACGCGCGGTTCTAATAAACTGCTATTATCGTCGCGATATCGATTGCAAAAATAGTGATTTTTCGTTTTTGCTATGCTATAATTAATATTGCCTAAGGACAAAATTAAATTGACATAGGTAAATCAACTTACAGGAGCAACGATTATGAAAGTAATAGAATTGAACAAAGACAACTTCGACAGCGAAGCGCTTAATTGCGACAAGACAGTATTGATAGATTTCTGGGCAAGCTGGTGCGCGCCGTGCAGAATGCTCTCGCCTGTAGTAGACGAAATTGCCGAAGAAAACGACGATATCAAAGTCTGCAAAGTCAACGTAGACAAAGAGGGAGAGCTTGCGGCGGCATTCCAAGTATCAAGCATACCGCTGCTTGTAGTCATCAAAGACAATAAAGTTGTCAACTCCTCTGTGGGCGTTGTGCCGAAACAGAAGATTCTAGACATGTTGAAGATAGGTGGCTAACTTTACGAAAAACTTTTTCTGAATATATTGACAAAGGTTATCGAGCATAATATAATAGAAAAAAAGAAGCTCGGAGGGGAAAATATGTTTAGAAATAAAATGCGGCACTTTGTGCCAATACTTCTCATCGCGTCAATTACCCTCGGCATCCTCGCCGCAGGAGCAATCGGCGCGATTTTTCGACCGCGCTCGGCATCGGCTGACGCAGTAACGGATAATATCGGCGACGCAAAAGTCAAAGAAGAAGATCTGCAATCTTATTACGAAGTGATGGATATGCTGGAAAACGAGCTGGCAAAAAACAACACCACTGCCCTCGATCAATTAGACAATCAGCTGTCAAGGTATGAGACAATGTTGTCAAACGGCGAATATAATGATATGGAGACTATGCAATCGTTGATCGCCACAACTGAAGATTTGATCGCGAAATATGAAGAGTACGACAGAAGCAAGATGATGAGAGCGAAAACACATCCTACATACACGCCGATGATTTCATTAGCAAATGCTTACTTTGAATCTCAAGACTATTATTTGTCATCAGAATTGCTCCTAGCTGCCAAAAATAACGATGAATATGGAAAATTATATAAAATTCAGCGCACAGACATAATAAAAGCAGGTAAAGTATTTGAAAAGCTAGCATTCGGCACATCGATTTCAGGGGAAAGCAAATTTATAACATCCGGATCCACTATTGATGACGATTTGTATTTTTCAATCAGAGAATTCTCCTATACTAAAAATATGCCAAACAGCCGCGCTGTAACTATTATTGATACATATGATTTTGATAAACCAAAACAAACCGAAACCACTTTAGATAAAATTTTGGATTTGTTTCATAAGGCTGAAGTAGCAGGAGCTCTTGTGCCATTCAAAATCAAACAAACAGTAGAACTTACTACCGATGTATCGCTGAAACCAAACTATTCTTACAAAGAAACGTTTGATTTATATAAAAATGAAAAACGTTATTTTGATATATCGCTTTCAAACTGCACAAAAGTAACAATTACAATAGACAACGCAAAAAAAGCGACAGACTTGTATGCAACTAGCCCGTTCTGGGAAAAAGATAGATATGCGTTAGCAAGCGCAACAACTAAAAAATTAAAATTTACAGCAACTATAGAGCCTGTTGCCAACGGAGCACCATTTTATATGAATATATTTATAATAAATATGTTGTTATCCTCAACTAATACGGTAACAATAACAATAACATGCGAGTGAGGTAAACTATGAAAAAAGGTACTAAAATTGCGCTTGGAGTAACAATACCTATCATCGGCATTCCCGTCATTGCGCTGATGATTCTTATTATCATTTACGGTTCAATGTTTCTTATGTCTTATATCGAACGTATGGGGGAAACAGAATTGGATATTTACGAAGAAAGATGGGATATAGTATTTCCCGAAAATATAAAAGTAACGTTTGATTATTCTTCGCAAGGAGGATTCACCGGAGACGGTGAAAACTATACAATTTGCAAATTCGAGCAAAGACCTGATTCATTCCTTAGAGATTTTTCGCAAGACAACTATGACGAATTTATTACAGGATATAATTCTGCTGTTAAACTTATCACTGAAGAAGGACTAGATTGCGATAAAATTATAACTCCGACTGAAGATGATAACTTTATTTGGAAAAGTATTAAAAAAATAAATAATTCAATATATTTTGTTTATAGCGAGAATAATAATACTTTATATATATTAGAAAATATTATGTAATCAATTTGATAGCGGCGTTAGTATTGACGCCGCTATAGTAATTTTACACCGAAGCGAATTATGTCCTTATTTACTTGTGCCGTCGTATAAATGCAACCGATATGGACAATAATCTCTGCGGAGGTAAATAAAATGAAATTAAAAGACAGTCAAACTTACAAAAATTTAGCCAGAGCTTTCGCAGGAGAATGTCAGGCAAGGACAAGATATGAATTTATCGAATACGGCGCAAGAGAACAGGGCTACAAGGCGCTTGCCGACATTATTGACAAGATAGCCTATCAAGAATTCACTCATTCGAGAATGATGTACAGCTTTATCCAAACGGCAGGCGACGGGACGATTGACAATATCGAAGTCTGCACCGGTTATCCTTTCCGTCAAAAATGGGACTTGGCGGACAATCTCAAATTCGCCGCCGAAGACGAAGGTATCGAGGCGGAACAACTCTATCCCGAATTTGCCAAAGTCGCAAAAGAAGAAGGCTTTAACGATATAGCGGCATTTTTCAACAACCTTATCAAGATAGAAGCGTCGCACAAAGCGGAATTTTTGAGACTTTACAAACAGTTCAAAGAAGGCAAGCTCTATAAGAGCGAAGTCCCCGTGGTGTGGAAATGTCCCGATTGCGGATACGAATCCACCTCTAAGCAGGCTTTTGAAATCTGCCCCGTATGTCAAGCAAAACAAGGCGTTGTGCTTATCAAAGAAGCCTAATCTTTTTCTTCAATACTTTTCCTATTATACCGTTTCCCTAAGAAATGCAAAAAGCCGACCGAAAGGTCGGTTTTTTGATGTCGCACGTCAACTCTTGCGTCACTTGCTTTCGGCAATCTTTCTCGCCATATATACGCCCATTACGGACGCCATCATCAGTCCTCTCGTCCAACCGGTGGAATCCCCGAGACAGTGCAGATTGCGCACGCTTGTGTTGAGATCCCCGTCCATTTTGATCTTGTTGCTGTAAAATTTGAGTTCGGGAGAATACAGCAGCGTTTCCGGAGAAGCAAATCCCGGCACGACTTCGTCAAGCTGCTTTATGAAATTGAGTATGCTCAACATCGATCTGTACGGCATCGCCGAAGTGACGTCTCCCGCAACCGCGTCGACCAACGTGGGACGCACGTTGGATTGGTCGAGTTCTCTCTGCCAAGTCCTCTTACCCGCCAGTATATCGCCGTATCTCTGCACCATGATCCGCCCTGCTCCCAGCATATTGGTCAGCTCTCCGACTTTTTTTGCGTATTCTATCGGCTGATTGAACGGTTCTTTGAAATTGTGAGAACAAAGTATTGCAATATTGGTATTCCCAGATTTCCTGTCTTTGTAAGAATGTCCGTTGACGACCGCCAACGCATTGTCGTAATTTTCCTGCGCGACAAATCCGCCGGGATTCTGACAGAACGTGCGTACTTTGTTCCTAAAAGGCTCGGGATAGCCTATCAATTTGGATTCGTAAAGAGCGGCGTTGACCTCGTCCATAACTTCGTTGCGCACCTCAACTCGCACTCCGATATCCACGGTGCCGGGCTGATGATCGATTCCGTGAATTCTGCACGCGTTTTCCAGCCAATCGGCTCCGCGCCTACCCGTCGCTACCACCGTCTTTTGAGCAAATACGTCCAACGTCTTTCCCCCCGACGTCACCGAAGCGCCCGAGCAAATTCCGTCGTTTATAATCAAATCTTTGCACTCCGTTCTAAAGAGTATTTCTACGCCTTTCTCTATAAGATATTTTTCGATAGCCTGATACAACTCTCGCGCCTTTTCAGTGCCCAAATGCCGTATCGGACAGTCGACGAGCTTAAGTCCCGCTTTGATCGCCTTTTTTCTTATTTCTCTGATTTTATCGGGTGCGCTGACGCCTTCAATCTTTTCGTCGGCGCCGAAGCGCAGATAAATGCCGTCGGTATAACTAATTAATTGCTCTACGACGTCTCTGCCTATAAGTTCGGGAAGATCTCCGCCCACGTCGCTGCTCAACGACAGTTTGCCGTCGGAAAACGCGCCCGCTCCCGAAAATCCCGTCGTGATAGCGCAATTTTTGCAGCTCGCGCACAGACCGCTCTTCTGCTTAGGACAGACTCGATCTTCCACAGCGGAACCTTTTTCTACAATGGTTATCTTCTTGCCGACTCCCTTTTCCAAAAGTTCCAACGCGGTAAAAATACCTGCCGGTCCCGCCCCTATTATCAGAATATCAGTGTTCATACCGCCCTCCGCTCAGCTCGATTGAGAATCCGTCTTGTCAACGCTTCCGTACGCGCCTCGATAAATATTATTCGCAGGCAAATATCGTTATCCGCCATTTTGCCGTATATTATTTATCCCAATAATATTATACCCTTTGCAACGCATTAAAGTCAATAGCGATACAATCGGCGCGCTCGTATTGACTTTGTCTAAGGCAGTCTGTTAAAATATCTTTGACGTCAATAGCCCATAGTACAGGTAAGTAAATTTAAGGAGACGATTCATGACGGAAAGAGAGAAAATGATCGCTGGCAAACTATATAATCCCACCGATCCGGAACTTGTCGCGCTGAGAAAAAAGGTGAGACAAGCCTGTATTGATTTTAACAAAACCAACGAAGACGAACAGGAGACGCGCTTTGCGCTTTTGCACTCCGTGCTCAAAGACCACAAAAAAGAATTTTATTTCGAACCCAACGTAAGATTCGATTACGGTTGCAATACTTCAATAGGCGAAAACTTCTACGCCAATTACAACAGCGTCATTCTCGACGTCGCGCCGGTGACAATCGGAGACAACGTCATGTTCGGTCCCAACGTCACAATAGCTACGCCCGTGCATCCTTTGCTCCCAGAAGAACGCGCTATTCAACAATACTCCGACGGCTATTACGACCTTGAATACGCCCGCCCGATAACTATCGGCAACAACGTTTGGCTGGCGAGCGGCGTAATCGTCAACGGCGGAGTAACTATCGGTGACAACGCGGTCATAGGCAGCGGAAGCGTCGTGACAAAGGACATCCCCTCCGGAGTGGTTGCTGCAGGAGTGCCTTGCAAAGTCATACGCAAGCTGACTCCGCAAGATTCCGTCAAATTGAGAAAGGACTTGTTTTAACAAATCTCTATTATAAAATGACTTGCTATAATGCTATCACCCCAAAAAGCTGTACACAACGTAAGAAGGGGCATTTCCATAGCAAGTCTTTTTTCGATTATTTCCCTTACTTTCTAAATCAACAACGCCATCAGAGGCAAAGTGACGATTGACGACATTGTGCCAAGTAAGACCATATTGGCGGCTGTATCCTGTCCTTCGCCTAATATTTCCGCATAATTTTGCACCACTGCAGCTACGGGACACGCGCACATTATAAACATACATACTCTGAGCTCCGCGTCGACTCCCAACAACCACAGTGCGCCCAAGACGCACAGGGGAAATACTATTTGATTTATCGCAATCGCAAAATATTGCATCCAATTGGTAAACAAACTCTTGAATTTGACCGTCGCAAGGCGCATACCCATCACAAGCATACATAGCGGAGTTGTCATCTTGCCCAATATATCTATCATCCTTTCGATCTGCCCCGCCAATTCGCCGTTCTCAAATCCTATCTTGTATCCAGTGAAGAAAAACGGAAGTGAAATTGCAATTGACAGCGTCGCGGGATTGATAAGTATCTTTTTGATATTGATATATTTTTTATCGCGCGTGATAATAGCCGATACGAGCGTCCAACCGAGAAGGCTCATGGACAGAAAATACATCATCGAATATACCGCCACGTTGGGCGAATCGGGAAAAATAGCCTCCAATAAAGGCACTCCCAAAAAAGAACAGTTGGATAGCGTCGTGGCAACCGTGGTAATCCTGTATCTTACGTCGTCCATTTTCTTACGGAATATTAAATAAAATACGCCTATAAACGCCAATTGCGCCACAGTAATTATAGCAAGAAAAATCAATAGGTTTATGCCGAGCTGTTTGCTGAAATCTGCCTTATTAAAAGAATACAGCGTCAATGCCGGTTGACATACGAACAACAATACCTTAGAAAACGAAGATATGCTTTCCGACTTTACCGCTTTTACTTTTATTAATATATATCCGGGCACAGCATACACCAGCATTATGCCCACCATTATAAGAGTTGTCTTGAATTCCTGCATATCCACCTTTTGCGCGCGGTCTTAGCCGTCACGCATAAATTATACTCCGCCAAAGCCAAATGTCAATCGATTGACACGGTTATAAATCTTTCATTTGCATCATTATGCCTATGATCAATTCTTTCTGCACGGAAGTGAGGTTGTCAAACAACCCCAAAAACGCCTCTTGCTCTTTGTTGAGCTGTCTGTCGCCTTCGTCCGAAAGCCCGAGAATAAAATCAGCCGTGACCTCGTAATACTGAGCGAGCGCCGCTATCGTGTCGCACGTTGGCTTGGATATCCCCTTTTCCCATTGGCATACCGTAGCCTGCCCGATTCCGAGATCGTCCGCCAGTTGCTTTTGACTGATTCTGTTGATATTTCGCAGCTTTTTTAATATCTCATTAGTTTCCATACAAGCATTATAGCATATATGAAAAAATTATAAAAGCGATTTTTATACGTTAAAATAATCTTAAATGCGTTCATTTTGACCTTATTTTTATTAAAACGACATTTTTCGACCCGCCGTTACATTGAAAGAATATTTGCGACATAATAAAATGTAGATACTTAAAAGAATTTGCGGAGGAATGATATGAAAAAAATCAAATTGCTGATTGTAGACGACAGCGAAGAATTTGTAAACAACGTTAGAGAAAGTTATTTTGACGACGAAGAAGTAGAAGTAATAGGCAGCGCAAGCGACGGCTTGGAAGCTATTCATAAAATAGAATCTTTTAACCCCGACGTGGTTATACTTGATTTGGTAATGCCGGAAGTCGACGGTTTTGGAGTGCTATCCAACCTCGATTACAACAATATGACTTCAAAACCCAATTTTATCGTGACGTCTCAGCTTATCGGCGAAAACTTTATCAATAAAGCTATTACGCTCGGCGCAAGCTATTACCTAGTCAAGCCGGTAAATATGCAAATGCTCAAAGACAGAGTCAAAGAATTCGGCGGCGTCACAGTTACTAAAAAATCCACTGTGCTCGACGACAGACTCATTCAGCAGGCAGTCAAAAGATCGCAGCGTAACCTCGATGAAAAACTCGCCAATATTTTCATATCAGTCGGAATCCCCGCGCATATAAAAGGATATCAATTTTTGAGAGAAGCTATCAAAATGGCTATCGACAGTCCGGAAATAATCAATAGCATCACCAAAAAACTGTATCCGTCTATTGCAAATAAATTCGAGACGTCCCCGTCCAAGGTTGAACGCGCTATTCGCCACGCGATAGAAGTAGCTTGGAATCGCGGAAAGATTGAAAATATCAATAATATTTTCGGCATAAAGATATATACTGCCAACGACAAGCCGACCAACGGCGAGTTTATCGCGCTTCTCGCCGACAAAATGCTCATGGAAGGCGCTTGATAAGCCCAAAGCGTTTTCGTCGCTTTAAGGCGCAATACGGCGCCGATAGCGCGAGTATAATATTACGACGTAATGCACCATCCATATAACACCCTAAAACAGAGACGGAGAAGATTCTTCCCCGTCTCTGTTTTGCCATTGAAAAGCCGGTTTTCACTGTGCAAAGCGCTTCCGTTCAATCAAATCAAGTTGCTTGAACATGCGTTTTTATACGCATGTTTTTTATCCGATTATTCGTTATATAAAATTTTTAATATTTTTTAAGAAAAAGTGTTTACAAATCAGAAATTTATGCATATAATACTAAACATTGAAGGCATATCTTCTTCACGTTGCCTAGGAGGATTTATGGGAAAATATATTAAATGTCCGAGATGCGAACTCAATTGGATTCTCGCAGAAAACGAGTACTGCGACGTGTGCAAAGCAGAACTCGGTATGGAAGGCTTTACTTTGCTTGAAGACGAGGACGACGAAATGCTCTGCCCCGTTTGCGGCATAAATTATATCGACCGCGGCGAAAAAATGTGCGCCGATTGCAAGACTAAGCAACAAGGCGAAACCGATATTTACGAAAGCGACACCGTTACGTCCGAAAACGAAATGGAAGACGATATCGAAAAGATCTCCTTTGACGAAATCGAAGAGGAAGAAAAGTTTGATATGTATGACGACGCCTTCGACGACCAGGATGATTTCTCTGCCAACGACTTTGACAAAGACGATTTTTCAAACGACGAAGAAGACGAGGAAGAAATCGAAGAAGTCAAAGACGATTTCGAGGACGATTTCAATTACAATATCGACGACGTCGACACGTCCGATATAGACGACGAGGACGAAGAAGATGCCGACGATGAAGATGAACTTTGACGCTTAGGCGCGCGTTTTATTGACAAACTCGCCCTTAAAACTTATAATATAATTACTCAATAATCACGACAGATTACAATCTGCCCTTACGGAAGCATATCGAAGCGGTCATAACGAGGTAGTCTTGAAAGGAAAACATCCCCATAGGGTTGCACCTAGAAAATAATTCTACAAGCACTACTCGACCACTTATGAACTTCCAAAAAATGCTTGATTTGTGTTGATGAAAAATTGACGTTTAGTAGCAAATCGGCAACACCTAGACGGTCGATAAAATCTATAAATTGACCGCAAATTCGTAGAAACGTGCGAAAATATCTACGAAATACGTCGAAAATTTTCGCAACAAAATCTTAATAATTCACATGGAAGCGTATCGAAGTGGTCATAACGAGGTGCTCTTGAAAAGCATTTGGGTGCAAGCCCACAGGGGTTCGAATCCCTTCGCTTCCGCCATAACGAGCCTAAAACGAACCCAGTCAACGGAAAGTTTTAGGCTCGACTATATATAAATCTTTGATATAATTAATAATGCAGAACTAAAATGAAATCTTATAAACGCATAAAGAGAAAACTAATTAAATTGCAAAAAACAACTAGCCGGGCAGAGGTGTTTTTCAGTGGTCCATTTTTCAAGCTCCTATTTTGCTTGATTATCCTCATTGGATACTTGGCAATTGCGGAATATGCGATGCCAAATTTTGAGAATGCAATAAAAGGCAACGAGAATTGGGCAATTGCGCTCGTTGCGTTACCCACCGCCCTTTTAGGCATATATATTTCAATCTTGCTTCCATTGTTAAAAGAAATGAACACAAAAGTACTTGGAATTACCCTAAGAGAAATACATAAAAGTATCCCACGTATTGCTGATTATCGCAAAGATTCTTGGCTATTTATATTTATAAATACTTCTCTATGGATATATCATTTCATCTTGCAAGACTATAAAAATATGATAGCTACAGCAATATATCTATCTTTATGTTTTATCTATTTAATTGTTTATGCAATATGGCTCTATTCCCTAGACCCCGTATATTATTATTATGAAAGTAAGGTTCGATTTAAGATTAAGAATACTGATTATATTTGCGTTTTTGAAAATGCGACTCTTACTGCGATACCAAATCTAAACGAAGATCAAATCGCGAAAATCGATAATTATATTTCCAAAACCTACTCAAACGAATTTGAGACCATAGATATGTTATTTTTAGAAGCCCTTTGCCAAGATAATACAGAGCAAGCTAAGTCTGTTTTACAGTTCATCATTAACGAATCTAAGTCTTTTTCAGAATTAAATATTATCATAGCTAATAGAATTACTCATAGAACTTTAGACCTGTGCGATGAGCTACTTAAACGAAATGAGTTTCTATTTTTATCAAGTTTAACGTCATCAGCATTGTCAACTTTAAACACACACTTCACATGTGCAATGGAAAATCTAACCAATTATATTTCTATCATTAAAAAACATACATCTTTGATAGCTAAACACATATTAGAATTCACTAAAGATTGCAAGCCACTATTGTTAAAGCATTTATTTTATTACAATATGCTATTCCGAACAAATAATCAACTTGCTAATATTTTGACTAAATTACAATCTATAGAAGGCTTATCTATGCTTTCTATTATTAAACCTAAAGATCTTAAAGAAATAGATGAATTTTTTAAACAATACGATGAAATAATAAGTACTTTTATTAAGAATTTTCAAGTGATTGATAATTCACCTAGTGAATAATTGATATTATTGCCTCTAATTAATCTTTTTTTCATTAAAATGGGATATCGATGTACTTTGGCTAGAAAGAAACATAGACTGTCATTTTCCTTAATCATTTACAAATTTAACTTCAGTTGCTAATAATATTATATTAAGTCTAGCAAAATATCTAGATATTTATAATCTATTTCATTGTCATCATTTATTAAGTATGGTATTTGAATTATCTTACCATCAACCGATTCTCGTATTTTATGATTGCCACGTTGAAAAATATTGGCAACAACTACTTTTGCCCCTTGGACTGTTTTAAGTTTCCACTCAATAAATTTACTATAACTATCATTATCTTTAATAAAATAATCCCAGTGCTTAAAATCAAAATAAATATTATTAATTTTGAAATCAAAAGCCTCATACTGCTGATAATTGTCCAACTCCTCCAAATCGCAACCACATGCCTTTGAAATTATATATCTTCCTACAGCCTCGCCGAGCGCACCTTTATAAATTTGCTTATACAAAGATTCCGACATCACATAGATTCCGCGCTCAAAATTAGTGGCGTATCCATTTCTTGCAAAATATTCCCTTAACTCCGGAATACTCATAAGCCTTATTAGTTCACTACCCTCTGCTGACACTTGAGTCTTTTCATATGTATTGTTGACCGTGAAATTCACAAACTCATAATTATTATTAAATCTATATGCATACCCATAGACAGGCGTATCAAACTTAAAATACAAAAATGCATATTTATCCGGAATGTTATTAGCTGTTGGATGTTTTAATACAAAATTCCGCAATTCCTGCCATTCACTAACGTTCTCTTTAGATTTCCTAACCTCCTTTGACATTTTTGTTAGAAAACCATAAGCTTTCTTATTCCTAAGCGTATAATGATCGAATACTATACGCTCATCATGTACAGGTTGTTCCAACAATACCCTAAACTCTTTATTAAAAATCTTCTTGCCATTGGTTAAATCGTCTTTAATAAGATTTAACCGATTAAGAATTTCTTGGTCGTAAAAAATATAAATGTTTTTGTTCTTATTTTGACATCTACATATTCTACCTACAGCTTGAATTGTTAACTGAGCAGTATGTAATAATATGTCTTCATTCCTTCTATATGAAGACGTTGTCCTATCTCCATAAAACGTTTTTCTAAAACCAGATTCAATATTTATTTTTCTTTGATCAAATGATATATAATTCTTCTTATACAAGTATTCCTGTTGAAATAAATATTTGCACAAATTATTTACTCTGTTCTCCAAATCATAGGATAACATTTGCACCAAATTAGTTGGAGTTAAAAGGTATATCGCATCGAAATCTTTTTCCAATCTATCTTTGTTGTTGATAATGACGTTTGATTTTATGCTCTCAATATCTGGAATCTTATATTGGATATTCTGTCCATTGCCCATAGTCCTATATGTGCTTAATACAAATACCTTTTTACCTTCGGCCAATTCTTCATTTATCTTCGCAAATTCTTCCTCAAAGTTATCGCTCCTCACAATATGGATTATAGGCGCATTCTCATAACCATTTTGCTTAATAAGATCGCTTATTGCCCTCTCTAAAAAATCCTTATTTAAAAACTGATGTCTGTCTGCCTTATCTTGAGTTTTGGGAAACGAATTTAAGAATGCCAGAAATGAATATATGTCTCTACTTGCCGCAACATGAGTATACAATTTTAGAAGTTTACAAATAATATAAGAATGATAATGCTCTGTATCATTTTCAAGATAATTTAAATAATATTCTCTATTCTTCTCATTAAAAATCGACGTAATAACTTGAATGCAATTCTCTTTATCGGAAAAGACTTTATCGCCATCTATAGGAGCCGTATGAATAGTAATATTATTCTCTTCATATGTTTTCTGCTCATCCATAAACTCTTGCTCTAACCTAGCATAATCGCTATCTGAAATTGAATAGAAGTCGTCTTGTAAAACTTTTTTGAAATATTCAATATCATAATTGCCAATTACCGTCTCTATCGATGCAGTCGCTGAAATTCCAACTGCTCTAGATTTTACACATAGTTTAGCAATTATTGCCTCTGGTGTCGTATCAAATTTAAATGCATGACATTTTGTTTGCAAATCGTGTTCATGATCATCCTCAAGTTCAGTATATTCGAACCCTTTATTCATAAACTCCAACTCTGGTTCTACGTGCAAATCTAGTTTCATATTCGCGTTTCTATCAATAATGCGATCTAAGAGATATTGTCTATATTCATCTGCAACATTAAATGCTGACAATATGGTCAATGCAGATTCCTCAAATGAATATTTAATTTTATATCCCTTTAAAGATTGATTTTTATAATCTGTGTAATTTTTCGATATGTAGGCCGATTTATTTATAAAACTATTTATAGCGAATTTCACATCGAGCAAAATATTGTCAAGTCTCTCTTTTTCTTGACCTTTATAACTTTTTGCAACCGCAAGTAATGAGTTAATATTTTCATCTTTGTCGTATGTAGCCTTCAACACCTTTTTGGATTTATCGCTAAATATATTCAAAGATTTGCCATCATCAAAAATAAATGCCTTCTTTTCTTCAAAGCCCTTACTTTTTACTAAAAATTGCAACTGGTAATCTTCATAAACTTGCTGAAATTTCTTTTTCAGTTCTTCTATCAACTCTTTTATATCCACCCATTCTTCTTTTTCAATCTTTCCTTTTCTATAATCACTAAGTCTCATTAGTGTGACAGGAAATGAAAGATTTGTTAAAGAATAATAGATATTTAGAAATAGCGCAAAAATGTCGATATCAAATTTTAAGCCGTCATCAATGATTTGATCTAATAACGTTTCTTTCGTCGTATCAAACTCATCAATAAATGTAATACTATTCTCCGTTAATGCTTCGTTATTGTATATGTAAAACGGCATTCTAGAAAATGTATCCATTGGACTAAAAAATTTCTTCGTACTTGACAATACTACTTTAATATTCTCTTCTTTTAATTTGCATGCAGGATAAAGCTCGGCAATCCATTGGTTATTCTTTAAAAACTTATCTTTCTCATACACTGTTTGATTATAGAAGAATGTCTTTTTAATGAATTGTCTAAATTTAACTTCGGTATCCCTTTCAATCTTTTGCTCATAAGACTGAATCAATCGTTTATTCTTCACATATTCTTGATTGAAATCTTTAGCTTTCCTAAGTTTTTCATTATCTTCTCTAAATTTATAAAGCGTTTCAATATCCAAGTTAAGATTCTTATATTCTTCCGCATTCAAAACTTCAGGATTCGTAATTTGCGTTAACTTCCATTTTTCAGTTACCGACTCCCAATATGGCTTTAGATACAAACAATATTTATCATAATTATCTCCCAACGATTTTTTTAATCGTTTTTCTGGAAGATTCTTCTTTAGATTTGTTACAAAATAAATTCGCTTAACCGATTGCGTATTACTGTTTATGAATTTATCTATAAACTTTATTACGCTAGTCGTTTTACCAAAACCTGTTGGCAAATCTAGTAACATTAAGCCATTGCTTTTTTGATTAACAAAATTCTCTATAATCTTCTGCATAATCATTACCCAAATAATTTAGTTAATTATATCATAACAAACATTGAATATCAATATTATGACTATGATTTTTAATGATTATCTTGGGGATTTCTTACATTCTTTTTTTATTAAACTAGAGTCTAGCGCTTTTTATAGTCTTTAATTATTGTAGTAATATTTCATAATAATCTCTAATAAAGTCTTTCATTAAATCCATTAAACTTTATTCTTGAAAACCGTCTGTCTTTAATGGCACGTGGCTTTAAAGCCTCTGCATCCGCCATTAAAAATTTAACGAACCCATGGGAAAAAGTTTGTTTAAATTTTTATCAAAGATTAATCTGAATGGTCATAAAAAAACAAATATTTCCTCAATCAAATTATTGAATAAAACATTGCCAAAGTTAGCACGGACAAACGAAACATATGGGAAATCGTTGCGGAAAAAAATTCAGAATTTATCATAAATTTGAAATATACGTCGAACGCGACGATAGCCCAACATGCAAAAGTATCGTAATAGAGCTTAATGGTAAGTATAATTCGCAGAACGAGCACAAAAAATAGTGCGGCGACGCAATTGTCGTCGCTCGCACATATCAAAACTTTGCGCTCAAATTACAGTGTTTTGCAAAATCTTGAAAACAAAATCTGCGCTTTCGCACTGCTGAGCTGATCATAAAAAGTTCAGATTTAGAACGCAACTATTCAATTATTAGGTTCTATATAGAAAGCCATTGGAATTTTAGTGGAACTTTCGTACAACCTTTAGGTCAAATGGTACTATTAGAATTCTTTTTAATTTTGTCCCTTTCTTTTTCTAATATAGAAAGTATACATATCCTATTCTCAAGAGAATTTGCTTGTTTTATAATCTCGCTATATGAATTGCTAATTTTTTCAATCAACTGTTGTTTTACTTCTCCAACATCATCCTCACAATCAATTATTGATTCATAAAACAAAAACAATACGGTTTTATAGTTTGTCAAAAAATCAACATCTGAAGAATTTAGAAAAGCATAATCAGTTAAATGTCTGAAATGGGAAGGAATTAAACGCAAGGGATCCAGTTTCGCATTATTTATAATAAAATCAATCGGCAACACTAATATCGAGTATAAATTATTAAGCCATTTCGATTTTTCAAGTTCAATATCACAACAGCAATTAATAAACATTGTTACTACTTCTAAAGTTTTTGTCCATTGATAATATGTGCAAAAATTATCCTCCAAGCTTAAACTCATACATATTTCAAAAGCTTGTTCTATTATATCTACACATGCATTCATATCCCCTATAGGAGGCAAATATAATAAATTACACCAATTTATTTCAAGAACGCAATTAGATTTACTTAGCTCATCAAAGTCATCGCTTGCATTTATAGCGTCAAATAAACTTATAGCCTTTATAAAGTGATCATTTATAATATTAAAATCAGACTGAAATTTTTCTGTAATATGAGAATATTGTGAATACGCCTCTATCCATCTGAGATTAGATATTAAAAATGGAATTAAATACTGTGTCCTATCTATTTCCCGGTCCGCGTCTATACTTTCATATATGCCAATAATTTTTTCAAATATTTCGACCGATGCAAAAAAGTTTGAAGCGTGAAGACTATCAATACCCAAATGAAATAGCATATCTGTATAGTCTAAGGCAAATTCTCTTGGATATTGGTTATAAATTTTTTCACCGTATTTTAACATATTATTCCTACATTTCTGCGCTTTAATCATGTTATCACGATTAATATAGCTAGTATATAAAACCGCGTATGCTTGAAGAAAATCATGATTTATATCCATATCGGTATTAATCTCGGGAAATTTAGTTAAATAACTTATAGCTAAATTCGCCCCATCTTCGGCATCTTCGTAACGGCGCATTATATTTTGTATTGTTGCAATATTTAATATTGTCATTGATAATCCTCTAGCATAACCTGAATAGTCTTTCGTTTTATCTAGAACAGATTGCTTTATACATAAGGCAAACAACAAAAGAATATAAGATTCGCAAATAGGATTATCCAGTACAAAAGTAATGCTATCGGAAATTACATCTGATTTGAACTTTTCAGATAAGCTTTCTTCAAATAATGCAATCGATTGACTTCCTCTTTTGTAAATAGGATTAGATTCTAGGGTGCTAAAATCTATTTGATTTTTATCTTGCAATTTTCTTTTAAGTCTTCTTATATCTGTGGCTAATTGCCCAACACGTACGCCTTTAGCGTAATTTAATGGATCAACAATATCAGAAACCGAATCAGGAACATTTTGAATGAAACAAGCAACTTCCTCAATATACTCCGCCAATGTCCATACTTGAACTCCCATAAACGAATCAATGCAATCCTCCCAAAAAGAAAATGCTTCACGGTAAGCAGAATATGCTTTATTAAATTGCAATATTCTCCTATACAAATCGCCTAGAAGTATCTTTATATTTGCTAAATCTATCTTCGATATGTTGTCATCTTTCAATTCATCCTGTGTGTAATTAATCAAAATATCATTTAATTGTACTGCAATTTTTACTGCTTCATCTACCCGATGAATAGAAGCCAGCCATGACGAATAATCGTATAATACCATTAATCCGATACGATCCTCTAATGCATATTCAACGGCTTCCCGATATAGATCATCGATTTTCGAATATTCTTTATCCGTTTTGCGAATATTTATTTCGAATTTTATTCTGCTAATATCATCAAGTGTTTCCATTTGGCGCACTCTTTTTCTCGCTGCTCGCCTATCTCGGTTATGCGCGTTATCTAATACATCTATAGCTTTGGCTTTATCACCGTTTTCCAATAACCTAACAGCTTCAGTCACTCTACAGTTATATTCCCCGTTAAATGTATAATTGCTTAAGTCCAGAAAAACACTTAAAATATCATTTTGTATCTCATTTATTCTTCTTTTTATAATTTTTTTATTATTTTCGTCGGATTTATCATATCTTATTTTGAGTTCATTAATTTCTTGATTATTATTGAAAGCCTGTATATTAGTCGGTGATAATATGTCTTGCGAAATCATTTTTCCGTCGACAAAGAAATAGTCGCCTTTAATTTCTACTTTCATTGAAGGAAAAGCCAACCGACGAATATTAAATAACGTGCTAAGCTTGACTGTATCTATGTACTCAAACGTATCGTAATAATGTTGATATTCGGTTTCGAGAACTTTCTTAAAATCAGCAATGTCGTCGGAACAATTCCCTTTATTACAGAAATAAACATAAATTTTCGGTCGGCTATTCTCTTTCAGCTTGTTGCAAGAAAAGCAAAATTCCTCTTTTGTGAATTCTCCCAAATTATTCCCCAGTAAGAAGATAACCATATCGCTATCAGCAATTTCTTGATTATATTCGTCTTGTTTTCGGCCGTTTTTATTAACTGAATGATCGGCCGTTTCACAAATAAAAGGAGTAATCGAAACGCCATATTGTTCGGCAAATATTGCGTTGAGTTTATTCAAATAAATGGCAAAACTCATACGATCACTTTCAAATTCTGTGATCGATGAGGCTAGAAAAACTTTAATTTTCATATGTATTATCTCCTGAGTTTATATCATAATATTACTTATTGAGTTTTTGATTATTTTAAGCCTTCTATGTAATATCCAAGATAATGAAACATGGTAGTTGTTTCATTAGGCAGAATTAACACGCAAATTCGGCTTATATTGTTATGTCGGCTCCGAACCGGACGCAGATTCATCCAATATCCATATTGCCTTTAATTTAATATTTCCAATACTTCCCGACGGGATGATTTTTACCGCTTCCATATTCTCATCAACCCAATCCACAAATATATATCCTTCTCTCGTCGGACGTTGTAATTCTATTGTATCGGATTGTATATTGTAATAATTGGGATTTTCTATTTCAAATACGGCATCATCCTCAACATCATACTCAATCGTATACATTATAATTTCCCATTTCGCCGTTATCGTCTTATCCCCAATAGTACCTGTTGTAATTAAATATGATGATATAACATCCCCTTCATTATCATTTTCATACCATCCGGATAGAATATATCCGTTTTTATTCGATACTACTACACTTTCAATTTCTTCTCCGACTTGAATACTGTAACCGCAATCAATAGATGGATCTACGCTTATCAAAATGTCTTTGCTCTCAATATTGTATTTAATTACTTTTGACTGCAATTCCAAAGACTTATCGTAAATTATCGATATTTCGTAATTTATTGGAGACCATTCTGCCGTAAACTTCAAATTTCCCGTGCTGCCTTGTACAACTAATGCACCTTCTCGCCAGCCATCGAAATTGTACCCAATTTTAGTTGGATCACTTAATAGTATTTCATCAGTGATATCGTAGTCCGTCGGATTTTTATCCGAGTTCTCCCCACCGTTCAAATCATAAGAGATGCTATACTTTATAACATCCCAATGTGCAACAAAAGTCCTATCGCCACTACTATTTTTTTCTATTTTTACTGGCATAGTAGGCGTATTAATGCCCATATCTACGCAAGTCCAACCAGTAAATACATATCCTAATTTAGTGGGACTCTTTAGGACGATTTGATCGCTATCCGACATATACGTTCCCGGATTCCCGTCTCCGTTAACGCCGCCGTCCAAAACATACGTTATACTATAACTTACTCCGCTCCACTGCGCGGTAAAAGTTTTATTTCCCGTACTACCTTTTTCAACAACGTTACCTTCTGCCCATCCCTCAAAATTATAATTGGGTTTCTTAGGATCTTTTAGGTAAAAGGTTTCTGTTTCTATATCGTACTCATTAATTATATTAGGGTTTTCTACATTTGCCCCATTGAGTATATAAAAAATTTTGTATGTGATTTTATTCCACTGTGCTACATAAGTTTTGTCTCCAAAGCTGCCGGAAGGTATCGCGGTGACCTTAGACAAAAATTCTTCATCCTCATACCAACCGACAAATTCATACCCTCTTTTGGTTGGAATATCCAATACGATATCACCGCTTAAATAGGTATATTTAACCGGATTATAAGCCGAATTTACGCCGCCGTTTAATAGATAATTAACGGTATAATATTGGACGTCCCACATAGCAAAGAATTCAATAAGACCGCTATCCAACGCCTCGATTTTATATGATGCATTCGGCTGGAGAAGAGCGTCGTCTCCATTTTTCGTTCTGCTCCATCCAATAAACTTATATCCCACTCTTGTATACCCGCAATTCGGCAAAGTTATTTCATTATCGCAATATCCAGATTCATCTTCATTGTTTCCCGAAGTGCTTCCATTTCCGTTAAATTTAACTATCACCGATTTTGCAACCCAAACGGCATACAACTTTATAATATTATTGCTTGCTATAGTAACATAATTCGAATCATAAGAATAAAAATCTCCGTTGCCATTGTCCTTTGTATTCCAACCGATAAGCGTATATCCTATTTTATAGAAACTATAATCATATAAATTAATAACTTCATCAGTCTTGGTCTCAATACTTATTATGTCCCCAACGCCGCCGTTAGGATACAGCATCAGCGTATTTTCTTTGGGAATCCAATTCGCATAGACTTCGATGCCGTCTGCCCCTAAATCGGAAACTTTTATAGGAACTAGCTGGGAATCTAAATACTCATTACCATTTCCGTTTTCTTGTGCATAATACCCTCCGAAAATATACCCCTCCTTTGTAGGCGCGGCAATCAACGGAAACTGTGTGCCAAATGTGATATTAGCGCTGCTTGTTCCGCCCTTGCCTCCCGACTTATTAAAAAGCACAAGCACCGTAACTGGCTTCCAAATTGCGAACAACCTTATTATTCCATTTGCTTCTTCGGTTAAATTTATTATAGTTTGCCTGTCTTGATAATAATTGCCCGAGCCGTCGCTTTTGTCATTCCATGCCACAAAAGTATATCCGTATCTGATATAAGTATTTTCCCTCAATTCTATTTCAACGTCATAAGAAATTTCAAATTCGTAATATTCGCCAGAAAAGTTATCGTCTAGAACTATTTTATAATTATTATTCACCCATTCCGCATACAATACTATGGGCTCGCTACTTGCAGGCATCTCAAATTTGTCTCCAACCTTATAAGTTTTGCCGCTTAGATCCGATAATTCGTTCCAACCTATAAATGTGTAACCTATGCGGGTAAATCCGCATTCCGGCAAATAAACTTCCTCGTGAGACTTAGCGCTCAAACACAACGTGCTTCCTCCAGTATTGCCGTTACCGTCAAAATTGATAATGTTTTTGGCTTCAATCCACTTTGCAAACAAAGTTATTTCTTCGTTCGCTAATAAATACTTTTTACATCCCTGCATTGATGAATCAATATATTTATCCCCGTTTCCATCTTTTTGTGAATAATATCCCGAAAAAACGTATCCGATCTTTATTGGCATTTTTAACAGAGGCAAAAATTCGCCGAATGTTGCCACGATTTTTTGCGTGTCTTCGCCATTTTCGTTATCTATTACGACATTATATTTTTTAGGTTGCCAACATGCAAAGAGAGTAACTATCCCTTCTTCCATATAAAACCATCCGCCATCTTTATTCTTAACGCTACCGTTTGCAATATCTGACCAACCAATAAAATCATATCCCTCTCTAAAAAAATTATTTAACGGTAATTTTGTCGGAGTATTCCCCTCTACAATCATATCCGGCATCGTTCCGGAAATGCTCCCATTTCCTTCAAATCTGATTTTGTTAGGATTTTTATCCCATCTTGCATAAATATTCGTATCTTCTACAATAATACTGTCAAAATTAAATATATTTCCAGAATCTACTGTTGTATACCAACCTGCAAATGTAAAACCACTTCGTTGAGGGTCGGCTGGTTTATCGACTTTTCCCGTTTTATTATTACTATATACGGTAAAGGAATCGTCTCCTAAATTGAATGTTACGCAATAACTTGTAAAATTTTCAACGTCTTTGCCATTTCCTTGCTCCTCCACTTCTTTGCATGCGGAAAATAAACAAACTAAACTTGATATCAGCAACAATACAATAATAGGTAATAAGTTTTTAACTTTCACGCATAGCCTCCTTTGCTCTTTCGATTAATGCATCATATTGTTTTGAATTAACTCTATATCGCTTGCCCTGCCAATAAATAGTATCTCTTGAAATCGATTCCTTTAATAAGATCGCGCCATTATCTCCAGCGCAAATACGACTCTGTTTAGCAACCGTCTTAAAACTTAGACTTTTTATAAACCATTCATAAGATAAGCAAAATACACCGTCAAAATAAAAAGAAGTGTTGTATGCCCCATCACTGTGTATACTATTCGGATGCTCTGTTTCTGGAAAATCGTTTACACTATTTTCCGTATTAACCTTATGAGAATGTATTTCATCTTGAAGATTAGTCGATTCCAAAACTTTATTAACACGTCGACGTTTTTTTCTGCGCATTAAAATTACAGCAATAACAACGATAATGATAACGCTGACTAGCCCCAAACTGACCCAAAGCCAAGTCAGATTCAAATCTGTAAAAACAGCAAATTCAACGGCGTTTTCAACAGTAAAAACAATGTAGTTATTATCTATTACATAGTCAGCTCCGATAATTTCCCCAGATACTGTTTTATACAAAACATTAAGATTACCTCCCTGAATTAACTCTTTATCAACAGGTATTCTATACTCAACAGTTCCTTCTGAAAAAGAACTCTTATACGCTTTCAACAATTTCTTTCCCGTTTTATTAAAGCTTGTTTTTTCCAAACGATCTATGCCTATGGTCAAACCGTATATAGCATCGCCTTTCTTTATTGCCGTTATATCGCTTTTGCTATCGTAAAAAGCCATTTGCGCTATAGACAGCGTAGCCGATAAAATTTTTGTGATCAACGGATTATAATTATCAGCGTCGATACTGAAAATTGCCGTAACTGTGTACTGTCCTATATCTGTCTTTCCATTATTTTCATATTCAACAGAAACGCCGTACGGGAGTACGCCTTCAATAAAGATACTTTTAACTACTCCATCGTATCCAAATACCTTTGAATCAAACTCGACGTCTTTATTAGGATCAAAATCAGCTTTTCTTATGCCATAACTTCTGACCGTTTGCGAAAGAAAGTAATTTGCATTAATTAAATTATCTGCCAATGCGATTTCAATTTGATATACGTCATCTTCGCAAGCATTTATATTTGCCGAATAATCTGAATACTCAACTATTATTTCTTCTTTACCTATAATTCCGCTCTCGATAAAGTAATTAGGACACTGTGGCTTTCCGTTATATATCAGTGGCGTATCCCACCAGTCGACAACCAATTTGGTTTTGTTAATTACATAGCTGTGTTTATTCCCTGACAAAATATAATTATTATTAACTTCAATATCGGAAAGTTTGACCGACACAATATATTTGCGGTCAGTATCTGCATTTATATTATTTGAGCAATCGGAATATATAAGCTCAACTATATCGTCGTTTACAGTTCCGATTACGCTTTTGACTTTAGGAAATTGAGCCTCCCCGTTATAATACAGCGCATCGTCATCCCAAATTAAATCTAATGGCTTCTGTTCGATTAAATAAGTATATGGATTTGCGTCAAGTGTATAATTGGCATTTATATCTGTTTGGGCAAGACAAGCCTTTATTGTTTGTTCGCCTGCATTTATGTTATCGAAATATTCATATATGATGGAAATATTCTCGTCTTCTACTTTTCCAGTTAACACATGCGCTTTAGGAAATTGCACCTGCCCATTATAAACAAAGCTTTCATCTGTCCAACCTATCGTTAACGGAGCTTGCAATATCCTATATTTCCCTATCGTTATGGGCAATTCGTAATTTCTATTTATAAGCGAATTATCAGATAGTTGCGCGGTAATTTCATATTCGTTTACGTTGACGGATTTAACAGCGTTATATTCAAATTCTATATTGTCATTATTGATTAAACCGCTAACTATTCTCAACTTAGGTCTATGTTCGTGACCATCATAATAAAATGCATCCTCGTCCCATTCAACTTCAAGTAAAGACTTATTTATACAGAATTCTTTTTCCACAATTCCTGCATAAATGCCGCTAAACTCTATATTCGCGTTATGCTTACCGGAATTAATATTATCCGAATACCTTACGTTGTAGTCCTGCCCGAGTTCTAAACAAATTTCATTGACTTTTACGACAATATAATGACATTCCCCATTATAATCAAATTCCGACTTTTCTAATTCAACGTCCTCAGCGCTCGGCAATGAACATATTCCTTCAGAAAACCGAGTGGAAATATCAACTTCATTTTCATAAAAATATTTTAATTCGGGATAAAAAAACTTCCCGTCCACGCTCTTTCGTTTTACCCAAATTCCATCAACGTTTACATTAAGAGACAATAGTTTCTCTTTATTTATCAATGAATCTTCGTGTACTAATAATCTAGTAGTCAAGCCTTTTGAATTTTCTGCAGCTAAACCGTTAACTATCGGAGCCGTCGAAATACAATCGTCAAAAAAAGAATTTTCCACTACCCCCATATTATAACCGCAAACAGACGCAATATCATCCATTCCGTTGACTGTGCATACGGCAACACAACACGTAACATTGCCGACTGCTTCGTTACTTCCTACTATCCCGCCGGCAGTTCCGTTGACGGATTCGACTGTGCATCTGCTGAATACGTTATTTATTAAGTTTTGATTATTACCTACAATGCCGCCTACACTCGCCTTACCTACAACTTTTCCGCTATTCATACAAATTCCGATATTTCCTGCATTGTTTCCCGCAATACCCCCTACAACAGAATTTGATGAAATAATTTCGCCTTCGTTGAAACACAGATCTATGGTTCCTAAATTACTACCTGTTACTCCTCCTACAAAAGTTGAAAAACCAACGCTTACTTTTCCGTAATTTTTGGACTTAGAAATTTTCCCTAAATTATATCCGGCTATTCCTCCGATATGTAAAGTATCATTTTGAGCAGACACCGATATGCAACTAACGCAATTATCAATCTTAGCCTGACTATATCCTATCAATCCGCCTGTATAATTGTTGCCAACAGTCGTACCATCGACTTCCAAATTCTCTATTGTAGCGTTTGCATTTGCAACACCGAATAATCCAACATTTTCGCTGTTAGGTCTATTTATATATAGACCGCTGATACTATATCCGTTTCCATTAAACGTACCTTTGAAAGGATACGTTGTCGTACCTATAGGTATCCATCCGGAACCGCTGTCAAATGATCGACAATCGTCTCCAATATCCAAATCGCATGCAAGATTAATAGTTAAGCCATAATATCCGTCATATTTACCTCCGTTTACATCAGAAGCTATGGCGGCCAAATCAGAAAAATTATTTATCGTACGAGCAGAAGCGTCATTTTCATTCTGCATTTGCGCATAGGCGCAATAGTCATCTGCAAGAATTATATTATCGCCGACGACTATCACGCTAATGATAATAAAGATAAAAATAATTATTTTTGCTGCTTTCATCATTACTTTGATACTCTATTATCCTAAATTCCGCAAAACCTATTTCAACTCAGGATATTTCCCTTCGACAAGCTCCCAGTATTCTTCGCTAAGTTTTAACGTTTCTCGTTGCCATACCACACTCTTGATAGTTGCTTCATCAACTGCTGTAGACATACTTACGTCTACGTAATCGGCAAGAGTATTGATATTATAGCAATTGGAAACCGTAATGTTCTCGCAATCTTTTCCGTATACGCTGCCTGCAGCGGATCTATCTGATAAATTAGTTATCGAAATATTGCCTGCAAACAAACAATTATCGACAGTTTTCGGACCGGTTTTGCTATGCATCATCGGATTGACTCCACCGGCGACTACCGTTTGGTTTGTTCCGTCAATATCCATATTTACCGTAGAATAGCAATTTTTAATATTGGGGAAGATGCAACGATAACTCTCATAAGTAGAATAAACAGCAGCAGTCAAACCTCCTACGGCAACCTTTCCTCCTGCTCCGTTTGTTTTAATATTTCCGCTAGCATAGCAATTTTCTATGCTACCTTCTTTGGTATCCCCTATCAAACCGCCTACGCCCGTATATCTATCGTCCGAAGTTACAAAGCCTTTCAAATCGACATCTATATTAGCTGCGCTCTGAGATACCTTTAGAGTTTGCACGTAACCGTCAACGCCTGCTCCAAACAACCCCCCGACTCTCAATATCAAATTAGTATTGGTCGTAGATTCATAAGCGATACTAACGTCGGCATATGAATTGTTTACAATAACGTCTCCTTTTGTGCAACCCATTTCACCAACCAATCCGCCGATACCGCATACGCCTCTTTTTGAATATTCATCGTTTAATACTATTCTACCGCTCGCACGGCAATTATCTACCACTTGCGCGCCGCCTGCTATCAGTCCTACAGAATAATTTACATCCCATTTTTCTGCTGCAAGTTCTATTACGATATTTTCCGCAGTAAGATTTTTGATCTCCTTGATTTGAGTAAATATTCCCGCATAGTTCTTAACGATATACTCTCCGGTAGTTGCCCTAGTAATTTTCGCGTTGCTGATTTTATGTCCGTTGCCGTCGAAACTGTCTCCTAATTTATTGCAGTCCCTTATTACAGCGTTGGTAAAATCAAGATCGTTCATCAATTTGATATGAACGTTATTAGTTTTGGACACAGTTTTTCTCGAGTTGAAATGTTCAACCGTATATATTAAAAATGGATCTTCTTCGGTACCGGAACCATTATAATAACCGCTTATGTAAACTTTAATTTCATACGGATCGCCAGCATTTATGCTTTCATCGCCTTTTGTCCTTACTTTAATGATTCTTTCGCCGTCGTCCTCGCTACCATAAGTATAAGAATTAGCATTTCTATATCTATCATCTTCTGTAAAACAATACTCCCAAGCGTCATTTTTTTCAACGGTGACGGTTCTGTTTTCTTGCGTATAGTCTATATGTTCAGGCAATACTGCTGCCTCTTTCTTAGCTGTACTCACAGAATAATAGTCAAAATTGCTCGCTTTATGGTCTTTATCTTCCTTTATTCTGATTCTTATATCGTATAACGTATTAGGAAGAAGTCCCTCAAAAAGCGGGCTGTCCTGCCAATCTCCGTTGGGAAGACTAAATTGCAAGACCTCGCCGTTTTTATACTCATCGTAAAATTTGTCACAAATAATCTCTATTGAATCCGCAGTTACTTCTGCGTCGAACAATTCCATAGATGGTGTGTCGTATTTAGTACGACCGTCATTTCCTGCCTTTGGATTACATGCTGCCATAACAAAAATTACAGACAGACATATAATCAACGTTAGTAAAATCTTCTTTTTCATTTTAACACCTCAATATGTTTTTTATTTTTATATTAAATGCCGTCGTTTCCTTCAGCGCCTTTACTTCCGTAATATCCGTTTCCACCTTTTTCTCCGTCGACACGATTAGTTGTAGCCTTATAGCCCATTCCGCCGAATCCTCCCAGCCCTCTACTTCCGCCTGATCCTGGAGTGCCCGCCGTTCCTGCTTTAGCGCCTTTATCGCCGATCACTTTATGGATTGACGGCACTTTGTCCGCATTAATTGCAACGCCGCCTTCGCCTCGATTTCCGCCGTCGCCGGCTCGACCGCCATCACCTCCGTCGCCGCCATTACCGCCATTGCCGCCGTGTCCGGCTCTCCAACCTACTACAATATATTTATAGCTTCCGTCGCCGCCGTCACCACCGTGACCGCCGTTTTGTCCGTGAGAACCGTCTCCGCCATTGCCGCCGTTGCCGCCCTGTCCGCCTTTGATAATAAAATCATAACAATTTACTTTAATATCTAAATTATTATCGTTAGCGAGTTTTATGCCATATCTGCCAGGCTGCCCGTCCTCGCCTCTTTCTCCGGGATTTCCGTCTAAACCGTCACATCCGTCAGCGCCGGGTTGTCCGTGAGGAATACTCCCGCCCGGATTCCAGTTGGCATCGCCGTTTAAGCCGTCAGCACCGTTGCTTGCTCTTATCGGAGATATATCTTTGCCGTCAGCGCCAGCTTTACCGTCTAATCCCTTACCGCCTTGCACATACACTTTTTCTCCGACAACATTCAAATCTAATTTGCCTGTTCCGTTAATTCTAATTGCATCCTTGTTTATGCTAGCTATGAAATTTATATTGTGCAATGTCATACCGATAGGCGACGTTCCGTTATTAAAAGTAAAATTAAGGTTTTTATGCGTTATACTTGTCAATCCGTATAAATATACATATTTGACATTAGAATTAAATATCTTTCCTATACTTGCATTCAGATTACTTATAGATAAATCATAAAATACAACATAATTACAATATGCCTCATTTAATTGCTCTTCAACCAATTGCTTTATCGGAGTAAGCTGAATACCTTCAAATGTAATAGGTACTTTATATTCAAATCTGTTAATTGGATCTTCAGCGTCAAATATCATTTTTACACTGACCTGGATTGATGATAGACTGTATTTGAAAATCTTAAGACCTAATTTGGTGTAATTAGTTGGTATATATTGAGTAAAGCCATAATCTTGTCCTTTTGATGAGAATGATACCGATATTTCATATCCCGACATGTCTTCGATTTTATTTGTATTATTAGACGACAGTATACCTGTTTTGCTATCAAATTTCAAGGATTTAATGTCAGCTATATTGGTAGGATAAATTGTCAGCATCAACGGCTGCGATTCAACTTTGTTATAATCTTTTCCTGCAATAGATTCCGCAACTACCCACACTACTTTTTTTCTTGTGCCTATGCATAATAGATTGGGTGCCGTTCTTGTAATGTAATCATTTGAACTTGCAGCTTTGCTACCATCGATGATTTGGGTTATATCAATCGCATTTCTTTTATTCTTACAATCATCTTCATTCAAATAATAATACAATTTGAATTGTCCGTTAAACGTAGGTTCGATATCTTCATTTTCCGCATAAGTAAACACGGAGAAATTCAAACTTGACGAACTGCTTCCGCTCTGATTAGCTTTAACAAACATCTTATCAAACTGATAATAATCTCCAAAGCTTTGCAGTGTAATAACTTCTTCTTTCATTTCTGAAACAGCATTGCTTTTCGCTGTTTCATCCAAACAAAAATAGATCTTTGCAACAGGTTCTTCTTCTACGTCAATCGTATATTTAGATTCAACGTTAGGATTATCCAACGGAACAACGGTTATATCTATATCACCGGGATTTTGAGCGGCAAGATATACGTTTTCTCCTGCACAAACTGTCAAAACTTCATATTGTTCAGTCTCGTTTATCGCCTCAAACTCACCGATGCTCTTCATCAAGAACGCACCTGTCTTATCTGCATTAGTAATTGATATTTTCAAATTTTTATTTGTTGCATTATCCGGATAGAGCAACGCGGACAACTCTAATATACCGCTAGTTCTAAAAATCGTTTCCCCAACATTTGTGGTCAATAAATTTGTTCTAAGAGAACTTACTGCAATTACCGGTTCTTTTTCTACTGCTATCACAACAGGGTACACCTTTTCATCGCATTTCATTGATATGATTACGGTTCCGGGTTTCTCCGCAGTTAAAATATTATTTTGGATTTTCGCTCCGATTTGCTTATCCGTCAGATTTTCATCTATACAAAACTCTATATCTTTGAATGTAGCTTGCATAGGAAATGCCATAGCATCCAGATAAAGACTTTCGGTATGTTTGAAAGACTTTTTATTCGACGTGAATTTAACGTCCGTAACAGGTTCCTTGTCGACAAATACAACGAATTCTTTAGAAGAAACTCCATCCACCCACGCGCGTAGATTTACCTGTCCAACGCTTTTTGCCGTGAGAAACGTTCCGTTGATATTTGCAGCGTCTGCCGTAGAAGAAACAATTTCAAATTCAACGTCCGAATATGTAGGATTGGACGGATTCGTGGCAACTGCTAATTCCAGTCCTTTAGTCACTTTGAATCTATTAGCGTTTACAAAATAAACGTCTTCGACTTCTACTTTCAAAGCGTCAACGGAAATATAAGTCTGATAATCCGAAGTATAAGCTCTAAGAATTATCAACCCCTCTTTTTGAGCATTTATTAATTTGCCGTCCTTCAGTTCCACTCCGGTACCGCCGTCGTTGAAAATCTCAAAGAACACCGTAGCTTGCGCATTTTTTGGCTCTATAACAGGTATGAGAGTAAGCGAGCGAGAAATGGTGAAAGAATCCTTTTCTAAATAAATATCCGTAATCTTAACAGTATTATCTCCTTGGGATCGAACGTAAATAGTCTGAGTAGAATAAGCTCCTCCTAATGCTTCGGCTTTTACAGTAACCATTCCCGCAAATTCGGCAGTAAGCACGTTGCCAGTTAACTTAGCCCCCACATTATTATTGCCTACTATAGAAAAAGCAACATCGGAATAAGTGGCATTTTCCGGCTTAGTCTCTACTATCAAATTTAACGCGCCATTGACCGCAAAAGAATTATCGTTACGAAATACGATATTCGTAATAGGCTCTTCTTGCGCTACAAACAATACCGGAGAGCTGATACTCTGCGCATATTTTGCAATTACTATGATATTACCAGGCATATCAGCATACAACACGCCGTTGATTATTCTTGCTCCCAAGGCCGTTGTACCTTCCTTTATTATTTCAAAATCAACGGTCTCTGTCGTAGCGATTTCCGTAACGGCAACGCCGCTCAAAGGAAGACTTTGCGTGACCTTGAACTTCCTTGATTTATTGGTTACTTCAACAGACTTAACTTGCGCTTCGACGACTTTAATCTTAAACGTATCCTCTATTTGCATATTGTCATATGAAGAAGCCGTTACCGTTATCTCCAACCCTATAGGAGTATCAAGCGACAGTTTCATCTTACCGTAAGCATCGATATCTGCGAAGGGAGACGACGCAATATACCTTACGTCCTTTATCGAAGCGTTGCTTGGATAGACCGTAGTATAAAAATCTAAACTTCCTCCGGGAGCGACGGTCGCGTTGCCGTCTTTTGTATCTATGCTAATTTTCTCAACGCGAATCGGAATTATTTCTATAGTAAACACCCCTATTGCGTTTTCTGCCTGACCTTTTACTATGATATATTCGCCTGCTTCCGCATTATCTGCTAAGGATATAACTCCATCCTTTATTGAGCAGTATTCTGCACCGCTCTCTATACTTAATGTTACGTCCTGTACACTTGCATGCTCGGGCAAGACGCGGGCGTTAAATGATATGCTTTCTCCGGGTTTCAATTTGATTGAAGTACCGTGCTCGAATTCAATTTGCGCTACCTCGATATACTCTGATTTTAATATAGGATGATCAACTGACGGAACAAACATAAAATTATCGTCAAAACTCTGCCAATCGTTGAATGCTCTACCGCTCTTAAATTCCGACTGCGGTCTTGCGATAGACGAATATATGGTTCCGCTATTAAATGCGTAAGCTTTTTTCAAATTACCGCCATCGACAAAACGGCTTTGCTTTATCGTTCCCTTCATATTGTCGCCGACTATATTAGCCGACGCATTGGCGATGACGTCTCCTACATTAAACGTGCGTTCTATAACCGCATTGCCTCCGTTGTTAATACCCGCAATTCCGCCGGCATACATATGCGCGTTGATAATGCCTTTGTTATAAGAGTCATTAATCTCTCCGGAATTAATACCGCATATACCTCCGGCATAATTATTGGCGACTTCTATCTCTCCGGCATTGACGCAACGGCTTATCAAGCCTGAATTTGCGCCGGCAATACCGCCGCCGGAATTAGCGGTAACCGTCGTAACTGCATTTGCAAACGAATCTTCGATCGTTCCCGCATTAAGTCCCGCCACGGCTCCGACGTTCTGTCTGCCTGTAAATTGCGAATTTTCTACTCTAACGTTTTTAACTACTGCGCCAAAATATATAAATGCAAATACTCCTGTATAATCGACACTGTCAAAGCCTGCGCTTATACCGCTAAGTTTGAACTTATTACCGTCATAATGTCCCTTAAACGGATGAGAATAATCGCCTATTGAGTAAAACTCTCTATCGGTAAAATCGATATTTGCGGTCTGAACATAATAAGCGTCCAATTTTGTAGATATTGCGTAAAACTCTTCGACAGTCGATACTTCAAACGGGCTTTCTGCCGTACCGTTGCCTTTTTTGAATACGGAAGAAGCGGCCTGAGCCGATGGTTGAATTTTAATAAAAACAATACAAAATACTGCAGTCAATATAAGTAATATCGACAAAACAGCAAAATATGTAATTCTTCTTACGTTAATCTTATGCGTCATATCCTCTCCTCTATCTTACCCATTCAGGTTTTGTTATAGGTTGAATATCGTATCTTGCAATCTTTATCTTAGAATCTAACCCGCCTTGTTTGTATTGGATTTGCAACCAATCAAAACATCTATCTGTCATTTGCATTTGTATTCTGACGTTGCTCATTCCGTCTACGCTCGCGCTTTCGCCAAAAAACTTCCTGCAGTAATCCTGATTTATTATCGCATTTATCTTGTGCACGTTTCCGTCGTGAGTTATGATTCCTTTTCCGTTCTCGACGGGCAAGAAGTTATCTTCGTCAAAATTATATTTAGCGTTACCCAAATTTTCCGACGCAACCGTCAAAAGTATATCCAAGTCGGAATCAAATTGAGACGATTGAACGTCCTCTCCGCATTGGCGTCGAATATACATCTCGTTTCCTATCAAATAGTATTCATCTTGAATATTGTCTTGTGTCGTCTCAAGAGTGGGATACTGTTCCTCTATAGCAAGAAGTGCCTTAATTTGACCGTCTTCTACTGTTATTTGCAAATTTTGTTTAAACTTTGCTACGACGATGACATTATCGCTTATTTCGATTTCTCTAACAATATTTATAGGTACTACATTATTTTCTTCATCCTTTGCACTAAGCGCAACCTCTAAACCAGTCTTGAATAATGTTAACCATTCTAGTGTTGTGAGTTGCTGACTTTTCGGCATTCCAAATACAATACCACAAATAATTCCCGTCGCCAAAACTACAGTAACTGCAGCCGATATTATAATTTTAGTGCATTTCGTTATTTGCATTTTCATTGTCTTAGTTTACCCTTCCATTACCTTCTTTCTCGTTCTGTATCTCATCAGTTCCGTTACATGTAGTCAATCTAAAATATTTACAACTTACTCCTCAATGCATATATTTTCGCATTCAGTCGGAAGGACGAATTTATGCTTTTTCGCATACTCCCATACATACCTAGGAACGTATATTTTTACGTTGCTATCGTTGACGTGGTTATAAATATATTTATAATTAGTAAATATAACCTTTCCATAGTTGACATGCCTTAATCCATAAGTTTCTTGTGTTGTTATGTATTTAATAACACCTTCTTTTAATTTAATACAACGCGAATATCTTGCTCCTATTACACCGCCAAAACTAGCAAAGCGATAATATACTTTATTTCCCGCGACTGTTTTCTTCTTATATAAATAAATACTGTCTTCTTCTTCTTCGTGATTAAGATATACTTTTGTGGGCGGCACAAGATATTGATAAAATCCAATTCCTTTTGATAGTATTCTAATAGCATTACAATCAATTATCGTACACTTATTCCCTTCTATGGAAAGTGCCTTGTATTTCTTCATATCTATAATCTCTTTAATATAAACTTTATCCCCTATTTTTTGCGTTTCAATCTCATATTCTCCGTTTTGATTTTTAAGCAAATAAAACTGATAACTTTTGTCTCTATAACTTTTGACGCAAAACACTGTTGCAATAGATAAAGCAATTATAAATCCTAAAATTAAAATCGCGCTTATAAGATCGTAGGGAATACCTCTTTTTATCTTACCTGCAAGCACCGGAATAATATAGGCACCCATTAGAGCAGCTAAAATGACAAAGAAAAACCCATAAATACAATATAACATTCCAGACCAAAGTTCTACTCTTCTTACATGAGCAAAACTTAAGTTATAATAAATATTTTTACACTCTTGCGTATATAATTCGTTATTTGCCTTCATCTTTTCTGTAGCGCGAATGCTCATCTTAATCTCCCTTTTGCTATATCCAGAATTTCTTTATATTGATTTGAAACAACTATATCCTTTTTCTCCTCCAATGTAGAATATATATATTCTACATTATTAACAGGATCATAATCTTCAATATCAGTCAATAATTCGAATTTAAGTTGATCGTCTACGTCAAGTTCATCGAAACTAAATTGGTAATTACTCTCTTCATCTATTTTTATATTCTGTCTAATTACTTCTTTACCTTGACGATAAACAACCAGCGTAATATTTCCGCATCTTTCGGATAACCTTTGGATAAAAACGTCAAATATCTGTTTCCCACTAATAATGTTTTTCTCAACTCCTATTGAATAATCGACATAGTCTATTGAGAAAGCATATGAATCCTCTGCGAGGATAGTCTCATTTATTTTAGCCGAAATAATAAGGTTAAGATTTTTGATATCTAGGCTATTCACTCTGTGAGTAAAAGATAAAAACACTCGTTCATTTGCCAATAATGGTTGCTCTAAAATAATTTCTTGAACGTTATCCCCTATCTGAGCATTCACACTTGTTATAGGTAATTCCCCTACATTTTGTATCTCAAACCTAATTTCAAAATCTTCTCCTTTATTTACTATTTCAAAAATGTTCGCGCTTTCTATTTTTATTCCGTAACCTAGTTCCATTTCATTATATTTTATACTCATTAACTGGCTTGTCTCATCATAAAGATAGTATGCCATACATATTTTACCGTCCGCAGAAATATAAACCGAAGGCTCTAATACATTGGAATCCTCATTTGTCAAACATATATTATCAGACCATATATTCAACTCGCTATCATATATACTGCAATATAATTGTTTTACTTCATCTCTTAATTGCGTATAATACAACATTTTTAAGCCTGTAACATCATCTTGAATATACTTAACTCTATCAAGACATTCGAATTTTGAGACAAACTCATCGCTTTTGTTATTATTTAAATCATAAACAATAAGATTATTATTCGACTTATACATCAATTGATTTTTATTATCTCGATTGATAAAATCTATGGAAGAATACTCGGCAGGATCATTTGTCAAGTTTCTAATCTCTCCTTCGTCAACTAATATAATCTCTTGGTCATTAGTAAGCAGATCCCCATCCATATCCACAATAAACGCAGTTTTTAAATCCCCGCCTACATATGCTCCGACTCCATTAGATACAGGAGTTGAAAATTCCGCAAATACTTCGCTATTCAACCATTTTTCACCGTCAAAAGTTTTCTTTATAAAATAATTTTTACCGCTGAACCCAAGTACGTTATTTTCTGTGTTCTTTCTCCAAATCAAAGTAAGAGGATCATTGCTATTTTCCTTTCTTGCAAAAGAAGGTTGACAATCCAATTCATTATCATCTGTCAATTGCATTACGTTAGCAAATTTTTGTGTATCTTTATCAAATTCTGCGAAAAAGATTTCGCAAGCGCAACTCATAGCATTTATATCAGTTGAATCGTTAATATCATCATTTACGCTTTGCCAAGTGATATAAAGATTATTTCCGTCATTATATACATCATAATCAAAATCCGCATAATTACTGTCATATACAGCCGTCGGATTAGACCAATTGCCATCTTTATAAACCGAATACATTAAGGCAGTGGTGTAATTACCGGACTTATTTACATACTCAACCCAAGTCAATATTTTTTTACCATCGAATTCACTCAAAACCGGTTTTGATGCTTCATACATTATATTAGAAACGTTATCATCGATATTTGCACTAAGTGCAAGCGTTTTATAATGATCTTGATGGTATATTTTCCACTTTTTATCAAAGATATCCCAATTGAAATCCCACAAGAGAGCTTTTAACCTCACTCCTGCTATTAAATTACCATATAAATCAAATTCCCCAGATATACACCTCCAGTCAAACTTTAAACCTAATCGGATATAACCCGATACGCTTAATAAATCGCAAAAACCGACTCCAATTTCTCCTTTTGCATACACTTCAAATGATAATTTCAATAATTCGTCTAATTTAAACATGGCTTTTTTGTCTTCTTCCGTCAAGAAAGTAATTTTGAACTCTAGATCGAAACCTATCTCTATTTTCCAAAAACATGGCACATACACTACAAGAAACTGACCACTAAAAGTGAAATGCCCCTCTAATTCTGCCATCAAACTTATATCTACGAATTGCTTCGTCTTTAAATTAAACTCAAATACTCCAACAACCTGAAAATCTAAATTAAATGAGGGAGCATTAGTAAAGCCACGTATTATTTTACCTTTTTCATCACGTTTTATATTCTTAATATTTTTAATATGATCAAATACTGTTCGTTTATCCTTTTCTTTTGTTTGCCCCTTTTGCATTTTCTTTAAACTTTTCGCTATTTCATGATATACAGTGCCAAAAGTATTTTTATCTTTCTCTTCAATTTCTCTTATTTGCTTTTTATATAGTTTTTTTTCTGTTTTGGTTTTAGCCTTATCAACTTTGTTTTTCAATTCTTTTAATTTTGGATTAAACTCTTTACTTCTTTCTAATTCAAAGCCGATAGCAACCTTAATTGTTCCCTTTCTAGGATCAATTGTAAAATTCAACGCCATATACTCATTTTTATTTAATATATTAAAAGCGCTTTTCATCAAATCTGATATATCCAATTTTAATTCACCAAAGAAACTTGGCTTTTCATCTACACTCCTTGCCTTTCTCGCCGATTCGTCTCCGTCGATATTTAAATCTACCTCCATATCATCAGGATCGCAAATATCCTCTTGCTCTATTTGTTTTACTACATTTAAATTTAATTCTACAATCTCAGACTCAATCCCCTCATATACAACTTGTATAGACAACTTAGAACCAATCTCCCAAAAGTCTTCTTCCGTAATATCCTCAAAACTACCTGAATCTTGAGTCATTACAATCTTTCCATCACAATAAAGGCGATACTCATCAGCAATAACATTTGCCGTGATAGTGAAATCCATATAGCTGTATTCATCGCCTAACATATAATATAAATCCTGTATTAGAACATTTGCGACATTTCCATCGTAATCAACCATAGCGGAAAGAATTTCAACATCGTCGCTCGGTTTTTTTAAATAAATAGTTTTATCTCCGGTAATGTTAATAATTTCAATATATGGATTATAGCTATTCTTATAAACATATAACTCTACATATTCTTTATCCAAATAAGCTCTTATCTGTCCATTACTATCTGTATATCTAGGAACGCCGTCCAATCTTACTAGAGCATTCCGAATCGGTTCACTTTCTTTGTATGTACCGTAATCCTTGCTACCTGTTGGCGTAGTCAATACCGTAATTATTTGCAACGTCGGTTCAATTGAAGTGACCAGCTCATCGTTCGAAACTGTTTTCATATTCAAACTATTGGCTTCTTCATTTGAATATGATTCAATGCAACCACCAACGCTCTCAATATCATTTTTGATAATATTTAACTTTTCATTTAAATAATCATCATAGCTATAAGAATACGGAACGTAATCGTCGTTTTCTATGTATGCAACCGGAGTCTCGACAGGCTCGTCCATTGGCAACTCTATGGACGTCCACAGCATAGACGTCGAAGTAAACGACATTATCAAAGTCAATATAAGTGTAATAAGTGTCTTCATAAGTTGATAATATTCTCCGTATTAATCATTGGACTGCGCTTTTTTATAGAAAGAACTTTTTTATTCCTTTCATTATGTTTAGTGTCGCAAAACGTCAAAATTACGAATTTTCTTTGTAAAATTCTTGTAATTTTTGACAAATATTCTCTAGCTGACTGTAAATCGTACTTTTGGGGATATTAAATTTTGTTGCTATTTCTTTTACTGTGAACCCTTCCCAATAGTGTTTATACAGCAACTCCTTTTCGTAATAATTTAGAGTATCTATAACGTCTTTTAATAATATACACTCCAAAACGTTGAATTTGTCTTCGATATTTTCATCAAGTTCGCAAAGCATTTCTAATTGTCTCGATTCTCTTTTATTAAATTCTTTAGCGCAATTCTTAACTATAGTATACAACCAGTTGTATCCATTCAATTTGCTGTCATAAGAGTCGATATAATTGTTTACGTTCAAATAACTTTGACAAAGTACATCATCTGCGTCGCTTTTATTTATTAAGTATGCAGACGCAACCTTATATAGATTTGAATAAGTATATTCAAACAACTTATTTAATGTCTTTTCAGATCCTTTCTTGATCTGCAAAAGATATTTATTAATTTTCTGTACGTTTAACGTTTGCACCTATTTTCCCTATAATCTTATCATATACTTCTCCTTAATTCTAACCGATTTGCCAATTTTAGTCAAGAAGTAACTCTACTTTTGTATAAATACTTAATTAAATTATAATATCTCAATAGATTTTCTTTAATTTAACGTTATAGAAAGTTGTACTAGGTACTACTAATTGTTTTAGTATTTTATCTTATCGTACAGCGTATAATCTGCTTATTAAGCATGGCAGACTAATACAAACGCACAGAAATTTAGCAACGGAAAGTCAGACTGTTGATCAAACCAAATTACAATATAGTTCGCTGAATTAATAGCCTCGGAAAAATAAAAACGTCGCCGATACATCAGAATATCGGCTACGTTTACTTTTAAATAAATTTATTTATTGGTTATACAATCGCTTTGCCAATAAATATATGGACAGCTGACTTGCTATAAGCGACGAACCTATGCATTAATAGATCCTGCCTTATTCCAAATGATATCAACGTAATTTGCAATCCCAAATCACTTCCCAGCACTGCGCCGACAACTGTGCTTGCTATGGCTGCGATTCCGACAGAAATAATAGTTTATATTAGTAAAACAATTAAGTATTGAATTTTCTGCCGCCGCAACAATCGGTTTATACGCCGGTTAAATGTAATTACAAAGCGGACTGCAACACGGCTCGAACATCGTTTTCATCAAAAACTTTATAGCCGCCGTCCATAATAAGAGTGCTTTTGATAATAGCGTCAAACATAGACTGCGTTACCCCAAGTTCTCTAATATTCATCACCAGTCCCAACTTTCTCATCCAAGTATCCATTTCGCGCAAGCCTTCTTCGGCGATTTGAACGTCAGTCTTCCCTTGAGTATCCACGTCCCAAACGTTAACGGCATAGCGCGCGAATTTAGCCGTACCGTAGGGCAATATACGGCGATAGTACGGGATTGAAACCGCGGAGAGAGTCATTCCGTGCGTAGCGTCGGTATGCGCCGCAATCGCCTGTCCTATCATATGCACCATCCAATCTGTGGTCTTGCCCTTTGCCACAAGCGTGTTCAACGCCCACGTCGCAATCCACATGATATTGCTGCGCGCCTCATAATCCGTTGGATTTTCTATCGCGATATCGGCGCTGTGAATAAGCGAGCGCAAAAGTCCCTCCATGATATAATCGCTCGTATTGTCGTCGGTACCCGAAAAGTATTGTTCCAAGATATGCGACATGACGTCGTAAATACCTGAGATCATCTGATATCTGGGGATAGTATAAGTAAATTCGGGATTGAGTATTGAAAATTTAGGAAACACGTTATCTCCGAAAACGTGCCCGATCTTCAATTTCTGATCATGATTGGTGATGACCGAACCGCCGTTCATCTCGCTGCCCGTACCCACCATCGTAAGAACGCATCCCACGGGTATGACGTCGCAGCTGACGTCTTCAAAACGTATAAAATATTTATCCCAGGCATCCTCGCCTGCGTTTACCGAAACTGACACTGCCTTTGCATAATCGCACACGGATCCTCCTCCGACGGCAAGTATCAAATCGGCATTTGCCGCTTTTGCGCGCTCTATACCTTCGTTGAGTTTTTCGCTCGTAGGATTAGGCATAACGCCCGAATCCTCATAAATATTTTTACCGTTGTCCTTAAGTATTTTTATTACTTGGTCGTAGATACCGTTTTTCTTTATAGAACCGCCGCCGTAAACAAGCAAAACGTTCTTGCCGTATTTGGGCAGTTCCTCATTTAATCCATTCAAAGCATCTTTACCGAAGTGCAGTTTTGTGGGGTTGCTGTAAGTAAAATTTCCTAACATAATTCATCTCCTTAAATTTTATTTGAATGAGCCTGCCTTATCAGGCTTCAATTGCATTATATACGTCGTCGGCAACTTCTTCAAGCCATTCGTTTGCGACGTTAACTCCCGGACATTCCACCGCTACGTGCGAAAACCAACTGTCCTTAGTCGCGCCGTGCCAATGTTTTACGTTAGCGGGAACCGTGATCGCGTCTCCCTCACGAAGTTCTTGAGCGGGTTTGCCCCATTCTTGATACCATCCTCTGCCTGCAACGCATAATAGGATTTGCCCGCCTCCCTTATCGGCTTTATGGATATGCCAATTATTTCGACTTCGCGGTTCAAAAGTAACGTTTGCCGCAAAAACCGTTTGTTTGGGATCGGTAAGAGGTTTCAAATAAGACTTGCCGACAAAATATTTCGCATATGCCGTATTCGGCTCTCCCAGACCGAATATGCCGCCGTATGCGCCGTCGTCCGCATAAATTTCTTTTGCCATTCGGAAGGCTGCCCACGCATTGGGCCAGCCGGCATAAAAAGCGATGTGAGTTAGTATCTCAGCTATTTCGAATCTTGTTACGCCGTTGTTCTTTGCCGTTTGCAGATGATAGGAAAAAGAACTGTCGATAAGACCTTTTGATACCAATGCCGTTATCGTCAAAATAGAACGCGTCTTAAGCGAAAGTCCGTCGCTCGACCATACCTGACCGAATAATACGTCGTCGTTGAGTTGCGCAAATTTAGGCGCGAATTCTCCGAGAGCGTCGCGTCCCGCCGTCTGTATGATTTTCATTAATCTCTCTCCTTATTCTCTAATAAATGCGTTGTCGCTTTCGGGCGCGCTTTCATTCGCAACGTAATTTTCGACTCGCATATGCAAACCGTATTCTTCGCGCAACGCGCAGATTTTCTTCATTAAAGGCGACCTGTGATGCGCATCGAGCGCAGCTTGGTCTTGCCAACTGTCTATCAAAAGCACCGTGCCGCTATCGTCCAAAGGAATGAAATAATCGTATCACAGATTACCTTTCTCTTGGCGTATAGCTTCCACTATGCCCGACGAAATCATCTTTTCTGCAAATTTAACGGCATTTCCGTTTTTACCGCTATAATAAATATTTATCGTAATCGCCATAATAGTTTTCCCGTTTAATTATTTAGTCTGTCAACAAGATAGTCAAGACAATATATCTTACGCTCGTCTGCGTGGATACCCTCGAGCAATGTTTTTCGATGAATCGCGAGCATACTCAACATTTCCGCTGTACGCTCCATTTCGGTTAAAGCCATAAATTTTTCTATAAATACTTCATTGCAACCTGCGTCTATTAAGTTCTGTTTTACTGCCGTTAAATTTACTGACATATATAAATTCCTCAATACCAATCATGTTTATCGTTTCTGTCAAGCCCGGCAATCGCGCTCATTTCATCATCCGAAAGCGAAAAGTGGAACACGGATATATTTTCGCGGATATGGTCGGGGTTGGAAGAGCCGGGAATCGCAACTACGCCGCGCTGTAAATGCCAGCGCAGAATGACTTGCGCGCTAGATACGTTATGCGTGTTTGCAATTCTTGTAATCGTTTGGTTGTTAAAGATTTCGCCTGTATGACCTCTGCCGCCGAAAGGATACCACGCTTGCATTACTATACCGAGATTGTGCATATACGGCACTACGGCTTGTTCTTGATAATACGGGTGAATTTCGTTTTGAATTAGAGCCGGAAATGCGTCTACTTGCGATATAAAGTCGTCGATTTCTTCGATATACCAATTTGACAAGCCTACAGAACGGATTTTGCCTTGTTCGATAAACTTTTCTATTGCCTTATAAGCCTTAACGTCGTTCTCACCCGGATGATGTAAAAGCATCATATCAATATAGTCGATATTAAGTTTATCAAGCGATTCCCGTATTGCTTGTTCGGGGTTGGCGAACTGTGCGCCGGGATATATTTTTGTGATAACGAAGATCTCTTCCCTCGATATCCCGCTCTCTCTTATTGCCTGTCCGACTTCCTTTTCGTTGCCGTACATATAAGCGGTATCTATCAAACGAACGCCGCTTTCGAGCGCAGATCGCACTGCATTGACACACGTTTCTCCGTGTAAAGAATAAGTACCTATTCCGAGCACGGGCATTTCATAGCCGCTGTTTAGCATAACGGTAGGCGCGCAACCGTTTTCACCGCCGTCCAAATCAAACGCGGCAACGTCGGGCGTGAGTTTAATATCGAGACTTTCTATCCATTCGGCCACTGTATTTCGAGAAGTATTCGAGGGGAACCGTCTGCCAGATTTCCATTGCGCATTCGGCGCAAGAGAGTGCAGATTCGTATCGCTGCTACCGATGCCGCTGCTGTGAGAAGTGCAGAACGGAACAATCGTCTTATCCGAAAAATCGCAGCTTTCCAAAAACGTATAAATAATTTTCGGCGCTTGCCCATGCCATATGGGATAGCCTAAAAATACTACGTCGTATTTTTCCATATTTTCGACATCGCCCCTTATTGCAGGACGGGCAGACGAATCGGCTTGCTCTTTATCTGCTCTGCCGCCGGTATAATACTTCAAATCGTCGGCAGTGTAAGGCTCTTCGGGTACGATTTCGTAAAGAGCGCCTTTTGTTACTGATTCTATATGCTTTGCTATCGTTTCGGTTGTGTTAGTGCAAGAAAAGTACGCTATCAAAATATTGCTCGCACTTGTAGTCGGAGGATTGAGCGTTTCGACGTTATTTCCGGTATTTACTTTGTTGTTTCCGCATGCGGTCAATCCTAATAGCGCCATAACGATTAACAATACTCCAAAAATCTTTTTCATTTATTACTCCGTATACATTTTCCTAAGAAAGAAATTTTTCATTTTGTCAAAAAGAATAATTCCAACCCTGTCGTATAAATCGGTGTGAACTGCGTCGTATCAATAACAACTTTGCAATCTATATTATAATTTTAATTTCCGTGAACTATTATGTCAAATACTTATACTTTATGGCTTATCCATAATTGACACGCATATAAAGCTGTGATAAGCTGTAAATGGGAGAAATAAAATGGAACTTAGGGAACTCAAATACTTTTGGCTGTAGCAAGAGAACAAAGCATATCCAAAGCGGCAAGCGCTTTGTTCGTCACGCAACCTAATTTATCGCGGCAAATGCAAAATCTCGAAAAAGAAATCGGCAAGCAACTTTTTATAAGAGGTCCTAAAAAAATCACGCTTACCGAAACGGGGCAACTGCTGCGTAAACGCGCCGAAGAAATAATGGAACTATACAGTCAGACTGAGGCGGAATTGACCGCGCCGATAGCGGATATCTGCGGCGATATTTATATCGGAGGCGGCGAAAGTTACGTCATGGGACTTATAGCGAAAGCCGCTTACTCTGTTCAATCCGATTATCCAAAAGTCAAATTTCATCTATTCAGCGGCGACAGCGGCACGATTTCCGAAAGACTGGATAAAGGTCTTATAGATTTCGGAATCTTTATCGAGCCTTTTGATTTGACCAAATACGACCATTTGCGTTTACCTTTCTACGATACTTGGGGCGTGGTCATGCGCAAAGACAGCCCGCTTGCCGAAAAAGAATATATAACGCCGCAAGATCTATGGGACAAACCGATAATCAGATCCCGTCAGTCGATAGGAAAAAATAAAATAAGCGAATGGTTTCAAAAAAGCGACGAAGAACTCAACATCGTCGCTACGGGTAATCTACTGTACAATATGTCGCTCCTCGTCGAACAAGGTCTTGGCTATGCGGTAAGTTTGGATAAAATAATCAACACTACAGGCAACTCCGATCTATGTTTCCGTCCGCTCTATCCGCAACTGATATCTCATCTGGATATTGCTTGGAAAAAATATCAGGTATTTCCCAAATGCGCGGAAATCTTTCTCAAACGCCTACGGGAATATTTATAACTCTCCGCACAACTAAAGATATACGAGCAAAAAGCCTTAAGTCGCATACAGCGTGCAAAACCGATAAATCACGTCGTTTACGCGCCGTAAGACGGCAAACTAAGTTTGGGTCCTGCGTAGTTGATATAATAACTCGGCTTTGACTCGTCAGAACTAGATATCTTGGAAATTCTTCCGACGGTGATTCTCACAACTAAGCAGTTGCTATCGCTGTTGTATCCGCTGTAATAAAGTCCGTCTGCCTTAACTATGAACTTCAAAGTAATCACAGCTCCGCGTTTGTCTGCCGACTTCAATTCGGCATTGTCTTTGTCTATACCTAGCAAAGTATCCAGCGCATAATTCATGGTATATTTGTTGATCTCATCGTCGGCGGTAATGGCGTTGCCGCAGAAAGTATCGCCTTGTTTCAACCCGAAGAACTCTTCGGTCGAATTGCTTTCAAAGAATTTTCCCGCAGAATTAAAATATCCCATCTTATAATCTTCTTTCTTAGCTTCCTTTGGCTTAACGGAAGATTTCAACGAATATCCGAAATACGAATTGACGTAATCGGTCTTTATCTTAGACGCTTTCTCCACGCTTTTATTGACGACGACAAAGCCGTACCAACCGTCTATGTATTTGTTAGTATAAGACACGTTGAGTTTCTGCGTGATTGTCATATCCGCGCTCTCTTTATAGCGGTATTTGACCAAATAATCTTTTCCCTGCAAATACTCGCGGCTGGCAGCCAAAGCCTTGTCGAATTCTTTCCAGCCTTCGTCAATACCGATTTTGCTGCTGCATCCGCTGAAAGCAAACAAGCTTCCGACAACCGTAAAGATTAATAAACATATTACAATAATTCTCTTCTTCATTTTACAACTCCGTACCGCCGTCTTTTATATCGTTGAGTTCGTCTGCGCCGTTGGAAAGCATATCGCCTGATTGTTCCGATTTTTCGAGCAAAGATTTCTCAATCTCGGTCGAATCAGTGCCCTCGAATTTCTCTCCCGAAGACAAAATCGATTCGTGAGCGTAGCCTTGCATTATATTTTCTTTTGCCGCCCTGTCTTTGAGTTCCTCTATTATCTTTTTGTGCTTTTTCTCGTTCAAATCCCAGAAGAAAAACGGAAGCGCGCACAGCACGGCAAATACCGTGGCTAGGATTGCAAGCGTTCGGAACAGCGGTTCTCTAACTATCGGATCGTACAAAATGTCGTAGTCGTCCAAAAGTCCGTTCATTTCATATACTGCCGGAATAATAAATCCCGTGCCCAATGCTAGTATCTGACCTGTGATCGACAAATTGCCCGACATTCCTTCGAATCTGTCTCCCGTCTTGTATTGTTGATAATCGAGCGCGTCCGCGTTCATCGCGGGCTGTGAAATCATTTGCACCGCAACGCTCCAAAATACCAAATACGTCGATACGAAAAGCAACACAGTATTGCTGGGAAACGCTATCAAAAACGCCGACGAACCCGCCGCTATTAAGTTAGTGAATATCGAAACGTTACGTTTGCCGAAAAACTTAATCAAAAACGGCGCCATAAACATTCCTATACCCGAAGCTGTACCCATTACAAGCGAAAGCACTGATTGCAAATCCGCATTCTGCAAAACATAGATATAAATCCACATCAGCATTCCCGTAACGGCGCCCCTGCCGAATTGGAACCACATGGTAATATTGATTATCCACAGATACTTATTGCGAACAATCTTGCTCATAGCGTCCCAGAATTTGACCTTTTTGTCATAGTTCTTGGGTATTATAACTCTTTCTTTAGTGCCGAAATATGCAATGAGCGTCATCAGCACTCCCAAAAGCGTAAATATAGGAAATATCGTTCGGTAAAAATTCTGATCCAATTGCTGCAGTTTGAATAACTTTGCTATTTGCGGAAAAAGAGCGCCCGTGATCGTCGGAGCAAGAGAATAAACCAATGAAGAAATAGATATGATATTTGCTCTCTCTTGAGAATCGGGGCTTATTAATTGCGCAAGCAAATTATACTGTCCGAAATAGAACTGATACACAAAATTCATTATGACGAAAAGCGTACCGACCACTATTGTCATAGTCATCTCGTTCCAGCCCGTATCCATATATGCCAATGCGGTTAAAAGCACGGCGCTGGGAATAGAAAGCCACAACAGCCAAGGTCGCGCTTTTCCTTTATTGCCGGGAGTATTGTCTATCATCCACGATTTCAACGGTTGCATCAAAATTGTGACGCCCGCGTTGATAAAACTGAGTATTGCCAAAGTCGTAGGCTTCATACCGTAGATAGAACCGAGCAAAAGACACGTCGATGCCAACGTAACGTTGCCGCAGATAATTGCAATAAACTGAACACCCATTCCTCCGACGGAATATGCCACCGTCTCTTTGGACGGAACGTATTTACCCTCTACGGGTCTGTTCCAATGCGTAAAAAATCCTTTGATTGCGCCAAATACCGATTTTACGGCGCCGGAAGCCCTTTTAGCCATAATTACCGCCCATAATTTCTCTTATCCAAAACATTATATTACAGTAATATGCCAAAGTCAATAGCAATTGCCAAACGGCAGCCGTTTGAAAATAATATGTATGACAATGTTTAGAAAAATATTAATACTCGTTGCGACAACTCGCTAAAAATCTGACGATTATGAATACTACTTCAACATCCGTTGGATCGCTTTCCGTAATATGAACGCGGAATCTTACGTAAAAAATCTTGTGCAAAAATTACTTGATTGACCGATATATATGTATAAATCCAAACTGATTACGATTGAGTATTGATTATTCTCGAGTTGTAATGTATAATCAAAATACGATAACAATCGTTTTTGCTTAAGCTAGCCAAACGATTCTATACATTAAAGGCTCGATATGAATAAATACGCAAACTATGACGCATCGCAATATCCCCGTCCGCAAATGGTAAGAGACGGCTACCAACCGCTCGACGGTTGTTGGGACTACAAAATTATCAAAGGAACTTTATCCGATATCTCCCTTGAATCTTTTGAGCCCGACGGCAAAATACAAGTACCTTTTGCTCCCGAGAGCGCTCTGTCAGGAGTCAACAGAACTCTTTCGCCCGACGAACTGCTGATATATCGGACGACTTTTGAAAGAATGCAGAAGGATAAAATCGCTCTGCTCCATTTCGGCGCTGTGGACTATCAGTGCCGTATATTCGTTAACGGAAAATCGGCGGGCGAACATATAGGAGGATATACGTCATTTGAAATCGACGTAACCGACTTATTGCAAGACGGCAATACACTCACGGTAATCGTAGCAGATCCATCCGACACTCGACCCATAAGCCGCGGAAAACAAAAGATTAAACACGGCGGAATTTGGTATACCCCCGCGTCGGGAATATGGCAAAGCGTATGGTTGGAATACGTGCCGCGCCGCTACGTCAGGTCTATCAAAATAATTCCCGACTTGGACAGCGGATCCGTCAATATATCTGTCGATACCAACGACAGTTCCGACGAACGCTTTCAATTGACACTGCAAGGCAAAACTTATATCGGAGATCGCAGTATCGACGTAAAACCTGACGTCGTAATTCCTTGGACGCCCGAAAATCCTTATCTTTACGAATTTCGCATAAATTACGGACAGGACGAGATAAAAAGTTATTTTGCTATGCGAAAATTCTCCGTAGGCAAGAGAGAAGACGGCAAACCTTGCTTTATGCTCAACAATGAGCCTTATTTCATGAGAGGACTTCTCGATCAGGGATATTGGTCCGAAGGACTGTATACCGCGCCGAACGACCAAGCGTTGATTGACGATATCATGCTCGCAAAGGAATGCGGATTCAACACTTTGAGAAAGCATATAAAAATCGAACCTATGCGATGGTATTATCATTGCGACAGATTGGGAATGATAGTGTGGCAGGATTTTGTCAACGGCGGCGGCAAATATAATCCTCTGGCAATATTGATTTTGCCTAATTTGGGAATTCACGTCAAAGACAGCCGTTACTCTTTCTATTCCCGCTCTGACGAAACGGGCAGGCAACTTTATTATAAAGAAATGAACGAAACAGTCAATCAATTGTTCAACTGTCCGTGCATTGCTCTATGGACGCCTTTCAACGAGGGCTGGGGGCAATTCGATTCTCTTTCGGTATGCGATTATCTTAAATCGCTCGACAGCACGCGGCTAATCGATCACGCAAGCGGTTGGAGCGACCAAGGCGGCGAAATAAGAAGCATCCATAAATATTTCGTGCCGTTCAAAATGCCAAAAAAAGAAAGCCGTCCGGTGATTCTCAGCGAGTTCGGCGGCTACAGCATGAGAGTAGAAAACCACTCTTTCTCCGACAAGATATTTGGGTACGCCAAATTTAATGACAGAAACGCCCTTAACTCTGCAATCAAAAAACTGTGGCAAGAACAGTTGATTCCTGCAAAACGACAAGGTCTGTGCGCGGCAATATACACACAGCTCTCCGACGTGCAATGCGAAGTCAACGGATTGATAACTTACGACAGAATGCAAATCAAAATAGATAAAGCAATGTTGGCAAAACTCAATTTCGAGCTTATCAAATCTTAAAAAAGGGATAACGCACACAGCGTTATCCATTTTTTTATCTTCTGGTCATACTTCTCTGCTCTTTGAGAAAGTCTTGATACCTCTCTATCTGATCCTCTCTCAAATCTATCATCTCTTTTGCCGCGCTGTATGCCTGCGCGTCTCCTATCGCTATCTCCGTCTCTTTAACTTTTATCTTCGCTCCGTCGTTGCTTGCATTGCGTCTTATGTCTTTCAAATACTCGTCTTCCATCTTGAACAACGCTACCGTCACGTCTTTCTTTATCGTCAACTTCACTAACGGATTTACCGTCGACTGTCCCAATA
>CAMXSN010000001.1 GCA_947246685.1 uncultured Clostridia bacterium | reverse complement strand
GCAGATGCAAGAAGGCGCTGAGAGAACTTGCCGACAGCAAAGAAGAGTACGAGCGCAATCAAATAGAGATGGAAAATAAGCGCAGAGACGAGGAAGCAAGGCGCCGCGACGAGGATATGAAAATGATGTTTATGCATATGCTCGGCGGCAATGCAGGTACTATGGCGCAAGGCATGAATATGGGCGCAGGTATAGGAGCGGAAGAGATAAGAGGAATTATCTCCGATACGGTAACAGCTATGTTGCCTGGTATGCAACAGATGTTGCCGCAGACGGCTAGTGCCAGCGATAATGATGAAGTAATCAAAAAACTTGTCGAAGGTCAAGATATGCTGATGAGAAAGTTTGCCGAACAGCCTGAAGCTAAGATCATAGAACGAGAAGTGGCTACGACAATAGCAAGCGACGATACCATTAAGAATATGCTGAAAACGCAAGAGAATCTGATGCGAAATCAGGATAAGCTGATGGAGAAGATACTCGAGCTATCGGCAGGGAAAAAGGCAGAGACTCAGGTCGTAGAAAAGATTGTAGAGAAACCTGTAGAAAAAATTATAGAAAAGGAAGTCCGCGTAGAAGTACCTGTGGAAAAGATTGTCGAGAAAGAAGTAATCAAAGAAGTCAAAGTCGAGGTGCCCGTCGAAAAGATTGTAGAGAAAGTGGTGGAGAAAGCAGTACCGGTAGCGGCAGCTCCCAAAGCCAAGAAAGAGGTAGCTCCTAGACTTACTCTCGACGAAGCGTATGAGAAACTGAGCAAGCAACAGAAGAAGTTCTTTGACGGATTGAGAGAATACGCAATGAAGAAAGAGAAGTGTAAGGAGAAGAGATCTACGTATAATATCTTATTGGGACAGTCGACGGTAAATCCGTTAGTGAAGTTGACGATAAAGAAAGACGTAACGGTAGCGTTGTTCAAGATGGAAGACGAGTATTTGAAGGACATAAGACGCAACGCAAGCAACGACGGAGCGAAGATAAAAGTTAAAGAGACGGAGATAGCGATAGGAGACGCGCAGGCATACAGCGCGGCGAAAGAGATGATAGATTTGAGAGAGGATCAGATAGAGAGGTATCAGGACTTCCTCAAAGAGCAAAGATCTATGAAGAATCGCTAAGTAGGTGACCGAGCGCGTTTGAATGCTCATTACGGCTAAATCGAAGCCACGATATAGAAAAAATATCGTGGCAAAAATAAGCCGCATTCGCATTCTGATTCCGACCAAACGAAAATGCCGCTACGCTTACATTTTGTCGGACTAATAAAAGGTAGAATGAAGAAATATCGCACGGAGCGATATAGGACTAATCTCCGCGCTCGAGACAGAGTTATGGGATAAGCGGATGAGATATTTCGACTGCGCTATCGCTCCGCTCAATATGACAGAACTTATTAGTTAAGTATCTTAGATAAGAATAAATAATCTAGTTCAACTAACAAATAATTACAATGTCATTTTGAGCGTAGTCGTAAGGAGCGAAGCGACGGAATAGCGATTGCTACGTTATGCTATTAACGTCAATCGCGTCAGCATCTCAACCGCTTAATATACTGATTAGATTTCTCCACTGCGGTCGAAATGACATATCACAGATATAATCTGTCACCCTGAGCGAAACGTAGTGAAGTCGAACGGGTCTCAACCGCTTAACAAAGTCCGCCCAAATGCGCGTTTACGCACTCCTTATATTGACAAATTTCACAAATATGATAAAATAATATTAATTATCACTCTATTTGTTTTTGGATAATATAATAAATGTACAATAAGCAAATAAAGGAGAATTTATGAGAAAGATCGTTGCAATAGTCGGAGACAGCAAGATAGAGAGAGGAAGCGATAAGTATAAGATAGCTTTCGCTACAGGGAAAGCGTTGGTAGACAACGGTTACCGCATACAGTCGGGAGGACTGTGCGGAGTAATGGAGGCTGCTTTTGAGGGCGCGAGATCGTCGGAAAAATACAAAGAAGGCGACACTGTGGCAATAATACCTTCCTTTGACAGAACGCGTCACAACGATTACGCCGATATCGTTATATCTACCGGATTGGATATGATGCGCAACGCTATCGTTGCCAACGCAGACGCCGTAGTCGCAATCGGCGGAGGCGCAGGCACGCTGTCAGAGATAGCTTTTGCGTGGCCGATGCTGAGACTTATAATGGCATACGACTGCGTAGACGGATGGAGCAGTAAGGTCGCGGGTACCCGTATGGACGAAAGGATCAGATACGAAGATATTCCCGAAGACAAGGTATTTGCAGTCAGCAACAGCGACGACGTTATCGCCGTGCTGGATAAATACGTCGATAGATACAACAAGTTTCACAAAGGTATCATCATTTAATAGCGACGCAAGCGTAGAATTAAAGGCAGAGTTATCTCTGCCTATTTTTATATAAAACTTTATGATTGGACAAATATATATTTATAAGTATAATGTTCCGTAAGTCGTCTAATCAAAGCGATTAAAACGATCTGTTGCCGCTTGGTAAAAGCTTTCGACAAATTATTTTTGAAATTATATCATAAAAGCATTGTTGCGCCAATATACTTTAACGAACAAAAAAGTGGAGGAGTATATGGAAAAATTTGACCTTTATCAGGATATTGCCACAAGAACGGAAGGAAATATCTATATAGGAGTCGTCGGACCTGTAAGAAGTGGAAAATCCACTTTTATAACAAGGTTTATGCAAACTATGGTTCTGCCAAATCTTCAAGACGGTTATCACAAAGAGAGAATCGTCGACGAACTGCCGCAATCTGCGGACGGAAAGACCATTATGACAACCCAGCCGAAATTCGTGCCTGACGGCGGAGTGGACGTTGAGCTGGCGCCGAACTGCAACGCAAAGTTGAGATTGGTGGATTGCGTAGGGTATCCGTTTGAGGGCGCGCAGGGATTTGAAGAGGGGGACAGCGACAGACTCGTCAATACTCCTTGGAGCGATGAACAGATGCCGTTTACTCAAGCTGCGGAATACGGCACGAGCAAAGTTATCACCGATCATTCGACGATCGGAGTATTGGTATCTACGGACGGCTCGATTCTCGATCTGCCCAGAGAAGGATATCTCAGCGCAGAAAGACGCGTAGTGCGCGAGATGAAAGAACTCGACAAGCCGTTTGTGCTGTTGCTCAATTCCAAGCATCCGCAGGATAGCGAATCTGTGAGACTGAGAGATCAGCTCGCCGACGAATACGGCATACCCGTAATGCTCAAAAATATTCAGGAAATGTCCGCTCAGGATATGGGCGAACTTTTGGAAGCCGTGCTTTTGCAGTTCCCGCTGAGAATGGTTGACGTCGCTATGCCGGGATGGATGCAGGCTTTGCCCAGAACGAGCGAAATTATCTCTCATATAATCGACAAAGTTTGCGAGCAGGCGAAAAATATGCAGGTCATGGGCGATTACAGATTGCTTGTAGATATCTTTGACGGCGATCAATATTTGCAAAAAGACTGCGCCGTACGCGTCGATTACGGCAAAGGAACGTGTTCGCTCGCAATTAATCCGCAGCCTCAGCTATTCTATCGAGTATTGTCCGAGCAGTGCGGCATGGAAATTGCTGACGAGTGCCAACTCGTGTCTTATATCAAAGAATTCGCTCAAGCGAGAAATCAATACGAGAAGATCAAACAGGCGCTCAGCGACGTAGACAATTACGGATACGGCGTCGTTACTCCTTCGCTTGAGGATATGCAGCTGCAAAGTCCGCAGATAGTGCGCAAAGGTTCGCGTTACGGCATAAAGCTCAAAGCGTCCGCGCCGGCTATGCATATTATGAGAGTGGACGTGGAGACCGAGGTCAATCCCGTGCTTAATACCGATATGCAAAACGAAGCCAACCTCAAAGCATGGCTTGAAGAATTCGGCGACGACGGTCAAGGCATATGGAATACCAATATGTTTGGCAAAAGTCTCAACGTTATCGCTAAAGAAGGGCTTAACAATAAGCTTATGGCTATGCCCGAAGAGGTCAGAGGTAAGCTGAGAAAGACAGTAACGCGCATCGTCAACGAGGGTAAAGGCGGAGTGCTGTGCATATTGTTGTAAAAGCAAAATTAGTTGCGTCAAGTTGATACAACGTTTTACATCGACGTACGTTAGGTGCGTCGATGTTTATTTAACGCAATTATAAGATAATAGATATTTTATGCAGGCTCCGGAGTAGATAAGTTTAATGCAATTAGTTTGACGCGGTAATGAATGCGGTATTTAGGATATTGAATGATCCGTTTATTTTTTTATAAATCCGCTAATCAGACATCCCAATGACAACGCGAGATTAACGCTTGCCAATGCGACGTAATAGTTTTTGAACGGAGTGACGAAACTTATCGCTAGCAACAGCGCGCTTACTCCGATGAATCGGAAACCGTTTTTGCGGTTAAACGCCGTTTGCAGCACAAGAAAGAACATCTCTTTTGCGGGAATTTTGATTTTGACGTCTTCAGGCAATGAGTTTTGGGATTTGAGTTTTTTATATATCGGCTTGAAAGTTGAGAACATTAGAATGACGTCTCCGAAACTCTTGACAAAAGCCAACACCTTTTTGTCGCCGTTGGTTGTAAGCACGTACGCTTTTGTGATTCCGTCTTTTTTGCAAGTTCGATAAAACTTTACCATAGTATCTGCCGAGAGGTTGCCGTATTTGGTCCACAGAAATACCGCCGCGCCGTCGATCAACAGATATTCGCCTCTATCTTCAAAGGGTTTTTGACTTTCCAAACACAGCTGAGCAAGCAATTCTTTGGCATAATCTTCGCCTTGCCATATCAGATATGTAATAAATTTTCGGTATTTGATCTCCTTGCCGTTGAGCTTTGAGTATGCAAATCTTATAAGCGATACCGCGACAAATGTTATCAGACCGCTGCACAGCAATTTCATCAGCAGACTCATAGAAACAAACGATAGGCCGATATAAGCGCCCACGTAGATTATTATGCAAAGAAGTATTATATCCAATATTATCGCCATATCACGATTATCGACGGGTTTTAATATTTTATACGCGTTTGCCGCGGTTTTGATATTTGATATCGCTACTAAATGCAATGGCGCTTATCTTGTTGCTAAAATCCGAGTATTTGTGTAGAATATTATTAAGAGGAGTTTTTATGCGGGTGATTTTCGGAGGAGCTTTCAATCCCATTCACAACGAACACGTCAATATTATTCGCAGTCTCTTGTCGACGGAAGGCGTTGACAAAGTTATTTTATTGCCGTCCAACAACCCTCCGCACAAGCATTGCGCAACTTCTTTTGAAGACCGTGAGGAGATGATTAAAATTGCTCTCGGCGATTGCCGCGACGTTGAAATCTGCGATTTGGAGAGCCGCGACGGCGACAGACATTATACTTGCGAAGTTTTGCCCAAGCTCAAGCAAATGTACGGCGATATTGCGTTTGTGATAGGCGGAGACAGTCTTATTGATCTCAATAAATGGAAAAATCCCCGTGATATCATTCGTCAAAGTCCGCTTATAGTGTTTACGCGCGGCGAAGACGTAAGGTTTAACGAAGCGTTGAAGTATTGGCGCCAACAAGGCGCGGATATTAAGGTGAGCGATTATCATCCTGCGGACGTGTCGTCTACTGTAATAAGATACAAGGCGGCTTTGGGCGAGTTTGACGACGTGGACATTCGGGTCGCCGAATATATTAAGGAGCGCGGTATTTACGGTTTTTACGCGCCGTTGCTGACCCGACTCGAGTCCGATATTCCGCTGTGCACGTTTTTGCACTGTCTGCGCACGGCGTCGTTTGCAATAGAGACCAATTATTCGCTGTCGTTGGGGCTCGATTATGACAAAGTGCTTTTGGCAGGAGTGTTGCATGATTGCGCCAAGGCGTTATGCCATATTTCACACGTATCTGAAAGCGTACCCAAAGACGCTGTCGGCACGCCGGTCGAACATCAGTTTTTAGGCGCGGAGATAGCGCGTAGCAAATACGGAGTGCAAGATGCGGACGTTCTTGAAGCGATAAAATATCATACGACGGGCAAAAAGGTCATGACCGATTTGCAGAAGCTGATATTTTGCAGCGATATGTTGGAACGCGGCAGAGATTATGCGGAAGTCGGATATCTGAGGAAATGCATGAAAAAATCGCTTGATTTTGCATATAGCGAGTGCGTTAAGTCTCAATACGAATTTTTGCTTAGCAGCAAATGCGGAGAAATTTATCCGTTGACGTTAGAGGCCTTGGACGGAATAAATAAAAAATAATTAACGGATAAAGTGCGCGAAGGCGTATAAAATAAGGAGTTCAAATGGAAAAAGTAGAATTGATTTGCAAATTGCTGGATGAAAAGAAAGCCGGCGACATAGTTATCGTGGATATTTCCGCATTGACGATAATTGCCGATAATTTCGTAATTTGTTCGGCGCGCTCGAATACTCAGGTCAAAGCGCTCGTCGACATTGTTGACGAAGGGATGTCTAAAGAAGGATGCGAACCTCTTCGTATTGAGGGAAAACAGGAAGGAAGATGGGCGGTAATCGATTACGGAGACGTAATAGTTCATATCTTCTATGAAGAAACCAGAAGGCTTTATTCGTTGGAAAATCTCTGGTCTGACGGGGCTAACGTCAGACACTACGGCGTAGAGGAATAAAAATATATTAAAAGGACCGATATTAATTGTCAAGCGAAGCGCATTAATATGCGCTTCGCTTTTTATATTTGCGTTAATTTTATTACTATGTGTCGATTATTTGCCATAATAATATACAGCAAATTGTTGAACATTGTATAAAATTGCTATGCTTGAACAATGTTCAGTAATATGTGCTTTGATTATTAATTATTCTGATTATCTTTATATATTAAAGTGCGCGAGCGGCAAAGTGATGATTTTAGAGCATAAAGGCGTATAAGATTTACATAATTTGCCAAACTATATTCAGTGTAGGAGGAGACTTATGCAAGTAGATTATACTGCCGAGATGAATATCAATCAAGTCGGCGAAGATGAAATAGCAATCAGACAGGGGGTTGAGACGATAGTGGCTTCAAATCCTTTGGTGGATTATTGCAATGCTTACGTATGGAGAAACTGCGTGGTTGTGGGGATTATGCCGCATCCGATATATTCGCGTTCGCAAAGGGATAAGCTGGTGCAAGAAATAATCGATGATCTAGACGAGGCGTACGGATTTGACGAGACTTTGATATCTTTTGATATGGATATAGTCTATGAGATATCCAAATTCAATAAAAAACCGCGTGTGGATGAGAAAGACGCGTCGGCGCTGTTCTATACTGTTAAAGTGCGCAGGAACTGAATAAATAAAGCGTTGCAGCTATCTGCAACGCTTTTATAATTCTTTGAGATGATTTTTTTTGTTATTTTCGTAATATAAACTTTTCCAACGGCTTTGCGATTATGACTGCGACTACGCTGATAATTACGCATTTTACAAAAGTGTACGGCATATTGAATATTGCCAGCACTTCCCACAACCCGTTGGAAGACGGGCGGATTTTTTTGTACATTGCCAATATTGCGTCCATCGGAAGGATAAATTTATTATACAGAGGGTATACGACCGTTGCGTTGAATACCAATCCCGACAGAATCGCCGATGAAAAACATCCTGCGAGCAGTCCTACGATCAGACCTTTGATATTGGGGAATTTTTTATAAATAAGTCCCGACGGCAAAATAAAGAATAGACACGTCATAAAATCTGCTAAATCGCCGATTCCGCCCGTTGCGGCGGCTCCTTTGATTATGACGTGAATGATATCCTTAATCAACGCGATAACTATAGCGCTGATCGGACCTAAGGCAATATTTCCAATAATAATTGGCAGCATTGAGAAATCGAATTGAATAAACGGCGGCATTAAAGGCGCGGGCATTTCCCAAAAATACAGAACGCTTGCAAGCGCGGCAAGAACCGCTGTGGTAGCAAGCCACTTGCTTCTTGAAACTTTATTAAACATATATCATCCTTTTCCTATCCGGACTGTACCGTCGGCGCAAGAATTTCGCTTGCTCGGCGCCGTATAAAGATTTGCGGCGTTTGTGGGCTATACCACCGGTGAGGAATTTCACCTACCCTCAAAGAATTATTTGATTAGTGACATTATAATTTAATTGCAAAAAGCTGTCAAGTATAATATAATTAAATCATCAAATAATTAAAACGACTTAGACTAAACTATATGGATAAAATGGATAAAGACAGTGCCAGCAAATTTCAATATATTTCTCACAGCATAGATGATACTTACAATCTTGCGGCGCAGATTGCGAAGTATATCAAGGGCGGGGAAGTGATTTTGCTCAACGGGGATCTCGGCACCGGCAAAACTGCTTTTACGAAAGGGCTGGCTTTGGCGATGGGAGTTGAAGAGACTGTTACGAGTCCGACGTTCACGTTTATGAAAGAATACGAAGGCGCTCGATTGTCGCTTTACCATTTCGATATGTATAGGGCGCAAGACGGAGACGAACTGTATGAGTTGGGACTCAACGATTACCTTTATATGGACGGAGTATGCGTTATTGAGTGGAATAAGTTCGAGGGGATATCCAATGCTATAGTCGTAGATATCCAAGTGCTTGACGACGGCTCTAGAAAGTTTGAAATCAGCGGTATGGATGGAGATATTTGCGCTGATATCGCAGGGCGGTTTTGATGAGATGATTGTTTGAATAACTGCCAAAGTTTCGCTTTTGTTCTGCGCGTTTTGGCGGTATTATTATGAGCTGTTAAGTAAAAGTGTGACGAGAAAAATCCAAATTTTGAAGTTAGATTATGACAACCTTGGTTTCTAAGACTTCTCAATTAGATTTATATATTTCTCAATTAGTTCAATTTTTAGAATTATTCTACAAATTTAACTAATTAATAACAAAAATAAGCAAAAATTTGCTAAGGAGAGTTAAATATGAATATTTTGGCGATCGATACGTCGTCGGATAGAATGGTCGTTGCGCTAAGCGTAGGCGAAGAACTATTTTGGAGAGTGGGCGAAGATGGAGCGAAAAAGCACAATTCGCAGATTATCCCCACAATCGAAGAAGTGCTTGAATCGGGCGGGATATCAGTCGGCGATATAGATTATTTTGCATGCGTCGTCGGTCCCGGATCTTTTACCGGGATCAGAATAGGAGTATCTTGCGTTAAGGCGCTTGCTTTTGCGTGCGGGAAAAAATGCGTTGCGATTAGCGCTTTTGAAGAGTTGGCTTATGGGGTCAATGACAGCGATTTTTACGTATGTATAGATTGCGGACACGGGAGTTTTTATTATGCTAAGTTCAAAGAGGGATATCTCGATTTGGTTGAAATGGGAGAGATGACTGTTGAAGACGCTGAGAAAAAGAATAGAGTGATAATCAAGTCGGCTCAATCCGATCCGACGCGTCTGATTACGATTGCCAAGCGTAAAATAGCCGATTTTGATTTTTCGGATTTGATGCCTATGTATCTCAAAAAATCTCAGGCAGAGCGTGAGTACGAACAAAATCATATGGATAAAACGGTATAATATGGACGGATTGAATTTTGCCGATTTGGATAAAAACTACCTTTCGCAAGTTGCATTGATAGAGCGAGAATCTATTGCCGATCCATGGTCTGAGAATTTGATTGCAGGTTTGATAGACGATAGTAGGGCTGTCGCCAGGGTTGGAGTGATTGACGGCGAGGCGGTTTGCTACTATAGTTTTTATACGGTGTTGGATGAGGCGGACGTAAATAATTTGGCGGTAAAGATATGTTTTCGCCGCAGAGGCATAGGCGCGGCGCTAATGATGGATATGATCGATCAGGCAAGATTGAGAAAGGTTTTATCGTTGACGTTGGAGGTGCGATCTGGAAATCATGCGGCGATATCGCTCTATGAGAAGTTTGGATTTGTGGCGGAAGGCGTTAGAAAAAAGTTTTATAAAGACGGAGAAGATGCGCTGATTATGTGGAAGCGCGATATATAAACTTACCGTTGACGCGGTTTGAGGTAATAAATTATTTGAGCGATTAACAATTGATTTTATGCGTTTGCTATCGGGCAAGCGATTTTTATTAGAAATTTTGCGGAAAAAAGGTAGAATTTTTTGTTTTTATGGCAATTTGCCGGCGATTAATGAATAATATATTGTATAATTTGGAGCAGCAGTATAACTTACTATTATTAATTCGATTATACGGGGGTGTGATATACTTAATCATATAATTAAAGGCAATGGCAGAGATATTATCTTTTTGCATGGTTGGGGCGGTAGCATTGACAGTTTTAGGGGTGCGTTTGAGCATTTTTCTTTGAAATATAGGTGCTGCGCGTTGGATTTTTACGGCTTTGGCGATAGTGAGCTGCCTGGAGAGTTGACGCTTGACGATTATGCCAAAGGCGTAGAAGAGCTTATCGAGCATTATTCTATGCGCGACGTAGTGTTGGTCGGACATTCATTTGGCGGACGGGTGGCAATGTTGCTTGCGGCGCATTCAGATAAGATCAAGAGTATCGTTTTGGTTGACAGCGCAGGATTGAAACCGAGATTTTCCGTCAAAAGATTTTGCAGAAAATTGAGATATAGGTTGAAAAAAGCGTTAAAAATGGATACGTCTAATTGCGGCTCGCCAGATTATAAACTTCTTTCGGGCGAAATGCGGTCTACGTTTAAGAACGTGGTCAACTTCTATCTTGACAGCTATCTTAAAGATATAAAATGCGATACGCTGATTATTTGGGGAAATAGGGATAGAGATACTCCGCCTTATATGGCAAAGCGACTGCATAGAGGCATATATAATAGTGGATTGATTTTTCTGAAAGGAGGACATTATAGCTATTTGGATTGTTATGCGCAGTTTTTAGCGATTCTCGACAGCTATTTTAACGATATATGCAAATAGGTGTGACTGTTGGCGCGTGTTTGGTTTTTTGGATTATTTCTATAATTTTGTCGGCTAGAATAATTAATTTGGCGCAATTGGAAGGATATAAAGTCGTCAACTCGCGTAAAATGAAAAGTATTCGGCTAAAATTATGGGGTTCCGCCGTATGCATTACGTTGTGCAATGCAATTTTTATATTTATTTCTGCGGCGATTGCTAATTTTTACGTGCAGTTGGTTGTGCAGGGGCTGTACGCCGTGGTGCTTTTAGTTAGTTTGACCGACGAGCGAGATAAGTGCGAGCATCAGCCGTTGGTATATACCGCTCGGGCAAAGAGACTTTTTTGTACGTATTCAGTAATTGCCGCGTTGTTGATATCGTTGGCGTCGGTCGCAGGCAGCGTGATTAAGATCAACAAAGTAGCATTGGCTTTTGTTTTTATTCCCGTCGTATTTGCATTATTGCCTGAGTTGGTGACTGCGGCAATTGCCGTAAATACTCCGACTGAGAGACGGATAGCCAAAAAATTTATTAAAAATTGCAAAAAAACTCTGTCGGAAAAGAATATTATTAAGATAGGAATTACGGGAAGTTTTGCTAAAACAACGGTTAAGAATATCTTGACAACAATTCTCAATCAGAAATATTCGGCTTATTGCACTCCGAGCAATTTCAATACGCCTTTGGGTATTTGCCGCGCTGTCAACGGACTGCCGAAAGAATGTCAGGTATTTGTCGCAGAGATGGGCGCTCGCAAAGCCGGAGATATAGACGAGCTGTGCGACATCGTCGATCCTACTTATGCGATCATCACCGGCGTGGGGAGTCAGCACCTTGCTACTTTCAAGAGCAGGGAGAATATTTACGTCGCGAAGAAAGAGCTTGCCGATTACGTATCAAAGAAAGACAACGGATATACGGTTTTCAACGCCGACAACGACTATTGCATAAAAATGTTTGAAGAATATCCGCATGATAACAAAATTGCTGTCTCGACTGACAAATGTCTTTCTCCCGAGGGGAATGACTTGATAAAAGTCGATGATGTTCAATGCGATAGCAAGGGGCTTAAATTTAATTTGTCGATTGGCGAAGAGACGGTCCATTGTTCGGCGGGATTGATAGGATTGCATAATCTGAACAATATTCTGCTTTGTGTGGCGATGGCAAAAAAGCTAGGATTGAACATTGTTCAAATAGCCAAAGGGATAAGCGAAATTGCGCCTGTGGAACACAGATTGCAGACGCTTGAGCTGTCCACGGGTATAACCGTCATCGACGATAGCTACAACAGCAACGAAGAGGGAGCGCATCTTGCCATAGAAGCGTTAAAACTTTTCGGCGGTAGGAAAATAGTTGCTACTCAAGGGCTTGTCGAGATGGGGAAAGAGCAGCAACGAATCAATTTTGAGCTAGGAGAAAGTATCTCTAAAGTGGCCGATATAGCCATTTTGATAGGAATAAATAGGGACGATATCAGATTAGGCATGCTTTCTGAAGGTTTTTGCGATAAGAATATTTATCTGGTAGAGCATCTTGACAATGCCAAAGAACTGTTTTCCGCTATGCTGAAAAAGGGCGACGTGCTGTTGTTGCAAAACGACTTGCCGGATAACTATTGAACATTGTTCAGTGATTTATATTGAGTTGGTATATGTTATTTATCGATTGAAGATATTGGAGGATATTATATGAAAAATATAGCCGTAATTTACGGAGGAAATTCATGCGAGAAAGATATTTCCGTAATAACTGCGATGCAAGCCATGGCGGCTCTTGATAAGAATAAATACAAAGTTTTTCCCGTATTCTGGAACAACGGATTTTGTATTCCCGAAGACAGCGCAAATATCAAAGTTTACGCCCGCTCTGACGGGAGCGTAATCGGCAAAGACGCGACGTTTGTAGGCGACAATCTCTACGTAATAAAGCGCTCGAAGCTTAAGTTGCTCGCCAAGATCGATTGCGCGTTGCTGTGTACTCACGGCGGTCTCGGAGAAAACGGAGCTTTGCAAGGATTTTTAGACGTGCAGGGCATTCCTTATACGTCGTCGGGAGTGCTTGCCAGCGGGATTGGGATGGATAAATCCATGTGCAAGCTGGTTTGCAAGAAACTCTCTTTGCCGATTTTGCCGTACGGGGCGTTGTGCGAAGGCGAATCCAACGAAATTGTCGATAAGATATTGGAAAGAATAGGATTTCCCGTTATCGTCAAGCCCGCCAATCAGGGATCGTCTATAGGAATCAACGTCTGTAAGACGTTAGAAGAATTGGAAACTGCGTTGAAGACGGCGTTTTATTACGATAAAAAAGTAGTATTGGAGAAAGCTTTAACGGATTTCAAGGAGATTAACTGCGCCTGTCTGAGAAAAAACGGCAAGCTCTATCCCTCCACACTCGAGGAGCCTATAGGCTGGCGGGAATTTTTGACTTTTGAAGACAAGTATATGTCCGGCGGTAAGGTTACCAAATCATCGGCAAAAAGAATATTTCCTGCGCAGATGAGCGATGCGGACGAGAAAAAAATCAAAAATATGACGGCAAAGCTCTACTCTGCGCTTGGGTGTAAGGGTATCGTAAGATGCGATTTTCTTATAGATAAGGAGAGCGGCGAGATATATCTCAACGAGATCAACACGATTCCGGGATCTATGGCGGGGTATCTCTATGAAGACAGAGGGATAGGGCTCAATGCTATACTCGACGTAATTATCGAGGAGTCTATAAAGGAATTCAAAGAGCGAAAAATATGCGGTTATTCGTCGAAAGTGTTGCAATATTACGCCAACAACAATACAAACGCTTGCAAAGTATCCTTAAAAAATGTATAATCTAAAAAGTAAATTTCTTTGACCGACGGCGACGTAAGATTTGATCGCATAGCCGACGGCAAAAATTAATTTTTGGAGCGTGAGTATGCAAAAGATTAAGATGACGACGCCTATAGTCGAACTTGACGGCGATGAGATGACCAGACATATCTGGGCTTGGATCAAGGAGATTTTGATTGAGCCTTACGTAGATTTGAAGAGCGAATATTATGATTTGGGGTTGGTCAACAGAGAAAAAACCGCTGATAAAATTACCGTTGACGCGGCAAACGCGATAAAAAAATACGGCGTGGGGGTCAAATGCGCGACTATAACGCCCAACGCTCAGAGAGTAAAAGAATACAATCTGTCGCAGATGTGGAGGAGCCCCAACGGAACAGTCAGGGCGATTCTCGACGGCACTGTTTTCAGAGCTCCGATAATGGTGGACGGTATCACTCCTTATATCCCCACTTGGACGAAGCCGATTACTATCGCCCGTCACGCATACGGCGATATATATAAAGACGTAGAGGGATACGTCGCTCGCGGCGGCAAGGCAAAGCTCGTCATAGAAGATTCCGACGGAGAAAGGGAGATAGAGATATTCGATTATTCTAAGACGGGCGGGGTAGTCATGGGAATGCACAACACCGATAAGAGCATATCCTCGTTTGCCCGCAGTTGTTTCAATTATGCGTTGGATACGCGTCAATCTTTGTGGTTTGCCGCAAAAGATACGATATCCAAGACTTACGACCACAGATTTAAGGATATATTCGCAGAGATTTTCAACGCCGAATACAAAGAAAAATTCGAGAACGCCGGTATTGAATATTTCTATACGCTTATCGACGACGCCGTCGCGAGGGTTATACGCTCCGAGGGCGGAATGATCTGGGCTTGCAAAAATTACGACGGAGACGTCATGAGCGATATGGTTGCTACCGCGTTCGGTTCGCTTGCCATGATGACCTCCGTGTTGGTTTCTCCCGAAGGCAATTACGAATACGAGGCGGCTCACGGCACCGTCACCAGACATTATTACAGATTTCTCAAAGGGGAAGAAACTTCTACCAATCCCGTTGCGACTATTTACGCGTGGTCGGGAGGTCTGCGTAAGAGAGGTCAGCTGGACGGCATCTCCGAGCTGTGCGAGTTTGCCGACCGGTTGGAAAAAGCTACCGTCGATACGATTGAGAGCGGACTTATGACGGGAGATTTGGCGGCTATTTATAAAGGAAAATCGCAGGCGACAAAACTTAATACCGTAGATTTTCTCAAAGAAATCGCCAAGAGATTGGATTGATTGGCTGCGACGGCTGCCGAACGGGTTCGGCAGCCGTCTTTTATTTTATCGCGAAATATTTTCAATACGGTACAAAACCGGCAAGCTGTGTCCCGTTTTGTCCATAATTTTCTATGTTTCAAAACTGATATTGATATTTATAAATCAACCTAAATCGACAAAAATTAAACTTTTTATATTGTGGATAACCCATGATTAATGTGGATAACTATGTGGATAAGTGCCGCTTTTGTCGATATGCGCAGTGTTTTTGAGGAAGTTGACAACTTTTTGACGGCAAAACCCGTTATGTCTATATTCTTTTCGTCAAGTCCGTAAAATGCAAAATTTTGAGTATAAATATGTTGATAAAATGCGGAAAACTCTTGCAATAAAATTATACTTGTGTTAATATGGTAGTGTAATTTATATAAATAATTATTTTATTTCTAAGGAGAATTTTTATGCCTAAAGTTGCTATCATTATGGGCAGTGCAAGCGACCTGGACGTGGTCAAACCAACCATTGAAATTTTGAAGAAATTCGACGTAGAAGTCGAGGCAAGGATAATATCCGCGCACCGCACTCCGCAGATGGCTCACGATTTTGCCAACAACGCTATCGAAAACAATATCGAAGTGATAATATGCGCGGCGGGAAAAGCCGCTCATCTCGGAGGCGTCATAGCGGCGTATACTCCGTTGCCTGTTATAGGACTTCCCGTCAAGAGTTCGACTATGGACGGGCTTGACAGCCTGCTTTCGATGGTGCAGATGCCTGCCGGCATACCCGTTGCCTGCGTGGCGATCAACGGCGGGCTCAACGCGGGACTTTTGGCAATTCAGATACTTTCGGTTAAGTATCCCAATCTCATGAAAAAAATGCAAGACTACAAAATCAGTATGGCAGAAAAAATAAAAAGCGACGACGAAAAATTACAAAAGGAGTTAAATTGATTAACATGGAAAAAACCGTTCAGCTTTACGAAGGCAAGGCAAAAAGAGTTTACGCAACGACAGACCCCGACATTGTGTTGGTGTCTTACAAAGACGACGCAACTGCGTTTAACGGTCTTAAAAAAGGCACGATAACCGGCAAAGGCGTGGTCAACAACGTATGCAGCAACCATATGTTCAGACTTTTGGAGAAGAATGGAGTTCCCACTCATTACGTCGAAGAGATCAACGAGAGAGAGACCTACGTCAAAAAAGTCGAGATAGTTCCGCTCGAAGTTATTATCCGCAACAGAGCCGCAGGTTCGTTCTCCAAGAGATACGGAGTAGCGGAAGGCACGAACCTTGCTACTACGGTGATAGAGTTCAGCTACAAGAACGACGATTTAGGCGATCCGTTGATCAACGATTATCACGCTTTGGCGCTCAATCTTGCAAGCGCGGAGGAGATCGAGAAAATCAAGAGTCTTGCTTTTAAGGTCAATGATTTTATGAAAGCGTATTTCTTGGAAATCGGCGTCGAGCTTATAGATTTTAAGCTTGAATTCGGCAGATTCAAGGGCGATATAATCCTTGCGGACGAGATTTCTCCCGACACTTGCCGCTTCTGGGACGCAAAGACGGGCGAAAAACTCGATAAAGACAGATTCAGAAGAGATATGGACGACGTAGACAAGGGTTACAGAGAAATGATGAAGAGAATGGGATTGACGAAATAATTCCGTTTAAGATATTGAGATTTAGGAGATAAGTATGGCAATAGATTACAAGTCCGCCGGAGTAGACGTCGAAGCAGGCTACAAAGCGGTAAAACTTATGAAGGAATACGTCAAGACGACTTACAACGACAGCGTTTTGGGCGATTTGGGTAGTTTCGGCGGATTTTACGCGCTGGGAGATAAAGAGGATAGCGACTGTCTCGTCGCAGGTACTGACGGAGTCGGCACCAAGCTAAAATACGCTTTTGTGCTGGACAAGCATGACACGATAGGCATAGACGCGGTCGCAATGTGCGTCAACGATATCGTATGTCAGGGCGCAAAACCTTTGCTGTTCCTCGACTATATCGCGCTGTCGAAACTCGTTCCCGAGAAAGTCGCTCAGATAGTCAAGGGCGTTAGCGAAGGCTGTCGTCAGGCAGGATGCGCTCTCATAGGCGGAGAAACGGCGGAAATGCCCGGTTTTTATGCCGAGGACGAATACGATATCGCGGGATTTTCCGTCGGTATTGTCAAAAAGAATAAGATTATCAACGGCAAGACGATCAAAGTCGGCGACAGCCTAATAGGTATCGCGTCTAGCGGAATACATTCCAACGGATATTCTTTGGTCAGAAAGCTTTTCGGCGAGGACAAAGAGAGCCTCAACAAGTTCAACGCGACGCTCGGCTGCACGCCGGCGGAATTGGTCTTGACTCCGACAAAGATATACGTCAAGACTATACTTTCTTTGATAGAGAAATTCGAGATAAAGGGAATCGCTCACATTACCGGCGGCGGATTTATCGAAAACGTGCCGAGAATCATTCCCGACGGTATGGGCGTGAAGATCGACAGGACGAGTTATCCTTTGCCGAGAATTTTCAAGGCTTTGCAGGAGATTGCAGGCATCGACGACAGAAAGATGTGCAACACATTCAATATGGGTATCGGAATGGTGCTCGCCGTCGATAAATCTATCGAAAAGCAAGTTGTCGAAGAACTCAAAGCTCTCGGAGAGCAGGCTTACGTCATAGGCGAAGTGACGGATAAAGCGGGTGAAGTTCAACTTTGATATCATCGGCTGGTATGCCTTACCGTCAGGTAGGGCATACGGTCGTTTTTGCGGTTTGCGCCGCAACATTTTATTTACGGATAAATTATGAAAAACATAGCAATTTTTGCTTCCGGCGGCGGCACCGATATGCAATCGGTTATCGACGGAGTTATCAGCGGACGTATATGCGGTAAGGTCGTTGCAGCCGTCGTGAATAAAGACGGTATTTTCGCAATAGAGAGAGCCAAAAAGCACGGCATAGATTATCGAGTATTTTCGCTGAGCGATTACTGCGACAGCGAGACAAGAGACAAGGCGATAGTCGAGTATCTCAGGGGATACGACGTTGACCTGATAGTTCTGGCAGGTTATCTGGCGATAGTTACGCCCGTGCTTGTTGACGAATACGAGGGCAGGATCATCAATATACATCCGTCGCTTATTCCCAAGCACTGCGGCAAGGGTATGTACGGGCTCAACGTTCACAGATCCGTCATCGCAAGCAAGGATAAGGTCAGCGGTTGCACGGTTCATTACGTCGATTACGGCGCAGACACCGGCAAAATCATCGCGCAGCAGCAAGTTCCCGTCGTTGAGGGCGACACAGCTGAGACTTTGCAGGCGAGAGTGCTTGAGGCAGAGCATAGATTGCTTCCCGAGGTAGTTGCCCGTCTGTGCGAATGACGGCTATCGGGATTAGATTACAAGATAATAATTTTTAACACAGGAGTTTACGGATATGGCAAAAAAGGCGCTTATCAGCGTATCCGACAAGACGGGTATAGTTGAGTTTGCAAAAAGTTTGATCGAATGCGGTTACGAGATTATCTCGACCGGAGGCACTTTGAAAGTTCTCAATCAGTCGGGAATAAAGGCTGTGGACATATCGTCGGTCACGGGATTTCCCGAGTGTCTGGACGGCAGAGTTAAGACTTTGCATCCCAAAGTTCACGCAGGTCTTTTGGCAATGAGAGACAATAAAGAGCATATGGACTTTCTCGACAAGATGAATATCGATCCGATAGATATCGTTGTCGTCAATCTCTATCCGTTCAAAGAGACGGTTAGCAAACCCGATATCGATTTGCAGACGGCGATAGAAAATATAGATATAGGCGGACCGACGATGTTGAGAAGCGCGGCAAAGAATTATCAGGACGTTGCTGTGCTTGTAGATCCTTGCGATTACGCAAAAGCTCTTACGGAACTCAAAGACGGCGGTATCACCAAAGAAACGAAATTCTATCTTATGTACAAGGTATATCAGCATACGTCTTACTACGATACTTTAATCGCCAATTATCTGCGTAAAAAACTCGATATACAATTTCCCGATAAGTTCACCATGGCGTTTGACAAAGCTCAGGATATGAGATACGGCGAGAATCCTCATCAAAACGCGGTATTTTACAAAGAAGCGTTTGACGTGCCGGGATCGTTGGCGGTTGCCGAGCAATTGCACGGCAAAGAGCTGTCTTACAACAATATCAACGACACCAACGGAGCATTGGATCTGCTGAGAGAGTTTTCTCAGCCCACCGTCGTTGCTGTAAAGCACGCTAACCCTTGCGGAGTAGCCACCGCCGACACTATCAGCGAGGCGTTTTTCAAAGCCAACGCGGCAGATCCTACGTCAATATTCGGCGGTATCGTCGCAGCCAACCGCACAATAGACAAAGAGACGGCAGAGCAGATTCACAAGATTTTTATCGAGATAGTCGTCGCGCCCGATTTTACCGACGAGGCGCTTAGTATACTCAAACAGAAAGCCAATATCAGACTTTTGAAATTGCCTTCTATCTCTCGCCAAGTTCCCGCGGACTGTTACGATATGAAGAAGGTCGTAGGCGGTCTGTTGGTGCAGGAATTTGACAGAATGGTGGTAGATAGATCCAAATGCAAGACCGTTACCAAAGTTCAGCCGACCGAAGCGCAGATCGAAGATATGATATTTGCCATGACGGTCGTCAAACACACCAAGTCCAACGCGATAGTCATCGCAAAGGACAAGACTATTCTCGGAATAGGCGGCGGACAGGTCAATAGAATCAGAGCGACCAAACAGGCTATCGCGCATTCTCTTACGGATACTCGCGGAGCAGTGCTCGCGTCCGACGCGTTCTTCCCGTTCGACGATTGCGTAGAAGCGGCTCGCGAGGGCGGAATTGTTGCTATCATGCAGCCAGGCGGAAGCATTAAGGATCAACTGTCGATCGACGCTTGCGACAAATACGGCATAGCTATGGTATTCAGCGGAGACAGACATTTCAAGCATTGACGCGTACGCTTTAATGCGCCGTTGTCAGACCGAAAGCATTCGGACTTATCGACGGATTATATAATAACAATATAAAAAGGAAAAGAGAATATGAACGTATTGGTAATAGGCAGCGGCGGAAGAGAACATACGATTTGCTGGTCGCTTGCCAAAAGCCCCAAAGTCGATAAAATATACTGTCTGCCGGGCAACGGCGGAATAAGCAAGATTGCGCAGTGCGTGCCGATTTCCGTTATGGATTTCGACGCTATCATTGATTTTGTCGATTCGCATAAGGATATAGAACTTACCGTAGTCGCCCCCGACGACCCTTTGGCGGCGGGACTTGTCGACAGATTGGAAGCCGCAGGACACAGAGCATTCGGTCCGAGAGCCAACGCCGCAATCATCGAGGCGAGCAAAGCGTTTTCCAAGTATCTTATGAAAAAATACGGCATCCCAACCGCTCGGTACGAGGAATTCAGCGACTATGACAAAGCGGTCGAATATCTTGCTAAGGCGAAATATCCGTTGGTAGTCAAAGCCGACGGTTTGGCGTTAGGCAAAGGCGTAATTATCTGCAACACAAGAGAAGAAGGTCTGCAGGCTGCTAAGGATATGATGATCGACAGCAAGTTCAAAGACGCAGGCAAGACCGTAATAGTCGAGGAATTTATGGTCGGTCAGGAAGTATCGATACTTTCTTTCTGCGACGGCAAGACGATAGTTCCTATGGTCAACGCCAGGGATCACAAGAGAGCATACGACGGAGACAAGGGGCTAAATACCGGCGGTATGGGCACGTTTTCGCCGTCGGCGATATATACTTCCGAAGTGGAAAAAGAAGTACTTGACAACATAATTCTTCCGACGGTTGAAGCTATGAACAAAGAGGGCAGGACGTTCAAAGGCGTGCTTTATTTCGGACTTATGCTTACCGACGAGGGCGCAAAAGTAGTGGAATACAACGCACGTTTCGGAGATCCCGAGACGCAGGTCGTATTGCCAAGACTTAAAACCGATCTTGCCGATATATTCAACGCAGTCGTAGACGGACAGCTTGACAAGATAGATATCCAATGGTCAGACGAGGCGTGCGTATGCGTCGTTATGGCAAGTGGCGGATATCCCGAAAGTTACGAGAAAGGCAAAGAGATAACGATAGGAGAACTGCCCGACGACGTGTTGCTGTTTCATGCGGGCACGGCTGTCAAGGATGGCAAACTCGTCACAAGCGGCGGCAGAGTGCTTGGAGTGACGGCAATGGGCAAGGATATCGCCGAGGCAAGGAAAAAGGCTTATGCGGCTGTTAAAAATATCAGTTTCGACGGAGCGTTTTGCAGAAGCGACATCGGCATAAAAAAATAGATTATAATATAGATTAACATCAATACATAAAAGGAAAAGGATAATGGTAAAGAGAATTTTCGTAGAGAAGAAAGAGGGATACAACGTATCTGCAAAGAAGATTGCTTCCGATATCACCAACGTGCTCGGCATAGCGGTGGACGACGTCAGAGAATTTATCAGATATGACGTGGAAAACATTGACGAAAAGATATTCCAAAGCGCCAAGACGACCATATTCAGCGAGGCCCCCGTTGACAGTCTGTACGAGAGTTTGCCGTCGCTTGAGGGATACGAATTGTTGGTTAGCGAATATCTTCCCGGACAGTACGATCAGAGGGCGGACAGCGCAATGCAGTGCGTGCAGCTTTTGTCTATGGCGAAAAGACCGCTTATCAAGTGCGCAAAAGTATACGCGTTCAAAGGCGTTGACGCAGAATCGTTTGCGCGTATAAAGAAATATATTATTAATCCCGTGGAGAGCAGAGAAGGCTCCATGGACGTTCCCGACACGTTAGAGCAGGAAATAACTCTTAATCTAACGGTACCGACTTTGACCGGTTTTATCGATATGACCGACGCGGAAATCTGCGCATATCACAAAAAGACGGGATTTGCTATGAGCGAAAAAGATTTGATTTTCGTCAGGGATTATTTCAGAGAAGAAAGGCGCGACCCAACAGAGAGCGAAATAAAAGTTATCGATACCTATTGGTCGGATCATTGCCGTCATACGACTTTCGCGACAGAACTCAACAAGATTGATATAGACAGCAACAATCCGCACGTCGGCAAGGCGTTGCAGCTTTACAGAGATCTTTACCAAGAATTCAATTCAAAAAGAGACGATAAATATCCGTGTCTTATGGATATAGCCACTATTGCTGTCAAAAAGCTTAAGAAGCTAGGCAAACTCGACAATCTCGACGTCAGCGACGAGATCAACGCTTGTTCCGTAGAGGTCGACGTAGACAACGACGGCAAGAATGAGAAGTGGCTTATTATGTTCAAAAACGAGACGCACAACCATCCAACGGAAATCGAGCCGTTCGGCGGCGCGGCGACGTGTCTTGGCGGCGCGATCAGAGATCCGCTGTCTGGCAGAACGTACGTCTATCAGGCGATGAGAGTTACGGGCTGCGGCGATCCTACCGCGGACGTATCTACTACGCTTAAGGGCAAATTACCGCAGAGAGTTATCACCAAGACAGCGGCGGCAGGTTATTCCAGCTATGGCAATCAGATAGGTCTGTCTACGGGCTTGGTAGCGGAGATGTATCATGAGGACTACCGCGCCAAAAGATTGGAGACTGGCTACGTGATAGCGGGCGCTCCCAAGGAGAACGTCGTGAGGAGAAAGCCGGTCGAGGGCGACGTTATCGTACTCCTCGGCGGAGAGACGGGCAGAGACGGTTGCGGCGGCGCGACAGGTTCGTCAAAAGCGCATACGGAAAAATCAGTGGAAGTCTGCGGCGCGGAAGTGCAGAAAGGCAATCCGCCCACAGAGAGAAAGATACAGAGACTTTTCCGCAACAAAGACGTATCCACGCTTATAGTCAAGTGCAACGACTTCGGCGCAGGCGGCGTAAGCGTTGCGATAGGAGAACTTGCCGACAGTCTGGATATATATCTAGACCGGGTGCCCAAAAAATACGAAGGGCTCAGCGGAACGGAACTAGCTATATCCGAGTCGCAGGAAAGAATGGCGGTCGTGTTGGATAAAAAGGACGTGGATAAATTTATCGAGTTCGCCAAGACGGAGAATCTTGTTGCTACGGCAGTGGCGGAAGTTACTGATAACGGCAGAATGAGAATGTTTTATGCGGGCAACTGTATAGTAGATCTCAAGAGAAGATTCCTCGATACCAACGGCGTCAAGCAGACGCAGGCTGCCCGTATTAAGGACGACTCTACCGATTATATGGAAAAAGCCGACGCGCGCACCATGCAGCTTTTTGAAAACGGAGAATTCGATAAAGCCGTTCTCAACGAATTGCAAAGGCTCAACGTCTGTTCGACAAAAGGTCTCGGCGAGATGTTCGACGGCACGATAGGCGCGTCCAGCGTGTTTATGCCTTTCGGAGGAAAATATCAGCTCACTCCGGCGATTGCAATGGCTTGCAAGCCTCCGACATCGGGATATACCGATACCGCGACGGTATCGACGTACGGCTGTTCGCCTCAGCTTATGAGCGCGTCTCCGTTTACAGGAGCGATATATTCGATCTTGATTTCGCTGTCCAAGCAGATTGCCAGCGGCGTCGATATAAGCACTGTAAGACTGTCGTTGCAGGAATTTTTCAAAAAACTCAATCAGGACGCAGACAGGTGGGGACAACCTCTATCCGCGCTTCTCGGCGCGCTTTACGCGCAGATCGGATTCGGCGTGGGAGCGATAGGCGGCAAAGACAGCATGAGCGGCACGTTCGAGCATATTGACGTGCCTCCTACGCTTATATCTTTTGCAATGGGCGTAGGCAAAGCAAGCAAGCTGATTACCAACACGTTTGCAGAGAAAAAAGGCGCTAAGGACATCTACCACGTGTCGATCCCTAAGGATGAGAACGGGATTCCTGATTTCGCCAAGACGCTCGAGCTTTACGGCGCTATGACAAAGGCAATTTCCGACGGCAAGATAAAGGCTTGCAACGTCGTCGAAGAGGGAGGCGTAGCCGCAAGCGTATTCAAGGCTTGCATGGGCAATAAATTAGGCGCTACTTGGAACGAGGTTTCGGCTGATACGTTTGCTCCCAAGTTCGGCGATTTCGTAATTCTAGCCGACGACGTCAGCGACTTGAAGGCGTTTGAAATAGAGAAAGTAGCGGAACTTAACGGCACTTATACTGCGGATATATGCGGCAAACAGCTGAAAATGGAAGACGCGGCAAGAGCATTTGAGAGTAAACTCGACGGAGTGTTCCCGACAACGGCGCCGGCAAGCGGCGAGGTTAAGAACCTGATATGTTGCGCAAGAAAGGCGGAAAAAGTTGCTAGAAATATCGTCAAGCCGAGAGTGCTTATTCCCGTATTTCCCGGTACTAACTGCGAATACGATACGGCGAGAGCGTTTGAAAGAGCGGGCGCGAAAGCAAATATACTTATAATCAAAAATCAATCGTCAAAAGATATAGAACAATCCGCCGACGCTATAGTCAAGGCGTTGCAGGAAAGCCAGATAATCGCATTTCCCGGAGGCTTCAGCGGCGGAGACGAGCCCGACGGCAGCGGCAAGTTTATCGCGACGACGTTCAGAAATCCGCGCATAGCCGAGCAGGTAATGAAATTGCTCTATGAGAGAGACGGACTTGCGTTGGGCATCTGCAACGGATTCCAAGCGCTCGTTAAACTCGGATTGGTACCTTACGGCGACATAAGAGAGCAGAAGAGCGACGCTCCCACTTTGACGTTCAACAATATATCCCGTCACGTGTCGACGATCGTCAATATAAGAGTCGCGACCAACAAGTCGCCGTGGCTGAGCAAAGTCAAAGTCGACGACGTGTTCTCGGTTCCCGTAAGTCACGGAGAAGGAAGATTCGTCGCGAGCGAAGAGGAATTGCGCAAGGTCATTGCAGGCGGTCAGGTTGCTACGCAATACGTGGATATGACGGGCAGCGCCACTATGGTTTCGCCTTTCAACCCCAACGGCAGTATGTATGCTATAGAGGGTATCATTTCACCCGACGGCAGAGTGCTGGGCAAGATGGGACACAGCGAACGTATAGATAAAGATTTGTATAAGAACGTAGAGGGCGACTACGATATGCAACTCTTTGAGAGCGGAGTAGAATATTTCAAGTAAAACCTTTTTACGTTAGATAAAACCATCGCGCTCCAACAACCGTAACGGTTGTTGGAGTTGAATTAAGAGGGCAACATGGCGTTTTTACCAATCAGCAGAGAAGAAGTCGGCGGCAGACAGGTCGACGTCGTCTACGTTATAGGCGAGGCATACGTCGATCATCCGTCTTTCGGGCACGCTATCGTGTCTAGGCTTTTGCAATCTTTGGGCATTGACGTGGCAATAGTTGCCCAGCCGCAATGCGACGCAGATTATATGCGGTTTGGAGTTCCCAGATACGGTTTTATGGTGTCGGGCGGAGTAGTAGACAGCATGGTCAACAACTATACCGTCGCCAAGATAAAACGCTCCAAAGACGTTTATAGCGAAGGCGGAGACGTCGGCAGGCGTCCCGACAGGTGCGTGGACGTATATTGCAACAGTATCAAGCGCATTTATCCTCAATGTCCGGTGGTCATAGGCGGCATAGAGGCTTCGTTGAGAAGATTCGCTCACTACGACTATTGGAAGGATTGCGTTCTTCCCAGTATATTGGTGTCTTCCAAGGCGGATCTGCTGATTTACGGTATGGGCGAAAGACCTATCAAAGAGATATTCGCTTTGGTAAAAAAAGGCGTGCCGCTCGACAAAATCAAGGACGTGCGCGGCACTTGTTATCTGGAAAGTTTCGACAGCTTTTCCGCAAAATTGAAAAAGAGCATTGACGAACACTCGGTTGTTTTTTCTCCTTCTTACGAGCAAGTCGCGGAAGATAAACTTCAATACGTCAAAGCCTTCAACGCGCAATATTCCAACAACGATCCTTATTACGGCAAGATATTGCTACAAAAACACGGCGATAAATACGTCGTGCAGAATCCCATGCAGTATCCTTTGACGGTCAAAGAGATGGACGAAGTCTACGATCTTCCTTACGAGAGGACTTATCATCCGACGTATACGCGCGGCGTACCGGCAATCGAGGAGGTCAAGTATTCGCTGACGTCCGTCAGAGGTTGTTTCGGCGCGTGCAATTATTGCGCGATAGCTTTTCATCAGGGAAGAATCGTGCAGAAACGCAGTAAGGAAAATATCGTCAAAGAGGCAGAGGTCTTTCTCGGCGACGCCGATTTCAAGGGGTATATCCACGATTTGGGAGGTCCGACAGCCAACTTCCGCGATCCGGCGTGCGACAAACAAAGGACGGGCGGAGTATGTAAAGACAAATCATGCATAGGATACAGACCTTGCCCCGCAATGAAAGTCGACCACAGCGAATATTTGGATTTGCTCAGAACTCTCAGAAAGATGGAAGGCATCAAAAAAGTTTTTATCCGTTCGGGTATAAGATACGATTATCTTATGTATGATAAAAACGACGAATTTCTTCACGAGCTAATCAAACATCACGTAAGCGGTCAGCTCAAAGTAGCTCCCGAACATATCGCCGACGCTACGCTTGCCGCAATGAATAAGCCGCCGTTCGACGTATACCTTCGCTTCAAAGACAAATTTGACGCAATCAACAAAAAGCTCGGCAAGAAGCAGTATTTGGTGCCGTATTTGATTTCATCGCATCCCGGCTGTACGCTCAAAGACGCGATAAGACTTGCGCGGTATCTCAAATCCATCGGCTATATGCCCGAACAAGTTCAGGACTTTTATCCCACGCCGTCGACCAAATCGACTTGTATGTATTATACGGGTATAAATCCCGACACGATGCGACCCGTTTACGTCGCGCGCTCAAAAAAGGAAAAGACCTATCAAAGGGCGCTGATGCAATATCGCAAGAAGAGCAATTACGAAATAATATCCGCCGCGCTAAAAGAAGCAGGCAGAGAAGACCTTATAGGATTCGGAGACGAATGTCTTATCAAGCCCACGAGAGAGCAAGCCGTCGCGCGTAAAAAAGACAAACTTTCCGATATTACTAAACCTTCGGCGCGCCGTCAGTTCGTTAAGCCCGTCGGTCGCGACGGAGATAAGCGCGGCGCAAAGTCCGCCAAAAGCAGGAGAGGAAGATGAAGATAACGGCAATTACGTTGCAGTCTAAAAATATCGACAGAGTCAATCTTTTCCTTGATGGCAAATTCTACGCGGGCGTCAGCAGAATTGCCGTTTACAACAACAAATTGGAAGTAGGGACTGAAATAAGCCAAACGCAGCTCGACAAACTCATCTTCGACAGTGACAAAGATAAGGCGTTCGATTATGCGCTGACTTATGTCAGCAAATATACTCCCACGGCAAAGATACTTACGGACAAATTATATGAAAAAGGCTACGGCAAGGCTATAGTCGAATACACGGTCGATAAGTGCAAAAAATACGGATATATAGACGACAGAGAATACGCCGCGTCTTATATCGCTCTCAACAGCGCGGTTAAGGGCAAGATGAGGATAAGACAGGATTTGCGCGGTAAAGGCATTCCCGCAGAAGTTATCGACGCGGAACTTATGAAAATGCCGAAAAACAATTCCTGTACTGATCTTGCCAGAAAACACAGCAGCGGCAATGATCTGTCCGATCCAAAATACAAAGCCAAACTCGTGAGATTTCTGCAATACAGGGGATACGAGTGGGAAGACATAAGTCAGGCGATTGCCACGCTGAAACTTGTCGACGACGATTTCGATTGACGGCGAAAACAAAATGTGCGCATATTCGCACGTATTCAAACCGAGGTTAAAAGCGATTATTTTTCCGACAATTAGTCATACGTACGGAAATTTGCGCGTAAACGAAAACAACCAACGATATATAGGGAGGAAATATGAGGACGGCGTTGACTCCTAAGGATATGGCGTATTGCGACAGAATGACGATTGAGGGCGGAGTGCCTTCGCGAGAGTTGATGTATAGGGTCGCATACAGCGTATTCGCAGGAAGAGAGTGGGAAGGAAAAATATATATTATATGCGGCAAAGGCAACAACGGAGGAGACGGGTTTGCTTTGGCTAATATTTTGCTTGACAACGGCAAATTTCCTTACGTGTATCTCACGGACAGTCCTTCGACTCCCGACGCCGTATATTATTACGGCAAGCTTATCGAACGGTCCGACGTACAAATCTTGGATATCGAAGATTGCGACTACCGTTGCGACGCGGTCGTGGATTGTATTTTCGGCACGGGATTTCGAGGAACTCCAGACGGCAAGTATAAAAGTATCATCGACAGAATCAATACGTGCGGCGCTTTTATACTGAGCGTTGACGTGCCGAGCGGTCTTAACGGCGAGAACGGTGTGGGCAAAATCTGCGTGCATGCGGACGAGACTGTTACCGTGCAGTACGCTAAGAGCGGACTATATCTCAACGACGGCAAAGACGCGACGGGAAAGGTGAGCGTCTGCGACGTGGGGATAGGGCTTTATTGCCAACCTATCCGTATAGTAGAAGATTGCGACGTTGAGGCGTTGTTTCCCAAGAGAAAACGCAATACACATAAAGGAAGCTACGGAAAAAGCGCGATAATGGGCGGCTGCGTGGAATATACGGGCGCTGTCAAACTTGCGGAAACGGGACTTTGCGCGTTGCGTTGCGGCGGCGGACTCAACGCGTTGATCGTACCGAGTTCGATTATTTACGCGCTTGCGCCGTCAATTTGCGAAAGCACGCTGCTGCCTATGAGCGAGTCGGAGGGTTATCTGCGCTTTGATAAAGACCGCATAGACGAGATGTTGAACAACGTCGACGCATTGGCAATCGGTATGGGAATGGGCGGCAGATATGAAGAAAATCTCAAAATCATAGATTACGTTATTAAGAATTACGCAGTCAAAGTTTTGATAGATGCGGACGGACTTAATTCGCTGTCGCTAGATATAGATATTCTTTTAGACAAAAAAGCCGACGTAATACTCACGCCGCACGTCAAAGAGATGGCTCGTCTTTGCGGCGTCGGTGCGGATACGGTCATTGCAGATCCCATAGGCATAGCCAAGGAGTTTGCGGCTAAATATCGCGTGACAGTGCTGCTTAAAGGAGCAAGCACCGTTATCACAGACGGCGAGCAGATTTATATGGTCGTCAACGGCGGAGCAGAGCTTGCTAAGGGCGGCAGCGGCGATACTCTCAGCGGAGTTGCGCTGGGAATGCTTTCGCAAGGTTATCCGTTGATAGAGAGCGCGTATTCCGCGGCTTATCTCACGGCTTATGCCGCAAATAAGCTATGTTCGCAATACAGCGAATACGGAGTTTTGCCGAGCGACGTGGCAAAGGCTATCGCAACAATAGTATCGGTTAGCAAAAATAATTGACGGAAAGATCCTTTCGTCGGGAGGTAATATGAAGGTTTTATTGATCAACGGAAGTCCAAGGAAGAACGGCTGTACTAACAGAGCGTTGGAAGAGGTCGCGAAAATTCTTGGAGAAAACAGCGTAGAGTACGAAATATTTCACGTAGGCTACGCTCCTATACGCGATTGCGTAGGTTGCTTTCAGTGCGCAACTAAACTCAAAAACAATACGTGCGTCTTTGACGACGACGTTGTCAATCGATTAATCGCAAAAGCACAGGAATGCGACGGATTCGTTTTCGGCACGCCGGTATATTACGCCCATCCGAGCGGCAGAATACTCTCGCTTTTGGACAGAGTATTCTATGCAGGCGGCAGGGTTTTCAGGCACAAGCCCGCGTTTGCGATTGCAAGCGCAAGAAGGGCGGGGACGACGGCTTCGTTGGACGTGCTCAACAAATATTTTACTATTGCGCAGATGCCCATAGCGTCATCGAGTTATTGGACTATGGTGCACGGCAATTCGCCCCAACAGGTCGAAGAAGATTTAGAGGGACTGCAGACTATGCGCAATGCCGCGCGCAATCTAGTGTGGTTGATGAAATGCATAGATATCGGCAAGCGCAACGGTATCGACGCTCCCAAAAACGAGAGCGGGGTAAGGACTAATTTTATTAGATAATCGCCGAACTCTGACGTGCAGGGTAAAATAAAAGCGTATTCGCAATCGCGAATACGCCTTTTCAATAAAATCCAAGGCTTATCATCAGCGCTTGGTTGATTCTTTGCATAGTGTCTATCGGCACTTCGCCGATTTTGTCTTTGAGCCGCTTTTTATCGAGCGTACGTATTTGCTCTAAGAGCACGACAGAATCCTTTTGAAGTCCGTATTCTTTGGCAGAAAGCTCTATATGCGTGGGCAATTTCGCCTTGTTTATTTGACTTGTTACTGCGGCCGCGATGATTGTCGGGCTGTATTTGTTGCCGACGTCGTTTTGCACCACGAGTACGGGACGTATGCCGCCTTGCTCGCTGCCTACGACAGGACTAAGGTCTGCGTAATATAGTTCTCCTCTTTTTATCATAGTTTACTCCACAAAACGAAAGTCCTAATAAATAATATGCTATTTATCAGTCGTATGATATTGTTGACCAAAGCAAAAAAAATTATGCGGCAGGGCATAAAAAGTCCGCCGCAAAATTACTCGGGTAGAAAAATGAGAGCAAAAATATTGACAAAGCGTGACAAAATATAGACGTTTCGTCAGGACGAATCGGTTAAGTTTATGTGCTGTATATAACGACATTCTGATAAATTATCACCGATATTGGTAATAAGTTGACAAATGTCATTAATTTAACTTTAATTTAATATAATTTATTGACCTAAAAAATTTTATATGTTATTATTAATATAATTCTAAGTACGCCTTTTTAGGTATTTTAAGGGAAAGAAAATTATGGCTTCGATCAACGAAAACACCCTTCTTCGCAAATTTTTCGGCACAGATCCGACGAAAAAAGAAGAAATGCAACCCAAAGAAGTTTTGTCTTATTCCGTAGCCGGATTGGGACAGAATATCATTTGTCAGCTTGTCACGACGTTCTTTATGGTCTATATGACCAACGTTGCCGGCGTATCCGCGCTTTGGCTGTCGTGGATGTTCCTCGCGGCAAGACTTTTCGACGCGTTCAACGACCCGATTATGGGCACGATTGTCGACAAGACCCGCAGCAAGTGGGGCAAGATGCGTCCGTATCTTGTTTATTCGCCTATTCCGATTGCCATTTTGACGGTTTTGCTTTTCACCACTTTTCCCAATTTGTCGCAAGGCGCTAAATTTGCATATTCGACCGTAATATATTTGATGTGGGGTATAGCTTACACGTCTTTGGACGTTCCGTATTGGGGAATGGCGTCGTCAATGACTTCCGATACTGACAAGAGAAATACGCTTTTGACGGTTGCCCGTCTTTTCTCGACGATAGGCAGCGGTTTGGTATCCATTGCGATACCGGTATTTACCAACACCGACCCCGAGAAGCAGATGCTGCCGATAAAGAGCGACGATTTGATTTGGATATACATAGTTGTAGCCGTTGTCAGCGTGCTTATGTCCATTCCGACATTCTGGATTGGATTTAAGAATACAAAAGAGAGATTCTATGAGGATAAGGAATCAGAATCTCTTAAAGAAAATCTTAAACTTCTCATGAAGAACAAACCTGTTCTTATTATGATTTTGGTCGGCGTGCTAGGCGGTCTGCGTACTATCTATATGACCACCGCATTGTACTATGCGCAGTTCAATCTGAGAGATCAGAATCTTGCGGGCGTAATTTTCCTTTTGGTTGTTCCGGGCGGTCTGCTTGCAACGTTGCTTACTCCCGTACTTTCCAAAAAATTAGGAAAGAAAACAATATTTATATGGTCGCACCTTATAGGCGGCGCTTTGATGGTACTGCTTTATTTTATCGGTTTGCCTTCTAAAGGCACAAGCACGGTAGCAAAGATATTCTTCTACATAATCATCATAATAGCGGGTATACCGTCAGGTTTCAGCAATATTCTTACGTATTCGATGATAGCGGATTCAATAGACTATCTAGAGGACAAGACGGGCAAGAGAGCGGAAGGAATTTGTTTCTCCATGCAGACTCTCATTTCCAAGATAGGTATGGCGCTCACCGCATTCGTTACGTTGCAGGTTCTCGGCGAATACGGCTATGACAGCAAATATGCTAAGATGACGATAACCGACGAATTATTCAATTCCGCAGGTTATCAGAAGATGATTTCGGGCAACTGGCTTGCCACGACTTTGCTGTGCGGAATATCTATGGCAGCGTGCGCAATTCCGCTGTTCTTCTATACGTTTACAGAGAAGAGACAGGTTGAGGCTGTTGCGAGAGTGCTTGCAAGAAAGAAAGCTGCAGGTACTATGAACGAAGCCGAGGCAGGCGAATTTATCGAACAGCTCAAAATTGTCGACGTCAAGACTCAGGAGAGAACTTACGGCGAAGTTGCCGCAATTCTCGGTTGGGAAAATGCCGATGCGGTCAGAGCGTTTATAGTTGAGTCCGAACAAAATTCGGCGGCTCAAGCAAAGATAGATAGCGCAGACGATAATTCGGATAATATTAAATCGGTTGAATCCGTTGAAGAAACAACCGCTGATTCCGACGATATCTTCGGAGCGGATGCGCAGAATGACAATTCCGAGATTGAAGAAGATTCCGCGGACGAATCTGATAAAAACTAATTGTAATCGATTTCAATCGATTGTTAATCTAGATTACTTTAAGGCTATCTCAACGATAGCCTTTGTAAGGTGAATATGGCATATACTTCTTTATACAGAAAATACAGACCCGACGCTTTTGATAAGATGTTGGGTCAAAAGCATATTATAAAGACGCTGTCCAATGCGGTGCTCGGCGGCAAGATTTCTCACGCATATTTGTTTACCGGTACGAGAGGTACGGGTAAGACTTCGACCGCCAAGATATTTGCCAGAGCAATCAACTGCTTATCTCCGCTTGCCGACGGTTCGCCTTGCGGCAAATGCGAAGTTTGCAAAGCTCTTGCAAGCGCAAATAATATGGACATTCTCGAAATGGACGCCGCGTCGAACAACAGTGTCGACGATATAAGGGATTTGATCGAGAAAGTCAAATACGTTCCGGTATCTTGCAAGTATAAAGTTTATATAATCGACGAAGTCCATATGCTGACAATGCAGGCTTTCAACGCTTTGTTAAAGACGCTTGAAGAGCCTCCATCTCACACGGTGTTTATACTTGCCACCACCGAGGTGCACAAGCTGCCGCAGACTATTCTATCCAGATGTATGCGTTTTGACTTCCGATTGCTTTCGTCGTCGGAACTTTCGTCTTATCTTGAAAAAATTCTCGACGCAGAGGGCAGAGAATATCAAAAAGAAGCCGTCAGAGCAATAGCCGAGGCAGGAGACGGAAGCGTCAGAGATATGCTTTCCGTAGCGGATATGTGTTTGTCATACACTTCGGACAAGCTCACTTACGACGACGTGCTCGAAGTGCTTGGCGCAAGTTCGCCCAAGATGGTAGTGGAGCTGTGCAAAGCGATAATAGACCACGACGCAAAGCAGGCTTTGGAGACGACGGACAGAATCCTGTCGCTTGGCAAGAGCGTAAGTTTGCTTGCAAAAGACATCTCCAAGATGATGCGCAATCTTCTGTATATTCTCAATTGCACTAATGCCAACAGATTTCTGTCTTTGCCGAAGGACGTTTTTGATTCTTTGGTAGAACTTAGCAATCGCACAGACAACGGAGCATTGGTGCGGATAATAGAGATATTTATCAACGTAGAAAGCGCAATGCGGGCTTCCGCGTCGCCTAGCGTAACGTTGGAGACAAACATAGTCAAGGCTTGCGATTTGACAGTCGACCTTGACGGGGACGCAATCCTCAGAAGATTAAAAGACGTTGAATCCAAGGTGAGAACGATCGCAAATCATTTCGATTCCATAGACGAATCTTTGAGACTCGATCTCGGCGAAGTATGGGGCTATTTGCTCAACACGGTCAAAAGCGCGGCAAATTCTCAGCAGGCGTATGCGTGCGCGGCGGGCATCACTTCGGACTCGCTCTCTTTTGACAGAGGAACGCTTTATCTCAACGTAGACAACGAGAAGAGCCTGCCCGCAATAAAGCAATACGTCAAACTTTTTGAGAACGTAATTAGGAAGAGATACTTTGAAATAACGGCTTTGAGTATCAAATATTTCAACAAAGAAGAGGCTCTTAATAAGGATATAAAGGCTGTTCAGAACCTTTTTGACGAAGATATGGTCAACATAACCAATTCTTCGGGCATAATTAATAAAGAACAAAATAATAGTTAAAGGAGAAATGTTATGGCAAAATTCGGTGGATTCGGCGGCGGTATGGGCAATATGCAACAACTCATGCGACAGGCGCAGAAAATGCAGCAGGAAATGATGGAGGCGCAGGAAGAACTTAAAGAAACTGAAGTTACCGGCACCAGCGGAGGCGGACTTGTCGAGGTGACGATGACTTGCGAGAAGATAGTCGGCGCTATTTCCATTAAGCCGGAGGCGGTCGATCCCGAGGACGTAGAAATGCTCGAAGATCTTATAGTTGCGGCTTTCAACGACGCTGTTGCTAAGGCTGAGGCTATCAGAGAAGAGAAACTCGGCAAATTCGCGGGATTGGGATTGTAATATGTCGTTTTATCAACCTCTATCGCGCCTTGTCGCGCAATTTTCAAAACTTCCCGGAGTGGGCGCAAAGACAGCTCAGAGGTACGCTTATAAGGTTATCAATATGAGCCAAGAAGAAGTTGAAGATTTTGCCGACGCGCTGATCGAGACCAAGAAAAATATACATTATTGCAGCGTCTGCGGCAACTATACGCAATCGGACGTTTGCGAAATATGTAGCACGAGGGATACTTCGGTTATCTGTGTGGTCAAAGAGCCAAAGGACGTAATCGCGTTTGAGAAAATAAAGGATTACAGGGGCGTATATCACGTCTTGCAAGGCACGCTCAATCCCATGCAGGGAATAGGCGTAGACGATATCCGTATAAAAGAGCTTATGCAAAGATTGGTAGGTGTCAAAGAAGTAATTATGGCGACCAATCCCGATATCGACGGCGAAGCGACGGCTACTTATATCGCGCGGTTGATCAAGCCTATGGGCATCAAAGTTACTCGGCTTGCCAGCGGTATATCTATGGGCAGCGATATCGAGTATGCCGACGAAGTGACGCTTTCGAGAGCTTTGGCGGACAGAAAAGAGTATTGATTGATTTTACGGCGCGTATGCTGCGACCGTCAAATGATTAAGACAAAAAATTAAGACCTGCGTATTCGCAGGTCTTGTATTTTGTTTTTACGTTTAGATTTGAGTATATCCCAGTCCCGCCGTCATGAATTTGTCAAAAGCGGACTGACCTTGTTCGTCGTTTTTGAACACGGCGGTGCATTCCAAAATTTGTTCGCACGCGTCGTTGACGTAGTCGGTCACGACTTTATCGGCAAACACTCTGTCTCTGCCTGTTCCGTGATCGTTGACAAGTTGCAGTATGGTCGGGGCGTGCTTAAACATCGGATTTTCGGCGTCGTTCAACTCCTTGAGATCGACGTTTTTCTTGCCGCACAGATAGTCTTTGACGGTTTCCAACTCGCTTTTCAATCTTCCGGGAAGAATGAATAGTCCCATAACTTCGATAATGCCTATGCCTTCTTTTTTGATATTGTGCAATTTCTCTTCGGGGTGGAATATTCCGTAAGGATGAGCCTCGTCGGTGCGGTTGTTGCGAAGTATCAAATCGACTATATAGCCGTCGCCCTCTTTTCTTGCGATAGGCGTAACGGCATTATGCTGTTCGCCGGTGTTGCAGAGTATACCTACGCTCTCGTCGCTCCAATCAAACCATTTTTCAAGCACGTTTGTTGCGGTTTCGTGCACTTCGAATTTATTTTTTCCGCAGATTCTCACCACGCTGTTGTACCAATCGGCGATGCTGATTTTGACGTCTTTGAATTTTTTGCATGCAAAATTCTTTCTTGCGCCTACCTCAAACATGGGCAGTACTTTGCTTCCGCCTTGGTAATGGTCGTGCGTGAGTATCGAGCCTCCGACTATCGGCAGAGCCGCGTTGGAGCCGATAAAATAGTGGGGGAACGTATCCACAAAGTCCAGAAGTCGGAACAGAGTGTCGCCGTTGACCGCCATCGGACGGTGCTCGTTGGACAGAGCTATGACGTGTTCGTTATAATACTGATAAGGAGAATATTGCAGCGACCAGCTTTCTCCGCCGAGTTTTATCGGTATGATCCTCAATGTCTGTCTTGCGGGGTGATTGAGATTGCCCGCGTAGCCCACGTTTTCCGGACAGAGCAGACACGACGGATATCCCGTCTTAGGCAACAGTTTTGCCATTGCTATCTGTTTGGGATCTTTTTCGGGTTTTGACAGGTTTATCGTAATGCCGATTTTGCCGAATTTGCCGCTATGTTCCCATTTGATATTTTTGCTGATGTCAGCCATTCTGATATAATTGTTTGCCACGCATAGCTTATACAGCCAATCGGTCGCTGATTTTACGCCTTTATTTGCGGCTATGACGTCAAACTTATCCACGACAGACGACGGCATAGGCGTGACGGAGCCCAGCAGTTTTGTTTCAAAAAGCAATCGTTCTTCTTCTTTTATCATACCGCTTTCCGCAGCGTAATCCACGATTGGGTCTACGATATCTTTTTGCAATTCGCCGTATCCCTCGGTATCGGTGACGGGTGCGCCCAAACCGAACGTTGCCAGGAGAGTATTGGTCACGAAAGATTCGTCTTCCAATCTCAGCGATAGATTGTCTTTGGCATAGTCGACAAGTTGGGCGAGTTTGATTTTCAATGTGTCCTGATTTATCATAAAAACCTCTCGGAATTAATTTTCTATTATCCAAAACGGAAATAAATTTAACTATAAATATATTATATAATAATATTCAAATATTTGCAATATTTTAAGCTCATTGAAAAATTATTTTGGTCAACAAAAGCAACTTTGCCGCGCGCGATTGCTTCGACGCGCAAAATGGGATAGAAAGCGCGACAATTAAAAATAATTATTTACACGGAGAATTCTTTATGTTATAATTAAACTTGAAATAAATTCAATCAATACGGAGAATTTTATGGCAGATAGAAAATTTATTGACAGTTTGGCTGACAATGCCGATTTTGCTCAAACGGTAAAAAGACTTTACGGCGACGGCAAACTCGATTACCAGGCAAAGAGATATCGCGAAATATACGATACGCATGCGCGTAAATACGGCGAGGGCGGAGAGTTCTATTCGTCGCCGGGCAGAATCGAGGTGTGCGGAAACCATACCGACCACAACAACGGCAAAGTGCTGTGCGCGTCGATCAGCGTCGACACTCTTGCGTGCGTGACGCCGTGCGCCGGCAAGATAATAGTCGATTCGATAGGTTTTTCTCCCATAGAGATAGATTTGAACGATTTGGGCGTTAAGGAAAGAGAAAAGGGCAATTCCGCCTCGCTGGTGAGAGGCGTATGCGCTTATTTCAGGCAAAACGGATGGAATCTCGGAGGATTTTGCGCTACCACGACGAGCGACGTTTTCAGAGGCGCGGGAGTTTCGTCGTCGGCGTGTTTTGAAGTTCTCGTATGCGAAATACTAAACGTAATGTACAACGGCGGCTCCGTAAGCAAAGTCGACAAAGCAAAGGCGGCGCATTATGCCGAGAGCGAATACTTCGGCAAGCCGTGCGGACTTCTCGACCAGAGCGCTATTGCTCTCGGAGGAGTTAGCTACATAGATTTCAAATCTGTTAAGAATATGAAAGTCGAGTCCATCGAATGGGCGTTTGACGGATTGAATATCGTCTTGATTAACACGGGCGGTGACCACAGCGATTTGACCGATCAATATGCCGACATACGTCTGGAGATGGAAGCGGTTGCCAGGCAGTTCGGCGCAAAGAAACTTAGAAAGGTCAAAGAAGAGGACTTCTACGCCGGTATCGGCGAGTTGCAGCGCAAGGTGTCGGGCAGAGCGATTTTGCGCGCAATGCATTTCTTTGACGAAAACAAGCGCGTCGATATATGCGCAAAGGCTATCAAGAAAGCCAACGACAGGAAATTCTGCGAAGCAATCAACGGTTCGGGGACGAGTTCTTATCTCATGTTGCAGAATTGCTATCCGTTGGGAGATCTTGATCAGAGAATACCGCTCGGCATTAACCTCAGCAAAAAGTGCGAGGGCGTCAAGGCGGTCAGAGTGCACGGCGGCGGTTTTGCAGGCACGGTTATCGCCTACGTCGACAACTGCGGACTTGATTCCTATGTGGCAAAAATGCGCTCCGTATTCGGCGAAAACAACGTATACGTTATCGGCGTGCGAAATGACGGAACGCGCAAAGTTTTTTGATTTGAGGAGAAAAAATGCTTGATTTTTTGACGGCAATCGATAGAGTTGCATTCACACTGCCGCTGATAGGCGACGTGTATTGGTACGGAATATTAATTACGCTCGCGATCATATCGGCGTACGGTCTATATTTGCTGTTATCGCGTTCTAGAGGTATAGATTTTGACTTTTCGTTGGAATTATTTATATGGGTAGTTCCGTTGGCGGTAATTTTTTGCAGAATTTTCTACGTTGTGCCGAGAATAGGCAGCGATTATCATCTTGACAGTTGGCAGGGATTTGTCGACATGATAAATATCAGCAACGGAGGATTGACGATAATCGGCGGCATTTTCGGCGGTGCGTTGGCGATATTCTTCTGTTGTCTTCGCAACCGCAAATATTCGCTTATGAAAGTTGCCGATTGCGTATGTATTGCGCTGTTGCTCGGTCAGGTGATAGGCAGATGGGGCAATTTCTTCAATCAGGAGCTTTACGGCATAGAGGTAACCAATCCTGCGTTGCAGAAACTGCCGTTTGCGGTATTCATCGAGATGGACGGCAAGTGGCACTATGCGTCGTTCTTTTTCGAGGGTGTTCTCAACGCTATAGGGCTTGCGGTAGCGTTGATCATGTTCTATGTTCCCAAGAAAAAACTCAAGACGGGCACTTTTGCGATATTCTATCTCGGATGGTACGGACTTGTCAGAGGCACGCTGGAATTTATCAAAGGCACCGATCCTATGACTATAGGCGGCACGAAAATCAAAGCCGTACAGTTGATATGTTATCTTGTGTTTATCGTGGCGGTGGTATTGCAGATACTTTTGCAACTCGGCAAGATACGCTTGGAGACTAAATGGTTTGAAGGTCTTTGCGAAAAACGCAGGCTGGCATTGCAGGCTAAAGCGGAAGCGCGCGGCGGAGAGCGCTGACGACGCGTCGACCGACGGCGGCGGCGCTAAGACAGAACGCTCGTCTGACGAAGGTATGGCGGACGGTTCGTCAAAATCCGACAATGAGGACAATCTCAAAAATATTTGAGGATAAATAAAGCGATATTATCCTAGCGGCAATTATCGATTGACAAACGTCGATAATTGTCGTATATTTATATAAATATAAGAACGGCATCAATCGGGTTATGGACAAGCCGTCCAGCCTCACTGAAACTTTGAGCGGTTTCGGCATCAAATTTACAAAGGAGCAGTAATGAGAAATTTAACTTTACTTACAGACTTATATCAGCTTACGATGATGTACGGTTACAGCAAGAATAAGCAGATGAACGAAGTCGCCGTATTTGATGTTTTTTACAGAGGCGTGGGCAACAACTATGCGATAGCTTGCGGATTGGAGCAGGTGGTTGATTATATCCTGCATCTTAATTTTTCGGACGACGACTTGGCGTATTTGAGATCGTTGAATATCTTTGACGAAGACTTTTTGACTTTGCTCAAAGATTTCAAGTTCACGGGAGATATCTACGCTGTGCCCGAAGGCACGGTTGTTTTCCCGCAGGAACCTATTTTGACGGTCAAAGCCAAGATGTTTGAGGCGCAGTTTATTGAGACGGCGATTTTGTGCATACTCAATCATCAGACGCTGATCGCGACAAAGACGGCGAAGATAGCTTACGCGGCAAAGGGCGGAGCAATAGCGGAATTCGGATTGAGAAGAGCGCAGGGACCGGACGCGGGTATCTACGGAGCGCGCGCGGCGGTTATCGCAGGATGTCAGTCGACGTCCAACGTGCTAGCGGGCAAGATGTTCGATATCCCGGTATCGGGCACGCATGCGCACAGTTGGGTGATGAGTTTTCCCAGCGAGTTGGAAGCGTTTAGAGCCTATGCCGAGATATATCCCGACAAATGTCTATTGCTTTGCGACACCTACGACACGCTCAACAGCGGCGTTCCCAATGCGATAAAAGTATTCAACGAATTGAGACAGAAAGGACACGAGCCGATAGGCATCCGTCTTGACAGCGGCGACTTGGCGTATTTGTCGAGAGAAGCGAGAAAGATGCTTGACGAAGCGGGATTTCCCAATGCCAAGATTTGCGCAAGCGGCGATTTGGACGAAAACGTATTGCAGTCTCTCGCAACGCAGAACGCATGCATCGACACTTGGGGCATCGGCACCAAACTTATCACGAGTATGGACTGTCCGAGCTTGGGCGGTGTATACAAACTCGCCGGCATAGAGGTCGACGGAGTGCTTTATCCCAAGATGAAGATGAGCGACACCCCTGCCAAGATTACCAATCCGGGATTCAAAAAAATCGTGCGTCTTTACGATAAGAATACAGACAAGGCGATAGCCGATTTGATATGTCTTATGGAAGAGAGTTTCGAGGGGATTGAAGAATTGGAGATATTCCATCCCGATTTTGCTTGGAAGAGAAAAAAAGTTACCAACTTCTATACCAAAGAATTGGGCAGACAGATAATCAAGGACGGCAAGCTTGTCTATGATTTGCCGTCGGTCAAAGAGATAGCGCTCTATCACAAGCAAAGCTACGGAGAATTTTGGAACGAGTATAAGCGTATGCTCAATCCGCACATCTACAAAGTCGATTTGTCCCAAAAGCTCTATGAGCTCAAACAGCAGCTTATCAAAGAGAACAAGGCGGCAAAGAACGGCTGATCTGCGCGTCAGCTAAGTCATCGACAATAAATATGCAAATCAGACAAAAAAACAGGTTATCGCCGACGGCGCAAGCCTGTTTTTTCTGTATAATGTATTTATTAAGAAAGAGTGAGGTGAAATATGAACTTTTCATTATCGAGAAAGGGCTATGACAAAATCCAAGTACAGGAATTTATCAAAGCGCAGACGGACAAATACGAGAATACTATAATGGGATTGAGAGACAGAATAGAGGGATTATTGAGAGAGAACCAAGAGTTGGTACGCAAAGTAGAATCTCTCAAAAAAGAGCAGGACAGTATTAATATCGCGCTTACGCAGGCAATAGACAAGGCGAAGAATATAGAATATTCGTCCAAAGTAAAATTTGCGCTGGAAGGCGAACGGCTCAAAATTTTTTCGTCTAAATGGCAGTCCTATTGCAAAGCCAACGTCAACGTGGTGGACAGAGCGCAGAGAGACGGCGTAAGCGACAGGCTTAAAGACTTTGAAAACGAGTTGGTCGAACTTATGAGCAAAGAACTCAATATCAGCGACTACGTCAACGAAGCAGATCAGGATTTCTTTTCCGAAAGCAAACGTCTCAACAGAAAGTAGGCAAACGCTTAATTGCTTTTTCTGCCCAAAACAAATGATATATGCTTATGCCCGTCCTGTGATGGGCATATTTTGTCTAAAATATCGAAAATTATTAACAAAGTTAATATTTTACGTTGCATTTTTTAATTTTTCCTTGACAATACTAAAATCTGTGCTAAAATAATAATTAAGAGGGATAAATCGACTTGTCTAAAGCAAGCAGTATCTATCCGCTGTTGTATAGGCCATTAGGGGTGTGTCACAAAAGATGAAAGTCGGCGGCAATCAGTCAAAAAGACAAAAGCCGCCGACGGAAGACCTAACCTAATTTATTCAAAGTTTTTTACACTTAGGTAGACAGTTGTTTTGTCAAACCTAGCCAGTCAAAGAATTAATTCGATAAATGATTTGTTATTCTGAGCATGAAGAGGAATTTAATCCGTTAAATGCTCTCAATCATATCTAATTAAGGATTTGATTCGCTAAATATATTGTCATTCCGAGCTAGTCGAGGAATCTAATTAATTAACACAGTTAAGGGGGGAGCGCAATTGAACAGAGCAAAGAAAAAGTTGAAGGCATTTGATATTATAATGATAGTAGTGGCAATATTGGCAATTGCGCTGATAATTGCAGGGGCATGTCTATTGAAGAGTTGTTTGTCAAGATCAAGATTTGACGAGGAGGTAGTAATAGGGGATTTTGTATGTCAAGAATGGGGAGTAAATGAAATACATATAAAAGATCTATCTGAAGAAGGTAAGAAGAAAAGGAATATAATAATACCTAAAGAATTAAACGGCAGAAAGGTAGTAAAATTGGGCTACGTAGCAGGTTATTTTGCGCCGAATGCAGGTAGAATAGAAAGTGATAAATTAGAAAGGCTATTTATTTTGCCCGATGATTTATCTGTTTCAAATGGAGTGATGACCAGATGTATAAATTTGAAGAAAATAGTATTGATAAATTGTACGCCTGCGGATATTTACAACATACGAAATAATACTAATGCAATTTGTTTTATGACATATAAAAGATATATAGAAGAATATGACGATTATGGAAATATTGAATTAGGAGAAATTCCAAGAAGATATGCCGCAAACGTATCGTATTACTATAATTATGAAGGTTCGGAAAACGACGGATATTATTGGATAGACGATATTGAGAATGGGGAGAAAATAGAGGTGATACCGGAAGAACCAAAGAGAGAAGGATATAAATTCGGTGGGTGGTATAAAGACCAAGAGTGTATTAATAAATGGGATTTTGCAAAAGACACCGTAGAGAAAGTGAAAGTTGATCGCACAAACTACACAGAATTTGTAGAAAATAAATTATATGCAAAGTGGACAAAAGTTTGACAAGTCGTCAATCCTAGCCAATTGAGGGATTAATTGGTTAAATATATAGATAGTGGAGTAATCAAAATCGCTCATATATAAAAATAAGTTTGTTACAAAAGATGAAGTCGGCGGAAAATAGCCGAGAGGTGAAAAGCCGCCGACGGAGAAAAAAATAAGGGAATTATGCAAAAGCATAATATATAACGTACAAAAGATAAAAATAAACAGAAAAGGAGATAAGAGAAAGGAGAAGAAAAAAATGAAAGAAGCAAAAATGAGTACGACCAAAAAAGTTATAATATCATTAGTAGTGGTATTTATAATTGCTAACATTATCTTTTGGCTGATAATGTTCAAAAGCTGTATCCCGATAACACATGGAGATTTTCAATGTTACTATGTAGAAGATACAATAGAAATAACTGATTTGTCAAGGTCAGGCAAAAAGAAAAAAAATATAATTGTACCAAATGAAATTAATGGGAAAAAAGTATCATGTTTGGGTGAGACAGATTATTTGCTTGGAGGTTATAAAGGCGGATGGCGAAGTAAAAATCTCCAGAAATTATATTTGAATTATGACAACAGTGTTGGAATAGCTTATGATTTGGTTTATAAAGATCTTTGTCCTAAATTGGGAAAGATAATAGTAGTTAATGGACGAGAAGGGGCTAGACCTTTAACTGATGAAAAAATTTTTTATTTTTATAGTGAAAAGGTTTTAACTGAATACAAAGAAGATAAATATTCCGTTTTAGAAAAATATCCAGCCAACGTGACGTTTTATCTTAACTATGAGGTAAAAGAAGGAGAAAGAGAATATCATTGGATTGATGATGTCGAGGATGGCGAAAAGATTGAAGTAGTACCGGAAGAACCTAAGAGAGAAGGATATAAATTCGGGGGGTGGTACAAAGAGCAAGAGTGTATTAATAAATGGGATTTTGCAAAAGACACCGTAGAGAAAGTGAAAGTTGATCGCACAAACTACACAGAATTTGTAGAAAATAAATTATATGCAAAGTGGATGAAAGATTGACAGGTCGTCAATCCTGTTGTCATTCCGAGCTAGTCGAGGAATCTAATCCGATTAATACAATTAAGGGGGGGAGCGCAATTGAACAGAGCAAAGAAAAAACTATCTGCATTTGATATCGTAATGATAGTAGTGGCAATATTGGCAATTGCGCTGATAATTGCAGGGGCATGTCTATTGAAGAGCTGTTTATCAAGATCAAGTTTTGAGGATGAAGTAGTAATAGGGGATTTTATATGTCAAGAATGGGGAAAAGACGAAATACATATAAAGGATTTATCTGAAGAAGGTAAGAAGAAGACTAATATAGTTATTCCGGAAAAACTAAATGGTAGAAGAGTAACAGTCTTGGGTTATTATACGGGATTGGCAAAATTAGTTAAAGGCAAAATGAGTAGCGAAATATTAGAGAAAGTATTTATATTGAGCAATTATCTAGAAGTTTCATCTGGATATTTTGATGAAACCAGTTGTCCAAAAATTAAAAAAATAATAAATATAGGTAACGATTCACATTCAAAATATTATGTTAATAATAATATTTATCATATAGATTTTGATAGCGAAAATTTAAGTAAAGGCAGATGTAGAACACCAAATGTAGTTTTCTATTATAATAGCGAAGGCATAGAAAAAGATTTTTATTGGATGGACAATATAGATAGCGGCGAAAAAGTAGAAGTAATACCACCAGTTCCGCAGATAAAGGGATATAGTTTTCATGGATGGTATAAGGAAGAAGAGTGTATTAATAAATGGGATTTTGATAATGAAACCATTGAAGATTATAATTCAAAATATAAATTATACGCAAAGTGGATAAATGTTTGACAGGTCGTCAATCCTAGCCAATTGAGGGATTAATTGGTTAAATATATAGATAGTGGAGTAATCAAAATCGCTCATATATAAAAATAAGTTTGTTACAAAAGATGAAGTCGGCGGAAAATAGCCGAGAGGTGAAAAGCCGCCGACGGAGAAAAAAATAAGGGAATTATGCAAAAGCATACTATATAACGTGCAAAAGATAAAAATAAACAAAAAGGAGATAAGAGAAAGGAGAAGAAAAAATGAAAGAAGCAAAGAAAAAGTTGAAGGCATTTGATATCATAATGATAGTGATTCTTGTTATCGTAATAATTGCCTTTATGATTCCGTTAAGAAGTTGCGTACCAAGGTACACAGGTGATTTCGAATATAAGATTGATAAAGATAATTTATATATTACAAATATATCATTGACAAGTAAAAAAAATAAATATATTATAGTGCCAAGTCAGATTAAAGGTAAGCCAATATTTTGCTTAGGAACACATAATTATTTTGCGGATGGGTTTATCTTTGAGGAATTCGAAGGCTATTGGAAAAGCAAAAAATTAGAAAAATTATACATTAATTGTATAAATGCTCCATATGTTGCTAAAGGTCTAGTCGGTAAAGAATCTTGTCCGAATTTGCATAAAATTATAATCAATTATCCTCATAATGTTTATAGAAACTTAACAAGTAGAGAAATTTATTTTTATTTTTCTAAAGATGTAATTATTGAATATGAAGATCAGAAGTATAATTCATATTATAATAAATATCCGGCCAATGTGACGTTTTATCTTAACTATGAGGTAAAAGAGGGAGAAAGAGAATATCATTGGATTGATGATATAGAGAATGGGGAGAAGATAGAGGTAATACCGGAAGAACCAAAGAGGGCAGGATATAAATTCGGGGGATGGTATAAAGAGCAAGAGTGTATTAATAAATGGGATTTTGCAAAAGACACCGTAAAGAAAGTGAAAGTTGATCGCACAAACTACACAGAATTTGTAGAAAATAAATTATATGCAAAGTGGATGAAAGATTGACAGGTCGTCAATCCTGTTGTCATTCCGAGCTAGTCGAGGAATCTAATCCGATTAATACAATTAAGGGGGGGAGCGCAATTGAACAGAGCAAAGAAAAAACTATCTGCATTTGATATCGTAATGATAGTAGTGGCAATATTGGCAATTGCGCTGATAATTGCAGGGGCATGTCTATTGAAGAGTTGTTTGTCAAGATCAAGATTTGACGAGGAGGTAGTAATAGGGGATTTTGTATGTCAAGAATGGGGAGTAAATGAAATACATATAAAAGATCTATCTGAAGAAGGTAAGAAGAAAAGGAATATAATAATACCCAATGAATTAAACGGCAGAAAGGTAGTAAAATTGGGCTACGTAGCAGGTTTTTTTGCTCCGAATGCAGGAGGAGTTGAAAGTGAAAATTTAGAAAAAGTTTATATAATGTCTGATTATTTATCTATGAATAATGGAGTAATGTCAAATTGCATTAATTTGCAGAAAATAGTTCTATTAAACTGTGATTCTATATATCATTTAGGAAGTGGTACAAATGCAATATGTTATATCACTTATTTAAGATATAAGGAAAACTATATAGATTTAGATATAAAAATTGAATCAGGAGAATTGCCTAATTATTATGCCGCAAACGTATCGTATTACTATAATTATGAAGGTTCGGAAAACGACGGATATTATTGGATAGACGATATTGAGAATGGGGAGAAAATAGAGGTGATACCGGACGAACCAAAGAGAGAAGGATATAAGTTCGGGGGGTGGTATAAAGAGCAAGAGTGTATTAATAAATGGGATTTTGAAAAAGATACGATAATTAAGGCAGAATATCATGAAAAATTCATAGAGAACAAATTATACGCAAAGTGGATAATCAACTAAGGAGAAAAAATGAAAATTACGAATGATAAGAAGAAGATTTGGATAACAGTAACATTATGTTTGTTGATAATAGCAACAAGCGCAGTAGGAATAATTACAACTCCGCAAAGTCAAAATATTGCAAACGCAGCGTCGATTTCGCAGGAATTATTTTCGCAGACCAATACATATCTATGTACTCAAGCGGACGATGATACGTATAAGTTGAAATATGATATGTCGCAACGCATGGACATGCCAATAATGGACGTGCCGCAGATTACCGTACTTACGCACGGTCTTGGCGGTGATGCCGCCGATTGGAGTAATATGCATGGGCAAAACGGTAATTTGTCTTTGGACTATGAAGATGATCCTAAATCAATCATAAATAAACTAACAGAAAAAGTAGGGGAATCTTTATTATATAGATTTGAAATGCAAAGCAATACAACATTTACAATTTATAAAGATTACAATAAAAGTGCAAAAATAAATTTGAATGACATAAATAATATTTCTAAACATTTAATCATAGTTTTTGAGGATTTTAGGGAAAATAATATAAACTCACATAACGAAGTTTCGTATTATAGATTTAACAAAATGTTGAGCAGTGTTGTATTGCAAGTCAAGAAACTTAATGGCGGGATCCTGCCAAAAGTCAATCTTATTGGGCATAGCCGCGGCGGATTAATTAACTTGCTATACGCCATGGATCATCCCGATTTGGTTGATTCGCTTGTCAGTATCGGTACGCCGTATTTTTCTTCTACAACGGCTAACTTATTTGGCGAAGCATTTATGAATGAAGGAGACGAGGGTTTGCAAGATATTCTTGATTCCAAAAAATTTCTTGCGTATAATTCAAGATGGAATGCCAATTATGAACAACTTTACCGAGATATTAATGCGGTTGCTATTGGCGGTTATTCGTCATTGACTTTTTTGTCGCATATTATTAAAAACGATAACACTAATACAATATTAAATGAATTAGGCACACAAGACAAAAGGGTATTAGACGTTCTCGCCAACGCTCTTAACGTAGTAGTTGGTATGGTGTACTCTAATAGAATATTCGGTTTCAAAGAGAGCGTATTGAATTATGCCTGCGTCGAATTTCTTAATTACTTCTTCCCGTCAGATAAATTTGTGGACGTATTGGATATCCTTTTCAACGAAATGTCGTTTTCTGACCAAAAAGAACTTGTAGCATTCTATAACGATTTGCTGGTGCCATTGGCATCTCAGCTTGCCAAGTCAACAGCGACAATTGAAGGCGGAGAAGATTATAAAGGATTCAAAAGATACAAAAGATATTTTACAGAGAAAAATTGTGATTTTACCAGAATAGCTCAAAATATGCCTCCTGCAGTGCATAATCTAGAACCTCGCGACGCGCAGATAATCAGTTGGGTATGCAACGAAGTAAATATGGGAGTTGTCAATAATAAAGGTTTTGCGTATGAAGAGATTGAAGGTGGACTTAAGCTTACAGGATTTTTCGGAACTATAGATTCAGTTGGAGAATTTGTTATCCCTAATGAACTGAGCGGTAAACCCGTCTTGGAAATCGGAGATAATTTTTTGGCGGAAGATTCGCTTAAATTTAGGCTGAAAAAATTAATTTTGCCAAGTACGTTGAAAAAAATAGGCGAAAGCGCGTTTGACGATTGCAAAAGATTGAAGACAGTTGAGTGTGACGGAGCATGTGCTTTGATAGAGATAGCAGACAACGCGTTTGCAGGTTGCGCGTTGCTCAATAGCTTTCCTGATTTATCTTCTTTAACGCGGCTTGGAAACGGCGCTTTTTCAAATACTGCCGTAGGTTCTTTGGACTTTCTTGCCAATGCTCAAATACTTGAATTGGGATATTATACGTTTGCAAATTGCGTAAATCTTGTCAATATAGAAATTCCGACAGCGGTAAATAAGATAGATTTCTGCGCTTTCTATAATTGTTATAATCTCACCAAAGTGACAATAAACTACAACGTCGGCGAAATAGGCGAACTTGCTTTTGCCAATTGTCCCAATCTCACAGCGTTTGAGGTCAACGAATCCAACCGCAATTATATCGCGCAGGACGGAATACTTTTCAGCAAGGACAAGTCGTTGCTGTTGCAATATCCGATAGGCAAATCGGGAGAATCGTTTGAGGTGCCGGACAGTGTGGAGCGCATAGCGCAGGGCGCATTCGCCGCTACTTCGCTCAGCGAAATCAAACTCAATAAGGGATTGAAACAGATCGGCAGCGGAGCTTTTTCTTCCAATTCGGCAATTGAGAAGATAGTCTTATATGATATGATTACGGTTATCGAGCCGTTGGCTTTTGCAGATTGCGCGCAATTAAAGGACGTAACAATGTACAGCTTGCTTCCCGACGCAGTCGCGGTCGGAGCATTCGACGGCGTCAGCGACGACGTTGCGTTCCGTGTGCCTTACAGGACGATCAGCGCGGACAACGACAGGGACGGCGCGTCGCTGTGTAGTACATATTATTCTCAAAACAAAGCTTTTGACGGGCATATGGACAAATTTATGCCTATCGCATATACGGTCAATCTCAACGTAGACGGTGTGAGCGCAAGATCCGAGAGCGTCTATTATCTCAACGGCGGACTTTATCAGCCAACCAAAGAAGGTCACGTGTTTACGGGGTGGTATTATTCGCCCAATTTCGGAGCAAACGAATTTTATGAGCCGACAGATATGATTGCGCACGGCGAAAGCGTGGATCTGTACGCGCGTTGGAGAGCAAAGCAGTTTATTGTGCGTGTGTCGTTGGACGGCAACGTCAAATATCTCTCTATAGACGGATTGACAGATAATTCTTCGGACAAGGTGAATTTTGGCGATGAGATTGCAGTAAGAGACTACGTATACGATTGGTTTTTGGAGCTTGCTCAGAATAATTCGGGCGAGAAACTTATGCGATTCGAGTTGTTGAACGGTCAGCGCGCCGCCAACGGTTCCTTTGACTATACCGACATATTCAAAGATTGGAATGACAAGCTGTTGCAGTGCATTCCCGATTTCGGAGAAAATCTGGGGACGTACGAGATAAGGCCCGTTTTTGAGAAAAAGACTTATACTTTCCAATTCGATACCGACGGCGGAAAAGCCGTGTCGTCGGTCAAACTCAAATTCAACGACGCGCTCTCTCTGCCGGCTACGGAGAAGTCCGGCTATAAATTCGGCTATTGGCAGGTGGTATCGGTTACGGCAAATTCTTCGAGCGTAAACAGTTCTTACGTCGGCAAGTCGTTGAGCGGATATTCCAAAGTGCCTGATTTCTCGCGCGGCGTGCCATGCGATACCGTGGTTAAAGTCAAGGTCTATTGGTCGTATCTTTACGTCAATGCCAAGACTTACAGCGGCACGGAAATCAAAGGCTTTCATACAATACAATTCGATTTCAAAGATTATGATTACTTTGCCCAAGTCGGCAAAGTGTTTAACGTGGCTTCCGAGGTAAAGGAACTCAAATTAATGAATATGGATGCGTTGACGGACGTCGCTTTCGTATTTACTAACTCGTTAAAAGTCGTACTGTCGGAATGCGTTATGATAGCAAAGGACGGATATACGGCGTTGGACGCATACGGACAAGATCTTGATTTGTATACCGAAGGATACGTTGTCATAAGAGGCGGGAAAAAGTTGTCTCATATATTTAGGAGAGGTAACGCTGTTGAAGCTAGCCGATTACGGGTATATGCGCAGGAAGGACAAACGTGCAGTTTTGTAGGCGGAATAGGAAAAGACGGCACTCAGAGCGAAAAAGACGGCTATCGCGGCGGTATGGGATTGTACGTCACAAGTCTATATATAATGCGAGGAGAAGTCAAAGCTTTCGGCGGTCATGGCGGCGAAGGCTACAAAGGCGACGACGCAACGGGAACTTCGTCGGCAACAGGCGGCACGGGTGGCAGCGGCGGTCCGGGCGGTGTAGGAATATATATTATAGGTTCTGATTTCAGCATATCGTCGACGGCTTATTTAGAAGTCTGCGGCGGTGACGGCGGAACCGGAGGCGCAGGCGGTAAAGGCGGCAGAGGAAGAGACGCGACCATTACAAAGGGAGCAACGTCGGGAGGAACCGGCGGTTATGGGGGCAATGGCGGCAACGGCGCCAGTGCCACGATATCAGTATTGGCAAAGATCGAAGACTCCGACAATATCACTTTGTACGGCGGCTACGGAGGTATAGGCGGAGTTGGCGGCGCCGGCGGCAGCGGCGGTAAGAAATATCTTATCAACAAATACGCCAGCAGCGGCAGCAAAGGCTCAAACGGCGCCGACGGGCGAGACGGATTGGACAAATAAACGCAAATCTGCAAGCAAGGCATAAAAAACAGAGTTCCTTTCGGAACTCTGTTTTTGCATTTTAAGTTAACGTTGGATTAATACATCCCTTCGCCCATATTGGGAGCTACGGGAGCCGGAGGCTCCGGAATGTCCGTCACAAGGACTTCTGTCGTCAGCAACGTGGATGCTACGCTTGCCGCATTCTGCAATGCCGAACGCGTGACCTTGGTCGGGTCGAGTATGCCGCATTCGATCATATCCACGTATTTGTCAGTCAAAGCGTTGTAACCGTAGTTGCCGCCTTTGTTGCTGGTCATAATGTTGTTGATGACAACGCCGCCGTCTACGCCTGCGTTGTAGCAGATCTGTTTTATCGGCTCTTCCAACGCTTTGAGCACGCACGCGCCGCCTGTCTTTTCGTCGCCTTCAAGCTCTTCGACGATAGGTCTTACCTTGGGTATGATAGAGAGCAGAGCAACGCCGCCGCCGGGGATAACGCCTTCTTCAACCGCGGCTCTCGTGGCTGCAAGAGCGTCCTCGATTCTCAATTTCTTTTCTTTCATCTCAACTTCGGTCGCCGCGCCCACGTTGATTACGGCTACGCCGCCTGCGAGTTTTGCAAGTCTTTCCTGCAATTTTTCTTTATCGTATTCCGAACTTGTCTCGGCAATCTGCGATTTGATAGAATTAACTCTTCCCGAAATTGCCATTTCGTCGCCGTTGCCGCCCACGATAGTCGTGTTGTCTTTGTCGACTTTGACTTGTTTTGCGCGTCCGAGCAGAGAGAGGTTGACGTCTTTGAGTTCGTATCCGATCTCGCTGGAGATTACTGTGCCGCCCGTGAGAACCGCGATATCTTCGAGCATAGCTTTTCTTCTGTCGCCGAATCCCGGTGCCTTAACGGCTACGCAATTAAGTATACCTTTGAGTTTGTTGAGTACGACAGCCGTCAATGCGTCGCCGTCCATATCTTCGCAGATGATGAGCAGTTTGAGACCGTTTTGCACGACTTGTTCCAATATCGGCATGATATCTTTGCTGGTGGATATCTTTTTGTCGGTGATGAGTATATATGCGTCGTCAAGCACGGCTTCCATCTTGTCGGTGTTGGTCACCATATATGCGGAGATATAACCTCTGTCAAATTGCATGCCTTCTACGGTCATCAATTCCGTGTTGGTGGATTTGGATTCGTCCACGGAGATAACGCCGTCTTTGCCTACGGTTTCCATAGCTTGGGATATATACTGTCCGATCGTCTCGTCGCCTGCGGATATGCTTGCGACTTGGCTGATAGCGGCAGAGGAGTCGATAGGCTTGGATATAGCTTTGAGCTCTTCTACGACCGCGTCTGCGATCTTGGCGATACCTTTTTTCAATATCATCGGATTTGCGCCTGCGGCAACGTTTTTAAGTCCCTCTCTGATGATTGCCTGCGCAAGTACGCAAGCCGTCGTCGTGCCGTCGCCCGCAACGTCGTTGGTCTTTATCGATACTTCTTTGATCAGCTGAGCGCCCATATTCTCGAAAGAATCTTCCAGCTCCACTTCTTTTGCGATGGTTACGCCGTCGTTGGTGATGAGCGGCGAGCCGTATTTTTTATCGAGGACAACGTTTCTGCCTTTCGGACCGATGGTTATCCTGACTGCGTTTGCCACTGCGTTTACGCCTGCTTCCAGGCTTCTTCTGGCGTCTTCGCCGTACTTAAATTTCTTAGCCATTTTTACAATACCTCCCAATATTAGTTTTCAACAATTGCAAGAACGTCGCTTTGTTTAAGGATCGTTACTTCTTCGCCGTCAAGCTTGAAATCACTGCCTGCATATTTATTGTAGAGCACAGTGTCGCCGACTTTGATCTGCATTACGATTTCTTTTCCGTCGATTGTTCCTCCGGGGCCTACTGCCAATACTTTAGCCATTTGCGGTTTTTCCTGCGCCGATTCGGGCAATACGAGACCGCTTGAAGTCTTGGTTTCGGTTTCTACTTGTTGAATTACGATTCTGTCAAATAATGGTTTTATTTTCATATAAAAACGCCTCCTTTATATTAGCACTCGACAGTGTAGATTGCTAATAGAGTAATTATAGCACCAAAAATCCGATATGTAAATGTTTTTATGTATAATCCGAATAAGATTTTTGAGAAATTTTGGAGAATTAAGTATAATTGCGCAAATTTTACCGATTTTGAGTTTTAATATATATAAATATATATTATCTTTGCCGTCAAAATATTTTTTATCGACTTATTTTTTTGATTTCCGCTTACAAACAACTCTCAATTATATGAATTGCTGCAACAAAATGTCAGTCTTAGTTTATTTTCCGATTGCCGCGCAATAATTCATAATTTTTCAAGATGCGACATAAAATCTAATATGGATTACAGCAACTATTATCTCAAAAATTATTTTAAGAACAGAGACGGCGAAGACGGCGGAGTAGACTTCCGACAGCGCGAAAACATCGCTTACGACGCGCCGATAAACGATTCCGCGCCGCGCGAAGACTTTGCCGAACCTCGCTCCGACGTGGAGATAGAGGTCGTGCCGCAAATCACGGGAAAAGTTCACGTCAATTACGAGCTGAGCGAAGACGACGCGATTATAGATATTCTTCCGCAGTCTTACGACAGGCACGATTCGCGCAGAAGAGGTTGGATCATGACGCTGACTATAGTCACTTGTCTGTTGCTTACCGTGGTAGTCGGGGATTTTGCAACGGGCGGCGCGCTTTTGGCGGGGATATCTTCGCATTATCGCGCCCAAACGATGCCAAAAAGCGAATTTTATGCGGTCGTGCTCAAGAGTTGCGCAGGATATTCGGAAGCTCGGATATACAGCGATCAGATAAGACTGTTGGGCGGCGCAGGGTATATAGTCAAAAACGGCGATAAATATGACGTTATCGGCGACGTGTACGACGATTTGAGCGAGGCCAACGCCGTCGTAGATAAGAATCAAGGCAGCCGCCTGACTAGTTATACTGTCGAAGAGGTAGACTTTGAGAATTTATTTTCAGCAAATTCTCAACTTATGAGAAGCATGGGCGGATATTCGGTCGGCATAGTCAATCAACTGTCAAAAATAGGCGACGATCTTACAGGGCTTAAAATTGATAAAAACAACGCCGTCGAACAAATAGGCGGTATAAGAGACAATCTAAAATTGCAGTTTGACCAACTCCAAGCAGAGACCAATTCGGGCAATAAGAACGTCAAAGTGTTGCTTGTCGATATCAATACTACGCTTGGATTGCTGTCCAACCTTGCGGGAGACAGCGTCAGCCGTCCCAATCTGATATGCGATATCAGATACACCAAAGTTCAACTTACGCTGAATTACTGTCAGATGATATCTTCGATGGCTAATTGATTCTATGCATATTCAATTGGACAATTTGCCGACGGCGAATCAATAAATACCAATAAATCAGGCAGATATATCGGGATAATCAAAAAACGCTCGCATAAGCGGGCGTTTTTATAGAATAATCGATCGGGGGATAATATCAAGCCTTTTCTCTAATCAAATAATATACCACGTTGCTGTTGGGATCGAGCTTGGGCTGCGGCTTGACTTCAAAATCTGCGCTTGATTTGAAAAGCTCGCTCAATTTGCTGAATCCGTAATTGCGGCTGTCAAAATCGCTGTAGAGTTTATATAGTCGGTTGCCTATGTCGGCAAGGCTTGCCCAGCCGTCTTCGTCGGCAAGTTCCGGCAGAATTTGAGTTTTTATCAGCTGAGCGATACTTTCCCATGGCATGAGCGTGGGGGTATCGTTTTTATCATCGAGCGAAATATCGTCGGATATATCGGGTTTGTCTTCGTGCAATTCCTCGTTAGGTTTTGATTTTGACGCGGATTTAGGCTGTTTTTTGCTTTTTTCCGGCTGTTTTTTATCTGTTTTTTCAGATTTTTTCTCGTTTTTGGTCAGCACGTCGAGAAGTATGAATTTTTCGCACGATTTTCTGAAAGCGAGCGGAGTTTTTTCCTCGCCCATTCCTATGACCAGCATTCCCGCTTCTCTCAATCTAGACGCTAGCTTGGTAAAATCGCTGTCCGACGATACGATACAGAATCCTTCTACGTTGCCAGAATAGAGTATATCCATCGCGTCGATGACGAGCGTGATATCCGAAGAATTTTTGCCTGCATTTTTATTTTTTTGCGACGTGTTAGAGTATTGTTGCATGGGCGTAAGCGAATATTTCAGCAGATCTTCGCTTGTCCAGCTTATCGTGCGCGAAGTAAAATCGCCGTAGATACGTCTATACGTCGTCGTGCCGTATTTGGCGAGCTCGTTCATAATTGTTTTTCTGTAATTTCTCGATATGTTTTCCGCGTCGATCAGCAACGCGATTTTTTTGTCTTGATTCATATTTCTCCTTGAATGGGTAATTGGGTTCGGCGGACAATTTTGTCTTCTTATTATATAATTATACAATATTATTAGGTTATTATCAATTTTATTTGACAATTTGCAAAACAAAAGCCACCGAATGGTGGCGATTATTCTTAAAAACTGCGCATCCGATATCGATAGTGGCTACCCAAGCGTAACACAAACAGTTAACTACTCCAAAGCTACCTTATGGCACATCAAACGGTCTGCTTAATGCTGCTACGGTCAAGTCCTGACATGGTTCACAGGGAATGATTGCACAAGACCTTGGTATCAACGTCACTTATTTGAGGCAGACCTCACATAGTCAAAACCTCGACCGGCGTTCAGTCCTGCTGTTGCGGATTGCAGGTACAGGGCACCGCAAGCTCCCCACCTAGCGCAGCTATTATAGTATAGTCGATTTTCCCTATTATGTCAAGGCTAAAAGCGTTTTTTGTTAGGTTAAGACAAAATCAGCGTTATTTTTGCAAGTTTTTACTTTTTTGATTAGCTGAGTTAGAGAATTTCAATTAGAGCGATTAATTTAATTCGACGGTTATATATTATTTGATTGCTTAATACGATATAATAAGAGAAAGACAGTCGAATATGTCAATATGCGACAAAATCGGACAAATGTTTGCAAATTTCTCTAATCTATTAATGATATTATCGAGAGGTAGAGCGAATGATCTGGTCAATCAGAAAAAAATCCATCGTTACCGTCGTTGCGGTCTTATTGCTGACGATAGTCTGCGCAACGGGTATGTCCAATGAAACTGTCGGCGCAGTTTTCAACAATCAAAGTTTGAGAAAAGTGCCCGTATACGGCGTAGATACGCAGGAAAAAGTCGTTGCATTGACTTTCGACGCGGCATGGGGAGCGGACAAAACGCAGGGAATACTCGACGTGCTTGAAAAGCACGGGGTCGACGGAACATTCTTTTTGGTGGGATTTTGGATAGATAAATATCCCGAAATGGTCAAAAAAATCGCCGAAAGCGGCTGTGATATAGGCAATCACAGCAACAATCATCTCAACATGAGTACTTTGAGCAAGCAGAAGATCGAGGAAGAACTCGATTACGTCACCGATAAAGTCAAAGAGCTGACCGATAAACAGACTAAGTTCTTTCGTCCGCCTTTCGGGGATTACAACAATACGCTTCTCGAGGTCGTAGAGAGCAAGGGAATGATAGGCGTGCAATGGACGGTTGATTCCTTGGATTGGAAAGGGCTGAGCGCGACGGAGATATTGTCTAGGGTGAATAAGGGAGTGAAAAGCGGATCAATTATATTATTTCACAACAACAGCGATAATATTTTGGAAGCTCTTCCTCTGGTAATTGCAAATTTGAAAAATCAAGGTTATAGAATGGTCGCATTATCAGAATTGGTATACACTGACGACTATTCGATAGACAACAGCGGAATACAACATAAAAATAAATAACAAACATATACGCAGTGGAGGTAGATATGAACTACGAACAGATGAACAACAACAAGTTGCAGTTGATCGGCACAGTTATCAAGGAGCCTGTTTATACTCATGAAGTTTTCGGCGAAGGATTTTATGAGACGGTAATCGCGGTGCCGAGACTGTCCGAGCAAAAGGATTTTATTCCGATAACGATTTCCGACAGACTGCTTGTCAGACATGAAGTCAAGGTCGGAGATAAGATCAGTGTGACGGGGCAGTTTAGAAGTTACAACAAACTCGAAGGCGAAAAGTCCAAGCTTTTGCTGACGGCTTTCGTGAGAGAACTGTTGCCGATAGAAGACGGACAAAGCCCAAATATTATAGAGATTACGGGATTCATCTGTAAGCCGCCGATATACAGAACTACTCCGTTTAAGCGGGAAATTTGCGACGTATTGATCGCTGTAAACAGGGCGTACAACAAGTCGGATTACATTCCGTGCATAATGTGGGGCAGAAACGCAAGATTTGTTCAAAACATGAAAGTAGGGGAAAAACTCACCGTCATCGGTCGCATTCAAAGCCGTAATTATCTCAAAAATCTCGGCGGAGAAAAGACCGAAGAGAGAGTTGCTTACGAAGTGTCTGTCAGCAAGATATCTCTGTGCGAAAAAGACGATTCAGATGTTGTAGAGATAGCTAGCGCTGAAGTAGAATAAGAATTCTAATTTGCCATTATAATTCTAGATACTTATCAATTAAGTTGAATTATAGAGCTATTAAGAAATTATTCTCCTATAATCAACATTCCAGACTAATGTTTAATATTTATCTCAATCAATAGGACGCTGCGCAAGAATTTGCGGTTTGAATATGCTATTTAATATTTCAAGCGTACTCAAGAGTTGCTTTAAGAGACGGCAAAATTCAGTTGCCGTCTTTTTTGATTAATTGAAGAGAGGCTAAATCGAAACATTTCCGATTAATAGCCCGCACATCGCTGCATCTGTGCGTCGGGGCGTTATTTATTGCCTTTGGCAAATATTGATTATAGGAGAGTTTTTTAGATTTTTTTAACGCGGTAATTTGTCTATAAATTTATGGACGAAACGGTTGTTGATTTTTATAGAAAAAGTTTACGATTCGTATAGGCTTGTCGAGTTTTATATTATATAATTTATTTTATTTACATTGTGCGCATTTTGTGATATACTTTTATCGAAATGCAATTGTAATCGGTGAACTATGCAATTTGAACAAATCCGCGAAAATATAGCAAAATGCAAATATAACGTCGAACTGGCAAAAAAACGCGGCGGAGTAATTACGGACGTCTCTCTTATAGGCGCAATAAAAACTCAATCGCAAGAACTTGTCGCATTTCTCAACGATTCTCGGTTATTGAGCGACGTGGGTGAGAATCGCGTGCAAGAATTGATAGATAAATATCAGTTCGGAGACAACCTTAATTGGCATATGATAGGTCAGTTGCAAACAAATAAAGTAAAATATATTGCCGATAAAGTCGTTTTGATTCATTCTCTAGACAGAGAGGCGTTGGCCGATGAAATTCAAAAGCAGGCGGAAAAGCGCGACTTGCTTTTGGATTGTCTTATCGAGGTCAATATGGGCAGCGAAATATCAAAAGGCGGCATAGAAGAACAAAATCTGACGAAATTATTGGATTACGTTGAAAATAAAGATAATATAAGGCTAAGAGGTCTAATGACGGTTATGCCGAACTTATCCGATACGGACAAGCTGAAATCTTTGTATGAGAGATTTAGACGTTTGTACGAGGATTTTTCGCTCAAAGCGTCGTCAAGGCATATTATCGATACGCTTTCTTGCGGAATGAGCAACGATTATGAGATAGCTATAGAATACGGCGGAGCTACCGCAGTTCGTTTGGGAAGAGTTATATTCGGCGAACGCAATTACAATGTTACGGACAAGACGTGAGGTAGAGATGGATAGACGCGATTACAACAACGAAGAGAGAGAAGTTTTTAACAACGATCGAGGATTTTCTCCGCGCAGAAGATTCAATTTTTCACGCAGTGATTATCAGAATAACGACACGGGCAGCGAATTTTCTCCACAAAGCGTTCCTAATTACGCTCAGCCTAACGGTTATTCGCAGCCGTATCCGCAGAACGGTTACCAACAGCAGTACGCTCAGCCCAACGTGCCTAATATGAACGCTTACGAACAGCCTGTTCCTCCCGTATATCCGACGCCGCCGCAGTCAGCGCCGCAGCAGGGATATCAGCAGCCGTACGTCAATCCGTATTATCCTCAGCAGGAAGGCGGTTTCGATTATGATGCAAGGCTTCCGCAGACCATGGAGATGCAACAGACGAAAAAGAAGGGATTTTTTTCCTTTAAGAACAAAAAACAACCGCAATACGCCGTAGGCGATATGCAGAATATACTTATCGTCGCGCCGAAAACTCTGTCTGAAGTGCAGGATATCATAGACAATCTTCGCAATAGGCAGGCGATTATCGTGGAATTCAATAAGATAAATGAAAAATATGCTCAGAGAATACTTGATTTTCTCAACGGAGCTATTTATGCGCTCGGCGGTTGCGAGCAGAGAATAGCCGATAATATGTTTCTTTTCACTCCCGGCGGAGTGTCTATTCAAGGACCGAGTTCGTTGAAAAACAGATATTAATCAAGGCGGAACAAAGCAATTTTATGTTGAACAGAGAAAATAAAAATATAATTATCAAACGATTGGTTATAGATCTGCTTATATTTGTGTTATTACTTGCAAGCGATTTGATTTCCAAAGATTTGATAATGAATAGACTTAATTTGAATTTGTACGTCAGCTATCCTTTGGTAGACGGTCTGTTTTCAATTTATCCGTGTCTCAACGACGGCGCGTCGTTTTCCGCTTTTTCCGGACAAAAGGGATTTTTGATTGCGCTGACGTCTATTTTGACGGTTGCGATTATGGCGTTGATGATAGTCAATTTGATTAAAAAGCCAAAGACGTCTATGCTTTTCCGTTGGTCGATGTTGCTTATTCTTGCCGGCGGACTCGGCAATCTTGTAGACAGAATTTTCTGCGATGGCATGGTAAGAGATTTTATACAGTACGCTTTTCTTGATAAAATATTTCAAAAAGTTTTCAATTCTCATTTTGGCGTGGGAAATATAGCTGATATATATCTTGTATTGGGAGTATTCTTGATTTCGGCATATATAATATTCGACTATAAAGAGGGCGATTTGGGCTTGCTGAAATTCAAGACTAAGAAGGAGTCGGACCAAAACGGAAACGGCGAAATGGTCTCTGACGGCAAATCTGAAAATTCTGATGAATTGCAGAGCAATACCGAGGTCGAATGCAGTTTGCAAAATTCTTTGCAGTCAAATGACAAAGATCTTATACGGGAAGAGAAGGAATGAAAGAGGATTTCAATGAAGAGGTAAGCCGAATATTCGACGTGGGAGACGAAGGCGCGGGACAGCGAATCGACGTATGGCTCAATACCCGTTTGGACGTGAGCCGATCGCATATCAAGAATTTAATAGAAAACCGGAAAATATTAATAAACGGAAAAGTAAAGAAGGCGGGATTTTTGCTTAAAAAAGGCGATACTATAGAGGTATTTGAAGAAGAATTGAAAGAACTTAATCTGTCTCCGCAGGATTTGCCTTTGGATATTGTATACGAGGACGAGGATATGGCGGTGATCAACAAGTCGCAGGGAATGGTCGTTCATCCGGCTGCAGGATCTTATTCGGATACGCTTGTCAACGCTTTGCTCTTTCATCTCAAATCATTGAGTTCCATAAACGGGGTAGTTCGTCCCGGTATCGTACACAGATTAGACAAGGATACTTCAGGATTGCTCGTCGTCGCAAAGAACGACGCCGCGCATATTAGCTTACAAAGTCAAATTTCGGAAAAATCTGCAAAAAGGCACTATTTAGCTTTGGTCGACGGCGTTTTGTCAAAGGACGAGGGAATAATAGAGACTTATATCGATCGCTCAGCAAAAGATAGAAAGCTCATGGCTGTTTCGAGAAACGGCGGAAGACTTGCCGTCACTCACTATAAAGTTGAGGAGAGATTGGGGAATTATACGCTTGTCAAATACGAATTGAAGACGGGAAGAACTCATCAGATCAGAGTTCACAGTAAGCACATAGGGCATCCTGTAGTCGGAGATTTTTCGTATGGCGGAAGCAATAAATTTGGGCTCAAAGGGCAGCTTTTGCATGCTTATAAGTTGGAGCTTACGCATCCGAAATCGGGTGAGAGAATGACTTTCAACGCTCCGGTGCCGAATTATTTTCAAGACGTTTTGGACAGTTTGCGTAAGAAATAATCAATTAATTTTGATGTCGGTCACAGTATCGGCGCATATAGATTTGAATCATACCAGCAGATCTTTATGTTCCGCGGGCGATACGCGCGCCGTCTTGTAAGCAGAGTAGACTACCATTCCGGGCTTTCCGCTCGGATGTCTTTTTAAGTTGCGCCTTTGGGTATAATCGCATTCTATTTTCGAGCCGTCGTCTTTCTTTCCCATAGAATAAAATGCGGCGATTTCGCAGGCAGTCTCTATCACGTTGTCGGGAATTTCTCTTCCCTCGGCAAAGACGATGACGTGACTGCCGTGATATTTTTGCGTATGGATCCACATGTCTGATCCGTTGGCAAGTTTGAACGTCAATTTATCGTTTTGAATATTGTTTTTGCCTACTATTATGGCAAATTCGTCCAGCTCGTATGCAATAGGCTGAGACGCTTTATGTTTGCTCTTGTCGTTTTTTACTTTTCTCAACGCGCCCAAAGAAGTCAATTCTTGTTGCAATTCCGCAATCTCGTCTCCGCTCGAACATATATCCAGTGCAGGCGCTATGGATTCCAAATATTGCAGCTCTTCTTCAAGCTGAGATATCTGCTTGGTTACCGCTTCGGCGGTTCTTTTGAGCTTGGCGTATTTTTTGTAATACAGCTGACTGTTTTGCTGAGGCGTAAGCTTTTCGTCGAGTTTGATTTTGATTTGCGGACAGTCGGCTTGATAATAATCGGCAACCAATGCGACTTTGTCACCTTTATTGATAGCATACGCGTTGGAAATTATCAGGTCGGCATATTTTTTCATGTCGTCGGTTTGCTGGCATTCAACGAGCTTTTCACTGTTTTTAGCAAGTTTCGACAATAGCTTTTTTTTATGAGAATTGAAGGCTTTTTGCAAAAATTTTGTTCTTTCCGCGCGCCGTTCGGTTCGGTCTTTTTCCAACGTGCATAATAGTACCGCCTGGTTGAGGGATTCTACGTTGGTCAGATTCTGATATTCGTCGTATCGAGTGACGAAAAAGTCGCAGTAACGTCCGTTTTCTTCCAACACACAGGGAGAGTATTCGCCCCAGTTGTAGATGTCGGCGTATTTGCAAATTTTTGCCGCTATATTCCGTCTGTCTTTTTCCTTTAGAGCGCGGCTGCAATCGTCGAGTCCGGATTCCCGCACTATTTGTTTGGCGGTAATCAGCGCAAGACCCGAGACGTTGGAAATGATAAATTTTGCAAGGTCGGCGCCGTTGTATGAGTTCAATGCGTTGATTATCTCGTCGCTTTGCGACGGAAGTAGTTTGGATTGAGGCGGCAGCGAGTATTTTGCGCCGGGAAGAAGACAGCGTTTTGTCAGAGTGTCGTACGATACTTGTTTGAGAGTGTCCGATATCGTTCCGTTTTCTTTGACGAGCAGAATATTGGAATAGCGTCCCATCATTTCCGCTATCAACGCAAATTTGACTTTGTCGCGCATTTCGTTTCTGCTGGTTATTTCAAAGCATACGATTCTGTCTTCGCCCAAAGTCTTTACCGAATTTATCACGCCTCCGACAATGTGTTTTCTTAGGTGCATACAAAACGACGGCGCGGCAAGGGGATTGACTTTTTTGTCTCCTCCCAAGTGCATTCTCGGGTTGTTTGCGTTGCAGGATATCGTCAGCATTGCATTGCAATCGGGACGTCTTATCATAAGATTTATCTCGTCTTTTTCCGGCATATTGACTTTGTCTATTCTGCAATCGGATATTTGCAGGTTTATTTCCTGCGCGAGCGCATTGAGCGTAATGTAGTCGTTAGGCATAATCTTTCCGTTTTAACGTTGTTGAAATCGGGCTTGACCCGTCCTATATATTATAAATTATAATACAATTTATTGCAATAATAATTGCTTTATTTTGTTTTGTATGCTACAATCTATAATAAGTTAATAAGTTTATTTTTATTTTAGGAGATATATATGAGTTACACAGTAGAAAATTTAGAGAAAAACAAAGTTAAGATCGTTGTCAAGGTCGATTCGGCCGCATGGCAGGGCGCAATCCAAAAAGCGTATGAAAAGACAAAGAAAAATTATCAGCTCGGCGGTTTCAGAAAAGGACACGTACCGTTTAAGGTGCTGTGCAGCACTTACGGCGTGGGAATATTCTTTGAAGACGCTCTCGATATTATTCTTCCCGAAGAATACGGCGCAGTTCTTGACAAAGAGACGGCTATCGAACCTGTCGATAGACCCGAGATAGACATCGTGGCAATAAGCGACGCGACTTTGGAATTTTCTGCTACCGTGCAATGCAAACCCGATTTCAAGCTCGGTAAATACACGGGATTGGAATTCAAAAAAGACGCGGCGGAAGTGAGCGACGAAGAGATCGACGCAGAAATCAATAAAAAATTGGACGCCGCAGGAGCATGGGTACCGGTTACGGACAGACCTTCGCAGAAAGGCGATCAGGTTGTAATAGATTACAGCGGCAGTGTCGAGGGCGTTAAATTTGCCGGAGGCACGGCTGAAAAGCAGACTCTTTTGCTTGGCAGCGGAGCGTTTATTCCCGGATTTGAAGAGCAGGTCGAGGGAATGAACATCGGAGACGAAAAAGACGTTAACGTCAAATTCCCCGAAGACTATCATGAGAATACTTTGGCGGGCAAGGACGCCGTATTTGCCGTCAAATTGCACGAAATCTCATACAAAGAAGTGCCTGCGCTTGACGATGAAAGCGTCAAGGATATTTCTGAGTACGACACCGTTGCGGAATATAAAGAGAGCATAAAAAAAGATATGCTCGACAAGAAGAATGCGGATGCGGAATCCAAACTCGAGAACGATATCATCGAGACGATCGCAAATGGTAGCGAAGTGGATATTCCTCAGTGTATGATAGATAATCAAATAGAGGATATGATTCAAGAATTTGAAAGCAGATTGCAGTATCAGGGGCTCAAAGCCGAAGACTATTACAAGTATACGGGAATGAAGAGAGACGATCTCAAGACTTCTTACAAAGACATGGCGGAGAAGAACGTTCGTTTCAGACTTACGCTCGAAGCGTTGCTCAAGGCTATACAGGTTCCTGTATCTGAAGAAGAGGTAGACGAGAAGATTACCGATATGGCTAAACAGGCGGGAAAGACGTTTGAAGAATATTCAAAATATATCAATGCCGAATACAGAGAATATCTGAGAAGAGATATCATAACGACCAAATTATTCGAGTATCTCAAAAATAACAATACAATTAAATAATTGACAAATTTATTGTATAACACCAGTAATATTCTTTGGAAAACGAGATAATAATTAAGTGTAGGCTTAGAAAATCTAAAGAACTTTACTTTAAGTCCGGCACGATAAAACTATTATGTCGGACTTAACAATTATATAGGAGGACGCAAAAATGAATTTGATACCTTACGTAGTGGACAGAACCGACAAGGGCGAGAGATCTTACGACATCTACTCCCGTCTTTTGGAGGATAGAATAATATTTATTTCCGGAGAGATAACCGACGAGACGGCTAACACCGTTGTAGCGCAGCTGATTTATCTCGAAGCCAAGGATTCGGCAAAAGATATCAGTCTGTATATCAACAGCCCCGGAGGAAGCGTTACGGCAGGTTTGGCGATATACGACACGATGAATTATATCAAATGCGACGTGTGCACGATCTGTGTCGGTATGGCGGCGTCTATGGGAGCATTCTTGCTTTCTTCCGGCGCGAAGGGCAAAAGATTTGCGCTTCCCAACAGCGAAGTGATGATTCATCAGCCTTTGGGCGGAGCGAGAGGACAGGCGTCCGATATCGTCATTACAGCCAATCACATTCAAAAGACCAAAGAGAAATTGACGGGGATTTTGTCTGCCAATACCGGTCAGCCTTATGAAAAAGTGCTTGCCGATTGCGAAAGAGATAATTATATGTCTGCCGAAGAAGCTGCGGCGTACGGACTTATTGACAAAATTTATTATAAGAGAGGTTGATTTTGGACGGTAAAAGAAAATGCACGCTTTGCGGAAGAGTTCTTTATGAAGACATAGATTATATTATCCCGGGAGCTGATCCCGATGTGGGTATTTGCTATGACTGCGTGGCGACCTGCGTGGAATTGATAAAGAAAGGCAACGTAAAATTGGAATTCAAGAGCGAAGCGAAGAAGATAGACAATTTGCTTAAGCCGCACGAGATTAAACAGCGTCTGGACGAATATATTGTAGGACAGGAAAAGGCAAAAAAAGTGCTTTCCGTGGCGGTTTACAATCACTATAAGAGAATAAATTATAAGAGCGAGGACGTAGAGCTTGACAAGAGCAATATTCTCATGCTCGGACCGACGGGCAGCGGTAAGACTTTGCTTGCCAAGACGCTTGCCAAGATACTTAACGTGCCGTTTGCCGTTGCGGATGCGACGACGTTGACCGAAGCTGGCTATGTCGGCGAAGACGTGGAGAATATTTTGCTCAAATTGATTCAGGCGGCGGATTACGATATAGAAAAGGCGCAGCTGGGAATTATATACATCGACGAAATCGACAAGCTTGCCAGCAAGAGCGAGAACATGTCTATTACTCGCGACGTTTCCGGCGAGGGCGTGCAGCAGGCGCTATTGAAAATAATCGAGAGTACCGTTGCAAGCGTGCCGCCTCAGGGCGGAAGAAAGCATCCGCAGCAGGAATGCATACAGATAGACACTACCAATATACTGTTTATTTGCGGCGGCGCATTTGTCGGATTGGACAAGATTATCGATAAAAGGCTCGACGGTTCGGGACTTGGCTTCGGCGCAAACGTTAGAGAGTCGGATAAGTTCGGTTACGGTGAGCTTATCGGCGATATCAAACCCGACGATTTGATAAAATACGGTCTTATTCCCGAATTTGTGGGCAGAATACCGATAGTCGTAGGGCTTGACGCGCTTGACGCGGACGCGTTGGTTAAAATTCTTTCCGAACCCAAGAACGCTCCTATTCGTCAATATAAGAGATTGTTTGAAATAGACGGCGTGGATATAGAGTTTGAAGAAGACGCGATGAAAGAAATTGCGGCTCAGGCGATAAAACTGAATACGGGCGCGAGGGGATTGAGATCCGTGCTCGAAAATCTTATGTTGGAACTCATGTACGATATTCCCACAGACGATACGATTTCCAAAATTATTATAACAAAAGACGTTGTGTCCGGCAAAAAACGGCCGACGGTGGAGAAAAAGTAATAATAATCTTGCAATTATAAGGGAATACGAATAATAATTCAAATTATTCGTATTCTTTGACTAAGGAGAAAATATGTCAAGAATTATGAAATTACCAATATTAGTGTTGGCGGACGAGACGCTTTTACCAAACGTTCCGAAAAGGATCGACGCGGTAGGGCGCAATAACGTTGCCTCGCTGAAAAGAATAGATCCGGAAAATTCGTTGATTTTCGCAGTCAAAACAGCCGCTAAGAGCCGTTCGACAGACGATACGAACAATCTGTGCGAATACGGTACGATATGCAAGGTTTCCGATTTCAAGGAAAAAGCGGACAAGCTAGTCACTATTCACTTGGACGGCATAGCAAGAGGCAGGCTTATCGAAGTGAGCTCCGAGGACGGATTGCCGTGGGCGGATGTAGAGAGCGACGGCGGAACGAGATTTGACAGCGAATCCAAAGAGATGCTCTATAAAGGCATCTTATATAAAGATCTCAAGACTTTGGAGAAACTCAGTTATCCCGTTAGGCAGTCGGTGTGGCTTGCCTATGAAAAAATGCAGGATATTTATACCTTGATGGATCTTATTGCCGAGGGGATTGCTGATCTGGACAAACAGAGTTATCTTGACGAGGGTAATTGCGAAATAAGGGCGCAGAAACTCTCGGCAACGCTGAAAATGGAAGCCTATAAGATCAACGTGCTTAGGGATATAGATAAAAAATTGGACGTCAATCTCAAGGCAAATCAGAGAGAATTTTTGCTCAGGGAACAGATAAAAGTAATCAAGAAAGAGCTGGGCGACGACGATAAAGAGTACGAAGAACTTAAAGAAAAGATTAATTCGCTCATTGCAAGCGACGAGGTAAAGGATAAATTGCTCAAAGAAATGAGCAGAATGGAAAGAATGAATGTATCTTCTCCCGAATATGCGATTATCAGGAATTATCTTGACGTTGCGCTGGCTTTGCCGTGGGGAGTGTATACGCAGGATAATTACGATCTTGAACATATCAGACGAGTGCTGGATGAAGATCATTACGGAATAGAAAAGGTCAAGAAAAGAATAGTCGAGGCTATTGCTGTCAAAAAACTGGCTGGAGATAAAAACAAAGCGCCTATAATCTGTCTTGTCGGTTCTCCCGGCGTCGGCAAAACTTCGATCGCGCAATCCATTGCCCGCGCATTGGGCAAGGAGTATTTGCATATGAGTTTAGGCGGCATAAGAGACGAGGCTGAGATAAGGGGTCATAGAAAGACTTACGTCGGAGCTATGCCGGGCAGAATTATTTCATGCATGTCAAAGGCAAAGACGTCCAATCCGCTGTTCTTGTTCGACGAGATTGACAAGATGACTCAAGATATGCGCGGAGATCCGTCGAGCGCTATGTTGGAAGTGCTCGATCCTAATCAAAATATGAACTTCAGGGATAATTATTTGGAAATACCGTTCGATCTGTCCCAGGTTATGTTCATAATGACCGCAAATTCTCTTGCCAATATCCAAAAGCCGCTTTTGGACAGAATGGAAATAATCGAAATGGACGGATATACAGTGCCGGAGAAGCTAGAGATTGCCAAACGTTATCTTGTTCCTAAGCAGAAGATACAAAACGGTCTGGAACTGTGCGAGGTAGAATTCGGCGACAGCGCGCTTTTAGCTATTATCGACGGATATACCAAAGAGTCGGGCGTGAGAGAACTCGAAAGGCAAATAGCCAACGTGTGCAGAAAGATTGCTACCAAAATTGTCGGCGGCGAAAACGTTTCTTACACTTTGTCGGAAGGTAATATAGAGGAGTATCTCGGAGTTAAGAGATATCAAGGCGACAACGACGTGGTCAGCGGAGAAATAGGAGCGGTCAACGGACTTGCGTGGACAAGCGTAGGCGGAGTGACTATGCCGATTGAAGTGAGGCTGTTGCCTTACGGCAGCGGTAAGATATTGCTAACGGGCAGTCTTGGCGAAGTGATGAAAGAGTCGGCGGAGATAGCTGTTTCGCTAATTAAGAGCAATGCGGAGAGTCTCGGGCTTGAAGAACAGCTTTTTAATAAAAACGATATTCATATCCACGTGCCTGCGGGTGCCACGCCTAAGGACGGTCCGAGCGCGGGTATAGCTTTGGCGACGGCCGTATTATCCGCGTTTACGGGCAAAAGCGTCAAAGAAAGTTTGGCTATGACTGGCGAAATTACGCTGCGCGGTAAAGTATTGGCTATCGGAGGATTAAAAGAGAAGACGTTGGCAGCGCAGAGAAGCGGCATTAAGACGGTTATTATCCCCGGGCAAAACAAGAAGGATATGCAGGAATTGCCGCAAAGCGTGCTTGACAGTATAGATTTTGTGTTGGCTGACAACATTTCTACGGTTTTTGAACGCGCATGCGGAGTCAATATCAGATAAATTATTTCGCTTCCCAAACATATACGGGAAGCGATTTTTTAAGGAGTACTTAAATATGGATATAAAACAGTGCAGATTCGTCACGTCAGTGGCGGATTGTAGAAAATGCGAGGATTACGGAATGCCCGAGATAGCCATTGCGGGGAAGTCTAACGTTGGAAAATCGTCGTTTATAAATTATCTTGTCAACAATAGGAGTATGGCTAAGACGTCGTCGACGCCCGGCAAGACGCGATTGCTCAATTATTTTGAATTGAATAAGGGACAGCTGATGTTGGTTGATTTGCCGGGATACGGATATGCAAAAGTATCGGGCAGCGTCAAAGATAATTGGGACGAGCTTATCGGCGGATATCTATTGGGGAGTAGGAGACTGATCAACGTGTTTTTGCTTGTAGATATACGTCACGATCCGACTGCTTTGGACAAACAGATGGTGGCTTATATGCATCATCATAACATTCCTTTCAGCGTTATCGCCACCAAATGCGACAAGCTTTCCAAGCAGGCTTGCAATAAGCAAAAGCAGGCGATAGCTTCGCAATTATGCCTTGGAACAGACAACATAACCGTTGTCTCATCTCAGTCAAAAATCGGAAAAGAATTAGTGCTTGAAAAAATCGAGCATCTGATAAATACTTGCAATTAGACTACATAAGGCTCGAATACTTACAAATTATCGTTAATTTTATAATAATTCTCAAATTTTATAACAATATGTAATCTAGTTTAAAAATCAAGCCGGCATTTGAAATCGCGGCTTGATTTTTTTATTGTGACGGAAATTCCGGCGCCCTGCAATGCTGTAACATAATTCTACGCGGAGGAATATATAATTATGAGCACACAAATTCTGTGTGTTATTATGACAATTATAGGAGGAATTAAAAATGTCATTTTCCAACAACTGCAAGTCGGATAAAATTCCCGGACCGATTAGAGGGAACGGCTTGAGTGGGATATGTGAGAGAGCGTGTATTCAGTGCGATAAAGTAATCGATATGTGTATGAGACAGGAGACTTTGACTGATTTGACGGTAGCATTGACGGACGTTACTCCGTCGACCGGACTTGTTCAACCGTATACGTTTGTCAGCGCAAGCGCCACGTCTACGCAGGCGACGATAAGCGATTTGATCGTTACTCCGCTCAAAGACGATCCGTGTTTTTCGAGAGTTCAGTGTACCATAACGGTGCCCATTCAGGTGCAATTTACCGACGCCAACGGTACAAGAGCATTTGGAAGCGGAACGGTATCGGTGTCCAGAGACGTCGTATTGCATACGTCGGCTCCGTCGGTAATGCCGTATTCTATCGTTGCGACCGCTTCGATTTACAGCGTTATGGGTAATTACGTCAGCGACAATACGTTTAATATTACGGCTTGCCTTACTACGATACTCAAAGTTATTATGCAGGTTCATTTGCTTGTTCCCAGCTACGGTTACTGCTACATACCGCCTTGTCATGAATACAATGAGCAGGTATGCGACGGCGTGTTCGACTTGCCGTTATATCCGCAAGAGTGCGGCGTGGATCCCAGATGCAAGTGCAATCTCAACTGCAACTGAAATCAATATGCGATATAAGGGTAGTATGACCTACTACCTTTATATTTGTTAGTCGCTTAATCGGTTAAATTTAATGATTATTATAAAAAATTAGATAAAGTAATAATATTATAATATTATCGCAATAGTTTTATAAACCTACGCCGCAAATGCGGAAAACAGTTGAGTATATTCTGAATTTTATGTATAATAAATATATGAACGTATACGCAATCAGCGACTTGCATCTTTCTTTTTCCGAGGACAAGCCCATGGATATATTCGGGGCTTGTTGGGATAATTATTGGCAGAAGATCTGCGACGATTGGAGACAAAAGGTTTGCAACGACGATATTGTGCTCATTGCCGGGGATATATCGTGGGCGATGACGTTAAACAACGCTCTTGCCGATATCAGGGAAATCGCAAAGTTGCCGGGCAAAAAAGTGCTGATAAAGGGAAATCACGATTATTGGTGGATTTCGCTTGGTAAGATAAGGGATGCGATTCCCGAGAATTTTTACGTGATTCAAAACGACGCGTTGAAATTCGGCGATTACGTTATTGCCGGCAGCCGTCTATGGAACGTGTATTCTCAAAGCGCCGACGATAAAAAAATTAATGCGCGCGAAGCGATAAGATTGGAGATGTCGCTTAATAAAGCTTCGCAGTTAAGAGAACAGGGGGATAAACTCATTGTGATGTGTCACTATCCGCCGTTTGACGCGACGTTCTCTAAAAGCGTGTATACCGATATATTTGAAAAATTCCAAGCCGACTGCGTGGTGTACGGGCATTTGCACGGCAAAGATTGCAGGGCAAAGAATTATTTGGAATTGAATAATATTAAATATTATTTGACCTCGTGCGACAAAGTGGATAACAAACTCGTTAAGATATACTGATTTAGATTTTCGATCTTGAGCTTAACGCTCGGCATGCTGCCGAGCGTTTTTTATTGTCTTTATATTCGGCAGTGAGTTACGTTTGATTGAGGTTTATATTTTTTCCAAAATTTTCCCAAAACTGTCGAAATCTCGTTAATTTTTGAATATTATGTTAAAAAATTTCCGAAAAATTCAAGCGTTTTACGTACTATTTTTAGATATATAATTATTTATTATATACATAGTATATAATATTTAAGAATATCAATAAAAATGGAAAAATTGTAAATCTTTGGGAAAAAAAAGGATAAAATTATTGACAAACAATATTAAAGACGATATAATGTATTTGTAACTGAGAAGGAGGTCTATATGAAGCCGGTTTTTGGAATGATTAATATTCAAGCTGACGAGCGCGGAAGATTGAGAGTGCCGGCATTGTACAGAGCTTCTTTGGGGGATACCAAAATCTACGGTTACAAGAATAAGAACGGCAACTATCTCAGCATTTTCGGACAGGATACGCTCGACGATATGTTGGCAAAACTTAGCGACGGAGTAGGAGTAGAAGAAGACGATTCCGTTAAGCTGATGAGAGACTTCTACATGAGCATAGTCGAGTTGGTCGAGGATAAGCAAGGCAGATTTACTCTTCCCAATTATCTCAGAGAGGAATTGGGTATTTCCAAAGATTTGATATTTATCGGAATGGGTAAGAAGATAGAGCTTTGGGACAAAGCCGTATATGACGCTTACGTAGCCGACAGAAGATCGGGCAAGAGCGATTCCATCAAGACCAAAGACGGTTCGACCTTTACTTATTAAGGTGAGCGCGATGGAATTCAGACATGTGCCGGTAATGCTTGACGAGTGCATTGACGGACTTGATATCAAGCCGGACGGCATATATGTGGATTGCACGTTAGGCGGCGGAGGACACAGTTTCCATATAGCTTCGAGGCTAGGGAAAAACGGCAGACTGATTGCCTTTGACAAAGACGAAGAAGCGATATCCGCAGCAAAGACAAGACTGGACAGTTATAATGACAAAGTAGTTTATATACACGACGATTTCAAAAACGCAGCCGGTCGGTTGGACGAATTGGGCGTCGGTGAGATAGACGGAGTGCTGATAGACTTGGGAGTTTCTTCCTATCAGCTCGACAACGGAGAAAGAGGTTTTTCTTACAATGCAGACGCGCCGCTCGATATGAGAATGGACAGAGGACAGTATCTCAGCGCTTACAACGTAGTCAACGAATACGGCGAAGACAGGCTTGCGGACATAATATGGCGTTACGGCGAAGATAAACTGGCTAGAAAAATCTCGAGAAATATAGCGGAATATCGGAGCAAGCAAGAGATAAAGACCACGGGTCAGCTTGCATCGATAATAGAGGAGAGTTATCCCGCAAAACTTAGATGGAAATTCGGCAATCCCTGCAAAAGGACTTTTCAGGCGATAAGAATAGAAGTCAACGGGGAACTCAAAGATTTAGACAAAGCGGTCAATGAATTGGCTTTGAGGTTGAAAGTCGGTGGAAGAATTTGTATAATTACTTTCCACTCTCTGGAGGACAGAATAATTAAAAGGGCGTTTGTAGAGCTCAATAAAGAATGCGTCTGTCCTCCGCATCAACCGATATGTACGTGTAACAAAAGAAAAGAAGTGGAAATAATCACTAAGAAGCCGACGGTTGCAACAGAGGGTGAGTTGCGGGAAAATTCGAGGTCGGCGAGCGCGAAGTTGAGAATCGCGGAAAGGGTATAGTTATATTGGAGGTGAATACGGATGGCATTACTGACTAAGGAAAAAAGAAGACAGGCGCAGGATTACGCCAATTATGAGCAGCAGGCTCCCGAAAGAGACGTGTTTTACAGACAGGCTACCGGCAATATGCAGCAGGGCTACGTTCAAAACAACGCCTATAATAATTTCGGCGCGCAATATTCGGGTCAGTACAATTCCATGCCGCAATACAACGCTCAGCCCAACGTACCGCCTCAATTCGTAGCAAGTTTTTATCAAGACCAAGCTAATCAATTCGTATCGGGCGGCTATACCGCTCCTCAGTATAATTTCGACGGAGATGCCGGCATGAATCGCGCCGAGCAATACAGACAGGATATGCTTGTCAATCAAAATTACGATTATTCGGCTCAAGCCAAGAGAATAAGCGAACAGAGAAGCGCGGGCAGCAAAAAGAAAAATATCAATTCCGACATGATTAAGATAGTCGTTACTATTATGGTAGTCGCGCTTGCTATCTGCGGATTGCTCATTGCCAATCAGTTTATATCAGGCGGCGAGGTTGCTGCGGAGAGCGGATCGGTTCAGGCTGTTGACGGCGAACTTATCGCCAGCGCGGCTACGGTCGACGGAAGCGTAGTTATGAATCAAGTAGAGACGATACCCGATTACGAATACGAGCAAAGCACGAATTGGTTTGACAAACTGTGCGACTTTCTCGGCGGCAAATTAAATTAGACTTTCACACACTCCATCTTAATATATTTAACTACAAAAAGACGACTTGAACGAGCCGTCTTTTTGTTTTGCAGAATAATTGTCCGACGCTCGCAATATCTTATTGTAGAGCGTTTATATCGAGGTGAACAGTGGACAAAATTTCGCAGTTTTCTACAAAGAAAAAATTGATTATCAGCGTTGTGCTGCTTGTTTTTATTTTTGCGCTTTTGTTCGGCAGGTTGTTTTACTTGCAGGTAATTTGGGGCGAAACTTTGCAGTATCGCGCTTACGACCAATGGACGAGAGAGCTTCCTTTCCGCGCTGAACGCGGAGATATTGTCGACGCCAACGGAATCGTTTTGGCGAAAAGCGCGACCAGTTATACGTTGTATGCAAGACCCAACGAAATGAAAAATATAAATTACATCGCCGACAGCATTGCCGATATCATCGATATGGATAGAGATAAACTCGCCGAAAAGCTGTCGAAAAAAGGCGTCAGCGAAATAACGGTGGCAAAAAATCTTACCAAAAATCAGATGCTGTCTCTTATAGCGACCGACGTTCAGGGATTGTATCTGACTGCCAACAGCGACAGATATTACGCTTACGGAAATTTTCTTACGCAGGTGCTTGGATTTACCAATAGCGACGGAGTAGGACAGAGCGGAGTGGAAATGTATTACGACAGTTATCTTAAAGGAGTTGACGGAGCGTCGTACACGCAGACGGATCTTATAGGCAGAAAACTGTCTTCAAACGTCACGACCTATGTAGATTCTATTAAAGGAATGACTACAAATTTAACTATTGATTATTATATGCAAAATTTTGCGCAAAAAGCGGTTCAAGACGCGCAGAAAACTTACAATTCCAATTCGGCAAGCTGCATAATCATGAGCGCCAACACAGGGGCGGTGCTGGCAATGGCGAGCGCTCCCACCTATGATCTCAATGACATTCCGCGAGACGATATGGAGCTATTGCTCAAAGGTTCGAGAAATTTGCTCGTTACCGACGTGTATGAACCCGGATCGACGTTCAAGATACTCACTTCCGCGATAGGCATCGAGCAAAATGCGATAAAGAAGTCCTATTATTGCGGCGGAGGAAGCGTTGTTGACGGGCAGCGCATTAAATGTTGGAGAAGTATAGGACACGGAAGTCAGGATTTCAGAAAGGGAATTCAAAATTCATGTAACTGCGTGTTTATGGATATCGCATTGAGCGTCGGCAAAGACACGATGTACGATTATTTTTCCAAATTCGGTCTCGGGCAGAAGACGGGAGTTGACGTAAGCGGCGAAGCAAAGGGAATAATGCTCAATCCCGAGCGAGTTCAGAACGTGGATATTGCGAGAATAGGTTTCGGGCAGGCGATAGCCGTCACTCCTATTCAGCTTGCGTCGGCGGTGTGTTCTGTTGTCAACGGAGGAAAACTCTACCAGCCCTATGTTGTCGGCAGTATCGAAGACGGCAAAGGCAACACGGCATATTCTCATATTCCCAAAGTCATAGGCAAGACCGTAAGTCCCGATACTTCTTCGCAGATGAAAGATTATCTTTACAGCGTAGTCTCTGAAGGCAGCGGAAAAAATGCATACGTCGCAGGCTACAACATCGGCGGAAAGACGGGTACTGCTCAAAAATATGAAAACGGCGCTATCGCAAGAGGAAAATATATATCGTCGTTTATCGGATTTACGGACGTCGGAGACGATACGCTCGTATGTTTGATGCTTGTCGACGAACCGCAGGGCTACGCTTATTACGGCAGTATAGTCGCGGCGCCGTACGTGGGAAAGATTTTCTCCAATATTTACGCTTATAAAAACATCCGGCCGACTTACGGCGACGACGAGGGTGCGGGATATACAGAAGTGCCGATGCCAGATATTCTGGGAATGTCCATAGCAGACGCTTCCGTCGCGCTCAAAAAAGCTGGATTGGACTATGAATTTGCGGGCGAAGGCGGTAAGGTTACGTATCAGTTCCCCGTTGCAGGACAGAAGGTCAGGACTACTTCCGTAGTATACTTCTCAACGGAATAGTATAACGGTGGTAAATGATAATATTTTCTAATATAAGGCGATAATGTCGAAGATTGTTAAAGCCCTTGAAAGTATGAAAATTTTGAACTATTATAATATGCGCTGCGAGATTATAAATAAAATTACGCGCAGGCATTAAAGGAGCGGTTATGCAACTAAGACGGTTATTAGAGCAATGCGATATAGCGCAGGTTGACGGCGATTTGGATATAGACGTCAACAAAATAAGGATTAATTCTCAGGAAGTCGAAGAGGGCGACTGTTTTATCTGTTTGGTAGGAACTCATTCCGACGGACACAACTTTGCCAACGAAGCCATCGCCAGAGGAGCCGGAGCGGTCATATGCAGCAGCGACTATTCCAATAAATTGGCGACGGTGGTCAAAGTCGCCGACACGAGAAAGGCTTATAGCGTAATGGCATCCAATTTTTACGGCAATCCGACCGACAGCCTCAAGGTGATAACCGTCGTCGGCACCAACGGTAAGTCGACGACTTCATATCTTATCAAAGAATTGTTGCACAGAAACGGCGTCGAATGCGGACTTATCGGCACTATGTATTACGAGTACGGCGACGTTAAGCTGGCGTCCAATCTCACCACTCCCGATCCGATTCAATTGCAGGAATTGTTTGCGCGTATGCTTGCCAGCGGAATGAAATACGTGGTTATGGAACTGTCCGCGCACGCTATTTATCTCAACAAACTTTACGGCGTGCGCAGCGAGATGAGCGTATTTACCAATCTATCTCAGGACCATCTTGACTTTTTCGGCAATATGAGCGATTATGCAAAATGCAAAAAGAGTTATTTTGACAAACGGAATACAAAACTTGCCATTATCAACGTCGACGACGCGCTGGGTTTGGAGATTATAAAAGAAGACAATCTGCCGATAATTACTTACGGGCTGGAAAATCCCAGCGACGCGTTTGCGATAAATATCACTCAGACGCAATACGGAGAGAGTTTTGTCGCCAACGTGCTTGACGATATATTGGACGTAGATTGCAAATTTTTCGGAAGATTCAACATCTACAATATTTTGGGAGCTTTGGTTGCAGTCAAAAAGGTCGGACTTACCAACGCGCAGATAATGCAGACTTTGAGAAACGTCGACTGTCCAGAAGGACGCTTTAACGTAATAAGAAAAAACGGTATCATGTACGTCGTCGATTTTGCTCATACTCCCGACGGACTTTATAATCTTCTCAAAGAAGGCAGAGAGATGACGGACAACAGGGTGATTACGATATTCGGCTGCGGAGGAGATCGAGACGTTACAAAACGACCGATAATGGGCAAGATAGCGACGGAGATGAGCGACGTGGTCATAATCACTTCCGACAATCCGCGTACGGAAAGCCGCGAGGGTATAGCAACGGATATATTGCAAGGAGTCAATCCCAAGGGACGTCTATACGTAGAACTTGACAGAGCCAAGGCGATAAAACTAGGCATAGAACTTGCCGACAGCGGCGATATAGTATTCATAGCGGGCAAAGGCAGCGAAAATTATATAGACGAAAACAACATAAAGATTCCTTACAGCGATATGCAAGAGGTAAGGAGATGGATAGGCTGAGGGCAATACGTATTGATCCGCAGAAGCTTTTGCGTACGAAAGAAAATATTTATCGGATAGCAAAATTTGGAGAAACAGATGAGCGCAGAGATTAAGATTATTCTTGCCGTTATTACTTCTTTTGTGTTGGCGATGTTGATTTCGCCGCTTATTATCAGGCTGATGAAGGCGCTCAAAGCCGGTCAGCCCATATTGGAATACGTGGACAAGCATGAGGGAAAGAGCGGAACTCCCACTATGGGCGGTATGATATTTTTACTGCCGATGGCTGTCGTCACGCTGATATTTTCCATAAAAGGCGAAAAGATGGGCATAGTGGCAATGGCTATCACGCTGAGTTACGGGCTTATCGGACTGTTGGACGATTTTCTCAAAGTCAAATTCAAACACAATAAAGGACTAAAAGCATATCAGAAGATTATCGGTCAGTTCGGTATAGGAATAATAGCGTCTTTTTACTGTTATAAGAATGCTTTTATCGGATCGACTATTGAGCTTCCTTTTACCGACGTCACGTTTGATCTGCAATGGTGGTTTGTGCCGTTTTGTCTTTTTATCTATCTTGCTATGACCAACGCGGTCAATCTTACGGACGGATTGGACGGTCTTGTCGCCAAGACGTCGTCGGTCAATCTCGTGTTTCTTGCGCTGATAGTTTACGTCTGTTATTACGTCGCGTCCGGAATGGGACAGACGTTTTATGCGCAGCAGCTTATTTCGCTCGAATATTTTACGGGCGCAATGTTGGGAGCGATGCTTGCGTTTGTGTGGCAGAACAATTATCCCGCAAATATATTTATGGGAGATACCGGCTCGCTCGCTGTGGGCGGCGCGGTTGCAAGCATAGCAATTTTCATATCTCAGCCCCTTATTCTTCTTCTATTAGGCATAATGTATATAGTCTCCTGCATATCAGTAATATTGCAAGTGATCAGTTTTAAGTTGAGAAAAAAGAGGATTTTCCTCATAGCTCCTTATCATCATCATTTGGAATATAAAGGTATTCATGAGAACAGAGTAGTCGGATTTTATGCGCTGATAACGTTTATAATGAGCGCGATAGCGTTGATTGCCGTTCTCGTCTAGGAGGGAACATTGAAAAACGCTTTGATAATCGGTTTCGGCGTCAGTGGAAAAGGCGCGGCAAAACTTTTGCTCAATCACGGAGCGAGCGTAAGCGTCTATTCGGACGAGCGCTTGGACTTGTCGGATTATCCCGAATTGTTTGATGCGAGCGGATTGGGAGATTTCGAGATTTTATCCAATAAAGACTTGGTAGTTGTCAGTCCTAGCGTCGAAGGAACGCACAGACTGATCAAATATGCGCGGAAACTAGATATACCGGTTATCGGCGAATTGGAGCTTGGGTATAGATTCTGCAAAGGCAAGATTGTCGCTATTACCGGAACAAACGGCAAGACCACAACTACAAAACTTATCAACGAGATGATCAACGCCGGAGGGATAAAGTCCTATGCGTTGGGGAATATAGGCGAATCGTTCTGCGCGCGTGTAGACGAGATAGGCGAAGACGAAGTCGCGGTAATCGAAGCGTCGTCTTTTCAGTTGGAGAGCGTCAAGGATTTCAGACCGTCGGTTGCGGCTTGTCTCAACGTCACGCCCGACCATTTCGAAAGGCACGGAAATATCCAAAATTACGCAATGGCCAAATTCAATATTTTTATCAATCAGGGGATAGGAGACAGCGCCATACTCAATTATGACGACGCTCTTGTCAGAGATTTTTGCGACGGTATCTACGGAGACGTATATTTCACCGCGATCAGAAATAAAGTCAAAGGCGCGTATATTCTCAAGGATAAGATAATGCTTAATTTCAAAGAAGAGTATGAATTTATGAGTCTTGATGACGTGCCGCTCAAAGGCGATTACAATTATCAGAACGTGATGACGGCTATCGTCGCAGCCAAACTTATAGGCGTAAAAGACGAGTACATAATTTCCGCAATCAAAAATTTCAAACTTCCCAGATACCGCAACGAGTATATTGGCAACGTAGACGGAGTTGATTTTTTCAACGATTCCAAAGCTACGAATATCGACAGTACGCTCAAAGCCTGCAACTCTATGCGCGGAGACACGTCTTTGATCATAGGCGGTTACGACAAGGGAATATCTTACGAAGGGTTTTTCGCCAATCTTTCTCCCAGCGTCAAACATATTGTCGCAACGGGAGACAATATCTATTCAATTATGCAATTTTTGCCTTCTTATCACGAATACACTTTCGAGATTACCTCGTCATTGGAGCGAGCTGTAGAACTTGCCAAGGAAAAGTCAGTAAAAAACATTTTGTTTTCTCCGACGACGTCAAGTTTTGACAGATATTCCAGCTACGTCGAGAGAGGCGAACACTTTGATATGATAGTCGAGTCTCTCAGACGCTGAGAGGTGAGTATGGCAAGCAAGTTCAAAATTCACAACCGCATGTTGATAGCGAGCGCGGTTTTACTTTCGCTTATCGGTTTGGTAATGCAATACAGCGCCAGCAGTTACGGAGCCGCGTCTCAGTTCGGAGATGCTTTTTACTACGTCAAAAAGCAGGCGATAGCGCTCGTGTTTGCTCTTGTTGCGATGTATACGGTCAAATTTCTCAATACCGATTGGCTGAGAAAGTGGCGGTATATTCTCCTCGGGATTGCCTGCGTTTTGCTCGCGTTGGTGTTCGTGCCCAAAATCGGCGTAGAAAATTACGGCGCCAAAAGATGGCTTAATCTGGGATTTACGACTATGCAGCCTTCGGACGTCGCTAAATTTGCGCTTGTAATATTTATCGCGGGTTGTCTTGACAAAAAAAGTCTTCTCACGTTCAAAAATATGATTCCCGTGCTGTTGTCAACCGCGCTCGTCTGCGTGCTTATCATGTTGGAACCGAATATGTCGGTAACGATGTGCGTCGGCATAGTGGTCGTGATAATGATGTTCGTAGGCGGTTGCAGGATCAAACATTTTGCGATAATGGCTATACCGGTGCTATTGGGCGTGGTCGGATTAATTTTTCTCGAACCTTACAGAGTTAAACGGCTTATGGCGTTTATAGATCCTTGGGCGTCGCCGTTGGGAGAAGGTTATCAGTTGATACAGTCCTATTATGCGCTGGGCAGCGGCGGACTGTTCGGACTGGGGCTTTTCAATTCCAGACAGAAATATTTGTTTTTGACTTTTGCAGAGAGCGACTTTATTTTATCTGTGATAGGCGAAGAGTTGGGATGGGTCGGCTGCGCGGCAATACTTTCGATTTTTATAGTGATGATAATTTGCGGCATCAAAGTCGCTTTGAGAGCGGAAAGCAGATTTGATTGCTATCTGGCGGCGGGAATTACGGCGGTCATCGCCGCGCAAACGCTGCTCAACGTGGCTGTTGTGTCGGGCAGTATTCCGCCCACGGGAATCCCGTTGCCGTTTGTAAGCAACGGCGGTACGTCTTTGGTATGTTTTATGACGGGCGTCGGCATTTTGGAGAATATCGGTTCAAAAGCACAACGGAGTTATCTCAATCATAAAATGTATTGAGAAAATAGCGTATCCCGCGAGGGGTATGCCTATGCTTATTACTTATGGGAGAGAAATATGAAAGAATACATAATAAATGGCGGCCGACCTCTGGACGGTACGGTAGATATCAGAGGCGCTAAAAACAGTATACTTCCGTTGTTGGCCGGTAGCATTTTGACAGATGAAATAACCGTATTGCACGATTGTCCCCGCATAAGCGACGTGGACAGTATGATAAAGATACTCGAAGGACTGGGAAGCAAAATTATCCGCAAGGATAGAGATATAGTGATCGACAACAGCGGAGTATGCAACTCGGAGATACCAAGCTATCTTGCCAAAGAATTGCGCTCGTCGGTATTTTTGCTTGGTTCGCTTCTGTCGAGACTCAAAAAAGCGAAAGTCGCTTATCCCGGCGGTTGCGACATAGGACTTCGTCCGATAGATATACATATTGCGGGACTCAGAGAGCTTAATATAGACATTCAGGAACAGGGCGGTTTTATCATGTGCAATTCGCTCAATTCCAAAGCTGCGGATATCGTGTTGGATTTGCCAAGCGTGGGCGCAACGGAAAATCTTATGATGTCGAGCGTGTTTATCAAAGGCAGAACCGTGATAAGAAATTGCGCCAAAGAACCTGAGATCGTGGACTTGCAGAAGTTCCTCAACGCCATGGGCGCAAAAATTAAAGGCGCGGGCAGCAGCGTTATAGTAGTAGAAGGCGTTGATAAACTTCACGGAGTTGAATATACTCCTATTCCCGACAGAATAGTCGCCGGCACTTATCTGATAGCTGCGGCTATGTGCGGCGGAAGCGTGGAGCTTCGCAACGTCAACAGCGAACATATCTCGTCGCTTATCTCCAAATTATCAAAAACTACTTGCAAAGTAAGCGCAAAGAATGATAAAATACTTATCAAGAGCAAGGGCAGACAAAAAAGCCTGGATTGTATAGAGACTATGTATTATCCGGGATTTCCTACCGACCTTCAATCTCAGATAATGGCGATGCAGACTGTATCCAACGGCACCAGCGTAATTGTAGAAAATATTTTCGAGACTCGCTTTAAGACGGCGGGTGAGTTGAAGAAGCTGGGCGCCGACATCACCATAAAGGGAAGAGTAGCCGTGATTAAAGGCGTAAAAAAGCTCATCGGCAGCGAAGTGCTCGCGACCGATCTCAGGGGCGGAGCGTCTTTGGTATTGGCGGGTCTTGTCGCCGACGGTCAGACGTGCGTGAAGGATATTCACCACATCGACAGAGGTTATGAGGATATGTCTTTCGACTTGACGAATTTAGGAGCAAACATAAGAAGGGAATAAGGCAGATGCACAAAAGACTTTGGATCATTTTCGGGACGTTGGCGGCGGCAGTAGTGCTTGTCGTTGTGCTGTGCGTGACTTTTTCGATAGGTAAGGTAGAAGTCAATACTACCAGCGATATTACGCTTGCGTCCGACGAGCGTTCTAAGATCGTAGAGCTGAGCGGAATCAAAAAAGGCAATAATATTTTCGCAGTAGACGAAAAAATAGCCGTAGAAAATATAGAAGTCGCCATGCCTACGATAAAGGTCATTTCCATCGAACGCAAATTCCCCAATAACGTGCATATTTACGTTACCCGCAGAACGGCGGTATTTTCACTGCGACTCGACGACGGAAGGTACGCGATTTTAGACAGAGAACTCAAAATCATAGATATCAATTCCGTCGGCGACGGCGCGCTTACGCAGCTGTCGGGCATAACGGCAGAAGACGCTCAGGTCGGCAAATCTCTCGTTGATACGGGAGTTCTGCCGACAATGATCAAGGGCGCGGAGAAGTGTTCGTTTATCAACGGCAGATTTTGTGCGTTTTTCAGAAAGATAGACGTCGGCGAAGAGAATATCGTTGCCTCTACGAATACGGGCGTTTTGATATATCTTCCCATATCGGCAAACGTAGACGATGCGGTTATAGGCGCTTATTCGTATTACGCTAATTATACAAGCAACACAGGTAAGACCAGCGGCAGAATTTATCTGTCGAAAGACGGTTGGGATTGGGAAAATTTGTCGTAAATCGACGAATTTTGCCTATTGTTATTTATTTTTCGCATTTTCTGTAAAATTTTATCCGTTCGCATTGACTTTATAATATTATAATATTATAATAAATTTATGAAAGAAGATATCGCGGTATTGGACATTGGCTCGGGAAAGATCTCTTTTGTCGTCGGAGTAAAGTCTGTCGACGAGACTTTTGTCATCAAGAATTTCGCGACGTCGGACTATTCGGGGTATTTCAACGGGGAGTGGGTTTCTCCCGAGACGTTGCCGTCTGATATCTTAAACGTTATATCCAAGAGCAATTTCGATTTCAAGACCAAGACGCTTTACGTTGCTACTCCTTCCGAATTCACTTACGTCAAGACGCACGGAATGCTGTCTAATCTGGGCAAGAAGAGAACGGTTGCGCCGTCTTTGATACGCGATATTCACAACAAAGCGGAGAGCTTCAAGGTCAACGGATACAGCTTACTTTGTTCATCGGCATTAGAATACGTGCTCGATTCAGACGCGCGCACGATGTCGCCGATAGGTAAGGATGCGCAGACGGTTTATGCCGATATGTCGTATATTTTCTGCAACGAAGCTTTCATTAAGACGCTATGCGACATAGCTACCGCGATTGGATTTAAGTTTGTTAAATTTATCGACGGAGTATGGGCGGAAGGCACTCAGCTGATAGACGAGCAGTCGAGAGCCAACGGATGCGTTTTGATTGACGTGGGATATGCGTCGACGACTTTTGCGTTTATAAAGGGCGACGGCGTTAAATACAAACGAAACTTTCCTTTTGGACAAGGTTATATGATAGACGCGCTTGCGAATGCAATCGGCGTGGATTACGAGACTGCGCGCGACATGCTCTCGCAGATAACGCTCAATATCGAAAGCGACGCTATGAGCACCTATCATTACGAGCGCGAAGGCAAACAGTTCGAGTGCAAAGCCCGCGAAATAAACAACTTTTTGCACTATCAGATAGTCAATAACTTGGTTGATTTTGTCAATTATTGTATAGTCGATATGCAAAAATCCGAAGGGACTAATGAGCGTTCCGCACAGAATAATCCGTTGGGAGAGATCAATTTGCTCACAGAGTTTTATCTTACGGGCGGCGGAATAACGGAAATACGCGGAGCATCCAAATATTTCGAGAGGGCGCTTGCTAGGGAAGTAAATATTCTCGGCGGATCAACCGCGGGATGGGACAAGCCCTATTACGCGTCTATGTTCGCAACCTTGGAAGTTGCGGAAAAAATGAATAGAAAGAACAGTTTATTAGAAAAACTATTCGGATAAACCAGGAGGGTACACTTATGCAAACAGCTACGAAAATTAAGGTTGTCGGAGTAGGCGGCTGCGGAGCTAATACGGTCAACAGTATGATTGATTTCGGAGTGTCCGACGTTGATTTTTATGTAGTAAATACCGACCTTCAGCATTTGAATATGTCCAAAGTCGAAGAAGACAAAAGGATACAGATAGGCATAGAACTGACTAGAGGACAGGGCGCGGGCGCAAGACCCGAAATAGGTGAAAAAGCGGCTGAGGAATCCAGAAAAGCTCTTACCGATATGTTGGAGAACACGGATTTGCTTTTTATCGTCGCGGGCATGGGCGGAGGCACCGGCACGGGCGCGTCTCCGGTAATAGCCAAGTATGCAAGAGAGCTCAATCCCGATATGCTTATCATAGCTATCGTGACTAAGCCGTTTAATTTTGAGAGAAATAAAATGGCTTTAGCCGATATGGGAATGGGCAAACTTCAAAAGTACGTTGATTCGCTTATCGTTATTCCCAATCAAAGATTGCTTGAATACGATAAGGATATTTTTATGCTTGACGCTTATTCAAAAGCCAATGAAATACTTAGAAATTCTATAAAGAGCATAAGCGATTTGATTAATTATCCCAGTTTGGTCAACCTAGATTTTGCGGACGTCAAGACTATAATGAAAGGCAAGGGCTACTCGCATATGGGAATAGGCGAGTGCGAAGGCGACAATACCTCCGACAGAATGCTCAAAGCCGTCAAGATGGCTGCCAACGCCAATATTCTCAACACAAGCATAGCGGGAGCGACGGGTTTGATATTCAGCATTCAGACAGGAGCCGACGTGACCATAAGAGAGATTGAAGAGGCAAACGAATTTATTGCCGGACTTGTCGCAAAAGACGTAAATTATATTTTCGGTCATAGCTTTGACAAAAATATCAAGAATAAAGTCGTCGTCACAATCATTGCCACAGGTTGCAAATCCGACGGACCTCAACCGCAGCAGCATCTAGGAAATGCGGGCGCAAGAAATAATTTCTCGGGTATGGTCGGCAAACCGCAAGTTGCGAGACCGCAGAGAATGCCCGAGGGAGGGGATTACAGACCTGCGTCGCCGTCGCCGATCGCTCAAAGACCGGTACCGAGCGCGCCCCCTCAACCCAATCAACCTACTAGGATCGAGTCTATGCCGAGACAGGACGTTCCGTCCGAAGCGCCATCTTTTATGAAGAGATTGCTCGGCAGAAACAAGAACAACAGATGACATAGATAATTCTTAAACGTAAAATGTTTCGTTCGACAAGAACGGAACATTTTTTTATTATTGGAGATTTATACTTTGGCTATGCAGGTATATATCGAGTACGTAATAATCAATAATTTGCTGATAAATGCGCTATTGCTTACGATGACGCTCAAAGCCGTCAGAGCAAAACTCAACGGCGTTTTGATATTTATATCGTCTGCAATCGGCACGCTGTACGCTATATTTTTACCTTTGGTAGACTTGCTCAACTTTTTTATTTTTAAGATAATACTATCCGCGCTCATGTGCGCGATAGCGCTTGGCAAATTCAGATTAAAACGCTATCTTGCCGTATGCGCCGTATTTTTGGGGTTAACGTTTGCAATGGGCGGAATTACGCAAGGTCTGCAAGGACTTTGCTCCTCCGATCTAATAGCGGGAAAGGCTTCTTTGCTACCGTTTTTTGTCGGAGCTGCAGGGCTTATATTGATATTATCCGCTAAACTTATAAAAAAACATATAATCCTCGCGCGCAGAAAAAGCAGATATGAAAATCAAATAATAATTTCGGCGAACGGCAAGGAAATAGCGTGTAAAGCCTATTATGACAGCGGCAACAGGTTGTATTTCAAGAATATGCCTACGATAATCATTGACAGTAGCATAGCGTTGCAATTTTACGACTCGGACGAGTTGAACGGTATACGGAGCAAGGCCAGAATAGATACGGTCGGCGGTATGAAAGAACTCAAAGTAATTTCGCTGGATTACTTGCGTATGGAACAAGGCAAAGAGAAAATATACGGTGTTATGGCGGCGGTGTCCGACTGCATAAAAGGCGAATATAAAGCCGTTTTACACTGCGATTTATAGACAATACGGAGGGTAATATGTGGGAAAAAATTAAAAAATTGTTTACAAAATTTTTCAATTTGGAAGACGGCAACGTGGATTTTATCGGCGGCGGAGAAGCTTTGCCCGGACCGCTCGGGCAAGAAGAAGAGAAAGAACTCCTCAACCGATATATGGAAGGCGACAGCGCGGCAAAAAGTTCGCTCATCGAGCACAATCTTCGTCTTGTGGTCTATATAGCCAAAAAATTTGAAAACACCAACGTAGATATCGAGGATTTGATTTCGGTAGGCACGATAGGACTTATCAAGGCTGTAAATTCGTTTGACAACAGCAAGCAGATCAAACTGGCTACTTATGCCAGCCGCTGTATAGAGAACGAGATACTGATGCATCTGCGCAAAGTTGTCAAGACGAGGAACGAGCTGTCGCTCGACGAGCCGCTCAACGTGGACTGGGAGGGCAACGTACTTTTGCTTTCCGACGTGTTGGGCACCGAAAGCGACGTTATATACAAAGACGTGGAGAACGACGTGGAGAGAGAAATACTTATCGCCTCGTTCAACAAGTTGCATCCAAGAGAGAGACAGATCGTCAAACTTCGTTTCGGAATACTCGGATCGCCTAAAAAAACGCAGAAAGAAATCGCAGATATGTTCGGTATTTCTCAATCTTACATATCGCGTCTTGAAAAGAAAGTTATGAACAAACTCAAAAAGGAGATGTCAAAAATGGTATAATTTTCTTTGAATAATTGTTTTTGTTTTGCAAATAATACTATTGCTCACAACTATAATGCCTCGCTTTACATATACGAAGGAGGTGCTTATGCACAAGGTTGTGATAAACGGTATCGATACGCGAAGCTTGCCCAAACTTACTCAAAGCGAATGCGAAGAACTGCTGAAAAAGACAAAAGAGGGAGATCGCGACGCTCAAGACAAATTGGTAATTGCCAATTTGAGATTGGTGTTGTCTTTGGTGCAGAGATTTTCCGGCAGAAACGCCAATAGCGACGATTTATTTCAAGTGGGAGTAGTCGGGCTGATGAAAGCCATCGAAGGCTTTGACAGCAAATTCAACGTAAGATTTTCCACGTATGCAGTACCCATGATATCGGGTGAAATAAGACGTTATATCAAGGACGGCACGGGAATAAAAGTAAGCAGAAGCATGCGAGATATAGCATACAAAGCGTTGAAGGCAAAGGAGGAATTCGAACTAAAAAATTCTACCTCGCCGACCATGCTGGAAATTGCAAACGAAATCGACGTGCCCGTCAGAGAAGTGGTGTGCGCGCTTGACGCGGTCAGCGAAACGATATCCTTGCAGGAGTGCGTCTACAACGATGGAGAGGACGGCTTGCTGCTTATGGAACAGCTTGGCGACACAAAACAGAACGAAGAAGCATGGTCGACCAATCTCGCGCTCAGAGAGGCGATAGCCGATTTACCCGACAGAGAAAAAGAAGTGCTCACGCTCAGATATTTCTCCGGCAGAACGCAGATGGAGATCTCTCGCAAGATAGGAATTTCTCAAGCTCAGGTAAGCCGTCTAGAAAAAAATGCGTTGAGCAAAATTAAAGAATGTCTATGATTTAACAGCCCCAATTTATCGGACGATACAAAATCTGTCATATTTTATCTTTTTCGGAATAAAATTTAACGAAGGAGAAAAGTATGGCAGATTTATCGTTTTGCGTATTGAGAGAAAAGGTTGTCGTAAATATTTGCGACGGCAAAAAACTAGGACATATTATAGATATCAATTTTAATTCGCACGGGCATATACTGGGCATAGTTGTGCCGGGAGAGAAAAAGTTCATGAAGAGCTTTTCTGCGGGCGAGAGTATTTTCGTGCCGTGGCGCTGCATCGTAAAAATAGGCGAAGACACTATCTTGGTCGAGCTCAACGGAGAAGTGGCTCCCGTCAATCCCCATTGTTGATTGAGCAACGCTAACTACTGAAATATCGGCGCGAAAATCAAATTCGCGAAAATATTAGACAAAGCCGCAAATTTGTTTTATAATTATAATACGAATAATCTTGCGGAGGTTATGAACGATGAAATGCAATTATTGCGGATGCATAGACAGTAAAGTTGTCGACAGCCGACAGAACGAAGAGGGTACTTCTATCAGAAGAAGACGCGAATGTATGAGTTGCGGCAAGAGATTTACGACGTATGAGACGATTGAGACGGCTCCCGTTATGGTTGTCAAAAAATCAGGCGCAAGACAGCAATTCTCGGCGGCTAAACTCAAAGCGGGAATTCTCAGAGCTTGCGAAAAGCGTCCTGTGCCGATGTTCCAGGTGGACAAACTTGTAGAGGATATCGAGCGTAAGATACAGAACAATCTCAACGAAGAGGTTACCTCTGCTCAGATAGGCGAATACGTTATGGAAGGGCTTAAGAAAATCGACGAAGTCGCTTACGTAAGATTTGCCGCCGTATATAGAGAATTTAAGGATATAGAGAGCTGGTTGAGCGAAATCAATACTATTCTTAAAGACAAAAATAACGAAAAATAAATTTTAACTTCAACGGAAAATTATCTCGGACGTTCATAGCGTCCGAGTTTTTTTGTTTACCCAAAGTCATTTTACGACAAAATTCCGCATAGGATTTAATAGTAAATTCGAGGAGTTATATATGCTATTATCCGGACTTTTGGCATTATTCGGCAACGTATTTTTATTCAGCGGTTATATCAGCAACAAGAACGCATTCCCAAAACCTTTGGACAGCAAAAGGGAAAAGCAGCTATTAGAGGAGATGTATGCCGGCAGCAAAGAGGCAAAAGAAGAACTTGCAAAACACAATATGAGATTGGTTGTTCACGTGGTGAAAAAGTATTCGAATTATCACGACAACGACGAATTGATAAGTGTGGGGTCTATCGGTCTAGTCAAAGCGCTCAACACTTATTCGCCCGATAAAGGCACGCAGTTTGCCACTTATGCGGCGAGGTGTATCGAGAATGAAATCCTAATGACTTGGAGAGCCAACAAAAAAAATCTCAACAACAAATCTCTCTACGAGCCGGTCAGTTACGATAAAGAGGGCAACGAAGTTGCGCTTATCGATCTGATAAGTCAGGATGAAGAAAGCGTAATAGGGATAGTCGAAAGCAAATACACTTCGCAGAAATTGATGGAGATAATCAAAAAACAGCTTTCCGAGAGAGAATATCAGATAATTTCTTTGAGATACGGTCTCAACGGAAACGAGCCTCTGACGCAAAAAGAGGTGGCGAAGATATTCGGGATATCTCGATCGTACGTGTCGAGAATAGAGACAAAAGTGCTTGCCAAATTAAAAGCGTATATGACCAAAGAAAAACTGTTCCTGTGACAGCCGTTGACAATCGACGCCGGCTGTGTTATAATTTGCAGGCAAGACAGCCAGACTATCGCAGACCTTATAAGGGATGAGGAAAGTCCGAGCACCGCAAGGCAGAGTGCCGGCTAACTACCGGTCAAGGCGACTTGAAGGAAAGTGCAACAGAAATAGACCGCCTGCGCAAGCAGGTAAGGATGGAAAGGCGGAGTAAGAGCCCACCGTCCCCGAGGTAACTCGGGGAGCCATGTAAACCCCACTCGGTGCAAGAGAAAGCGACTATAAGTAGCCTGCTTGTCGCGAAAATCGCTTGAACGCATCGGTAACGATGCGTCTAGACAGATGATAGTCCAATACAGAACTCGGCTTACAGACTGTCTTGCAATTATACGCCCGTCACGGCGTATTTTTCTTACTCTTTTTGATGATTAAATCGCGTTTTATCTGACAATAATAAATGTATGTTGTACGCAGCGATTTCTATTATGTTTATTATATTGATATTGATTATCCTGTTTGCCAAGAGGAGCGAGCGAGGAGAGAGCTCCGTGTCTTCAATGAGCGAAAAGGACTTGCAGGACAATGTCAAAAGACTTGCCATTTCTTTGAGAAGCGGCGAAATTGTCGGTTCTATCCCAAATATCAACGCATATCTGTCCAAGATAAAAAAAGCTTACAAGACAGTATTGGGCAAGGTCGCCAAATCGCGACCTCTTTACGAGTGCGAAAAGTGGCTTTATGAGAATTATTACTCGGCTACGATCAACGTCAAGCAGAGCGATTATAAGGTGTTCAGCAGGCTTGCGCATAAGAAGAATAACGTGAGAATTATTCAGCTTGCAAGATTTATGGTCTCATCTTCCAACTGCAACGTTACCGCTCAGTCCGTCAGGCAGACGGTAAGTATGTTCAACGATTATACTCCGTTGCATTACGAAGAAGTGCTCAACATCAACAAGGCGCTGGCGTACGCGCTGATAGAGAAGATAGCCGAGGTATCCGAAGAGATAGTCATGCTTGAGAAATTGAGAAGACATGCCGAAGGAGATCTCGAACCCGTTAGAAGACTTTGCAAATACGACGCGTATCTCTATTATTTCAAACATGCGGGAAAATATCTTGACGAGAAATATTTTTACAAAATCAATGATATTAATCCCGATAATATCGACGTGTCTTTTTCCAATAATCTGGTTGATTTCAGCGTATTGATTTCTAATTGTATATCGTCTATGAAGCGTTTGGAAGATATCTTCAGCGAAAAGTTTACTTTGCAGCTTTGTCCAATATATTCCATCATGGCTCAGGATGAGATTTACAGAAATATGGATATGTGTTCGCAATACGCATATATCAACGCAGTGAGCAAACTGTCGTCGCTTTACGGAGCGAGCGAAAGGTCGGTCACAAAATCCGCCATGGAACTTGCCAAGATATACAACGTGCATTTCGGAGAGATAATATACGATTACAGATATGCGATAAAAGGACATATACACTCAATCACGCCTTCGGTGCTCAAACAACCCACTACCAAAGGCGATCAAAGGCTGTATGCCATCGTAATCGCGCTGTTGTCGTTGACGTTTACTGTGCTGAGCGTCGTGTTTCTCAAAGATTGGAGACTTATGATACTTATGGGCGTGCTTATGCCGATAGTCTCGATTCCGCCCGCCAAATTTGTGGTATCGCTTATAATCGACACGCTGTTGCCATCTAGAAACGTGTCGGCGATGAATTATATCGATCTGCCGGAAGAAGGTAGAACCCTAGTCGTAAAAAACGAATATATCTCGTCAGTACGTCAGGCAAAAGAAGCCTGCGAAAACTTATTGGCTTTGGCAAAATCGAACAAAGACGATATGCTCGAGTATGCGCTTCTTGTTGATTTGAATGCGTCTGACAAAGAAGTGGATGAGCGCGACGGAGAAATAATAAGGATATTCGACTCAATGAAAGAATTTCCGGATATTAACGTTTTTGTAAGAAAACGCGTTTATATCGACGGAAAATGGAAAGCATACGAGCGGAAAAGAGGCGCTACAGACGCGTTGAACAAGGCATTGAGCGACGGAAATTACGGCAAATTTGCTTACGTGCTCAGGGAACAGAAAAAGCCTAACTTTGTGTTGCTTCTTGACGAAGATAATACGGTTTTGCCCGGCGGAATAAAGCAGGCGGTCAACACGATGCTTCATCCGCTCAACAAGAAATATACGCTCATGACGTTCCGTTCCCGATATAGGCTATCATCTTTGACGACGGCTTGGTCGGGTAGATATAAGTCCGACAGCGGCGTAGACGGATACTGTAATTACGGAGATTTCTATTACAAAATATCCGGCAATGCGATTTATTGCGGCAAAGGTATTTACAGACTTGACGAATACGTTCGTCAAATTGAGGGAAAATTGCCGGAAAACAGAATTTTGAGCCACGATATTATCGAAGGCGCGATCGTCTCGACAGGAAGTCTTGCGATACCGACCTATGAAGACGCGCCGAAGACGTTTGTCAGCCACAACGTTAGGGAAAACAGATGGCAGAGAGGCGATTTGCTGTTAATGCCTTATATCTTTTCCTCAAAAGTTAGTCAGCCTTTTTACAGATACGTTATGGCGTATAACGTAGTCAGAACAGTGTTGCCGGTATATAGATTGGCAATTTTAGCTACGCTTGCGCTCAGCGCAAATCCGCTGTTACTTATTGCTTTTTCGATAAGCGAACTTGCGGTTTGGCTAATACGTTTCGGACTGTGTCTCAACGCTTTGAATTACGACAAGCGAACCGTTTACGTTGTCAGACAGCTTTTCGGCGAAATCGCGACGATGTTGTATGAATTCGTCATGCTGCCGTTTTATGCGACAGAGAGTATAATGCTGTGGCTTAAGATGATCTACAAGCTGGTCTTTGCAAGAAAAACGCTTTTGGACTGGAAAACTTTCTATTCGTCTCAACGCGCAAGCGGGTATTCAAAACACGTGCAGATGATTTTGATAAGTTGTATTTTGTCCATAATTTTGGGAGCTATTTTTTATACGAATATATATATACTCGCTTATTTTGCACTATATATCGTAATTGCAAATTTGACGTATTTTACAGCACGCGAGCGAGACGGCGGCGTTAAAGTAAGCAATGAAGAGGATAGGAAATTTCTCTGCGAGTTGGCGGACAAGACTTGCGGATTTTTTGAACGCAATCTCAAGGATAACCGCTTGATATGCGATAATTATCAGATTTTTCCCAAAAAAGGCGCTAATTCTTTTACCTCGCCTACGAATATAGGTTTTTCGTTGATGTATACGATTTGCGCTTATAAATTGGGCAAGACCGATATATCGGCGTGTCTAAGCGCGCTGTCCGATCAAATTGATACGGTTGAGAGACTGGATAAATACAAAGGTCATCTTTATAATTGGTATTCGCTTGCCACGCATAAACCGTTATATCCATATTTTGTATCAAGCGTTGACAGCGGTAATTTTATAGCCTGTCTGATAACGGTAAAGCAATTCGTCAAAGACGCTGACAATACGTTATACAAGCGTATTTCGGAGCTCATCGCCGCAGTTGATTTCGACGCGTTGTTCGACGGGGCAAAAGGTAAGTTCCATATCGGATACAACAAAGCCGAAGAAAAATTCGAAGGGCATTACGATATGCTGGCTTCCGAGTCGAGAACGCTATGTTATATTGCTTCCTGTATAAACTCCGATACGCGCTATTGGAACGGTCTGGCGAGAAATATCGTCAAGATCGGAGGAAACACATTGGTATCGTGGTCAGGCACGGCATTCGAATATCTTATGCCGCAGATTTTTCTGCGCGATTGTAAAGGAAGCTTGCTCAGCGTCAGTATCAAAAATGCTGTAAAAATCATGTCTAAGGCAAGATGTAAAGGCGTTTGGGGTATAAGCGAAAGCTGTTACTATGAGTTTAATGAAGAAAATCAATACAAATACGCCGCTTTTGGCGTCAGCAGTATCAGTTTGAGCGCGTCAAACGAGAGGTGTGTGATCAGCCCTTATGCTTCGGCATTGGCGCTGAAATATGCTCCGAGAAAAGCCGCGGATAATTTGCAAGAGCTGACCAATCGCGGTTTGCTGACCAATATGGGTATGTATGAAGCCGTTGACTATACAGGCGGCGACGACCTTGTTGCGACCTTAATGGCGCACCATCAAGGCATGACGCTGTGCAGTATCGTCAACACGCTGTTTGACAATTATCTTGTCGACTTATTTATGAGCGACAGAGCTATGGACGGAGGAAGTCTTTTGCTCGAAGAGCAGATACCGACTTCCAAGAGCAAAAAGACCAAAAAATTTGATTTCGTTTACAGCGACGGCAATACCAATGATTACAGAATGCGCGGAGAGTGCAAGGTTTTTCCGAGAGTCAATGCTTTGACCAACGGACATTATTCTTGCATTACGGATTCATACGGCAACGGATATTCTTTCTCCAAGGGAAAATATCTCAACAAATTTACTTGGAATGCGTACGACAATAAAGGCGGATTCTTTTATATCAGCGACGGAAAAGAACTCTTTTCTCCGACGTATGCGCCGTTTAGAAAAGATAACTGCACGTTTACTTTCAAGCCCTTTGTCAGCGAATTTGAAAATATTGACAGAGCATGCGCTATGAGCGTGTATATACCGCAGAACGCAAATTGCGAAGTGAGAAAAGTCACTTTGACCAATAATGACAATGCGCCCAAGATATTCAAGTGCGGTTACTGCGAGGAAGTTGCGCTGACCGATTACGGCGCGCTGTTTTCTCATCCCGCATTCAACGATATGTTCGTATCGACTTCATACGACTCGGCTTTGGATACGCTTATAGCCAAGCGTACGTCAAGAAGTTACCACGGGGACTGCTATTCGTCTTTGACGGTGTTAGGAATGGACAACGTGCGTTATGAGAGCAATCTTTTTAATTTTATAGGTAGAAACCGAACTTTTACCGATCCGATTATATTTGAAGGGAAAAAACCTTATGGGGTATCGGTAGGCGACGTGCTCAATCCGTGTCTCGGATTTGTCGGTGAAATCGAGGTAGGAGCCAATTCGCAAAGGGAAATTCTGTGTGTAAAGTTTTACGACAGCGATATCAACGCGCTGAAAAGCAACGTCGAACAGTGCAGAATGGCTGATTTTGCAAAATATTCTTACGAAAGCGCAAGATTGACTTTGCTGTCTAAGACTTACAAATATCAAAGAAATGAGAAGATAAGCGAATTAATATGCAGGATTGCTTCTAATATCGTTTACAGACCGTACGACAGAGACAAGCTAATGGAAATGGCGAATAATTTTCAGGATCGTTTGCCAATGTCTTTGAACAAGGCGGAAAAATACGTATATTTTGCCTACTATAATCAAGACGAAACGCTTAGGAATCTTGTCTATGCGACTATCTATCTGAATATGGCGTCCGTAAAGCATACGCTGGTAATAGCCTATTGGGCTAAAGACGGCGACAATGAACGCGCTCTCAAATCATTTGTAGATTTGACGAACGTAGGGGATATTCTAGATTTGGAGTGCATAAGGTTTTTGCGTTTGGACGGAATGGACGCCGGTACGGTATCAATAATCAAGGCAAATGCTTTTGCAGTTGTTGACGTCAAGCCGGAAAAGGGCAATAAAGACGGTTCGGAAAAAGTGGAAATAACGTTGCCTGAGTTAAATATAGACGGGTTTGAAGAGATTGCAAATACTCCTTTGATATACGGCGAATTGGATAAAAAGATAGTAAAAAAATGCGGTAGCGGCGGCTTTGACGCCGACGGTAATTACGTTGTCGACCGCACTCCGCCGTTGCCTTATTCTAACGTGATATGCGCCGAATGCGGTGGATTCGTAGTCACGGACAACGGAGGCGGATTCGACTATTTCGGCAACAGCAATCTCAACCGTACTACGCTATGGGAAAACAATCCCGTATTTGATTCACCTTGCGAAGAACTGTATATATATCTCGATGGATATCGCCGGATTAACAAGTTGGTCAAGGGCGGTTTTGTGCGGCATTCCATCGGATGTACTTCATTTGAAGGGAAATTGAACGATATTCAATTTTGCTTGCAAGAGGGATTAATAGGCGACGGCAAGGCTAAGACGCTATCGCTAGAACTTGTCAAGGAAAAGGGTAATATCAGTACTAAGGTGCTATTCAGACTTGACGCTATGATGTCGGATATTCCCCATCGGCAGATGATTTTCGATGAACAAATCGACTCCCGTACGATAAAAATTACCAACGCGTTCAATAATCGCAGCGTATTTATAAGAACCGACGTCGATTGTAAACTCATTGCAAGACGTGAGCATATGCAATCCTTGAACGGAGCAATTAGATTGCGAGAGGGCAAGTGCAACTACTACAATGCTTCGCATGCGCTGTTGACGGACGAGCTTAGCGGCAGAAAGATCAACGTTCGCATTATTATATCCGAAGATTACGGACATCTGCAAAATCTGGATATAAACGCATTGGACGTCAAAATATTTGAACAAAGAACAAAATTCGACACGCTTAACAGATTTGAACTATGTTCAAAAGATGAGAATTTGGATTTGCTTTTCAATAAATGGCTGCCTTATCAGGTGGTGTCAAGCAGGATCAACGGCAAATGCGGTTATTATCAGGCGGGCGGCGCGATTGGATTCAGAGATCAGTTGCAAGATATGCAGACTATGCTATATATCCGTCCCGAACGCGTTAAAGATCATATATTGCTTTCTGCCGAGCATCAATATCTCGAAGGCGACGTGCAGCATTGGTGGCACGGCGATTGTTTCGGCGTTCGAACTCAGATAAGAGACGACAGACTTTTCTTGGCGCAATTGACGTTTGAATATATAGACTTTACGGGCGATAAATCTATCCTCAACTGCATTGCTAAGTATCTTATATCGGCGCCTCTGCCGATTGGAGAAGAGGCAAGATTGGAGACGCCCGAAAAGAGCGCTATGGGAGAGAGTTTGCTTTCTCATATCAGAAGGGCGATCGACGCGACGCTTCAATACGGCGACAACGGACTATTATTAATCGGCGGCGGAGATTGGAACGATGCGCTCAATGAAATCGGCATGCAAAACAAGGGCGAAAGCGTCTGGCTGAGCATGTTTATGGTTCGCATATTGAGAAATTTTGTCAAATATCTCGATTTTGACGAACGGCAAAGCTATTTGGCTCATATCGAAAACTTGCAGCTCGCTCTCGACAAATGCGTCAAAGACGGTTATTTTATGCGGGCTACTACCGACGGCGGCGAGCGGCTGGGCGTAATAGATTCGCCTCATTTTACGCACGATCTGCTGTGCCAAAGTTGGAGTGTAATTGCCAATATATCTTCTTCTCAAACGCAGAAATCTGCATTGCAGGCGGTATCGCATCTCGTCGATGGAGACAACGGAATTATCAGATTATTGGCTCCGGCGCAGACAAAAGAGCGATATTACGGCTATATTTCCTCGTATCCGACGGGAGTGAGAGAAAACGGAGGACAATATACGCACGCGGCTGCTTGGTACGTCAAAGCCGCGGCAATTACTGACGCGGAAATCATCAATGATCAGGGAGCTTTCGACGCGCACGATCTTCTCAATATGATAAATCCCGTTGCCAAGAATTGCGATGAAAAACTCGCCGAAGAATACAAGGGAGAACCTTACGTGCTTGCGGGCGACGTCTATACCAACGCCGATAATTACGGCAGAATGGGATGGAGTTGGTATACGGGTTCGGCAAGCGTGCTATACGATACTATTATCAGGGATTTTCTCGGAATTACTATATCGAGCGGCAGAATTTGCTTTGCCAAGCCGAAACTCAAAGATTGGCAGGACGTCAAACTGACTTATAGATATAAAGGCAGTATATACACGATAACTTACTCTCAAGGCTCTGAGGACGGTGTCGAAGTCGACGGAATTTTGTGCAAAGGCGATATGGCGCTTACGCTCAAAGAGGATTTGGGAAGACGTCAAATTAAGGTGGTTTTCAGATAGGCATTTAATTGACTTTGCGTGCGCATATATAATATAATTACAATATGAATTTGTTTGATATTATTCACAAGGACAATGCGCCGCTTGCGGAAAGGATGAGACCGACGACTTTGGATGATTTCGTCGGTCAAAGCCATATCGTGGGGAAAAACAGTTTATTGCGCCGCGCGATATTGACGGATTCGCTCGGGAGCTGTATCTTCTACGGGGCTCCCGGTTGCGGCAAGACGACTTTGGCAAATATCATCGCCAACACGACGCGCTCTAACTTTGTAAAACTCAATGCGGTCTCTTCGGGTATTTCCGATGCAAAAAAGGTCATTGAAGACGCCAGATTGGACAAGGAGAGATACGGCACCAGGACGTATCTTCTTCTCGACGAATGTCACAGGTGGAATAAGGCGCAGTCCGACTGCATGCTCGAGGCAATAGAAAAAGGACATATAGTGTTTATAGGTTCCACAACGGAGAATCCGTTTGTGTCTATGACCAGGGCAATAGTGTCAAGATGCAGGATATTCGAATTCAAACCGCTCTCCGACGAAGATATCAAGTCGACTCTTGTCAGAGCGTTGTCCGATAAGACCAAAGGATTGGGAAATTATGACGTCGATGCCTCCGACGAGGCTTTGGATCATTTTGTGTGGGCGAGCGACGGAGATCTTCGCAATGCTCTCAACGCGTTGGAATTGGCGGTCAAGAGTACTCCGAAGGGCGACAAAGGACGGATATCGATAGATTTGACAGTTGCTGAGCAATCGTCTCAGAAAAAATCTATGAGTATCGACGAAAGTATGTATTACGATATGCTTTCGGCTTTCTGCAAGTCTCTGCGGGGTAGCGACAGCGACGCGGCTCTATATTGGGCGGAGCGACTTATTTCTGCGGGATGCGATCCTATGTTGATTTTGCGCAGGCTCGTAGTGCATAGCAGCGAAGACGTCGGAATGGCGGATCCGCAAGCTCTCGTGATTGCAGTGTCGGCTATGACAGCATATAAAAATATAGGACTGCCCGAAGGTAAAATCCCTATGTACAACGCTATCATATACGTATGCGAAGCGCCTAAATCCAACAGTGTGGTCACAGCAAAATATGCGGTTGAGAACGTAGTTGCGACCAAAAAGGACGATAAGGTCCCTCCGTATCTTATGGATACCAATTATAAAGCGCAAAAGATATCTGGCTATAAATATCCGCATTCTTTCGGCGGTTGGGTGGATCAGCAATATTTGCCTGACAGCCTTAAGGATGAAAAATTTTACGTGCCTTCGGTCAACGGATTCGAGAAATATCTCATACGCGCAAAAGAGATAAAAGCCAATAAACAAGAAAACAAACAGCCATAGCAGCGGGAATACCTCTGCTTTTTTTGTAAAATCTGCATATTTGTTGCAAATCGGGAGAAATTATCGCATTGACTGCGTTATTGACGCATGATTATAATTAAAGTATAAAATCGCAAGGAGAAATAGAATGAGTGATATTTTAAGGATTACTAATCTCAGTAAAAAATATAAAGGCAATGAGAAATATTCTGTAAGGGATTTGAATCTTCAAGTCAAAGAAGGCGAACTTTTTGCTTTTCTCGGTCCAAACGGCGCAGGCAAAAGCACGACTATCAAATGTATCGTCGGCGCATTGCCTTTTACAGAGGGCAACGTAAATATATGCGGCTACGATTTTCACGAAAAACCCATAGAGGCAAAGCGCTGCATTGGTTACGTGCCTGACAATCATTTTCTTTACGAGACGATGACTGCCAATGAGTATATAAATTTTATGGCTGATATTTACGGCGTAGGAATCAACGACAGAAAGATAAGGGCGGAAAAATATCTCGAACTTTTCGGACTTTCCGACGTGGCTAACAAAGCCGTCGGCAGTTATTCCCACGGAATGAAACAGAAAATTTGCGTGATTGGCGCGTTGATTCACAATCCCAAGCTTTGGATTCTCGACGAACCTCTGACGGGACTCGACCCTCAGAGCGCCTATAATCTCAAAGAACTGATGAGAGAGCATTGCCGAGAGGGCAACAGCGTTTTATTTTCTTCTCATATTATCGAAGTAGTCGAAAAGCTGTGCGACAGATTGGCGATTATCGATAAAGGACGTCTGTTGATCAGCGGTTCTATGGACGAGATAAGGGCAAGTAACGAAGACAACAGTCTCGAGGAGTTCTTCCTTTCCGTAACGCAGCAGTCGCAGGAAGTACGCGTCACGCCGATAGTCAGCGACCAAATAGATAATTTTTGACGGGGTGAGTTTATGAATGCATTCGGCGCGCTTACAAAAAGGTTGATCAAAAACACTCTGATCCCTAATTTTAAGGACGAAAAACAGAAAAAGAAATATATCGCAATGCTTGTCGGACTGAGTATGGGCATTGGATTGCCTTATATTTTTTCGCTTGCTGGTATGTTCGGATTGGTTAAAGCGGCGGTTACCGAGGGTTATCTCGCTCAAGTGCTTTCGGTAGGATTTTTGCTCAGTCAGGTGCTAACTATAGTGTTCGGACTGTTTGCTTATATCAATATTATGTATTTCAGTAAAGACAACGAATTTTTATTTACGTTGCCCGTCAAGACCGTAAGTATTTTTTGGGCAAAGCTCATTGCTATATTGCTGTATGAACTGATTTTTTCAGTTATAACGGTCATTCCAATGTCTATTGTAGCAATAATCGCAATGGTCAGCGCTTCAGTGCCGGTCAGCGCGGGATTTGTGATAATGATACTGCCGGCAACGTTGTTGTTGCCGTTGATGGCGATATTGATAATTGCTATCTTGTCTTATCCTATCATGAAAGTAATGCAATTTTTCAAGAAAAGACCTATATTGGGCGCTGTGGTAACGATTCTTTTCGTTGCGGCAATATACGTTGCGATTTATCTGCCGATACTGCTATCTGGAAACGTGTCGACAGGACCTAGCGGCGATTTGGGCAGCGGTATGGTAGAGAGCGAAAACCCAAGCGAAATGATCAACGAAATTTACAAGGCGATTTTGCCGTCGTTTTCCAAGATAGGGCAGTACTCTTTCCATACGCTATTCCTTGCCAAGGCGATGACTATGTCCGGCGCGCCGGCATTTGGATATGCGATGGCGTTTATCGGGATAGTTCTGGCATTGGCGGCGATAGGCAGTTTGCTTGCGATATGGCAGTATAAGAGTTTGTCAGCAAGCGTATTTGAGAACGGCTCTGCAGAAGCGTCGTCGAGGAAAGCTAAAGACGTCAAGCAAAATTCCGTCAAAAACGCGCTGATAAAAAAGGAATTTTCAAGCATTCTTAAAAATAACACCATGCTTATTCAGTCAGGAATAATGATGATTTTGCCCCCTATTCTGATATTTTTCCTTTGCAAAATGAATTCTCACGCCGGACCGTTCGTCGCGTTGGGCGTTGCAGAAATTGTGCTCAAATTAATGACTAGCAGCAACGTGCCGAGTATTCTTGCTTTCTCAAAAGACGGCGAGGGGGCGATGATCGCCAAAACGCTTCCCGTGAGCGCAAAGGACGTTGTGCAGTCCAAGATTGTCGTCGGATACACGTTCTCGGCTATTACAATAGTTCTGTCGACGTTGAGTTTTGCTTTCACCGACGGCGCTAACGCGTTGCAAGTATTTGGGCTCTTTGCATCGAATATGTTTTATTCGTATGCGGTCATTAAGTTCTGCGTCTACAGAGATTTGAAAAATCCCAATATCCATTGGCAGAACATAAAAGAGATAGTCAAAAATAATTTTTCTTCGGTGATTCCTATGCTCGTCAGCTGTATACCGGGATTCGGAATAATGTTTATCTGTATCGGAGTTGGATTTATTCCTATCAACAGATATTTGCTGTCGCTGATATACGTAGCGGTGAGCGCGCTGGTAAGCTTTTTATATTATATCATCGTAACAGCCGTCTACAAAAATAAAACAGACGAACTTTATGAAAAGATAGAATGACGACAAAACGACCATTACAAGCGCGGCGGGCAACTGCCGCGCTATTGCTTGACATATTTATATTTTTGTCGGATAATTATCTTATGAAATATTTGGCAATAGACCTCGGAGACATCCGCACGGGCATAGCGCTCAGTGAAAGCGGCATTATAGCTAGCGGGTTAGAGACTTACAGAAGGACGGATTTGCAAAGAGATTTGCAATATATCGCCGACTTGACCAAAAAGTACAAAGTAGACGTCGTAGTATTCGGTCTTCCGCTCAATATGGACGGAACAGAGGGAGAGAGAGTTTTCAAGACCAGGGAATTCGCCGAAAATCTTCAACCTCTTATCGACGCAAAAATCGATTATGAAGACGAGCGTCTAACTACCGTCGTTGCAGAAGAAATGCTTATAGAGGGCGGTATGCGCAGAGACAAACGAAAAAAAGTGATAGATAAAATTGCCGCGACGATAATACTTCAATCTTATCTTGACAGACATTGAATATCTTACGGAAAGGTCAGGCAGGCGAAAGCCTGCTTTTTTATTTTCAATGCGATTTTGATATATTTCGCTAATTTTTCCACGGCTTGCAAAATTGCTTGCAAAAATATATTAAATATTATAATATTAATTATGTAATTTAATATTCGGAGGTAGTTATGTCTGGACATAGCAAATGGGCGAACATAAAAAATAAAAAAGGCAAGAGTGACGCAAAGAGAGCAAGCGTATTCACAAAGATAGGCAGAGAGATTGCCGTCGCGGTTAAGCAAGGCGGACCCGATCCCAATTCAAACGCGAGACTGAGAGACGTCATTGCCAAGGCAAAAGCCAACAATATGCCCAACGACAATATCGAAAGAGGTATCAAAAAGGCGAGCGGAGAACTCAATGCCGTCAATTACGAAGAGAACGTATACGAAGGCTACGGAGCAGGCGGCGTCGCCGTTATCGTAGAGACTTTGACCGATAACAAAAATCGTACTGCAGGAGACATACGTCATCATTTCGACAAATGCGGCGGAGCTATGGGCACGAGCGGTTGCGTATCCTATATGTTTGAGACAAAAGGCGTAATAGTAGTGGACGGGGAAGGCGTAGACGAAGACGAAGTTATGATGACTGCGCTCGATTGCGGCGCCAACGATATACTCAACGACGGGGACATATTCGAGATTTATACCGATCCCGCGTCTTTGGGAGAGGTCAGAGAGGCTGTCGAGAAAGCGGGAAATCTTAAAATTCTCTCCGCTCAGGTCGACAGAATCCCCAACAGCACTGTCAAACCCGATAAAGACGCAGAGGCTAAAGTGCTCAAACTTTTGGATATGCTTGAGGACAATGACGACGTTCAGAACGTCTATCACAATGCCGAACTCGACGAAGAAGACGAGGTTTGATATCCCGAGGTGAATTATGGAGAATATAGAAAAAGTCTGTTGCGCAGTCAGAAACGCAACTTACAGACTGTCGCTCTACGACAGCTTGACAAAAAACAAAATACTCGGCGCGATAGCTGACATGATTGAAAACAGCGCGGAAGAAATAAAAAAGATCAACGCGTTGGATATAGAGAACGCCAAAGGCAAACTTTCCGAAGCGATGATAGATAGACTTGCGTTGACGGACGCAAGGATAGCGCTGATGGCCGAGGGAGTTAGACAGGTGGCGGAACTTGCAGATCCTGTGGGAAAGATTGTCAGAGAATGGACGGTCGAGAGCGGTCTTAGTATCAAGAAAGTCAGAGCGCCGCTGGGCGTTATAGGCGTGATTTACGAATCCCGCCCCAACGTCACGGTCGACGTGGCAAGCCTTTGTATTAAATCGGGCAACGGTGTAATACTCAAAGGAGGCAAAGAGGCTATCAATACCAACAGAGCGCTGTTTGATATAATCCGTCGGGCTATAGGCGAGTTGGGATTGGACAAGGATATCATAGGCTTTGTCGACGACGTTGACAGACAGGCTACTTACGATATGTTGCAGCAGGCAAAATATATCGACGTGGTAATTCCCAGAGGCAGCGACGGACTCAAGAAATTCGTGTTGGCGAATTCTCAAATACCGGTGATTGCGTCTTCGGGCGGCAACTGTCACGTTTACGTAGAGAAGAGCGCCGATTTGAATATGGCTAAAGCTATCGTATACAACGCCAAGATGCAGAGAGTTTCCGTATGCAACGCGGCTGAGCAGTTGCTCGTAGACGAGGCGATTGCCGACGAATTCCTGCCCGATATGCTTAAATCGCTGCAAGACGGCGGTTGCAAAATAATCGGCGACGAACAAGTTCAAAAATATGCCGACGGCGTTATTCCCGCTAAAGAAGAGGATTATAAGACCGAACGCGAAGATTACGTGATTACCGTTAAGATAGTCAAAGATTATACCGAAGCTATCGATAGAATCAACGCCAACGGTACGAAGCATAGCGAAGCGATAGTTTCTCGCGACGAAAAGATTATGGACGTATTTACGACGGCTGTCGACGCCGGTTGCGTATATACCAATGCGTCCACGAGGTTTACCGACGGATTTGAATTCGGATTCGGAGCGGAAATAGGTATTTCCACGCAAAAGTTGCATGCCAGAGGTCCATTGGGATTGGAACAGTTGACAAGCGAAAAATACGTGATTACAGGTCACGGAGAGATACGTAAATGATTATCTTGGGTATCGACCCCGGTTTGGCGATAGTCGGTTACGGCGTGATAGCCGCGCAGAAAGGCTCTTACCGTCCCATCGACTGCGGAGTTATCAATACTCCCAAAGAAGATACTGTGCCGACTAGGTTGAATAAGATCTATGACGGCATAATCTCGCTTATCGACAGATTTAAGCCCGATTGCATAGCTATAGAGGAGTTGTTTTTCAACACCAATATCACCACGGGCATCAACGTCGCTCAGGCGAGAGGAGTTATTCTGCTTGCTTGCCGTCAGAAAGAATTGAAGATGTACGAGTACACGCCGTTGCAGATAAAACAAGCTTTGACGGGATACGGCAAGGCGGAGAAAAAACAGATTCAGTATATGGTCACGAGATTGCTCAATCTCAAAGCCGTGCCAAAACCCGACGACGCCGCTGACGGACTTGCTGTTGCGCTTACTCACGGTCAGACAGCCAGATTGGGCGGACTTTTCGGTATCAGATAACTAAGTTTCAAACGGTCTCGGTTTATAAGGATTTTTATGTACTATTCTATCAGCGGAAAAGTTGTTTTTTATGAAGAAGGCAAAGTAGTGTTGGAAAACAACGGAATTGCCTATGAACTTGGCGTGTCGGCAAATACGCTTGCCGCTTTTGCTAAAAAAGGCGAAGTTGTCACGGCTTATACTTATCTCAAAGTTGCCGAAGACGAGATGAGCCTGTACGGTTTTTACAGCAAGGAAGAAAAAGCGATGTTTGTCAATTTGATAAGCGTCAGCGGAGTAGGGCCTAAGACGGCATTGCAGATTTTGTCCGGTATCGACCTGCAAAGTTTGGCGATTGCGATAGTCAACGGCGACGCAAAGACGCTCGCCAAAGTTAAAGGCTTGGGTAAAAAGACAGCCGAACGTATCATATTGGAGCTTAAAGAGAAAATTTCCGCTGTTGGAGAAAGTGAAAGTTCGGACGGATTTTTCGGATTGCTCAGCGGAGAAGATGCGTCCAAAGACGAGGTAGTCAACGACGCCGTGCTTGCGCTCGTCTCTTTGGGAATATCAAAAACCGAAGCGGCAAAAGCAGTTTCGATTGCGAGAACTAAGAGCGATAAATTGGAGAACATAATCACATTGGCACTAAGGAGTTTTGACAGATAATGGAATTTTTTGACGAAGAAGAACGGTTTATGTCCTCTATGCAGGGAGTGGGCGAGGGGGACAGCGAGAATTCGCTGCGACCTAAGAATATGTCCGATTACGTCGGTCAGGATAAGATTAAAGAAAATTTGGACATTTATATCAAAGCCGCTGTTGCCAGAGACGAGGCTCTCGATCACGTGTTGCTGTACGGCCCCCCGGGCTTAGGTAAGACGACGCTTGCTCATATTATAGCCGGCGAAATGGGATCGCAAATAAGGATAACTTCCGGACCTGCGATAGAAAAGGCTGCGGACCTCGCAGCAATATTGACCAATCTTAACGAAAAAGACGTATTGTTTATCGATGAAATTCACCGACTAAATCGCAACGTAGAAGAAGTGTTATATCCCGCAATGGAAGATTATGCTTTGGATTTTATGGTCGGCAAAGGTCCAAGCGCAAGGAGTATAAGACTGTCGCTGCCCAAGTTTACGCTTATCGGAGCAACGACGAGAGCCGGCATGCTGACGTCTCCGCTCAGGGATAGATTCGGAGTAAATTGCCGATTGGAAATGTATTCGCCGAGAGAACTTGCAAGTATAGTTACGAGAAGCGCCGGACTTCTCAATGTTGAGATTACAGAGGACGGCGCGTATGAAATTGCCAGAAGAAGCAGGGGAACTCCGAGAATTGCCAATAGGATATTGAAGAGAGTACGCGATTACAGCGAAGTGCTTGCCGAGGGCGTGATAGACGAGAAAGTCGCCGATATAGCGCTTGGAAAAATGGAAATCGATAAATTGGGACTTGACAATATCGACAGCAAGATAATTCTTACGATAATTGACAAATTCAACGGCGGACCGGTGGGATTGGACACTCTGGCGGCGTCGATAGGAGAGGACGCCGGCACGATAGAGGACGTCTACGAGCCGTATCTTATGCAGATAACGTTTATTGCGCGCACGCCGCGAGGACGGATTTGCCTGCCCGACGCTTATGCGCATTTCGGACGCAAAGCCAACAAACTCGCTTACGAACAGTTGTCTATGTTGGATCAAGAGGACAAAAAATAATGAGGACGAGCGACTTTTATTACGATCTGCCCAAAGAATTGATTGCGCAGACGCCTATAGAACCCAGAGACGCGTCCAGGATGTTGGTTTACCGTCGCGGCGACGGCGCTGTCGAGCACAGACATTTTTTTGATATCAAGAATTATTTGCGGGCTGGCGACGTGCTAGTGATCAACAACACCAAAGTTATTCCGGCGAGGATATTTGCTACGCGCTTGCCTAGGACGGACAAGACGATAGAACGGAATACGGAAGTGTTGCTGTTAAAACGCAGGGAGTACGATACTTGGGAATGCATCACAAGACCTGCAAAAAAGCTTAAAATCGGCACGCGACTGGATTTCGGAGCTATGCAGGGCGAGGTAACGGGATACGGCGAAGAGGGGATTAGGTTCATAAAATTTATATTTGACGGAGTCTTCGAGAATATACTCGAACAAATCGGTAATATGCCTTTGCCGCCGTACATAACGGAAAAATTGCAAGATAAAAGCAGATATCAGACGGTTTACGGCAAGATAGACGGCTCAGCCGCGGCTCCTACCGCAGGATTGCATTTTACTCCCGAATTGCTCCGACAGCTTTCCGACAGCGGAGTTGAGATCGCCAAGGTGCTGTTACACGTCGGATTGGGTACGTTTCGACCCGTAAAGGAAGAGAATATACTCGCGCATAAAATGCACAGCGAATATTTTGAGGTTGACGACGTTAACGCAGATATTATCAACAGAGCTTTGATCGAAGGGCGTAGAGTAATTTGTGTCGGCACTACTTCGGTGCGCGTAGTGGAAAGCGCCGTCGGTGAAGACGGATTAGTCAAAGCGCAGAAAGGCGATACTCGGATATTTATCTATCCTGGCTATCGTTTCAAAGTCGTCAAAGGTCTTATCACCAATTTCCATTTGCCCGAATCAACGCTGATTATGCTTGTCAGCGCGCTTATAGGCAGAGAAAAGACTTTGGAGTTATATAAGACGGCTGTTGAAGAGAAGTATAGATTTTTTTCCTTCGGAGACGCGATGCTCGTCTTATAGCCGTCGAAATACGGCGTTGCGCCGTGGCAACACTCAGTCATTTGCGCGTAGTAAACTCATTCGGGGTTTCCTCGCGCGCCTTGTCTTTCTCGGCTCTAAAACGCGCAGTCCTGCTTCCAGTTAAAATGCGGGACGTATGTCTAATATTATAAATATCGCAATAGATAGTCGAGTTGCGAGTTCAATCTCTGTGTCGCGGTTGTATTATTTAATCTAAAAAGGTTGTTATATGGAAAATTTTAAGTATGAAGTGATAAAAGTATGCAAGCAATCGGGAGCAAGGGTAGGCAGATTTACCACGCCTCACGGTATCATAGATACTCCCGTATTTATGCCCGTGGGTACAAATGCTACCGTCAAAGCGCTGACGCCTGCCGACGTTGAGGACGCAAAGGCAACAATAGTGCTTGCCAATACCTACCATTTGTATCTGAGACCTGGCGCGGATTTGGTAGAAAAAGCGGGCGGACTTCATAAATTTATGAATTGGAACAAACCGATTTTGACCGATAGCGGCGGATTTCAGGTTTTTTCGCTTTCCAAGATGAGAAAAATCACTCCAAAAGGAGTAACTTTTTCTTCGTATATAGACGGATCAAGGCATTATATGGGACCGGAAGAATCAATTGCAGTGCAGAATAAACTCGGCGGAGATATAATCATGGCGTTCGACGAGTGTACTGACGGCGATACGGATTACGCATATGCAAAAGGCGCAATGCACAGGACGCTCGATTGGCTGGACCGTTCCGTAAAGGCGCATAAAAACCCACAACAGATGCTTTTCCCAATAATTCAAGGAAATATGTATAAAGATTTGAGAGTCGAGAGCGCCAAGCGCACGATAGAATATGCCAAATGCGGATTTTCTATCGGCGGTCTTTCGGTAGGCGAGCCCAAACCCGTTATGTATGAAATGTTGGATATTCTCAGGGAATATTATCCCGACAATCAGCCGAGATATCTCATGGGAGTAGGTTCTCCGGACTGTCTTGTAGAGGGCGTTATGCGCGGAATTGATATGTTTGACTGCGTGTTGCCTACACGTATGGCAAGAAACGGCACTGCTTTTACAAAATACGGTAATCTCACTGTCCGCAATGCAGCTTTCAAAGAGGATTTCAATCCCGTCGATGCGGAATGCGATTGCTATTGTTGCCGCAATTTTTCACGCGCATATATCCGACACTTGATTAATTCGGGCGAAATCTTGGGCGGGAAATTGCTTTCGATTCACAATATCCGATTTTTGACAAACCTCATGGAGAAAATGCGAGAGGCGATCATGCAGGACAGATTCGGAGATTTTTACAGAGAATTTACCTCTACTTACAAATGGGGACACGGGGGAGAAAAATCGCTTAAAAACTTTTGATTTATAGTCGCCATTATATAAGACATTGTAAATAAATTATAAAATCGATAAATTAAGGCAATAAAATGCTTGATATTTTCCGCCTTAATAAGGTAGAATTTACTGTGTAATTATTATTTGATAATAAGTATAAATAAAGTATATAAGGAGCAAATATGAATTTTAATTTATTTATGAGCGCAGATGCTGCCGGCGGCGGTTTGTTCGGCGGTAATCAGTGGATAATGATAGTCGTATTGGTCGTGCTTATGGTAGGTATGTTCGCAATGTCTATCATACCGCAGAAAAAAAGACAGAAAAAAGCTCAGGAAATGATGAACAGCATTAGCGTCGGCACCAAAGTCAAGACCATTGGTGGCTTTGTAGGCGACGTAAGAAAGGTTGACAATAACAACGGAACGTTTACGCTTGACATCAGCGCCAACGGCGACGGAAGCATGATGGTAGTTATCGATAAGTCGGCTATCTATACTGTGCTGGAAGCAGTCAAAAATTCTGAGGGCGTGACGACTATTCAGGAAAAGCCTGAAGTAACGGCTATGGACGATTTGGAGGCGGACAAGCTTGCCGAGAGCAAGAAGTCTTCCAAGAATAAAAAAGACGGTATTGACGAAGACGAGTCTTTCAAGAGCGTAGATTCTTTGGAAAAACAAGACAACGAAACTTTGCTCAAAAACTGATTTGACGCAACAATAGATATCAGAAATCAAAATAGACGGGTTTGACCGTCTATTTTTGCAAAATGAGAGCGGATGAATTGATATGCGAGATATATGGAATCCTTGGCACGGCTGCATAAAATGCAGCGAGGGATGCGAAAACTGTTATATGTATTATCTTGACAGAATACACGGCAACGGCGACAGCTCTAAAGTGAGAAAGACCGACAGCATGTATTATCCGCTTTCGCGCAACAGAAAAGGACAGTTTCATATCAAAAGCGGGGAAACGCTCAGAGTTTGTTTGACTTCGGATTTTTTTATAGAACAGGCGGATGAGTGGCGGGAGGAAGCTTGGAACGTGATATACGAGCGGCCTGACGTCAAATTCTTCTTGCTGACCAAGCGTCCGCAGAGAGTCGAGAAGTGTTTGCCGGCGGATTGGGGCGACGGATGGGGAAACGTGTTTTTCAATATTACGTGCGAAAATCAGAAGAGAGCGGACGAGCGAATTCCAATAATGAGAGATTTGCCGTTTGCGCATAAAGGAATCATGGCAGCGCCGCTGATAGGTGAGATTTCTATTGCTCGCTATCTTGAAGAAGGATTTATAGAACAAGTTATATGCGGCGGCGAAAATTACGACGGAGCAAGAGAATGCCGTTACGAGTGGGTAAAGAGACTTCACGACGAATGCGTTGATTCAAACGTGACGTTTGCTTTTATCGAGACGGGAAATCATTATGTCAAGAACGGTCGCTCTTACCGTATGCGCGACAAGTTATTGCAGGCGAGAATCGCCGGCGAAGAGGGGCTGTCATTTATCGGCAAAAAGACGGTATTCGATCTGCGGGATAGATTGGGGCTGCCGATAGACGAAGATTGTTATAGAGCGGAATTTATCGGAAGATGCGCCAATTGCGGAAGCCGTCCGATATGCAACGGATGCTCCCAATGCGGACGTTGCGAGAAAAACGGGTGATACCAAGAGAGATTGCAAATATAAATAATATTTAAGACTTAGGCGTCATATAATTTATTCGGGAGGAGTGTATATGGCGCTTAAACTTAATAAAAGAGATTTTTTTGAAATGTTCAAGGGAATATTATTTGCGATATTGATATCGCTGTTGACGGTGATAATTTTTGCAGTTGTCGTCAAGTTTGCCAATTTGTCGGCAAAAGCCGTTCAAATAGTCAATATATTTTTGAAGATAATCAGCATATTTTTCGGTACGCTTTTGGCTATAAAATCGGGGAAACAAGGACTGTTCAAAGGATGCATTATCGGACTGTTTTTCGTATTGATATCCTATCTGATATTTTCGCTGATCAACGGGTCGTTTGCGGTGAATCCGCTGACTGCGTTCGACGTCATTTTCTGTTTGATAGCGGGGCTGCTGAGCGGTATTTTTACCGTCAACGTGCGAAAGGGTAAAGAAAGTTGACGAGTTTAGTCATATTTCCGAGCAATTAAATGCAAAAAACACTTGCTATCTTTATTAAAATATTATATTATATAAATAATAAATATCAAATTATTAGAGCGGAGGATATATGAAACATATCAACAGCATCGTTACGAATTCTATGAGAAAAAGCGGCAACGTAGGTTGCGGCGAATGTCAGTCCAGCTGCCAGTCGGCATGCAAGACTTCCTGCACGGTAGGCAATCAGAGCTGCAAAAACCGTGACGAAAAGATCAACGCAACGAGAAAACCTTTAATATAATAATAACTTTCAAATAATGGTACACGCTTTTAGTTTCTGCTATCACGACAGAGCTTATCATTTTATTTGGGACAATGAGAGTGGCAGTCTGCATAACGTGGATTATGTCGCTTTTTTGTATGCAAAAAAAAGATACGGACAGGCTATGTCTCAACAAGAAAACTCAGATTACAATCGTATAGACGCGTCGGAATTGAATTGTATTAAAGAAGAATTCGACGAGCTCGAGAGCATGGGAACGCTCAATACGCCGTGCAAAACATACGCAAAAGCCAAAAAAATCGGGGAGATCAAAGCTTTGTGTTTGCATATCTGCAACGATTGCAACCTCAGATGCAAATATTGCTTTGCCGACGAGGGTACGTATCATACGAGCGAAAGAGCCTATATGAGCGAGGAAGTCGGAAGGAAAGCAATAGATTTCCTTATCGCGCATTCGGGAAAACGCCGTAATCTCGAAGTGGACTTTTTCGGCGGAGAACCGCTGATGAATTTAGACGTCGTCAAATCGATTGTCAAATACGCAAGGTCTAGAGAAACGGAAAGCGGAAAGCATTTCGATTTTACCATGACGACTAATTGCGTGCTGCTCAACGACAGCGCAATAGAATGGCTCAATAAAGAAATGCACAACGTGGTATTGAGTATCGACGGAAGAGAATGCGTGCACAATGCGGTGAGAAAAGCCGTCAACGGCAAAGATTGCTATTCGCTTATCGCAGGCAACGCCGTCAAATTTGCCAAGGTCAGAGGGGATAAATCGTATTACGTGAGAGGTACGTTTACCGCAAAAAATCTTGATTTTGCCGACGACGTTCTGGCTCTCAACGATATGGGTTTTGATCAAATATCCATCGAACCGGTTGTTACCGACATAGAAGACCTTAAAATTACCAAAGAGCATTTGCCGCGAATACTTGCCGAATACGACAGATTGGCAGAGAATTATATCGACAGAAGAAAGACGGATAAGTGGTTTAATTTTTTCCATTTCATGATAGATTTGGAGGGCGGACCGTGCCTTGTCAAGCGGCTTACCGGATGCGGTTCGGGCTGCGAATATTTGGCGATTACTCCCACGGGAGGATTATATCCTTGCCATCAGTTTGCCGAGAATAAAGATTATTATATGGGCAGTGTGTTCGAAGGCGATTTGGATTTATCGGTGTCGGAAAAGTTTGCCCGTAATATAGTCACAAATAAGCCCGATTGCGCCGAATGTATGGCAAAATACTATTGCAGCGGAGGTTGCGTTGCCAACAATCTCAATTTTGCAGGCGCTATGGACAAGCCTTACGACGTGTCTTGCGAGATGATGAGAAGAAGGTTGGAGCTTTCGCTTGCTATTAATGCGATCGAGGGAGCGGAAGGGGAAAACTGACGTCGCAACCGCAGATATTATATTTATTATATAATTATATAAATTTTGTTTGCAAAAACTTTTTTTATATGATAGAATACCAAATAGCAAATAAACACTCGAAGTCAGCACAGGCAGTTGCTTGTATGCCAACAAGTTGCCGAAAGCGAAAATTTCGAGGAAGAACAAACAAAAAAAGGAGAATCAAAAAATGGCAGTAGTAACAATGAAAAGCCTCTTGGAGGCAGGTGTACACTTCGGACACCAAACAAAGAAATGGAACCCTAAGATGAACAAATACATCTATGCGGCCAGAAACGATATTCATATTATCGATCTTCAGATTTCCGTTGAGCAAGTAGAGAAGGCTTACGCATTCGTAAGAGACGTAGCAAAAGAGGGTAAATCCATTCTTTTCGTCGGCACCAAGAAACAGGCTCAGGAAGCTATCAAAGAAGAAGCTTTGCGTTGCGGAATGTTCTATATGAATCAAAGATGGTTGGGCGGCACGCTTACCAATTTCAAGACCATCAGAAGCCGTATAGAAAGACTCAACAAGATCAATCAAATGGAACTTATAGGTCAATTTGAGCTTTTGCCGAAAAAAGAAGTCGCAATGCTCAAAGCCGAAAGAGATAAGCTCGAGGCAAACCTCGGCGGTATCAAAGATATGACTCAACTTCCGGGATGTATGTTCGTAGTTGATATCAACAACGAAGACATTGCGGTTAAAGAAGCTCGTAAGCTGGGCATACCCGTAGTAGGATTGGTGGATACTAACTGTAATCCCGAGCTCGTCGATTACGTCATTCCCGGCAACGACGACGCTATTCGCGCAATCAAACTTATTGCCGGCATAATGGCAAACGCCGTAATCGAGGCAAACGAAGGTATTACTTTCTCCGTTGACGAAGAAGGCGAAAACAACGCAGAAGAAGCAAACAAAGAAGCTGTCGCTCAGGAAAAGGCTGAAGAGCCTGTTGCGGCAGACGCAGAATAATTCGGAGGTGCAAAGATATGGCATTTACAAATAAAGACGTGATGGATTTGCGCGCTAAGACCGGCGTCGGAATGATGGATTGCAAAAAAGCTCTTATCGAATCCGACGGCGATATGGAAAAAGCTGTAGAAATATTGAGAGAAAAAGGTATGGCTACAAGCGCTAAACGCGCCGGCAAAATCGCATCGCAAGGCACGGTAGAAGCATACAACGACGGTAAATTCGGAGTGTTGGTAGAAGTTAACTGCGAATCCGACTTCGTTGCAAGAGGCGAGCAGTATAAATCTTTTGTTCTCGAGGTTGCTAAATATATAGCAGAGCACGACGTAAACGGCGTTGACGACGTCAATGCAGGTATGGCTGACGCTTTGGCTGAAGCAGTCGCGAAGATCGGCGAAAAGATTGCAATTCGCAGATTTGCAAAATATGCGGCTAAGGACAATAAGTTGGAAAGCTATATCCATATGGGCGGCAAGATAGGCGTTTTGGTAGAAATGAGCGCTAACGCAAGCGACGAACTTGCGCACGATATCGCTATGCAGATCGCAGCGGCTAATCCTTCCTACGTCAAAGTAGACGAAGTTCCTCAAGACGAAATCGAGAAAGAGAAAGAAATTCTCAAAGCTCAGGCGCTCAACGAAGATAAGCCAAAGCCCATCAACATTATCGAGAAGATGGTCGAGGGACGTATCAATAAGTATTATAAAGAAGTCTGTCTTGTTGAACAGCCGTTTGTAAAAGACGGAGACAAGACAATCAAGGCATTGCTCAAAGAAGCTGGCGCAGACGTCGTAAGATTTACCCGTTTTGTAATGGGCGAAGGACTCGAAAAGAAAGAAGAGAATTTGGCGGACGAAGTTCAGGCGCAAATCAACAGCGCTAAGAAAGCTTAATTAATCAAAAGGAAAACTTAATTGTTTTCCTTTTTTTCAGCCCGCGCACAAATTTATTCTCAAATTCAATACAATAATATTAAGGAGATTTTTATGGCTGCATATAAAAGAGCGATAATCAAACTCAGCGGCGAAGCGCTTTCGGGAGAAAAGGGCTTCGGTATTGACGAGACCGTCGTAGGTTACGTCGTCAATCAGATAAAAAAGGTATACGAGCTAGGCGTCGAAATAGGTATAATTATCGGAGGAGGAAATTTCTGGAGAGGCAGACAGGCTTTGAAAATGGAGCGTTCGGCTGCCGATCATATGGGAATGCTTGCAACGGTAATGAATTCTTTGGCGATGCAAGACGCGCTGGAATCGGCGGGCGTACCTTGCAGAGTTCAGACGGCTTTGACTATCACCAGAATTGCGGAACCTTATATTCTTCGCAAGGCGATGAGACATTTTGAAAAAGGCAGAGTGGTCATATTTGCGTGCGGAACGGGCAATCCGTTTTTTTCCACAGACACAGGCGCTGCGCTTAGAGCCGCAGAAATCAATGCCGACGTGCTCATGCTTGCAAAAAACGTAGACGGAGTATACGACAGCGATCCCAAGAAAAATCCTAACGCAAAAAAATACGACGAATTGAGCTATATGCAAGTCGTGCAAGACGGTTTGCAGGCAATGGACGCGACTGCGATCACTCTTTGTATGGAGAATAAAATTCCTATCATCGCGTTCGCATTAAAAGAAGAGGACAGCTTGCTCAAAGCTATCAACGGCGAAAAAATAGGCACGCTCATTCACTGACGGCGCATATTATCAAGGTTATATGTTCGACGGGACGCAATGCGTCCCGTTTTTGACTGCCGTATATTAAGAAACAATAATGTAAATTATATATAATATATATTAAATACGCAAATAAAAATAAGTAAAAGCATTGTGTTTGCTCTCAAGTTTTGCTATAATTATGATAGCAAATTTTAAGGAGATCATTATGGCTTACGAGCAAATTGAAATTTTGGAAATATTCGATGAATTCGAGACAAAAATGGACAAAAGCATTGCGTCATTGCAGTATGAATTCAATAATATGAAAGCGGGAAGAGCAAATCCTCACATTCTCGATAAGATAGTCGTGGACTATTACGGAGTTCCTACTCCACTCAAACAGATTGGCAATATACAAACTCCCGAAGCAAGAATGTTGATGATCACCGTATGGGACACTTCGATATTAAAAGAGGTTGAGAAGGCAATCATTGCCGCAAATACGGGCATCACTCCCAACAACGACGGCAAAGTAATCAGAATGATTTTCCCAGAGCTTACTCAAGAGAGAAGAAAGGAACTTTGCAAATCGCTTAAAGCAATGGCAGAGAATACAAAAGTCGCTTTGAGAAATGCAAGGAGAGATATCAACGACAGTATCAAAAAATTCAAAAAAGACAGTTTGATATCAGAAGACGAAGCGGCGGTATACGAAAAGGACGTGGATAAAAAACTTGCCGAACAGATTGATTTCGTCGATAAAATGACTAAGGAAAAAGAACAGGAAATTCTGTCGGTATAACAAACTGTCGATAAAAGGAAATATGGATAATCAACTCAAAATTCCAAGACATATAGCTTTTATAATGGACGGCAACGGACGGTGGGCATCCGCTAAAGGACTGTCGAGAAGCGAAGGGCACAGACAAGGCGCCGAAGCTCTCAAAGTCATGGTGGACGCGTGTTCGGAAGTTGGCATTGACGCTGTCAGCGTTTATGCTTTTTCTTGCGAAAATTGGTCCAAAAGACCGCAGGCGGAAATCAAATTTCTCTTTTCTTTGATAACGCAGTTTGCAAAGAACGAGTTGAAAAAGTACGTCGAGAGGGGTTATCGCATAATGTTCAGCGGGGATTTGTCCCAACTTCCCAAGACGACGTTTAAGGCAATACAAAAAGTCGTAGACGCAGCTAAGAATAATACGGGAGTTATAGTCAATATAGCGTTGAATTACGGCGGAAGGCAGGAAATTGTCAGAGCAGTCAACACGATATTGCAGTCGGGGCTAAGAGAAATCGACGCCGAGATGTTTGAGGATTGTCTGTATACAGCGGCTTTGCCGCCACTTGATCTAATCGTTCGTTCAAGCGGGGAAAAAAGACTCAGCAATTTTATGCTTTGGCAGTGCGCTTACAGCGAACTGATTTTCGTTGAAAAGAATTGGCCGGATTTCGGTAAAGACACTCTTACGGATATCTTGAAAGAATATTCGCAGAGAGACAGGAGATTCGGAGGAGTAAAATAATGTTAAAAAGAATTTTAACGGCAGCCGTGCTTCTGATATTGATATTTGCCACTTTGTTGGGATTTCGACAGATTTATGTTGAGTTTGCCGATGTAGTAGGCGTGCTCATATGCTGTCTCGGCGTATATGAAATGGCTCAAGCGTTCAAAAAGGCCGACTATCACGCTATAAAGGGCAGTTTGATTTTCGGCAGTGTTGCGATTTATCCGCTGACGCTTGTTTTCGATAAATTTTCGGGCAAAGGCGAAGTGGGCATATTGGTTACGTTGTTTATAGCCGTTATGATCGCGATCGTAGAATTTACTTTGATACATAAATTCGAACTCAAAGACGTATTGGCTACGATATTTATTCTCATCTATCCATTGGGGATTTTCTCGACGTTTTTCCTGATCAATCACAGCAATTACGGTATGTTGGGAATTTTTCTGGCGTTGTTTATACCGATAATGACGGATACGATGGCTTATTTTGTAGGCGTGACGTTCAAAGGCAAGAAACTTTGTCCCAACATAAGCCCCAAGAAGACGATAAGCGGCGCTGTCGGCGGAATACTGGGCGGCATTATCGGCGCAATGCTTGTATTCGTGCTATTCGACGTCACGGGATTGTTTGTCAATTTCAACAACGTCGGAATAATGAAGATATCGGACAGTTTGCTTGCGTCAGGCTTTATTTACGCCGCTATCGGACTTGTAGGCGGAGTGTTGAGCGAAGTCGGAGATCTCGGCGCCAGCTGGATAAAAAGAAAAGCGGGTATAAAAGATTTCGGCAAAATTTTTCCCGGTCACGGCGGAATGATGGACAGATTGGACAGCATTATATTTATGTTGCCTGCGGTATATTTGGTAATCAACGTCGTTGCGGCGGCAAATGCGGTATAGAGATATGAAAAAAGTTATAATTCTCGGCAGTACGGGGTCGATAGGTACTCAGGCTCTCGAAGTGGCGGAAAAATATCCCGACAAATTTTCCATCGTGGGTTTGTGTTGTAATGCAAGCAGAGATATACTCGCTCAGATTGAAAAATATTCGCCGAAATGCGTTGCTGTGCAGGACGGCGTATTGGCAGGAGAAATCAAAGAAAGATTTCCGTCCGTAACGGTTTATACGGGGAGCGAGGGTATTTGTAAAGTGGCGGAGTCTTCCGCCGATTTGCTTATCAACGCGCTTGTCGGCATAAGCGGATTGAGACCTACTTTAAGAGCTATCGAGAGCGGAAAAGACGTAGCGCTTGCCAACAAGGAGACTTTGGTTGCCGGCGGAGAACTAGTTATGCCGCTTGCAAAGGCGAAAGGAGTGGACATTCTTCCTGTCGACAGCGAACACAGCGCTATTTGGCAATCTCTCATCGCAAAGAACGTATACAGAATTTTGCTTACGGCAAGCGGAGGCGCGTTCAGAGATTGGGATAAGTCCCGTCTTATCGAAGCAAAAGCGTGCGACGCGCTCAAACATCCCAACTGGGATATGGGGGCAAAGGTCACTATTGACAGCGCAACTTTGATGAACAAGGGGCTTGAAATAATCGAGGCTATGCACCTTTTCGGCGTCGAGTGCGACGATATCAAAGTATTGGTACATAGGCAAAGCGTCGTTCACAGTATGGTTGAGTACGCGGACGGAAGCGTAATAGCTCAGATGAGTTATCCGGATATGCGTCTTCCCATACAAATAGCCATGCTTTATCCTGAGAGAGGAAATTTCGCTTTTGAAAAGTTTGATTTTGTAGGCAAAAATCTTACGTTTGAAGAAGCCGACGAAGATAGATTTCCCTGTCTTGCTATTGCTAAATATTGCGCTAAAGAAAAGGGGATAGCGCCTATAATAATGAACGCCGCCAATGAAATTCTGGTAAATGCTTATTTGAATAATAAAATTAAATTTTACGACATACCTTATTATATACGGCGGGCTTTGGACGAGTTTTACAAAGGACAGAGAGTCGAAAGCGAAACGCAAATATATGAAGTCGACAGAGCGGTAAGAGATTTTGTGACGCAACGTCTTGCCGAAAAGAGGTGAAAATGATTCTATGTCTTTCTATCAGCGCGCTTGAAGTGTTTAAGTGGATCGGTTATTTTATCGTCGCGTTGATTTGTCTTATGCTTATGATATTGTTGCACGAGCTGGGACATTATACGTTTGGAAAGATTTTCAAATTCAAAATCAACGAATTCTCCATAGGGTTCGGACCGAAGTTGTTTGGAAAAGTAAACAAAAAGACAGGGGAACTCTTTAGCGTGAGAGCATTGCCTCTCGGAGGATTCTGTTCGTTCGCGGGAGAAGATGAGGAGGGCGAAAGCGAATACGATTTCAACAACAGACCTATATGGCAGAGAATCATCGTTTTATTTGCCGGCGCGGGATTTAATTTTCTATCGGCGTTTATAGTTATTACAATATTCTTTTCCGCTTACGGCGAATATTTTCCGATAGTGGGCGAAGTATATCAGCACGTCGAATATATCGAAGGCGGATCATACGAAATAGTCGAGGACTCGCAGCAGCTGCAAAAAGGCGACGTTATATTGGCGGTCAACGGTAAGAATTGCTATTCCTTGCTCGAATATAACCGGTTGTCTTCGTTGGTAGCGGGAGACGAAGGCACGCTTGAAGTAAAAGTGCTCAGAGACGGAAAGGAGCAAACGCTCAAGATAGTCAAGCATCATTATCTTACCTACGTCGACGGCGACGAAAAGGACGAACAAGGCAAACCCGTCAAGGTAGAAAAGGTAAGCGAAAATAAAGGAATAGGCATGGCGCTAGGGGCGTTCAGCGTGCAGAAACTTTCGTTTGGTAAGGCGTTTACTCACGGCGCGACGTTCGGATACGACGTTTTGAGAGTGACATTCAATTCGCTCAAACAGGTATTCAGCGGCGGATTGTCAGTAGGCGAGTCTATGGGAGGTACCGCAACGGCGATTTTCTCGTTGGCTCAGCTTGTGCAAGCAGGCATTCCGGCGATAATATACGGTTTCTGTATTCTATCGGTGTCCATCGGTATCATGAACGTAATGCCGCTGCCTGCGTTGGACGGTTCGAGGATTGTCTTTGCGATAATTGAGGCGATACGGAGAAAGCCGTTAAATAGAAAAGTCGAGGGTATGATACACTTTATCGGAATGATTGCGTTGTTCGGACTGGCGATCATACTGGATTTGATGCACTTTTTCGGATAAAAGAGGTGAATTATGAACAAAAGAATCGTTAATGTTGGCAACGTCCGTATAGGCGACGGCAAGGTGTCGATACAATCTATGACCAACACTAAGACCTCGGACGTAGACGCAACGATTGCACAGATTAAACAACTCGAGCAAGTCGGTTGTCAGCTTGTCAGATGTTCTGTTCCCGATGAACAGAGCGCGGAGGCGCTTAAAGAGATTATTGCAAACGTTGACGTACCGATAATAGCGGATATACATTTTTCGCATAAACTAGCTATTATGTCAGCCGACGCCGGCGTGAGTAAGATCAGAATAAATCCCGGCAACATAGGCGGAGCGGAAAAGGCAAAATATCTTGCCGATTATCTAAAAGAAAGAGGAATCGCGCTGAGAATAGGCGTCAACGGAGGATCGTTGGACGCGGCTCATAAGTCAAAACCGCTTGCCGTCGCAATGAGAGACAGCGCGTTGGAGTACGTGTCGGTACTTGAAAAATGCAATTTTTACGATATAGTCATATCTGCAAAATCATCCGACGTCAAGACAATGATAGAGACGTATAGACTTATTGCCGCGGCGTGTGATTATCCTTTGCATCTCGGTGTGACCGAAGCGGGGCTGTATCATACCGGAGTAGTCAAATCGGCTATAGGCATTGGAGCGTTGCTGTGCGAAGATATAGGAGACACGGTAAGAGTGTCTTTGAGCGACGATCCCGTTAAAGAAGTCGAAGCTGCAAAAGATATATTGAAAGCATGCGGTAAATATGACAAGCCGTATTGCGAGATTATATCGTGTCCTACTTGCGCAAGGACGAATATACAGGTCAAGGCGCTTGCCGAGCAGGTGGAAAAGATGTGCGCAGACGTAGCAAAACCGCTTAAAATCGCCGTCATGGGATGCGTTGTCAACGGCATAGGCGAATCTCAGGGGGCAAATCTCGGCGTAGCAGGCGGAAAAGAAAAGTCTGCGATTTTTGTCGACGGCGAATACGTGCGTACGGTAAACAACGAAGATATCCTTACCGAATTGAGGAAAAATATAGAAGAATACCAAAGTTGATAAATACATAGGAAAATGCAATTCATCGATAAATTAAACGAAGCGACAAATAATAAATACCAATTTTTGCGTATCAGCAAATCCAACTTGGACATAGGGACGGGCTCTCTGTCCGTGGTTTGTCTGTTGCCGCAGAGCATAACCGACGATCAGTTTTCCGACGAAGATAAAAAGATTATCGAGGAATTTTGCAGAAGCCAGGTTCCCGAAACTTTTTCTCTTAAAATCGCTTTTGTTAAAAACAGACTCAATAAAGAAGCCATACTCAAACAAGTCATCAACTTTATTTCGGCAAGATATCATACGCTCATAGGACAGTATGACGCGGGTATGACGGAGATAGAAATAGACGGCGAACAAAAGATTGTGATAGATCTCTACATGTCCAGTCCCGTGGTGCATTATTGCGAAAACAGCGGCTTTAAGGACAAGCTGGCAAAGTTTATTTACGCTCAAAACTGCACGGATAAAGTTGTCGTACGAATCAACGTATCCAAGCAGATAGACGCGGAGGAGATTCTCGAAGACAGAGAAAACGTGCATTACGTCGATATCGGAGAGATAGATATCATTGGGGATTATCATTATTACATAGGAAAAGATATCGGTAGAAAACCTCGCTATATTGATAAATATAAAAAAGAAATGGACGGCGTCTGCGTCTGCGGCACGGTTAGAGAACTCAAAAGAATCAATATCGTCGACAAAACCAGTCCGGATAGAAGGGTAAAAAAAGTGCTGTTTAAGTTTGTCATCGACGACAGCACAGGCAGTATGGATTGTCTGTATTTTGCAAGAATTAGAAAGTCAAAAGACAGAAACTCTGAATTCGCAACCTGTCTTGACGGGCTTAAAGACGGCGACGACGTGGTTATCTTCGGCAATTATCGCAACAGCGAATATTCGGGCAAAAACGAATTGACGGTTGTCAAGTTAGCTCTTTGCAGAATAAATTACGAAAATCTTCAACAGCGCAGAGAGAATATCAAAAAAGCCAACAAAATCAAGGTGTTCAACTATCCAAAAAAATACGAAGTCGATATCAGCGAAAATCTTTTTGATTTGGTCGGACATTGCGATTATATTATGAACAATAAGTTCGTCGTATTCGATTTGGAAACCACGGGCACTAATACCGACGCGGACGACATCATAGAAATCGGCGCGGTGAAATTGGAAGAGGGAAGGATCACCGAATTTTACAACACTTTGATTGATCCCAACAGACATATTCCCGAGGGAGCGTCCGCCGTAAATCATATCTATGACGACGACGTCAAAAACGCGCCGTATATAGAAGATGTTCTTGAATATTTCATCGAATACTGCCGAGGTTATAAGCTGATAGCTCACAACGGCAACGGATTTGATTTCAAGATTATTAAGCGTTGCTGCGACAATGCGGGTATCGCATTCAACAACGAATTGATAGATTCGCTGACCGAGGCGCGGCGAATACTCAAGCATTTGCGTCATCACAGCTTGAACGCGCTGTGCAATCATTACAAAATCGTCAACAAAAACGCGCACAGGGCATACGAAGACGCCGAGGCGACGGCAAAGGTGTTCGTTAAGATGATGGACGATCTATACAGGCAGACGGAAGGCGACGCTTGATAATACGGCGTTTTATTATAATATTTTTAATATTTAATATAAATATTGAATAAAATTGTTGCAAGCGGCGAATAAATATGCTATATTATTATTGCAATAGTTGAATTGAGCGACTGCAAAAAGCAGTCGCTCTAAAACTGTATAATGAGGTAGTATGTCTAAAATCACAGAATCGGTATTTGCGCTGATTGCGCCGATAGTAGAAAATAACGGTATGGAAGTCGTTGAAGTAGAGTACAAAAATCTCTACGGACAAGACACCGTAATCGTATATATCGACAAAGAAGGCGGCGTGACGTTGGACGATTGCGAACTAATTCACAACGCGATAGATCAGCCTATGGACGAACTTGATCCGACAGACGGCAAACCCTATAATCTCAACGTATCCTCTCCGGGTATAGACAGACCGCTCAAAACCGAGAGAGATTTTGTCAAAAAGATGGGAATGGAGATGGAAGTGTCGCTGTATAAGCCGGTCGCAGAACTTGGCAAAGTCAAAAAATTCAATGCAAAACTCATCGGATACGACGACGGGCAGCGCATTGTCGAATTGGAATACAAAACAAAAAATATAAAACTTAATATCAAAGATATAGCGTTGATAAGAGAAGCTATAATCTTCTAGGAGGACAAAATGATTAACAAAGATTTCTTTGCTGCGCTTGACGCGCTTGAAAAAGAAAAGAAAATCGAGAAAGAACAGTTTATCGAATCTCTCGAAGCGGGTTTGGCAGTAGCTTACAAAAAAGAAAGCGGCGAAGCAAGACCCGTAATGGTCGTGCTCAATCCTCAGCGTTCGGAGATAAGAATTTTTGCGTATAAGACCGTTGTCGAAGAAGTCGAGGACGCCGAGAAAGAAATTTCTCTTGCAGACGCAAAATCCGTAAAGTCTTCGTACAAAATAGGCGACCTCGTCAAAGAAGAAGTTACGCCCAAGACTTTGAGCCGTATTGCAGCGCAGACCGCTAAGCAAGTCATAATGCAAAGAAACAATGAAATCGTTAAAGAACTTATCAAAGACGAGATGAACAACAAAGAGGGCGAGATTGTCAAAGGTATCGTCAGAAGAGTGGAGAACGACACCGTTTATCTCGAAATGGCAGGCACTCAGCTCGAAGGCGTAATGTTGCCGTCCGAGCAGATAAGAGGAGAAAAGTACGGCGTCAACGACGTTATCAACGTATACGTTAAGAGCGTTCGCACCACAAGCCGCGGCGCAACTCAGGTAATGGTATCGAGAGCGTGCAACGGATTCGTCAAAAAGCTGTTTGAGATGGAAGTTCCGGAAATCAAAGCCAATCTCGTCAATATCAAAAGAATCGTCAGAGAGGCGGGATACCGTACTAAGATGGCTGTGTATGCGGAGGATTCTTCAATCGACGCGGTAGGCAGCTGCATCGGACAGAAAGGTATGCGTATCAACAGCGTCGTGCAGGAACTCGGCGGAGAGAAAATCGATATCATCGGATACAGTCAGGATATGGGAGAATATATATCCAGAGCGTTGTCTCCGGCAAAGGTTATCGCCGTTATGCTCAATCCCGAAGAGAAGAGCGCAAGAGCTATAGTAGAAGACGATAAACTTTCGCTTGCTATCGGCAAATCGGGACAGAACGTCAGACTTGCGGCAAAACTCACCGAGTGGAAAATCGACGTCAAGCCATTCTCGTCGGTTGCCGGAGAAAGCGGCGATATAGAAGATATAGTCAACGAATAAGATGAAAAAACCGCCCGTAAGAATGTGCATAGCGTGCAGAAACGCTTATGAAAAAAGACTAATGCTGAGAATAGTCAAGGATAAAGACAACAATATCTCGCTTGACTTCACAGGCAAAAAATCGGGAAGGGGCGCATACGTCTGCGACAGCGCGCAATGTATAGAAAAGTGCGCTAAGCAACGACTTCTCAACAAATGTTTCGAGCAGGAAATAAGCGCCGAGGTATACGATGCGATTAAAAAGCAATATTCCGATAAGCAAAATTGACAGTTACGTCAACTTTGCCGTAAGAGCCGGCAAGGTAATTTGGGGTTTGGACAATCTGGAAAGAGCCAGAAAAAACCCTGTAGTCGTATTATACGACGAGGCTTTAGGTGTTAGCAGCGCAAAACAGCTCGCGGCATATTGCGAAAAAAAGCAGGTCAAGTCATTACTAGTGCCTGCAAATCATTTGAATGATTTACTAAAAAGAGAGAACGTCAGAGTACTGTCGGTTACGGACGAATCTCTCGGCAACGCGATTTTAGCTAATTGCGAATAAAGAAATATCGGAGGTGTTTTTGTGAGCAACAACGAAAACAAAAATGAACAGTTCAAAAGCTTGAAGGAGATAGAAGTATTTGTCAGAGAGACGTCAAGACCGTTTCTCAACAACGTCGCTTTATCTAAGAGCAGAATAAAGGAACTTGTCGATAAAGTCATCGCTCTCAAACAGGAGAAAATTCAGCAGTCGTATGAATTGCCGGAAGAAGACGAAGAGATATTGACGGAAGAGACTGCGGAACAAGTTGTTCGGGAAAATACCGAACAAGTACTTGACGACTCTTCGGATAAAGAAGTAAAGGAGCCGCAGGTCGAACAAACTCAAAAACAGAGCGAGCCGCAGAAATCTCAGACTTATATCAATCCCGAAATGGTGAGAAGAGGAGGTCCGAGAACGGATTCTAACAGACCGCAGACTTTCGACAGGAATAAAACTGGCGCGCCCAACAGAACCAATTCTACGGCGCAAAGACCGTTTGTTCCGGGCAGAGCTAAGGTCGAGAACGTTGCTCCTGCTCCCAACACCAATTTCAAGACCGACATTAAAAAGAAGAAAGAGGTAAAAAGCGGATTTTCAAAAGACGACAGCAAAAAAGGTATGAATAAGAGAGACCTTTTCAAAAAGGGCTACGTATACGATACGTCTTTGGAGGACGACGCGGATACGGCAAGATACGTCAAGGTCAAAAAATCCAAGAAAGAAATCAACTCTCCGCAATACGTCAAGATCGATCATGCAGTTATCACTAGCGAGAACGTCACGATAAAGGCTTTCAGCGAAAAGATCGGCAAATCGGCAGCGGAAATAGTTAAGAAACTTTTTGATATGGGTAAATTCGCTACCATCAACGACGCTATCAGTTTTGAAGAAGCGGAGATGGTCGCAGTAGATTATGACATTACTCTCGAATTGAAAGTCGACAAGTCCGCGGAAGATAAACTCAAAGATATCATCAGCACACAGCAGGTTGACAGCGCCAAGCTGGTCAAGAGACCTCCTATCGTCACGATTATGGGTCACGTTGACCACGGTAAAACGTCGTTGCTTGACTATATCAGAAAGTCAAACGTCGTCAGCGGCGAAGCAGGCGGCATAACGCAGCATATCGGCGCATACACGATTGATCTTAACGGCGAAAAGATAACCTTCCTCGACACTCCTGGACACGAAGCGTTTACGGCTATGAGAAAGAGAGGCGCCAACGTAACCGATATTGCCATAATCGTCGTTGCGGCTGACGACGGAATAATGCCTCAGACGGTCGAAGCTATCAATCACGCTAAAGAAGCAGGAGTATCTATCGTTGTTGCGGTCAATAAAATCGATAAGACAGACGGCAATCTCGATAGGATAAAACAACAGCTCACCAATTATGATTTGCTTGCTGAAGATTGGGGCGGCGACATTATGGTATGTCCTGTGAGCGCAAAGACGGGACAGGGCGTCAAAGAATTGCTCGAAAACGTGCTGCTCGTTGCAGAAGTAATGGAATTGAAAGCCAATAAAAAGTGTCCGGCAACCGGTTCGATCATCGAGGCAAGTCTTGATAAGGGAAAAGGTCCGGTCGCTACGATACTCGTGCAAAACGGTACTCTCAAAGTATCGGATTATATAGTTGCGGGAACGGCTATCGGAAAAATAAGAGATATGACCGATTATACGGGTAAGAGAGTAAAAGAGGCTTTTCCGTCCTACGCCGTACAGGTTCAGGGCTTTTCCGAAGTGCCTAACGCCGGCGATATAATGGTAGTGGTCAAAGATGAAAAGCTTGCTAAGAAAGTCGCTCAGGAGAGATTGGATAAAGAGCGTTCCGAGATGCAGATGCGCAGCAATGCGAGAAGTCTCGACGATATGTTCAAAAACGTGCAGTCCAGCGACGTCAAGATACTAAGACTTATAATTAAAGGCGACGTACAAGGTTCTGTCGAGGCAGTTAAGCAGTCTTTGCTTAAACTCAACGACGACATGAAAGAGGACAACGTCAAGATTACGATAGTACACAGCGCAGTAGGCGCTATCAACGAATCCGACGTCATGCTTGCCGATACGGCCGGAGCAGTCATAATAGCGTTCAACGTCAAAGCAGAAGCGAAAGCTCAGGCTCTTGCAGACAGAAGTAATATTGATATCAAGCATTACAGTATTATTTACGACACGATAAACGACGTTGAAAAGGCGCTCAAAGGTATGTTGGAACCGACTTACAAAGAAGTTATACTCGGACATGCGGAAGTACGCGCTACTTTCAGGATTTCCAACGTCGGCACTATTGCGGGAAGCTATATTACCGACGGTAAGGTAGCCAGAAATTCCAAAGTCCGTCTAGTCAGAGACAATATTATCATATATGAAGGCGTGCTTAGCTCTTTGAAGAGAGAAAAGGACGACGCAAAAGAAGTTGCGAGCGGATATGAATGCGGTATCGGACTAGAGAAATTCAACGACGTCAAAGTCGGTGACGTAATAGAGAGCTATATACTGGAGCAGATTGAGCATGAATAGGACAGACAGAATTAACGCCGAATTAAAAAAGCAACTTTCGATAGTGCTCCGAGACGGCGTCAACGATCCTCGAGTCGCAGGCAAAATAATTTGCGTGACGGAAGTCAGCGTGGATTCGGACTTGACATTAGCGCAAGTTTACGTCAGTGTGTTGGGCGCTCAAGGCAGGGAAAAAGAAGTGCTTGACGGTCTCAACAGCGCAGAAGGACACATAAAATCCTGTCTTAAGTCCAAGATTAAATTGAGGAGCATGCCGGCATTGAGATTTATATACGACAACAGTCTCGATTACGGTATGAAGATTTCCAGAATAATTGACGAAATCAATTCGGAAAAAAAGTCTTAAATAGATTGGAGCAATATGTACGAAGATTTTATTAAAGCCGTTGACAGGAGCAATACAATAGCTATCATAAGTCATCAAAATCCGGACGGAGATACGTGCGGAAGCGCTTTGGCTCTGTATAGAGCGTTGCATTTGTACGGAAAAAAAGAAGTATATATTTTTTGCGACAGTCAAATCAAAGATTCTTTGCGGGTATTGCAAGGAAGCGAAGATTACAATATATGCGAGGTCGGCAAGGTTGACCTCGCTATTGCATGCGACTGCGCCGACGCCGAAAGAATGGGGATATATCTCAATTTGTTCAAAAAATCCGCAATGAGAGTCAATATCGATCATCATAAGACCAACGAAAGATACGGTAATATCAATATCATAGAAGCGGGAGTCAGCGCTACTTGCGAGATAATGTATAAGGTGATCAGTCGAATGAATCAGGTCAAAAGCTGTCTTGACGACGGTGTTGCAAAACTGCTTTATAGCGGGCTCGTGACAGACAGCGGCGGCTTTACGTTCTCCAGCGTTTCCTCGCAAACTCACGCCGTCGCGTCAGAACTCATCAAATACGATATAAATGCTAGCGAAATATGCGAACATTTTCTTAAAAACGTTCCGTTGAACACCTTTAAGCTTAGGGCTAGGACACTTGCGAAAGCCAAATTTTATGAAAACGATCGCATTGGTATGATTATATTTACCCAGCAGGATTTTGCAGAAACAGGCACCACGCCCGATAATACGGAAGGCGCTATCAATTATATACGCGATATTACAGGAGTGGAAATAGCTGTTGCAATCACAGAAATGCCTACGCCGTACAGCTATAAAGTCAGCGTGCGCACGGGAGAGAGCGTCGATGCGTCGAGAATAACTATGACGTTTGGCGGCGGCGGTCACAAAAATGCCGCGGGTTGCAGAATTTCGGGATTTTTTGAAGACGTTAAGGACAAGCTGTTGAAGGCTTGCAGAGACGAATTATGAACGGATTTGCTATTATAGACAAACCGTCGGGCATGACGTCAAGCGACGTCGTTATCAAATGCAGAAATTCTTTGAGCAAGGCTGTGGGATGCAAAATAAAATGCGGTCATATGGGCACGCTTGATCCGATGGCAAGCGGTATCTTGATTGTTGCTTTCGGCAAGGCTACGAGACTTTTTGACTATATGCTTGCCAAAGTTAAGAAATATACGGCAACTTTTGTCTTCGGCGAAGAGAGAGATACCGTTGATGCGACGGGTAATGTTGTTAAATGCACTCAACTGCCAAAATATAGTGAGATAACTGATTTTTTGCCTAATCTTAACGGTGAGATAATGCAGACTCCGCCAAAATTTAGCGCGGTTAACGTCAACGGCAGACGCGCTTACGATTTGGCGAGAGCCGGCAAAGATTTTGAAATCAGCGCAAAGAAAGTCAATATTTTTGCTATAGAAATACTCGACAAAGTTCTTAGCGGACAACTGTGCTGTCAACTGAAAGTCTCCGTCTCTTGCGGAGGAGGAACGTATATAAGGAGTATATGCGCGGATCTCGCCGAAAGTTGCGGAAGTTCGGCATATATGTCGGAGCTGGTCAGAGACGGATGCGCCGGATTTGATTTGAGCGACGCGGTGAGTCTCGAACAATTTATGGCAAAGCCTCTCGACAATGTGAGAGATATAGGCGAATTGCTGAGTCAAATCGCGCCTATTGTCGACATAGACGGAGAGCAGTACGCAAAATTAAAAAACGGAGTTGCCGTAGAATCGTCGTTTGAGGACGGCTTGTACGGAGCGTATTACCGACAAAAAGCTCGTTTTATCATTAAGGTCGACGGCGGCAAAGCAAAATCCGTATGTTTTCTGGACGATAATACAAATGAGTAGAAAAAAAAGTATACAGACAGTCGAATATTCAAAAGCAATCGCTCATCCTGCAGTCGTCGCATTGGGCTTTTTCGATTGCATTCATATCGGGCATATCAAACTTATAGAAGAATGTAAGATTATAGCCTTTAAGAAAAATTGCAAAAGCGCGGTTTTTACCTTTCTCAATAGTCCTTTTGATATATTGGGCAAACGGTCGGGGCAAATCCTAAATTTTGAAGAGAGACTTAAAAAGTTAGATTCATTGGACGTCGATTATTGCATCGCAGCGCAATTCGACCGACAATTTTCCAATCTTTCGCCTAAAGATTTTCTGGATTGCCTGATAGAGGGTAATAGTATCGAAGGTATTGTTGTCGGAGAAGATTATACTTTTGGCAAGAACGGGGCAGGCAACGTAGAGTTTTTGGCAAAATGGTGTCAAAATAACGATATTGATTTGACGGTTGTCGATTATGCCTTTGACGGGGATATGAAGATATCGTCTTCGACGGTAAGAGAACTGTTGATCGATGGCAATCTTAAAAAAGCCAACGTCTATCTCGGACAACCGTATTTTATAATCGGAGACGTTATATGCGGCAGCAAGAGAGGTCGCGGAATAGGATTTGCCACCGCAAACGTAGCTTATCCGCACGATAAATTAAAAATAAAAGCCGGCTCGTATTATACTCGCACTTTGATCGACGGAGTTTGGTTGAAATCCGTCACGAACGTAGGCGATCATCCTACTTTCGAGGATTATAATTTTAATATAGAAAGCTATATTATCTATTATAAAGGCGACATCTACGGCAAAAAAATAGTAATAGAATTTCTTGAAAGAATAAGAGATATATACAAGTTTTCTAACAAAGAACAACTTGCGGAAAGAATTAGAAAAGATGTTAAATTTGCGATTAACAGCAAATTGTGAGGTGCTTATATGATAAAATTCGGACCGAGCGGACTGTGCGAACAGTTTTCTCAAAGCGGAATGAAACATACTGTTGAGGCTGGAAAATGGCTGCAGGGATTGGGATTGGATTGTTTTGAATATTCATTTGGAAGAGGCGTGCAGATAAAAACCGATACGGCAAAATTAATAGGCGAGGAATTTGCAAATTGCGGAATAGAGATGAGCGTTCACGCGCCGTATTTCATCAATCTTGCAACAGCCGAAGAAGAGAAAGCTATCAATAATCACAGATATATTTTCGGGTCGTTGGACGCATTGAGAGCTTTCGGCGGAAAAAGATGCGTATTTCATCCGGGAAGTCCGCTCAAAGCGTCGAGAGAACAGGCAATGAATTTGCTGTTGAAAAGATTCGAGCAGGTATTGAGAATTAAAGAAGACTGCGGATACTCGGATTTGCTGCTTTGCCCCGAGACTATGGGCAAAAAAGCGCAATTAGGCGATTTGGAAGAGGTCATTGCGATGTGTTCGATTGGAGACGACAGTATCGTTCCTTGCATAGATTTCGGGCATCTCAACAGCAGGGAGCAGGGACTTTATCACAGCAAAGACGACTATAAGCGCACCGTCGATAGGCTTATCGAAGGTGTTGGAGAGAAGAAGGCAAACGCCATGCACGTGCATTTTTCTAAGATTCAGTATTCCGCTAACGGAGAAGTCAGACATCTTACTTTTGACGACGACATATACGGACCCGAATACCAGCCTTTGATGGAAGTGTTTGCGGAATATAGATTAAGTCCGTATGTGATATGCGAATCGGCGGGAACGCAGACGAGGGACGCTCTCGCAATGAAGGAGTATTATAATACGCTGATACGTTAATAATTAATAGGACATTTTATTGCAGAGCATTATTTGTACTTTACATATTTTGGAAATTGTGATAAAATAATTCTATGGACGTTTGCAGAAAACTGTATGATATCTCCGACGCGGATACGCTGGTTATACTTACGCCTTCAAATACGCGTTATTTATCGGGATTTGCATCGACAAACTGCCAGATAATAATTACTGATAAAGATCAGTATTTTCTTACGGATATGCGTTATTTTGCCGAGGCAAAAGCATTGCTCGGACACAGATATACCGTATTGTGCAAAACTTTGAACGAAGTGTCGTCATTGATTTGCGGTAAGACGATAGGTTTTGAGAAGCAGATAACCTACGGGCAATATCTTGAATTGAAATCGATTTCGGGCGTCGGACGACTTGTGGACGTTTCGGATAAAATATCTTCTTTGAGGGATATTAAGACGAATGAAGAGATTGAACTTATCGCCCAAGCTCAAAAAGTCACCGAATATGCCTTTGAACAGGCGCTTTCGTTTATTCATGAGGGCGTAAGCGAGATAGAATTGGCGGCTTATATCGAGTATAATATTCAAAAAAGCGGATGCGAATTGGCTTTTGAGAGTATAGTTGCATTCGGGGAACATACGTCGTCTCCCCATGCGCACAGAAGTTCCGTCAGGTTGAAAAGCGGCGATTTCATTACTATGGATATAGGCGCAAAATATAAGGGCTATTGTTCGGATATGACGCGTACGGTAGGTTTTGGGAGATTGAGCGAAGAGCAAAAGCGAACGTACGACTGCGTGCTCGGAGCGCAGCTTAAAGCACTAGAATCGCTCAAAGCCGATATTAGAGGAAAAGATGGGGACGCTTTGGCAAGAAATTATTTTTCTGATATGGGCGTCGGCGAGTACTTTACACATTCGCTGGGACACGGCGTGGGTATAGATATTCACGAAGGCACGGGACTTTCGCCGAAAGAAGATCGATTGCTTAAACCTAATATGGTATTGACCGTCGAACCTGGGCTTTACGTCGAAGGTAAATACGGCGTAAGAATCGAGGATATGGTCGTAATAGAAGAGAATTCGGTCAAGAATTTGACTAATGCTAATAAACAATTAATAATTTTATAATAATACGGAGGTATTTTATGGCTGATTTTATATTGGCAGGCGATTTTAGAAAGGGCGTTACGTTTGAAATGGACGGAAAGGTTGTTACCATCGTTGACTTTTTGCATGTAAAACCGGGCAAAGGCGCAGCGTTTGTGCGTACCAAACTAAGAGACGTTATCAACGGCGGCACGGTGGAAATGACTTTCAACCCAACTGCAAAATTCCCGACCGCTCATATTGAGCACAAGACGATGGTTTATTCTTACAGCGACGGAGATCTTTATTACTTTATGGATCCCAATACGTTCGATATGTTGCCGATTAACGGCGAATATGCTGAAGACGCGTTGAAATACGTTATGGAAAACGGAGAGGTTACCGTATCTTTCTACAACGGCAGCCCGTTTTCCGTCGAAGCTCCCAACTTTGTCGAGTTGCTGATCACACATTGCGAACCGGGCGCAAAGGGCAATACTACCCAGGGCGCTACCAAACCTGCTACTCTCGAAACCGGACTTACGCTCCAAGTGCCTTTGTTTGTCAACGAAGGGGACACGATAAGAGTAGATACCCGTACGGGAACATACATGTCGAGAGTATAATCGATTCGATCTATAAACTTTGCGGACGGCGAATTGCCGTCCGTTTTTCTATATACAAAAACGCTTTTACTTTGTCGAAAAAGCGTTAAATTTTTACACGTTTGCAATTTCGTCATTAACCAATAAAGCTCGTATTAAGATATTGTATGGAAAGACTGCTATCGACACTTTTACCGCTCGCGTTATACAATGAGTTGATAGGAGAATGCCGTCTCAACGAGATTACGGAAATTCGTCTGAGATTGCAAAGACCCGTATATTACGCGATTCAGGGCAGATACCGCAGACTCGGCAAGAGCGATTTTATTGCGACGCAGAGCGATTTGGCGCACGTGTTGTCAGCGGCTACAAAAAGCTCGATGTACGCATATAATTCCAATCTCATAGACGGATATATATCTTACGACGGCGGCATACGAATCGGGCTTTCCGGCGAAGGAGTGTTGAAAAACGGAGCTTTGGCGACAGTCAAAAACATCTCGTCGCTGTGTATACGCATCCCTCATTACGTAGAGATTAAAGATCCAAGAATAGACTCGGTAGTCAACCGATTTGACAACACGCTGATAATGTCAAAACCCGGTTACGGAAAGACTACGCTGCTAAGATATATGATTAAGTCGCTTTCCGACAAGGGGTACAATGTGTTAGTTCTAGACGAAAGAGGCGAATTAGGCGGAATATACGACGCCGAGCAGGCGATAAATCTGGGAGATTGTACGGACATAGTTCTCGGCATTCCCAAGATAAAGGCGTACGAATCGCAGGTGCGCAGTATGCGTCCCGACATTATTGCGACCGACGAAATATTCGGAGAGCGAGAAATCGATTGTATCGCAGACTGCATAAGATGCGGAGTTAAAGTTCTTGCGACGGTGCATGCCGACAACGTTGCCAAGCTGAAAAACAGCCGTGTATATTCAAAACTTTTGGACAACGTCAGATATTTGATCACAATAATCGGCATAGGCAATATAAGCGAAGTGTCGGATTTGAGGAAGGATTATGCTTAAATTTGCCTTGGGAGGAATACTTTGCTTTGTCTGCGCCTATCTAGGTATTGTCGGCAAAAAGTATTACGACAAAAGATACGCGTATCTCAAAGACTTTTATTCGTTTGTGTTGGAACTCATAGACAATATTAGTTTCGCACAGGACAGGCTGTCGGATATAGGCAAAAGATATGCCGATAGCGGAAAAGGCGCGTTTAGAAACGACCTGAGAGGTTATTCGGAGACGTTGGAAGACGGCGGAGCTGCCGAAAAATGCTTTGACAGCAAATATCTGAAAAAATGCGACAGAGCGTATGTGCAGGAATTTTTTATGAATTTGGGAAAAGTCGACTACGATACGCAGCTGTCAAAACTTAATCTTACAAAAGCTCAAATGGAAAAAACGGTGTCAAAAGCGGAAAACGATTGCAAGACTACGGGCAATCTGCTGTCGAAGTTGGGATTGCTTGCCGGTATAGCAATTATGATCATCTTAGCGTAGAGAGGTACGGTATGGAAGTAAATATAATTTTTAAGATTGCTGGAATAGGTCTTCTGACGGCTATTATCAACGTCGTGCTCAAAAAAAGCGATAAGGACGAAATAGCAAACTTTGTAACCATTGCGGGATTGATACTTGTATTGATACTCGTATTAGATATGGTCGGCGGACTGTTCGACACGCTCAAATCAATTCTCAATCTATATTAGAAATATGGATATATTCAAAATAATAGGAATAGCGATAATAGGTTGCGTCTGTTCGCTTGTGCTCAAAAACACACAGTCTCAGTATGCGGCTCTGTCTATTTTGGCTACGGGTATAATCGTGCTGATAATAGCGCTGTCGTCGTTTTCCAAAGTCATATTATCATTTCAATCGATAATCGATAAGACCGGCGTCAACAGTCAGGTTTTTTCGGGGTTGTTGAAAATAATCGGGATAGGCTATCTTACGGAATACTCGCAGAGCGTGTGCGACGATCTCGGATGCGGCAGCATAGGCAAGAAAGTATCCTTTGCTGGCAAGATAGCTATATTTTTGTTGGCGCTGCCGATTATTGAAAATCTAATCAACGTAATAGTGGAGATACTTTGATGCGTATTAGCCGCAGATTTCGTCCGATTCTTAATAAATGCGCGATTCTGGCGATTTTGTCGACTCTCTTTCTGATTATTGTCGGCAACGGCTATATTTGCAATGCCGATAACCAAAAAGACAGCGAAGAGATAATTCAAGATAATATCGACGAAAATCTATCCAAAATGGACTTGTCTAAAATTCAAGCGGTGTTAGACAGTCTCGAGGGCGATTTCAAGACTTTATTCGGAGCTGACGTAACCAATACCGTCAAGGATATTATTAACGGAAAATTCAAAGGCGACTTTCCCACGTTTCTTACAATAATGACCAAAGGCGTGGCAAAGAGTATACTCGACGTCTTGCCGATGGTGCTGACCATAGTTGCCGTTGCGATAATATACAGTTTGCTTGAAGGATTAAGTTCGGGATTCGTGCAGCAGCCTACCAAAAAGTTGATTTACTTTGCCACTTACAGCACGATTATTCTCATAGTAATGGTGGAGGTTGGATCGGTAATTTCGCTGACGACTAATACGATCGGCAATATCAAGACCGTTATGGAGAGTATTTTCCCGATATTGCTTACATTGGTGACGCTGTTGGGCGGAGTTAATTCGGCGGCGGTTTTCAAGCCGCTTATGGCTACTTTGGTGACTTTTATTACGGCGTTTATTTCGGATATAATTATTCCGTTTTTTATCGCGGCAATTGCTTTCAGCATAGTGGGCAATTTGACTAAGAGCGTAAAGCTTGACAGACTTACGGGCTTTTTCAAATCTACGGCGACCTACATGCTGGGCGGAGTATTCAGTCTGTTTATTGCCTTTCTTACCTTCCAAGGTTTGACCGGAGGAGTCATAGACAGCATATCAATAAAAACTGCCAAATTCGCGTTGCAAAGTTACGTGCCGATTTTGGGCGGCTATCTTTCGGACGGATTTGATTTGATGTTGGCGAGTTTGACGCTTATTAAAAATTCGCTGGGCATCGTATCGCTGCTGACAATACTGTCGGTATTGGCTCTGCCTACCGTCAAGATAGCGGTATTGAGTCTCGCGCTTAAACTAGCAAGCGGAATTATCGAACCAATTTGCGACAGCAAGTTCAGCAAAATGCTGCACAATATCTCGTCCAATCTGACTTTGCTTATAGTGTCGTTGATAGGAGTTGGATTTATGTTTTTGCTTACGGTTATGCTTGTGATTTACACGTTTAATATAGGAGTGGCTTGATTATGAGCGCATGGCTTATCAGTATAGTAGGCATAGTCAGTCTCGGAGTGCTCATCGAGATAGTTCTGCCCGAAGGGGAGCAAAGTAAATATATAAGAGGGATTTTCTCGATTATAGTTATTTTCGTTATCGTCTCTCCTTTGCCGAAAATGCTTAAGGGCGATTATATCAAAGATTTGCCGTCCAACGGAGCGCAGATAGAAATAGACGAAGATTATTTTGAAAGCGCCAAAGACAAATTGCAGCAATCAATACGGCAAGGATTGAGCGAGAGATTGCTGCAAAGCGGTTACGAAGATATCAAATTCGAGTTGCAATTTGACGAGGACTATAGTTACGGCGTACGTAAAGTTATCGTTGACGCGCAATCGATTGACGAGGGAAAATGGGAAGACGTAAGAAAAATTATAAACGGTTACATTCTCAGGGCGGAGGTGGTTAAGAAATAAAATGGCAATAAAAGTAAAAGAAATTGTAGAAAAATGTAAAAAAATAAAAGGTTTTGAAATTATTTGCGCTTTGGTCATAGCGGTATTGGCCATAGGCATATATTTTAGTGTAAAAGCGATAAAAGGAAACGACGACGCGACGCAAACTTCCGTAAAGCGCACCGAAGAAGGTCTTGTCGGAGAGATCCAAAGCATACTGTCGCAGATTGAGGGAGTGGGAGATTGCAATGTAGTGATTACCTATAAGAATCTTCCCGACGACGTCGAGGTCGGACAACTTTATTCCACCGACAATATCCAAGGAGTTGTCGTGGTTGCGCAGGGCGGACAAGACGTCCTGACGCGTATAAAGATCGTCAACGCGCTGTGTACGCTTCTCAAAATAGAAGCGAGCAATATACAAATTTTTGAAATGAAATAATTTGGAGGTCAAATATGGCAAAAAAAGAAAAAACAAAAAAACTATCTTCCAACGGAAAAAAAGTCCTTGTACTGTGCTGTATGGTTGGACTTTTGGTGGTAACAGGCGTGCTTAATTACGTTCTCAACACCCAACTCGACAAGACGAACAAAGTCGGCGGATCTAACGACGGCGTAAATGCGGTCGAAACCTTCTTCAATTCGCACAGAAGCAACAGAGAGACCGCAAGAGCAGAAGAATTTAGCTATCTAGACGCTATCATCTCTTCGGAAAATTCTTCCGAAACGGTCAAAGCTACCGCTCAGGAAAAGCAGGTTGAATTGCTTTCTTTTATCGAAAAGGAGCTTGTGCTCGAAAGTCTTATCAAAGCAAAAGGCTTTGAAGACGCAGTCGTAACGATGAGTACCAACAATCTCAACGTAATAGTAAAACAGGCAGAATTGAGCAAAGAAGAAGTATCGCAGATTCTCGGCACAATAATCAAGGAAACAAATTATACCGCAAGCCAGGTTTACGTAGTTCCTTATACTGCATAAAACATAATTGACGTTGATCGCTATCATATAGTAATTTGTCGGTTGAATGACCGACAAATTATTTTATTATGTTAAATTATTATATTTTAATTATAATAAATAATAACGGCTGTACTTGTCAAAACAAATTGGTTATGCTAAAATAGTTAATGGCAGAGGAGGGTAAAATGGCAAAAGAGATCACTTCGGACCAAAACAAATCCAACGAAACTTATATCAACGTAATCTCTTCGATTACGGGAAGCGCGGCGTCACAGGTCGACGGAGTAGTGTCCGTAACTTACGGCAATACAAAAAGCGGTTCGCGCAATAAGAAAGGCAAAAATAAAGCGGTAGACGTGGTTATTTATGACAATAAATTCGCTAAAATAGAAATATCTGTTAACATATATTACGGATACGTCATACCCGTGGTAGTCTGTAAGCTGCAGGAGAAAATCAAACAGGAAATTGAGAAATCCACTTTTTATAAAGTCAGCAGCGTCAACGTCAACGTTGTCGGAATAATCGCCGGCAACTAGATTTAAGGAGTTATTACAAATGAGTAGAAGAAGCGCAAGAATGAGCGCCTATCAATTGATTTTCGGATTTTTATTTTCAAAAGAGATAGACCAATCCGCATATCAGACGATGCTTAATGCCGAAGACATACAGGAAAAAGACGTCGAATATATCGATTGCGTAGTCAACGGAGTAAAAGAGCATTACGACGATCTTATAGATTTAATTGCGTCTAACAGCAAAAATTTCAAACTAGAAAGGATATACAAGCCCGACCTTGCAGCGCTTTTGCTGGCATGTTACGAAATGAAGTACGTAGACAATATTCCTATGGCAGTATCGATAAGCGAGATTATAGATATCGTCAAGACTTTCTCCACAGAAAACAGCGGCAAATTCGTCAACGGCGTGTTAAAGGGCGTATTCAATACGTTGAAAGAAGAGGTGTAATTATGATAGTAAGCGGAAAAGAAGTAGCGGCTAAAAATCTTGAAAAAATAGCTGAGCAAACAAAAGAATTTGAAAAAAAATATTTGAGAACGCCGACTTTGGCGGTAATAATTGTTGGAGAAGACCCGGCTTCGCAGACGTACGTTAGAAATAAAATCAACGGATGTAAGCAAGTCGGTTTTAATTCGCTCTCTTACGAATATCCCGACGGTACGGCGCAAGACGAGATTATTGCCAAGATAAAACAGCTTGCCGACGACAGCTCTGTCGACGGAATCTTAGTTCAGCTTCCATTGCCGAAAGGCTATGATGAAGAAAAGATATTGGCAAACATTCCCGACAGCAAAGACGTCGACGGTTTCAACGCATCGAATATCGGCGCGCTTTGTCTCAACAGACCGTTGACGGTATCGTGCACTCCGCTCGGTGTAATGAAAATATTGGAGTATATCGGCGCGGATTTACGCGGAAAGAACGCAGTTGTGTTGGGAAGAAGTAATACTGTGGGCAAGCCTATGGCGATGCTTTTGCTCAATGCAGATTGCAGTGTAACAGTATGTCATAGTAAGACCGTAAATATCGCCGATTATACCAAAAACGCCGATATTTTGATTGCTGCGGTAGGCAGACCGAGGTTTGTTACAGCCGATATGGTAAAGGAAGGCGCGATAGTTATAGACGTGGGTATCAACAGAGTAGACGGCAAACTTTGCGGAGACGTAGATTTTGAAGGTGTCGAGCCAAAAGCGTCCTATATCACCCCCGTTCCCGGCGGAGTAGGACCGATGACAATATCGATGTTGCTTTACAATACGCTTGCATCGGCAGTTGCCAGAGAAAATGAACGGTAATATAATCAACGTTACAGCGCTCAATACAGTGATCAACGCAATCTTTCGTGCGGAAGAACATCTGCACGATATCAACGTCGCAGGAGAAATATCCGGATTCAAGATTGCAAAAGGTCACGCGTATTTTATATTAAAAGACGAGAAGTGTCAGATTAACTGCACTTGCTTTAACTGCGCCAAGACGTATTGTCCCAAAGACGGAGAAAGCGTCGTTATCAAAGGCTCGGTAGACTATTATGCGCAAGGCGGCAAACTCAATCTCAACGTTGATAGTATTACTGCAGTAGGACAGGGGTTGTTGGCTTTGCAACTTCAAATGCTCAGACAGAAACTTGCAAAAGAGGGACTTTTTGACAAGCAGTTCAAGAAGCCTATTCCGTTATATCCGACGAACGTATGCGTAATTACTTCGTTCAACGGCGCGGTAATCAAAGATATTAAAAAGACCGTGCGCAGGAAAAACGATATAATTAATATAATTGTTAAAGATGTCAAAGTGCAGGGTAAAGACGCGCATACAGAGATTATCGACGCGTTGCGGCAAGTGGATAACTTGGGATACGACGTAATAATCATTGCAAGGGGCGGAGGATCTCCCGAAGAACTGATGCCTTTCAACAACGAACAGCTTGTCAGAACGGTATTCAGATGCGTCACTCCTATAATTTCTGCCGTGGGACATGAGAGCGACGTGACTTTATGCGACGAAGCAGCCGATTACAGAGCGGCTACGCCTACCGCAGCGGCAGAAAAAATCGCCTATGACGTAGCCGGGATAAAAGATAATCTCTACAGCTGTTCCAAACGTATGTTGAAGGCTCTTGGAGATAAAGTTTCGACTTTAGAAAAGCAAGTCAAAACCAATCTGTCCGCTCTCAATTCGAGGATCGCTCTCAACGTAGAGCAAAGCGGCAACGCCATCGCAACTTATCAAAACCGTATCGGATATGCGATAAAAGACGTTGTTAACGAAAAATTTAATCAGTATAACAACTTACTTACAAGGTTGAAAGCGGATAATCCGTTGGGGATATTGGAGAAAGGTTATTGGTATTTAAGCATCGAAAATAAGGCAATTACGTCGGCTGCGCAATTAAACGCCGGAGATATTCTAACTTTGCGCTCGCATGACGGCACGGCTACGGCTGTGGTTTCGGAGGTAAAAAATGACGTTTGAAGAATCAATAAAAGAACTTGACGCAATAGTTGAAAAATTAGAAAGCGGCAAGATGTCCATAGACGATAGTCTCGACTTATATTCAAAAGGTATGAAACTGTGCGTTCAGTGCAATCAAAAACTTACCGAAGTAAAGGGGAAGATAGCTTTGCTTGAGCAAAATTCGGAAGGATTTATAGAAAAACCCGTAGAGGTAGAATAATGCTCGAGCGATTAGAGAATTACAGAAAACTTTTTGAATCTCATCTTGACGAATGGTTTGCTAAGAATGATTATTCGATCGAGCCGGTTGCTCAGGCTTTGAAATACGGTATAAAGAACGGCGGCAAACGAATACGTCCGACGCTTTGCTATATGGCGGCGGAATTCTGCGGAAAGAGCGCCGACTACGTGTCGAATTTAGCCATAGGAATGGAGATGATTCACAGCTATTCGCTGATACACGACGATTTGCCGTGCATGGACGACGACGATTTGAGAAGAGGAAAGCCGACGGTTCACAAAATATTTGGGGACGGTATTGCCGTGTTAGCCGGCGACGCATTGCTGAATATGGCTTTTGAAGTATTTCTCAGCGACAAGAATTTTGATGAAAATTCGTTGAAAGCGTATCGTTATATTGCCGAGAATTCGGGCGCTAATGGAATGATTGGCGGACAAAGTATAGATTTGTCCAACGTCTCCGGCGCAAATCTTGATTTGGAAGAAATCAAAAGACTCAACAGATTAAAGACTTCTTGTTTACTCAAAAGCGCTTTGGTTGGCAGTTGTATTAAATGCGGCGGAAATGAGAGCGAAATACGCAATTTTGAGAATTTTGCTCAAAAACTCGGCGAGATTTTCCAAATTGTCGACGACATACTAGACAAAACTTCCAATGAAGAAATCTTGGGTAAGCAAGTTATGCAGGATGAGAGCAAAGGAAAAACGACTTTTGTAGACGCCATGGGAATTGACGGCGCGCGAGACTATATTGCTGCGATTGAAAAGAGCGCAATAGCGGATATTTCAAAGTTTGGAGACAGAGCAAGACCGCTTATTGAGCTGTGCAGATATCTGACTATGCGAATATATTAATGCCTGCATAAGTTAAGATTTTGCGCCATATTTTATAATATGAGCGCGAAAAAAGAAAAAGAAAAATCGCTTTTTACTAAGAAAAAAGAGCGTGCAAAAATAAATATTGCCGAACTGTGGGTTATAAAAATCACGGTATTTACTTTTTTCGGAGCAGTGATTTGCAGTTTTATATCTCAGATCACGACGTCAAAAAGCGACATAATAATCTCTATTATGCTATTATCTTTTATGATATTGATAAGCATAATTTTCGACGGTATCGGATTGAGCGTAGCCTCGTGCAGCGAAAATCAGATAGAGAAATATAAAAGATATACAAAACAGTATAAAATCGCATTGTTTTTGGTCAGAAATGCCGAAAAGGTCAACAATATATGCGCAGACGTAATAGGAGATATGTGCGGCATTCTCAGCGGCGCATGCGGAGCGTCGATAGTATTGCAGCTTAATTTGGGAATGCAGAGCGGACATTGGGTGACAATCATCATATCGAGCGTGATCGCAGCGGTAACGGTAGGGGGCAAAGCTTCGCTTAAAAAAATTGCCGTAAAAAACAGCGCGGAATTTGTATTTATGTCTGCAAGGATAATAAGTATCCTTAACCTAAAAAAATTTACCAAGAGGAAAAAGTAATGGAGATTCTTGACAAAATCAGTTTGCCGCAAGAAGTTAAAAGATTGGAAATTTCCGATCTCGACGCGTTGGCAAAAGATATCAGAGAAATTATTACTCAAAGAACTATGTCTAACGGCGGACACTTGGCGTCTAATTTGGGTGTCGTCGACTTGACGGTGGCTCTGTCGTACGTGTTTGATTTTCCTAAGGATAAACTGATTTTTGACGTAGGACATCAATGTTATGCATATAAGATACTCACAGGCAGACTCAAAGAATTTGAAAGCCTGAGAAAAAAAGGCGGATTAAACGGTTTTCCCAAACGGGAAGAAAGTCCGTATGACACCGTCAATAGCGGTCATGCGTCCACAGCGCTTTCGATTGCCTGCGGAATGGCGAGAGGCGGAGAAGATGGAGAAATAATCTGTCTTATAGGCGACGGAGCAATGACGGGCGGTTTGTTCTACGAAGCTCTCAACGATGTCCTTACGTTGGATAAAAAAGTAATCATAATAATCAATGACAACAATATGTCGATTTCCGATAACGTGGGATTTGTCAACGAATATCTCAATATTGTCAGAAAATACGGCAATGAAATACCGTTTTTGGGCATAGAGACGCTTACCAATATCAACGGACATAACGTATCGGATTTAATAGGTAAACTGAGATATGCCAAAAACTCCAAAAAAACCATAATTTTGCACGTCGTAACTCAAAAAGGCAAAGGAATAGAATGCGCGGAGAAAGCGCCGAGCAAATTTCACAGCGTAAGCGCAATAAAAGACAATTTGCCGTCGTACAGTCGAATTTTTGGAGAAAAACTTACGCAGTTGGCAAATTACAATGAGGATATATTTGCCATAACCGCGGCTATGATCGACGGCACGGGACTAGGAGAATTTTCAAAATCGCATCCGTCCAGATTAATCGACGTAGGAATAGCCGAGGGGCATGCTGTAACGATGGCTGCAGGCATAGCGCTTTCTGGCAAAAAGCCTTACGTAGCCATTTATTCAACTTTTTTGCAACGCGCATACGACCATATATTGCACGACGTATGTCTTGACGATTTACCGGTCACTTTCTGTATAGACAGAGCAGGATTTGTCGGCGGCGACGGCGAAACTCATCAAGGACTGTATGACGTAGCCTATTTGGGCAGTCTGCCCAATATGACGGTTTGCATGCCTAAAGACGGTGAAGAATTAAGGCAATTATTGGATTGGTCGGTTGATTACGGACATCCGCTGTCCGTCAGATATCCAAAGTGTTCGGATTGCGGCGGATATGAAACGCATACTCCGATAAAATACGGCAGATGGGAGAACCTGAAATATACAAATGCCGACAACGTAATAATTTCCTACGGAGACGTATTGCGCAATGCATATGAGGCGGCGGAAGACCTTAAGTCTTTCGACATAAATTGCGACGTTGTCAACGCAAGGTTTATCAATCCAATCGACGGAGAATTTCTCAAGAACTGCCGCGGAAAAAACATATTCGTGTTGGAAGAATGCGTACAATCAGGATCGTTATATAGCAAGGTTTTGTCTTATATCAGCGAACATGAGATTGGCGCAAAAGTATACGGCAGAAACGTTGAGAACGTGCCGTATTCCGTTGCAGAGAGAAACGAACTGATAGAATCTGTAGGTCTTGACAAAATGAGCATAATTAAATTCATTGAGAAAAAGTGCGGTAAGTGATCCGCATTTTTTATTTTGTCAATAATCCTAGAAAAATATTTCAATTTTTGTTATAATCATATTATGCGACTCGATCTATATTTATCATCGACACAGAATATCACAAGAACAAAGGCAAAACAGCTTATCGAAGGCGGTTTTGTAAAAATCAACGGGAAGTATGCCGATAAGCCGGCGATAGACGTAAAAGAAAACGATTTAATCGAAACCGTCGGCTCTTTTAAGTTTTCTTCACTGGGCGGAGATAAATTGGAAAAGGCAATCAATGATTTCGATTACAGCGTAAAGGATAAGGTTTGCGTTGATATCGGAGCGTCGAACGGAGGTTTTACGGACTGTCTTTTGCAAAGGGGCGCCAAGAAAGTCTATGCCGTCGACGTAGGAGAGTGCGCGTTTAACGATAGATTAAAAAACGACAGTCGTGTAGTCGTCAAAGACAGAGTCAACGCAAGATATATTACAAGAGAAGACTTGGGCGAGCCGTGCGATTTTGCATGCGTCGACGTAAGTTTTATTTCGTTAAAACTTATATTGCCTGCCGTGGCTAGATTGATTAAAGACAACGGGGACATAATCGCTTTGATAAAGCCTCAATTCGAAGCAGGTAGCAAAAACCTCACCAAAAAAGGGATTGTGCTTAGCGAAAAAGTGCGTAGCGCAGTTTGCCGCGATATTATAGAATTTTCTAATTCAATAGGATTGAAGTACGTCAATATCACCGAGGCTCCGCTAAGACTTAATAAAAATAAGGAATTTTTAATCTATTTATGCAAAAGTGTTGAATAATTATACATAAATAGCTATAATTAAAATATGAAAATTGGCATAAAAATCAATCTTAAACGAGATATAGGCGCAAAAGCCGGCATAAGGTTTTGCAACAAACTTGATAGTTTCGGCATCGAATACAAGGTATGCGACAATGCCGTCGGTTATTTTTACGACAAGTTGCTCGCTTCGTTAAGCGATATATGCGCATGGTGTGACGTTATCGTAGTTTTCGGCGGAGACGGAACTATGCTTGATACGGTCAGAAATCTAAGTGAAAACCGTCCTTTGCTTGGTATCAATATGGGAAAATTGGGATTTCTCACGGAGACTGACGAATATGGAATGGATTTTGCGATAGAGTGTCTTTTGAGCGGCAACTATACGACTGAAGAGAGAGCATTGCTGAAAACGCGTATCGACGGTAAGGATTATTTTGCGCTCAACGAAATAATTGTCAGCAGACAGGATCCTTGTCACGTGTCCGTATTCGACGTTGAGATTGACAATACTCATTCGGATTCCGTCAGAAGCGACGGAATATTGGTGTCCACTCCGACAGGCTCCACGGCGTATTCGCTTTCTTGCAACGGTCCGGTACTCAGTCCAAACGTCAAGGCGATAATTATCAATGCTATTTGTCCGCACTCGCTGCACAGCTGTCCTATCGTTGTTGACGACGGAATGCGCGTGCGTATAAGCACTTTATCCTCGCAGATGCGAATTATCGTCGACGGCGTTATCGCAGCAAATTTTGACAACGGCGTAGACATAGTGATTGAAAAAGCGGAAAAGAGCGCGGCTTTTATACGATTAAACAACGAGAATTTTTATGTCAAACTCAGAAAGAAACTAAATTATTGGGGAGATTAATATGACCAATAAATCCAGACAGCAAGCTATATTGGACATTATCTCTATGCATGAATTGGATACTCAAGACGATCTTGTGTCCATACTTCAACAAAGAGGATTTGTCGTCACTCAGGCGACCGTATCTAGAGATATCAAGCAACTCGGGCTGGTGAAAATAGCGGGAAAATCCAAGAAATACCGCTACGTCCAAGTAAATTATAAAGAAAACGGATACAACGCAAAATACGACAATATTTTCAAAGAAAGCGTGTTGAGTATGCAATGCGCCGGCAATATCATCGTGATAAAGACCGTTACAGGAGCCGCAAACAGCGCATGCGCGTTCATCGACAATATGTTGATAAGCGATATGTTGGGATCCATCGCCGGCGACGATACGATTTTTTGCGTGACGAAGTCTGCAGAAAGCGCTGCGGAAGTACTAAAGATGTTGAAGGAAAACTGTTGAAATTATGCTGATAAATCTCAATATAAAAAATATTGCATTGATAGAATCTCTCGACGTCGAATTCCGCAAAGGACTCAACATACTGTCGGGTGAAACGGGCGCGGGCAAGTCGATAATAATCGACAGCCTAAGTTTTGTTTTGGGAAAAAGAGCAGATAAGTCGCTTATCAGATATGGAGAACAGTCTGCTAGCGTTACTGCCGTATTTGACGGCGTCGGTGAAAACACAGACAAATTGCTTGAAAAGTATGGAATTGAAAGTGACGATGCGCTAATATTGAAAAGAACTATGAGCGCGGAAGGAAAAAATACTTGTTTTGTCAATTCTCAAAGAGTGACTTTGGGGTGTCTCAAAGACATTGCGGAGACGCTTGCGGATATATACGGTCAACATGAAAATATTACCGTGCTTAACAGCGTTACTCATTTGGAAATCATAGATAAATACGGCGAATCGCAACTTAGAGAATTAAAAAGACGGCAGAGCGAATTATTTTCCGAATATAAAAATACGTGCAATTTGCTTTCAAAATACGGCTCGTTAAACGACGTGAATAAAAATATCGATTTGCTTGAATATCAAATTAATGAAATCGAACAAGCGGATTTGAAAGACGGAGAAGAAGATGAGCTAATATCGCTTAGGCGCAGACTCAACAATTCGCAGACTATAATCTCTACGCTCAACGAATCTTATAATATTCTCAACGGCGACAGCGATGAAAACTTGCTTTCGATGTTGAATTATATGATATCGCAGTTGGCTAAAATAAGTTCTTACGACGACAGAATAGACGAAACTTTAGAGCGTTTGGACGCTTGTAAGATAGAGCTCAAAGATTTATCGGCGCTTTTATCCGATATAGCCGAAAGCAACGAGTTTGATATGCAAGAGTATGAGCAGTGCCAGCAGCGGCTCGATACGATAAGAACTTTGAAAAGGAAATACGGCAATTCGATAGAAGATATCAACGATTATCTTACGAAGATACGGGAAGAATACGACTTCTTGTCAGACGGAGAGGATAAAGTAAAAGAATATGAGAAGCAAAAAGTGTTGCTAATTAAACAGCTTTATGAAAATTCTTATGCGTTATCGCAAGAAAGAAAAACAATCGCCGCAAAACTTGCTAACAATATTCAATCAGAACTCAAGGATCTTGGAATGAATTCTTGCAAATTTCAAATAGAATTTTCTGATTTTCCAATGTACGACGACTTTGTTCCGAATGCTGGGGGCAACGATATTGCTACTTTTATGTTCAGTGCCAACTCCGGACAACCGCTCAAAGAACTTTCAAAAATCATTTCCGGAGGAGAGCTGTCTAGGTTTATGTTGGCATTAAAAAAGATAATAGCCAATCTCGACGGTATATCAACGATGGTTTTTGATGAAATAGATACGGGTATTAGCGGAAATACGGCAAAAATCGTCGCGCAAAAACTCTACGATATTTCAAAAGATAAACAAGTTTTGGCGATTACGCATTTGCCGCAGCTTGCCTCGATGGCGGATAATCACTATTTGATAGAAAAGACAAGCTATGGCGGAAATACTTTTACCAAACTTGCTTATTTGAATGAATCTCAACGTATAGCGGAGTTGGCAAGGTTGATTGGCGGTCGAGAATCGTCAGAATATGCAATACCGCATGCAAAAGATATGATTGATTATGCAAAAAGCTATAAGAATAAATAAATTTTAGGTAAAAAGGGCGGCTTGACCGTCCTTTTTTTGGAATTGAATTATCATAGAATATTTTTAGTTTAATTTCTCAAACTAAATCCCGAGAGGTTTGGAAATGAACGTAAATATTAAAAAGAATTTATGTATTTTTATCATTATAGTATCTTTGATATTTTCTGCAATAACGTTATATTCGATAAATCGATTACAATCGTTTAACGGAGAGTTTGCGTATTCTGCAGCAGTCGGCGATAAAAACGACATACAATTGAGTCGCGTAATCAAGATATGCGATTCGGATCGCGGATATGAATTTAAGCTTTTCGGTATAATTCCAATAGGAAAAACTCAGGTTAAGACGGCTGCGCCTAGATATGTCAAGCTCGGCGGCTATCCGCTCGGAATTGCGCTGAAAACCGACGGCATGTATATTACTTCAAAAGTCAACGTAGTGACTAAAGACGGAGCTGTGTGTCCAGTTGAGAACTGTGACATCAAAAGCGGCGATATTTTGAAGTCCATCAACGGAATTTCCGTCGACAGCATTTCTCAGATCGGCGAAATCATTAAAGATGAAGAAGAAGTCACGATAGAAATAAAAAACAAAAGCGGTAGAAAGGAATACGTAATTGCGCCTGCATTGGACGTGTTAACGGGTACGAAAAAACTCGGTATTTTGCTTCAGGATCAGATTGAAGGCATAGGAACGATGACGTATAGTTCTGACGGTAAATTCTATGCGCTGGGACATACCATAAAAGATATGAACGGCGACGACGTGATTGCTAAAGGCGGAAGTATCTTTCAAGCCAATATATTAGGGTGCGTAAAAGGTCAAAAAGGCAGAGCAGGAGAACTCAACGGTTCTTTTTCTACCATAGGCAATGCGGCAGGAGCGATTACGTCAAATAACAATTACGGAATTTACGGAACGTTAAAAAGCAATTATGACGCTGAAGAAGTCGTTATGGGCGGAAAATCTGACGCACAACCGGGAAGCGCTTATATATATACTACAGTAGACGGAACGGCTCCGCAAAAATACGAGATTCAAATAATTAAGACAAATCACCAAAATTGTCCATCAGAAAAGAGCATGGTTTTGAGAGTAACTGACAAGAGATTGCTTGACACGACAGGCGGTATTGTGCAGGGAATGAGCGGCAGTCCTATCGTTCAGAATGGGAAATTGATTGGAGCAGTTACTCATGTATTTGTATCAGATCCGACAAAAGGTTACGGAGTTTATATCGACTGGATGAAACCTTAAGTAATAAGATTTCTCAATTAAGTTAAGATATTTACAAATTAATAGCAATTATATAATAATTTAATAATATGCAGATAAATATTGTCTGCATATTTTATTGCATTAATAAACTAATAATTTGTGGAATTAATATTCATGATTTGGCGTTGTACGAAATAGATATAACTTAAAAGGCGAATCAGTGCAGTACTATTTAATACAATAAGTCAAATTTATTGCGTGATTGATAATTATATGCAAGCATTAGATATTTGACGCTTAGTACATTTTATCCATAAATTTTAATACGCTTTTGCTATTTATAAACGTTAAAAGCAGTTGTCAAACTACCGTTAATTTCTTGATTAAATAATATATTTATATTATAATTATAAATATATTAATATTTAAGAGGTAGATTACTATGTCGATAAATTATGTTGATCCATTGACCACAAGATACGCAACCAAGCCTATGTTAGAGCAATTTGCGGAAAAAACCCGTATGATTCTTTGGAGAAAGCTTTGGGTAGCTTTGGCGGAAAGCGAAAAAGAACTGGGGCTCAACATTACTGACGAGCAGATCGCTCAAATGAAAGAACATATCTCGGATATCAATTTCGACGTCGCAAAAGAGAGAGAAAAAATCGTGAGACACGACGTAATGGCTTACGTTTACGCATACGGGCAGCAAGCTCCTAAAGCTATGCCGATAATACATCTCGGCGCAACCAGCTGCTACGTAACGGATAATTCCGACGCGATAATTTATCACGACGCATTGGTTTTGGTTAAGAACAAACTTGTCAACGTAATGGATAAATTAGCAAAATTTGCATTAAAATATGCAGATTTACCAACGTTAGGATTTACTCATCTTCAGCCCGCCCAACTTGTTACAGTGGGTAAAAGAGCTGCGCTTTGGTTGCAGGAACTGCAAATGGATTACGAAAATCTGCAATTCGCAATAGACAATACGCGTTTGAGAGGCGTTAAGGGCACCACCGGAACACAAGCTAGTTTCCTTCAACTTTTTGACGGAGATCATGATAAAGTCAAAAAACTCAATGAACTTGTCGTCAAAAAAATGGGATTCGAAAAGACTTTTGCCGTTAGCGGTCAAACGTATAGCAGAAAATATGACTACAATATACTATCAGTTCTTTCTCAAATAGCTCAAAGCGCTTATAAATTCGCAAACGACGTAAGAATTCTGCAAAATATGAAAGAAGTTGAAGAGCCGTTTGAAAAAAATCAAATCGGCTCATCCGCTATGGCGTATAAGCGCAATCCTATGAGAAGCGAAAGAATATGTTCTTTGGCAAGATACGTAATGACTTTGCCTGCGAATGCGGCAAATACAGCGGCTACGCAGTGGTTTGAACGCACTTTGGACGATTCTGCCAATAGACGGCTTGTCATGGCACAGGCTTTTCTTTCCATAGACGCAATATTGGAGATTTATATGAACGTGGCGGAAGGTTTGGTAGTTTATGAGAATACTATTAATAAACATATTATGGCAGAACTTCCATTTATGTCAACGGAAGTAATTCTTATGGAATGCGTAAAAGCAGGCGGAGATAGGCAAGAGCTTCACGAGAAAATCAGGCAGCATTCCATGGAAGCATCCAAAATGGTCAAGCAATTTGGAAAAGATAACGATTTGATAGCCAGAATTAAAGGCGACAATGCTTTTGCCGCAATAAACGATAAAATCGACAACATACTGGATCCAAAGAACTTTATCGGCAGGGCAAAAGAACAAACAGTGGAATTTATCAACGAAATAGTTAAGCCTATTTTGGATGAAAATAAGGGCGTTCTCGGACAGCAAGGCGAGGTCAACGTCTGATAATAAACGAATTCACAAGTGAAATTGCAATAAAAAATGACTGTATAACAGTCATTTTGGCAGGGGAGACGCGATTCGAACACGCAACCAATGGTTTTGGAGACCACTACTCTACCGTTGAGCCACTCCCCTAAATACAGTGAAATTAAAAACTTCTTAAATATTATATATAATCTTTTTGGAAGTGTCAACAATAATCTGTAATTTGGAGTGATTTTTATGCAATATAAATATAAAATTGGTTTTATCGGATGCGGAAATATGGCAAAAGCAATAATAAACGGTTTGATTGACAGCGGCTTTTGTTCTCCTAAGGATATTATTACGTCGACGCCCCATATCGAAGAGGGCTATCGCGGCATAGACTATACTAATGACAACCTCAACGTTATGACCAACTGCGAATACTTGTTTCTAGCCGTAAAACCGCAGATATTTCGCTCAATAAGTAATGAATTTTCTCAAAATAAGGCAAAATGCGTTATATCCATAATGGCGGGAGTTTCTGTTGGAGACATCTCTAATATTTGCCGCTGCAATGAAATTATCAGAGTAATGCCCAATACGCCGTGCTCAATAGGCTTCGGAGTGAGCGCTATTACGCAAACAGGCGTCAGCTCCGAAAATTTTGAATTTGTCAATAATATCTTCAAGACGATATCCAACACAGTAATAGTAGAAGAAAAGTATTTTGACGCAGTTACGTCAGTTAGCGGAAGCGGTCCTGCGTACGTATATTATTTCATTAAAGCTATGACAGAGGGTGGCGTTAAAGGCGGTTTAAGTTATGAGCAGAGCAAAGAATTGGCAATTAATACAATGATTGGCGCAAGTAAACTTGCTCAAACTTCCTCCGACAATCTGGAAACGTTAATTCAAAAAGTGTGCTCCAAGGGCGGAACGACTATTCAGGCGATTGATACTTTTGAAAGACATAATATTTCCGATAAGATAATCGAGGGCATAGATAATTGCAGAAAGCGCAGCGAGGAACTCAGCAAGGGATGAAAAACGTTACTATTTATACCGACGGAGCGTGTTCGGGAAATCCGGGGATAGGCGGTTGGGCGGCGATCTTAATATATAACGGTTATGAAAAAGAGATCGCCGGATATAACAAAGACACGACAAACAATCGAATGGAGATGTTTGCCATAATACAAGGTCTCAGCGCTTTGAAAGAGCCGTGCATAGTAGATATATACAGCGATTCCGCATATGTTTGCAATGCATTCAGCGAGGGGTGGATCGATCAGTGGCAGAAAAATAATTGGAAGACGTCGGGCAAAAGCGCTGTAAAAAATGAAGATTTATGGAAATCTTTGCTTATACAGCTATCTAAGCATGAATATATTTTCCATAAAGTAAAAGGACACGCAGACAACGAATACAACAATCGTTGCGACAGACTTGCGACAGGCGAAATCAAACGCGTTAAAAAACTTATGGACGGAAATCCGCAAATTTGAATCAATAATTTTGATATAGTGTAATTTTTAGTCCGTCAAATGCTTATACTAATTATAAGATTATGACGCTAAAATCGAGAATTATTTCATCAATAATAATTTGTTTGTCAGTTTTGATTTATAATGCGGCGCTTATGATTACGGCGACTGCTTATAATGTCAATCTGTATGTAAAGATTTTTTGTTTTTTGTTGAACGCGCCGTTGATAATTGCAACAGTTTGTGCCGTGGCATTAAATTATAGACAGTTAGCGCGTTGGTTGATTAGTATTAGTATTTTATTGGCAATCTCGGCGATAGTTTATTATATTATTTTAAGATACGATCTTTATTCAAAGTTTGACAGCGCAGATAAGATTCAAGCTTTTTTATCCAAATACGGCGCTTTTGCCGGCATTATATACATGGCGATACAATTTTTGCAAGTCACGTTTATACCGTTGCCGGGGGCTTTGACTACCATGGCAGGAGTGGCGCTATTTGGATTTTGGAAAACGTTTTTTTACAGCGTTATCGGCATAATCAGCGGCTCTATGGTTGCATTTTATCTCGGAAAGCGTTATGGTGTAAAACTATTTATTTGGCTTTGCGGCAAAAGTTTTTATGAAAAATATAAGAGTTTTACAAATGGAAGAGACAAAATAGTATTGACGATGATGTTTTTATTTCCCTTCTTTCCGGACGACATACTTTGTATTGCCGCGGGATTGACAACGATGACTTATCGACAGTTTTTTGCCATAATGCTGGTTGCAAGACCTCTGAATATATTAATTATGGAAGGAGCGTTTAAGGGGATACTATCCATCCCTTTGACAGGATACGGAATCCCAATATGGATCGCATTAATCTCGCTAACTCTGATAGCTGTCATTCTGGCTTTTAAGTACAGTGAAAAGATAGAGAAGTCAACACTAAATTTATTTGACAAAATTGCAAAAAGAGTAAGAAAAAAAATCAAACCGAAAAGTTCGCCACCCGCATTAATAAGCGGCAAGTCCTGCTATGACAAGAGTAATATAATTAAAGGAGAATAATCAAATATTCTCCTTAATTTACGTGATATTTATAAGTTCTATACAGCAGAGTAAATATTAAAAAGTATAATGGAATGTTGAACAACAGAATACTGGGAAGTATAATCGTTCTCTCCATAGACGCATAGTCGTTAATATTTGCGCCAAATTGCACGAATGCCATCAAAGCGAATACTATCGGCAACGTAATCACCGGCAATAATGAAATCAGCAACGTCGATTTGGGGTTAAACGTGGCAAGATTCTTTTTTGTAGGATCTATCAAATACGCAACGGCGCGGATAATAGGGTAGATTCCAACACCGACAATTCCAAGAATAAGCGCCCACGCAGGTACTTTATCTTCGACGCGATTGCAGATAAGATGAGAAAATATCAATTCAACGGCAAATATAGCAAAGATGATCAATGCGGCGTGAAGATGAATTTTATTGGAGAAATAATACCTATTGATATAGAATTCCATAGTATTTTTCTTCTCATACGGTCTTATCGACAAGCCTTTTGCTTGGAATTTATAGACCATTTCTTTTAGAGTAAGATATTCGTATTCCGAGTTGTCCTCGGGAGCGGCAGGCTCTTCATTATTGAATAGATCGGAGAATGACGATACGTAGTTTATCTCATTGTTATTGTCAAAATAATATTCCGAACGAAAAGCATTTTCATAGGCTTCGTTATCTTCTCGAGGCTGAACTACATCTTCGGTCTGAGACTCGGATTCTTGCTGAGAATCCGCAGCATCAGGAGAATCTTGATTATCGCAAACGTCTTCGATTACATTGTCGTCAATTTCTATTTGAGATTCTTCTTTATCAATAATCTCGTCAATTATTATATTTTCCTGTTGTCCGTCAGTCTCTTCAATATCTTGTAATACTTCGGCAACTTCTTGTTGCGAATCTACGCTTGCAACGGATTGATCGTCAAGCAAAATTACGTCGTCGGAATCTATGTCTCTCAGTATTGCGCAATCCTCGTCTGGCTTGTCAGTTGCAATGTAATGCAGGGCATTATTATCATTGATTTCTCTGAGAGCAACTTCTTCGGGGGTTCGCACGACTTCTACGTATTTGATTATTACTTCTTTTTCAGGTTCCTTTTCCGACTTGGTTCTTCTTGTAAGAGGTCTGAATTCTGCCGGATCAAAAGGTTTTTCTTCATTCAGCGGGTCAAATTTGTTATCGGAAATCAAATTGGACATGAGAAAATTGCAGAATTCCCAATATGATTTGTCGTTATTCAAATGGTCACGACCTTGTTTTGTCAGTCCGTAATAAACTCTTTTTGCGCCGTTGGAAATATCTCCGTCGTAAGATTGTACGTAACCGTTTTTTTCTAAACGCTTCAAGCTGCTATACAATGTGGCTTGTTTAAGAGAATACATTCCTTGGCTTCTGTCTTGTATTGCATTAAGTATTTCAAGTCCGTATTTATCTTTGTCCGAAAGGGCAGATAAAACTATCATGTCGGCTTGTCCGCGAACAAAATCAACGTTAGCATTGAGATTATCTTTTTCCAACTCGAAATACCTCCAATATATTTTAACAAATATATTTTACTATAAAGAATACAAAAAATCAACAAATAATTACATTGATAGCAGTAATTAATAAGAATATTTTATTTGCCGAGCAAGGAATAGGGGAAGTGTACATATAGAAATAAACATAAACCGTCGACATGAAAGTATGTTTACATTTACACAACGTAAACAAAATTAACCAGATCTTAATATATGAAAAAGTATCATACAAACCTTTTTGCAAATAAATATATTTACTTTAGACGTAGCGAATAAGGTTATTTAACAACAAATTCTGATTGAATTTTCATTGCATTTTTTATAAAAAATTAGTGAAGAGAGCAATATACAACTATTCGCAAAACGATAGCTTTGCGAATAGTTGTGCTATAAATACTATTATAAATACTAATATTATTCTTAATTAATTATGTTTTTGTAATTATGATAAATATTGGTGATATTATTTGTTTAATACAAAACACAAATTTTATCGCACAAAAATAATGCTAAGATTGAACTTCTTTTGCATTGGAAACAGTCGGCAATACATTGATGCATTATTTCTTCAGTAGCGAAATAAGGAATAATTAACTTCAAATTCCCTGGCGCATCAATTAACAAGATATTGCTTTGCTTTGAAAATGTTTAATAAAACGAATATATGTTCATTTTATTTGTTTGTATTTTGAAATAAATTATGATAATATATAATTATGTCGGAAAGAAACTATTTTGAACAAAGAAATTATGACTGCAATATTAAGTTGAGACAATTATTAAAAGAATTGCCGTTAATATGCAGCGAATTCTTTTTAGGAATCGAAAATCGAACTTTGATACTTACACGACTTGGATATGCTCAGGATCTTAAGATATTCTTTAATTATCTGTGTAAAGAATGCGCGGAATTCACTCACATAACCAATATAAGACAATTCGGATACGACGAATTGAAACTTGTCGACACTTTTCATATAGAAATGTTTTTGAATTATTTGACGGCATTTGAAATTAACGGCACGGAATACAGCAACAGCGAAAAAACAAAAGCGCGCAAATTAGCGACAATAAAATCTTTTTTCAAGTATAATTACAACAAAGACAGAATCCTCTCCGATCCGGCTTCAAAAGTGATGAGCCTTAAATTGCACGATAAAGCTATTATTAGACTTGAAGTCGACGAAGTAAGTCGGCTTTTGGAAAACGTCGAAAACGGCGTCGGCTTGTCTGAGAGACAAAAAACATCTCAAATTAAAACAAGAACCAGAGATATAGCCATATTGACGCTATTTTTGGGCACCGGAATAAGAATAAGCGAATTGGTGGGCATCGACGTGTCAGATCTTGATTTTAACGTTAACGGATTTAGAATTACTCGAAAAGGCGGAAATCAGACGATTTTGTATTTTTCGGACGAAGTCGCATCTGCATTGCTCAATTATCTAGATGAAAGAAGTCTTAATCCGCTATTGGACAGCGAGCCCGCGCTCTTTGTTTCTCTGCAAAACAAGCGAATTACCGTAAGAGCCGTGCAAAATCTTGTAAAAAAATACGCAAGCATAACAACGCCGTTAAAACATATTACTCCGCATAAATTAAGAAGCACTTACGGCACAAATCTATACAAAGAGACCAACGATATCTACGTCGTAGCCGAAGTGTTGGGACATAAAGATATCAATACTACCAAAAAACACTATGCAGCTATAAGCGACGATATAAAACGCGCAGCAGCAAATCGCGTGCTATTGCGCAATAAAAATCAAGATTAACATAGAATTAAAAAATGCCAACACTGCATTTTGACTTACCCTTATCTCCAAAAAACATAGTTATTGAAGTTGGAATTTGCTGTCGTCGATAAATCCATGCTCAAACTATCGATTGGAAATACGTACGCAAAATTAAAATGTAAACAAATATTCAAAAATTATAAGATATTACTTGTCAAATGTGAACATTTGTGCTAATATTTAATTAATCAGCAAACTATGAGGATAAATTTATGGCAAAAGGCAAAACCATAGAAAAAACAGCGGAAAAATGTAATAAAACACTTGATTTCATCAAGAAATTTTCAGAAGAAAAAGGATATCCGCCCACAGTAAGAGAGATTTGCGCTCAAATAGGGTTTAAGTCAACAGCTTCTGCAAAATATTATTTGGATAAGCTCGAGGAACAGGGAGCGATCAAAAAAGGTGAAAATAAAAATCGCGCCATAGAGATTGTAGAAAAAAAATCGAATTTATTAAGCACCGAACATATCAGTGAAGATGAGATTGTATCTGATAGCAATGCGGATGAATTGTTTGCCAATTTAATAAAAATACCTATGTTAGGCAACGTTGCGGCAGGTTCCCCGCTCTACGCTGACGTCGAAAACGACACCAGCTATACTATTCCAAGCGATTATTTCAATTGCAAAGGTCAAATGTTTCTTCTTAACGTAAAAGGAGAAAGCATGCGAAATATCGGCATTCTCAACGGAGATATGGTGTTGGTGCGGCAACAGCAAGTCGCAAGAGACGGAGACATTGTGGTAGCCCAAATTGACAACAACGAAGTGACATTGAAACGCTTTTATAATTGCGGAAGTTATATAAGACTTAGACCCGAAAACGATGAAATGAGCGATATAATAGTCACTAGCGACAGAGAATTCAGAATTCTCGGAGTTGCCACAGGTCTTATGCGTAATAAAATATATTGATATTATTTATTATATAAAAATAGGACGTATTCAAAAGATACGTCCTATTTTACATTCAAAAAAGTAATTTACAGGTTTAATTTATCCAGACAATACGCGCAAGCAATTTTGACGTGTTCAAAGGTTAATCCGCCCTGCAAATATGCTATATACGGTTCTTTAATCGGGCTGTCAGCCGACAATTCTATCGACGCGCCGGCAACGAAAGTCCCCGCCGCCATTATAACTTGGTGTTCATATCCCGGCATATCCCACGGAAACGGAACCACGTTGCTGTCAATCGGCGACGCTTCCTGCACCGCTCTGCAAAAATCTATCAACTGCTGTTGCGTATCAAATTTAATCGACCTTATTATATCTTTGCATTTATCTCCGACTTTAGGCATGGTTTCAAATCCCAATTGGGAAAACACTTGACCGAAAAGCATAGATCCTTTTATTGCTTGAGACACGGTGTGCGGCGCAAGAAAAATGCCTTGATAAAAATCTTTATACCCATATGCGTAAGATCCGACTTCCATTCCTATTGACGGCGAAGTCAGTCTGCTTGCAATTAGGTCTATATATTTTTGTTTACCGCAAACATAACCTCCCGTTACGGCAATTCCTCCGCCTGGATTTTTTATAAGCGACCCCGCTATTATATCTGCGCCAACCTGAGTCGGCTCCTTGTAATCGATAAATTCTCCGTAGCAATTATCCACCATGACGCATACGTCTGATTTAATAAGTCTTATTGCGGTTATCGTGCGCTCTATTTCGTCGACAGACAGCGCGTCTCGCCATTCATAACCTCTGGATCTGCCGATAAATATCAGTTTTGTCTTATCCGATATATAATCTCCAAGCGTATCTAGATCTATTTTGCCGTTTTTCAATTGCATTTGCCGATACGTTACGTTGAAATCTTTAAGCGAACCGTTTCCGCTTCCCGCTATCACTTCTTTAAGAGTATCGTACGGACTTCCCGTGATTGATACCATTTCGTCTCCCGGTCTCAATATTCCGAATAATGCCAAAGTCAAAGCATGAGTGCCGCTGACAATCAGCGGAGAAACAACCGCGTCTTCTGCGCCGAAAATCTGCGCAAATACTTTGCAAAGCGTATCTCTGCCGATATCGTCATAACCGTATCCGTTGGTTTGCGAAAAGTGCCTTTGACCGACGTTGTTATCCTTAAACGCCTGCAAAACTTTATTTTGGTTGAATAGTGCCACGTCTTCGATATACTCAAATTGAGGTTGGAGTTTTTTCTGCGCGTCGTTAATTATATCTATACTTCTCTGTCTAAAATTCATTTTAACCTCTCAAAAATCTTTCTATATATTGTATACATTCGTCTTTTTGTATCGTGGGATCGAACCATTTTGCAAAATCATATCTTTTGAACCAAGTGATTTGTCTCTTTGCATATTTTCTTGAGTTGGATTTAATCGATTCTTTTATTTCCGTTAAGTCCGCATTTTTGTCAGAAAATTCTTTATATCCGATTGCTTGCATACTCTGCATAGAAAAATTCAATCCCATCGAAAGCAACCGCTCAACCTCTTGCGGCAATCCGTTGTCAAACATTTGATCTACTCGTCTACTTATTCGATCGGCAAGTATTTCTTTTGAGGGATTGAGCACAACCATACAACAATCGTATTGCAACTGTTTGGCGTCGCTTTGCATATTAGATTTGCTTGTGCCGGTAAGTCTATATATTTCCAAAGCTCTTAGCACGCGTTTTACGTTGTTGGGATGAATTTTGCTCGCATCTGCCGGATCGATCTTGACAAGCATGTCGTACATATGCTGCTTGCCGAAAATTTCACATTCCTTCTCCAGTTCCCGCCGTACGGACTCGTCTTTGCCTGCGCCGAAAGTCAGCGGATAAAGCACTCCGTCAATATAAAGTCCCGTGCCTCCGACAATAATCGGAATCTTGCCTCTGTCCGCAATGTCACTTATCAAACTCTTTGCCGTCTTAGAATATTCGCCTACGCTGAATTCCCTATTCGGATCGACAGTATCTATCATGTAATGTCGGACGCCGAAAGTCTCTTCATCGGTGATCTTTGCTGTACCGATATTCATCTCTTTATATATTTGCATACTGTCGCAGGATATTATTTCGCCGTCAAACAGCCTGGCTACTTCAACTCCAAACGCAGTTTTTCCGCTTGCAGTAGGACCTGCTATTACTATGACTTTTGTCATACTATCCTCTTGAAGATTTTATCAAAATCTTTTCGGCTATACGATATAACCGCCGGTCTGCCGTGCGGACACTGCAGCGGAATACCGTTCTTCATGCTGTCCAACAATCTTTTGATTTGGTCATTATCGAGTTTTTCTCCTGCTTTTATCGCCGCCTTACAAGCCTTTTGAGCAAGTTTATCTCTTATCAAATCTGAATTTTTAAGACTTAGAGCCGATTGTCGTTCGGCAAATAACTGGTCAAAGAAGACCGCAAGATTAATTTCTCTCACTATATACGGCACACTGTTGATCTTATAACTCAATCCTCCGAATTCTTCGATATCAAAACCCAAAGATTTCAAACTCTCTTTCATCACAGAGATATACTCGTACTGAGAATTATTGCATTCCAAAATAAACGGAACCAACATATACTGAACATTGACGTTGCCGCCGTTAACTTCTTCAATCAACCCGTCGTATATAAATCTTTCGTGCACAGCGTGTTGATCTACAAAATGTACTTTACCGTCCGCTTCGATAATGAGATAAGTGTCGAATACCTGTCCGACTACCGTATAATCGCTCTCGAGTTGCGCTTCAACCATATCCAGCAGATTGGACTTGATTTCTGTATCGACATGATTTTTCTTTATATCTTTGGATTTTTCTTTAACGTCGATTTTGCTATTCGCTGTAAAAGCAGATTTTACGCCGTCTGCAACGCCATAGTTGGATTTCGGCAAGTCTTTTACGTACCTCTGTTCTTCGACTATTTTGCGCTGTTTTTCCAGTAATTTATCCAAATCGAAAACTGTATCGGCGTTTGGCGTTGATTTATCATATATTTTTTGAGAAAAGTCGCTCGTAACATTTTTTTCCGCTTGAGCGCTTTCTTCAGTATTGACACCTTGTTTGGCGGAATCTTTCTCGCAGGACAAGACTGCGGCGTTAACTGGATTGTTGTTGCCGAACGTTAAACTTTGTTGTTGCTGCGCCAGCGCAGACGTTATCGCCTTATATACTCGCGAAAAAACGCTATGCCCGTCTGCAAATCTGACGTCCGTCTTGGTTGGATGAACGTTGACGTCGACTTCGTCAAACGGCATGACGATATTTAACGCAAATACAGGATAAGTCCTCGTCATCAGTTTACTTCCGTATGCTTGCGACACCGCTGTGGAAATAGTGCTGTTTTCAATCACTCTGCCGTTGATAATTATCGTCTGATAATTCCTGTTGTGTCTAAAAAGTGACGTATTGCCCGCATATCCGTAAATTCTATACTTATCGTAAGTATAATCAAAAGGTATTAAGTTGTTGGCGATTTCCGTGTTATATACGGCAAATATAGCCTCCTCAAATCCTCCGTTGGTCTGAAAAATCTTCTTTCCGTCGACAGAATACTTAAATTTAATATCTGGGTTCGCTAAGACAAGTTGAGTCATTATTGCCGTGACATTTGCTTCTTCCTGTTTAGGTTTTTTCAAAAACTTTTTTCTTACGGGAGTATTGAAAAATAAGTTTTCAACGCAGATACATGTGCTTTGCGCTATTGCTTTTTTTCCTTCTTCTACTACTTTCCCGCCGGAAAGAATCAAATAATTACCCAAGTCCGAGTCCTCGGTCTTCGACGTCATTGTAACTTGCGATACAGCAGCTATAGAGGCGAGAGCTTCTCCTCTGAATCCCAACGTTGCGATATTGTCCAGGTCTTCGGCTTTTGCAAGCTTGGACGTCGCGTGCGGAAGAAACGCCAATCTCATATTGTCTTTATCTATACCGCAACCGTTGTCTGTAATCACTATAGACGATATTCCGCCGTCTTTAATATCAACTGATATACTCGTCGCCCCAGCATCAATACTGTTCTCGACCAGCTCTTTTACGACGGACGACGGTCTTTCGACCACTTCGCCTGCCGATATAAGATTAAAAACACTCGAATCCAAAACGTTAATTTTTGCCATATCAATCCTTCTTTGCCATATCGGCCAAATACGAGAGCTTTGCAAGCGCTTGAATAGGCGTCAAGTTTTCTACGTCGATACTCTTCAATTCATCGCGCAATTCATTGTCTTTGCTCATATCCAACAAATTGTTTTCTTCCAAAGCCGTTTTTTTCATTGTCAGCGGACTGCTTTCCAACAGTTTACATATTTCTTTTGCTCTCTTGACCACGTTTTGCGGTATTCCTGCAAATTTTGCAACTTCAATTCCAAAGCTTTTGTTGGTTCCGCCCTTTGCGATCTTGTGCAAGAATACAACGTTGTTACCTACTTCGCTAGCCAAAACCTTAAAGTTTTTAATTCCTTCAAAAGAATTTTCCATATCGGTCAATTCGTGATAATGCGTTGAGAACAGCGTCTTGCACCTTATTCTGTTATTTACGTCTTCAAGGACAGCTTTTGCAATGGACATACCGTCAAATGTGGATGTTCCCCGTCCGATTTCATCCAAGATTAGAAGACTTCTGAAAGTTGCGTTTTGAAGAATCGTAGCAACTTCTACCATCTCGACCATGAACGTACTTTGACCGTAAGCCAAATCGTCGCTTGCGCCGATGCGAGTAAAAATTCGGTCGGTGATCGAAATGCTAGCGCTTTCGGCAGGCACGTAGCTTCCTATGTGCGCCATAAAAGTTATCAGCGCAACCTGTCTCATATATGTACTCTTACCGCTCATATTCGGACCGGTTATTATCATAGTTCGGTTTTGGCAACAATCCAGCAACGTGTCGTTGGGCACAAATTCATTCGTTTTAAGAAGGCTTTCCACAACGGGATGTCTGCCGTTTTTAATTGAAATCCCCTCTATCTTATCGTTAATTATAGGTTTGATATAATTATTTGCGATAGCGACGTTTGCCAGAGAAAGAATGCTGTCGCAGAAAGCTATGCTCCTTGACGTCGATTGCAGTTGCGGTATAACTTTGATAAGATCTAATTTCAGTTCTTCGAAAATCCTATTTTCTATTTCGATTGATTTTTCTTTTGCTCCCAACAGCCGCTCTTCGATCTCTTTTAGTTCCTGCGTGATGTATCTCTCGCCCGTAGTCAAAGTTTGTTTTCTCTGATATCTATAAGGCACCTTGTCTACGTTGGTCTTGCTGACTTCGATATAGTAGCCGAATACTTTATTGAATCCGACTTTTAGATTTTTTATGCCGGTTTCTTCTTTTTCTTTAGTTTCCAAATTTGCCAACCATTGTTTACCCATGGTTGCAGCGTCTCTCAATGCGTCTAATTCTTGATCGTAGCCGTCGCGTATATATCCGCCGTCTTTCAAAACTATCGGAGGATTATCTGCTATTGCGTTTATTAATTTATCGGCAATATCTTCAAGAAGAAAAATATTATTATAAATTTCCTTGAGCATCGGAGCGTTTGCATAAGACAGCAATTGTTTAATCGGCGGAAGACTTTTTAACGACGCACCTAACGCAAGCAGATCTTTGGGCGACGGCGCGCCGAAAGCAATCTTTGAAGTAAGTCTTTCAATATCCCTTATTTCTCCCAAACCGTCATATAAATTATTTCTCAATCTTGTGTTGTTGATCAATTCTTCTACGCTGTCCAATCTCTGATTTATGGCGTTGGAATCTCTGAGCGGTTGTTCGAGCCATCTTCTGAGACATCTAGCGCCCATATTAGTACGCGTCTTGTCCAATACCCACAAAAGTGTCGCTTTCTTAGAGGCATCGCGAGTATTTTCGCATATTTCGAGATTTCTGCGACAGTTATTGTCCATTATAAGAAATTTATTGTTCTGCACGTAGCGAATCGACGATATATGCGCCAACGACCTTTTCTGAGTTTCGTTTATATAATTGACCAAAGCTCCAGCCGCGGCAACCGACAGTTTCTTGTCTTCGAATTCAAACTTTGCCAAAGTCGTGACGTTAAATTGTTTCAACAAGAGATTATACGCGCTCTTATATTCGAATGCCCAATCGTAATATTTTTGAAATATCGGCAGCCGGCCTATTCTGATAGACGATAAATTCTTGGAATGTTCATAAGCAAATTCATTGCAAATAATTTCCGACGGAGAAAACGTCGCCAACAAGTCTTCAATAGAAGAAAAATCTCCGTAAGTCGATTGCACGGTATTGAATTCTCCGGTAGAGACGTCAATCCACGCCAATGCATAACTTTTTTCACATGCGCAAATACAAGCAAGATAATTATTTTTCTTATCGTCCAATATATTATCTTCGATTACGGTTCCCGGCGTAACTACTCTTACAACGTCGCGCTCGACCAGCTTTCCCTGTTCGGGTGCGGTAAGCTGTTCGCATATAGCGACCTTATAACCCTTTTGAACAAGCTTTGCAATATATCCTTCCGCCGAATGGTACGGCACTCCGCACATAGGCGCGCGCTCTTCCAAACCGCAGCTTCTGCCCGTCAACGTCAGATCAAGCTCTTTGCTGGCAATTTTTGCATCGTCAAAAAACATTTCGTAAAAATCGCCCAATCTAAAAAATACCAAAGCGTCCTTGTATTTTTCTTTAAGCGTGAGATAGAATTTCATCATATCCGACAATGCCATTATTTTTCCTCCGCAAGCGCGCCGAATAGCGACGCAGATTGAGATTTCTGTATTTTCACGTCAACGAACTGTCCCAAACAAGTATCGTCCGCGGCAAAAGTAACCATTCTGCCGCTATCCGTCCTGCCGCAGAGATAACCTTGTTTTTTCGGAGCTTTGTCTTCGCAAAGCACCTCATAGGTATTTCCCTCGTATTCTTTAGATAACGCCTTGGTGATTAAATTTTGTTCTGCGATCAGTCTTTTGATCCTATCTTTTGAAATTTCCGGTGACACCTGAGGCATTTGAGCGGCTTTTGTCCCCTTTCTTACAGAATAAATAAAAGTAAAAGCGCTTGAATATCTTACCTTTCTTACAATGTCCAAAGTATCTTGGAAATCTTCTTCCTCTTCGTAGGGAAATCCGACCATAAGATCGGTCGTTATACCGCAATCGGGAATTTTAGACTTAATGGCGGCAATAGTATCAAGATAATATTCTCTCGTATAATGCCTATTCATAAGTTTAAGGATTTTATTGGATCCTGACTGTATAGGCAGATGTATATTATTGCAAATATTCGGACTTGCCGCAATAATATCTATGACATCTCTATTAAGATCTTTAGGATGCGACGTCATAAATCTGACACGGAATTTCCCTTCAATTTTCGATATTTGATACAGAAGATCTGCAAAATTGCTTCCGTCGTCCAAATCATGCCCGTATGAATTGACGTTTTGTCCTAGAAGAGTTATCTCTTTGTATCCGCTGTCAACAAGCATTTTGAATTCGTCGAGAATATTGACGAGTTTTCTGCTGCGTTCGCGTCCCCTTACGTACGGAACGATACAATACGTACAAAAATTATTGCATCCGTACATTATATTGAGCCACGCGTTGCATCCGCTCGTACGGTATACTTTTTCGTTTTCGGCAATCGGCGGCTTCTCCCCGGGATCAATCAGCACGCTTTTCTTTTTTGAATTTTTTGCTTCAATAATGCATTTTTCCAATTCAAATAAGTTATTTGTGCCCAAAACTATATCTACGTAAGGATATTTTTGTCTTAAAGTCAATCCCGCTCCGTCCTGCTGCGTCATACAACCCAAGACTGCTATTATCAGATTAGGTTTAGATTTTTTAAGATGCTTGATCGCTCCTATATTCCCCAAAGCGCGCTTTTCGGCATTGTCACGTATACAACAGGTATTGAATACGATTATATCGGCGTCGGAGACTTCGGCGCACTCCGAATATCCCATATGCTCCAAAATTCCGGCAATTTTTTCCGATTCATGGATATTCATCTGACATCCGTATGTAATAATTCTGTACTTTTGCATATAACAATTATAGCGAAATTTAAGAAAAAAGACAAGTAATAATATTATAATGAAAAAAAATATTAAAAAGAAGAAAAACAAAATATTAATTGCGTTTTATGCGCTGTCAATATCAGCCTTACTGTCGGTTTTGATAGCAATCAGCGCGTTTTTCGGCGTTTTATATTTTGGAGGAGCACAGCCGGATATGGACGCTCTGGCGCAAAATTACACAAATCTGACCATATATGACAGCAATAATAGTCAAATTGACGCTAAAAAAAGCAATTCATACGCCGAATATCAAGAAATTCCCCAAATTCTATCCAACGCTTTTATTGCCGTTGAGGATAAGAGATTCTTGTCTCATCACGGCGTGGATTACGTGAGAATAGGAGGCGCCCTCATAAATAATATCAAGGGAAATCGCACTCAAGGCGCATCGACTATAACTCAACAGCTCGTTAAAAACACTTATCTATCCAGCGAACAGACTTTTTCCAGAAAATTCAAAGAGATGCAGACCGCCATTAAATTGGAGCGAATGTTGACTAAAGACGAAATAATGGAATATTATCTCAATATGCTCTATTTTGGCAGCGGAGAATACGGCGTAAAAAATGCGTCGGCAAGATTTTTCGGAAAAGAACTCAATCAACTTAACGCGCTGGAATGCGCTATGCTTGCAGGCATTGTTAAGAGCCCTACTAAATATAATCCAATTAATAATTACGATAATTCTATCACCCGCGCAAAGGTGGTTTTACGCTTAATGCGCGATCAATCGATGATTGATGAAAATATTTATAATAGTTATATTGATAGGGATATAATTATAAAAAATGATGTAATTGAGAACAATCAAGCCAATTACTATCTTAATAATGCTATTAATGAAGCTTGCTCAATCTTAGGCGTCAGTGAAAAATTCTTGCGACAAAAAGGCTATAAGATATATACTCACTTCGATGCTCCGGCGCAATTGCAGTTATGCTCTACCGTGCTGAGTAATTCTTATTATCAAGACGATTCCGTCAACGGAATAGGAATCGTTTGCGACAATGTTAACAGAGGCATAAAAGCCTTCGCGTCGAGAAAAAAAATAAACGTGTTTGAATACAGACGTCAACCCGGTTCAGCAATCAAGCCTCTGGCATGCTATGCTCCGGCGCTCGATCAGGGACTTATATCCCCTTCGACGCGCATTCTAGACGAACCCACTTCGTTCGGAACGGATTATGCGCCGTCAAATTATAAGGGAAGATATTACGGCTGGACAAGCATAGAAGATTGCGTGGCAAAATCTCTTAACGTTCCCGCTGTAAAAATTATGCAGCAACTCGGATGCGATACCTCAGTCGACTATCTGAACAAAATGAATATACAATTAGACGAACATGACAAGAATTTGTCGCTTGCATTGGGCGGAAGTACTCACGGATTGAATATGATAGAACTTTTGGGCGGATACGCTACCCTTGCCAACTACGGATTATATAAGTCTCCGACTTTTATAAGAAAAATTGAAGATAATAAAGGCAATATCGTATACGATAGCAACTTAAATTCCGTTATGCGCATATTTGACGAACAAAGCTGTTATTTAATGACTGACATGCTGGTAAAATGCTCTCAAAGCGGCACTGCAAAAAAACTTAATTCGTTAAATTTTCAAGTTGCATGCAAAACCGGCACGGTATCTATGCAAAACAAAGACTTTAACAGCGATATATATTCTGTAGGATATACTGCTGACAATACGTTTCTATTCTGGCAAGGCGATTCGTCTCTTAAATCCTCTAATACTGGAGGCGGAGCGACGACTTTAATGTTCAAAAATTATTTGAATTCGTATTACAACAATTATAATACGCCTAATAATTTTGCCATTCCCGACGGAATCAAAGAAATATATATCGACAAATACTTTTACGAATCAAAAAACGAAATCGTCTCAGCAAGTGTCAACGCACCTAAAAACACCGTGATAAAAGCTTTGTTTTCTCAAAAATGCCTGCCTATATTAAAAGACAGCACTTATGATAGAATTGCGATCGATGATCTGCAGTTTAATCAAAACAGCAACAACTTGACGATTAATTTCCAATTCAATCCCAAGCTTGGCTACAAAATTTACAAAAGAGATTTTGCGAAAGGCGAATATTTGCTTTACGATATAAAAAATAATCAAGGGACAGCGGATATAAAAATAGATTTGGATAAATTCTTCGGCAACAGAATAACCGTCATTCCATATTATATAGACGATGAAAATAAGGAAATAATCGGTATTCCTCAAAAATATTACTCCAACTCCTTGATATCGGGACTTTACAACTAAAAATGACCGACGCTTTAATTATGCGTCGGTCGTCAATTTATAATCAGTTATTATTAAAACGCTGTTTCGATAACTTTCTCTTCCACGCTCTCTATAGCATCTTCTATCATCTTTTCGAGGTTCTTAATTTTTTGCTGTTCCTTTTTCGCTATTTCCAAATCCGGTTTGATGACCGGATTTTTAGGAAGAAAAACAGTACAGCAATCTTCATAAGGAAGTTCCGAAATTCTGTAAGTATCGATTTTCTCCGCAGTATCCATGATTTCATACTTATCCATACCTATAAGCGGTCTGAAAACCGGAAGATCTTTGACAGCTTCGTTGGTCACCGTAATGCTTTTTGTAGTTTGACTTGCCACCTGCGCAAGACTTTCGCCCGTTATCAAAGCGCCGCACTTATGCGTTTTTGCCAATTTTTCGGCTATTTCAACCATAATTCTACGCATAATAGTTATCATATAATCTTCGCGGCAGAACTCGTGTATCGCCTGTTGAATATCCGTAAACTTAACTATAAATAGTTTTATATCCCCGCAATATGCAGTCAATTTGCCTGCGATGTCTATTACTTTCTGCTGCGCAAGTTCGCTCGTATGCGGATAACTGTGATAATGCACTGCAAAAATCTGCATGCCCCTGCGAGCCATTCTGTATCCAGCTACAGGACTGTCAAAACCGCCGCTTAGCAACAGCATACCTCTTCCCGCAGTGCCCACCGGCATTCCCTGAGCGCATTCAATTTTATCCGAAAAAACGTACGAATATCCGTTTTCCCTTATATCCACAAATATTTCTCGATTGGGATTATATAGATCAACGCGCAATCTATCGTTTTTTGACAGCAAATATCCGCCCAGCATCGCCGAAATTTGCATGCTGTTTTTATCCAAGCTTTTATCGGCTCTTTTCGTGCTTATTCTAAAAGATCCCGACACAGGCATATATTCAGCTGTAGCATCCATAAGATTTTGATATGAAGTCGGCACTTTAAGTACTACGGATAGCGAATGTAAGCCAAAGACTTTTGTCACTCTGTCGATAATTTCTGCCTGCAAATTTTCATCGAAATCCTCGATATAGTATCTGTTTAACGTGCGGATAAATTTGTAATCTATGCCCGACAAACTCTTTTTTATGTTCTCAATCAAACGTTTTTCAAATAGATTTCTGTTTTTCCCTTTGAGAAAAATCTCCCCGTATCTCAGAAGGATTACTTTCTTTTTTTCCATTTCTTACCTCAATTTTAGTCTCGAAAGTATACAATCGTCTTTTCCGACTGATTTATTCTGAAATTTTACCAACTCGCTCAAGCTCTCTTTCAGCGCGTCGACAAATGCGTCGACATCCTCTATTGAACTATTTTTATCAAAACTTATTCGCATCATTCCCTCGGCGAAACTTCCGTCGATTCCCAATGCCTGCGGAATTCGTTTTGTAGATTTTTTGGAATTGCATGCCGATCCCGTGCCGACTATTATGCCTTTATCTTCAAGACAATGCACCATCACTTCTCCTCTAGCGCTGTTGAGTGCAAAAGCATATATATAGGGCGACGAATTGTCTATATCCGTATTGATCTTTATATTTTCCAATTCGTTGTCGAGACGTTGCGCCAAATGATACTGCAATAACTTTATATTTTGATAATTTTTCTGCAACGACGGAAAATTGTTTTCCACAGCGCATGCAAACGACATTATGCCGGGTAAATTTTCGGTGGCCGAACGAATTCCTCCTTCCTGCCCTCCGCCGTAAACAAACGTCTTGAGATACAGTCCGCTTCGGCAATAAAGCGCTCCGACGCCTTTGCCGGCATTGATTTTATGACCGCTTATGGAATATAGATCCACGCCTAGGCTTTTGAGATTTACGGGTATTTTGCCGTATGCCTGCACTCCGTCGGAATGAAATATCGCTCTCGGCGATTTTCTTTTAACGATTTCGGCGATTTTGGCTATTTCGTTAATCACGCCCGTCTCATTGCAAACGTGCATAACAGACACCAGCACGACTTTTTCGTCGAGTAATTCTTCCAATTTATCTATAGCAACCTTACCGAATTGGTCGCACGGAGCAAATACGACGTCGTATCCTCTGACTTTCAGCTCCAATGCGGTATTATAGACGGCGCTGTGTTCGCACGAACCCACGACGATTTTTCCCGTTTTTGCCCTTACGGAGCACAAAAGCGCAATATTGTCGCTTTCACTTCCCGAAGCGGTAAAAATTATTTCCTCTCCTCTTACGCCAAGAGATTTTCCTATAACGTTTCTTGCATTTTTTACGGCGTTTCCGCTCTCCATTGCTTTCCTGTATAAAGCAGACGGATTATAAAATTTATCGATGCCGTATTCTTTTATTACCTCCAAACATTCTTCGTCAAGTCGCGTGGTCGCAGCATTGTCAAGATATATCATTTGTTCGCTCCCAATAACGAATACATATAATCGTCAAGTCTTAAAACGTAGTTTTTATTGAATAATTTTATCATATATATATCGTTTACGCAACTTTTAGGACACAATCTGACAACTTTATCCGTCTCTGTATCGACATATGGCGCTATTTCCAACATATTTATATCGACGTCTATTAGTTTGCGTTTGATCAGCGGATATCTTTTCTCCACGGTAAATCTACCCATATAATATTCGAGTATAAGCTCGTAACAGAGAAAACTACACGCCAACCTGACAATCAACGCGACGACTTCTATCGATAAATACCACAAAATATCCAAGAATTTATGTGCGCTTATACAGGCTATAATGCCCGCGACTACAGTCAAATCCGCCAAAATACATATGACCAGCACCGTTTTTCTTAGAATTTCCAATCTGTTATTGTCAAAATTTAATGTATAATGTTCGTCTCTTCCGTTCAATATGTAATAATCCTTTTATATCTATTTGAGCGTGACGATTGTGACGCCGCTTTCGCCCTCGCCGTATTTTCCCAATCTAAAATTCTCAACTTCTGCGCAAGTTTTCAGATATTCATGCACGGCGTTCCTCAGTATTCCCGTGCCTTTTCCGTGAACAACGCGTATTTCCGCGCAGTTGTTATAGACCGCTTCGCTAATATAATTGTCTAGATTATATAGCGCCTCGTCAACCCTTTGACCGATGAGATTTATCTCAAAGCTGAATGCCTTGTTTACAAATTCTTTTGCTACAGTTACTTTCGGCTGAGGTTTTTCGGCGCCAATAGCGACTCTTTTGCAATCTTTCAATTTTATCTTTGTCGTTAAAATGCCGACTTTGACCTGACACTCTTTTTTCTTCTCGTTTATAGAGATCACTTCTCCGACGTTGTCGAGTTCTTTAATATAGACGTTGTCGCCTACAGAAATTTCTCCGTCGATTTGTATGATTTGTTTTTTGCCGCTCTCTTCCTGTATTTGAATATCTGATAATCTTTTTTTGAGTTTTCTTGCCTCAAACAGCGCCGCTTCGTCGCCTTTTTTTATCGTCAACTTTAATTCTTCTATCAATTCTTCAGCTTCGTCAAGATAATCCGATAGCAACAATTTCGCGGATTTTTTCATCTTCTCATCCAATTTCTGTTTTTCTTCCGCCAATTCGTTTAGCCGTTTTGATGCTTCTTCTGCCGATTTTGCGGATATCTCGTAATTTTCTTTTGCCTGACGTTCATATTCCAAAGCCTGCCGGCGCGATTTTTCCGCTCCTTTGATTATGTTGTCAAACGCTATCTTTTCTTTGGAAAGCCGACCTCTTGCGTCCTGAACGATCTGTTCTTTCAATCCTAGTACGGTAGCTATTTCCAATGCGTTCGACGAGGATGTCTGCCCCGGCAACAGCCTATACGTGGGCTTAAACGTAACCGGATCAAAATCCATTCCGGCGCAAAGAATTCCTTCTGATGCATAAGCATATGCCTTGAGTTCGCCGTAATGCGTGCTTGTAATTGTTTTGCAGCCTTTATTTTTGAAATATTCAAGCAAACTAATTGCCAGTGCTCCGCCTTCGGTCGGATCGGTACCGCCGCCCAATTCGTCCAAAAGCAGCAAGCAATTGCTGTCCACGTGATTGCAGATATAAATAAGATTGGTCATATGCGAAGAAAAGGTCGATAAATTCTGCTGAATATCCTGTTCGTCGCCTATATCGCAAAAAATATTATTAAACACAGCAATTTTACTATCCGCGTCGCATGGCGCAAACAGACCGCTGCAAATCATAAGACAAAGTATACCGACTAATTTAAGCGATACGGTTTTGCCGCCTGTATTAGGTCCGGTGATAAGCAGCGTATTATAGCCGTCTCCGACGCTAATCGACACCGGCACAACTTTTTCTTTATCAATCAGCGGATGACGACCATTCTTAATCTCTATTACTCCGCTATCGTTGACGCCTGTCCTGACACTTTTGGTATCGCGAGCATAACGGGCTTTGGCAAATATACAATCGAGATTGGCAACAGTCTTGTAGCTGATTTGCAACTGCTCGTATACGTAAGATATTTTCTGTGAAAAATACTGTAATATTCTCTCGATTTCATTATTTTCTTCGGCATACAAGCTTCTCATTTCGTTATTTAGCTCAACTACCGCCATAGGCTCGACGTAAATCGTTGCGCCCGAAGATGATCTGTCATGCACCAACCCCTTGATTTTACCCGAATATTCGCTCTTAACGGGTATAACGTATCTATTGTTTCTCATCGTCACAATAGAATCCTGCAACGCATCGCCGTAATCCGATGCGGTTATATAGGAACTTAGCTTCTGTCTAATCTTGTCATTGCATTGCTTGATGCTTTGCCTTATGGATTTTAAGGTTGAAGACGCATTATCGCTGACTTCGTTTTCTCCCAATATACTCTCGTATATACTCTTTTCAAGTTCGTTGTCTATAAACAGAAAAGACAAATAACTTTTGATATCGGCAATATCAGCGTCGTTAATTTGATTTATTGTATTGAAAACCGTCCTCGAACAACTCAACATGCGACCTACTTTAAGAATATCAGCGCAAGACAAGAGTGCATGTTTTTGGGCATTAAGCAAAATATCTTCCATTTCGTCCAAAGCAAATGACGGCGAAGCGCAATGTTCAAACGCTATTTTATAGGCTTGCTCTGTCAAATCGAGATCTTTTTGCACTTCTTCTAACATCAACGAAGGCTTTAACGACAACACTTCATTCTTTGCCAACAAAGACGAAGTATACGCCGCTACCGACGCTAAAATCTTATCGTATTCAAGAATCCGCAGGCTTCTTCTGTTAATAAATCGCGCCATATTTCTCACTTAACTCCTCTAAATAAGTGTCCGCTCGTAGTTTTCTCGTCGCTTACGCCTTTTCTATTAGCAAAATCTTCTACTAATGACGTCAGCGTTTTTCCGCTGATATCTTGAGCATTTATATAAAATTTGCAGTCTAATTTCGATAGTTTGTTTCTAATATCGATATTGTATGGATTAAATAGTGTAAACACACAGTTATTTAGCTTATATCTAGACACTCGATACTTTTCTTTCTTATCGTAATAATAAAAATCTCCGCAATATTTACAATCACTGCAATCGCATCCCGTATTGACTTGAATCGGGCAATGCAGCAAAGTCATTACGGGCAGCGGCCCGTATGCGTAAACAAGAGATTCGCAAGGCAACTCGTTTGCGGTTAGTTCAACGGAAGCAATCGCGTCGCACAGTCCGACATTTTTTGAATAAGAATCGTTGTAGATGTTCAATCCGATTCCGCCGATTACGGATTTATTATATTTGCGAGCAAGATATACTCCATAGATATTCTCTGCAACCAAACCGTCGAATTTTTGGGAATTATCGTTAAGTATCTTATCTATAATACAATAGTCTTCGCCTCTTGCAACTCGCGGTGGTCTGAGATAAATATTTTCTATATATTTCTTAATTATTTGATTTTGTAGAATAATATCCAAGATTTCAGAAGTATTATTATTAACAGGTAAAACCAGATTTATCTTAGAGTTCAACAACTCCAATCCTGCAATCTGATGTTTGTCGCCGTTGATTTCTACAAGCATTTTGCATTGATTTTTTTTAATATTCAAAGGCAATACAACTGCTTCGCTATTATGCACTACTCTTTGACGACTTAGATTGTATCGCTCTAAAATCTCGTTAGTCAATGCCTTCAAACAATCTCTCCTCAATGCATTTAACGCCGATTGCGGAATAAAAATCCTTTGGTTTTCAAGTATGTCGCAATATATTTCCGCATCGAAATTACTCTCGCCCAATCTAGAAAGCTGCGCGATAATATCGTCGGCATTCATCGAGCGATTACGCGCGGCTTCTACGACACTACCGTATACCTTGACGCGAATATCCTCGTATTCCGCAGTTAATTCAACTTTATTACCTATCTCCGCTTTGACTAATAATTTTATGGACAATTTAGGTTTTATATTATTATATTTGTCAATATCGGATTTTACCGACGTCAAACAAACTTCACTGCCCGTCTCAAATTTTTGCTGAGAATCTATAGCGTATATATTATTTCCGCAACGCGCGATATTGCTGACGCTGAGTCCGCCGATTTCTTTGCCGTTATTTATTATCTTAATTCCGTCGCCGTTATTTAATACATTATCAGATTTTATGCGAAGCCTTTTATTTGCATATCCTATGATTTTTCCTACGTTTTCTCCGATATGTCCGTTAACTTTATTATACATTATGGATTTAGTATTCTCATAATTATATCCTAAAGTAAAATTTCCTCTATTATATGCTGTTTTAAGAGAAAAATAATCGATTTTAGCTTTTGTGTTGTTGATATAAGCGTCAACGGCTTTTCTGTATTGAGCGACGGCTATTCCCACGTAATGCGGTTGTTTTAGCCTGCCCTCTATCTTCAAGCTATCTATACCCATATCGGCAAACTGAGGAATTTTGTCTATAAGACATTGATCCTTAGGCGATAGCAAATAACTTTCTTGTTGCGTATAATCCGAAGTATATTTTAATCTGCAAGGCTGATTACATCTGCCTCTATTGCCGCTGTCCCCGCTCATCATACTCGACATCAAACAAGCGCCCGAAAAACTTACGCATAGCGCGCCGTGCACAAAATGCTCGATTTCCAAACTCGTAGACCGTTTGATTTCGCAAATATCTCTATATAACGTCTCTCTCGCAAGCACAACCCTGGTAAAACCCAACGATTCCAAAATCTTTGCGCCCGCAAGATTATGCACGCCGATCTGCGTACTTGCGTGCAACGGTATATCGTATTTTCGCAAAATGTCCAGACACCCCAAATCCGTTACAATAAATGCGTCTACTTTAGCCTTTGCCGCAACTTCGGCGTAATCCGCAAACAACTGCATCTCCGACTGCTTGACGTTGATATTGAACGCAACGTAGACTTTGACTCCGAACAAATGGCAATATTCTACGCATTCTTTGATATTTTCTTTGTTAAAATTATCGGCTTTAATTCTCGCATTGAACAAATCCAGCCCTAAATAGACTGCATCTGCGCCGGCATAAATCGCCGCTTTTAACGATTGCAAATTCCCAACGGGTGCCAATACTTCCAACATAATTCAATTATAACATATGCGGCGCATATTATACATCTTTTTTGCCTAATAATTTAAGACCCCGCGGCGGCGGAGTCTCGTCAATTCTGTGATTTGCGGCAATTATCTTAAAATCGCCGAATATTCACTGCTGAGTTTTGTCAATATTCTATTGATCTTACTATTGACTTCGTCATCGGTTAGCGTCCTGTCTGCCAGACGGAAAACGAGATTTATCGCAATGCTCTTTTTCTTAGCGCCAATAATCGTTTCATTTCTGTAAATATCAAAAATCGAAGCGTCGACAAGCAGACTTCCTCCGCCTTTTCTTACGCATGCAAGCAGATCTCCCGCCGCAACGTCTTCGTCTACGACAACGGCAATATCTCTCTCTATCGGCGGATAATTGGATATCGCCTTAAAATTATAACTGTAATCGGCGTATTTATTGAGTAAATCGATATTCAATTCGGCTATATACATTCTGTCCGACACGTCAAATGCCTGTAAGACGTCGGGATGCAACTCGCCGAGATAACCTATCGTAACGTTGCCTACCTTGATATCGGCGCTTCTGCCTTTATGCAAATAGTTACTTTGTGCTCTGACGTTTTGCGCGTCTATCGCAAACTTTTTGAGTATATTTTCTACAATACCTTTTATACTATAAAAATCCTCTCCGCTGCCGTATACGCCCAATGCAAGCATTCCCACTTCTTCCGGAAGTTGCTCTTCGATGTCGCCGCGCGGCATATAGACGTTGGCTATCTCAAACAAACGGGCTTTTTTATTGCTCTTAAGATTGTTGCTCGCCAATGTCGAAATCATACTGTACGCAAGCGTCGTTCTCATCACCGATAGATCTTCGCCCAACGGTTTAAGCAATTTAATACAATTTCTTCTCGAATCGCTTGAATCTATTCTCAAAGTATCAAAAAGCTTTGGTGTCGTGAACGAATAAGTAAGGATCTCGCTCATGCCCTGATTGACACAAATTTCCTTAATAATATCGTTGTTGCGCTGTTCTCTTGTCTTGCCGCCTAAAGTTTGATTGCCGCCGTCAAGCAACGTGCTGACGACTTTATCGTATCCATAAAGCCTAATTACTTCTTCTGCCAAATCGTTTGCATTTTCTATATCGTCTCTGAACGCAGGACTGATGCAAGTAAGCGTCCCGTCTTTCAACTCGCTTTTTATCTGCAAACTATTGAGTATTTGCAATATTTCTTTGTCAGGCACGTCGATTCCCAGAATCGCATTGATTTCTTCAACGCTGGTGACCACTACGCTTTCCTTCAATTCCTGCGCCAATCTGTCGATAATTCCGTCTGCTATTTTTCCGTAGCCGTATTTATCTATCAAATTCAGCGCGCGCATAAGTCCCAATCTTTGAGAATCCAAATCGATGCCTCTTTCGTATCTGAACGAAGAATCCGATCTCAAGTTAAGCTTTCTCGACGTCCGTCTTATGTTATCCCTTAGGAATTTTGCCGATTCAAAAACTATCGTCTCAGTATTCGTATTGATTCCGCTATTCAATCCGCCCATAACGCCGCCTATTGCACACGGTTTACATTCGTCGGCAATCACAAGCATAGTATCGTCCAAAGTGTACTCTTTTTCGTCCAAAGCAACTATTTTTTCTCCATGTTTTGCTCTTCGGGGAATAATTTTTCCTTGAATAAATTCTCTGTCAAAAGCATGCATTGGCTGACCGATTTCTATCAATACGTAATTAGTTATATCGACAATATTGTTGATTGGTCTCAAACCGACGGATTTAAGACGCTTTTGTATAATCTCGGCGCTTGGCTGAATTTTGACGTCTTTAACCGCCGCCGCCATATATCTCGGACATAAATCGGGAGATTGAACGTCTACGTCAATCACGTCCTCTACCTTTGCGCTCTTATCTACAGCAAATGAAATATCCGGCATTTTCAAAGGTTTTTTGAGAATTGTTGCAACTTCTCTGGCAATTCCCAGCACACTGTTGCAATCCGACCTATTTGCAGTAACGCCGATATCCAACACCACGTCGTCGTTGCCCAAAACAACGTTAATATCGGTGCCGAGCGGAAACTCTTCCTTGTTCATCAGCAATATCCCGTACACGCCTGCGCCTTGGTAATCTTCTTCCGTAAGTTTTAATTCTTCTCCAGAACAAAGCATTCCTTCTGACAGAACGCCTCTCAGTTTACCTTTTTTTATCTCTTGCCCCGTAGGAAGCAACGAATTGTCAAGCGCAACGGGCACCAAATCACCTTCGCTGACGTTCTGCGCGCCCGTAACTATCTGTACGCAGGCGGCTTTACCTACGTCAATTTGGCATATTTGCAGTTTGTCCGCGTCGGGATGTTTTTCCAATTTGACTATTTTGCCCAACACGACGTTTTTCATATCTGCGCCAGCTCTGATTATCTCCTCGACTTCAAAACCCGCGCCGACGAGCTTATCCGCAAGTTCCTCGACGGTAACGTCTATATCTACAAAATCTTTTAACCAACTCAATGAAACTTTCATATCAATTCTCTCCTATTTGAACTCTTTCAAAAATCTGACGTCGTTTTCAAACAAAATTCTCATGTCGGGAATGCCGTACTTGATCATAGTGGTTCGCTCTATGCCCAAACCAAACGCCAAGCCCTTATATTTTTTGCTGTCGATGCCGCAATTCTCAAGCACTTTAGGATTGACGATTCCCGCTCCGAGAATCTCTATCCAGCCCGTACCTTTGCATATTCTGCAACCTTTACCGTGACATACCGAACAGGTAACGTCCACCTCTACGCTTGGCTCGGTAAACGGGAAAAACGACGGTCTAAATCTAACTTTGGTTTTTTGATCGAAAAGTTTTTGGGCAAAAGTCTCCAACAGACCTTTGAGGTCGCACAGCGTTACTTTTTCATCCACGACCAATCCCTCAATTTGTTGGAACATGGGAGAATGCGTAGCGTCGTCGTCGGGTCTGTAAACCTTGCCCGGACACACGATTCTTATCGGAGGCTTGGATTTCAACATAGCGCGCGCCTGCACCGACGAAGTATGCGTCCTCAACAACGCTTCGTCTGTGATATAAAACGTATCCTGCATATCTCTTGCCGGATGGTCGGGAGGAATATTGAGCATTTGGAAGCAAAATTTATCCAGCTCGATTTCCGGTCCTTGAGCTATAGAAAATCCCATAGACGTAAATATTTCGACGATTTCGTTTGCGACCAAAGTACACGGATGCAAACTTCCTCTTTCCACTGCATTGCCGTCCAAAGTGATATCTATGCTCTCTTTGAGCATCTTCTCATCCGTCTCCGCCTGAGCCAACTCTTTGGATTTTTTATCTGTAAGTTCAGTTATCTCGTCTCTGGCTTGGTTGACAAATTTACCTGCCGCCGGTCTATCTTCCGGAGCTAGGTCCTTCATCCCTCTGAGCAGTTGAGTAAGCTCTCCGCTCTTACCCAGATATTTGACTTTAACTGCATTGATTTGCGCAAGAGTATTGCTTGCCGCAATATCAGATTGCGCCTGTTCGATAAGTTTTGCGATTTTTTCCATCATATATACCTCTTAATATAATAAAAAATACGCCCCAATTATTAGGGCGTATTAACGCTGTACCACCTAAATTCGAATCCGAATTTCTTCGAAATCCTCATTATGCATTAACGCTGCCGACGATCCTGCCTACTTAACTTTTCAACAGAATAACTCCGAGGCGAATTCTCCCTGACAAATCGATTACCCTTTCAGCCTGCCGAGGTAAATTCTCTGTCTCATTGTCTTGCTCGGGACACGTTCCTCATCTAAGTTTCTAGATTAATTTTAACATCATTAACAGATATTTGCAAGCGTTTGAAAGATATTTAAGCTCTGAGATCCAATGGGCCAAGTCCGTATTGAAAATAAAAATCGGGAACTTTACCTACAATCAAATTCTGATATACAACCATGTTATTCTGAACTTTTACATTTTTTACGTGCAACGGCAACATTATGCTTATGTCTGCGAATAAGTCTATATACATACACATAAGAGTCTGATTGATTCCTTTGGCTTCAAACGTCGTGCGATAATTGCATTGAATATTTCCCAAAAGTTCTAGCTTAAACGTATATTTTTTCCCGTAATTGCCCAGTAAAATACTGCCGAAAATACTGCTATACGGCACTTGAACGTCTTCGCTTGCGCATAGTTGATTGACGTTTGTCTGCGTGATAGCCGCAACGTCTCTCATCAATGCGTTGATTACGACCATATCAGTGCTTATCAATGCAACGTTGCCTTCGGAATCGTATCTGATCTCATAGAAATTGCTTTTGTCTTGAAACATGTCGCCTTCAAGAGCCTGAGTTGTTGACGAATTAAAGATATCTACCACTCGTGTAGTTATCAATCCGTCCGCATATTTCTCGGCGTAAGCTATTAGATTGCTTCTGAAATAAAAAAACGAAGCAATCACGATAGCGAATGATATTACAAAAGCCAAAAATCTTTTTACACGGCAGCATTTTCTTTTCCGCATATAACATTATATGCCAAATGAAAAAGGAAATTTACACGCTTACCACGTCAAACTTTTTTTGAATGCGATCTAAATATGAGCGCGAATAGAAATCCGAAGAATATTGCCGCCGTCAAACCGCCCGCCATATTTCTGAATCCGTAAGTTACAGCCTCAAAAAATCCTATTTTCGCGCCCTCTCTGGCGCCTTTGACTATCGTACTGCCAAAGCCTGTGATAGGAATAGTTATGCCCGCTCCGGCAAAATTCTCAATAAACTTAAACGCTCCGACCAATTCCAAGAATACTCCGCCCAGAAGAAACAGTACAAGTATTCTTGCCGAGGTCATCTTTGTCTTGTTGATAAGAATCTGCGCTATCATACACACTAGACCGCCTACGGCAAAGGCTTTCAAATATCCCAAAAACATCTCCATAATTAATCCTCTCTTTCTATAATCACCGCATGCGCGATACCCGGTATACTTTCGCCCTGCAAAGCAGAATCTTTGGAAAGCATTGCTCCAGTCGGCACGAACAGTATTTTTTTCAAAGACTTATCTATAAGCTTTTTATACAAATACGATGCAAACACAAGCGAACAGCATCCCGCTCCCGATCCGCCTTGACCGGGTTTTTGTTTATCGCTGTATACCATACTTCCGCAATCGTTGAGATTATCCAGCACATAGCCTTCCTTTTTGCACAGATAGTGAAGCGTCTCTCTTCCAAATCGCCCTAAATCTCCGGTGATTATCATATCGTAATAATCGGGAGAACGTCCCGTATCTCTAAAATGCGTAACGATCGTATTGCACGCCGCCGGAGCCATCGCGCCGCCCATATTGTTGGGATCGCTCAATCCGAAATCTACTATCCTGCCTATTGTGAATCCCTTAATTTTGGGATAATCCCCAGGCTTTTTTGAAAGTAAAACCGCTCCGCTGCCGGTGACAGTCCACTGCGATTCGGGAGTCGGCTGAGTGCCCAGTTCCAAAGGATATCTGTATTGGCGCTCCGCCGTCGCATAGTGAGAACTTGTACAGCATATTACCTTTTGAAAATCGCCGCTGACAAGCGTCGATCCTATTGCCATCGCCTCCCCGAAAGTAGCGCAAGCGTTGTATAATCCTAAAAACGGCGTGCGAAAATCTCTTGCGGAAAACGAAGTAGGCACGATTTGATTGATGAGATCGCCGCCCATTATCGCGTCGCAATCCATTGGATTGACGTTGACTCTCGACAGACATTCTCCGATTACGTATCGCTGCATTTGAATTTCCGCCATCTCATGCGATTTACATTTCCATTCGTCGTCTTCCATAACCGCGTCGAAATATTCTCTGAAATTCCCCTTTGATTCATACGGACCGGCAAGCGAATACGCCGATTGTATATACACGTCCGAATCAAGTAAATAAGTTTGTTTTCCTACTTTCATAACTACTCCTTATCCTACCATTCCAGCAAACCAATATATTATTCCGGAAATTACCGACGAGACAGTACCCGCGACAATTATCGGACCTGCAATGACAAACATTTTTGCCATCATTCCCAAGACTATGCCCTCTTTATTGAATTCCATCGCGGGAGAAACAACCGAATTGGCAAAGCCAGTGATCGGCACGATCGAACCTCCGCCGGCCCTAATTCCTATCTTGTCGTATACTCCTATAGCCGTAAGAAACGCTCCCAAAAAAATCATGGTCATGCTCACCAAGGCTCCAATTTTAGATTTGTCCCAATCGGGCAAAGCAAACGTAAACAAATCGTTGAACCCCTGTCCGATACAGCAAATAATACCTCCTACCGCAAATGCCCAAACCAAAGTGATTGCATGAGCGCTTTTTTGCGCATGAGTATGAATATATTCCATATACTGTTTATCTTCCATATTTACCTCTCTTTTCCGATTTGCCAAGCAAATCTTTATTAACTACAATTTCTTTATCCTCAGGAATGAGAAAATTGATTTCTTTATCTTCTACGTTATCTCTAAATAGCGGATTCTTCATAAAAATACCCCCGATTAGATACTGTCCAATCGGGGGATAAATATACGCGGTTAAGCCAAAGCCTGTTTTAACTGAGTGATAACCTTGCTCTCTATTCGCGATATCTGCACCTGAGACACTCCCAGCATTTGCGCTATCTCGCTCTGCGTTTTATCTCGATAATATCTGAGAATAATAACTTTCTTTTCTCGCTCGGGCAAAGAATTGATATAATCTTTGAGCAATATTTTATTAATTACGTCGTCGTTGTTTTCATTGGACGCAAGTTTGTCTATAACGCACTGATTGTTGTCGTCTTCAAATTTCTCGAATATAGATATCGGATATTTGTTACTATCCATTGCAAAGACAACTTCCTGCTCGTCAATACCGAAATGTTCGGCTATCTTTTTGACGCTCGGCGCAGAACTGTCGGCGCAGCATTCGTTGACGTAAGTCTGTATTTTACTGCAAAGACTTTTCATTGCTCGAGATACTTTTATCGAGCCGTCGTCTCTTATGAATCTCTTTATTTCACCGGCTATCATGGGAACAGCATAAGTTGAAAATTTGACGTTGTAAGAGCAATCGAAGTTATTTATCGCTTTTACAAGCCCCAACGCGCCCAATTGCAGTAAATCGTCGTATTCAACCTGCTTATTTCGATATCTGCGCGCTATGCTCTTTATCAACGGCATATTATGGCTGATAAGTTTTCCTTTCGCGTCGTCGTCGCCGGCTTTTGCCTCTTCCAAGAGTTTGAGCGTTGTTTCGTAATCCAGCATATCAGTCCTTCTTAAATTCTTTTTGCATTACAACTTTTGTCCCTTTGTCCTTTTGCGATATGATTTTGACGTCGTTCATAAACGTCTGTATCAAAGTAAATCCCATTCCGCTCCTTTCCTGATCGGGCTTGGTGGTAAAGAACGGTTGCATTGCCTTATCGACGTCCTCTATTCCGCAACCGTAATCTTCTATAATTATTTCCGCTTTTTGTCCTTCTAAACTCACCGAAATATCGATAAATTTGTCGTCTTTGCCGCTATAAGCGTGCACAATACAATTTGTTACAGCTTCCGACACTGCGGTCTTTATATCGTTGATCTCTTCAAGAGTCGGATTGGCTTCCAGACAAAACGCCGAAACGCAACTCCTTGCAAAACTTTCATTACCCGTCTTTGCCAATAATTTCATACTGAATTTGTTCATATTAACCTCGCTTTAACTTATTTTCTTCATGATTGTATATATGCCCGCCGTGGATAAGATAAAATCCACGTGACCGCTGGCGTTGCTGATATAGATGGGAACGTCGAGCTGTTTGAGCTTTTTATATCTGCCCAACAGCATTCCTATTCCCGTGCTATCCATAAAAGAGAGTTTAGAAAAATCGAATACGAATTGTCCTATATTTCCTCCACGGATAAATGCGTCGATTTTTTCTCTGACCTCTTTTACACATCCTTCATCTAGTTCGCCGTCCAATCTGGCCACGGCGCAGCCTGATCTGTTTGTCAATTCCAATCGCATATTTTAACCTCCGTAACTGTAATAAAGGAATTTTAACACAGTATTCGTATACTAAAATGATACAAAATGTCTTTATTTCAATAATTTTGAAAATATTGACCAATAAAAAAACGACTGCTTTGCAGTCGTTGTAAAACTATATTTTGCAATTATTCGTTACGGCAATTTACACACGTCAACCCATTGTTCAAAATCACAATATCTTTGCAATTCATCTATAGTCAATTCTATTGCGCTATTGCTACTTCCGCACGCAGGAAAAACTGTGTCGAATCGCTTTAACGATACGTCCAAAAATACTCTCACTCCGTCGTTTACGGCAAACGGACAGACTCCTCCAACCGCATGCCCAACCAATCTAACGGACTCTTCGGCGGCGAGCATTTTTGCCTTTGCTCCGAATTTGGCTTTATATTTCTGATTATCTATTCTTGCGTCCCCTGCGGTCACTATCAATATCGCTTCGTCAGCAAGCGAAAATGATAACGTCTTTGCTATTCTGCAAGGCTGACAGTTCAAAGCCGCCGCCGCTAACTCCACGGTTGCGCTTGACACGTCGAATATCATTATCCTATTGTCTATGCCAAGTGTTTCAAAATGCTTTCTCACCTTTTCTATCGACATATGCACCCTCAAAAGTAACTTATAGATATGTTATCATATCGAGCATTTTTTTGCAAATCCTAAATTATAAAAAGTGAATAATATAAATATTTTCAGCAACAAAAAACCTAAGATAATCTATTTGATAAGATTTCTTAGGTTTAAGCATTAATATTTATCTAAATATTATATGATTTTTTATCTAGTAGGCATTTTGAAATCCCTTAGAGCTTTATTGAGATAATCGTTGAACGGTTTCATAACTTTGAATATCTCTATTGCTTTCTTCAAAAATTTCTCGCCGTCGCAAACTTCTTCGTCACTAATTAAGCATTCCAAATACCATGACTTATATTTCAAATATTCGCTTTGCGGATTATCCTTGTCATATCCGGCGGGAACGTTTTTCAAAGCCGTTCCTTTTACCGTAAAATACTTTTTGAATTCTTCATCGTTTATGATTTCACTCCATTCGTCCGGATATTTACTGATATAATCGCGCACCATAGCGGTTGCATTGGAAAACATATCGGCAAAAAGTCCCCCGCCTAAAAACGTGCCGCCGTTCGGCTTCAACATTATATAATATCCGACGGGGATCGGAAGCTTGCCCATTGACGATATATGCGCCCTAAACGAAGGATTGTAAGGCGATTTATCGTGACTAAACCGAGTATCTCTCACAAGTTTGAACGTCAGCTCTTTGGGATTATTATTCAATACGCTTTGATCGAAAGTCCCTATTCCGGATATAAGCTCGCCCACTAATAGTTCAAACTCTTCCGCAGCAGCTTTGTTCTCTTTTTTGTGCGTATGATACCATTCGCGATTGTTGTTTGCCGCAAGATCGGCAAGATAGTTCATCATTGATTGTGTATTCATAATTTCTCCTTTTTGTCGTCATGAATTGATAAAAGCGTTATACGCTTTTTCCAGTATGACAGCGCTTTCTTCATCGCAAATATTTGCGCCGCCCGTTGCGATCATCGTTGCTACGCCGTGAGTAAATACAATGAGCATTATATACACATCTTTTATTTTTTCTTCCGGCAGTGAAAACTTCTCTGACAGCTGCTTGGTTGCCTGTTTGTCCCCCATCCATTCGTATATGTCGTCAAAGCTATTCAATCCGTTCAACTTTTGCAGAAACAGCAATTTGAAAAGATTAGTTTCGTATTTAGCAAAAGCAACATTCGCTCTTGCCATATCCAACAAGATATCTTTATCGACGCGAGAATATATAAAATGATTGTAAAATCTCATTGCTTCTTGACAAACAGATTCTTTTAGCGCTTCCATATTGCTAAAATAACTGTATATCGGCTGAACAGAAAATCCCATACGTTTGGCAACTTTGCGAGCATTCACACTCTCAAAGCCATCTTCTCTTGTCATTTGCAATGCTATTTTCAGGATATCTTTTTGGTCTACTTTTTGTTTAGGCATATATTTACTTAAATTACATTTGTTATATAACATTTGTAATTATACCGCAATTATAATGATTTGTCAAATCCTCAACGATGTAAAATACAATTTTTAGCGTCTTTTTAGCGCTACAAGCTTATTTACTGCTCCGTTTAGATCTTCAGTAAAATAGACGTCGCGCCCGTTATTGCTCTCGTAAATAAAATCTTTTAACGGTTTGCTAGAGTATTTTGAATAGTCGCCGTAAATGGCGATTCGGAAGCGATAATTGATAAATTTCTGTAGGACTTCTCCGGCAAGTCCGCTGCTTAGAATAAAAAACTTATCCGTAATTAAATTTTTGGATATTGCAATATCGTTAATACCGTATTCGTAATTTACCGTCATGATTAAATCTATAGCGCTTTGCAAATCGGTTATGACAAGGTCATCAGCCGTAACGTGTGCGACGTCGATGTTGTTTTTATTAATAATTTCTATATTCATTTTGTCCTCGTAATTTATTATTTTTTTGTTAATGTGGCTATAAAGAGATATTCAAATGCTCTTTCTCATAAACTATCTATTATTTATCAGCAATCAAATAGAATTCAATCGTTTCTAATACTAAATATTTTGGCAATATGCGTTGATTTTGACCATACCTGACAAACTTGCAACTAACACGACGACCCATGTAGCATTGCGATCAGCATAATTACCATTCTCTTTTCAACGTTCAATAGATTCTTGCGTTTGAACGTTTTAACCGAAATTTCGGAATTAAAATGCTGAACATTATTATAAGTCCGTAATAATTAAACCAACTCATAGTAGAATTATATGATATGCCCAGACATTTTTCAAGAGAACCTAATTTAAGGTTTGAATCAAACAGCCGTTGCGTTCATAGTAATCTAACATTTCGGGAATTTTCTTCTTATCGTAACTTGTAATACAGTCGGAAAGTACTCGAACCGTATAACCGCTCTTTGCCATATTATAGCAAGTGGATTTTACGCAAGCTATGGCGTCGGCGCCCGCGACGTAGAATTCTTTGATTTTATTCTCGCTTACAAAAGCGGCGAAATCTTCGCTTGTCAAAGCATTACCTTTGCTCTTTACGAATATATTTTCGGAAACGATCTTCATATCGGATACCAATTCCGCCCCGCGCGTATTGGGCTTAAAAGTTCTTGTTCCTGCCGATAAATTGTTATGTTTAATATAAACAACGTGGATTTTGTTATCGACTGCCCAATCAATAGCTTTATTTACATTGCCTATTATTTCTTTATAGTTTTTTGTAATGTCATTTTGAATATCGATTACAACCAGCGCTTTCTCTTGCATATTTATCTCTCTTATTTATTTTTGTTTTGAATATTATAACACAATTACGATACGATTTCAATATTATACAAAATGAAATATATTATATTTAGTCGTTGCGCGTTAGGCCAAGCATAAAAACAATATGCACCTCTGAAAGCATCTTACTTTCGAGGTGCATAGCAAATTAATTTAGTAGAAATTTCCCTTTGATTTTGAATATTGTTTAACCTTCGTAACGATCAAGATTAGCGCGAATAGCCTCGATAAGGCGTTTTTCTGCCGCAACTTTTGCGTCTCTTGCAACCTTGGTGCAAACAAACGTACCGTAAAGTTTAGAAAGGTCGTCGACGAGATTCTTAAGATGCACAGTATCGAGAATGTTTGTCGATCCGCAAAGTTCTTCCTCTGCAAATACAGTTTTTGTCGGCGTAGCCGTAGACGTTGTTTCCGTGATGTTCTTTTCCATATAAAATATCTCCTATATTATATATTTTTGTCCCGATTTACACAAAGCTGCCGCGGATAGCTCTATGCGTTGTAGCCCAAAATATAGGCGGGACCTTCTACTCTACTGACAAGTTAACGTATATGAAAAACTTGGTTAACTATCGCATTACCATATAATACGTCTCAACTGTCTGGAAAATGCATAAATTATTTATAAATCTTACATGAAAATACTATAAGAAAAGAGCTTTCCAACAATAAAACTTGTTGACACATATTAAATATAGGCACAAATAGAATAATGTTTAAAATGTTTGGATAATTAAAAGCCTAAAATCAAAATACTTGATTAGAGCTTTTACATTGAATCAGTAGTAATCTAAATCCGAATATTTTTTCTTGAACAAATATAGCCCTCGAGAACGGTAGTAAACAATATCGGCTCGGCTCTATCGTCAAAAAAAGCTATGTCGTTAATTCCAAAATCCGTTTTTTCAACACAATCTCCCTTATTTTCTGTTTTGATTATGCAAAAATTATTGAACTTTTTTAGCCTCAAAAACAGTTTTGTCTTAGCGGTTATATAACATGTAGCTCAATGCTCGCTTGTTTTGTTTTCCATCATTGTATTTACTAGTGCGTTCCAGAATATTAAATGTGTCAATATATTTATTGTGGTTTTCAATTCTACAAATTGGCACACAAAACTAATCCTTATATTTAATTATATTATTTCAAAAGCATTCTTCAACAATCAGATAAAACCGAATAATGAATAGACCTTTACCGTCGTCGAAAAGCAATAACGATAACAAATAATCGATTCGCTTACAATGCTTACTCAAAATACTCTTAAATGAAAAAGTCTAAAACAATTTTTTGTTTTAGACTTTTAGGTGGTGGGCAGGGATGGATTCGAACCATCGAAGACAGAGTCGGCAGATTTACAGTCTGCTCCCTTTGGCCACTCGGGAACCTACCCATATTATACTGTGGAGCTGGTGATCGGAATCGAACCAACAACCTGCTGATTACAAATCAGCTGCTCTGCCTATTGAGCTACACCAGCGCATACCATACGGTATGGTGCCTCGGGGCGGAATCGAACCACCGACACGGGGATTTTCAGTCCCCTGCTCTACCGACTGAGCTACCGAGGCATAAATTAAGAGATTTTTATAAAAATCTCAAAATTCAAAAGTTTATTAAATTTGTTGGCGACTCGGAAGGGACTCGAACCCTCGACCTCTAGCGTGACAGGCTAGCGTTCTAACCAACTGAACTACCGAGCCAATTCCATTTAATATTAATTTGTGGTGGGCCATCAAGGACTCGAACCTTGGACCGACCGGTTATGAGCCGGTTGCTCTAACCAACTGAGCTAATGGCCCACGCAATGGCATTTTGTAATCTGGTCGGGGTGAAGAGACTTGAACTCCCGGCCCCATGGTCCCAAACCACGTGCGCTACCAAACTGCGCTACACCCCGACGCTATAAATCTAGCGACTACTCAAATATACTATATCTGAGATTTTTTGTCAAGGATTTTTTTGTTGTTTTCGGAGATTTTTTTGGGGGTAAAAATCTCTACCCCCAAAGGTCCGAAATTAATCAATTATTCTTTAATATCAAGCTTTAAGCCTTTGAACAAATCTGCCATTGTAGCGGTAGCATTCTCTTCGCTGCTCCAAGAAGAAACTTCCTCTTCGTCTTTCTTGACAGCTCTGGACTTTCTTGCCGTAGAAGAAGTTGCCGCGGTCTCAAACTTTTTAGCGTTCTTTTTCGCTCTCTTCTCCTTAGCCTCTTGATAATCTTCTTCGGAAACGGTGGTCTCCTCAATCGTTCTCTCTTCTTTTGCTATCAAAGCTTTGATTGACAAAGTAATTCTGTTGTCTTCAAATCTGATGATTTGAGCGGTGACTTCGTCGCCGACTTTGAGTACGTCGGCAGGATTTCTCGTATAGCTGTGCGATATCTCTGATACGGGAACCAAACCGTCGATGTTATCCTCGATAAGCACAAATGCGCCGTAATCCTTTACGTCTCTGACCGTACCCGTAATCACGCTTCCGACAGGATATTTCTCATAAGCAATTTCATAAGGCTTTTTCTGCAACTGCTTGTATCCGAGCTTGACTTTGCTGCTCTCTCTGCTTACGTAACGTACGATAAATTCATAAGTCTTGCCTATTTCGAATACTTCGCTAGCCGGAACGTTCTTGTTGTAAGAAGCGTCGCTGTTGTGAACAAGACAGTCAAAACCGTTTACGCTGACAAACGCGCCAAACTCCGCAAATCTCTTTACCTTACCCTTGACGATCTTGTCTTTTTCAAAGAAAGCCCACATTTCGTCTTCTTTTTTCTTCTGCTCTTCTTCGAGAATAATTTTCTGAGAAGCGATAAAAGACTTCTTGCTCTTCAAGTCCAATGCAGTATCCGGATCGTCCTTGTTGGATTTGATAAGACGAAGTCTAAGCGTTTTGCCTACGTACTTAGGCAAATCAGCGTCGGTAACGTACGCAATCTTTATCTGCGACGCCGGTACGAATATCGAATATCCGCCGTAATAACCTTTCAATCCGTTCTTTACGCACTCTTTCATTTCGAGTTTGAATTCGGATTGAGAAAGCATCTCTACCGCGTCGCTGTTTTCCTTGTTGCGTTGATCTACGCTTCCCTTGGAAAAATATATATATTCTTTGGATTTTGAATTCTTATCAATTACGACAGCTGTAAACGTATCGCCCGATTTATAATTTTCGGGGTTGTAGTCAACGCCGTCCATTTCTGCATCGTCTTTGCACACAAAACCGTCTTTCTTGCCGCCGAAGCTTACCGTAATGCCTTCTTCGTTGGCGGAAATGACCGTGCACTTATAAGACTTGCCCGCTTTGATGTTCATAGACTTATCCGTCTGTGAAGCAGCAAGAAGCTCGCCGAAAGTCTCCTCCTTTGCAGTTTCGTTCTCAATTTTGATGTTTTCTTGAGATTCGTTCATTAGATTTTTTACCTCCTCAATCAACTCCGGCGGAGTTGATGCACCGGCTACTATGCCGATTTTTATATTATTTGCTACATTTACCGATTTTGCATCGGCTATTGTCTGAATAAGAAAAGTTTGGGGACAATTCTTTGCGCTTATCTCATAAAGTTTGCAAGTATTAGAACTGTTTTTGCTCCCCACGACGAGCATCAAATCGCTGTTTTTACTCAGCAAATCGCACTCCTCTTGTCTGCATAAAGTAGTATAGCATATTGTGTTATTTGTATCAAGCATTTTGATATTGTTTTGTAAAAAATTGCTAAACTTTTCCGCCTTATTATGGTCATATGTCGTCTGAACAACAAGACTATATTCTTTTTTATCGTCAAATTCGACATTTTTTTCACCGTTGAAAACTATAGCCGTATCGTCGCACCAACCGTTTATTCCGATCACCTCGGGATGCTTGGGATTGCCGATAATTATTACCTGTTTGCCTTTGAGATACGCATCGTGAACAATCCCGTGAATTTTCTTAACAAATACGCAAGTACAGTCGATATATTTAATATTGTTTTTCTCAAGATAATCGTACACAGCCTTCCCCACGCCGTGAGATCTTATTATCAGAGTCCGTCCGTCTATCTCTTCAAGATTATCTATACAGTATATGCCTTTGTCAGCCAATTTTTTCAACACGCTTTCATTGTGTATCAATTCTCCGAAAACTACCGCCGGTTCGTCGATATTCATTGCTACCGCAACGGCTTTCTTAACGCCCTGACAAAAACCGCTATTCTTTGCTACCGTTACCGACATTGCCTAACAACTCCTTGCCCTGATTGCGCTTGAATTTGAGATATTTTTTCTTATTCCCTTTGCATTTTTCAACCAAAACGTCGACTTCCTCTCTCAACTCGCACATTTTGGCGTAGAGATATTCGGTGGCCTGCTCTTTGACTGAATTTGCCTTCCTGTCATAGAATTCATCCAACCAAATCGGCGCGCCTACAAAAAGTCTGTTTCTCTTGAACGGTCCGGTTTTTTTGTAATACATAAGAGGAATTATCGGCGCCCGAGCTTTGATTGCAAACGTAGACACGCCCGTCTTAAAAGGAAGCATCTCCTTAAAATCGCCTCTGTTTCTCGTGCCTTCGGGAAAAATCAGAACCTGTTGATTTCTATTAAGTGACGCTAATATTTTTTTAACTGCAAAAACGTCCGCCTCTCCCCTTTTTATAGGAATACATCCTAATTCGTCTGCCACTTTTGCAATAAATTTATTTTGAGCGACCTCTTGTTTCATCACGGTTTTTCCGTCTTTATTCATCAATCTTGATATAATCACGCAAGGATCCAGCGCGGAATAATGATTGCAGATTATTATAGCCTTTGAATTTTTGAGAAAATTGTCCTTGAAATATATCTTTGTAGGCCACAGCGCGCCCATGACCCATCTGACGAAAGCGGCAACGGCCCTATAAAATGCATTGCCTTTTTTTTGTCTTTTTTTTATCTGCTTTTCGACGTCTTTTACGCTGATATCTCCGTCTTTGTCCACAGAGATAAGCGTATTTCGCTTATTGTCCTGTTCCATTCCCCTCGTCAATCCTTTCAATATGTGATAAAACGGCGTCAACAACCTGCTCCAACGTCATTGACGAACTATCTATTTCTATCGCGTCGTCAGTCTTGACGAGTGGCGCAAAATCTCTGTGCATATCATTATAATCTCTATCTAAAATATCTTGCAAAATCCTCTCATACGGCACAATCTGCCCCTTATCGGCAAGTTCTCTGCAACGTCGTGCCGCGCGTTCTTCGGCGGAAGCGGTAAGATAAAATTTATATTTTGCGTCAGGCAAAACAAAACTGGATATGTCTCTACCGTCCAAAACTACGTCGCTGTTGCGCGCAATATTCCTCTGCATTTCGACTAAAAACATTCTTACCTGAGGTATTTTTGACACTTCGGACGCATACTTGGACATTTCATGACGCCTGATATCCTGCGACACGTCGATACCGTTCAAGCATATAATATTATCTTCGCCCGATTTTTTATATGATATTTCAATGTCTGCCAAAAGCGGAACTACGTCTTCGGAAGAAGAAGGATCCTTCCCCGCGTTGACTGCGTAGAGCGCAACGGCGCGATACATAGCGCCCGTATCAAGATACGTTATTCCCAATTTAGCGGCAACGATTTTGGAAATCGTGCTTTTTCCTGCGCCCGAAGGACCGTCGATGGCAATATTGATCATATCAACCTCTTTTAATATTATTAACATTCTACAATATTATTTTATATTTGGCAATCAATTAATATCAATGCATCGACATACCTGATTTGCCGTGGCAAAAGCGAGCTGAAGATTAAATCCTCCCGTCAGTGCGTCGATATCCAACACTTCGCCGATAAAATACAGCCCATTGACAATTTTGCTCATCATTGTTTTTGGATCGATTTGCTTGCAGTCAATTCCGCCTGATGTGACTATGCCCGCGTTGATACTTTCCAGACCGCTTATTTCAAAACTCAATCGTTTGATTGCTTTGACCAACTGTTCTCTCTGTTGCTTGGTCACGGCGTTAGCAACCTGTTTTTCTTTGATCCCGCTCTGTTTCAAAACGGGAAAAACAAGCGCCCTTGGCATAAGCGATGGCAGAATATTCTTGATTTCGCAATTAATATTCTGCTCAAATTCCCTTATCAATCGTCTTTGTAAAGTGTCTTCGTCCAAAGCGGGTTTCAAATCTATCTGCAAAATATATTTGCCGTCAAACTTTCCGTTGCCGTAATATTTATTTATAAGACTTGACAGAGAAAGTATTATCGGACCGCTAGCTCCGCTGTGAGTAAACAGCATTTCACCGAATTGAGAACGCAAAATTTTGCCGTCTCTGGCAATTGACGCCGTAACGTTTTTAAGACTCAATCCCTGCAATCCGCCCGCGTCTTTGAGCAGCATCGGCACAAGTGCAGGTCTTGGACTTATTACATTGTGTCCGAATTTCTTCGCCCATCTGTAGCCGTCTCCCGTACTGCCCGTAGCCTGATACGAAACGCCGCCCGTCGCCACAATGACGCAATCTCCCGAAACGAATCCTCGGTCAGTAATTGCGCCTTTAACTTCCCCGTCGCACACCGTCAAATCCTTGACCTCGCAGTTAAGCCTGACGTCTACGCCGTTGGATTGCAGAATTTTTTCAAAACATTTGATAACGTCGCTCGATTTGTCAGATTGCGGAAAAACTCTGTTTCCTCTCTCGACTTTGACTCTTAATCCGTTGTCCTCAAAAAACTTAACGGAATCTTGCGGCGTAAATCCGTTGATCGCGGAAAAAACAAATCTGGGATTGGTCACAACGTTGGATATAAAAGTCTCTACGTCGCAGTCGTTGGTGATATTGCAACGGCCTTTACCAGTGAGGAATAGTTTTTTGCCGAGTTTCTCATTCTTTTCAAGCAGGATTACTTCCGCGCCTTTTGCCGAAAGCAACGACGCGCACATCAACCCTGCGGCGCCGCCGCCTATTATCACAGCGCGCATCAAATTTTCATCCCCTTTAATTTCTCATACAGGTCGTAATTATTCCAATCGTTTTTGACAAACGAAATAGTTATAAACTTTTGCTCATAAAGACATACGTCGTCTTCTTGAGTAGTATTCTCGCTCAATATCATCCTGCAGTGTACTCTGTAACCAAGCATGTCTTCGTATCTATAATTTTCTTGATAAGACTTTACTCCAAGTTTTGCAAATCTGACGCCGGCAATCTCGCTCTCGTTTCCGGCAGGAATATTTATATTGACAATAGTCTGCGCGTCTTCGGGAATCATATCATATAATTTTTCATAATTATTAAGAATAAAATCAGTTGCATAATCAAAATTTTCAAGCGTGTATTCCTGCGAAACCGCGATTGATTTGACATTGTGCACCGCGCCTTCCAAAGCCGCGTTTACCGTACCGGAATATATGATATCTGTGCCTAGATTGAACCCCTTATTAATACCGCTTATAATAAGATGCGGCAAATCTTCCCGTTCTGTCAAAATCAAATTCAGAGCAATTTTGACGCAATCAGCAGGAGTACCGTTGACGGCAAAACATCTGACGTTTTCTAAAATATTGAGCTCGACAAAATTGACGTATCCGTAGAGAGTAAAAGAATGCCCCGTGCCCGACATCTGTCTTTGCGGAGCGACAACGGTGACGTTATTTTCCATAGAAAGCGCTTGCGCTAAAGTCAAAATACCGCTGCTGTAAATTCCGTCGTCGTTAACCAAAAGTATATTCATATAATTATATTAACAAAATTTTCGATAAAAGTAAAACAATATGCGATACTATTCATACGAGTATGACAGGCGTTAAACAAGCAAACAGACCTCGGTATAACCGAGGTCTGCAAATTTGCAGTTTGGTAAACGATTATACTGGCTGAATACCCTTAACTGTATCGCCGACTTCCCTGTCCACGTGTTTTTTATTTGCTTGGCGATACTTAAAGAAATTCAAAGCCACCTGCGGGAACAGCGCATAAGAAAGCACGTCTTCTTCCTGCTCGATATATTCTTTAATTTCTTCGCGGTATTTTGCCAATTCTGGCTTGAGCAAATCTGCCGGTCTGCAAGTAATTCTTTCCGTATCTCCGAGAACTTGCTTAACGACGGCAGGATTGGGCTCTGCGGGCAACTGTCCGTATTCGCCCTTAAGCACGCCCTTCGTCTCTGCGGAAACCATCTTATATCTCTCTCCTGCCAAAACGTTGAACACAGCCTGAGTACCTACTATCTGACTCGTAGGAGTTACGAGCGGCGGATATCCCATGTCTTTTCTCACGTTGGGAACTTCTGCGAGAACTTGCTCGTATTTGTCGAGAGCATTAGCTTTTTTAAGCTGTCCCACAAGGTTTGAAAGCATTCCGCCGGGAACCTGATAGATCAACGCATTGACGTCTGTTGCCAAAGATTTCTCCGTCAACCAACCGTCGGCTTTGAGTCTGTCTGCTACCTTCTTGAAATGATTTGATATCTCGTTGAGATAAGCTACGTCGAGACCGGTATCATATTCCGTGCCTTTGAGAATAGCCACCATCGGCTCGGTAGCAGGCTGCGACGTTCCGTTGCCGAGCGCGCTCAAAGCGCAATCTATTATATCAACGCCAGCTTCCACAGCTTTGAGATAGGTTTGATTGCCCGTACCGGCAGTCTGATGCGTATGCAAATGAATCAAAGTCTCTTTTTTGAGAACTTTTTTCATGCCTTTGACAAGATCGTACGCCGTATACGGCAGCAAGATTCCCGCCATATCTTTAATGCAGATATTATCCGCTCCCATATCTTCAAGAGTCTTGGCAAGTTTGATAAAATACTCGTTGGTATGGACGGGGCTGGTCGTATAAGAAATCGTAGCCTCGCAAATACCGCCGTATTTTTTACAGCTTTTGATAGCCTGCTCCATATTTCTGGGGTCGTTGAGCGCGTCGAAGATACGGAGAATATCGCATCCGTTCTCTATCGTCTTCTTGACGAATTCGTCTACGACGTCGTCTGCATAGTGTTTATATCCCAGTATATTCTGTCCTCTGAAAAGCATCTGCAACTTTGTCTTGGGCATTGCTTTTTTCAAAGCGCGCAGTCTCTCCCACGGATCTTCGTTCAAAAATCTGAGACAGGAGTCAAACGTCGCTCCTCCCCAGCACTCGATCGAATAGTAACCTGCGTTGTCCAATTTCTCGCACATCGGCAGCATTTCATCCAATCTCATACGCGTAGCAGCCTGCGACTGATGAGCGTCACGCAAAATAGTCTCTGTAATTTTTACCATAATTTATACCTCTCTGATTCGTATATGTCTGATTTAAGCTCCGAAGATCGCGAGCAATACGCCTGCGGCAACTGCAGAGCCGATAACGCCTGCAACGTTCGGTCCCATTGCGTGCATGAGCAAATAGTTGTTGGGATTTTCCTCTTGACCCACCATATGAGAAATTCTCGCCGCCATCGGCACTGCCGATACGCCTGCCGAACCTATTAGCGGATTGATCTTGCCCTTGGAGAGTTTGCTCATAAGTTTTCCTATCAGCAAACCGCCTGCAGTGCCGAACGCAAACGCGAATACGCCTATAAGTATAATCAAAAGCGTGTTGACGTTGAGGAATACGTCCGCCGTAGCTTTACTGCCCACTATCACGCCCAACAATATAGTAATTATATTGATAAGCTCGTTCTTAGCAGTGTTGGTAAGTCTGGGAACGACTTCTGATTCTTTCATCAAGTTGCCCAACATAAGCATACCGAGAAGCGGTATTGCGGAAGGCAGGATCATACCCACGATACCTGTTACGGCAATCGGGAACACTACTTTCTCCGTCTTGGACACGGGACGAAGCTGCTCCATAACGATTCCCCTCTCTTTCTTTGTTGTGAGAAGTTTCATTATAGGCGGCTGAATGACTTTGATAAGCGCCATATACGAATAAGCCGCTACTGATATCGCCGGCAACAAATGTGAAGCCAATTTTACCGTTACGTAGATTGCCGTCGGACCGTCCGCTCCGCCGATAATACCTATAGACGCAGCCTCTTCGCCTGTAAAGCCTATATTGATAGCTATGATAAACGTTACGAATATACCAAGTTGCGCTGCCGCGCCCATAATGAGCGATTTTGGATTGGCAATCAACGGACCGAAATCTGTCATAGCGCCGATACCGAGGAAGATGAGCGGCGGATATATTACCCATTCAACGCCTTTATACAGATAGAAGAACAATCCTTGATCTCTTACTACCTGATGCGAAACGGTTAAGTCCGTCACGTTGGGGAACATTGCCTGCACGGCGTTTTCCACAGCGTGAATCTTATCGACCATACTCATTTCGTTAAAATTCTGAATTTTGAAGATTTCCGAGAGCTGATCCAAAGTCAAATCCGACAACGCTTTGCCGTCAGCCATCCTCAAAACACCGAATACCTTGTCGACCGTACCTTCAAAAGTATAACCGTACGTGCCGTACAGAATGTTGTAAGCACCGGGAATATTGATTATAAACATGCCGAAACCGATCGCTAACAGCAGATTAGGCTCAAACTCTTTAGCCACAGCCAGATATATGAGTACGCACGCTATGAGCATCATTATCAAATTTTGCCATATCGGCGTCAAAGACGTCATAAATCCCGTACTGCGCCACAAGTTTTGCAGAGAATCTACCATAGAAAACGATTGCAGCGTCGTGATTATGTTAAACATTTTGCCTCCGTGAAATCAATAATTATGCAATCGTGCAAAGCACTGCTCCGGAGTCCACGTTGGAGCCTTCGGAAGTCGAATAAGTGATCACGCCCGAGAACGGAGCCGATATCGGAGTATCCATCTTCATTGCTTCGAGAATGATAATTGCGTCGCCTTCTTTGACGGTAGCGCCGTTTGCAAAACAAAGTTTCTTAACGAGTCCGGGCATTTGCGATTTAACAGGTTTGCCGTCGCCTACTGGCGCCGAGGGAGCAACCGGCGCAACCGGAATGTTCTTTGTCTGAACGGGAGCAGCAACCGAAACCGAACCGTCGGTAATCTCCTCTACTTCTACGGCATAAGCCTTGCCGTTTACGTTGATATTGAATTTACGCATAATAATTTCTCCTGTCAATATATATTGGTTTGATTAAATTTCTTTTATTGAACGAACTCTGAATTTAAGGTTCGATTTGTATACAAGGTTCTGCTCGTCGTAATATGCCATTAGCGCTGCCGTTATCGCCGCAACGACTTCGTCGTCTGATTGATCTACAACGGGAGTATGCTCGATAGCCAACACTTTGGTTTGTTCCAACGCAGCTTTCTTTTCCGCTCTCTTTTGCGACAGTTTTGCCGCGCCGCTGAACAATAGTCTCATAAGCGTGACCATCAATATGAGAATAAACAGCATCACGAATACCGTACCCAATCCCATAAATGCAACTTGCAGACCTATCCAAATACGCTCTCCGAAATTGTGCGATCCTATTTCCAGCTTATCCTTCTTGCCGTATTCCTGAGGCAATACCATCAATGCTATAAGTCCGCCCAACAAAGCCGCAAGCACCAAGCATATAATAACGATTTTGATTATCTTCTTTTTCGACATCTCGATTACCGCCTTTATCAGATTCCCAAAACCATCAGCAAAGCCGACGCAAGATACGGTCTGATATTGGTAGCTTCTATCACGTTGTCAATATAGCCGTCCTTAGCCGCAACGAGCGGATTGCTCTGCATCTGCGCGTAAACTTCTTCCGCACTCTTGCCCTTGATTTGGATATTCGCCATGACTTTATCAAAATACGCCATCGCCTTTGCCAACGCGTCCGCATCGACGCCTTCTTTAGCCGCAACTTCTTTGGCAGCATTCTTTGCCTGCTTGATCTGATCTGCAGCAATCGCCTTGCCAGCTTCTGCGCCCACGGGAGATACTACCGCGTTGGAAGTAGCCAACGTGTAATCAAAACCTATCCCTTTGCTCATCAAAGCGCTGTATGCGTAGCCGACGGCATTTCCTACGGCGACGCCTATCTTTGCGATCGTGCTTGTAGCAATCGTCTTCATAAGAGCGCTGGTCTTTTTAGCATATCCGCCGATTTCTTCCTCGAGATTAAAATTGACGCCCAAAGAATCGACCAATGTAATCAGCGGTATATTGTACGCCTCCAACTTTTCAACAAAAGAATTTGCCTTGTCGAGTCCTTTTGCGGAGATATACTCTCCTTCCGTCGCTATCACGCCGACGGACAGTCCGTTGATCTTTGCAAGCGAACATACTACTTCTTTTGCATATTCCGGACAGTACTCTATTACGCTCTTGACGTCGCAGACGATCTCTGTTCTTTCTTTAGCGGAGATTTTCTTTTCGAGTTTTGGATTTACTCTGTTGGGATCGTCCGAAGGCTCTCCCTCGTCGCTTAACAAAGTAGCTGTAAGCTTTTGCAGCTTTTCGGCAAGATCTTTTGCGTCGTTGTAGACAAACTGAGCCATATCGGAATTGCCCTCGTAAGCCTTATATCCGAGTTTAGCTTTATAATCTATCGGGAAAGATTTTGCATCTGACACAAGATACATTGGCGAGTTGACCGACATAATAGCGTCCTTGGACATAAATACAAAATCCGCGCCTGCAACAAACGTAGCCGTCATGCCGACCGCAACGCCCTTAACTATGCAGATATGAGGTACTTCGTCCGCAATCTCAAAGCTTCCCGCTATAAGTTTTGCATAGCCTTCCATAATGCTTGCGCCTTCGCCAACTCTCGCGCCGCAACTGTCGATAATGGAAATAAGCGGTGTGCCCGCCTTTACGGCTCTTTGCATACACTTGTAAATCTTATTCGCATGAGCGTCGCTGAGACTGCCTTTGAGCACTTCCGCGTTCTGCGCAAAGATATGCACCGGATTGCCGTTTATCGTAGCGTATCCGGTAACAACGCCTTCGCCCAACGCTTCTGTCGCGTCGTCAAAGCTCTTGCCCGTAAGAAAAACGTCCGTCTCGACAAAGCTCTCGCTGTCGACAATGCTTTCCAGAAAAGACTTAACGCCGGCTGTAGCCTTGTCAATAGCTTTCATACTTGCCAAGAGTTGATTGTTCTCCATAAAAACCTCCAAAATATTGTATATATAAATGAATTTAATAACTAAATATTGATATCGGCAAAAATCAAGAGAAATGTGCCGCAAATTTTACAATCATAAATATTATATTGGTATTATTATTTTTTGGCAAGCAAAATGATAGAGAAAAATACAATTAATTTGATAAAATATTTTAATAATATAAATAATATAATTGCGCTTTGAGCGGTCTTAACGCGCCCTCGCGCTTTTTTGCCGCCGACAAAACTCGGATTATAAATCCTAATTGTCAATATGAATTTATACGGCTTGTTTTCTCAATAAAACGGACGCGTTTGCATAGCAAGCGCGTCCGAATAAAACTGTAATCAAATGTTTTTAAGATAATATATTTCGTCGTCGTTGAGATATCTGTATCCGCCGCGCGCCAGACCGCCGAGCCGCAGCTCTCCGACTGCAATTCTTTTAAGAAAGAATACTTCCCTTTCAACAACCTCGAACATCTTTCTAATCTGTCTGTTCTTGCCTTCGGTTATGGTAACTTCGAGTTTTGATACACCGTCTTTGTATTCGATCAGCTTGACTTTACTGCGCTTGGTCTTTTCCCCGTCGACTAACACGCCTTTTCTCAACTGAGCGAGCTTATGCTCCGGCATCTCACCTTCGACTTTGACCGAATAGGTCTTGGGCACCTCATAGCTGGGATGAGTAAGTTTATAAGCCAAATCTCCGTCGTTGGTAAGAATCAACAGTCCTTCGGTATCGTAATCCAATCTTCCGACGGGAATCAAATGAGGAATTTTGAGATCTTCGAGATAATCGTAGACGGTTTTTCTGCCTTTCTCGTCGCTCAGCGTGGTAATACATCCCTTAGGCTTGTAAAACATCACGTAGGAAAAATCTGCGGCAGGCTTGACTATTTTATCGTCAACAGCCACGCTATCGTTTCTCGTGTTAATCGATTTTCCTAGCTCTGTGACGGTTTTGCCGTTAACTTTGACCCTTCCGTCAGCAATCAGTTTATCCGCGCCGCGTCTCGACGCCACTCCTGTCGAAGCTAAATATTTGTTTAATCTCTCCATTCGTATAGCTTATATGCAATTCCCCGACATAGTCGGAAATCTTGCGTATGACTCCAATATCGTTAATCTCTTCTATATTAACAATATTTGCGTCAAAAAGCAAACGATTGCCGTCATAAAACTCTACTTTTCCCACAACGCTGTTGCTTTTCAACGGCGCGGAAAGCCTGTCGCTGATTACAAAATGACAGCTGATTCCCAAATGTTCCCCTTCTTTTAGTGGCAATACCAAATCGTTTTGAAGCGCTATCTGATATTTTTGACCGTCAATATCGAAATTTTCCAATACGTCGCCGCTCTTTCCTACCGAAACAGGCTTAAAATCACGGAAAGAATCGTCAAGATTTTTAGAACATACTCCGTACGTATCGTAACAGTTTAATACGACGCAAATCAGTTGCATACCGTCGCGTTGGGCAGAACTGACCAGACATCTCCCCGAATCTTTCGTATATCCCGTCTTAATACCGTTGCCGCCGTCGTAGAGCGCAAGCATTTTATTTTTATTGGCAAAATAACGCGCCTCATGAGTATCGTTTGCCGCTACGGAATACGATTTTGTACCGACAATCTCCTTAAACTGAGAATTGTTCATTGCATAAGACGATATTACAGCCAAATCATACGCCGAAGTATAATGCGCGTCGCCGTGCAATCCGTGAGGATTTTGGAAATGCGTATTTTCAAGTCCCAATTCTTCGGCTTTGCCGTTCATCAAAGAGACAAAATGTTCTACGCTACCGCCCGCCGCAACCGCCAAAGCAACCGCCGCGTCGTTGCCGCTTCGCAGCATCAGACCATATAATAAATCCCGTACCGTCCATATTTCTCCTTTCTTGAGATATATCGACGAACCTTCCACTCCGATCGCCTCGTCTGCTATTGCAATCTCCCAATCGAGGGGAAGATTTTCCATCGCAACTATTGCCGTCATGACCTTAGTCGTGCTCGCCATCTCCAACCTTACGTCTCTGTTGAGCTCTTTGAGCACTCTCTTTGTAGACGCCTCCATTACCACCATTGACGTAGATTTGTTGACGGCGCAATCGCTATCATAAGAAAACATCCTATCAATGTCGTTATTATTTAGATTGAAATCTTGAGCGCCGACGGAAGAAAAATCCAAAGATACGGAGTTGATTCCATTATATAACTGCACTGCTATAAATAATACTATTATTGTGGCTATTGAGAAGTATATAAGTTTACAAAATGATTTAATTGAGAAATATTTGCCCATTATTTTTTATCCTTTACAAGATTTATTGTCGCCGATATTAGATCCTTCCACTTGTCGTCGCTGCTTTTTTCGTCCACTTTTACAAGCATTGGCTCGTTGTCGTAAAACACGAGAAATCCCATCGGAGATAACGAGATACCTCCCCCGCCTCCGCCTGCATAAGGCTGCAATTTATCGCTCTTGGTATCGATGAGATTTTTGTTCTCTCCGCCGCCTCCGCCGCTTACGAAACCTATTGACACTTTGGTAAGAGGTATTGCCATAGTATTATCGTCAAGATATATGGGCTTGAATACCATATCTTCGCTCTGCACCATTCCACGCAAGTTATCAAGCGTATTGTTCATTATTTCCTGTAACGAATTGTCCATATTTTTCTCCTTAGAAATTTAACTTTTTGCCGTTTGAAATTTTCTTTTCACGGCTATTATGTGTAAGATAAATAAAAATATTTTTATCAAAGAAAATTTAATCAATCCTTCGATTTCGGCTCCCCTAAAAGCAGATTCTTCGCAAGTGTTTTTAATAGAATAATTGTCTATCGTCAATTTGTTGCAGGCTAGCGATTTCAATACGTTTCCTATTATTCCGACAGCGCCGTCAAACAGCGCTCTGTTTTTTATATCTTCAAAACTCGCTCCATACTCTATTGCGGTCATCGGCACGTAAATTTTCGGAAACTTCTCGGCAATATAGTACAACAATGGCAGTATCTTAATTTTATGTTTCTTTTTTTTAGACTTTTTGGGCTTTTTACCATCGTCTTGACCGTCTATGACTTTAATATCTCCTCTATTGAATTGAAAATAGAATTTTCCTTCGCAAACAAAAATTTTTATACACAATACTTCTATCCAATTGAAAATAAATACTTTTCCGCACAAACTCAAATTGTTGTAATCAGCTCTCAGCGTATACCTTACGCCGTAATACAGCACTATCGTTGCCGCATAGACTATCATAGCTATTCCAAATAATAAATAAATGCACCACATATTCCTATGTTGTGCATTTTTGCTTGAAATAATATATTATATAATACTCAGATTACGATATCGCCGCCGTCCTCGTCGTCTTCTTTCTCGACAACTGCGCTCGCGACTTCTTTTTCCTCATATTCTTCGCCTTTTCCTTCGATAGACTGCAATTCTTCTCCTTGCAAGAATTCGGGAATCTCATTCATATCCATCATTTCATCGAGTTCCTTCTCATCCTCGAATTTATCTCCGATGACACGTTCTCTGTACAATCCTTCGCTTTGAACGTTATAGTTGCTGTATTCGACAAGCCTGCGCATGATCTCCTCATAATCTGGAAGTTCGTCAAGACTTCTGATTTCAAACTTTTTAAGAAATTCATCCGTAGTACCGTAAAGAAGCGGTTTGCCGGGAGCGTCTTTATATCCGCAAGTCTTAATCATATTAATTTTAAGCAAAACGCTCAAAGCGTAATCGGCGCTTGCTCCTCGAGAATCCTCGATTTCGCCCCTAGTAATAGGCTGTCTATACGCAATCAACGAGAGTACTTCTAATAATATTTTGGACAATTCTTTTTCTCTTACGGGCCTAAGCATATCGCTGACGATTTCGCCGTATTTGCTGTTTGATGCAAATTGCAATTTATCGTTGAAAATTTCCAACACTATGCCGCAATCTCCGCTATACTTTTCTGCAAGCTCGTCGATAACTTGATTGAGCTGCTTTCTACTGACGTCCTCCGGAAGATTATTCAAAATTTCACTTCTCTTTACGGGTACTCCCGCGGCAAAAATTATTGCCTCGACCGTCTGCAATAAATTATCCATATCAATAAGCTTCCTCCGTGACCTTCAATTCCTGTATATTTACCGTCTCTCCGTCTACGCTGTCATTGAGCGAAATTATTATATCGTCGGCAAAATCTCTTTGTACGGCAACGACTATTTGCTTCTTCATAAGTTCCAACAGCGCTTGAAACGTAGTAATGACTTCGCTTTTGGTTATATCCTCTTCAAAGAGCTTATTGAATACCACCGTCTTTTTTTCAATTATGAATTTTGATATGTATTCGATCTTATCCGCTACGGTAAATCTATCTTTTTGAATCTTCTTAGTTACTTGTTTTTGCTCCTTTTCTATTACCCTCAGCAAAATCTTGCCGTACGCCTCGATAAGTTTGTCAAACGAAAAGTCATTGACTACGATAAGAGCGTCGGCATTGGTGAATTTAGGCTTCCTATAAAATTTGTTGAGAGTCTCCATATCTTTGAGTTTAAGCGACTGCTCTCTGCACAGCTGAAACATCAAAATCTTTCTTCTGAGTTCTTCTTCCGGATCGTCTCCGTCTTCCTCGTATTCTTCGTCTTCTTCTATCCTAGGCAGACATGCTCTAGCCTTGATTTCAAGCAACTGCGCGGCGATTTTTATGTATTCGCTAGCCTCTTCCATATCCAAGCCGCCGATTTGCTCCATATGCGCCATATACTGTCCGGTGATTTCCGACAGCGGAAAAGTCTTGATATCATACTTTTTCTCTATCATTATTAGCTCGTAGAGCAATTCGATAGGTCCGTCGAAATCGTTGATATTTAAAATTACGTTTTCCGTAGCGTGCTTTTCAAAGAAATTTGCCATATTTCACACCTAAATCCAACGCAAAGCCAATCCGAATATCTTATCGAATATCCAAATAAGGCTGTTCTGCACTAATCTCAAATACATGGACAGAATATCGAGCCAAGGCACAAATCTTCCTATAAACAAGCTGACAAGCAATATTCCGAGCATAACGTACGAGCCGTACTTGTACATAAAATTGACGTAACGGTTGTTGGGCTTTGCCAAAGTCTCGATAACTCTGAATCCGTCAAGCGGATATATAGGCAGCAAGTTAAACGCCATAAGCACGAGATTAAAAGTTATGGAAAGCTGCAACAGCAGATTTATAAATATAAGAAAATAATACAGCGCATTCGGTTCCGTAAACACAAGATTTCCCGTAACCTTAGTATAGATAGCCAATAATAATGCGCTCAAAAAGGCAACGATAAAGTTATACGTTACTCCCGCCAAAGACGTAAGCACCATACCTTTTTTATATTTCTTGAAATTTCTGGGATCTATCGGCACAGGTTTTGCCCAACCGAAGCCTACGAGCAACATAAGTCCCAAACCCATCCAATCGAAATGCTTAGCGGGATTAAGCGAAAGTCTTCCCATAAATTTCGCCGTCAAATCCCCGTTCCAATATGCGACGTAACCATGAGCAAGTTCGTGTCCGATTATAGCAAAAAGCATGGCTATAACGTACGCCAATATACCCAACACGACTACCTTAAAGTCCAACCCCTGATTAACAAGATTATATATAAAAGAAACCATACTGCTCCTAAACTATCTTTTTACATATATATTATAATAAATATTGACCTTTAAGTCAATGATAAACCGTCTTTTTAACCCTTTATTTAACAAAGCATTATACGGATTTTACATAAAAGATAAAGGCGCGTTTCCGCGCCTTATTCAGCTATTTGATTACCACGAACGAGTTATCCCCTTTATGATATCCAAAAACGTACTCTTTCTTGCGTCTTGCATCGCAATAAGTTCTACCGTAAATTCCTCTCCGCCGATTTTACATACAGCTTTTCCTACCTTGTCACCCTTCTTAACGGGCGCCTTAACGGATTTTGGCAGAACGATTTCAATCTCTCCGACGCCGGTTCCGACTTTAGAAAATTTTGTGATATTATCCGCAACAGCGACTTCTATCTGCTTGACCGGCGATTTGTTGACGTCTATTTTACCTATTACGTCGCCGCTCTTGTAATATATTTTGTTGACGTAATTTGCAAACGAATAGTCAAACATTGCTCTTACCTGACTAAATCTGGATTTACTGTCGGTGCCGCCCACTATAGTCGCCACGACTTTCATTCCGTTACGTTCGGCGCAAGCAGACAAACAGTGTCCCGCTTTATCGGTATAACCTGTCTTGCCGCCTTTGCAGCCGTTGTATTGTCTGAGCAATTTATTTGTGTTGACAAGCTGAGTAACTCTGCCGGACGGATGCTTATAATCTTCCATCCATATACTTGCATATTCAAAGTATTTTTCATGGCTCATGAGCTGTCTTGTCATAACGTTGACATCTTTTGCAGTGCTATACTGCTCGTTTTCATTGGGAAGCCCCGTACAGTTGACAAACTTAGTGTTGCTCATGCCCAACTGAGACGCTCTGTCATTCATCAAACCGACGAATGCGTCTGCGCTGCCGCAGATGTGTTCCGCCATAGCGTAAGAAGCGTCGTTTGCGGACACAACGATAATGCCTTTGATAAGATCGCTTACGGAATACTGCGAACCGCTGTCAAGAAACATCTGGCTGCCGCCCATTGCGCTTGCTTGAGGCGATACCGTAACCATATCGTCATAGGAAATTTTTCCTTCTTCCACAGCCTCGAATATCAGATTCGCGGTCATGATTTTGACCATACTTGCAATCTCGTGTTTAGCTTCGGCATTGTGTTGGTACAGCACTTCTCCCGTATAATATTCGGTAAGATACTCGCCGAAACCGTTAGCTTTTAGCGGCGGCTCTTCGGCAGTCGCAACAGTAGCGTTAGTGCTTTGAGCGCGCATTCCCATAGGGAAAACGACCAGCGCCGATATTGCCGCAATTAATATCAATAAAAATAAGTTCTTTTTCATGATACACCCCGTTTTATTTTTTTCGTACCTATTGTGTATCAATACAAGATTAATATTCGGCAGGATTTGCAATAATTTCTTCAATAATACAATTAAAGACATATTAGTTTATTGTCTTTATATTATTATATTGATATGGAAAAACAAATCTATTCTTATATGCTATCAATAGGTCTGAGACCTAATTGCTGCGGATACAAATATATTTTCGATCTTGCAAAAATGCACGTAGCGGGTATCAAAATATTGCCGCTGAAACTTTTCGGTTACGAAATGCTCAGCAAAAAATATTCAAAATCCATATGCAGTATCGACAAAAATATACAGAATTGCATTTCCAAAGCTTGGCTAGAAGGAGACGTCGACTTGCTTTACAGAGAATTCGGCAACACTATAGATATAGACAAAGGCAAGCCTACAGCCAAACAGCTCATCATGCATATCTGCGAAAAAATCGCCTGAGCCTAATTTTTACAACGCGCTATTCCGTCTTGTCATAATTTGTCATTTTAGCAAATATTATTTAATATAACGCTTAAAAAGGCAGATATTATGGCAAAAAAATTTAACGGAATCAAACTTTCACCCTGCGATTTCAAACCGTTTGTAAAAAACTATTGTCGCGACCACAAGCTTTTTCTGATCACTTTCTATTTTCTTTATCTGTCGATATTCGCCGTTTCGCTGTTTATCGTGCTCAACTATGAAAGCACGCTGTCGCACGACAACTATTATCAAATGCTAATGAGCGGAGAATACTCCTTTGTCAAAGTCTCTCTTAAATATTTGCTTATCAATCTTGGATTGAGCGTATGCGCAATGTTCACGTACAGAAAGAAATATGCTTTTGCGGTGATGTATTTTTTTGTGACGTTCATAGCTTACAGACTGGCTGTAAATATAGTCGGCAGTTGGTGTTCAAACAATATAGTAAATACGCTAAATGCGACGCTGTTCTACTTCCCTATATTTACTATATTTGTAATATCAATCGTGACGATACTCTGTCACATCAACAAATACTATCTCTACTGCAATGACAGATGTCCCGTTACTCTCAAAAAGATGTGCATCTTCACCGTATGCGTCGTCATAGCGACTTCAATATGCATACTTGTGTTTACGCTCGTATTGCCTTTGATAATCAGACATATTCTTTTCTGATGCAAGTATAAAGAAAAAAGGAGCGCTGTATGCGCTCCTTAAAACAATTATTTTGCATATTCGACTTTTCTTACTTCTCTTATGACGTTGACCTTAATCTGCCCAGGATATTCGAGTTCCGCCTCGATCTTCTTTGCAATATCTTTCGCCATAAACGTAGTTGCCTCGTCGTTGACAACTTCCGGTTTGACGATTACGCGGATTTCTCTTCCCGCCTGAATCGCATACGACTGTTCGACTCCGTCGAAAGAATTAGCCACGCCTTCGAGTTTTTCCAATCTCTTGACGTAATTTTCAAGAGACTCTCTTCTTGCGCCGGGTCTTGCGCCCGATACGGCGTCTGCGGCCTGAACGATTATCGCCTCCAAGGTAGTCGGCTCCACGTCTCCGTGGTGTGCTTCGATCGCATGGATAACGTTTCTCTGCTCTTTGAATTTCTTGGCTATTTCCACGCCTATGCTTACGTGCGTGCCTTCCACTTCGTGGTCGACCGCCTTACCGATATCGTGGAGCAATCCCGCTCTCTTGGCAACTTTGACATCTGCGCCGAGTTCGGCAGCCATCATTCCCGCTATATAACTGACTTCTAGCGAGTGATTCAGTACGTTCTGACCGTAGCTCGTGCGGTATTTTAATCTACCCAAAAGCTTGATTATTTCCGGATGAATTCCGTATACGTTCGCATCGAAAGCGGCATTCTCGCCCGCTTCTTTCATCTGCTGTTCGATTTCTCGCTTTACTTTTTCGACCGTTTCCTCGATCTTTGCCGGATGTATTCTTCCGTCCGACACGAGTCTTTCGATAGTTAGTTTTGCAATCTCTCGCCTTACGGGATCGAATCCCGACACCGTAACCACGTCCGGAGTATCGTCGATTATCAAATCCACACCCGTGGAATTTTCTATCGCTCTTATATTTCTGCCGACTCTTCCTATCAACCTGCCTTTCATATCTTCGTTAGGCAACGGCACGACCGACACCGCAATTTCCGAAGCGTGATCAGCCGCGCATCTTTGTATTGCAAGTCCGATTATGTTCTTAGCTTTCTTGTCTGCCTCGTCTTTGGCTTTTTGTTCGATTTCTTTTACTTTGACGAGAGCGTCTTTTTGAGCTTCTTCAAGCATCTCGTTTATCAGTATGTCTTTAGCTTCGTCCTGCGTCAGCTGCGCGACTTTTTCCAATTCCGCGAGCATATTAGCATGAGCATTCTGCAATTCGAGCTCGATATTATCAAGTTCTTTCTCTTTGTTTTCTAATTGTTTTTTCTTCTCGTCGATAGCATCGGACTTCCTGTCTATCGCCAGCTCTCTTTTGACAAGCTGATCCTCTCTTTGCGCGACTCTCTGCTCGTTTCTGGCAATTTCCGCCCTTTGCTCTTCCGATTTTCTTTCAAACTCCTTGCGAAGTCTGTGTTGTTCTTCTTTTGCTTCAATCTTAGCTTCCTTGAGATACGTCTTGGACTCTTCGCGCGCCTCTTTCTTCATGCGCTCGCATTCTTCCTTAACTCCGCCGACTGTCTTTTTTGCATACGATTTGTATATCAAGATACCCAATCCGATACCGCCCGCTATTGCTACTACAGCGACGGCAAGCGCAATGGCTACCACTACACCCGCATTCGCACCTGCTACCCCAAGGAGTAAATTCAAGCAATTCATATTGAATTCCATTTTTACCTCCTGAATATTAAATTGTTAAGTTGCGACATAATAAATTTATGCAATTTAATTATAGACTATTTTCGCTGTTAAAGTCAATAGTAATCGCTTTAATAATTGTTATAAAATCAAAAAAATTTTAATAAAAACTAAACTGCGAAAAGGCTATTCTAAACGCATCTATCGCAAGCAAACGGGGCGGTATTTTCCGCCCCGTTTATATTATTCTTCGCTTGCTTTCTGCAAAATTTTGTTTTTGATTTCCAATGCGACTTCGGGATTGTCTTCAAGATACTGAATAGTCTTATCTCTTCCCTGACCGATTTTTTCGTCATTATAGCTTATCCACGAACCGCTCTTCTTGAGCACATCCATACTTACGCCCAAATCAACCAAACACCCGTTGTTGGAGATACCTTTCCCGAAGATTATATCGAATTCTGCTACTTTGAACGGAGGCGCAACCTTATTTTTGACAATTTTACATTTTGTTCTGTTGCCGATAAAATCGCTACCGTCCTTAATCGCGTCGCCTTTTCTGACTTCTATTCTGATACTCGAATAGAATTTGAGCGCTTTACCGCCAGGCGTAACCTCGGGATTACCGAACATAACGCCGACCTTTTCTCTCAGCTGGTTAATAAAGATAACGCAAGTCTTTGTTTTGTTGATAATGGCAGTGAGCTTTCTCGCCGCCTGCGACATCAATCTTGCCTGCAATCCTACGACGCTCTGTCCCATATCTCCCTCGATTTCCGCCTTGGGAGTCAGCGCGGCAACGGAATCAACGACAATAAGATCCATTGCGTTGCTTCTTACCATCGTTTCAACTATATCGAGCGCTTGTTCGCCGCTGTCGGGTTGGCTGACGTAGAGATCTTTAATATTTACGCCCAATTTCTCGGCGTATATCGGATCTAGAGCATGCTCCGCGTCAACGAAAGCGGCAAGTCCGCCCGCTGCCTGACATGCGGCGATAGTATGTAACGTTACCGTCGTCTTACCCGAAGATTCCGGTCCGTAAATCTCAATGATTCTACCCTTTGGCAAACCGCCTACTCCGAGCGCCATATCCAAAGTCAGACAGCCCGTGCTGATGACGTCCATCTGTTCGATCTCCTTGTCGCCCAATCTGATAATAGAGCCTTTGCCGTATTGCTTTTCTATCTTGGCAATCGCGTCCGCAACCAATCCTGCTCTGTCTTTATCTGCCGATTCGATTTTTTTCTTTTCCTTTTCCATTAAATTATACCTCGTCTTATAGTTCTTTAATATTTTTTAGCGCCAAATACAAAGCCGTATTGGTCACGCATTTTCTAATCTCGTTTCTCTCCTTGTCGAAGAATGTATCGAATACTTCTATACCGTTTCTGCTACCGATACCGATATACGACAGCCCTACCGGCGTGTCGTACTCGTCGCTGCCTGGACCTGCGCAGCCCGTAGTGGAGATAGCAAAATCGATTTCGTTGTTTTCAAGCAATCCGTGCGCCATTTCATAAGCGACTTCTTCGCTTGCCACGCCAAATTCCTCTATCGTCGCCAATTTGACGTGCAATCTTCTCACCTTGGACGAAACGTCGTAAGTAACGAATCCCTCGTATAGCACAGCGCTGCTTCCCGGCACGTTGACAAGCCTGGAACAAATCATTCCGCCCGTAAGCGATTCTGCGACGGCAATTTTAGCGCCTTTGCTCCTAGCGTTTTCTATCACGCATTGCTCTAATGTCGTGTCATAATTAGCGTATACGTTGCTTTTGAGAATCTCCAAAATCCCGTCGAGAATTTTTTGAAAAACGATATCGCTTGCGCTTTTGTTGACCAAGGTCAATTTGCAATCCAGATTTTGCTGTTTGCATTCCAGACTGACGCCGTCTACCGCCGCAAGCTCTCTGCATTTGCCTAGCATATCTCCGTCGATATCGAAGGCTTTGAGCACACAGTAATTTTTGCAAGTCTCTATCATACTATTTTCCTCCAATCAATCCACTACCTTACCGAAATAATCTACTCCGTTCAATTCTTGAAGTTTTACTCTGTATATTCCGCCTATTTCCAAAGCTTTGTCCGCTACGAAATATATCTTGGTGTCAATCTCCGGCGCGTCGTACTGACTTCTTCCGTAAAACACCTGCAAATCGTAATCTATCCCTTCGTATATAACCTCTAGCGTAGCGCCCAATCTCGATTTGAGCTTTTGCGTCATGATTTCTTCTTGGATAGAATACAACTCCTCTTGTCGTTTGAGTTTGATTTGATCTTCCAACTGTCCGTCGAGCCTTGACGCCGGCGTTCCGTCCTCGCAGGAATAGGCAAAAAAACCGCATCTGTCGAATTTTGCCGAACGTATAAAATCTTTAAGTTCCGCAAAATCCCTTTCCGTCTCTCTGGGAAAACCAACGATAAACGTAGAGCGCACTGTAAAATCTCCGTACCTCCTTACCGTGGCAAGCAAATTCTCTATTTGCTCTTTGGTAACTCGCCTATTCATAAGTTTTAATATGCCGTTGCTGGCGTGTTGACAAGGAATGTCAAGATAATTGCAAACCTTTGGGTTTTGGGCAATATATTTTATCAATCGCTCGTTGACCGACTCTGGATAGAGATACAGCAGACGTATCCATTTGACGTCGAGTTTTGACAATTCCTCAAGAAGTTCGATCAACCTAATCTCTCCGTAAAGATCTATCCCGTATCTTGATACGTCCTGAGCGACCAAAATCAACTCTTTTATAGCATAATCGGCAATAAGCGATTTCGCTTCCTCGACCAGGTCTTCTATAGGTCTTGACGAATATTTGCCTCTGATGTTGGGTATGGCGCAATACGTGCATTTGTTGTCGCAGCCCTCGGCTATTTTAAGATAAGCGTAATGATACGGCGTTGTAAGCACCCTCTTGGCAGAAAATTTTCTCTGATTCTTATCGTTGACGTAGCATCTCTGCGCCGTACCTGCGACCATATCTTTTATGTAATTCGGCAGCAAATGATAATTTGCCGTCCCCAAAAACATATCGACTTCGGGAAATTCATCGGCAATCTCTTGCATATATCTCTGCGTAAGACAACCGGTAACAATAAGATATTTGCAGTTGCGTTTTTTATATTCCGCCATCTCCAAGATAGTGTCGATAGCTTCCTGCTTTGCGCTGTCGATAAAACCGCATGTATTTATTATTATTATATCGGCAATTTCGGGATCGCCAGTCAATTCAAAGCCGTCGCTTTGAAGATAAGCAAGCATATTCTCCGTATCAATCCTATTTTTATCGCATCCGAGCGATATTACTCCTATCTTCATTCCTTATCCTCAGTGTTAGCCTGCTTTGATTTCTCGCTATGTCCGCCCGTTCCGTCATTTGAATCCGATCCGAAAAGCAACGATCTGTTTTTGACAATATAATTGATTCCCGACACGACCGTGATGACCGTTGCCACTATAAACAGCGCCGTTCCCACGTATCTGAATATTCTAAACACTATAAAATCATGATGCGAACACAACAGAAAAGTCATTCCAAACAGCGTCGTCGCAGTCTTTGCCTTTCCCAACTTATCAGCCGCCAGCGCTACGCTTTTGAGCGCGGCAACCTGTCTTATAACGCCGATCATAAACTCTCTGGCAATAATAATGACCGAGCAAATCAACGCGATATAAGGTATTTCCGGAATATAATTTCCGTCGATAAGTATAAACAGTCCCGCCGCGACAAGCACTTTGTCCGCAATCGGATCGAGAAGTTTACCCAAATCGCTGACCATATTGTACTTTCTAGCTATATGTCCGTCGATAAAATCAGTAAGCGACGCTATTATAAACAGTAAAGCTGTCACTACAAACAGATATTCGTACAACGGCTGAAGACAATAGCAAGCGATAATCAACGGTATCATAACAAGCCTTACGATAGTGATTTTCGTAGGCAAAGTCATTGATGCGCTTTTTCCCATCTTTTCTCAAACTCTCCTCTTCGATAATATATTTCCCTCAATTATTCTTCTTCACTTTCTCCGCCGTTGCGCGCGCCCTCGATTATTTCCTCAACTTGCTCGGAAGATAATCTGCAAACGTACTTGTTGTCGGCGACTTTTTCTATATAACTGTTTGCAAGCAACCAATCGAATATCTTTCCGCCGCGCGGGAAACCGATCGTAAACGCCCTTTGCAGGAAAGAAATCGACACCTTGTCCGCGCTGACTATTCTTCTCAGCACGTCAGGACAGAGCTCATCCGGAAAATCAAATTCCTTGGCAGGTTTGGCAGAACCAGAGGCCGTTTCTTCCTTCTTGGGCGGCTCTTCCTTTGCCATGATCTGCTGAATGATATTTTCGTCGTAATAAGCCTGATTATGCTTGGTGATATCGACCATGATATTTTTGATTTCCAAATCGTCGATAAACGGATTTTGCAATCTGACCAAAAATCTCGACTTTGTTGTCTTATAAAGCATATCGCCCATACCGAGCAAATCTTCCGCGCCTATTGAATCCAAAATTGTCTTACTGTCCACGCCCGAAGTCACCGCAAAAGCAATACGCGTAGGCAAATTGACCTTGATCGTACCCGTTATGACGTCGACCGACGGTCTCTGCGTCGCCAAAATCAAATGTATACCGCAGGCGCGCGCCTTCTGCGTAAGCGTCAAAACAAGACTTTCGAATTCTTTTGCATATTCGCTGACCATAATATCGCCGACCTCGTCGATAATCGTAACTATATAAGGAATCGTCTGTTGGTCTGCAATTACCTCGTCAAGTGAGTTGTAAGTCGAAATCTTATTGACAAAATACTGCTCGAAAAGCGTATATCTTCTGGTCATTTCGTCAACCAACCACCTCAAAATATTAAGAGATTCTTTTGGAGTATTGTATATTTTCGGCGTCAGCAAATGCGGCAATTCCTTATATTTGCCGAATTCTACCCTCTTAGGATCAACCAAAATAATTCTCAGCTGTTCGGGCGAATACTTATAGATAAGACTGCACAGCATAGTGTTGAGACAGACACTCTTACCGCTGCCCGTGCCGCCGGCTATCAATCCGTGGGGGAAATCGGTCAGATCAGCATAATAGCATTTTCCGTCGATATCTTTACCGAGCGCAAACTGTAATCCGCCTTTTTTGGTCTTGAATTCTTCGCTGGCAATAAATTCTTTGAGTCCGACCGTCTTTCTCTTTGCGTTAGGAATTTCTATACCGCAAAGCGACTTGCCGGGTATAGGCGCTTCTATTCTCAAAGAAGTAACCGCCAATGCCATGAGAATGTTTTTACTCTTTTGAGGAATTTTATCTACGGGAATAGTGGGCGGAACTTCAAATTCAAACCGCGTTACCGTAGGACCGTTGACTATATTCTTTACGTGCACCTCGATGCCGAAGTTGGCATAGGTGTTCTCTATGATTTTAGCCTTGTCCATAAAATCTTCGTTGTAATCGGACAAATCGGTATTGTATTCTTTGAGATTGTCGATACTCGGATACACGTAAGGACTTCTTTTGACTTTTTCCTGAGGTTTTTCTTCGACGGTCTTATTTTGAGCAGACTTATTTTCTGCGTTGCCGTTGAGAATATTAGGCTTAGAATTAGCGTTCGATAAGCCGTTATTCACCGATTTCGGCGCTATAGGGGTAATCGGCTTAGGATCGTAAGACTTATTGAAATATCCGTCGCTGGGTTTGACTTCCTGCGGTTTTACCCTTATATTTTCCGTTACGTGATAATTTTTGATCTCGGTGACATTTTTCTGTTCTTTTTCCTTATTGGTCTTGGCGATAAATTCGTCCATAGATTCGATAGGCTGTTTCACGGATTTATCCTCGACAACCTTCTTCTCTTCAATACCGTCTTGCTTTTTAGAAGCTGAAATATCCGTTGCGGGTTTTTCTTCATTAGATTTATCGACATTGCCGACAGCGTCGGAAAGAACGTCTTTTTTCTCCGTAAAAGAACTCTTAGGCGTCCCGAAATCAAAATCGAACGACTGCGTCGCACCCGATTCTGAGACGGTATCTCTATTATCTTCAGATCTTTTGTTTAGAATACTGTTGAGCTTTTCGGCAAAGTTAGAGCGTTTCGGCTGTTCCTGCTGAACAAAGCTATCCTCTTTCTCCCTTCTCTCTCTCGCCTTTCTCTCATTATCCTCTATGATTCTCATACGCTCGTTGGTAGACAGAATATCATATTTGGACATATCGATATCTTCCTGCTCGCGCGGAGATACGACGGATTCGCTAATCTGTCTGTCTTGAATACCCTCGTTGACGACGTTCATTGCGGAAGAGGGATCTATGCCGAATATATCTCTTTGAGCCTGCGATACGTCTACCTCGCCGTATTGCGGCGCAACGTCTTCGCCAGCAAAGATATAATCATTGTTTCTTCCGGCTTCTACTCTAATCTCGTTTGTGTCAAGAATCAACTGAGGATCTTCGGCGTAAATACCGCCGTTTGTATCCATATTCGCCATAGAATCGAAATTCTGCTCGGAAGCCACGTTAATTCGATCTATCGGCACGTAATTATCAAGATTTCCCTTTCTTCCTCTGCTGTTGAGACGCTCGCCCAAGTCTCGCCCGTCCACAGTTTGGTTGTTGAGCGAAACGTATCCGCCTCCTTCATAACCTACGTCAAACATTCCCACGTTGGCGTTCTGCCCGCTGGAAACCTTGGTTTTGCGACCCAATTTCGCCCCAAACCTTTCGAGATTGATATCCACGTTGACCTGCAGCAATATTGCTATTACAATCAATCCGACGGCAATTATTCCGTTGGCTACAAGACTTAGAATATAAACGTTCTTGGTTGCAAAAGGATATAAGAATATACTTGCCACGGCGCCGCCCGCAGTGTTTGCGCCGATATAGGACTGCTTTATATAATTGTTCCATCCCGTCAGTGCAAGCGAATGTGACGCCAAAATATGAGCAAACATTACGACCAAAACGGCTATCGAAACGTACAGTAAAATTATCTTAACTCCCTGCTTAGGTTTGATATTAAAACACATCAAAACGCCAAGCAAAGTCGAAGCCAAGCAATAACCGTATATGGCATAGCCAAAAATTCCTATCAAAAAATCTGCAATTTCATTGCCTGCTTTGCCGAATACGCCAAACAAAACCAAGTCCAAGAAAAAGAATACGATCGCTACTACCGCGCCGTTGGCTCGTCTGGCATTTCTCTTTTGTTTTTGATTATTTTCTTCGCGAGTTGACATCGTAAGATTATCTCCTTAATACTTCATTATGGATTATATCACATATTAGTAACAAATACAATAAAAATATAAAAATATTATGCGCGCAAAAATATTAAGCAAGTCGCAAATAATCAAAAGCAGTTCATATGTCCGATTTTTGACACATATCAATGCCAAAATTCTTAAAATTACTCTCAATTAAGTCGATATATAAAATTATTCTATATAAAATGGTTCAAATTATAATCTTTATTAATGCAATTAAAGAAGGCGTCGTCTGCCGCCCTCTTTAATTGTAATTTGATTATTCAATTGAATTTCAGATCAATTTTTCTATATCGCAATCAGGTTTTTTACCGACGTATGCAATGCTTGCTTTCGTCAAATCATACGAATAGTCTATGACATCTTTAGTCTGCGATAAAGTGATATTTTCAATCTCCTTTATCTTCTCGTCTATATCGAATATCTTATCGGAAAACAACACGTTTTTCGCATTGACTCTCATCATAACGCCCGTACTCTCCTGCCCCAAAACATATGAACCTTTGAGCTGCTCTATTCCCCTCTCCAACTCTCTTTTTGTCAATCCGTTTTTCCTCAGCTCCTCAATGAGATCCAAAGTACAGTCTACGGATTTTTTTACAGATTCGACGTTGGTGCCTATATAGAGCGTTAGCAAACCGTTGTTGACGTAGGAAGAATTGTACGTGTATACGTTATAAGCCAACCCCCTCTTTTCCCTGACTTCTTGAAATAGCCTGGAGCTCATGCCGCCGCCGACAATAGTGTTGACCAACATTTCAGCCATAGTATATTTGCTGTCATATTCAAACGCGGGAAAGCCCAATGCAATATTGGATTGTTCTATGTCTTTGAACTTACTCTTAACTCCGCGAACCGTCTTATGCGGCGAATCCTGCCACTTTCTGTCGCAGTTGGATGCAAATCTTCCCTCGAAATATCTTTCAACAAGCCCTTTAGCTTTATCAAACGGGATATTGCCCACGATAGATACGACTGTACTCTCCGCGCAATAATTATTGCCTATATAATCAAGCAAATCTTCTCTCGTGAATGATTTTACGTTTTTTCTTTCTCCCAAAATGGTCATGCCCAAAGGATTTTTGCCGAAATACCCTTCTGCGAGCAAATCCAGCACGACATCCGAGTTATCGTCCTCGCACATAGAAATCTCTTCGAGCACCACGCCTTTTTCTCTCTCCATTTCGTCTTTATCAAACGTTGATTCAAAGAGTATCTCGCCCAACACTTTTGCGCAGTTTTCCGCCTGAGAATCTATAGAAAGAGTATAAAAACAAGTAGTTTGCTTAGAGGTAAACGCATTGATCTGAGCGCCGATACCGTCGACGTACTCGACGATTTCAAAAGAACTTTTGTTTTTCGTTCCCTTGAAATACATATGTTCGATAAAATGTGAAATACCGTTGTTATCAGCGGTCTCGTTACCGCTGCCGACTCCGGTCATGACGGCTATGCCCACCGAGCGAACCGCAGGAGAATGTTTATACGCAAGTCTCAATCCGCTGGGAAATCTGAAAATTTTGTTCATATTTTTCCTCTTTATATTGCTTTAAGCAAAAACAGTATAATACAATTATTTGCATAAGTAAAGCGTATTAATACCTTGGTCTAAGGCGCTCCGCCCGAATTATTTGACGATTTTTGTCATAGCGATATAGCGAATCGTCAGATTATTTCCTGCTTAATTATCTGAGATACCGTGACGGGAGTGAGATTGTTGTTTTCATAATAGCTCAATATATCTCCCAACGCCGCCAAAGTATGCGCAGTCGGATGCATCAAAATCATATCGCCCGCGCCTATTTTATTAGTTGCCCTGCTATACACAAGAGAACTGTCCTTATCTCTCCAATCTATCGTATCTCTGCTCCACATTATCACTTGCATGCCGACTTCTTGCGCTACTTTGAGCGTCGTGTCGCTATAGCTGCCCGAAGGCGGAGCAAACAACGTCATCGTATAGCCCGTAAGCCCTTTGACAAGCGTATTGTTGGATGTTATCTCAGCTTTGTTCTGCTGATAATTCAACTTTGCGTGATCTTTGTGAAAATAGCCGTGATTGCCTATTTCATGTCCGTTTGCAATCATTTTGCCGAGATAATCGCTATTCTTACTTGCCCAGCTTCCGCCTACGAAAAAAGTACACTTTGCCTTGTGATTTTCAAGGACCTTAAGTATGTCGTCAAGATATTCCGTCCCCCAATAGACGTTTATCATTAAAGCGACTTCATTTCTTGCCGTATTGCCTTTATAGTAAGGTCTGTCGTTTGCAGCAGTGAATACAAATGAAGAATACTGACCGCTAAAACTCACAAAAGTCAAAGTGAGAAGCATTGCGATAATAATTACGTTGGTAGCCGCGCTTGCGAATTTAGATATTTTTTTCATATACACCTCAAAAAATCATATGCGCAATACAGGCGCAATATACTTTTTGAAGTTTTATTATCAAATTCCGCTATCAATAATACATAATCTGAGCGCGACATCCTTTGCGCCATTTTTGAAGAATTTTTATATGTTTGAGATGTTTAGGCACGTGAATGACCTGATTTCTCGTCCATCCGAAAAACGCCTTAATATCAATATCTTCTACACCGGCAGGAATTTTTAATTCGCTTATATTCAAGCATCCCTCAAAGGCTCGCGCGCCTATTTCTCTTACCGTATCGGGTATAACGACTTCTGACAAAGCCGAGCATCCGAAAAACGCCCAATCGGCAATTTCGCGCGCATTTTCGGGAACGTTAAACGAACTATCTTCGCCGAGATATTTCTCAAAACACACGTCGCCCTTTGCTGATCTCGACAATATAAATTCCTGTTTTTCGCCGCCGATAATGACTTCTCTGAGCACGTCGTTGCAACTGAAAGCGCATTTATTTATTATCGCATTATCGTTTTCGATAACGACTTGCCGCAAATTGGAGCAACCGCATACTGCGTCGGTAGCAAACTCTTTGACAGTATCGGGAAAATGGATTGATTTGATATTATCTTTGAAGAAAAAAGCATAAAATCCCACCTCTTTCACGCCGTCCGGCACACGAACGTCCTCTGCGCCGTCAAATTTATTATAATCCTCCAATACACCCTTGCATATTAACCACTCGTCGTTGTCGACGCTCAAATCTGAGATAACTTCCGAGGCATTTGCGTCGGTTTCGTTGCACTTTTTATCTGAAAATTCTTCGTCTTCGAAAAACATATTTTACTCCTGAAAATTTCTATAAACATTATATTCCCGACATTTTTGCTTGTCAAGCTAGAATGTATATCTTTTCAATCGTATACAAAAGAAGCAGGCTGTCCGCCTGCTTCCTCTTAAAGTCTGTAATTTTTTGCTTATTTGAGCACTTCCAAAAGTCTCAGCGCAACGCCCTTCTCAGTGATTTCCGTAACTTTTACTTTTACTTTATCTCCGATATTTACGACGTCTTCAACTTTCTCTACTCTCTCTTTTTTGAGCTTTGAAATATGAATCATAGCGTCTTTGCCGGGAGCGATCTCAACAAACGCGCCAAAACTCATTATTCTAACTACCGTGCCTTCAAACTCTTCTCCGACTTCGGGATCGTTTGCAATCAAATCGATTATTTTCTTAGCTTTTGCATTCATAGCGTCGTCAATACCAGAAACAAGAACGTTGCCGTAATCGTCGATATCGATCTTTACTCCAGTCTCGTCGATAATCTTATTGATTACCTTGCCGCCGCTGCCGATAACGTCCTTGATCTTATTGGGATCTATGCTGAAAGATACGATCTTGGGAGCATATTTGGAAAGCGACGTCTTGGGAGCCGGCAATACTTCGAGCATCTTATCGAGAATGAAGAGTCTGCCTTTTTTCGCCTGAGCCAAAGCCTTTCTCAAAATCTCTTCGTTGATACCCTTAATCTTGATATCCATTTGAATAGCCGTTATACCGTCAACGGTACCTGCAACTTTGAAATCCATATCTCCGAAGAAATCTTCGAGTCCCTGAATATCAGTCAATACGGAAATCTTGGATTTATCTTCGTTGCTGATAAGTCCCATAGCCACGCCTGCAACAGGTTTTTTAATCGGAACGCCTGCGTCCATAAGAGCCAACGTAGAACCGCAAACCGATGCCTGCGACGTCGAGCCGTTGGAGGATATGACTTCGCTTACCGTGCGGATAGCGTACGGGAAAGATTCAACCGAAGGCAACATTGGTTCCAACGCTCTTTCTGCCAAAGCGCCGTGTCCGATTTCTCTTCTGCCGGGGCTCTTGAGCTGTCTCGCCTCGCCCGTGCTGTACGGCGGCATATTGTAGTGATGAATATATCTCTTGCATACTTCGTCGTCGAGACCTTCGAGCTTTTGAACTTCGGAGAGCGAACCGAGCGTACATATCGTCATGACCTGAGTTTGACCTCTGGTGAATACGCCGCTGCCGTGTACTCTCGGCAAAATGCCGTGTTCGCACCAAATAGGTCTGATTTCTTCAAGACTTCTACCGTCAGGTCTTATGCCCTTTTCTAGTATCTTAGCTCTGACTTTCGCTTTCTTCATAGCGTACAAAGTCTCTGCGATGTCTTTCTTCCCATCCGGGAACTGTTCTGCAAAATGAGCGAAAACATCTTCGTCAAGAGCGTCTTCCGCCTTATCTCTGTCCTGTCTGTTGAAGTTGTCGAGGACTGCGTCCATTTTCTTATCCGCATAAGCCTTGACAGCCTCTTCGATATCCGCTTGCGGATGATAGAGATTGGGAACGATCTTTTCTTTGCCGATCTTAGCCTGAATGTCGTCGATAAAAGCGACAATCTTTTTGATTTCTTCATGTCCAAACAAAATCGCGCCAATCATCTCGTCTTCTGTGAGCTCGTTTGCGCCTGCTTCAACCATAAGAATAGCCTCTTTGGTTCCGCTCAAAGACAAATGAAGCTTGGACTTCTCTCTCTGCTCGGTGTTGGGGTTGATAACGTACTCGCCGTCAACGTAACCTACTATTACCGAACCTGTCGGACCTGCAAAAGGAATGTCGGAGATGCTAAGCGCAACGGAGCTGCCTATCATAGCGTATACTTCCGGCGGAATATCCGGATCAACCGACAGCGCGGTAGCGACTACCGCAACGTCGTTGAAAAATCCCTTCGGGAAAAGCGGACGAAGCGGTCTGTCGATAAGTCTCGAAGTGAGAATAGCCTTATCGCTTGCGCGTCCTTCGCGTTTTTTGAATCCCCCCGGAATCTTGCCTACGGAATACATCTTTTCTTCATAATCTACTCCGAGAGGGAAAAAGTCTATGCCGTCTCTGGGAGTTTTTGCCATGGTAACGTTTACCATAACAGCGGTCTCGCCGCATCTTACGATACAACTGCCGTTGCTGAGTCCGCAATAAGCGCCGGTTTCGATATTAACTTCTCTTCCGCCGATCACGGTCTTAAAAATATTTCTTTCTATCATCAAACTAACCTCCAATAATTAGTAATTTAATCAATAATCCTGTCTGAGCGCACATAAAAAATAGGGGTGTCTAAAAGACAGCCCCGAATTTTTACTTTCTGATGCCGAGTCTTGCAATCAATTCACGGTAACGCTCAATATCCGTATCTTTGAGATACTTCAACATACTTCTTCTCTTACCGACCATCTGCAACAGACCTCTTCTGGAATGGAAGTCATTCTTGTGCTCTGCAAAGTGATCGTTGAGTTGAAGAATTCTCTGAGTGAGCAAAGCTATCTGAACTTCGGGAGAACCTGTATCTCCTTCGCGCTTAGAAAAAGCGTTGATAACTTCTTGCTTTGACATAACCTTTACGTTTACAATTTCCATTTTTTAGCCTCCTTCTGTGGAAAATTAATTTAGCGGTAGCCAAGAAAAGCATCGGAGTCGTTGCCAAACCTAGCCACGTTATTACGTTGACGGCTTTGATTACTCAAAACTGTTATGCAATAATCTTATCATAATTCAGACTCTTTCGCAAGTGTTTTTTCCATTATTATTTAATAATTTTAACAAACTGCAATATTATGTATATATCAACATATTTCGGGAAAACATTGTTTTGCATTCGATCGAGATTGCCAAATGACAACTTTATTGAAAAAATTCCCTTTTATCGCGGATTATTTTTTCTTCCCTTTGCAAATAAACGTCAAGCCCCTTTGGATTGGCAAGCCTCTCCAATCTGTCTTTTGAATACAGCCTTTTGGAAATAGCTCCCGCGCCGTTGGCTATGATACTTGCAGTCTCTTCCATTATATCGACGTTATATACGCATACTTTGCCGTCGCGGCAATATCCGGTGTTTTCTAAATTTCCCGACATATATTTCTGCTTGTACATATAATAAGGCGCATATCCGCTCTCCGACAGCTGTCGGCGCGAATAATCTATCATTGCGTTGGCTTTTTCCCACGAATTGTCTTCGTACCCGCCTACCTTAAGCGCAGAGCCTTTTTTGAGCGCAAGAGAATGCACCGTCACGTTGTCGGGCGCAACCGCCACGGCGCAATCGACCGAATGCTTAAAATCTTCAAAACTTTCGCCCGGCAACATCGCTATAAGATCCATATTGATGGCGAAAGGATATCTGCGAGCGGCTTCGTAAACGTCGTAAATCTGCTTGACGGAATGATTTCTGCCAATGAGTTCCAGCGTCTTTGGATTGAACGTCTGCGGATTTATCGATATCCTATTCACTCCCATTTCATGCATAATTTTCAATTTGCTTTCGGTGATCGTATCAGGTCTTCCCGCCTCTACCGTATATTCTGAACAATCAAACTTCGCCGCATTGAGAATTCTTTGAAAATTATTGTCGTCAAGCGATGTAGGAGTACCTCCGCCGATATATACCGACCTTACTTTAAGTGCTCTTTTGTCTATAATTTTTCTCGTTTCTTCCAGTTCTTTGAGCACTAACGCGCAGTATGGATCGACCAACCTTTTCACTTTATCCAATTGTGCGGATATAAAAGAACAGTAACTGCATCTCGACGTGCATATAGGAATGTTGACAAACACGTCTACTTCGTCTTCTCCAACGACGCAATAATCCTGCTGCATCTTTGCGATTTCTCTTATAAGAGACAGTTTTTCCCCGCTAACTTTGAGTTTTTCTGCAAAATAAGCGTCGGCGTCGATGCCTTTTTCTTTTACTTCTCTATAGAGTTTAGTCGGACGGATACCAGTCAGCGAACCGTACGGAAGACGTTGACCGCTAAGATTTGAGAGAAATTCGTAAAGCGCCGTCTTGGTATGCCTTTTGAGCTGAGCTCTATACTTTACGTCATATTGTTCCGATCCTATATCGTCCATAAACTGTTTTTCAAGTGAAAAATCATAACAATATAGTTTTCCGCGATAATTAATCTGAGATTGAAAGTTATCTCGGAACTTCTCGCAAAAGTTCAAACTCAGCTTTTCGCCCTCTTCCGTGCACTTGATATAGGGATTAAATGCGCGAATAACGTCCATATAGTCGTTTTCAAAATCTTCCGCATCGGTAAAAAATTTTATTTCCGTCATATACCCCTCTGACCTAGCTCGTCGACAATAGGATTGAAAGCGCGCTCATATGCCGTCGTACTGCTTTCACCGTGCCCGCAGAGAAGAATTCTGTCGCCGTCCAATTCAAGAATAGTTTGTATCGAGCTTTTGATTTTGTCATAATCGCCGCCGCGTAAATCTACTCTGCCGTAACTCCGCTTAAACAAAGTATCTCCGCAGAAGATAACGTCGCCGAGAATATAACATACGCTCCCCTGCGAATGTCCGGGAGTATGCAATACCTTGATTGACATATCGCACACGCATATCACGTCGTTGCCGTCGACTAATACGTCTGGCGCAAACTTGTCAAATTTCCTGCCGAATTTCAACGGATTATCGATAAACTCCACGTCGTCCGCGTGCATATAGACCTTGCAGCCAAACTTTTCCTTAAAGCTGTTCACTCCGCCAATATGATCGAAATGACCGTGCGTAAGAAGAATCGCTTGCAAATCGTAACCGTTGTCCAATATAAATCTTTCTATTTTTTCACTAGGAGTAGACGGATCCACTAAAAAACAGCTTTTCTTTTCCTCATTGATTGCCAAATACGTGTTATTAGACAAAAGTCCCAAAACAAATGTTTTAATCAGCATAATATCCTCTGTTATTTTTCCAATATCATAGTTATAGGTCCGTCATTGGACATATCTATATGCATATGTTCGCCGAAAACTCCCGTAGCCACCCTACCCAATCGATGGGCGAATTCCTCTACCGTAAAATCATATAAAGGCTTCGCGACGTCATATTTCGCCGATTTAGAAAAATCCGGACGCCTTCCGCTGAACGCATTGCCGTAAAGCGTAAAATTGGACACTACCATGACTTCGCCGCCCACGTCTAGCAAGGATTTATTGAGCTTGTTGTTGTCATCCTTGAAAATTCTCATACCGATAATACGGTCGACAATATATTTACATATGTCGAAATCGTCCTTGTCGCTGTAACCGACAAACACTATATACCCTTCGCCGATTCTGGAAATTTCTTTATCATCTACCGTCAATACCGCGTGGTTGACTCTCTGTACTATCGCTCTCATTCTCTACTCTTAACGCTCTTGGACGCTCTCTTAATTTCTCTGATACCTTTGATTGACTGCGAAATCTTGTTCATCAATATCTCCAACATATTGGTATTGGTGACCTCTACGGAAACTTTGACCGTAGCTAGATTATTCTTCTCGGATTTTGCCGATATGCTCGTCATTGCGACTTTCATATTGGTGATCAACGTCGCAACCTCTATCACAAGTCCCGTTCGGTCAAAAGCAGAAATTACCAGATGGGCGATAAATTTCTCGTCTTCCGATATCGGCCACTCCGCCTCGATAATCCTCTCCTGCTCAAAACTCTTACAGTTGGGACAGTCGACTCTATGAATAACAACGCCGCCGTTTCTGGATATATAGCCCAATATAGAATCTCCCGGCAACGGCGAACAGCACTGAGAAAATCTGTATTTCAAGCCGTGTTCGCCTTTAATTATAACGCCGCTGTTCTGTTTTCTTACCGAAGGTTTCTTGGTGAGCTGTTCAACGGTATGATCCTCGTGCGCATGCTCCGCCTTATACAGTTCCGTAAGTTTGTTGATAACTTGCAAAGAAGTCAATTCGCCGTAACCGACCATAGCCAACACTTCTTCCGACGAATTTACTCCGTATTTTTGGCGAATAAACTTACCCCAGCTCTCGCAGGAAATCAAGTCGTTGAGCGAATAACCTCTGTGTTTAGCCTCTTTATCGAGAATTTCCCGTCCTCTTTTCTCGTTTTCCTCGCGCATTTCTTTCTTAAAGAAAGAACGAATCTTACTCTTCGCTCCCGGCGTTATTACGAATTTCAGCCAGTCGCGCGACGGTCCTTTGGACGCATTAGACGTTATTACTTCCACTACGTCGCCGTTGTTAAGCTTCGTGCTGACAGGCACGATACGCGAATTGACTTTGATACCCGTGCACTTTTCGCCTACTTTGCTGTGAATCGCATATGCAAAATCTACGCCTGTCGAGCCGTTGGGAAGGTTAAATACGTCGCCTTTTGGCGTAAATACGAATACTTGATCGGAATACAAATCGACTTTAAGCATATCGAGGTATTCCTGCGAATCGCTGGCTTCTTCCTGCAACTGCATGACGTTGCGTATCCACGCAAGTTTATCGTCGTCGATTTTTGACGTGTCGACGTTGCTGCCTTGCTTATATTTCCAATGCGCTGCGATACCGTATTCGGCTATCTTGTGCATCTCGTAAGTTCTTATCTGAATCTCAAACGGCGCGCCGTAAGACGTCAAAACAGTCGTATGCAAAGATTGATACAAATTGGCCTTCGGCACAGAGATATAATCTTTGAAGCGACCCGGCAACGGCTTCCATTTGGTATGGATCGCGCCAAGCACAGCATAACAGTCTTTGACGTTGTTGACTATGACGCGCAATGCTATTAAATCGTATATCTGTTCAAATGGCTTGCCTTTATTCAACTTTCTGTAAATGCTGTAAAAATGTTTGGGTCTTCCGTTGACTTCTCCGCTTATTCCAAGCTCGTCGAGCATTTCGTGAAGTTCGTCCGATATATGTCTGACGGATTCCTGCCTTTCTATCTTTGTTTGCGCAACTTTTTCGGCAATATAATAGTAACTGTCGGGATACAAGTATCTCAGACATAAGTCTTCAAGTTCGCCTTTGACGCTTGAAATACCCAGTCTCGCCGCTATCGGAGCGTATATATCCAAAGTTTCGCGCGCGACTCTTTTCTGTCCCTCCTCGTCCTTAAACGACAGCGTGCGCATATTGTGCAGACGATCGGCAAGTTTGATTATTATGACGCGGATGTCGTTGCTCATCGCCATAAACATCCTTCTCAGATTTTCCGCCTGCTCTTCCAATTTAGATTTGAAATTCAGCTTGCCGAGTTTTGTAACTCCTTGCACAAGCGACAGCACCACGGGACCGAAGGTCTGGCTGATCTCCTCTGCGTTGACGTCGGTGTCCTCGATTACGTCGTGCAAAAGCGCCGCAACGACGGTGTCGCAGTCAAGACCCAAATCAATAAGTATATCAGCGACCGCATTCGGATGCACAAAATATTCTTCGCCTGATTGCCGTTTCTGTCCCGAATGAGCCGTTTTTGCAAAATAATATGCTTTGATGATCTTTTCCGAATGTGTTTCGCTGTAATTTTCCTGAACTTTATTTATAAATTTGATCTTATCTTCTTCCACGTCAGCCCTCAATCAGTCTATAAATTTTACTTTCCGCGAGTTTGGTTTTCACAGACGGGTCGATATAAAATTTCGACGCTATCTTCAATATTCCCAAATCGGCAAGCACAACCGCCGCCAATACAAATTCATTATATCCTATTTTCTCTCTTTTTGCAATAGCATAATACAAATCGGATATATTGGAAAAATCCCGTTCATTAAGCGCAAATTTTATCGCCAAAAAAATCTTTGACAATGTCTGATAATCGGGAAGATACGCTCGGATTTTCTTTATTATTCCGTCGTTGCCCACACAATAGAGTTTTGCATTTTTCCCCGCAACTCGACTAAAAATTTTGTTTTGCAAAGGTTTATCCAGCAAAACGATATTTTTGTAATATCCCAATTCTTTCAAAGATATGGGACAGAAAAATATCTTCGTCAGCGGAACCGTATGCGACGATACTCTGTTATCAGTCAAAATATACCCGTATTTATCGTTATATCTGCGCAAGAAATCTTTGTACGTGTCGATATCGTACGCCACGTAGCACGTCGTGTATTTTCCCTCTCCCAATAACAGCGCATCTTCCGCGCTAATCGAAGTCAGTTGCTCTTCGCCTGAGAATAACCCCGTCATAATAAATGACGAATAATCTCCTTGCCCGTCAACGCTGTCGGCTGAAAAATAATTAATTTTTCCTTGAGCGTAATTTTTATCCCTGAAAGAAAGTAAAGTCAGCGAATAATAGCAGTCTTTGGGAGTATTTTCCGCCAGAAATTCTCTATATTTGAGCCCGTTGAACATCAAAAGTTCTCTATCCTCATCCTTGCAGACAACGTGAGAAGTCGTAGTGATCTGTTTGAACTCTTTGGCGTAGATACGTTCTTTGAATCTTATCCTGGGATTTCCTTCGCCGCACGGCTCCAAAAGTTTGAGTCCTCTGCCCATTTCATAAAAATTCTCAACTTCGCAGGCGTCTAAATCATATGATTTGGACGGAACGAAAAATTTCATGTCAAAATCTGACTTGATCAAGCTGTTGAATTTTTCTTTGAATTTTTCTATATCCTGTTCTTTTATCGACAGTCCGCACGCCATCGTATGCCCGCCGAACTTCGTCAGCAAGCCTGCGCATTCCGTCACGTATTTATGTATATTTAACCCTTTTACGCTTCTTCCGCTACCTTTATAGACGTCTCCGCATCTTGTCATCAAAATCGTAGGTCTGTTGAATGCGTCTGCAATTCTCGACGCGACGATACCTATCACACCGTCGTCCCAGTATGCGTTGGATAGAATTATCGCCGCATTATTTTCAAAATCATAGTCTTTGAGTTGTTCAAAACACGCTTCCGTCAAATCGTTAGTCAATTGAACTCGTTTAGTATTTGATTCATTGAGTTCCTTGACGATATTTTCCAGCAAAAAGTTATCGTCCGTGCAGAACAAATCCAACACGCCGTTGGCATCGCCCATTCGTCCCAAAGAATTAATGCGCGGAGCAATCTTGAATCCGATATCAAAGGACGTTATCTCTCCGTCCGCACAACTCTTGACCAACATCTTAATCCCCCGACGCGCTTGAAGCGAATTGATCTTTTTCAATCCTGCATGAGCGATTATTCTATTGTCTCCTACAAGCGGAACGACGTCGGCAACCGTAGCGATACAAGCAATATCGAGATATTTCTCCATCTCCTCTCTACCGCCCAGACCTTCTACGATTCTCAGCGCAACGCCTGCGCCGCACAAATCTCTGAAACAATTTTCTCCGGATAGTTTGGGATTGAAAATAAGGCAATCCGGAAGCGTATCGCCCGCCTCGTGATGATCGGTGACGATCACGTCAAATCCCAAAGTCTCGCGAGCGTATTGCACTTCTTCGACGGAAGTAATACCGCAATCTACGCTTATTAGCAGATCGCTGTAATAATTTTCGGCAAGCCTTTCCAAAGCATCTACGGAAATGCCGTATCCGTCGCTGTGCCGATTGGGAAGAAAGCAGTCGGCATGAACGCCGATAGATTTGAAATAATTGTAAAGAATAGAGACTCCGCACACTCCGTCGCAATCGTAATCGCCGTACAGCAATATGCTTTCTCCTTCGTCAACGGCTCTCTTTATTCTTGCTATAACTGCGTCAAAACCGTTGTAGCAATGAATGTCAGTCAGCTTATCCAATGACGGATAGAGAAAATCGTAAATCTTATCCTGCGTATCATAGCCGCGCGAGACGAGTATTTCGATTAATTTTTTATCTATCGACAGTTGCCGCGACAGCATCTGCATATCTTCTTTATTCATTTTAACCTCAAATTTATCCGGTCTTCGACGGCGCAAGCGTCGACGATCGATAGCTCAGCAATATAAATAATCGAGCCGTTGCCGACTCGATTTATCTATGTCAGGATTTTGCTCCCGCGTATTTCGGCTTATCTTTCTTAACGCCGTCTCTCTTTGCAATCTTTCTCTTGTCAACAGAGTTCTTCATCAAACAGTAAAGCGAAGGAGCGACAACCAACGAAGAGTAGAAACCTGCGAGCAATCCGAATATTACCGGCAAAGCAAATTCTCTTACCGACGCCGTTCCGATAATTGCAAACAGCGTTATCGCAACCATTGTCGTTATCGTCGAGTTGATAGACCTCGTCATAGTCTGCATAATCGAATTGTTGACGATTTTGTTGTTGTCGATAATAGCGCCCTTTACACTGCCGGCTTCTTTCTTTCTGTTTTCTCTCACTCTGTCAAATACGACGATTGTATTGTTGATAGAATAGGAAACTATAGTGATTATTGCGGCTATAAACGCGCTGTTGACCTGAATTCTGAAAATAATAACGAGAAATACCATCATAGCCACGTCATGAATAAGCGCTATTACCGCCGATATTCCGCTCCATATCTCGAATCTGATCATTATATATAAAAGGATAAGAATAATAGTAATGCCTACTGCAAGCAAAGCCGTCTCAATAAGTTTGGCAGAAGCCGTAGCGCCTATATACGACGTGCTTACGGTAATACCTTTATCCTGATAGTTATCCTCGTAATAATCTTTGATTTTCGATTCGAGTATAGTATTTCTTTCGTTAGTCAGGTCGTTATCCTTGGTATCGAATGTCGAAGATATATTGTCATATTTGATTACCAAAGACATATCGCTGCCGCTGCCCGACGTCTGAACGTAACTTATCGACGCAACCGCGGCGCTTTCGCTCAATTGTATGTTGTACTTGTCTTTTGCTATCTGAACGACTTGCTTTGCAATTTCCGAGCTGGTGAGGATATCCTCTATGGCTTTATAATGTTTGTTATACTCGTCGTTATTGTCAAGTATTTCCGAGCCTAGCTCTACCGTCAAGATCGAACCTCCTGCGAAGTCGATACCGATATTCATACCCTTAGTGACGTCCTTGTTCTTGACCGCGAAAGACGTAAACACTATTACTGCCACAAGGAATATTATTACGGGAGCGATCGCCCACAATCCGTGCTTTTCGACAATTTTCAAATTCTTCAAATTTTTCATCTTACGGCGCCTCCCTTTTTAGCTTTTTTGTTCTTTTGGGAAGGAGTATTCTGCATATTTGCCGATTTTGTATCGCTCAATGAATCCTCTTCGGTTTTTTGAAGATCGGGAATCTCTTCCTCTATCAACGCAACGTCTTCTCTTCTCTTCAGCCCGAACAGTTTTGCCTTGGATTCGTCGTTAAACACCAAAATACATTTGAGTATGAGTCTCGTAATCAACAAAGAAGATATCAACGAAAGCACAAGACCTATGAGCAACGTGATACCGAAACTCTTGATCGTGGCCGCGCCGACGATAATAAGGACTATTGCACCGATGATCGTCGTTACGTTTCCGTCGATAATAGCTCCCAACGAACGTTTGAAACCTGTATTGACCGCCGTTCGCATTGTTTTACCGCTTGCATACTCTTCTTTTATACGCTCGAAGATAATTACGTTTGCGTCTACCGCCATACCTATAGAAAGCAATACGCCCGCAATACCCGACAGAGTAAGCTGTACCCATGGGAATATTGCAAGGAAGAACAGATAAGTAAGCGAATAGTACCACAAAGACAAGCTAGACGCCACGCCCAAGAGCTTGTACATTGCTATCACGTATATAAATATGAGCACGAGACCTACTACGCCGGAGATAAGACCGGCTTTGATAGCGGAACTGCCGAGCGTTGCCGTCAAAGTATTGCTCTCGTTGAGTTTAAGCACCAACGGGAAAGAACCCGATTGAATTCTTACCGCCAAATCATATGCCTGTTCGTAAGTGTAATTACCGCTTATAGAAGCCGAACCCGTTGAAATCGTCTCGTTGACGGTCGGCGCGATAACGAATTCGTTATTGATCCATATAGCAAGTTTGGATCCCGTCAAGGCGCTTGTTGCAGAAGAAAACTTCTTAGTACCCTCTTCCGTAAAGCTCAATGACACCACGTAGTAACCGGTCTGGCTGTCATAGCTGACGCCCGCGTTTGCGATGTCGTTGCCCGTGAATTTCTCATCCAACTTGACTTTGCCGCTCGGGTCGTTAAGAGACAAATCTTTGTCAGCGCCGTCCACATACTCTTTGAACTCAAAGCTCGACGGACGTCCGATCAAGTTAAAAATTCTCTCCGGATCGTCTTCGTCCGGGATTTCAACACGAATAGTCTGATTGGATACGGTAACCTGAGCCTCAGTGTAACCTTTGCTGAAAAGCAAAGACTCAAGACTTGCTCTTGTACCCTCTATCAATGCGTCCACGTTCTCTTTCTGCTCATCGGTAAGCTTGCTTTGATCCACGCTGTAAACCGCATAGACGCCGCCGCTGAGGTCAAGACCGAGACTGATTTTTGTGACATAGGCGTTGTAATTATAAAGTCCCAATTCTCCGTTCTTCAAAGATACGAATCCGAATACGGAGCCGAACACAATAAGAATTGCCAAAACCGTCAAAATCACAATTGACTGCCACTTTTTCACCTTATTGTTGCCTCCCTAAAATATTAGTCATTTTCTATTATATATATATAATAAAAATAAGTCAATGAAATTTTCGGCTTTTTTCGGCGGCAAATAAAATTTTGCCAAATTTTCCCTCTTGTAAATTATGTCAGCCGATCTCGCAAACTTTTCTCAACTATTAATTTTGACAATTTTGCGCGCCCTCAAACAATCCCCGCAATAGTTGCGCCGTGTCAAGACGACAAAAAACGCGACGGCCGATTAAGCCGCCGCGCCGCAATTGACGCTCTTATTATTCTGCGCTGTCTTCAAGCTCGCATTCTTTGAGATACTCGTCGTACAAAGTCTGCAAAAGCTGTTCGTCTTCGACCGGTACGAAAGTATCGTTGCCGTCTTCGTCCGCTTCGATTTTGAAAATAAGCATTTCGTCTTCGTCCATATCCCCCAATTCAACGGGTTGGAGATATATGTACCACTCGTCTTTGTAATCCAAAGTCGCAATGTGGTGGAATTCCACTTCCTGCCCTTCCTCATCGGCAAGAACGATCAATTCCTCATCTTCTGTTTCTTCTTGGTTTTTGATAATATCTGCCATATAAATATCCTCCTTTATATCTTTAATGATATCTTTATTTTATTAATTTTGTCAAGCGTCCGCAACTGAACTCGTACAATGCGACGGACAAACTTACCGCGGCATTTAGAGATTCTATGTCGCCGGTCATAGGCAATGAGACGACTTGAGACGACGCTCTCACTATATCCGACAGCCCCCTGCTCTCGTTGCCGACAGCAAGCGCAAAAGGAACGTTGATCTCGCCTAATTCAAACAGATTTTCTCCGCCCATATCCAAAGCGTATATATGATGGTCTTTCAAAATATCCGCGACGGCGGCTCTTTCGCATTCCGTGATGTTAACCTTAAATATGCCGCCCATAGACGACCTTATTACTTTGTCGGACAAAAAATCTACGCAGTCTACCGCTACGACGTGCTTTATACTGCAAGCAACGCACGTCCTGATTATCGTACCCATATTCCCCGGGTCGCTTACTCCGTCCAATACCACGGCGTTGCCGTCGATCGCGCCTTCGTACGGCGCGTAATTGACGACAGCCGCTATTCCCGAAGGATGCACCGTGTTGCATACGGCGTCCATGACCTTGCCGTCGACAAGATATACCGAAGCGCAGTCATATCTATCGAGAATATAAGCAAATTCGTCCGCTTTGTCCTTAAGCGCGAAAACACTCTCGACGGAAATAGCGTCAGGCAAATCTTTTATAAGATTTTCTCCTTCTACCAAAAACTGTCCGCAGTCTCTGCGATAGCGTCTGTCTTTTAATTTCCGTATATGCTGAATCTTTGGATTTTTCACCGAGGTTATCTCTTGCATTTGCCGCTCCGTCGTTTTCTACTATACACGAAAAAATCGTTAAACACAACGCTTTGTCAAAACTTAATGCAAAATCGACAAATATTTTACCTAAAAAACAGGCAGCCATTGTCATGACTGCCCGAAATAAAAGTATATGCGAATATTTATGCCTTAGCCTTTTCGCAAAGCGCGGTAAAAGCGCTCGGATCGTTGACGGCAATGTCAGCCAAAACCTTACGGTTGAGGTCGATACCGTTCTTCTTGAGACCGCTCATAAACTTGCTGTAATTAAGACCGTTGAGTCTAGCCGCCGCATTTATTCTCGTAATCCACAAAGATCTGAAATCACGCTTTTTGAGCTTTCTGCCCACGTATGCGTAATTCTGCGACTTCATGACTGCCTGACGGGCTACTCTGTAAAGTTTGGACTTCGCGCCGAAATAACCCTTTGCGGACTTCAATATCTTTCTACGCTTCTTAACTGCGTTAACGCCTCTTTTAATTCTCATATTATCGTACCTCCGTTGACTAAATCATTTCCTTGATCGTCTTGACTTGCGTTGTAGAAACGTAAGCCGTCTTTCTCAAACCACGCTTTCTCTTAGGTGATTTCTTGCTCAGAATATGTCTTCTGTTCATTTTTGCTCTCTTAACTTTGCCCGTACCGGTCAAATGAAAACGCTTTTTTGCGCCGCTATGTGATTTTTGCTTCGGCATTTATCCGTCCTCCAAAATTATAATTATTTTTTAGCAATAGGAGCGATAGTCATTGCTATGCTTTTGCCTTCCAACAAAGGCTTCTTCTCCATTTGCGCGATGTCTTTCAATATATCGAAAAAGTCGTCCATAACCTTCATTGCCAACTCGGGACGAGCCATCTGTCTGCCCCTCAGTCTTATAGAAACTCTGACCCTGTCTCCGCCGAGAATAAATTTCTGAGCCTGCTTGGCCTTTGTGTTTAAATCTCCCACGTCTATGGTCGCAGAAAGCCAAACTTCTTTAAGTTCGACGATTTTTTGATTTTTCTTGTTCTCTTTTTCTCTTTTTACCGTCTCGTATTTGAATTTGCCGTAATTCATAATTTTACATACAGGCGGCTTTGCTGTCGGCGAAATCAACACGAGGTCGAGATTTTTTTCTTCTGCAAGTTCCATTGCCGCTTTGCCGGACATTATCCCGAGCTGAGCTCCGTCCTGATCGAGAACTCTGACTTCGCGCTCTCTTATCTGCCCGTTTATAAGCATGTCTTTTATGGTGGTATCCTCCCTGCGCTTGGCAAAAAAATATGAGTAACATCAGCATAACGTTACTCATAATAAATTTTGATTTATTAACCGTGTGCGACTCCGTTGCCGACAGGTGAGTATCAATTACTGCTTTTGTTCGTCAGTATGATACCAAAATTTTTCCCTATTGTCAACAAATTCAACACGGTTTTTTCAATTTTTCCGCAATTATACGGAGATTGTGATTTCATTTCGCGAAGTCATAGTGTATTTTCCGTCCTTAGAATCGAGAATATCGCGAGTCGTATAGCCGCCGTCGACGGATACCGTCACCGCTCTTCCGCCTCTGGGATAATTCTTATATTGCTTTCTGTCAGAGGAATTGAACATAAAATATCTCCACTCTCCGAATCCGTAAGTAGACATTCTGCCATACGCCAATATAATCGAATTGTCTTCGCCTATATTATACACGCCGGCGAAATTGCTCAAATGATCGTGACCGACGTAGATACCTCTGACGTTATTATTATTTTTAAGACTTTGGCTGAAACGTTCGTTAGCCGCGCTGTCTTTGGTAGGATAATAGGTCTTACCTCTTTCGGGTTTTTCTATCTCCCCCTTAAATATGCCGACCTTCTGTTTATCGTTGCGGTTGTCATACATAGTCTGGAATTCCTGCGTAGGCTCGTGAGTATACATGGAAATATTTACGCCCGGATATTTCTTGCTCATGCTATTGTAGAAATCTATCTGTCCCGAGGTAAAACCGTCGTAAGGAGACATAAGGCTCGTCGCGCAGTCCATTATAAATACACCGTGCGCAACCGCGCCCCTACCTTGCTCGTATACGGGGATAAAATAATTGCAATAAGTATCTTCTTTTTCGTTGATATAACTCTCGCAATAATCGCTTTCCGTCAATCCGCCGATAAAAAATGCCGATTTCTGATAAATCTCAACCATTTCTTTCTTGGATATTACGCCCATCGCCCCGTCGTGATTGCCAAAACAAACCGTCCAAGGAATTTGCTTAGAATCGAAAAACGCTGTTATCTGATTGAGAATTTTCTTGGTTTTTTTCTTTTGTCCCACCAAATATTCGGGACTGATCTGATCGCCTGTGATAACTATCAAGTCGGGATCCGCATAAGAAATAGCCGCGCTCATTACTGCGACGCTCCTGTCGTCAACGTAATCGACGAATTGTATATCAGTAAGTTGCAAAATATCAAATTTGCCGTCTTCGCCGAGTTCAAGCGTCAAATCAACGCTGCCCTTCTCCACTCCAGACCAAGCAAAGTCGCGATATTTTTCACACCCGGCAAACGAAAATAGCAATAAGCATAAAATCATTGCCGTCAACACCAAGGAATATCTGATTTTCTTCATTTCTTCACCGCCGTAAATATTTATAACAATATAACAAATATCATTTATCTTTTCAAGAGCGGAAGAAAAATATTAAGACATATTTTACAATATTAATCCACATTAGCCATAAATATACTTGATAATTTATTGCGTATCTTTATCTGCTGTCAAGAAATTATCAATCGTCATCCTAATTACGGTATAAACTACGCGCCGCCCTTAACGGACGGCGCTGCGACAGTTATAGTTGACTAATCAATCCAAGCGTTTGCTTTCCACGTCGTCAATGACAAGTCCGGCAAAGTCGTTAAGGCTCATCTCGCCCATAACTACGCCGCCTCTTCTTCTTACCGCGACCACGCCTTTTTCCACTTCTTTATCGCCGATAATCAGCATATAAGGCACTTTTTCAAGCTGAGCGGAACGGATCTTATATCCCACGGTTTCGCTTCGCGAGTCGACTTCTGCCCTGATGCCCATGGCTTTAAGTCTGTCTTTGATCTTCTCGCATTCGTCAACCGTACGGTCTGTAAGGCTGATTACCTTGACTTGCACGGGGCTTGCCCATACCGGAAAGGCTCCCGCAAATTTCTCGATCATCAAAGCCATTGTCCTTTCGTAACATCCGATGGACGAGCGATGAATGATATAAGGTCTTTTCTTCTCTCCGTTTTCGTCAATATAAGACATATCGAAATTGCGCGCAAGGAACATATCGACCTGTACTGTGATTATCGTATCCTCTTTGCCGTATACGTTTTTGATTTGGATATCCAGCTTGGGTCCGTAGAACGCCGCTTCGCCTTTTGCCTCCACGTATTTGATACCGATATGGTCGAGAATCTTTCTCATCGTGTCTTCGGCAACTGCCCAAACGTCCGGCTCGTTGATATACTTTTCCGTATTTTCGGGATCCCATTTGCTGAATCTATAGGTAACGTCGTTCTCCAAGCCCATACATCTCATCATATATTTGACAAGATCGACTACTCCTCTAAACTCGCTTTCAAGCTGCTCGGGAGTGCAGACAATATGACCTTCGGACAAAGTGAACTGTCTGACGCGAATAAGCCCGTGCATCTCGCCCGACGCCTCGTTCCTAAACAGCGTAGACGTCTCTCCGTAGCGTATGGGAAGATCTCTGTATGACTTCAACCCGTTGTTGTAAATCGTGTATTGGAACGGACATGTCATAGGTCTGAGCGCGAATACTTCGTCGTCCTTTTCCTCGTCGCCCATGACAAACATGCCGTCTTTGTAATGATCCCAATGTCCCGAAATTTTATAGAGATTGGATTTTGCCATATACGGCGTCTTTGTCAGCACGTATCCTCTGCGTTCTTCCTCGTCCTCTACGAATCTCTGAAGAATCTGGAATAGCTTGGCTCCCTTGGGCATAAGCAAAGGCAGTCCCTGTCCGATGTTCTCGTCGGTCATAAACAGTCCCATTTCCCTGCCTATCTTATTGTGGTCTCTCTTTTTTGCCTCTTCTACGGCGTCAAGATATGCCTGCAACTCGGATTTTTTATCAAATGCCGTACCGTAAATTCTCGATAGCATTTTATTGTTTTCGTTGCCTCTCCAATAGGCGCCCGTAAGACTAGTGAGCTTAAAAGCCTTGACCATTCCCGTAAACGGAAGATGCGGACCTGCGCACAAATCGACGAAATCGCCCTGTTTATAAAAAGATATTTCCGCGCCCTCGGGCAAATCGTTGATAAGTTCGACCTTATAATCTTCGCCGTAGCTCGCCATGAGTTTTATCGCTTCGTCTTTGGGCAACACAAATCTTGTGATAGGATAATTGGCTTTGATGATGCTCTTCATCTCCAGCTCGATTTTGGCAAATTCTTCCGTAGAAATTGGGGTCTTGAAATCAAAATCGTAATAAAATCCGTTGGCAATCGCCGGTCCTATGGCCAATTTGACTGTCGGAAAAATATTTTTGACAGCCTGCGCCAATATGTGCGACGCGGTATGTCTGTAAATAAGCTTTCCCTCTTCGTCTGCAAAAGTAAGTATATCAAGATTGCAATCTTCGCTGACGATTGTTCTCGTTTCGACTACTTTGCCGTTTAATTTTCCTCCGACGGCAGCTCTTGCCAGCCCTTCGGAAATCTCCTTTGCAATCTCGTAGACGCTCATACCCGCCTCGAACTGCCTGACGCTTCCGTCCTTCAACTTGACGTTCATACTACACCTCATCTTAATATATTATTAACTATTATCAATACTTAACGTTCGCCAAAAAATAAAAAATCCTCAAAGCAAAATGCTTTAAGGACGATTATCAATCGCGGTTCCACCTCAATTACGGCAATGCCGTCTCTCTATTAGACCAATTCGTTTGGCAACGTGTTTTTCCTCAGGCGGTACGACCTATATCCTCGCGCGTCGCTCTCAGCAACGGACGCTCTCTGTGGCGATTTCCTATAAATCACATGTCCTCAGGCACGCAAATCATGCGTTTCAATTAAATTGTACCATTATTATAATCTTCCGATTTTGCCTTGTCAAGACAAAATAAGCACAATTTTTTTGCCTGATTTTCTCATTTCACAGCCTAAATACTATATATTGCGGCTTTTTTTGCAGATTACTTTATCCGACTACAATAAATAGTCTTCACAAAATTTTTACGTCGACTATATTTCTCAGCGCGTTAAGCAATTCTTTGTCCGCATTTCCTCTTTCTATGACGACTTCGCTCGCGCCGTACTTGACGATAGCGTTTATAATATTGTGAATTTTGTCCGAATATATCTCCGGCACGTTGACCAATCCCCCCTGCGACACGTTGGTTATGAGAATCTCGTTGCTGTCCGCTATGAACAAACTCATATTCTTTCTTTCCCCCAACATATACAGCGCCAACGAATAAATTTCTTTTTCTCCGAATCCCTTGCACAGAGTTCCCGAAATAATCTCCCCGAGCTCTTTCCACTCGTCGACAAGCTCTCTTAATCTAAAATTGACTATTCCGTCAACGCAGTAATTATTAAGAGACGACACTTGCTTCTTGACATAATCCTCTTCTTTGCGATTGTCGTAATAGAGCATAGCTGATATTAGAGCGCATAGCGACGCGTCAATCTCTCTGCCGTTGAGAGCCTGCACGATATAATCGAGTTTGACGTTGTTTAGTATAATATCTGATATCAGATCTCTAACCGCAGCGCGACATCTCTTCTTGTCGCACTCTTTTGCCGCAACGTCGTATGTGTAGTATCCGTCTTCCGAACCTTCGGCAAAATAAAGTCCTTCTATTCTTTCTAAACCCTTTTTTAATACGTTGTCTTTATTGAGATAATAACTAATTAATACACTGCTCTGCCACATAATTTCCTCATTAGGTATTGTATGCCGACATTTGCTATTTATGCTCTTGCACGTTTCCAAAATATGTAGATTTTAACCGTATTTATCCGCCGAAGTTCAAAGCCGAAGTTTATACACAAGATCGACGACAATCAGATTAATTTGACACGCGCGTGTAAATCAAGCTATAATGATAACAATCTAATACGGGAGAAAGATTATGAAAACTTCAACTCTTAGAGAATATGCAAAACTTATCGCAGTAAAGGGCGTCAACGTGCAGAAAGGACAGGAAGTGTGGATAACCGCCCAACTCGACCAGCCTAAATTTGTGGAAATGCTCGTAAAAGAATGCTACGCGGCAGGCGCTAAACGAGTAAGCGTAGATTGGCAGCATGATCCGCTGACCGTATTGCATTCAAAATATATGACTCAATCTGCAATGAACGAGTTGCCTAACTGGCAAGTGGAAAAAATGAAATATCAGGCGGAAATTCTTCCGGCAAGAATCTATCTGGATTCGGAAGATCCCGACGGACTCAAGTATGCAAAACAAGATAAGATTGCGCAGGAAAAGATAGCCAAGTATCCGATACGCAAGCCTTATATCGACTCTATGGACAACAAATATCAGTGGTGCATTGCCGCCGTAGCCGGCAAAGAATGGGCAAAAAAAGTCTTCCCTAACGAAAGAGTTTCTTCGGCGGTAGAAAAGCTGTGGGAAGCTATCCTATATACTTCGAGAGCGGATTCTACTCCCATACAAAATTGGGAGCGGCACAATAAAGATCTGCACTCCAAGTGCGACCGCCTCAACTCTTTAGGATTAAAATATTTGGAATACAAATCGTCCAACGGCACGGATCTCAGAGTGGAATTGCTTGAGAACGCGCAATTTCTTGCCGGCAGTGAAAAAACTTTGCAGGGCGTGGAATTCAACCCCAATATACCCAGCGAAGAAGTCTTCACTACCCCAAAAGCCGGCGCGGCGGAAGGCGTCGTATACTCTACGAAGCCGCTGTCTTATCAAGGCGCTTTGATAGAGAATTTTCATATAGAATTCAAAAACGGAAAGGTCGCTAAAGTATATGCCGAAAAAAATCAGCAACTGCTCCAACAGATGATATCTATGGACGAGGGCGCAAAGATGCTAGGCGAATGCGCTCTAGTACCTCAAAATTCTCCCATCAACAACAGCGGAATACTTTTCTACAATACTCTCTTTGACGAAAACGCAAGCTGTCACCTCGCGCTTGGCAGAGGATTTTCAAACTGCATTAAAGATTATGGAAAATATACCCAAAAAGACTTTGACGAAATGGGCGTAAACAACAGCATGATACACGTAGATTTTATGCTCGGTTGCGACGATTTGGACATAGTTGGTATAACGAAAAGCGGAAAACGAATACAGATTTTCCGCAACGGAAACTGGGCGTTTTGACAACGCCGATATCGATATCTATCGTTAACCTGTTATTGCGCTTACTCCCAAAAAAATTATCAATATAATTACTCCCAATCGCGCAAATCCCGACAGCAAAGAATAAATTTTCTTTCTCGAGCGGGCTTTGGGATTGGCTACGTACGAGCAGTTGCGCAACAGCACTCGCTCCCCTTCGTCAACCGTCAGCGCCGCGCCTTGCGAAGCATACTTGGGATTGGAATGATAAAAAGTTACTCTCAGCGAATTTCCTCTGCCGGTATACTTCATCGAGCAATTCAATGAATCGGTATTTTTTGAATATGCGGAAGTACAAAATCCCATTATTCCGATAATCCAAAAAAGCGCTGCGTACAACCACCAAAGCGGACGGGAAAATTCGGACTTTTTGACAAAATTCAACTCAAATTCATTATCTTCCCCGACCTTTGGCAGGACATATTCGTATTTCTTCTCTTTGAATACTTTGAGCGCCTTGCCGTCTTGGAAAACTATTACGTCCTTTCTGTTGATCAAATAGACTTTCATACGCTCACCCCAATCAATTTAGGTTTTGCAACGTAATACGTCACCGCCGATATGACTAAGAAAATTATCAGCATAGCCGCCGATACTCTGCGCCTGCGCGTTTGCTTGCCGTTGCCTGCGCTGAAAACTATTGAAACCACGGCGCAAGTTAAGCCTAATATCAATAAGATAGGCATTATCGCATTGTATGCGGCAAATACTTTTTGCGCCATAGGCAATATGTCCGACACCTCTGCTTCGAATGCCTTTCTGAAATTTTCATTTAGAAGTATCAGAAAAAAAGTCGCCAGAACAATGAGCATGAGCGCAGAAAAATATATCAATTTGGCATATCCCATTGCGCTGTACAGAATATAAAATAAAGTCGGCACAAACGCGGCGATGCCTATCAACCAACCGATACGCAGCGCGGTCCCTCCGACGCGGTCTTTAAGTTGCAGTGATTCCAACCCTTTCATAATTTATCCCCTATATTAATATAACCTGTTTTTGATTATAAGTCAATATAGATAATTTGTCTGACAAAAGACAACGCCGCAAATTACGACGTTGTCTCGAGGGGTGTGTAAGAAATATATTATTGTTATTTGGTTTTCAGTTCATTTTTCTTATTTTTTTGGTGCCGCTTACTCTATCGGTTATGCGAGGCTCTCCCCAATAATCTACGTTCAAAGTGCCGCCGCCGCTCAAATTAAGTTCGTCGGTTACGGAAACTTTTGCCATAGTCGTTCCGCTAGAATATAAAGTAACTCTGCCGACGGAAAAATCCTTTGCGCTTAAATTGCAGGTGCCGCTTGTGTTTACCGTCAACTCCTCTGCATTACCCGTCATATTGCATGCCGAGGTTCCGTATATTTCTATAAACGCGCTATTGCATTCGAGACCTCTAACGTTCAAAGCTGCTGTTCCCGACACGTCGACTTTGAACTTGTCGCACTTGCCCGACAGTTCCGTCGCCATGCTGCCAATTCCCTGCAACGTTACCGTCTGGGTATCGCAATTTAATTTGATATCGGCAACGCCGGTAACGTTGAAAGCCAATTTGGATGCGTTGATATGAGGCGCCGTAATTTTTGCGCTTCCGCATATATTCAAATCTATATCCGTATACTGCCAATCAGGTAACTCCGCGCTTACTACTCCCATTAAGTTGCCTTTCAACGCTATTTGACTGTCTTGCGGAACGGTAACTATTACGTCCGTCTGTTTTTTCTTATAGAAAAGAAATTTTTTCCATTCTATATAATCAGACGACTCCGTCAGCTTAAGCACGCCGTTTTTTTCTTCGACGGAAAACTCGTTGAATTTGCTTTCGCTGTAAGTGACCGAAAACTTTTCGCCCTGTTGCAGTACGAGCTTATGATCGCCCGTCAAAGTCAAATCAATCGTGTTAAAAGTATTTTCAAACTCTTGCGACACCTGAGTATATTCCAACTCTTTGGAAAAGAACTTATTGTCGCTTCTGGAATAAATCCCATATCCCACCAAGCTCACAAAAGCCCCTACGACAAGCACGACGACCAATACTATAACGTGTATAAACTTCTTCATCTTCTTTCTCCTTTACCGACAAAACACCATTTAAGAAATTTACCCCAGTATTTGGCAAGGAATCCGCCGAAAGAACATATAAGTCCTCCGATAGCCGAAAGCATCAAGCACGCGCCTACGGACATTATCAGCACTCCTATATTCTCCGTCATTAAGTAAAATCCGAAAATCAGCGACGCTATAGCCGCGCATGTCACCGCAACGCCCGACATTATTATCGTAAACCACAGCGCAAATCCCAACAACGCCAACGTAAGCGTCAACGGCAACAGCAAAATAATTAAAACGACGTTCCTATGCTTTCCCTGTTCCTTTACTTGCACGCGCTGATTTGATTCGCGCGATTTTACATATTCGCAAGTCTCTTCCGCATCGTATACTCTTGCGACCTTTTCAACTCGTTTTTCGCTGTCGGCGCCCCTGACGCTTCTGGCTACGTCTTCGGGATAACCGAATTCGGACAAAATTTCATTTTCGCTAAGCCCGTCGTCGCGCTTATCCTGAAACATCTCGTTATAATAATTGATAACGGCGCGCCTTTCGCCTTTTTCCATTCTGTTACGCTTCAAAGCGTATTCGAGTTGATTAAACCAAGTTTTCTTTTTCATATAGTTCACCCTCTCCTCAAAAAGCGGTATATTTCCATAATTTGATCCATATCTCGGCAAAACTCCCTAAGTCTTACCTTGCCTTTTTCCGTAATGCTGTAATATTTTCTTAACCGACCGTTGTAAAGTCGATTGCGGGTATTGACAAGCTTTGAAGCCTCCAACCGCTTCAATATCGGATAAAGCGTGGACTCCGATATTTCGATAAACGGAGACAACTGCCCTATAATCTTATATCCGTAAGATTCCTCGTCACGGATCGCCGCCAATACGCAGCCTTCCAAAAGCCCTTTTTTAAGTTGGGAATCCATGGCTACCTCCAATACCCTTCATTACATAATACTATACATTACATAGTATTGCTTGTCAATAGTTTTTTGCAAATTTTTTTTCAACATTTTTTATTGGATAAAACTTTTATATTATACTAAATTGAATAATTAAAACATATAAAAATTTTTGATAGCGGATTATTCAACACGGTTATACTAATAACATATGAGAATTTTATACTGCGCAAAAAGCATCTTTGTAAAATCAGTTAATATGATACTTCTATTATTTTATATAAAAAATCAAAGACATCAAAGAATTGACATTTTTGATTTTATCTGTTTTTCGATACCCCAATTTTTCATACAAACGGCAATTTGCCCGTTCCTGCAAGATAGTATCGATTTCCCATCCGCAAGCGCCGTGAATTTTTTCGGCGAGCAAAATAGCCGACTGAGCATAACCTTTATTACGATATTCGGGCAGAATAAAAATAGGAGAAATGTGTTTAGGCTCAGTGTTTGACTTTTTATCTACAATTCTAATTGCGCCGATATTTTTGTTATTTAGGCTAATAAAATAAAAATAAGTATACGGTTGTTTCAAACGCTTTACGACTTTTTCCAAAGGCTCATTACCGGGATTAGTTTCATAGTCACGATATTTAATCAATAAATTATAGAACGACGCTTTTTGCATATTCCAAATTTCTTCGGCATGACTCTCATCTGCTCTTATTAATTTTATTTCCATTATCATTCCACCGGATTACCGTTTATAATATAATTATATCACATAGAAATCATTTAACAAAGAGATTTGTCTTTATAGTTTCAATGCAATTAGCAGCTTCCGGCAATTTAACAAAAGTCCTATAAGTTCAAGAGTGTACAAAACATGATTTTTCTGAATAAATATATTGTTGCGAAGCTATTTTAACCTTTTATCTTGACAATACTGACACAGGATGTTACTTTAAGAAATATAGGAGAGCAAAATGGAAACTTTATATCTTGATAATTCGCCTATTGCCTATTATATCGACTGCACCGCCAACAAAGAATGGCTTGTATTTGTCCACGCCGCATTCGTTGATCACAGAATGTTTGAAAAACAATTCCAATACTTTTCCGGCAAATACAATCTGCTCGCTATCGATATCTTAGGCCACGGCAATTCAATTCACACCCGCAACGGCGATAATATTGAAAGAATGTCCGATTGGATAGATCAAATCTTTCAAAAACACGATATATCCGCCGCTCATTTCGTCGGAGTATCGTTAGGTTCGGTTTTTATACAAGACTTTGCCAACAAATACGAAAACAAAGTTCTCTCGCTCGCTTGCTTCGGCGGATACGACATAAATAATTTCGATATCAAGAAGCAAAAGGCAAATTCAAAAGGACAAATAAATATGATGCTAAAAGCATTGTTTTCTATCAAGTGGTTTGCAAAAGCAAACAAAAAAATCGCCGCCTACACTAACGAAGCGCAGAAGGCGTTTTATGATATTAATATACAATTCAAAAAAAGTTCTTTCAGATATTTGGCAAGTTTGCAAAAACTTGTAAACAAATATCCCAAAAAGCAACGGCAGTATAAACTCTTAGTCGGTTGCGGCGAACACGATATATCAACGGAAATAGAAATCGTAAACGAATGGGCGGAATATGAAAATTGCGATAAAATAATTTTGAAAGACGCAGGACATTGCGTAAATATGGATGCCCCGCAGGAATTCAACGATCACTTAGAGAAATTCTTGCAATCCGCAAATCAATGACGAATTACTCTCATAAAAATATACCTCTTACAATAATTCTTAGACTGTATATAGAAAAAGACAACGAACAAAACTCGTTGTCTTTTTTATTATATGGTGCACCGACTTTTATATAGTGCGGTGGAATTACCGTTGTCGGACTACAAACTGTAAGGCAAGCAATTAGCGGTAATCGTTCACGGCTTGCTATGGCTTTCATAGCGGTTTCATAAATACGCTTTGACAGCCTTTCTGTTTGCTATTTATCTGGCAATAATTCCGCATATATGTTTATACATATAACACATATCCAATTTCAACTATTGAATTCCAACTATCGACAAAGCTATATTCATAAACCATTTTAATGCTGACGGCACATTGCTCTCTAAAATCGAAATTACCGTATCCGTTTCATAGCCGACGAAACTGTTTTGTATCCCTGTAAAATGCGTATAGAGTGTCCCGCTGGCTTTTGTTGCCCCAAGCGCCACCATTGCCGTTGCATTGTCACCAAAAGCAAAATAATGTCCTTTTGCCAATGCTCCTACTGCAAATTGCCCTATTGAAATCGCCCCGCAAGACATAACGCCAACTGAAATTGCGCCAAATGATATAATTCCAACTGATATTGCGCCACCGCTTATTACCCCCAATGCGAATGCTCCAAAGCCGAAAATGCCAATCCCCAATATCCCCAAACCGAGCAAACCCAACGCTAATAACCCAAAAGATAATACCCCTATTGACAAGAGTCCTAATGAAACAACTCCAACAGACTTAAAACCGATAGCAACTACACCTTTTGCGGTTTTTCCTTTGCCTATATTTATATGAACTAATGGAACACCGCCCAAAGTTCTTTTTGACTTGTATTCATAATTGAATATTTTGCTTATAGATAAACACCGCGATGTAACAGTCGTTCCTTGCGTGTTAGTCGCTTCTGTTTTCTCTTCTGTTTTTGTTATACTTTCTTTTAGCAAGTAATCAAGCGAACAATCAAACAATTCACTCATACGAATCAGTTTGTCTGTTTCTGGGTATGCTACATCTGATTCCCATTTACTTATCGATTGTCTTGAAACACCGAGACTGGCAGCGAGTTGCTCTTGCGTTATATTTTTTTCTTTACGAGCCCTAGCAAGTTTTTCACCTAATTTCATAAAGGCCTCCAAGTAATAAATTTATGCTCTCATTATACAATGTTTTTATTAAGAACACCACCAACTTTGCGTTTCAAAATGTAAACTTTGAGTTGCATTTATTAAAATTTCAATAAACAACATTAGCGCGGTAAAATTTCGGACACTCTTTTGTTGTAAATCGATTACTCAAAGACAAAATACGCAAGACATTTTTCGATATGTTCATTTTTTAGTTATGCGGTATGACAACAAGCAGAAAAACGAACTGCTTTGAATTTGATTTTATTCGGGCACGACGGGAGCGGCGGCGCGGACAAAATAGCGCAAAAGAAAAAGAAACCGAAAATTCGGTTTCTCAATCTGGGCGTTCGTATACCCTTGTTATGGTGCGGTCACCGGGACTTGAACCCGGATGGTCTCCCATACGCCCCTCAAACGTACGCGTCTGCCTATTCCGCCATGACCGCAAATGATTGCATACCTAATATTATATTAAAAGCAACAACTTGTCAAACGTTTTTGAATATTTTATTTCAATTCGCTAAAATTTGTTTAAGGTTATTTCATATGGACAGAAAATATCCAAACTCTGCCCTTAATCTATTAAATATATTGTTTTATTTGAATAAATATGACTGTTTTGATTGATAATCTAGATGTATTTTGGTATTATAATAATAACAATATACGGGGGAATTAATATGGTTTATTTATCTGCAAACTTGGATTTTACTTCCATTCTCACTACTGTGGGTAATTGGCTTGTTACAGAAGGTCTCAAAATCGTTGCGGCGCTGATAGTATTCGCTATTTACTGCGCCGTCATAAAAAGCATCTGTAAAAGCATCAACAAACGTCTGCAAAAAAAGCACGTGGACGACACTTTAAGAAAGTTTTCTATTCCTTGGCTGAAAAGAATACTTTATTTTATCGGCTTTGTGTGCGTACTCGCCTATCTTGGAGTGGAGACGTCAGGTATCGCGGCGGCAATAACTTCAGTGGGACTCACGATAGGTCTTGCTCTGCAAGGATCGCTGTCCAACTTTGCCGGAGGCGTAATTATAATAATAATGCGCCCATACAAATTAGGTGACTTTATCGAATGCAACGGTCAAAGCGGTACAGTTGAAGATATCAAACTTTTCTACACTTATCTTCGCACCGGAGAAAACAAAATCGTCATCATCCCCAACGGCGTGGCAGGAAACAGCACCGTAATCAATTACAGCACTACCGGCACGCGACGCGACGACATAGTATTCAGCATATCTTATGACAACGACTTCGAAAAAGCCAAAGAGATTATACTAGACTGCATTAAAAATTGCGACGTAATTCTCGACGACCCTGCTCCGTTTGTAAACGTCAAAGAGCACGGAGCGCATTCAATAGATATTCTCGCAAGATATTTTACCAAATTCGATGACTATTGGACTGCGCATTGGTATATGATGGAAGCCGTCAAAAAGGCTTTTGACGAAAACGGAATCTCCATTCCATACAACCAACTCGACGTTCACGTTGTCAAAAATCAGGACGAAAAAGACGCTTGATAATATCTTTGACGCAACAAAACGGGAGCCGAACGAATTCGGCTCCCTTATTTGATTACTCTTTCAAAACTCAATATCCCAACCATTGCAACAGCCATTCGATCTGAGACTCCAATTCATCTCTGTTCCCGTCGTTGATTATCACAAAATCGGCAAGGTCTTCCATCTTTTGTTCGCTTAACTGCCTGCCGATCACCGCGCGAATAAATTCTTCGTCTACTCGGTTGCGCTCCATCACTCTCTTTATGCGACTGCTCTCGCAACTTTTCACCAAGACGACTTCGTCGAAATATTCTCTCATATTTTCATCAAAAGCCGATACTTCCACAAACAATCTGTCCGAATCCATACGAGCATATATTTCATTTAACCTTGCAAATATCAAAGGATGAGCCAATTGGTTGAGTTTTTTTAATTGAGAAGGATCGGAGAAAACTTTTTTTGCCAATACCCCTCTGTCTATTTTGCCGTCTTTCACAGCGCCGAATTCGCGAGAAATCTGCGACACGTATTCGGGCGTCGAACATATCTCGTCATATATCTTGTCGCAATCGCAGACGTTTTCGCCCATATCGGCAAGAATATCCAAAACGGTGCTTTTTCCGCTGCCTATGCCTCCGATCAAGGCAATCTTCATTATTTCGCCTCCAACCAATTATCGCCGTCGCTGCAGTCGGCAATCATTTTGACCTTGAAATCGGTCGTGATATTTTGCATACAATCTACCAACAATTTTTTGACCGCGTCTTTTTCTTCCGTCGGACAGTCGATAATCAGTTCGTCATGAACCTGCATTATAAGTTTTGCTTTGTATCCGCTTTCTTTGAGCGCCGCATGAACTCTGAGCATAGCAACTTTGATAATATCGCTCGCGCTGCCCTGCAACGGCATATTCATAGCCGCCCTTTCCCCGAAATTCCGCAGATTGTAATTAGATGATTTCAGCTCGGGAATCTCTCTGCGTCGGTTGAGATATGTCGTGACGTAACCTTGCTCCTTTGCCTTTTCCACGCAACTTTCCATATATTGTTTTACCTTTGGATAGGTAGCGAAATAACCCGAAATAAATTCTCTTGCCTTATACACCGGAACGCCCAGATCTTCGGAAAGCCCGAAATCGCTTATACCGTAAATTATTCCGAAATTGACGGCTTTTGCCTGTCGGCGCATATCTGCCGTGACCATCTCAATCGGCACTCCGAAAACTTTTGAAGCTGTGGTAGCGTGAATATCTACGTTGTTGTTAAATGCGTCTATCATGGTTTCGTCGCCGCTAAATTCCGCCATAAGTCTCAGTTCGATCTGAGAATAATCGGCGCATACGAGCGTATTGCCCTCGCTAGCGATAAACATCCTGCGAATTTGTTTGCCGTCGGACTTCCTTATGGGGATATTCTGCAAATTAGGTTCGGTCGAAGACAGTCGCCCGGTCGAAGTGACGGTCTGCTTGAATATCGTGTGTATTTTATTCTTACTGTCAATTAGCGGCAACATGCCGTCTAGATAAGTCGATTTGAGCTTGGACAATTCTCTCTGTCTCAAAATAAGCGGAACTATAGGATGTTGGTTCTTTATCGAATTGAGCACTTCCACGTTTGTCGAATAACCCGACTTTGTCTTTTTGCCGCTTTTCAAACCCAAATCTTCAAAAAGCACGCTCGCCAACTGTTTGGTTGAGTTGACGTTGAACGGTTTGCCTGCATACTCCATTATCTCTTTATAAAGACTGTCCAGCTCTTTGGAATATTTGTCTTTGAGTTCGTTGAGGATAGCGAGGTCTACTCTAAAACCTTGAATTTCCATATCGAAAAGCACTTCGACAAGAGGCAGTTCCACATTCTGATACAAGTCCGCAAGATTTCTCTCTTTCAATTCGCCGTCGATAATAGTATCTATATGATATAAAAGCGACGCTTCCTCTCCGTCGGGAAGATTGTAAGCGTTGAACAGCTCTTTTTCCGACTTATAATTGCGGTTGGCGTCGACAAGATATGCTTTGAGCAAAACGTCTGATTTTACGCCTTTGAGCCCCACTCCGTCTTTGTGCAACACGTGGAGTATATTCTTATAATCATAACAGATTTTTATTATTTTTTCACTCTCGAAAACGCCTTTCATCGCGCCGATAAAATCCGAATAATTTATTCCCTCGCCCAAAAGATTGTCCGCAATGACTATATTAAAACATTCCTCGTCCGTCGCGACGGTAATTCTGTCGCCGAGACTGAATGAGAATCTGCCCTGCATCAGGATATGCGCTATTACCTCTCCGAGCATTTCCAAATTTTCCACGTCTTTGACGTCAGGTAAATTTGCGTATTGCTCCTGATTGTTAACGTCAGAGCCGGCTTCTCCGTCAAAAGTAAGTCTGTCTACGATTTTGGTCAATTCGAGCTCTTTAAGCAACCGCTTAACCTCGTGAGAATAGCAATTAACCGTTTTTGCGGCGTCAAGATCGGGAAAATCAACGGGAGAATTGACGTTGATCGTCGCCAAATCGTACGAAAGATAAGCCATATCTTTGCAACTCTCCAATTTCTCTCTCAATTTACCTTTTATCTCATCTATATGTTGATAAACGCCGTCCAAAGTCTTATACTTGGCCAACAAGTCGCGAGCCGTCTTCTCTCCTACGCCCGCCACTCCGGGAATATTATCCGACGCGTCGCCCATGAGCGATTTAAGATCGACAATCTGAGACGGAACGAGCCCTTCGCTCGCAAGCATCTGCTCGTCGTAATGCGCGATTTCGGTAATTCCCTTCTTGGTAAGCAAAACCGCCGTCGTCTCGTCAATGAGCTGCAAGGAATCTTTGTCTCCCGTGACTATAAATGTCTGCGTATCGAATCTTTTTGCCAACGTGCCGATTACGTCGTCTGCCTCGTAACCGTCCATCTCTACGATCGGGATACGCATAGCCGTCAATATATCTTTGAGCGGCTGTAGCTGGCTTGCCAATTCGTGAGGCATAGGTTTTCTCGTCGCTTTATAACCGTCGTATAACGCCTTTCTGAAAGTAGGCGCTTTCCTATCGAAAGTCGCGATTATGTGCGTAGGTCTATAAGTATCGTTGATCTTGATAAGCATATTCAAATATCCGAATATCGCGCCCGTATACTGTCCCGAATGATTCGTAAGATTGGGAAGAGCGTAATAAGCTCTGTTGATAAGACTGTTAGAGTCCAAAAGTATAAGTCTGTCCATTTTTACCTCACGATATTAATTATACCTTAAAATGTATATAATTTCAATTATTATTTAATATAATGTATTATTCGGCATATTTATAAAAAGTATATCGGCGCAAATATATCAAAAACTCAAATTATTTATATATTTGCGCTAGCATTATGAGTTGATATATCAATTTTTTAATATATATACTTATTATATATGCTAAAATTTATGGACAAATCGGCACTAAATGCTGCAATATATTTTTATATTTATGGATATAATAAGTAAAATATGGATAAATTTTTGATTTTCCCCGTATTTCGCGTGCCTTTTTGAAATAATTATGATATAATAGTGACGATATGAATCTATTTACTTCAATACTTCTCTTATTGGGCGGTTTAGGCACCTTTTTGGTGGGTCTGAAAATGATGGGCGACAACTTGCAAAACATTGCCGGCAATCGCTTAAAACCTCTTTTTAACAAAGTATCCAACAACAGATTTATGGGAATAGCCACCGGCGCGGGAATTACGGCGGTTATTCAATCTTCTTCCGCGACTACGGTTATGGTCGTTGGTTTCGTCAACGCCGGTATGATGACGCTCAAACAAGCTACGAGCATAATTATGGGCGCGAATATAGGTACTACTATCACAGCGCAGATCACCGCGTTGCAAAGTCTGCCGATAACTCCTTTCCTCACTGCTCTCGCCTGCGTCGGCGCGTTTATGGCAATGTCAAACAAAGACAAAATCGCCAAATCGGGTCTTTTGATCAGCGGCATCGGCGTAATATTCGTCGGTATGAGATTTATGTCGGAAGCGATGGAGACTTTCAGTACCAACGAAACGGTGATAAATATACTTTCTACGGTTAAGCACCCTATATTGCTTATGCTGATCGGTCTGGTGCTGACAGCGCTCATTCAGTCTTCGTCTGCGACGACGTCGATACTCATCACACTGTGCTCAGTGCAAGGCGCAACCCAACTGATGTCGCTGAGAAGCGCTATTTTCGTCACTTTGGGAATAAATATCGGCACGTGCGTTACGGCTATGCTCGCGTCTATCGGGGCCAACACCAACGCAAAACGCGCCTCGGTAATCCACTTGCTTTTCAACGTGTTCGGCACTGCAATATTCCTGATATACATTTTTATTGCGCCGCTTATCTCTCCAAAACTCGCATTTGATTATTGGCTGGCGAAAGCATTCGACCAACCTAGCACCCAAATAGCAATGTTCCATACTCTGTTCAACATCATTGCGACGTTGCTTCTCGTGCCCTTCACAGGAGGTCTGACAAAACTTGCCACACTGCTCGTACGCGACAAAAAGAAACAGCCCGAAGAAAGCGAAGAAAAGAAATTTGCATATATTGACGAGAGAATCCTCAAAACGCCTCCCATTGCTCTGCTAATGCTGAGAAAAGAAATAGTATCTATGGCGTTGTTGGCAAAGACAAATCTCGATCTATCCACCGATATGCTGACAAAACTGGATTTTTCCAAAGAAGAGGAATTTTCTCAAAGGGAAAAACATATAGACTATCTCAATAAAAAGCTTACCAAATTCGCAGTCAAGATATCCGCAAAAGATATATCTTATAAAGAAGAGAAAGAAATTGCGTCGTATTATCACGCTATATCCGATATCGAGAGAGTCGGAGACTATGCGGAAAATATCTGCGAGGCGGCTAAAGAGCTAGTCGAATACAAACTTAATTTTTCCGAAGTAGCCATACAGGAAATTATGACGATGAAAGGAGCCGTCGACAGTCTTTACGACAATGTGATTGCCGCGTTTGAACAAAAAAGTCTTGCTCTGAAAGAAGAAGTCGAAGGCTATGAAGATCTCGTAGACACCTATGAAGATACTTTCGCAAAAAATCACGTGGCAAGACTTCACAACAACGAGTGCTCCTCGGAAACCGGAGGAATATTCCTCTCTACCGTAAGCAATTTGGAACGTATCGCCGACCACTTCCGCAACGTGTTCAACAGCATGACCACTTACATATCGGCGCCCGTTAAGACAAAAGTCAACGTCAAGGATGCGGACGCTCCGTCGCAAAATAACCAAACTATTGCCGACGTCTCCGACAGCAACACTTCCGAGAATGTTGCAGAGATTTCCGACAATGCAGTTGACAGCGGCAAAAGCGATGAGATTATCGCGACCGCACAAGTCAGCAGCAACGATAGCAAAGACGAATAATATCCCAGCCGCAATTACTTTTTTTGTATGAAAAAACAGCCTTGTCAAAGACTGTTTATTTTTTTGATTCCGCCCTGCTTAGCGTCAGTTTTTTCCGCCGCTTTTGTTTTCCTCTTTGATAAGAGATTTCGTCTTGTCTTGCAATACGTTGAAATTAGCCATATCTTCGTACGGATTTGCGGCAATGCCTACGTTGAGAATTCTCGGTATATCGTATGCTCTCCAAGGCACTTCGTCTTTCGGCGGATGAACGATAAACGTCATTTTTTCTTTCTTGACGGGATGAACGAATTTCAACTCGCAAGCCCAAAGTCCTAGATTATGTCTAAACGTCGACGGATATGCGCCGTATTTGCTATCGCCGAACAACGGCAGTCCGAGAGACGCCATCTGCACTCTGATCTGATGAGAACGGCCTGTATGCAACTGTATTTTGAACAGCGAAAAACCTTCGACCTGTTGCACGAACGAATAATCCAATATTGCAAGTTTGGCTCCGTCGGTTGCCTGAGGTACGACCTGAACGATATTTTTTGCCTGATTTTTCTTCAAATAATGTCTAAGTTGACCATTGCGTTGTTTCGGCACGCCGCAGGTCACACATAAATATTTTTTCTCAAATTCGCCGTTTTTGATTTCTTCGCCCAATCGAGCAGCGGCTTTGGACGTTCTCGCAAACACCATAACGCCGCCTGTCGGTCTGTCCAATCTATGCACCAATCCGACGTATGCTTCGCCTTCTTTGTTATATTTATCCGCAACGTACTCTTTGACAATGCTCAACATATCCTTATCGTTGGAGTCGTCCGCCTGCGAAGGAACGTTGCAAGGTTTGACCACCACTATAACGTGATTGTCTTCATAAAGTACCGCCAGATCTTTGTAAGTAAATTCGGTCGCCATATATTTATCCTTAATTATATTGTTTTTGCATCACGGCTCACCCACAGTCCGCTGCATCCGCACGGAAGAATCAATCCCTCCTGCGTAGGCAATCCGACTTCGTAAGCTTGACTTTCGCCTTTGTATCCTTTAAGGCAAATTCTGAGAATATTGTCAATCACCTGCGGCTGAAGCCCCGTCGTATATGAGTTGATTAGGAAAAACAAAGGTCTGTCAGACAGCGTCTTGACGCATTCCGAGACAAGATCGAATATACTGTCTTCCAATTTCCACACTTCGCCGTTGGCTCCTCTGCCGTATGACGGCGGATCCATTATTACGGCGTCGTACTTATTTCCCCTGCGTTGTTCCCTGGCTATAAACTTCTGACAGTCGTCCACGATATATCTTACCCTGTCCGACGCTATATTGCTCAGAGATACGTTGGTCTTGGCTCTATCTACCATGGCTTTCGCCGCGTCAACGTGAGTTACGTGCGCTCCGGCTTTTGCGCAGGCTACCGTCGCTCCGCCCGTATAAGCAAACAGATTGAGCACCTTGACCGGTCTGCCGCTGTCGGTTATAAGCCGTTGCATTATATCCCAATTGACGGCTTGCTCGGGAAATAACCCCGTGTGTTTGAATCCCATAAGTTTGAGCGAAAAGACGAGTCCCTTTCGCTCGACGGTAAAGTTATCGGGCACATTTCCTTGATATTCCCATCTGCCGCCGCCCTGATTGGAGCGAATATATCTCGCATTGATATTTTTATTCTTTTCGAGCGGCGCGGAACTCTTCCAAATCACCTGCGGATCGGGTCTCAACAAGACGAGGTTTCCCCATCTTTCCAATTTCTGCCCGTCTCCGGTGGCAATTATCTGATAATCTTTCCATTCGCGCGCTACTTTTATCATACAGTCTCCGTATCTTGCCGCTTAAATCTTTGCGACGGAAACGACAACTATTTCGCCGTTGATATCCAATTCTTTCTCAAAGCCGTCCAGCGTTCCGTCGGCGAGTTGATCGCACAGTATACCTTCGCATATGCTCTTGTCGCTCTTCAAGACCTCTACGCACTTACCTTCGCCCTTGAATCCGACTTTGATATGGTCGGTGACTTCGAATCCCGCTTCTTTTCTCATCGTCTGAATCTTAGACGTAAGTTCTCTCGCAATACCTGCGTTTATCAGTTCTTCGCTGAGTTGAGTATCGATTACAACCGTCATGGTTGAATCGCTTTCCAATGCAAAACCGCTTTTGTTTATCGGCGTAATCAGCAAATCTTCAAGCGATAGTTCGATTTCGGCGCCGTCGGCTGTAAATCTGAAAAGTTTACCCGCGCTTACGCATTCGACGATTTCGCTAGCATTGTCGCACGTTGAGAGATACTGTCGTATTGCCGCCAACTGTTTGCCGTATTTGGGTCCTAGCGTTTTAAGTTGCGGTTTCAATTCATAAGTCATAAATCTTGATTTATCCTCAACCGCTTCGCAGTTTCTCACGTTGATTTCATCGGCTACGAGGTTAAGAATATTAGCGTCGTTGACCTTTTTATCAGTGAGAATATACAGATTGCTCAAAGGCTGTCTGTTCTTGATATTAGCCTTATTTCTAGCCGCCCTGCCCAGCACGACAGCCTGCAAAACATAGTTCATATCTTCTTCGAGATTTTTGTCTACCATAGACTTATCCGCCTGCGGAAAATCGCATAAGTGCACGCTCTCGGGGGCGTCTTTGAAAAATCCCGTAACAAGATTTTGATATATGCTCTCTGCCATAAACGGAACGTACGGCGCCGTTATTTTAGCAAGTGTGACCAATACGGTATACAGCGTCGTGTACGCTGCGATCTTGTCGTCGTTCATATCGCTAGCCCAATATCTTTCTCTGCCTCGGCGAACGTACCAGTTGGAAAGTATATCGACAAAATCCTGTATTGCGCGCGAGCTTTCCGTTATCTTATACGCGTCAAGACATTTGTCCACGTAATCTACCAAAGTGTTGAGATTGGAGAGTATCCATTTGTCCATATGCGACAGTTTGCAATCCTTAAGCGTATATTTGCTGGGATCGTATTTATCTATATTTGCATACAGCACGTAGAAAGAATAGGTATTCCACAGCGTACCCATGAATTTGCGCTGTCCTTCCGACACGTTGTCCGCAGAAAATCTTGAAGGCAGCCAAGGAGCGGAAGAAGAATAGAAATACCATCTTACAGCATCTGCACCCTGCACGTCCAACACCGACCACGGATCGACTACGTTACCTTTGTGTTTGGACATCTTGATACCGTTCTTATCGTTGACGTGACCGAGCACGATACAGTTTTTGAACGGAGCCTTGTCAAACAGCAAAGTGGATATAGCAAGCAGAGTGTAGAACCAACCTCGCGTCTGATCCACGGCCTCGCTTATAAAATTGGCAGGAAACTGCTGCTCGAAAATCTCTTTGTTTTCAAACGGATAATGCAACTGCGCAAACGGCATACTTCCGCTGTCAAACCAACAATCCATTACCTCGGGAGTACGCTTCATTTCGCCGCCGCAAGAACATCTGAAAGTCACTTTGTCGATATACGGTTTGTGCAACTCGATATCTTCTTTAAGTCCTCCCAAAGTCCTAAGCTCTTCTCTGCTGCCAACGACTTTTATCTCTCCGCAATCGGGACATACCCATATCGGCAACGGAGTACCCCAATATCTCTCTCTCGAAATGCCCCAATCTATGACGTTTTCGAGGAAATTTCCCATACGACCCGATCCTATCGTAGGTGGCATCCAATTGACGGTAGCGTTGTTTTTGAGCAACTGCTCTCTAACTTCCGTCATCTTGATAAACCAGCTGGATCTTGCATAATACAAAAGCGGAGTATCGCATCTCCAACAGAACGGATAACTGTGCTCGAACATAAGTTCCTTAAACAACAGCCCTCTTTCCGTCAAATTCTTAATGATCAGCTTGTCGCCGTCTTTGACGAATACGCCTTTCATATCTCCCATAACTTCGGTAAAACGTCCCCTGTCGTCGACAGTTTGAATAAACGGCAAATCGTACTTTCTTCCCACCTTAGAGTCGTCCTCGCCGAACGCGGGAGCAATATGTACGATACCCGAACCGTCCGTAAGCGTAACGTAAGAATCGTTGGTGACGTAATAAGCCTTCTTCTTCGTGTCGTTGGTTTCGAAAAGAGGTATGTATTCCTCTCTCTCGTAATCCTTGCCCAATTTTACGCTGATTTCCTCGTATTCTTCAAACAATGACGGTACCAACGCTTTGGCAAGCACGTATATCTCTCCGTCGACTTTGATTTCCGAATACTCTTCCTGTCCGTTCATACACAGCGCTACGTTGGACGGCAAAGTCCACGGAGTGGTTGTCCATGCGAGAAAATATCCTTGGTTGTTTTTTCTCTTGAATTTAACGAAAACGGATTTTTCCTTGACGTCTTTGTATCCTTGCGCAACTTCGTGCGAAGACAAAGCCGTTCCGCACCTAGGGCAATAAGGCACTATTTTGTGGCCTTTATATATCAGCCCCTTGTCTGCAATAGTTTTGACCGCCCACCACACGGACTCAATATAATTATCGTCGTACGTGATATAAGGATTGTCCATATCCACCCAGTAGCCTACTCTGTCGGACATCCTCTCCCATTCGCCTTTATATTTCCATACGCTTTCTTTGCACTTCTTTATAAACGGCTCGATTCCGTATTTTTCGATCTCCGGCTTTCCGTCTATACCAAGCAATTTTTCCACTTCCAACTCGACGGGCAAGCCGTGCGTATCCCATCCGGCTTTTCTTGCGACGTAATAACCCTTCATCGTCTTATATCTTGGGATAATATCTTTCATTACGCGGGTCAAGATATGCCCGATATGCGGCTTTCCGTTTGCCGTAGGCGGACCGTCGTAAAAAGAGAAAGACTCTTTACCCTTGTTTTTTTCGACGCTCTTCTCGAAAATTCTGTTTTTCTTCCAAAATTCTATGACTTCTTTTTCTCTTTGGCAGAAGTTCATTGAGGAATCAACCTTTTTATACATTTTTGCCTCCTAATCTATTTGACTAAAACCTTATTTTTCCTGCGTTTGCTCTTCTTCCTCGATGATGAGTACTTCGGCTTTCTCCACAACCGTGTTGTTCATCTTCTTGACGGTTATGGCAAGTTTTTCGAAATTGACGATATCGCCCACCTGCGGAAGTCTGCCCAACGCAAACGCTATATAACCGCTTAGAGTGACAGGCTCGAATTCTTCTTGAGACTCGTTGACTTCGAAATGTTCGAAGAAATCTTCGAGATTAGTGTCGCCGAGAACAATATATTTATTGTCGGCAAGCTTGACGAACGGCTCGACAATTTCGTCTCTTTCGTCCCAAATTTCTCCGACAAGCTGCTCGAGAATATCTTCGAGCGTGACGATACCCATAGTACCGCCGAATTCGTCTGCTACTATCGCGAGATGCATTTTTGCAATCTGCAACTTTCTTAGCACGTCGCTTATCTTCATCGTGTCGGGAACATAAATCACGTTCTTTGCCACAAGGCGGGAAAATCTGCTTTCTCCGTCGATATAAGACTCGTAGAAATCTTTGAGATTAACGACGCCTACGATCGTGTCTATATTTTCTTTGTATACCGGCAGTCTCGAATAGCCGCTTTCTCTAAACACCTTCATTACGTCGGACATAGAATCTCCGATATCGACGGCTTCGACCTCGACTCTCGGCGTAAATACGTCTCTGACCGTCATATTGTCAAATTCGATAGCCGAACGGATAAGATCTCCCTCATATTCGTCGAGACCGCCCTCCGTCTGCGCCTCGTCTACGTAAGTAATGAGTTCCTCGTCGGTGATATTCTCGCTGCCCTTTTTCTTAAATATCTTGGCAATAAGTTTTTGAAACAATCCCATCAGCCACACCAACGGGAACAATACGTAATACAACGCCAATATAAACGGCGCGGTAATTCTCGCAAAATGCTCGGGAGAACGCTTTGCCATAGACTTTGGCAGGACTTCGCCGAATATAAGCACCACAACCGTGATGACAATCGTCGACACCACGCCCGCCACGTCTTGATTGGCTATCAACGCCGTAAACATCATAGTCGCCAAAGTAGTCGCGGTGATGTTGACGATGTTATTTCCTATCAATATGGTAGAAATCAGTCCGTCGAAATGCTCGCTGAGAAAATAAACTTTAGAATATTTTTTCTTTTCGGTAGAATATAGATTTTTCAATCTAATTCTGTTGAGAGAAGAAAAAGCCGTCTCGGTAGACGAAAAAAATCCCGATAAAAACACAAGAATAACGATTGCGACGATATAACCCGACAATCGAGATGCTCCTAAGTCAGATGCGGCAGACAATAAAGGAACCACCATAGAAATCAAAAACTCCTTAAAATAAATAAAATATAATTAATTATAATACAAATATGCGCTCTTGTAAAGTATTTTCCGATAATTAACAATATTTACGCCCTCTATTGCATTAACGCACTTCGGAGTGCTATACTAGTTAAGAGGAGAATATTTATGTGGAACGCACCTTTGTATAACAAATTCGGTACGGAACGTATTCAGCCGTCAGTCGACTTGGTCAACAGACTGTCGGGATATGATTTCAAGAGAATTCTCGACGTCGGATGCGGCACGGGAATGAGCACCGTGACTTTGGCAAACGCATGGAACGCAGCCGCAATTTCCGGCGCGGACCTTTCGGCGGAAATGCTGGAACTTGCCTCCGCCTCTCTGCCCGACATCAGGTTCATTCAACGCGACTGCTCGAAGCCATTGGACGATCTAGGCAAATTCGACCTTATTTTTTCCAACGCTTTTATGCAATGGATACCCGACCACGACAAGTTTATAGCAAACTGTTGCGGTATGCTCGACGAATGCGGCGTGTTTGCGGCTCAGATACCTCTGTTTGACAGTATGCCAGCGAGCAAATGCATAAAAGACGCGGCTGCCGATCTGCCCAACGAATATCTCAAAGATTTCAAAGAAAGATTTACAATTCACTCTCCCGAGGAATACTATCTCATTTTGAAAAAATATTTCGGCGACGTTCAGATGTGGACGACGGACTATTATCATGAAATGGACGGCTGCGAGTCCGTACTGGAGTTTCTCAAAGGCACGGCACTGCGCCCTTATTTCGAGGCATTGGATAGAGAAACTATGGACGCTTTTCTTTCAAAAGCGCTCAAAAATTTGCGCGCCGCTTATCCTTCCGCCGCCAACGGTAAGACGCTGTTCCCGTTCAAACGGCTCTTCTTAATTGCAAAAAAACAGACTTGACAGTTACTGAAAAGTCCATATAAATTTTTGTCTTAAATCAATTCAGGGGCTGAGAAATCAGTCCCTTTTTTCATAGGTCAGGAAATCAATCTGTATCTTATGCCTCCCTGCTCCGCATATGCCGAATAGACCGAACATTGAACCTTGGTCGGGCAAGATTTGATCAGATTGACTAATGTCTGCCTAGATACGTTGTGAATTTTCAACGCAAGTCCGCAAGACTGCGTGATACTGCGAGGCGCATTGATTGTAGCGCAAGGCACGCCTCGGCTGTTTAAGTAACTGCGCATTGCAAGCGCATCACTGCGGGAGCGAAAAACAATCACAGAATAATTCATAGCTTTCTCCTTGGTATTTATGTACGTCGCTCCTAATACAATATATTAAACGATACCAAAAACTGTGAGGGAAAAATGATATATTTAGACAACGCGGCAACATCCAGATTCAAACCGAGACGAATGTTTGACGAAATATTCAAACATCTGTCATACTCAGCCAATCCCGGCAGAGGCGGACACAACGACTCTATAGACACCGCTATAAAGATATACGACACCCGTCGCCTGCTCAAATCTCTGCTCAACTGCGACGATAGATACGAACTTATTTTTACGCAAAACTGCACCGAAGCGTGCAATCTCGCAATAATCGGTTATTTGCTAAATTTCAAAGATCAGCACTGTGACGTAATATTTACTTCAAACGAACACAATTCCGTCGCCAGACCGCTTTTCCATCTCAAAAATTTTCTCGATCTCGATCTTATCGAGATAACGCCCGACAAAAACGGGATTATCTCCCCGCTCGACGTCGCCAATGCAATCACGCCGGACACAAAGTTGATCTGCGTCAATCATATCTCCAACGTGACAGGCAATATGACGGATATCAATCAGATAGGAAAGACTGCAAAAAAACACAATGTACCCTTTTTGGTCGACACTGCTCAATCGCTCGGACACGTGTCCGTAAACGTAGTAGACAATAATATCGATTTTCTAGTCGCAGCAGGACACAAGGGACTGCACGGAAGTCAGGGAACGGGATTTTTGATATTCAACACGGAGCGCAATCTTTATCCGATAAGATTCGGCGGAACAGGCACGCACAGCGAGAGCCTCTATCAGCCGACCGTCCCGCCCGAGGCGTACGAATCGGGCACCATCAACAGCGCGGGAATAATCGGACTTGGAGCAAGCGCCGAATGGACGCATCAAAATCTTGCCAAAATCAGCCTCAACACTCGCTATCTTACAGGCGAACTGCTCTACGGACTTAAACAGATAAAGAATGTAAAACTGTACTCTTCGCAGACGACGGGCGTGGTATCGTTTAACTATAAAGATATGCCGTCGACGGACATCGGAGACTATCTCAACGACAGAGATATCGCCGTAAGATGCGGACTGCACTGCGCGCCCCTTATACACAAACAGCTCGGCACGCTGGATTGCGGCACAGTCAGAGTAAGCGTGGGATACAATAATAATATCAACGACGTGCATACGTTACTCAGATGCATAGACGCGCTAAACAATTAGTCAACATTTCCAAGTAAAACGCATACAATAAACGAGGTGAAATATGGATATGGATTTTGCTAAAATAATGCAAATGCTCAACAGTAATAACGGCGGAGGCAACGACATGTCTATGCTGATGCAGCTTCTTCCCAATCTAATGGGCAACAGTACTCAACAAAGACAAAATCAAGCGCCGCCCGCTCAAATAAACCTCGATCCCGATGAAATAAACAAAACGCTTAACAAACTCTATAACGATACTCAAGGTTAAAGGAGCACTATGAAAAAAAATAATTTCAGACCCGCCAACTCGCAAAATTCAGCGCCTAATTTCAACTTCTCCAATCTCAGCAACCCAACGCCAAATCAAAACGGCACTTTGGAAGACGAAATAAACAAATACTCGCATATGTCGGAAGAAAGGCTTATGCAAGAGATGTTTACTCTCGTTGACAACGGAAGAAAAAACGGTACTCTCGACAATGAAAAACTCGAACAGTTTTTCAATTCTGCAAGCTGCATGCTCAGCAGCGAACAGGTAGGAAAATTGAGAAGCCTCATCGATATGGCTAAAAATTCCTGACAAATCTCCTTAAAGAATTTCGGCGGCGTATATTCGCCGCCGTTCTTTTATACTCAACGCAATCTCACAATTCCCTCAACGCGCGCAAAAGCTCTTTTCTTATCCCGTTGAACGCGTCGGAAAACATATCTCTTTCCCTCTTATCCTCGGCAATTTCCGCGCTAAACGTCACCTCAACTCCCTTGTCGCCTTTTCGGAAAACGTATATCTCATCCGCCGAGCACAAGGCTTCTTCCACGTCGTGCGTAACGAAAATTACGCTTTTACCGTACAACATAGGTTGCAAAAGATCAAGGATATCCGATTTGAGTTTTATATCCAATCCCTTGAACGGCTCGTCCATTAGAAGAAGATCGCTATCGACCGCCAAAGCTCTTGCCAGCGCCGCCCGACTTGCCTGTCCGCCGCTGACGTATCGCGGATAAGAATCCTTGCAGTCCGATATCTTCAGTGCTTCGATAACCGCGTCCGCCCGTCTGCAGCGCTCAACTTTATCCATATGAGCAGGCATTGCGTATAAAACGTTTTGTCTCAGCGTCATAGACGGGATCAATCTCGGTTGCTGAAAAACTCTAGCCACGCCTCTGCGACGATCTTTATAACCGTTTTGTCCATACAAAATTTTGCCTTCATAATTCAACTGACCGTTTATGCAGTTAAGCAAAGTGGTCTTACCGCTTCCCGAACTGCCCATTATACAGACAGTCTTTCCGTCTTGGACATCCAAGTTAAATCTATCGAAAATAATATTGTCGCCGTAAGCAAAACTCAAATTTTCTATCTTCATCTTCCCTTCACCGCCTTTCTGCTTATCAGCGATACCGCAAGTTCCGCCGCGCCGCCTATAATCACGGCGACCATCGTCCACGCCAGCAGCTCCGCGGTATCCAAATTGAGTTTTGCAAGTTGCATATTGACGCCCACGCTCTCCGCCGTCTGAGCCAATACTTCCGCGGCAATAACCAATTTGAGATTAAGTCCTACTGAACTCTTCATCCCTGTAAAAATATTGGGAGCCATCTGAGGTATCCAAAGTTTGCATATTTGCGTCTTTTTGTCCACGCAAAAAGCTCTCGACATCTCTATCAAATCTTTATCCACTCCGTCAAGCGCGTCGCAAATGCAAGTGTATAGCATGGGAAAAGTAACGCAGTATGCTACGAGAACGGGAGACTGATAACTGTCAAACCATATCAGCGCCAACAATATAACAGACATCGTAGGCATAACTCTTATCAAAGCAATTACGGGAGAAAGCGCACTTTTGACAGGACGAAAAAGCTTGGTCAAAGCGGCAAAAACAACTGCCGAAACAGCCGACAGCAGATATGCCGTAAGACTTCTAGCCAAAGTATTTGTCAACGCCCTATAGAATGCTCTGTTTGCAAGCAAACAAAACAACTCTTCAAATGTAGATTTTATCGAAGGTACGAGCATCTCTATGCCGACGATTTTGCCGACAATCGCATAGACCGATATCGCTGCCGCCACGGTCAAGGCAGGCAACGCTATATCCAATACTCTATATATTTTTTGTTTTCTGCTCATTATCTTCGATCCAAAAGTTATTTTGCAATATTTGCCGAGTAATAAAACCCGTCGTCAGGCAATTTGCCGCCGATAAGCTTGGGATTGACGTTATAAACGGCGCGCAAAGTTCTCTCATAATAGTCACGCCCGTCCGCAACCGATACAATATCTACATTACATCTCGAGATCACGTCCGCAGTTATATTGCCGCTCAGTTCCGTCTGAGGATAAATATTCTTAATATTTTTCTCTGCAAGTTTGGGATTTTCGGCGGCAGATTTTAATCCCAGACTAATGCTTTGCAGCAATTTATCGACAAATTGCGCATTCTTGCACGCCTGCGACTTTGCTATCAATACAGCCTGAGCATAACCTGCATAGTCTCCTTGACTTTGATTGCGCCACAAAGACTGTAAGTCAAAGACTTCTATATAATCCATTTCTTCAACAGCCTTGCTTACCGACGGTTCTCCGTAAAGTCCGAACGCAATCTTTCCTCTTGCCTTAGCCAGCGACATCTTTGCGATAGCATCCGCAGCGCCGGCACAGTAATTGATGACGACTTTGCCTTCCTGCTCCTTTTCTCCGACGGCAAAATCAATACCGCCGTCTTTAAGCAACGTCTTAAATATAATATCAGGCACGCTGTTCTGCCCTATCGAATAAACGATTTTGCCCGTAAGGCTATTCAGTCCGCTCACGCTCGCCTGCATATTAGACGAGATATAGAGATTACCGTTGGTCACCGTCGCAAGCAGCTTAATATCCGCGCCTTCGTTATACATCTTGGCGGCAAGGTTGGCGGGTACAACGGCAAAATCGCTTTTGGGAGCCTCCGAATTAATTGTAGACGGACTGACAATCTTGCGATTCAGTTTGATTTCGGCGCCGTCAGCGTCCAATGAATCGCCTATCATTGCCACCGAAAGCGCCGGCGCGCCGTCGGGTACCGTCAACGTATATCCCTCGTCAGAGTTCTCGCATGCGGCAAATGCAAATACGCTCGAAACGATGACGACAGCCAAAATCGTTATCGCAATTAAAAATCTGTTTTTCATTTTGTTCCTCCTTTCGCTCATTCTATTTCAAAAGACGTAACCGCGGATTTGACATAGACCTGATTGAGTTTGCCCAGTTTCCCAGACAGCGCGGAAATCTGCTCGTTAGTGCCCTTGACGATTACGCTTATAGTACTGACGCCCGTCTCTTTGTCCGGCACGCCCATTCGCCCGATTATGATATCGCTGAACGAAGACAGCAGCGACTGGATTGCAAGCGCAGTGCCGCCGTCTTGCTTCAATACGATTCCTATTACTCCCATTCTTTTCATAATTACTCCCCAAAACGGAGAAAAAACTCCGCAAAAGCGAAGTTAGGCAAAGATTATTCAAAAAAGTCTTTTCCTGCTCTCCGAATTGTCATCGATTTGGATTTTTATTAACCTCCGAGTCGGCGAGAGATATCCCCGACTAGGAACTCATCCAACCTTTATCGCGATAGACGATAGGTCGGATATTTATATTTTACTTCAATGCGCGAAATTTGTCAACGACTATGTCAGTAACCGAGCAACCGCATTGCCCTAAGCGTGCACGCGTCGTCGGCATAAGGCGTTATTCTCTCGGCAATATAATTATTTTTTTGCGGATCGGCGTCTATAACGGGAGTAAAGCCGTTCTCGTGTATGCATACGTCCCAGACAAGTTCGCCGTTTTCATTCGAAGTTGGAATATAGTAAGTCCCGTTGGTAACGTATAAGAGCGCTCCGTTGGAGAGTTGGAATACCCTCTGCGCGACTCCTTTGCCAAACGTCTTAGTACCAACGATTTGCATACCGTTATAATACTGCAGCGCGCCGATCAACGCCTCCGAAGCGGACGCGGAAGACGAATTTGCCAATACAATCACCTCAAACCCGCTTATTCTGTTAGAAAGAGGATAAGCGTCCGGCAGAATATCGCCCGAATAATATTGAGAATCCGAATAAATAATCTCCGAGTGCATATTACCGTTGCCGGCATTGGATACCAATTTCATCAGCGGAAGCTTTGCGTTGCCGGGATTCTTGCATAGATAATGCGCGATATATTGAAGACTTGTCAAATTTCCTCCGCCGTTGTTGCGCAAATCGAGAATAAGTTTTTTCTTGCCGTCGGCATTGAACTGATTCAAACAAGCGACAAAATCAACGTCTCCCTCGTTGGAAAATTCCAAAAGTTTGATTATACCGACCTCGTCTGTATAGGAATAATAATAAGCCTGTTTTTCTCTCTCAAACGGGTCTAATTCGCTTCTGAAAAGATTTATACCGTAATACCCGTCGTAATATCGTCCGTTGCCCGCGTATTTTTTGATAACGAAGATAACTTCGCTTTCTTGCGGATAAGAACCGAGAAGCTGTCTCAACAACTGTACGTTGGCGCCGTCGACCTTGGTCAACTCGTCGTTAGACAAACCTACGGCAAATATCTTATCGCCCTCCTCTATTTTGACGCGCGTAATCTTACCGTCAAAGGCGCCGTCCAACTGCATACTCTCGTCATATCTGTAAGAAGCCGTTGCCGACGACGTAGGATTCTGCGGAGATATAAAAGATATTATATGCTCGTTGTACACGCCGCTCTCCATATAAAGTCCGAAGGAACCCGACGAAGAATTGCCGCCGTCTACGCTGACCATTCCCGAAAACATATCCAAAGATCCCGCAAAAGCCGCAGCTCCTATTTCTTCAAATTCTTTCCAAGAAATATCTTTATAATAGTATTTCTTGATAAGCTTATACGCTTCGACCATAAGCGGCATATCTTTGTTGATACCGGTATTCCGCCCTATTACCAATCCCGCGGAAAACGCAAAAGCAAGCAATACGATACTCGCCGCCGTAATCAATGCGATTATCTTAACGCCGACCTTTCTTTTGGTCGGTTGGACTTGCCTGTCTTCGCCGAAAATCTCTTTTAATTCTTTATTTTCCACGTTTCACCTCGGATTAATTATTGACGGAAATACGTCGAGCCTATTCTTAGTCTGCGATTATTCTTTCGCAATTTTTGTCGTAATAAAATTTTTGTACGCCAAACGCTCCGTCAAGCGCAAAGCATACTTCTTTGCCTACGTAAATATCGCTTATAGGCTGACTTACAGGATATTTTTCGCCTTCCAGCTCGGCATAGTAACCCAGCTCGGTCTTTTGCAACCTTCCTATATGCAATTCATATCCGCAAAGTATCGCGCTCTCCATATTCTGAGGACGCCTCTTAATTTGGTCAAGCGGCAAAGCCGACGTAAAAGTTCCTCCGAAAGCCACGGTTAATCTGTTTTTATCAAAGAACTTCTCTGCCAAACGAACATCGCCGATTGCAACAATCGCGCTTTTTGCTTGAGTCAGCAAAACGACCTTATCGACTATCTCGGATTGAATTTCCAACGGCAGATCTTTCCACACGTCATCGACGAGATACAGCTGTCTTTCTACGGAAAACAGTCTTGCCAAAATCATATGCGCAACGTCAATTTCCTTCAAATTTGATACTTTACAAGCGCAATCCAAATCAAAGAAATGTTCTGCATATTCAAGATATTCACCGATTTTATCCTCGGAGTACTCTCTAAGCAACATTGGATAGGAAATAATTTCGCCAACAGTCTTCCTTTTGTCTAGAGATTCTTTGCCGAAAGTATAGCCGAAATTAAGTTCTTTATAAGAAATGTCTCTTATCTTTCTGCCTTTGAGCAATATTTCTCCAGAACTTATTTCTTCCAATTTTGCGATAATTCTCAAAAGAGTGCTCTTACCGCTGCCTTCTCTGCCGTATACGATAAGCGTTTCGCCCTCGCTTAAAGCCAAATCGACATCCGTTAATCCGAACGCGCTGCCGTAATACGTCATATTGACGCTTTGAAGACTCAACAATTCTTCTGTCATAATATCATTATATTACTGTCGCAAGCGGAATACAAGTAAAAGCTTTTCAAAAAACATCGACAAGAGCCGCAAATGGCGAAAATTCAGCAAAATATTACGTTTTTATCAATTAGAATACATAATTGAACAATGTTTTGTACAAAGTTCAATTATTCGACGTCTTCGGTATAATCAAATAATTGATTGAAATCTTCAATATAATAATTGCACAAACTTTTGAATTCAACGGCAGAATTGGAATAAAAATCATATACTCCGCAGACGTTAAATCCGCCTTTCCCCGCTCCTGCCAAAGCTATCGGAATATCCTCGAATACAAAGCATTCGTCAGGCAAAACATTGATTCTCTCCGCGGCAAGCGCATAGATATCGGGAAACTGTTTTCCTCTGCTCACTTCGTCTGCGGTAACGAGCGGAAATTTTTGCAATTCAATACCCGATAATTTACCGTTGTTAATGAGGCACGGCAAAGCGACCTGTCTGAACAAAGTAGTTGCAAAAGCAATTTTTACGTCGCGGCGAATCAAACGTTTGATAAATTCGGCGGCGCCGTCTTTCAACCTGATATTCAAAGAATATTCTTCTTTGACCATCTCGATCCATCTCGCCTTAATTTCTTCGACGCTTTGCACAAGCGAATATCTGGACTTAGTGTATTCTGCCGCCTCGTTGAAATGCATTTGCTTTACTTTCTCTGTGTAATCGGACGTAACGGCATAACCGTTTTCTGCCAAGAAGTCTGTGTCAACCTTTTCCCATACCCACATAGAATCGAGCAACGTTCCGTCGAGATCGAATATCACTCCCTTTACGGTTTTACCGAATAATTTTATCATTCGCATTCCTCATAGAATTTATTTTAAGTCGAGCCATTCGGCAAGACCGAATGGCTCTTGAAATCAAAGTTATTTTGATGCTTCCGCAATCAGATTATATATTTGTTCTGTTTTTGCGGAGCATTTGCAAGTTCCGTCCTCTTCTCGTCGTATCCCGGTCTTCCCAACAAAGCGTAAGTAGCGTTTTTGCCTTCCTCTACACCCGGCTGATTGAACGTGTCGATATTGAGCAAAGCTCCTGCATATGCAGTCTGCAACATGAAGTACATCAGAAGCTGTCCGAGAGTAAATTCATTGAGCTGCGGCAACATTATCGTATAATTGAGTTTACCTGCCTTGGTGACCGCATATTCAGTTGCCTGACGTTCTGCCTGAATAAGCTCGTTCATCGTATGTCCGCAAAGGAAATTAACGTTGGGATATTCCTCGCAGCCGTTGGGAATTTCCACGCTTGCGCGATATTCGTCAACGCCGATAAATGTGATGACTTTATCAAAAGGTCCTTCTGCGTAAAGCTGAACCTGCGAATGCTGATCAGTTACGCCCAACGCCTTGACCGGAGTCTGACCTACGTTGCAGTCTTTGCCGTCCAAAGTCTTGTTTTTGCCAAGCGATTCCGCCCAAAGCTGAGCATACCAATCGGCAATAAATTTAAGTCCGTCGGCATAAGGCATCATTACGCCTATATTCTTACCGTTCTGCATAGACAGATGCTGGAGCGCCGCCGCCATGAGCGCAGGATTTTTCTTGACGTTTGCGCTGTTGCATTCTTCCATCATAAATTTTGCGCCTGCGAGCAAGCCTTTGATGTCTATGCCAACTACCGCAGCCGGCAACAAACCTACCGGACAAAGTTCGCTGAATCTGCCTCCCACGCCGTCGGGAATATAGAAGGTCTTGTAATTCTCTTTATTGGCGATCTTGATAAGATTACCCGCATTCTTTGACGTTGTGGCGATAATATGGTCTTTTGCCTTATCTCCAAGCTTTTCTCTGAGTATGCTGTTAATTATAAGATACTGGGTCATCGTCTCGGAAGTAGAACCCGATTTGGTAACGACGTTGAACATCGTCTTCTCTACTTCGACCACGTCGAGTAGCGCCTGCATTCTTTCGGGATCGACGTTGTCTTCAACGTAAAATTTCGGTCCTTTGCGCTTGCGTCTCGGCAAGTCGTTGTAATGCATATGGCAGATAGCTTGGAATGCCGCTATAGGTCCAAGCGCGCTTCCGCCTATTCCCAAAACAACGAAATACTCATAATCTTTGCGGATATTCTTAGCTGTTTCCAAGATATCTTCGACTATTTCGTCCTGATTGTAGGGCAAATCCACCCAACCCATCATTCCTTTGCCTTTACCTTTCTCAACCGCGTCGAAAGCGTCCGACAAATCGTCGGTCATATCCGACAGCTGTTTTTCGGTAAAACCCTCTTTGCCGAGCACGGACGACATCATATTGTTGTAGTCCATTCTGATTTTCATCGATTTTTTGCTGTAACGCATAGTATTCTCCTGTTGACCGTAAGGTCTGGTATTATTATCTTCTATTCTCTCAACGACCTGTCAAGACAGTCTTTGAGATATTCAAACGACTCTTTGAGCTGGATATCGTCATCGTAATCTTTTGCGTAAACCTCCATTAGGCACACGCCGTCGTAGCCGGTCTCTCTCAATCTCTTAAACAACGTGACGAAATCAAACGTACCTCTGCCGGGTATCGCCAATTTTCCGTCGTCGGAATAATCGCACAAATGCACGGTCTGCAATCTGTCTGCCATTACTTGGAGATAATCAGTATAATCTATGCCCGATTGCATAGCCTGCTTGATATCCAACGTGCAGGAAAGCTCCGGACACATGCTTTTCAACGTACGGAAATAATCAGGATGAGAAAAATACGTCCAATGCACGTTCTCATAGCAAAACTCAACTCCGTACGACCGCGCAATATCTATCACAGCGTTGACTCTCCGAGATATATGCGGAAAATTGAAATTATACTTGACCGCTTTTTTGAGCATTGCCGCTCCGTGAAAAGTGTAATGCGTCGCCCCTACTTCTTTTGCCACTGCAAGCACGTTCTTAAAAGTTTTAATCGCGTCGCCGTAAGCTCTGTCGTTGACGGAAAATAATTCCGGCTCGAATTGATTGGTCATAGCGTGCACCGAATGCACCTCGAGCGGCGAATATAATCTCGCCTTGACAAGTTCCTCGTTAAGCCTTGCGGCAAAGTCGGAAGTATATTCGGAATGAGTGGCAAAGAATATTTCGCACGTCTCGGCGCCCAACTTAGCAATGGGAACTATTGCCTCTTCTGTGTACATTCTGGAAAAATATGTTGCCGTAGATATTCCGATTTTCATATTAGTATTATATCAAAAGCCAAAGGTTTTGCAAAACGATTTGCTCTATATTTATCAAATTTCCCTCTTTGTCTTACGCCTGTCCCGATATGACGCCGCGCGGCGTATCGCCGATAAGCGGCAATATGTCGTTATAACCAAAGGTGTAAATCAGTTGGTCCTAATCGATTTATAGCGTTTATCGACACAAAGGCGATATTTATTTTTCCTGTCCGTGCCAAAATCCAACACTTGTACCATAATTTGTACGATTATATTTACTGCTATATCATTGATAAAAAGCACTTAATTTGTTATATTGTATATATACAATATATTAGGAGAATGGAAATGCTAAAATTATCAAAATGGATAATGTCTCACAAGATATTTCTTATAGTGGTGTTTGCAGTTCTGCTTGTCGGCGCAATAGTGGGCAACCTGTTTGTGGAGAAAGAAAGCGATTTGATTTCTTATCTTGACAAAAACAGCGACACTATCGTTTCCAAAAAAATTCTGGAAAACGAATACGACATAATAGGCGACTGCAATATCGCCATATCTTACGTTACCAAAAGAGACGTAGAAAAAATTATAAAGGAAATCACAAGGGAAAAAAGTATCAGCAATTATCTATCCAAACACGTGTGGATAGGCACTTTCGACAACCTATCTATACTTGGAAATTTCGGCGTTGATTCCGACGCCGCCCTTGCAAAAGCCAAAGAGAAATTCGTCAAAACTACGACGGAAACCTTCAAAACAAACGTGGACGGAAAACTCCAAACCGTAGAAAAACAAGTCGACACTTACATAATTTCGCTGTATTTTGAGACTGCGGGCGGTTCGGACGAAACAATAGCCGCGCTTGACAAAATCGACGAAATAATTACGGGCTATCTTAATGAAAATAAAAAAGGCAGCAGCGACGGTCCTGTCGATATGTCCGAATGGTACTACGTCGGAGGAAATGCGCAAAACGCGCGCACAATGCTCAAATCTTCTCTCGGCGATATGCCTAAATTCTTTATTGTCGCAGTACTCGTATGTTTCGTCATTCTTTTCCTGTCCACGCAAAGTTATCTCGAACCGTTGATTTTCCTTGCTACGTTGGGAATTTCCATATTGCTCAACATGGGTTCCAATATCATAGCAGGTAATCCGGTAGGAAAAATATCTTCGATAACTTCCTCGTGCGCGACGATTCTTCAATTGGCGATAGCAATGGACTATTCGATATTCTTAATGCACACGTATTATGAAGAATTGAAATTGCATCCGCAGCCAAAAGACGCTCTCATCGCCGCCCTGCCCAAGACTTTCTCGGCAATATCGGCAAGTATGCTGACAACCGTGGGAGGTTTTCTAGCGCTGTTCTTTATGGATTACGGAATCGGATACGATCTCGGATTTGTACTCGCAAAGGGCGTTATCATATCATTGCTGTCGGTCGTATTCTTGCAGCCGATACTGATATTGGTATTCAGCAAAGTAATTCAAAAGACCAAACATAAATGGTCGATTACTCCAAAGCTCAAATTCGTATCGAAGACAGTCACCAAACCTGCCGTGGCGATAATGGTGATAATAGTCGTATTGGGTCTTGCGCTTCCATGCGCGTACTTCCAGCTGAAAGTGCCTCTCAATTATATCTCTACGACAGCGGAAAATCCCAATCCTACGATGCCGGAAAAGACTGCTTTGCTTATCAACAACCAAGCTATCGTGCTGTTGCCCTACGACGGTCCGGAAACTATATCCAAACATTACGATTTTGTCGAGAGAACAAAAAAAGTCGGCTACGTGCTCGATGACGACGGAAATATTCAATACGATGAAAAAGGCAAAGCCAAAGTCGAAAAAGATATAAACTTCGTCACCGAAGTATTCTCTCTTGCAACTATTATCTCGCAAGAAGACTTTGAAAAAGTTGAGAAGCTGTCTAAGTTTACCAAAGACCAAGTTTACGCTCAACTGCACAACAGCTTTATTTCGCAGGATAAAAACGGCACAGGCAAAAAATATATGCTCTATACCGTCAACTTCTCAAATGCCGACGAAAACGGCGAATTTGAAAATCTGATAGAGACCGACAAGACGTACAACGCTCTAAAAGAACTTAAATTTATCGCTATGGAATGTTTTGGACTTTACAACGCGGAAAATCCAAACGATCCTTACGTCAAACTGCTTAACGTCAAAGAAAAATACGGCGAAAATTCCACTCAGTACGAGACGGCTCTCAAAGACGTCAAAAACGAAATCATGGATTCGTCCACATCTCGCAAGATATATACGACGGGACTTTCGCAAGGCGCTTACGAACTCAACAGCGTTACTCCGAGCGACTTCTTGCTTGTCAGCTTGCTGTCCGCTGCAATAGTATTGATAATATTGCTGTTTACGTTCAAAAAATTCAAGCTGTCGGTTATCCTTATGCTCGTAATCGAATCGGGTATTTGGATCAACCTGTCTCTAGTATACTTCGCGTCTATGACCAACCCTGCGAATAAAATCAACTTCGTAGCATATCTCATTGTTACGGCTATCGAATTGGGCGCTACTGTCGACTATGCGATAATGCTGACGACAAAGTATCTAGAAGAAAAGAAGGCAGGCGTCAAATCCGTGCAAAGCGTCAAAAACGCAATCAACCGCGCAGCTCCGAGTATCACGACGTCGGCTTGTATACTCATCGGCGTATGCGCATGCGTGCATTTAATAACTTCAAATATAATCGTTGCGCAGATTACGAGACTGCTTGCAATCGGCACGACAATGAGCTATGTGTTCGTATTCACTCTGCTCCCCGCAATACTGTCGTTTGACGAAAGAATTCGTCGCTCTTACAGTATGGAACGCGGCAAAGGCGATCCCGATCTCGGCAGATTTGATTACAATCCCAATTATTACAACGAAGACGGCACGCCAATCGGCGAAATCGATTCGACGTTGGCTCTGCAACAAAGTCCTATTGCGCAGGATTATTCCTCAACTAGCGAATCGCTATCCGAGGACACCGATTCATGCACTGCCGATTTAACGGCGGACGCAGAAAGCGCCGACGGAAAAAAACGCAAAAAGCTTAAGAAAAACCAAAAGAAAGACAAATAAATCATTGTGATTTGAGGCGGAGCTTTAAGGCTCCGCTTTTTTTGAAGCATTGAGATTACGGCTATGCGATACTCCTTAGTATCGATTAAAGTGCAAAAATATAGGCGAAGAATTTAATCTTCGCCTATGCCATAATCACAGAAATTTACCTAATATCACATTACTTCTGCAACAGTGTCTATTTCAACAAGCACGTTCTTGGGAAGAGTCTTTACCGCAACGCACGAACGCGCGGGTTTGGACGTAAAATATTGCGCATAAATAGTATTAAACGTTGCAAAGTCGTTCATATCGGCAAGAAAGCAAACCGTCTTGACAACCTTGTCTAGCGACGAACCGCTTGCTTCCAATACAGCCTTTACGTTCTTGCATACCTGATGAGTCTGCTCTTCTATCGTCTTTGCTTCAACGTTTCCGTTAGACGGATTTATCGCAATCTGACCCGACGTATATACCATACCGCCGCTGATAATTGCCTGAGAATAAGGTCCTATAGCCGACGGAGCGTCGGACGTGCTGACAACCTTCATAATGATTCCTCCGATTAAATTATTTTGAAGCCCGCTTTTGTAAGCTCGCTTTGTATCTGATTGATATGTTCAAAATTTCTCGTCTCGATTTCCAACCTGAGGAAACATCCGTTGACGTCGCTTGCCTCGTTGGATCTCTCGTGATGGACGGAAATAACGTTGCCGCCCAAATCGGAAATAATGCTTGACACCTGCGTGAGCTGTCCCGGTTTATCGACAAGTTCTAAAGTGACGAGGAAATTCCTGCCGCTCATGAGCAATCCTCTCTTTATTACTCTGGAGAGTATCGTAACGTCGATATTGCCGCCTGATACCAGACAGCAAACCTTTTTGCCGTCCGTAGGTATCTTGCCGAACATCGTCGCCGCAACCGATACTGCGCCCGCGCCTTCGGCAATAAGTTTATGCTGTTCGATCAAAGCGAGAATCGCCGCGGATATCTCGTCGTCGGTCACCGTGACGATATCGTCAACGTATTTAGATATTATTTCAAAAGTCAGATCGCCAGGTTCTTTGACTGCGATTCCGTCGGCAATCGTATGTACGCTGTCAAGTTTGACTATCTTGCGCGATTTGAACGATTTCTCCATACTGGGAGCGCCGCTTGCCTGCACGCCGTAGATCTTTATCGAAGGTTTAAGCGATTTAGCGGCAAAAGCTACGCCGGCAATCAATCCGCCGCCGCCTATCGGCACCACGATAGCGTCGATATCGTCTATCTGATTGAGAATCTCCAATCCTATGGTACCCTGTCCCGCTATTACGTCTTCGTCGTTAAACGGGTGAATAAACGTGTAGCCTTTCTCGTCTCTCAACTCGATAGCCTTGTTGTAAGCGTCGTCGTATACGCCTTTGACAAGGCAAATATCTGCGCCATAACTTCTCGTGGCTTCGACCTTGGAAATGGGCGCGCCGTCGGGAAGACAGATAAGAGATTTAATGCCGTTCTTTCTTGCGGCAAGCGCAACGCCCTGCGCGTGATTTCCCGCCGAACATGCAATAACGCCCTTGCTCTTTTCTGCCTCGGAAAGCTGAGAAATTCTGTAATACGCTCCTCTGACTTTGAACGAACCCGTTACTTGCAGATTTTCGGTTTTGAGATATACCTCTGCGCCGGCTTTGAGCTTGGGCGCGTAAATTATATCAGTCTCTCTGATTGCCTCTTTGAGAACGTAGGAGGCGTGATATACTTTATCTAGTGTCAACATATGATGATTACCTTATCCCGTGTTTGTTTATTTAAGCACAGCGCCTTTATCTGCGCTTGTGACCAACCGCGCATATCTCGACAGCCAACCAGTCTTGATATTAGGTTCTTTCTCGACCAATTCCGCTCTTCTGGCTTGAAGAGTGCTGTCGTCTACTCTCAAATTTACGCTGTTGGACGGTATATCGATATCGATGATATCTCCTTCCTTGACGAGCGCGATTTCACCGCCTACTGCGGCTTCCGGAGCCACGTGTCCGATTGACGCGCCTCTCGATGCGCCGGAAAATCTTCCGTCAGTGATAAGAGCTACGCATTTATCGAGTTTCATTCCTGCCAAAGCAGAGGTTGGATTGAGCATTTCTCTCATTCCCGGTCCGCCCTTTGGTCCTTCGTATCTTATTACTACTACGTCGCCCGATTTGATTTCGCCGCCGTAAATTGCCTTTATTGCGTCGTCCTCGCAGTCGAATACCCTAGCAGGTCCCGAGTGTTTGAGCATTTCCGGAGCAACGGCGCTCCTCTTGACAACGCAGCCGTTCTTGGCGATATTTCCCCATAGTATTGCAATACCGCCCGTCTGAGAATACGGATTGTCTATCGATCTTATCGTATTGTAATCCTTAACCGCAGCAGTCTTGATATTTTCTTCCACGGTCTTACCCGTCGCCGTTATAGCAGTGACGTCGATAAGATTTTTCTTTGCAAGTTCGCAAAGAACAGCCTGCACACCGCCCGCCGCATTGAGATCCTGCATATGTGTCGGACCTGCTGGCGCAAGATGACACAGATTAGGCGTCTTGGCGCTGACTTCGTTGATTATTTTGAGATCAAGCGGAAATCCGGCTTCATTGGCGATCGCAAGCAAATGCAAAACGCTGTTGCTCGAACAACCTAGAGCCATATCGCAAGCAAGCGCGTTTCGGATAGACTTTTCGTTGATAATATCCCTGGCTTTGACGCCTTTGTTCACCAAATCCATGATTGCCATACCCGCATGCTTGGCAAGCGCGATTCTTCCGCTCATGACCGCAGGTATAGTTCCGTTACCCGGCAAAGCTATACCGATAGCCTCGCACAGACAATTCATAGAATTTGCAGTATACATGCCCGAGCACGATCCGCAGGACGGACAGCAATTCTCTTCGTATTCGAGAAGTTCTTTATCGTCGATCATATCGGCTTTTCTCGCGCCGACCGCTTCAAACATCTTTGACAGAGACGTCTCTTGACCGCAGACGGTACCCGCCATCATAGGACCTCCGCTGACAACGACTGCAGGAACGTTCATTCTGACCGCCGCCATAACCATGCCGGGCACGATTTTATCGCAGTTGGGCACAAGCACCAAACCGTCGAAACAGTGCGCCATTGTCATCGTCTCCACACTGTCGGCAATCAATTCTCTCGACGCCAACGAATACTTCATTCCGATATGTCCCATCGCTATGCCGTCGCATACTCCTATCGAAGGCACCATTATCGGAGTGCCACCGGCAAGTCTCACGCCCGCCTTGACAGCCTCGGTGATTTTGTCGAGATGTATGTGACCGGGCACAATATCGCTGTAAGCCGAGACAACGCCGATAAGCGGTCTGTCAAGTTCTTCCTTTGTGTAGCCGCAAGCGTACAACAACGACCTTTGCGGAGCCGTCTCGACGCCTTTTGTCAGATATTCACTTCTCAAAGCCATAATAATTTCCTTTGCATTGATAAATGCTCGATTTATTTTGATTTATCTATTATCACGTTAGATATAATATATATATGTTTGCCGCAAAGACAAAAAATAGTCTTCGCGTACTTAGTCAAATAAGCCATTTATTAAATAAACAGCTTATTCGACTATACTTATTTGATAATTTAATATACGAATGACTCCGTATACGTATTTTACTTCTTCAACCAGCTCATCATCGTACGGAGTTCTTTGCCGACTTTTTCAAGCGGATGCTCAAGCTCCAACTGACGTGTTGCATAGAAGTGAGCGCACTTGCCGCTCTTGTTCTCCGTCATCCACTCCGAACAGAAAGTACCGTCTTGGATTTCTCTCAAAACCTTCTTCATTTCCTTTCTCGTATCTTCGGTGATAAGTCTTCTTCCAGTGCGATAGTCGCCGTATTCAGCGGTATTGGATATAGAATATCTCATGGTCTCGAAACCGCCTTTATTGATAAGGTCTACGATAAGTTTCATCTCGTGAATACATTCAAAGTAAGCCATTTCAGGAGCATATCCCGCCTCAACCAACGTGTCGAAACCTGCTTTCATCAATTCTGTTACGCCGCCGCAAAGAACTGCCTGTTCGCCGAACAAATCCGTCTCCGTCTCTTCTCTGAAAGTCGTCTCCAAAATACCCGCTCTGCCGGCTCCGATGCCGCTTGCATATGCCAAAGCATAATCTTTTGCTTTACCCGAAGCGTCCTGATATACTGCGATAAGCGAAGGAACGCCCTTGCCTTCTTCGTACTGGCTTCTTACGGTATGACCCGGTCCCTTGGGAGCAACCATTATTACGTCGATATCTTTAGACGGTTTGATCAACTTGAAATGAATGTTGAGTCCGTGAGCAAACATAAGCACTTTGCCTGCAGTCATAAACGGCTTGACTTCGGCGTCGTAAATATCCGCGCAAGTCTCGTCGGGAACGAGCATCATTACCAAATCGCCCGCCTTTGCCGCATCGGATACGGACATAACTTTAAGACCTGCATCCAAAGCCTTCTTCGTATGTCTGGAACCCTCTCTCAGACCTACTACTACGTTTACTCCGCTGTCAGCAAGGTTCATTGCGTGAGCGTGTCCCTGCGAACCGAAACCGATTACCGCAACGGTCTTGCCGTCAAGCATCTTCAAATCGCAATCGGTATCATAATACTTCTTTATCATTTTTGTATCCTCCGAAAATATAAAATTATATTCCAGTGCTTAGTATTTCCTAAACATTGATTACATTATTATCTCGTCTATGCTCTGTCCCGCGGGTATCATAGGCAAAACTTTCTCGTCTTTGTCGATAAGCGCCTCGATAATGCAAGGTTGTCCGGAAGCGTAAGCCTCTTTGAGAGCTTTTTTAAGTTCGTCGAGAGTGCTTGCTCTGAATCCCTTTCCGCCGAATGCCTCAGCAAGTTTGACGTAATCCGTCGCCCTGTCCAAAGTCGTCTGCGAATATCTCTTGCCGTAGAACTGGGTCTGCCACTGTCTTACCATACCCAATACGTTGTTGTTGATAACCACGCTGACTATGGGAAGTCCAAAACTTACGCTTGTGCAAAGTTCGTTGAGATTCATATGGAAAGAACCGTCGCCCGTAATATGCGCAACCTTTCTATCCGGATAAGCTGTCTGCGCGCCGATAGAAGCGCCGTAGCCGTATCCCATCGTGCCAAGTCCGCCCGAAGTGAGAAAACTTCTGCACTTAGTGCGCTTGGAATATTGTGCCGCCCACATTTGGTGCTGTCCTACGTCTGTGACGATTATTCCGTCTTCTCCGATTTCGTCGCATACAGCCTGAATTATTTGGTGAGGTCTCAACACGCCCTCTTTGTCTTTTGGACGGTAATCGAACTTTTTCCACTCGGCTATCTGCGCAATCCATTCGTCGTGACGCGCCGTCTTTATTAACGGAAGAAGTCTATTCAACACTTCCTTTACGTCGCCGACTACGCTCAAATCGCTCGCAACGTTTTTATTTATCTCCGCCGCGTCGATATCTATATGTATAACTTTTGCTTCTCTGATAAATTTCTCTTTTGCAGTAGCGACTCTATCGGAAAACCTCGTGCCGACTGCAATTACCAAATCGCTGCCTGCAATTGCTCTGCCTGCAGACATACTGCCGTGCATACCGATAAGTCCCAAGTTGAGTTTCTCTCCCCAACCGAGAACTCCCGCAGCCATAAGCGTGTGGGTAGCGGGTATTTGCGCCTTAGTGATAAATTCCAACAACTGCTTTTCTGCCTGAGAAATCAATACTCCTCCGCCGAAAAGAACCGCCGGTCTTTTTGCCGCGTTAATCAATTTTGCCGCCTGCGCGATCGCGCTGTCAGATGCCTGCGGATATGCCGACGCTTCGGACTTAGGCATTGGAGCAAATTCGCACGTATTGGAAGTAACGTCTTTGGGAATGTCGACGAGAACGGGACCGGGTCTGCCGCTCTTAGCGATCCTGAACGCCTCTCTCATTACGTCATGAAGTTCCTCAACTTTTCTGACTACAAAGTTGTGTTTGGTTATCGGCATGGTTATACCTGCAATATAAACCTCTTGGAAAGAATCCAAACCGATAAGACTGGTGCCTACGTTGCCCGTAATGGCAACCATCGGCACGCTGTCCATAAACGCCGTTGCTATGCCTGTAATAAGATTTGTCGCGCCGGGACCGGAAGTAGCAAGCACTACGCCCACCTTGCCCGTCGCTCTGGCATAGCCGTCGGCTGCGTGCGCCGCTCCCTGCTCGTGTGCGGTCAACACGTGTTTGAGCCTGTCCTGATAAGAGTAAAGAGCGTCGTAAATATTCAAAACAGAGCCGCCCGGATAACCGAATATCGTGTCAACGCCCTGTTCCAACAAAGATTCTATTAAGATTTGCGAACCGTTTAATTTCATAAACTACTCCATCGTTAAGTACATACATTAATTAATATTATAATATTTTAGCCGTATTGTCAAGTATTTTTACTGTTCCGCTACGTGGTAAAAATTGCTTTTCGTCGGGCAATTTATCTTAGTACCGCGCGGAAATATTACTCCAATCCCATCAATTCATGATAAATGTTTGCGTAATCTTTGCGGTCTTTCTTGATGCAATCTATTGCGCCCGACGGATGTCTGTCGAGTACGCCGGTGATCAAATACGGTATATCGTAGCCCCATACGAGACCTTTTTCTTTGAGCGGCAGCATCTCATCTTCGATAAATTTCAACACGGGATGCAGCTTGTATTTTGGGTTTTTGAGAAAACCGAGCAAGAGTTCCAACGGGCAATTACCCGCTCCTCTGCCAAGAGAATTGACGGTGGCGTCCAGATAATTGACGCCGCATGCAACCGCGTCTATCGTGTTTGCAAAGGCAAGCTGTTGATTGTTGTGCGCGTGAATACCCACGAATTTACCGTATTTTGCAGCCATATTGAGGTACTTATCTGCTAGTCTTCTAATTTGTTCGGGATACAGCGATCCGTAGCTGTCCACAAGATATACGCCGTCGGCAGGAGAATTGCCGATAATATCCAATGCCTCTTCGAGGTCGCTGTCGTTCGCATGCGAAATCGCCATTATATTAACGGTCGTTTCGTATCCTTTTTTTGCGCAATTCTCCACCATCTCCACTGCTGCGGGAATGGTATTGATATAGCTAGCCACCCTGACCATATCGATCACGCTGTCTTCTTTAGCAATAATGTCTTTATCGGCGTCAGTTCTGCCAACGTCCGCCATAACGGCGATCTTTAAGTCTGTATCGTTGTCGCCGACTACGTCTCTCAAATCCTTTTCGTCGCAGAATTTCCATTTGCCGAACTTGTTTTTGTCAAAAATCTCCGCCGACGCCTTATAGCCAAACTCCATATAATCCACGCCTGCTTGAATATTGGTCTGATAAAGCTTTTTGACAAAATCGTCTTCAAAATAAAAATTATTGACAAGACCTCCGTCTCTCAGCGTTGCGTCAATGACCTTGATCTGCGGACTGAACGATAAAAGTGTTCTCTTTCCCATAGGGCGCTCCTTCGCTTAAATTAAGCATCTAGATTTTATATTTCTATATATTTTAACATATTAATATAGATATTGCAAGAGTTTAATCTATTTACGATATTTACTTTTGTCAGAAAAAGAGAGCCGCAACTCTCTTTTTTATAAATTTAATCAGTTATTTGCATTCTATATAATTATAGTACTGCGAAAGTTTTATAGAATTTTAGTTATTTTCCTGCTTTATCTTATCGGTATTGGATTCTATATTGCTGTCGGCATATTTGGGATTGGGAGCCTTGCCTTTGCGCGCCATAACTTCCTGAAAGACATCCCAAACGGAAATGCCGCTTGCCTGCGCGAGCACAAGTACGTGATAAAGCAAATCCGACATTTCGCCGATGAGTTCGTTCTTTTTGCCTGCTACCGCTGCTACCACAGTCTCCGTAGCCTCTTCTCCCACTTTCTTACAGATCTTCTCTATGCCCTTATCAAACAGATAATTTGTATACGAGCCTTCTACGGGCGCAATTTGCCTGTCTCTAATCGTCTCTACGTCTTCAAATATCACTTTGTAATCCGGTACGAATTCAAATTCTTTGAGCTGTCTATAAAAACAGCTTCTGTTGCCGGTATGACAAGCCGCGCCAATCTGCTCGATAGCCAACAGCAGACAGTCGCAATCGCAATCGTAGGTTATTTTTTTGACTTTCTGCAGATGTCCCGACGTTTCGCCTTTCTTCCACAGGCATTTTCTTGAACGGCTGTAATAATGCGCATACCCGCTGTCAAGCGTAGCCTTTACTGCCTCTTCGTTCATATATGCCTGCATCAGCACTTCGCCTGTGTAAGCATCCTGCGCAATAGCGCAGATAAGTCCTCTGTCGTCGTATTTTAATTGAATATCTTGCATATTATTCTCCTATATATTATCAATTTGAATCGCCAAGAATATAGGTTACCGATTCAACTGCTAATGACCGACTGAAAACAGTCGTAACAACCGCTGTTAATATTTTATTTTCTTACGGCAATGCCTTTATCGGTGAGATATTCTTTGAGCGTCTTAATCTCCAATTCTTTGAAATGGAAAAGCGACGCCGCCAAAGCCGCGTCCGCGCCAACGCTCTCGTCCAACACTTCGGCAAAGTGTTTCATCTCTCCCGCGCCGCCGCTTGCAATAACGGGAATATTGACCGCTTGGCAAACTCTCTTGGTCAAATCCAAATCATATCCGCGTTTTGTTCCGTCGCAATCCATAGACGTAAGCAAAATCTCGCCGGCTCCGTTTTTCTCGGCTCGGATAGCCCATTCGATCGCGTCAATACCCGTATTGATTCGTCCGCCGTTGAGATATACGTCAAAAGCCCCCCTGCCGTTGCTCTTTGCGTCGATTGCAACTACAACGCACTGTCTGCCGAATTTCAAAGCCGCTTCGGTGATAAGATCAGGATTGCGCACCGCCGAAGAATTGATACTGATCTTGTCCGCGCCAAGATTAAGCAAAGCGCGAAAATGCTCTACCGACGATATGCCGCCGCCAACCGTCAGCGGTATAAATACCTGCTCTGCCGCGCGCGCGATAACGTCGTAGAGCGTGGCTCTTCCCTCGTGCGTAGCGGTGATATCCAAAAAGACTATTTCATCCGCCCGCATTTCGTTGTAAGCCTTAGCGACTTGCACGGGATCGCCCGCGTCTATTAAATTGACGAAATTTACCCCCTTGACAACTCTGCCTTTGTTGATGTCAAGACAGGGAATTATTCTCTTATTGAGCATTTGACACCTTTTAGTTTATTTACAGAGCGATAACGCCTCTGTCAAATTGATTGCGCCCGTGTAGATTGATCTGCCGAGAATAGCGCCGTATATACCGCTGTCTCTGACTGCCTTGACGTCGTCGAGCGCAGCCATGCCGCCGCTTGCTATAATATTCATTCCGCTTTGCTCTGATAGCGCTACCGTTGATTTAAGATTGACTCCGCAAAGCGCGCCGTCTCTGTCTATATCAGTATAAATAACCGTATCTGCGCCTCTTGCTTTCATATCCAACGCGACTTGCAGCGGAGTTAGCCTGCTTTTCTCCACCCACCCTTTTATCGCGACGAATCCGTCTTTTGCGTCGATACCGCAAGCTATTTTACTGCCGTACTTTGCGCAAGCCTTATCCATCAAATCGGGACTGCTGACGCATGCGGTACCCACTATAACTCTGCTTGCGCCTACTTCTTCAAGATAATATTTTATCTTATCGAAAGTCTTTACTCCGCCCCCGAGCTGCACGGGAACTGACACTTTTTTGACCAAATCGATCAAGGTTTTTTTATTGACGTCGCTATCGTCGAACGCTCCGTTGAGATCGACGATATGCAAATATTCGGCGCCCGTCTGCTGCCACTTCAACGCAGTCTCGACAGGTTCTCCGTACACGGTGACCATATCTCTCTTTCCATAGAGCAGTCTAACCGCTTTGTTATCCAATACGTCTACCGCAGGAAATAATATCATATCTTTCTCCTCTTCCCAACATTCAACTCAGACGCGCAAAATTGCTCAAAAGGTTAAGTCCCGCATCGCCGCTCTTCTCCGGATGAAACTGTACTCCCCAGACGTTGTCTTTGTTGACAGACGAAACAAATTCATATCCGTAATCGCACGTTGTCTCCACGTCTTCTGCGCGACAGCCGTCGGCATGATACGAGTGAACGAAATAAAAATTAAGGTCGTCGACGCCTTCAAACAGCGGAGTGCGTTTTTTCAACTTGACTTCATTCCAACCTATATGAGGAACTTTGAGCTTTGTCTGAAAACGTACGACCTCTCCGCCAATCAGTCCCAATCCTTTGTGCTCGCCGTCCTCGCGGCTGACGTCCAAAAGCATTTGCATGCCTAGGCATATGCCCAAAAACGGTTTGCCCTTGTCGATTTCTCTCTTTAACGCGTCTACAATTCCGCTGCCTTTCAATGCGCAAATTGCGTCTTTGAAGGCTCCTACGCCGGGAAGCACAACGTGGCTAGCGTCGATTAGATCGCTTGCTTTGTCTGTGATGACAGCTTGTTTTCCTAAATACTCAAACGCCTTTTGGACACTCCTGAGATTGCCCATTCCGTAATCTATTATCGCTATCATTCCAACACGCCTTTTGACGAAGGCAATTTATCGCCGACAACGGTCACAGCTTCTTTGATCGCTCTTGCAAACGCCTTGAATATTGCCTCGATCTTGTGGTGATTATTGCTGCCGTATAACAAATTAATATGCAAAGTCAATCCGCCGTAATTTGCCACTGCACGGAAAAATTCCTCGACAAGCTCGATATCGAAATCCCCGACTTTGCCGGTCATTTCCTGCGCGTTAAACACGAGATACGGTCTGCCGCTGAAATCTACTGTCACGTTTGCCAAACTCTCGTCCATAGGTATAGAAATGCTGGCATATCTCTTGATTCCGACTTTATCGCCCACCGCCTGTACAAGCGCTTTGCCGAGAACGATTCCCACGTCTTCCACCGAATGGTGTCCGTCGACGCGCACGTCGCCGTCGCACGCTACTGAAAAATCAAATCCCGAATGACAGGCAAACAGCGTCATCATATGGTCAAAAAATCCTATGCCGGTGTTAACTGCATAATTTCCCTGTCCGTCAAGATCAAGCGCCAATCTTATCTTGGTCTCTTTGGTGTCTCTCACCAATTCGGCTTTTCTCATAACGATCTCCTTTTTTGCGCGGATATAAAATCCGTGCTCTGTGAATTTTATTGTTTTCCGCCCTTTCTCAATTTGACGGTATTGGCGTGAGCGGTAAAGCCCTCGCTTTCGGCAAGACCTATTATATCGTCCGCGGCCGAGAGCAAGTCGCGCTCAGAATACTCGATATAGCTTATCTTCTTCATAAAAGTATCGACCGACAGCACCGAAGAATATCTTGCGCTTCCGCTCGTGGGCAATACGTGCGACGGACCTGCAAAATAATCGCCCAATGGTTCGGGAGAATAATTGCCTACGAATATAGCACCCGCATTAGAAATTCGCATAGCGATTTCGCGGGCGTTTTCCGCGCATATCTCCAAATGTTCGGGCGCGACTCTGTCGGCTATTTGTATCGCCTCGTCAATATCTTTTGCTAAGATTATAGCTCCGTTTGACGACAAAGATTTTTCGATAATACGCCGTCTTTCCAAAACTGCGCTTTGGCTGTCCAATTCCTCTGCCACAAGTTTTGCTATGCGCTCGCTTGTCGTGACCAGTATGCTTGCGGCAAGCTCGTCGTGTTCTGCCTGAGAAAGCAAATCGCTCGCCACCAATTTAGCGTCTGCGGTATCGTCCGCAATAACCAGAATTTCGCTCGGACCTGCTATCATATCTATTGCAACGTGTCCAAACACCTGCTTTTTAGCAAGCGTGACAAACACGTTACCCGGACCGGCTATCAAATCCACTCGCGGCACAGAACGAGTGCCGTAAGCCATCGCGGCTATCGCTTGCGCTCCGCCTACTCTATATATCTTGTCTATTCCGCATTCTCTGCAAGCCACGAGTATTGCAGGATTATTGACGTTAGGCGTGCAGACCTCGACTTCTTTTACTCCGGCTGCTATAGCGGGTAGCGCGGTCATAAGCACCGTCGAAGGATAGCTGGCTTTTCCGCCCGGCACGTACAGTCCCACCCTTGCAAGCGGTCTGTATATCCATCCCAACCTGCTGGTTGCGCTGTTGCCGCCTTCAAAAAATTCATTGGCGAACTTTTCTCTCTGTCTTGAGTGATAATCCAATATACTTGCTTTTGCCCTGCGGATAGACGAGATCAAAGCTTCGTCGACTTTGCCGTACGCGTCGTCAATCTCGCTCTGCGACACCAGCACGCTGTCGGCATCGATCTGCTGAGCATCGAATTTTAGAGCGTATTCAAACAGCGCCTCGTCTCCGCGATTCCGCACGTCGGATATTATCCCGTCGACCGCGGCGATATATTCGCGATTATCCAGTTGCGTTCTGCCGAAAACTCTCGTCGTATCGTCTTTGCCGTATCTCAATATCGGTATCATTTCTTATCCTCGCTAAATTATTCGGCGGCTTTAATCACGCCGTCTATCTTTACGACAAGCGGTTTGATCACGTCAGCTTTTGTCTTGAGACTGACTTTGTTGACTATTAGTCTCGCAGAACAGTTGACTATCTCTTCGAGCACGCTCAGGTTGTTTTCCTGCAGCGTTTTACCGCTCTCTACTATATCCAAAATTATATCGCTCAGTCCTACTATCGGTCCGAGTTCGATAGATCCGTGCAACGGTATTATCTCGGCATTCTGTCCTCTTGCGTCAAAATACTCTCTTGCAACGTTGACGTATTTAGTCGCCACGCGCAATGTATTTTTGCGACGCGACAGATCCGTTTCCTTATGCCCTGCCAAACAAAGTCTGCACTTTGCAAAACCCAAATCGATGAGTTCGTATACGTCTCTTCCCTCTTCGAGAAGCGTGTCTTTGCCGACGACGCCTATGTCCGCAACGCCGTGCTCGACGTATATGGGAACATCGCTCGGTTTGACGAATATAAACTCAAAATTACCGCTTGCGTCGCTCATAACAAGTTTTCTCGTCGGCTCCAATATTCTGCGGCAGTCTATACCGCACTTTTCCAAAACGTCGACGGATTTTTCCGCAAGCCTACCCTTTGCCAAAGCAAACGTAACTTTATCTGCCATCAGCCTATCTCCTTATTTCCGTCAGCGCTTACGAAAACGGCTTTCTTTGCTCCGACGGCTTCCTTGCACTTGACAAGCTGCTTTTCCGTCGTGGCAAAACTGCTTATCGCATTGACGCCTTGTTCCCTATAACTCGCCACAAGACGGTCGGCATCGTCCATCAATCGCGGTTCATAACCCACTATTATTTCCGCATCCGGCATTTCCCGCAGTTTTCCTTGATTGCCAAGCGCTCTTGTCAGATATCCTATTCCGATAGCGAAACCTACCGCGGGAACGTGTATGCCGAAAGAGTCGCACAGCCCGTCGTAGCGTCCGCCTGAAAGTATCGCCCTGCCTAGATTGTTGATAATACCTCTCATCACCATACCCGAGTAATACTTCATCTTGCCTACTATGCTCATATCAAAACATACGTATTTGTCGAAGCCAAGCTGCCTTATACCCTCGTATACGCATTTCAAATTGTCTACCGCCGCGCGCATTTCGTCGTTGAGGCACATGTTTTCCGCCTCTTTTAAGACGTCTTCGCCGCCGAATAGCATAGGCAGTCTTGCAAGACTGTCCAAAAGACGCTTGTTTATATCCGACGACAGCGAATACAGCTTGATACCGTTTTTGGATTCTATGGAATTGACGAGCATTTCTCTGTCTTCTTCGTTTACGTCGAAATCGTCGAGCAGCCCCTTAAAAAATCCCACGTGACCTATCTCGATTTGAAAATCTTCAAGTCCTACCGCAAGCAGGCTTTTGATAGCAAGCATTACGACTTCTATATCGACGCCGTTGCCCGACGCCCCCATGATTTCCACGCCTGCCTGAGTAAACTCCCTAAGTTTGCCTTCGTTTTCCAAAGCGCTGAACGACTTGCCGAGATAGCAAAGTTTGTGACAGCCTTCCGGAAGTTTGGTGCAAACTATGCGGGATATGGGCATTGTGATGTCGGGTCGGAGAATCAGCAAATCGCCGTCGACATCCGTGACCTTAAACAACTTGTTAAGTTCTACCCTGCCGACGCCGCTGTCAAACAACTCGTATCTTTCCAATATAGGAGACTCGATCTCCGTATATCCGTAATATCTGAACGAATCCATAAGCGTATCTTCGACCGTTCTTCTCGAATAACAGTCGGATTGAAGATGATCCTGCATACCGCCGGGCAACTTAAACTTCTTGATCATAAATTTCCTTTAACAAATTTCTAAATTACCGAGATTGACGCTTGCGCGTGCGACTTTGCGATAAAAATCACGTGCGTATGCGAAAAGTCTCATACGCATAGTATAATACAAAAACCGACATTCTGTCTATGAAATACGCGCGCAAAATTATAATTTATTTATATCAATTAAGAGATACGCCTTTGAGCGCAGAGAGAAATTTTGCAAGCATTTCGTCGTATTCGGAATAAATATCCCCTTCGTCCATTAAAGAATCGGCTATTTTCTTGCACTGTTCGATAAGCCGCTTGTTGACAAATACTCCGATCTTGCCGCTTCCGCCGCTCTGATTTATGCCGAGAAAATCGCCGTAGCCTCTCATATCGGCGTCTATCTCCGCAATCTTTAAGCCGTCTTTGTTTTCTTTAAGAGCTTCCAAACGCAAATTTTCGTCTTGCTTGGACGTATGCAAAAAACAGTACGAGCGAATATTCGGATTACGCCCCACCCTGCCTCTAAGCTGATGCAGCGCCGCCAAACCGAACCTGTCGCTGTTGAGAACTGCCATCACGCTGGCTTTCTGACTGTCTATGCCGACCTCGATGACCGACGTCGCGATCAACACGTCGATTTCTCCGGCATAGAATCTGGACATTATCTCGCTCTTTTCCTTATCTTTCATGCTGCCGTAAATTAGCCCCACGTTGACATCTGCAAGTTCTTTTTTAACAAGTTGCTTATAGAGCATTTTTGCCGAAAATACTTCCAATCCTTCGCTGTCCTCGACGAGCGGACATACGATATAAGCCTGTTCGCCGTATGAAACGCGCTCGATAATAAATTTGTAAAGACCTTTGAGTTTGTCGTCGCCCATGACGAAAGTGGTAATATTATCGCCGGTGCCGTCTCTAGGCTGCAATACGGACATATCCAAATCCCCGTATATCGACAGCGCCAGCGCTCTGGGTATGGGCGTCGCGCTCATTACCAAAGTATCAACTCCGACGGCTTTGTCCTCGAGTTTACTCTTCTGCCTTACGCCGAATCTATGCAGTTCGTCTATAACTATCAGTCCCAAGTTGTTAAACTTAACTTTATCGTTGAGCACCGCATGAGTGCCTATTATCAAGTCGATTTCGCCTTTTTGTAAGTCGGAAATAATCTGTTTTTTATCCGCCGAAGGCGTCGAAGCCGTCAGCAGCGCCACCTTTAACCTGTCCGAAAACAAATTCAAAGCTGTCTTGTAATGCTGACGCGCAAGAATTTCCGTAGGAGCCATTAGCGCAGACTGTTTCTTGCATTTCTTGGCAAATAGACAGGTAAGCAACGCAATGACCGTCTTGCCCGAGCCGACGTCGCCCATAAGCATCCTGTTGGTATGCCGCTCTCCTTGCAGATCCTTAACGATTTCCTTTATAGCCTTGTCCTGCGAGGGAGTAAGCGCGTAAGGCAGCGACGCTACGTCCGCGGCTATGTCCTCGTAAGAAAGACCGTAAGGAATGAGTTTCTTGTTGTCGGAGTTATTCTTGATTATTCTGTAAGCGACTATCTGATAGACCAACTCTTCGATTGCTATCCTGGTTCTGGCACGCTTGCAGTCCGTCATATCCATAGGTTCGTGAACGATCCTGAACGCTGTGTCCAGCGACATATCGGCATAAGAATCCAGCTTGCTCGCCACAGCGCAGCCGTCGAGACACTGTCGGACTATATTTCTAAAAAGTTGCTGACCTACCGCGTCTTTAAGCGGATAAATGGGCACTATTCCCTGCAATCTCTTATTAACTTCGGCTTTTTCAAAACTCGGATTGGACATCTCGATTTTCTTTCCGTTAAGCCTTGCCTTACCCCAAAACAAGAATTCGCCTTTTTGTTTGATAAGCCCTACGACGAACGGAGAATTAAACCACGTAAGTTTAATCTTCTTACCCTGCGTATTCAAAGTCGCCGTGCAAAACGACAATCCGCGCTTTGCCCTAATCAAGCCGCTGACAGACGTCAACTCTCCTCTTAGCAAAACGTAATCGCCGCTCTCTATCTCGTTGAGATCCGTCTCTTTGGTCATATCCCAATAAAATTTGGGATAAAAATAAATCACGTCGCGAACGCTCTCTATGCCAATCTTTTTAAGTTTCTCGAGAGTTTTTTCTCCCACGCCTTTGATGTCTATCAATTCCATATCTTTGATTATAACGCTTTTTTAATTTGCAGTCAAGCGCGCTTGACGTCAATATATTTTTGCCGCCGTAACATATTGAACACAGTTCAGTTTGCGCAATCTTATAAGTGCGGCGATAAACGGCGCCGCATAAATGCTCGAATGCTTATATGGTTGTATTGATCATACAAACTAGCCAACGGGAACTTTTTTCCTATAAAAGCAATATTTACGCCGATAAGTATGATAAATATATGCTAAATACGCGATTATAAGCGTAATTGGGTATAATTTTTATCATAAAGAAAAAATAATATGCAAATTGAAATTTGCATATTATTAAAATACGTATAATAATTTTTAACGTTTATCGAAAAATATCAAAACGTATGATTTGATAAAATATTTGAACAATGTTCAATATGTCTATATTACGATTACTCTACCGATATCAGATAGTAATAGTGAGGCTGTCCGCCAAAATAGCTAACCACGTCAAAGCCTTCATATTTTTCTTTCAGCTTAGCCGAGAGCTTCTCAACGTCTTTTTTGCTTACCCCCTCTCCATAATAAAGAGTTATTACTTCGCTCCACTCGTCGACAAGTTTATCTATCACGGCAAGCGCAGTCTCTTCTACACTCTTGGAATCGGCAATAATAGTTTTGCCGTCGAGACCGATTATATCGCCTTCTGTGATCTCAAATCCATCGAGATTAGTATTTCTTACCGCATTGGTGATTTGACCGCATTTCAAATCCTCATAAGACGCTGTCATTTCCGCAACGTTGACCTCTACCGACTGATTTACGTCAAAAGCAAAAGCGGCTCTGATTCCCTGCGCGACTTCGACCGTAGGTATTACAAAAACATTCTTTTCTGTCAATTCTTTGACCTTTTCAGCCGCCATAATGATATTTTTATTATTGGGAAGAATAATTATGTTGTCAGAATTGATTTTTTCAACGGCATTGAGTATATCCTCGACGCTTGGATTCATAGTCTGTCCGCCCTCGATAACTTCGTCGATAGTTAACTCTTTGAAAATATTGGCAATACCTTCGCCGGCGCATATGGAAATAACGCCGATAGGCTTCTTTGCCTTTTCTCTTTCCGCAAGCAGCGCTCTGTGCTGCTCGAGCATATTTTCTATCTTGACCTTATCGAGTTCGCCCAATTGCAACGCATTGTATAACGCTCTGTTAGGTTGATTGGTGTGAACGTGGACTTTTATAAGATTTACGTCTCCGATTACTATTACGCAATCGCCGATCGCCATCAATTTATCTCTTAATTTTTCTATATCTTCTTCGGTAACGTGTTTTTTGAGATTAATCACAAAATACTCGGTGCAATAAGCATATTTGATATTATCCAAATCATGCTCGTCGTTGCCGAATGCATCCAAAATCGGAGTAGGAACTACGACGCTATCGCTTTCTTCTATTTCTTCGGGAATATCCACGCCTGCCAAAGCATTATAGAATCCTTGGAATACGCATAAAAGTCCCTTTCCGCCCGCGTCTACCACTCCGGCTTGCTTCAAAACGGGAAGCATATCGGGAGTTTTCTGGAGAATTTCTTCGCCTTTTTTTATCAGTTGTTCGAAAAAATTAATAAACGAAGCGTTTTTGCTTGCGATTGACGGCGCATTTTCAGCCATATATCTGATAACTGTCAAAACCGTGCCTTCTTTTGGCTTAGTAACCGCATTGTAAGCAACTTCTCTTGAATATCTCAGAGCATTGGCAAACGCCTTGGTCGTGATTGCTTTTTCATCTGCCAGCACAACCGCAAGCCCTTTGATAATTTGTGATAATATAACACCCGAATTTCCTCTCGCGCCCTTCAATGCGCCGCGGGAATACGCAGTTAAAATCTCTCTTATATCGTCAGTCTCTACAGACTTGACTTCTTTTACCGCCGACGCCATTGTCAGCGACATATTGGTTCCGGTATCTCCGTCGGGGACCGGAAAGACATTCAGAGAATCGACCATAGCCTTATTGGCTTTGAGGTATCTGTAACCCCCGTCGATCATCTCCAATATCTTGGCACTATCCAAAATTTTCATTCTAATCTCCGATTAAACTTTTACACCCACCACGTTGACAGTCACACTGTCAACTCTCATGCCCGTATAAGTCTCCACGTTGTATCTTACCGTACTCTTAATGGAATCACTCACGGCATCTATATTTACGCCCTCTCTGAGGACAACGAAAAGTTCAATATTAATCTTATTTTTGAGAGTGACTATTTTTACCCCTTTTCCGGAAGGGCACTTATTAAAAAACTCACTGATACTGTCACTCAATTTGCGCGACACAAGATCTACGACGCCGTAACAATCGGCCGCCGCAAAATGCGCCATCATCGATATAGCTTTATCTGTAATAATTATTCTACCGTAATAATTAGATGTCTTTACTGCCATACACTGTAATTTTAACAAAAAGTCTTTTTATATGCAAGCGTTTTTTTGTATTTTAGCGCCCCTATCAATTTATTATAGGTAATTTAAGAAGATTTTATGAAAAAAATTGAAAAAGTTGGCGTTATTCTCTTGCTTTTGTCAAAATAGAATGCTATTATATTTAGGCAAGATTTTAATGGAGGTATCAAGTATGTCTAAAGTATGTGCTATCTGCGGTAAAGGACAACAAAGCGGAAATAAAGTAAGCCACTCCAATCGTAAATATAGAAGAAGTTGGGGAGCAAACGTACAAAAAGTTAAGGTGGTCAACAACAACGGTTCCACGCAAAGCCTGTACGTATGCACCAGATGTTTGCGCAGCGGCGCTGTAGAACGCGCTTAATCAAAGCAAAATATATGACTATTAAACACTCTGCTAGCAGAGTGTTTTTTATTGCCCTGTTACCGCAATCGGTAACAACGTTTAATTATTCGGGTAACGCGCCAATAAGTCTTCGCATATATTGCAGTAAAGCATGGAGGTATTGGCTTTATGAGAATTATTTGTATTAATCCGCCCAAATTTATCAAGGTATTTTTGAGAGTTTTCAAAAGAAAAAATTAAATTAGCGAACGGTCGTCTTCCTTCCGTACGAAAAACGCTTAATTAGCGTACGGCGAACCGCCGCTCGCCGTATTTCATTAAAATTATATCTTTGACTGGCTACCGTTATCATCGTTAAATTGACGTTTTACCGCACTTCTACCCGCCTGACGACGCATACAATCGGTAAATTAATTGCTATTTTGCCCGTTTTAACGATGATATTGCTTTCTGAGGATCTTCCGCTCCGAAAACAAAACTGCCGCTGACAGCGATATTCAGCCCCCGCTGCTCCATTTCCTCGACGTTATCCACACTGACTCCGCCGTCAAATTCTATCTGCACGTTTCTCTCGCCGATAAGATCCTTTAACTGAGAAATCTTGTCCATTGTTTCGGGTATAAATTTCTGCGCGGAAAATCCCGGATATACGCCCATAAGCATTATCAAATCGACCATATCCAAATATTTTGCTATTGTATTTACCTCTATATTTGGATTAAGCACTAAACCGACGAGCTTGCCGTGCCTATGAACAGTGTCAATTATCTCCTCAACGCTTTCGCTTGCTTCGGCATGGAAAGTGATTATATCCGCACCGGCTTCCAAAAACTTGTCTATATATCTTTCCGGTTTGGTAATCATAAGATGCACGTCCAGCGGCAAGCGCGTGTGCTTCCTTATCGCCTTAATCATCGGCGGTCCAAACGTAAAGTTGGGACAAAACATACCGTCCATAACGTCGCAATGCACCCAATCTGCTCCCCAATCAGCAAGTTTTGAAACGGCTGCGCCCATATTCGCAAAGTCAGCCGAAAGTATCGACGGTGAAATTTTTATACTCATATATGCTCCTTAATTATTTATTTTGTATTAATAATCATACTGAACCATGTTCAATTAATCGTATCTCTTATTCCAACGGCTTTCAACGTAAGCAAACAGTCTCACGTATCTGTCATAGCGTCCTATGGCGATATCGCCGCATTCGACGGCATTTTTTACCCCGCAATCGCTCTCTTTGTAGTGATTGCAGCATCTGAACTTACATTTTTTCGCATATTCATCGAAGTCGGTATAATAAGTGGATAATACAGCCGGATCAAACAACGGTATCTCCAATTTATTGAATCCGCAAGTGTCCGCAATCTTAGTGCCGTCGTCAATCGTAATTATCTCTATGTGCCTGGTAGTATTCTTTCCCCTGTCGCACTTTGCGCTCAGTTCTCCGATTTTCATCTTATTTTCGCCCAAAATACAATTGATCAACGACGATTTACCAACGGCGGATTGACCTGCAAGACAAATGAACTTGCCCTTGATTTTTTGCATTAACAGATCAATTCCCTGATTTGTGTGGGTAGATATCACAAGTATATCGGCAATTTCCTTATAATCGTCGGCAACTTCCTGCGCTATACCGTCCGCGCCCTGCATATCAGCCTTATTTACGCAAATTATAGGCGGTATACCGTTTTCCGTCGCGCCTATAATCAATTTATCGACCAACATCATGTCTGGCTTTGGTGTCGGGGCAAGCACTATGACGATACCGTCCATGTTACTGACAAACGGGCGCACCAATTGCGTCTTGCGCTCGCGCACGTTCTCTATAATCCCTTCTTTGTCCAACACGATATCCACGAAGTCGCCTATATAGAGCGCCCCGTTCTGCTTGAGCTTGCCTCTGGGAAAGCATTTGACCGTTTGCCCCTCTTGCGTGACAACGGTATACACGCCGCCTACTCCCTTGATTATCTGTCCGTTGGTTCTGACTTTGATACTACGCTCCTTTAAGCCGTTGGCTTATTGTGTTTTGCTTGATTATCCGCATACTGAACAATGTTCAATATGTGCTGTATTGCGAGAAGTTCCCTTTTGTGACAGCAATACAGTTCTTCACCGTCTTGATACAATGCCATTATTCTATCGAAATCTTCCAATATCGCGTCAAAATTTTGCCAACCGCTTGCCAACGACATTGATTTTTCGTTTTCTGTAAAATCAGTCGCGCACTTTCCCACAATCTCACAGCGTACGTATACGCTGTCGTAAACTGTGTCGCGGTAATATTCTTTTATCTTAAAAAGCTCTTCGACGGGTCTGACAATTATTCCGCATTCCTCCGCGCATTCGCGCGTAACGCACTCAAAATTATCCTCGTCGCCCTCTACTCCTCCGCCCGGCAACATAATTACCTGCGGCGTTTGCGCGCGCTCGATGAATAGTTGCCCATCCTGCATTATCACCGCGCGAGCCGCGTAACGGGTATGAGAATAAACCTTATCTGCGCTGTAATACTCGTCGAATATCTCATAAGTTTTCATCTTCCAATATCTTCCTTCTCAATTGCCCGCAAGCGCCGTCAATATCGCTCCCCATGCTTCTGCGCACGGTCGCGCTGACACCTCTGCTTTCCAGCATTGCCATAAATCTGTATACGTCTTTCTTGGAGCTTCCGTCCAAACCTCGCTCTTTGACGTAATTTAGAGGTATCAAATTGACGTGACAGGCAAGTCCTTTGACAACGTCAGCAAGCTGTCTAGCGCACTCTGGAGTATCGTTTTTGCCCGCTATCATCGAATATTCAAATATTATTCGCCTTCCCGTCTTGTCAAAATAATATTTAACGGCGGATATTATATCGGAAATGGAGTATTTTTTTGCGATCGGCATTATCTGTCTGCGCATTTCGTCGTTGGGCGCGTGCAAAGATATTGTCAGCGTAGGAGAATAACCGTCGTCAGCAAGTCTTCTGATATTATCGCACAGCCCGCAAGTGGACAGCGATACGTTTCTTTTGGATACGTTGAGTCCTCGTTCGTCGCTCGCCAAAGAAAGAAATTTGCATACGTTGTCATAGTTATCCAGCGGTTCGCCGCTGCCCATGAGCACGATATTGGTCACGCCTCGACTGCCCTCGCCGCCGTTAAGCGCGTTGACCGCAATTACCTGACCCAATATTTCTCCTGCGGAAAGATTGCGTATCAGTCCGTCAAGTCCCGACGCGCAAAACGAACAATTCATCCTGCAGCCTACCTGAGTGGACACGCAAAGCGTGTTGCCGTACTTATATTTCATCAGCACGCCCTCGATAAGATTTCCGTCGTTCAATTTATAAATATATTTGACTGTTTCGTCTTTTTGGGATTTGAATTGCCTGTGAACTTCCACGCCGCAAGGCTTATAACCGTCATCCTTAAGACTTTGGATAAACGCCTTGGGAAGATTACTCATAGCATCGAAATCTTTACCTTTGCTTAGCCATTCAAACAATTGACGCGCCCGAAATTTAGGCTGTCCGTAATCAGCCGCCAGTTTCTCAATCTCTTCAAGCGATTTATCTGTCAAAAGTTTTGTCTCTTCCATAATCATACTGCCTTATCGAGTATCGCTATAAAAAATCCGTCCTGTCCGTTGCCGTCAGGCAAGTACTGTTTACTTTCTACCAATTGCCAACCCGCGTTCTCTTTGATGAATTTTTCGACAATATCCTCGTTTTCTTCCCTTAATAACGTACACGTAGAATACACTATCCTCTTGGTCGCATATTTTGACGCATTGCATAAAATATCGTATTGCAATCGACTCAAAGAATTGATTTTTTCCTCGCTGGCGTTCAAATATACGTCGGCTTTTTTTGCCGCTACGCCTAAGCCGCTGCACGGCACGTCGCAAAGAACCTTGTCAAACGCTCCCGCAAAGTCACCGTTATATACGGCGCCGTCGTTGAGCCTTACTTCTATCCTCTCCGCAGACATACGCGACACGTAGCTTTTTATCAATTCCAATCTGTGGTCGCGAACGTCGCAAGCGGTAATCTCTATGCTTGCCAGTTCGCTCATATAGACAGACTTGCCGCCCGGAGCGCTGCATAAATCTGCAATTCTTTCTCCGTCTTTTACTTCCATAGCCTGAGCCGCAGCCATAGACGTCGCGGATTGAAAAGTAGTCTTGCCTTCTTCATTGAGTCTTCTGACAGTCGCGCAGTTGTCTACGTATAAACCGCCTCGCGGACTAACTGCGTAAGGAATTCTCTCTTTATCCAGATACGTCTGCAAATCGCTCAATTTCCACTTCCTTAAATTGGGGCGCAAATGCTCTTTGGTAAAAAGACCATGCGTCAAAAATTCTTTGGTCTTGCCGTATCCGTACTGATCGCAATACTTTTCCACCAACCACAGCGGAACGCTAGACTCCACGCTTAGACGCTCGATATTTCCGCTGGGTAATTCAATTTTTTCCGCGTCGAAATTCTTGAGCACCGCATTGACGAATCCTTTTAGTTGCCGTTTCCCGATCTTTCCGCATATTTCGACCAAACTGTCGACAATAGCGTAAGAGGGTATAGAATCTATGTAAACAAGACAGTACATTCCCAATTTTAGAAGCACGCATACAGTCTTCGACGGACGCTTTTTTACGGTTTTTCCAAGATAATATTCGAGCTGAACGTCTTTTTGCAAAACACCGTAGACAAGCCTTGTGACCATAGCTTGATTGCTAGCGCCTTTGACAGACTTATTTAGTTCAATAGAGCTGAATGCGCCGTTCTTATAAATATTGAGCAGCACTTGCAGCGCCAGAATCAAATCGTTCACCGGTCAAACTCCTCGCCGTCTATTAGTTTTCCCGACAGCATAAAAGTCTTTATATCCATTGCTCTCTTACCTTCCAACTGCACGCATAGCAACGTCAAAACCCCGTCGCCCGTCTTGACAGACGCGCTTGATTTGCGCGTCCTTACGGCTCCGACGGGCAAAATTTGCATATCTTCCGGAGTTTTTTCCGCGCGCGCGTCCAATATCTTGAATATTTTTCCGTCAAGATGCGTGTATACCGACGGCCACGGCGTAAAGCCTCGCATTTTATTGTAAATATCTCTTGCGGACGCCTGCCAATCTATCTTGCCGTCTTCTTTATTGATCATCGGATAATGCGTAGCCAAACTTTCGTCTTGAGAAACGTACTCATCGCGACCGCTTTCGATAAGTTCCAACGCTTCGACTATTGCCTGTCCGCCGAGAATCGCCAATCTGTCAAATAAATGTCCTGCATTTTCGTTAGGCAGTATATCCAATTCTTTTTGCAGAAGTATGTCTCCGCTGTCAACCGCCAAAGCCGTGCGCATAACGGTAATTCCCGTCTTTTCCTCTCCGTTGACAAGACACCACTGAATCGGACTGCTTCCCCTGTATTTAGGCAAAAGCGAAGCGTGGATGTTTATCACGCCGTGCGGAGGAATATCCAATATCTGCTGACTTATTATCTGCCCGAATGCGCAAGTGACCATTATATCGGGAGCGAGCGCAGCAAGTTCTTCCGCGCCCTCTTTGCGTATGCTTTCGTATTGATATACTTTGATATTCCTGTCCAATGCAAACTGTTTGACGGGACAGAACGTCACCTCGCCTCGATTACGCTTTCTATCGGGTTGAGTGACAACTCCGATGACGTCATAGCCGTTATCCAATATGCTCTCCAACGCTTTGACGGCAAAGTCGGGAGTTCCAAGAAACAATACTCTCATTTTCACCTCTCAATATCGCTCAATCTTTCTCTGCTTTGTCATAATAGAGAATACCGTCAAGATGATCTATCTCATGACAAAATGCCCTTGCGATAAACCCCTCTGCCGTGACCGACATATGTTTGCCGTGTCTGTCCTGATATTCGACGGTAACCTTAAATGGTCTTTTTACGTTGCTTTGCTTGCCCGGCACGCTCAAACAGCCCTCAGGTCCTACCTGAGTACCCTTCGTCTTGACGATGACGGGATTGACGAATTCGATATAAAAATCGTCGACCTCTACCACGGCTATCCTTCTGAGTAATCCTATCTGAGGTCCCGCAAGTCCCACTCCGTCGGCGCGGTTCATAGTCTGCCTCATATCGTCGAATATCCTGCCCAATTTTTCGTCGAAAATTTCGACGGGACGGCATTTCTTTCTCAACGTTTCGTTGGGATCCGTAACTATATCTCTCAAAGCCATATTTTCTCTCCTCTTCTTAAGCCATATTCTGCGGATTGAGTTCGGCAAATACAGAAACTCCTCTGTACTTGCTTTTTTCTATCACGTCGTAAAATTCGGCGATTATTTGCTCTTCTTTATTTCTCTCTATCCTTGCGATTATCTGATAGCGATATTTATTTTGTATCCTGCTAAGCGGCGAACGCATAGCCTGCAAATAAATAAATTCTCTTGAATTCTTCTCCGCATATTCCCTGATCTGCCTGTAAATATTCTTTGCGCACTCGATGACTTTGTCTTCGCTCTCTGATGTCATAAGCACTCTTATTATCGTTGTATACGGCGGAAAAGCCGTCGTCTGGCGCACATTATTTTCTTTGCCGAAAAAACCTTCGTAATCGTAGCGCGAAGCAAATCGGTACACATAGTGATTCGGCGCGTACGTCTGCAAAATGACTTTGCCGCCTTTTTCGCTTCTGCCGGCTCTGCCTGCAACCTGCGTTACAAGCTGAAAAGTGCGTTCATTGGATCGATAATCCTGATGATACAGGCTCATGTCAGCGTCAAGTATCCCTACCAAAGTCACGTCGGGAAAATCATGTCCCTTCGCTATCATCTGCGTTCCCACAAGTATCTGCGCTTCCTTAGCAGCAAACGCGCCGAGGATATCCAAATATGCGGTCTTGGTCGCGGTAGTTTCGTTGTCCATTCTCAGCACTTTGACTTCGGGCAATATACGATTGATTTCCTCTACGACTCTCTGCGTACCCAACTTGCCGTATTTTATGTTCAAACTTCCGCAATCGGGACAACAGTTAAGCATCTTATACCTTTTGCCGCAATAATGGCATTTGAGCTGATTGTCGACCGAGTGATACGTAAGCGAAACGTCGCAGTCGCTGCACTTAGCTATGTAGCCGCATTTTCTGCACATTACGAACGAGGAATGTCCGCGGCGATTGAGAAATATCATAGCTTGATCGCCCGCACTCACGGTTTCTTTGAGACTGCTTTCCAACTTAGCGGAAAAAATACCGCTGTTGCCCATAAGCAACTCGTGAGACATATTGACTATCTGTATATCGGGCATGCCCTTGTCAGATATACGCTCGCTCATCACGGCGAGATTATATTCGCCTCGCTTGGCGCGAAGATAACTTTCTATCGACGGAGTTGCGCTGCCCAGTATTAGCTTTGCGCCGTTGTATCTTGCTCGAAACTCCGCCACGTCGACCGTGCGGTATCTGGGATTGGATTCGCTGACATAACTGGAATCGTGCTCTTCGTCTATTATGATCAAGCCCAAATCTTTAAGCGGCGCGAATATCGCTGAACGGGCGCCGACTGCGATTCTCGCTTCGCCTTTTAGCAATCTTTTCCATTCGTCGAACCTTTCGCCGTCGCTCAATCCGCTGTGCAGCATCGCCACGCTGTCGCCGAAATAACCTCTGAAATTTCTCAACATCTGCGGCGTGAGAGAAATCTCCGGCACAAGCATAATCGCGCTTTTTCCCTCTTGCAAAACTTTGCTTATCGCCGTCATATATACCAGCGTCTTGCCGCTGCCCGTAACGCCGTGCAACAAGGTGACTGTCTTTTCGTTTGAAAACACGCTGTCGATCGCGGTCTTTTGCTGCGGACGCAACTTCCGCGACTGCTCCTCTCCGACAAGCGACCGCATAGGTTTGCGCTCTACCTGTTCGCTCGATTTGACGATAAGCCCCTTTGAGACAAGAGCGTTGACCGCGCTTGCCGAATATTCGTTGGTAAGCGCAGTAAGATATTCTCCGCCGTCTTTGAGCCGCTGAATTATTGCAAGCTGCCCTTTCGCCCTAGCGGGCAACGCGTCGACTATCTCGTCATATGAGAATGCGGGATTGAGCCTGAGATAAAGTCTCGTAAGTTCCTTTACTCTGCCGCCGCGCAATTTTGACGGAATAAAAAGTCTTAAACAGTCTACGTAACGTATATAAAAGTTCTCTTTCATATACCGCATAAGCGCCAGCATTTCCTCGCTTATGCAGACGTATTCGTCCAGCACGCCCTCCACGCTTTTAAGCGTCGCGACATCGGAAGAGGGAACCTTATCAATACAAAAGCCCTCAATTCTCTTCGTACCGAAAGGAACCAACACTCTGCTGCCTTTCTCAACGTTTAGATTTGAGGGTATCTCGTAATCGAAAATCTTATCGACTTCGCCGTTGCTGATATCCACGATAACTCTTGCTATCATTTGAGCGCCTCGTCGAGTATAACGTGAGCGACCTCGCTCTTGCTCATTATCGGATAGGATACCGTTCGGTTATCTCTCGTCAAAATCGTAACTATATTGGTATCTGAGTCAAAACCGGCGCCTTTCTGCGTGACGTCGTTGGCAACGACCACGTCGGCGTTTTTGCCGATCAACTTACCTTTTGCGCTTTCGATAAGACTGTCCGTCTCTGCGCAAAAAATTACAAGTTTTCTATCGCCCTTAACTTCTCCGACAGCCTTAGCTATGTCGGGATTTTTGACCAAATCTAAAGTTATGCGTTTGCCTTTGAGCTTGCTTTTAATCTCGGTTGCAGGTCTGTAATCGCTCGGAGCCGCAGCCTTGATTATCACGTCGCAATCGACGTAATTTTCCATAACCGCATCGTACATCTGCCTAGTTGAAGTCACTTCGACGACTTTCGTAATATACGAAGGGATATCAATCTGAGTCAATCCCTTAATCAGCACCGCCTCGCCGCCTCTCTTTACCACGGCTTTGGCGATTTCTACCCCCATTTTTCCGGATGATCGGTTGGTAATAAATCTTACGCCGTCTATATTTTCTCTTGTCGCGCCTGCGGTAACGAGAACTCTCTTTCCCTCGTAATCTCTCTTGGGACATAGAATCTCGGCAACTTTACCTACTATATCTACAGGTTCCGCCATCTTACCTTTGCCGCTGTCGCCGCAAGCCAATCTACCCTCTGCGCAGTCGACAACCGTCACTCCGCGCGCCCGAAGCTTGTCAAGATTTTCTCTGACGGCAACGTTTTCATACATATTGGTATTCATTGCCGGAGCGATTATTATCGGACATTTGAGCGCAAGATACGTCGTGGTGAGCATATCGTCGGCGATTCCGTCCGCAAATTTGGCTATAACGTTTGCCGTAGCGGGAGCTATGATACATATATCTGCTTTTTTGGCAAGCGCTATATGCTCGACTTCCCACTCCCTTTCCCGATCAAACATATCGCTGACAACAGGTCTTGCGGACAACGTCTCAAAAGTCAACGGCGAGACAAACTCGGTTGCGTTTTTCGTCATTATGACGTCGACGCCCGCGCCGAGTTTTTTGAGTCTGGACACTATCTCGCAGGATTTGTAGCAGGCTATTCCTCCGCTGATTCCCAATAAAACGTTGTAATTCGTTAACATCTTCCGCCGTAATCTATCTGTTGTATGTATTACTGATTGTCTCTCTTGACGACAATTCTTCCGTCGTAGATTTCCTGCGCGGCATAGCTGATCGCCTTTTTCTTGCTGTCTTCCAACAAATCGGGATATTGAGTCTCGAGCTGTCTAGCTCTCTTTGCAACTCCGCATACCAATGCGTAGCGGCACTCTGCCTTTTTGATAAGCTTGTCGATAGGTGGTTCTATCATCATAATTGATTACCTCCGTAAATCAGATTGTCTATAAATTTTTTGTTGTTTTTGATTTTGCACTTTTCCGCCTCGATAATGGATATTATATCCATAGCGCCTTGATGCGCGTCTTCGTTGACGACTATATAATCGTAAAACACTGCTTGTTTGATTTCTTCTATCGCGCTGTTAGTACGTATTATCAACTGCTCTTCGCTCTCTGTAGAACGCTTTCTCAGTCTCTCGGCGATCGTCTCTCTTTTAGCCGGGGAAATGAATATCATAACCGCCTCGCGATATCTGTTTTTTACTTCCAACGCGCCCTTGACGTCTATCTCCAATACGACGTCGTAACCTTGAGCGAGCTGCTCTTTGACCTTATCTATCGGAGTGCCGTAATAGTTGTCGTATACGCGCTGATATTCGAGAAAGGCGTTGTTTTCTATCATTTTCTCAAATTCTTCAATGCTCTTGAAATAATATTCAACTCCATCCTTTTCTCCGCCTCTAGGCTGCCGTGTCGTGACGGATATCGAATATCTGAGTTTGGAATAATTGGCGATCGTATGAGCCAAAACCGTACCCTTGCCCGCTCCCGAAGGTCCGGAAACAACGATCAACAATCCGTTCTTTTCTTCCATTATCATACCTCCGTTTATCCCAAATTTTGAATTTGCTCGCGTATTTTCTCTATCTCGCTCTTGAGAAAAACTACACTCTTAGCTATCTCTGCGTCGTTGCACTTACTGCCGATAGTATTGCTCTCGCGATTCATTTCCTGAACGATAAAATCCAGTCTCTTTCCTACCGCGCCGCCCTCGCATATTATCGATCGGAAATGCGAAACGTGGGTATATAGCCTCGTGATTTCCTCGTCCATACATACTCTGTCGCTGTAAAAGGCAACCTCATTGATAATCTTGACTTCGTCGATTGGCGTCTCTTTGAGAAAATCGGTAATCCTTTCCCTAAGTTTTGACCTATAATCGTTGAGAGCAATCGGAGCAAGACGCTGAATTTTCGGCAATTCGCTCTCAACGTTGTCGACCTTTGAAAGCAAGTCTTCGACCAAAGCCATTCCTTCTCTTTCTTTCATTGCGTTGATTTGCGATATCGCCTGCAAAGCCGCGCTTTTGAGAAGTTCCGTCAGTAAATTTTCGTCATTCTCGTTCTCCGCAGTCTTGACCACGTCGGGTATACGCAATATCTCGTTGGCATAAAGATTATTCTGCACGCCGAATCTTAGGCTGAGTTCGTTTGCGGCTTTGACGTATTCTCCAGCAAGAGAATAATCTATAGAAAGTTCTCCGCCGTTCTGTCTGCCGTCTTCAAAACCGACGTAAACGTCAATATGACCGCGCGATATATTAGCCTGAATAAGTTTTCTCAACATATCGTCGGCAAAAGCCAACGCCTTGGGAGACTTCAACGACAAATCCAAAAATCTATGATTTACCGCCTTTAACTCCACGCTCATTTTCAGCCCGTCTTTCTCTGCCGTACCCTTGCCGTAACCGGTCATGCTGTACACAGCGTTTTTTATCTCGTAATCTTTGCCTCCGACGCTTATAATCTTTGACATAGTAGCTTCGATATAACCTCTTCTTGAATGGAATGCTTTAATAATAGCACAAATCTATAATATTTTCAAGTAAATAATAATATTTATGTGTGCGCGAGGAGTTTTTTCTCAATCTCGGCAAATCGCTTATACGTCCGACGAAATCATATCGCCGCGAATACTGCCGTCAGCGTTTCTCGCTTAAACGCATAAAAGTGATATATATTAAAACTTCAACGTTTAAAGATTAAAGTCAATTATAAAATATTAATATATTGAAAATTTTTTGAGACGTCTTAATCTCCTATCAGAACCAAAAGTTGAGCTTCGTCTATTATCTCTATACCCAACTTTTGAGCTTTTGCCAATTTACTGCCCGCGTCCTCGCCTGCCACGACAAGGTTGACGGACTTAGATACCGAATCCGCAACCTCTCCTCCGTTTTGCTCGATAAGCTCTTTCGCCTTGGATCGCTTAAGAGTGGGCAACGCGCCTGTCAGCACGATTTTCTTGCCGCTCAATGCGCCCGCAATCGTAGATTTCTCGGCAATTCTGACGCCGTTTGACAACAGTTCGTCCACCTCTTCGCCATGCTTACCGTCCGCCCAATAATCTAGCAGTCCGTTTGCCATTATGTCTCCGAAATCATCAAGCGCTTTCAAGTCGAAATACGTTGCGTTTCTTACCGATTCTAGCGTCTTGAACTCATCCGCAAGCTGTTTTGCCGCCTTTTTGCCTATATTGGGAATGCCCAACGCATATATGAACCTATCCAAAGTTGTGTCTTTGCTTTTTTCTATCGCGCCGATAATATTTCCTATCTTTTTATCGCCGAAACCCTCGATTCCTTCAAAATCGGCCGCTTGCAATTTATATATATCAACAAAGTGATTGAGCTTTCCTTCGTTGTACAGAGTCTCGAGCGTCTTTTCCGACAGTCCGTCGATATCCATAGCATCGCGTGATGAGAAGTGAGTCATTGCGGATATGATTGCAGGAGCGCAGTTCTTTGCGTTGCTGCATTTCAAAAATACGCCCTCTTCAGTCACGGGAGCGCCGCAAGCGGGACAAAACCTGGGCTGTTCGACTTGCCTGGATTCTTCGGTATGCTGCGCAATACCGGTTATCTCGGGTATAACGTCGTTGCTTCTGCGTATAAAAACGCGGCTGCCTATGCGGATATCTTTTCTCCTTATCTCGCTGATATTGGACAGCGTCGCTCGCGATACCGTCACTCCCGCAAGGTCGACAGGCTCTACCAACGCGAGCGGATTTAACTTGCCCGTGCGAGACACCTGCCATATGACGTCTTTGACAGTCGTGGTGGTTTCCTGCGCGGGAAATTTATAAGCTACCGCCCATTTGGGGAACTTTTCGGTATACCCCAAATCCTCGCGTATGGACGTATCGTCGACTTTTATTACGGCTCCGTCTATGAGAAAATCAAGTTCGTCTCTGCTTTTCTGTATGCCGTCCAAAGCGCCGATAAGAGCAGCTTTTTCGTCGAATAATTCAAATTCGTCGCTGACTTTAAATTTGTTGGATCTGAGAAATTCAATCATTTCGCAGCCTTTGGCAAATTCTCTCTCGACATAATTGACGTTGTAGCAGATTACCTCAAGTTTTCTCGACGCAGTGACCTTGGTATCGAGATTTCTTATCGCGCCGGCAACAGCGTTTCTCGCGTTTTTAAGAGGAGTAACTCCCTCTCTGGAATTATACTCCACAAGAGCGGAAAGACGCATTATACCCTCGCCCTGCACTTCCAACAATCCCTTGTAATCTATCTTCAACGGCACGCATTTGATGGTTTTGACCTGTTGAGTAACGTCTTCGCCCTCTAGACCGTTGCCTCGCGTAGACGCCCTTTGCAATATACCGTCGTTGTAGACGAGATTGATCGTAAGCCCGTCGAATTTATATTCAAGAGAACATTTCGGCATATAGCCGCAAAACTTGACGAGTTTATCAAGCCATGCAGACAAAGATTCTTTCGTCTGGCATTTATCCAGAGAATACAGTCTGCCCAAATGCCTGACGCTGTTGAACCCTTTGAGCACGACGTCGCCCACTCTTTTCGTAGGAGAGTTGTCGAGCGTATAACCAAGCGATTTTTCCAAAGCGACAAGCTCGTCGTAAATTTTGTCGTATTCCGCGTCGGCAACGGTAGGATTGTCCAAAGTATAATACTGATAAGAGTATTCGTTGAGCGTCTCCACAAGCCGCTCCATTCTCTCTTTTGCTTCCATCATCTTCTCCGAATTAATTTTTATTCAACGGTTTTCGCCACGATAGGCTCGGCGCCGTCTCCTGCTTTCAAACGCCTCTCGTACGGCGCAGAAACAACTCTATGCCCGACTAACCGATAAGCCAAGGATTTCCCGCAGATTATAACTTAATTATTTCCTTTTGCAATTAATTATTCCGTAGGCTTTATCGGGGCAAGTCTCATATTGAAAGTCTTGACGCCGAGCACGGAAAATTCTATCTTTGCGTTTTCTCCGGTAATGGCTATTATCTTACCTTTGCCAAAACGCGTATGCTCAACGTTCATTCCCACTTTGAATATCGACACGTCCTTGGACTGCGGCGCGGCTTGCGGCGCGCTTTTTGCAAACGCAGGCGTCTTGACGTAGCTCTTCATCAGGTTTTTCATATCCCGCATTCTGTCGTATCTTTCGCCCGCGCTCTTGCTCTCAACCTCTCTGTATTCGGAAAAATTGCCGTTGAGTTCGCCGAGAATACTGCCTATGCTCGCCTGCTGTTTCCGCTCCGGTTCGACGATAAATCCTCCCTCTTTGAGAAATCTCGACGCCATACCGTATTCTCTCCTACCGTATCTGTAACGCGACTGCGCATTGGTAAGATACAGCCTTTCTCTCGCTCTCGTCACAGCAACGTACATAATTCGCCGCTCTTCCTGAACGTTGTCGTCTCCGTCTCTTATGCTAGGGAACAAGCCCTCTTCCAATCCCACTATAAAACAGCACTTATATTCAAGCCCCTTAACGCCGTGCACGGTGGCGAGCGTAATACAATTATCTATAGGCTGATCCGTGTCGGTAACAAGCGATACGGACTGCAAATATTCGTCGAGACTGCTGTCGGAGTTGTCTTTGCAATATTCCTTGACGGAAGTGATATAGTCGTCGATATTGTCCAATCTGTTTTTGTCTTCTTCGTCTTTTGGATTGTACTGCGAAGCAAAATCCACAAGAGTATTGACGTAATCGATATAATCCGAAAGCGGCATACCGGACTTTTCTTTAAGCGCAAAAACGACGTTGGAAAAGGCTTTGATCTTATTCTTGACGACGCTAGTCAACGGCATATCCTCTATATTCAATATGCCTTGCATGAGAGATACCCTGCTCTCGGCGCAGGCTTCGATCAGCTTCTGCACCGCGCTTTCTCCGATACCTCTTTTTGGCACGTTGATAACGCGCAGTATACTCTCGCTGTCGTTGGGATTTGCGATAAATTTGAGATATGCCAAAAAGTCCTTGACTTCTTTTCTCTCAAAAAACTTGTTGCCTCCGATGATTTTGTACGGATAATTATACAGCGCGAGTTTTTCTTCAAACGACCTGGTCAATGCGCTGGCTCTGACCAATATCGCAAAATCCTTATATTCGTAATCGTTGTATTTTATAAGATTGCAAATCTGTTCGAGCACGTAATCCGCCTCGTATTTTTCGTCGTAACAGCTCTTATATACGACCTTAACTCCTTCGTCGCCTTGCGTCCAAAGCGTCTTGTCCATACGCTGAGAATTGTTGGCGATGATCTTGTTGGCAACGTCGAGAATACGCTTTGTACTACGATAGTTCTGCTCGAGTTTGTATATCCTGCAATCGGGAAAATGCTGTGAAAATTTACTGATATTAGACGAGTCTGCCCAACGCCAGCCGTATATGCTTTGATCGTCGTCGCCCACGACAAATATGTTGCCGTATTTGTTGGCAAGCATTCTCACCAAAGTGTACTGTATCTTATTGGTGTCTTGGAATTCGTCGACGTGGATATATTGAAATCTTTCCTGATATTTGTCCAAGACGTCCTTGTTGGTCGCAAACAGCAAAAGCGTCTTGTAAAGAAGGTCGTCAAAATCCAACGCGTTGTTCTCTCTCAATTCTTTCTCATATCTCGAATATACGTCCGCTATAAGCTCCCCTTCAGGTTCTCCTTTGAGCCTGACTGCATATTCCTTAGCGCCCATAGCATTGTTTTTGGCATTGGAAATATGCCACCGTATAAGCTTCTTATATTCCTTATTATCGTCGATTTCTTTTGCTTTGAGTATCCTTGCTATTACTTTCTTGCTGTCTTCGTCGTCGTAAATAGAAAAATTGGACGTAAAGTCGCCGAGTTTGGAGATGTCGTTGCGAAGTATCTTAGCGCATAGCGAGTGAAACGTGGAGATCAGCATTCCGCTTCTTCCCGTAACGTCGAGAATACGCTCTCTCATTTCTCCCGCCGCTTTATTCGTAAACGTGATAGCGAGAATATTTCTCGGGTCTACGCCGTTCTTCTCGATAAGGTGAGCGATACGATAGGTAAGCACGCGCGTCTTACCGCTTCCCGCGCCTGCCAAAACCAAGACTGCTCCTTGGGTATCTTCGACAGGCAATATCTGAGATGAGTTGAGTAAAGATTTGTAATCCATATTATTCTTCCGACAGTTTGATTAGAATATGCGCGAAGTGCATACGCGTACGCATTATATATATTCTATAATAAAAAACAAAAAAACTCAACCTTTTTGAAATCAACTCGGCATAATAAATGCTTTCGTCCGCAAAAAACGAGTATAGAAAAAGAGAGGCTGCGCCTCTCTTTAATTTACCAAAACAAATCAGTTCTTGTACATACGCTTACGAGCTGCTTCCGCCTTTTTCTTACGCTTTACGCTCGGTTTTTCATAAGCCTCTCTTTTACGCAAGTCGCCGATAATTCCGTCTCTTGCACATTTGCGCTTAAATCTTCTGATTGCGCTGTCCAAAGATTCGTTCTCTCCTACTTTAACTGTTGACATATTATCGCCTCCTTTCCCTATCGCGGCTTAATTACTCAAATATTATTGCATAATATCCAAATCTTGTCAACAGAAAATCAACGTTGACGACGAGATTTTTTAATGTTTTTTGAATAAATGTTTAGAAAGATATTACAGCTTTAATTTGGCGCATATATCGGCAAGATCCAAATCTTTGTTATCTTTAAGCGCCCAAATATCGATTCCGTCGTCGGCTTTTCTGGGAATTATATGAAAATGCAGATGGAATACGCTCTGCTGCGCGCTTTCTCCGCTTGCATTAAGTATATTTATTCCGTCAAATCCGCAATCTTCAACATAATGATTCCCTATTTTCTTGACAGCGGAAATACACGCCGCAAGATACTCGTCGTCGCAATCGAGCGCGTTTACGCAGTGTTTCTTGGGGATTACGAGCGTATGCCCGTAACTGTCGCAAGCAATGTCGAGAAACGCATATACCATATCGTCCTCGTATATCTTGTATGACGGAATTTCGCCGCTGATAATTTTGCAGAAAATACAATCCATAATGCTCTCCTTATTGTCAAACGTTAACTGATTTCATGCCTTAGCGCGAGCGCGCCTCGGCTTTTCCGATTAAGCGCACGCGACAGTTACTAATAACGCCGCGTCGTTTTATATATCCCAGACACGGATTATCCGATGATTTCTCCGTAAGCCGCGCCGTCCTCGATTCTTCGAATAGCCACCTCGTAGAGTGCGTCGCCGACTCCACCGTCGACGTAAGTCTTGACGTACTCTCTCGTATAACCGCTCATATATCCGTTCTCCGCGTCCTCGGTAAGAAGTTCCACCACTCTTCCGACAAACTTTCTCAGATAATTCTCCTTGCATTTATCGGCAACTGCCGCCGCCCGTGCGCATCGGTCTTTGACGACGTCGGGTGGCAACTGAGCATATCTTGCGGCAACCGTTCCGTTGCGGCGGGAATATCCGAAAACGTGTACTTGGGCAAAGCCGATTTCTTCGATAAATCTCAACGTCGATGCAAAATTTTCTTCGCTCTCGCAGGGAAATCCGCAGATAAGATCCGTGGTAATCGCAGCGTCGGGAAAATACGACCTTATCATATCCACCTTGGCTCTGTATTCTGCGACAGTATAGTGCCTATTCATTTTTTTGAGCACACTGTCCTCTCCGCTCTGCAAAGACAAATGGAATTGCGGACAAAACGCTTTCAAATTTCTAAGCTCGTTAAGCAAATTCTCGTCTATTACGTTGACCTCCAAAGATCCCAATCTAACTCTGCAATCGATATGCGAAAGCCGCGATATAAGTTCGGAAAGCGACGACGAAATATTCTTGCCGAACGAAGAGATATCTATACCCGTCAACGTCAGTTCCTTGCATTGCGCCGACAGCCTCTCGCATTCCTTGACAATGCTGTCGACCTTTCTCGATCTGCTCCTGCCTCTGACGTAAGGTATAAGGCAGTAACTGCAATAATTATCGCATCCGTCCTGAATCTTTACGTAAGCGCGCGTCCTTACTATCTCGGGAGAAAAAGCGTCTTCGTATTCAGACGGTAACGGCGAAACCAATACGCCTTGAGCGAGAAGAGCGTCGATAAGTTTGTCCTTATCCGCCGTGCCTATGACGTAGGTGACGTTGCGTTTATTTGCAAATTGCATCGGATTGTTTTGCGACGCGCAGCCGCAAACGACTATCTTGGCATCGGGATTCAATCTTAGACATCTGCTCACGCACTGACGCGATTTCCGCTCTGCCTCGTTGGTCACCGCGCAAGTATTGAGAATATACAAGTCGGCATAAATCAATTCCTCGCTTACCTCGTAACCTCTGTCTTTGAGACTTTTCAGCAAGCTGTCGCATTCGTACTTATTAACTTTACACCCAAGATTGTATACTGATATCTTCATAATTTATCCGTCGCTGATGATTGACCGTCCTATCCTTTTGCGCAATAAAACGGGTAAGACCGACAAAGTCTATACTCCGAGTTCTTTGAGTTCGTACATTGTCAAGCCGACAGCGATTATCGCCGCCGTTTCGCACCTAAGTATTCTCTTGCCAAGCGACACAACACGTCCTCCGACGCCGCCGACCGCCTCGACCTCTTCGGCGGAGAAACCGCCCTCGCTCCCTATGACAACGGCTATTTTGTTCGCTTTATCAAGTCCTTCTACGTCGCCTATTCTGCCCGCCTCGGCGTGCTCGTAAGGCATAATTATCAAGTCGAAGTCTTTGAGTTGCGACAACATGCCGTCAAAATTAGTCAACTCGCCTATCTCAGCTCTTCTCGCCCTGCCGCATTGCTTACACGCTTCGTCCGCAATACGGGCAAGTCTGTCTCGGTTGAATCTTGTTTCGTTGGTATACGCCGACAAAAACGGCGCGATTTTTTCCACGCCCAACTCCACGCATTTCTGCGCTATCCAATCCAACTTATCGCCCTTGGGCAGCGCCTGAAATAGAGTTACTCCCGCCCTTGTCTTACATTCATTGAGCTCGATATTGTCCACCGACGCGACCGCATAGGATTTCTCAATCCGATCGATCGTACAGAAATAATCTTTGCCGTCGTCAAGACTGACTATAATCCGATACCCGACTTTGTGCCTTAGCACTTTGGTCATATGCGCAAATTCTTCGCCGTCAATCACTATATTAGCGCCGTCGAAATTCTCAGGCTTTGCAAAAAATCTCTTCAATTCCATTTTTCACCCGATTATCTGATTAACTTAAAAGCCGCCCATTCGCCCATACCAACTCTTTCGTCAATGCGAAAACCTGCTTGCTCAAAGGCATTTTTTACGTCATTTTCTCTTTTGAGTATGATACCCGACACTATGACGACTCCGCCTTCTTTGAGATAATCGCCCAGCTTTGACGATAGCAAAATCAATACGTCCGCCGTGATATTGGCAAGCACTATATCAAATTTGCCGCTTGTCTTATCGAGCAAATCGCGTTGGCGACGTAGATTTTGTCCTGCAAACCGTTAAGAGCGCAATTTTCCTTGGCAGACTTGACGGCATTATCGTCAATATCGTACGCCTCGACTTTTTCCGCTCCCAATACCGCCGCCGCAAGCGCAAGTATACCGCTGCCCGTCCCCACGTCAATGACGTCTTTGCCCTCGACGCCGAGCGCTTGCAATAGCATGAGACACATTCTCGTGCTCTCATGTTCGCCCGTGCCGAACGCCATACCAGGATCAATTTTGACGACAAACTCGCCCTCTGCCGGCTCGTAATCCGTCCATTCAGGCACGATCGTAACGCGCCCCGCTTTAATCGGCTTATAGTATTGCTTCCAATTTTCCAACCAATCCGTATCGTCTGCGGCAACGACCTCCAAGTCTAGACTGCCGCAATCAAATGGACTGTTGGATACGAGAAATTCCAGACGCTTTTCTATATCTTTTCGAACAGAATCGAAACCTTCTATTTGAAAATACCCCTTGACAAGCGCTTTGCCGTCGTCGTTTATCAAGTGCTCTTCCATATAGTCCCACACCACGCCGCTGTCGACAAGATCGAGCAAATCTCTATTGTCAAATATGCTTATACCGTTACTGCCCGATTCCGTCAATATCTCTGCAACCAGTTCGGACGCGTCGCTCGTAGTGTTTACCGTCAATTCATAATACTTCATGATTATCCTCTTTGTCGCCAATTTCGGCAGGTTTAGCAAGCACGCTCTCGTCCTGCGCGGGCTTTTCTTGCTCCTGCGCGCCTTCGTCGTAAACAACGCAAGATTCCTCGGCATTTGCAGTATCCGAGTCTTCTGCGCCGACGCCGTCCGCCTGCTCGCTTTGCAATGCCGCGTTCTTTTTATTCTTGACCATTTTGACGACCGTACGAATAATATACACTGCAAGCACGAGAATTACGATCACAAAAAACACGTCGAGCACGACGTTCATATACGCTTTGAGAAAAACAGCCAAAACAGTAACTATCGCTCCTGCGAGTAAATTTCCAAGCCACACCATAAGCATTGATTTGAAGAAAGGAATATCGAGAAAAGTTGCGACTGCGCTGCCCGTCCACACGCCCGTCAATGGTATCGGAAAAGCCACGAAAAGAAATACTCCCAGCATTTTTCGCCGCTCCAGTTTTTTTACCTGCTCTGCGGTAAGCTCACCCAAGCCGCCTGCGCCCACGACTTTCATCGCCTTGCTTTTGAAGCCGCCTTCCACGGCATTTGCAAGAGATGCGAAAACTTTGCATTTTTTCATCCAATTTAGCACCGGCCGCAGTATGAGCAACAGTATCGGCGACACTATAGCCGATCCCGCCCAAGCCAATGCAAAAGCAACGATAGGTTGTAAGCCCATAGTCATCGCCGCAGGAATAGCACCCCTCAGCTCAACTATCGGAATCATAGAAATCAACACCGTCGTCAAAGCGTCGTCTCCTATAAGTTTTCTCACAAAATCAATAATTATCTCTGTCAATTTATTCTCCTGTCGGGCTGTCCGTTTATGCCCGTATCCGTTATTGATAGTGTATTTCTCAATATGCGGCGCTATACCGCCGAGCGCGTTATTCGTTGCATTTTCCTATAAAACGCGCGAATATCAACAAAATAAATATACTATATTCTCTTGCATTTAGTCAATAAAACCGCTAAACTAATTGTATGCAAAAGTTATTATCGCTGACAAGAAAAGCCATTGCCGATTACGGCATGATTCAAGACGGCGACAAAATTGCCGTAGGTTTGTCCGGCGGCAAAGACAGCGTCGCCCTGCTTGCAATTCTTGCTGCATACAAAAAATTCGCGCCGGAAAAATTCGATCTTACCGCGATAAACATCGATCTCGGCTTTGCCGATACCGACCAAGCTCAAGTGCAAGCAACCAAAGAATACTGCAAGAGTATCGGAGTCGACCTAATAATAGAGCGCACTCAAATATACGACGTGATATTGGAGCGAGAAGAAAAAAGCCCCTGCTCGCTGTGTTCTAAAATGAGAAGAGGCGCGCTCAACGGCGTCGCAAAAGAACTGGGCTGCAATAAATTGGCTTTGGGACATCACGCAGACGACGTGCTGGAAACCTTTTTACTATCGCTGATATACGAAGGAAGAATCTCGACTTTTATGCCGATTAGCCACATGGACAGAAGCAACATTACGTTGATAAGACCTTTTATATATGTCGAAGAAAAATATCTGTCGGGACTTGCCAGAAGATACGAACTCCCGATAATACACAATCCCTGTCCGCAGGATAAAAATACAAAACGCGAAGACGTCAAAAATCTCGTCGCTTCGTTGGACGAAAAATACGGTTGCAAGCAACGTATGCTGACGGCTCTGTTTCATCCCGAGCGCAACAATCTGTGGGATAAAATTCCTACTGTTAAATCTTGACGTTTTCGATCAATTTGAACAAAGTTCAACATAATTTTACAGACGGCGTTTTAAGCCGTCTGTTTTCATTTATTGTAGGCGATGTAAAATCAAATAGAAAGTCTTGCGTCAAATTACGATTAATCAAAAACGCGCACATTTTCGACACATATCGCGAATTTTTATCATAATTGTACAATGTTCAACTATTATTTTTCTGTTTTTCATAGCGCTTTTTTGTGCTTTCTCCGCCGCGCAAGTGACGCACGGAAAGATTGTAATCCAACACGCTCTGCACCTCGTCGTAAAGATCTACGTCCATATATTTCAACTTAGTACGCATATAACTGTGCACAGTACTCTTTCCCACGCCAAACGCCGCCGCGCACTGTCTTACCGTGCATTTATTTTTCTTGATATATTCCGCCATTGCCACAATCGATTGAGAATAATAGTCACGCATATTACAAGCACCTCAATCTTACTGTATGATTGCAAAACTTGGAATATGCTGTCGAAAACAAAATTATATGCGCAAACTCGCATATTTGCGTCAATCACTGAAAATATATTCCTCTTTACATTTGTTCATATATGCATATAAGCATTTGCGCAACGTCGAAGCCATCATGATTACGCCGAGACCTATCAAAAATATCGCAAAACCTACCGATAGAATCTTGGAATCTATCTTGCCTACGAAGAGCGATGACAGTATACTCGTCAGCAAAGCCGGCGCAGCGACGGTCAATACGCTCTTGTAATCTATGACCTTTCTCTTGACGTTAATCAGCGTTACGACGACTGCCATAGGAATAAATGCTATCAAATTGATTGCCTGAGCGTTTTTTTGCGGAATGTCCAAAAATATCGTCAGTATGGGAATAAGCAAAGTTCCGCCGCCCATTCCCATACCGCCGATTATTCCGCCTACTATTCCGCCCAATATCAATAAAAATATCTCCATAATCCTCCCTATATTTCCAACAGTCTTATTCTTATTATTTATGTAACTTTGATTTGCAGCGCTTTAATAAATATTAATATAACCGCTAGTCATCATAATCTAAGATCCGCATATCAAGCGACTTTACCGGAGACTGCGGATAATATACGTATCGGATACGTCTATCAGCCTTCATAATTTGCTTATAAGCATAGATACTCCGGCGATTATCATGAGCGTATAGAATATTATTCTCAACAAATTATTGGAAAACTTTTTCATAGCAAACGTTCCTATCAATCCGCCTACTATCACGCCTGCCGTGACGTACAAACCCTGCGGTACAGTAAAACTGCCGTGACAGAAATAAATTATCCCGCTGACAAGACTAAGCGGCAAAATAGTCAGAATTGCGCTTGAATGAGCGATTTTTTCTTCAAGACGGCACAAAATTACGAATATCGGAACAACCAACATCCCGCCTCCGCCGCCGAACAATCCGTTGGCTACGCCTACAAAAAGCGATACGGCTACGGTCAACGCAATTCTTTGCTTGTCGGAGAGTTTGTCCGTCAGTTTGGGCGCTTTACGCTCGGACGTTACGTTTTGCGCAGATTTTGCTTTTATTTGTTTTACTTGGTTATTATTTTCTTTCAAGACAGTATCGCTTTGTCTATTAATGTTTGCCACAGCCAATCATCTCCGATATAGTTTTCGTCCGATAATTTGAAGTAAAATGCTGAATTTATCAGTACGTTTTGAGTTATTTTGCGTAAATAAACGCTTTTTAACCGCAATATTACAAACCGTTGCGGCGCTATTCCATATTTTGGATAATTTTCAGTCAAAGTAATTGATTTTTTTCTGTCTATAATATATAATAACAAAAGACTATTGTATTAATAAGATAATAGATTTTATTTATTATTATAAAGGTGGTTAAATGAACAAGAAAAGACTTTTTATCTTTACAGCGTTGATATTGACCGTATGCCTTATCTTCACAATGTTTGCCGCAGGCTGCGACAAAGACGAAAATAACGGCAACGACAACAACGATTCATCCGATTTGCTGTTTAACAACGGTACTTTCGCCCAAACAGGCGACGACTCCACGTTAAGCACGCCAAACAGCTGGACGGGAGCCGCAGGCTCTACAAGCTCCAGCTCGACTACAGCTACGCCGTCTTCCGACAAGGATTTGACAAAAGGCGTCGTCAGCTCGGCGACATCGGCATGGAAAGCTTTGACAAAGAAACACTCGGACATTTCAATTTCTTCTCCGGGCAGAGGTCCGTCCAGTCAGAACAACAAAGAACTTGACGATCAGAATATTCTTATGATCCACAACAAGACTGCGACTTCCTACAAATATACTTCGTCAAGCCACAGTATAGACACCGAAAGCTACTACAAGCTGTCGGTCGACGTCAAGACTTTGCTCGGCAGCGACAATACCGACGCGCTTGCCGGCGCATATATCTACGTCAACGGCGCGGCTTATGCAGGATGGGAAGCTATCGACACCAAGGGCGAATGGAAGACTTACACGCTTTATATCGAGACTTCCGAATTATCCTCTGGCTCTATTACCGTAGTGCTTTCTTTGGGTATCGGAAATAAACAGACCGGTCATATGACCAAAGGTTACGTTTTCTTCGACAACGTGGTATTGGAAAAAATCTCCGAAGTAGACGAGGACGATAAAGACGCTAAGGCATATACAAAAGCCGATTTCGATAAAGAATCCGTTACAGAGACCGTAGCAAAATATTCTATGAGACTTGCCGACAGAGAATTCGACTATGCTTCGTCCACGACCAGCATCCCCTATTCTCCGTCAAAATATTCGGTGGTTGCAGGTTACGGTTCAGGCGAATCCGCGAGCACGTCTTCTACTTATACCGCCAAGGGTATAATAGACACCACGACGTTTGAAAACGCCGCGTCCTCGCTCAATTATCTTGCGAATTCGCTTCCCAGCGGAATGACGCTCAAAGATCTTGACGTTCCCGAAGGCTCAATCGGTAGCAGAATGCTCTATATGCAGAACAAGCAGGCAACGGCTTTCGGCTATCGCGCCAATGTGCAAATGAATTTCAAGAGAAACTCTTATTATGAGGTCAGTCTCTATGCAAGAACCTTCCTCAAATCCGGTCACGCCTCTATCAGACTGACCGACGGAACCAACACCGACAGTAATAACTTCATTATCGACAACATAGACACCGACGGAAAGTGGCAAAAATTCACTTTCTATATCGCAGCCAATCAATTCCGCAGTTCCGAACTGTATCTGGAAATGTGGTTAGGATTCGGCGGTCAAAACGATAAAGAAACTCACGCCGAAGGCGCGGTTCTCTTCGACAGCGTAACTCTAGCAGACAGCACCAAAGAGAAGTACGAAGCGTCGAAATCCAGCGCAGAAAAGGCAATCGACCTGCGCACGTCCGAAAAAAATATGACTGCGGTCAACCTTGCGGATTTTGCAATTCAAGACGAAAAGAACGCAATCAAAGACCGTTCGGTATTCAAAATTCTTGACACCGATAATTTTGTTGCAGACGACTATTTCAAAGAAAATCCCAAAAAACCCGTAGAGATCGAAAATACGGATATCATCAATGCAAAAGCGCTTGCTATCAACAATTACTCGCCTGCTTCGACGGTTTTGTCCACCTTGACCGTTGACAAAGACGGAAATGTCGACACTAGCAAGCTCATCAACATCGCCCCCAACAAGGCGTACGCAATCTCTATGTACGTCAAGACTGTCGGCGTGGACAAAAATATGGGCATCGGAATTTCCCTGCTCAAATACAATGAAGATTATAAGACGGATTCCAAAAAGTTTGAAGACGCTTACACATCCGTCTCCAGCTTTACAAATCTCAACACGGAAAATCTCGAGTCTTATAAGAGCGACAACGACTATACGCTCGTGACGTTCTACGTGCTCGGCGCGCAAATCAAAAATACCAGACTCGGTATATCCGTTTCGTTGGGAACCGGTACGGGAAGCGACTACTCTACGCTTACGATGGGTTATGCATACGTGTCTTCGATGTATATAGAAAACATTGCATACAGCCAATATACATCCGCAGCTTCTAGCACGGTAGTCAACACCGTTGCGCTTTCGGACAGCGCAAATACAAGCGAAGTCTCTTCCAACGGATATTTCAATTATACGGACATAAGCGCCACAAACAAACTCTTCGGAGCAGAAATTATAGATAAAGACGGCAATATGAAAGACGCGTTGGCGCTCCCGACCAATTGGACGCCCAACAACAATTCGATCATCAGCACCGAAGCTCCGTTCAACAACTTGGCAGGCATACTCAATCTCAACAACGCAAGTCAGCTCGCTCATTTCAGCAACATAGTCAAAGATAGTTTCTATGACGGCGCAGAAAAATTCTTCTCCGTAGAGAAAAATCCCAACGTGTTGGCTATCAAAAAAGACGATACCGTTCCTCTGCTCGGCTTTACGTCCAACTCTATATCGCTGAGCGCAAAATCTTATTATGCATTCAGAATATGGGCAAAGGCGGAAGCAAACAGCGAATTCAGCATCGTGCTGAAAACGGCAACCGCAAGCGATGAAAACTATAAATTCGCAAATCTTACAGGCGACGGCAAATGGCATTCCTATACGATATTCGTAGAAACAGGAATATCAAGCACGTCGGTCACACTTGCTCTCAATGCAGGTAACGAAAGCGTCAGCGCAAGCAGCACCGTATATTTCACGTCGGCAACTTATTCGTCCGTCGACGCAGAAACGTTCAAAAAAGCGCAAAGCGCAAGCTCGAACAACGATCTTTTGACTCAATCGTGGCTTGTCGATTCTTTTGACGACGTAGACGACGCAGAGAGCATCTTCACCGCAAAGAACTTCAAAGGCGCATTGATAGATTCCGACGCGTCGAGCGACGAAGATACGTTGGTAAGCGGCGTTATCGATCAAAATAAGACCGATTTCTCCGATATCGATCTCAATCCCGACGACGAAAATGACGAAGCTATCCTCAACGCCGTATTTGATAATTCTCAAACGAACGTGGGCGACAAGGCGCTCGTTATCTACAACAAAGACGCTACTGCTTACGGATATACTTCCAACTCCGCTACAATCGAAGCCGGCAAATATTACAAGATTAGTATATGGATACTCACCTACAAGCTTGCCGCTAAGGGCGAAAATCTCGACGAGAACTTCAAACCAAGCGCAACGATTACGCTTAAAGCCAACAATAAGACTTACGAATTCGGTAGAAGACTCAAATCCTCTTCAACCGATTACGAAAAAAAGAGAATCGTCAACACCTCGACTTATAAGGACGGCAAAGAACAGATCGGCAAATGGACGGAATATTCTTTCTATATCTTAGCGGAAGAAGATATCACCGACACAACCGCAACTCTGACAGTCAGCCTCGGCTACAAGGGCGACGAAAGCAAAGACAGCGATTACTATATGACCGGTTATGTATTCGTAGACAACTTCTCCGTAGAAGAAATTCAAGCCGATCAGTTTATCGAGCGCGAAGAAGTATACAAAGAGAGCGAAGAAGGTAACTATTATAAAGACGGAGACAAGTACGTAGAAATCACTTCTACCACACCTGCTCCCGATAAGGCACCTCTCTATAAGAAATTGACCGACAGCGAAGTCGCTAAAGACAACAACGAACTCAACAGCATCCTCAAAGACAGCGAAGCCGTTAAGAACAATCACCGTATCGTATTCACCGCAGACGATTCAAAAGAAGAACCTGAGGATGAAGAAAAACCAAATGATGACAAACAAAAAGATCCTTTGATCTGGCTGTACGTCGTATCGGGCGTAGTCAGCGGCGCAATAGTTCTTATCGTAGTTATATATCTCATTAAGAAATATGCTCCGAAGAGAAAGAAGAAACTCGTTAAGACCAACAAAAAGAGCTCTCCCGCGGCAAAGAAAACCGTATCTAAGAGAGATCAGTTCGGAAAATAATCAATAAATATCCGACAAAATAATCGAGGACGGCAACAGCCGTCCTCTTTTTGATAAGATTAGATTCTTCGACTGCGCTCAGAATGACACATTATATATTTGTTAGTAAACTAGATTAGTTATTCTTATATAAGATCTTAACTAATAAGTCCTGTCATATTGAGCGAAGTGTAACGTAGTCGAAATATCTCAACAGTAGTTTATACTGATTAGATTTCTCCACTGCGGTCGAAATGACATATCACAGTATAATCCGTCATTCTGAGTGCATCGTATGCGGAATCGAAGAATCTAATCAATTTACTGTTATAGAATGCTCTAATCTTTAGGAACAAATACTTTTTGACCGATAAACACACGATCTACACCATTGCTTTCACTTATTCGCTGCACGTCTACGTTAAATTTTGCCGCTATTTTTTCAAGCGTGTCAAACGGCTGCACGATATAGTACTCGCCTTCGCCCTGTTCGATAATCAAACGCATTCCTCGAAAAAGCTCGCCCTGAATATTATTTATCGCGACAATTCTTTTTGAAGTGGTATTATATCTTTCGGCAATCTCTTCCAAAGTAATATCGCTGTCAACTCTATACATTAAACGTTTCATAATATCCTCGCAATATCAGTTAGTATATTCTATTTCCTGCGGCGTTCAAATATTATATTGTATGAGAAAATTGTTCAAGGCGTTCGCCACTGTGACCATAATATCGATATTTACAAGGTTGCTGTCGTTTGTATTCAAAATTTATCTGTCGAGAAAACTAGGCGCAGAGATATTGGGGCTCTATCAAATCTGCATGTCAGTGTTTATGCTTTTCGCTTGTATTTGTTCTTCGGGGATTCCCGTAACGCTGTCGCGTATTACCGCGGAAAGCGAAACGGTCGGCGACAAAAAAAAGCAGTTTGGTGCTGTATCTACGTGTCTTATAGCAGGCATTCTCATTACCTTAGCGATAATATCGGTAATATTGATTTTTCCGCAGATACTTGACTTTATATTTTCCGATAAGCGCTGCAAACAAATCTTTATCATAATGCTGCCCATGCTCTTGACTTCGTGTATATATGCGATTCTGCGCGGTTGGTTCTGGGGCAAAAAGTATTTTGGTATTTTCTCTGTCACGGAACTTGTAGACGAAATACTCAAAGTAATATTCGCAGTGATATTGCTTGAGGCCGCGGCGCTGAGCATACAAAAAGAATATTCATACGCCGTAGCTATGCTGGTAGGAGACCTAATTGTTATCGCGTTGATAATAGTACTGTATTTCTGCAAAAAAGGTAAACTTGCCAAACCGCGACAGGCTAGAGAAATCGCCAAAAGCGCGACGCCGCTGACAGTGACTAGAATTTTCGGATCGCTGATGTCTACTTTTATGTCGCTGATACTGCCGGCGCTGCTTGTTACGAAATTTCATCTTTCGCAGTCGGAAGCAACTGCGGAATTCGGACGCGCAAGCGGTATGGTAATGCCTTTGATCTTTACCCCAACGTCGATAATAGGCTCGTTGGGCGTCGTGCTTATTCCTGAAATCGCCTCCGTCAACGCCGGCAAAGGCGTCAAAACGCTTTCTTCAAGCCTCGGCAACGCGATTACTTTCGCTTGCTTGACCGCGTGCTTTTTCTTTACGGTTTTCTCCGGCGCGGGAGTACAGTTGGGCACGTTGCTTTATGACGATTCGCTCAGCGGAGAATATCTCAAATTCGCAGCCGTAATAATGATTCCCATGTGTATCAATAATTTGGTTGTGTCTATGCTCAATTCAATGGGCAAAGAGACAAAAACTTTTATATCTCACATAATCGGATGCGTAATATTGATGATAATAGTGCTGACCACTCCGTCGCTTCTGGGAGTAAAGACATATTTCGTAGCGTTGGGAATCTTCCACACTTCGTGTATGACCATTAATCTCGTCACTCTGCATAAATGCGTAGGTTTACACTCTCAGACGGTCTTCAAAAGCGCTCTATGCATCATTTTCTCATTCGGCGTATCAATCGTCGGCAAGCTAACTGTCAACGCGCTGTCGGACTACAACCCGATCGTTCCAATAATAGCCGTGATTTCGATTGCCGCAGTCGCTTTTCTGCCATACGCAGTTGTCAGCAAAACGCTCAATATCAAGCTCGATAAATTTACGCTTAAAAACCGCACCAATTTCCTGTGATTGACTTGCCCGTAACTTAGCGGTATAATTAAATCATGATCAATATTATTGTAGCCGCCGCCGACAACGGCGCAATAGGAAAAGACGGCAAGCTGCTCTGGAGGCTACCCGAAGATATGTCTCGATTCAAAAATCTTACGACGGGCAATATAGTGGTAATGGGAGCAAATACTTTCAAAGAAATCAAACGCCCTCTTCCAGACAGAATCAATATAGTCGTGTCGTCGACAACTCTTCCAAGAGAAGACTTGACAGTATGCAAATCGCCCGACCGTGCGATTGCTCTTGCAAGCCGATTCCCCGACAAAGAGATATTTATTTGCGGCGGTCAAAGACTTTACGAATACTTTATAGATATTGCCGACAGAGTGTATTTGACGCGAGTACGCGGAAATTATCAAGCCGACGCGTTCTTCCCCGCTTTGCCGCCGCATTTTGCATTGCAAAACTGTGAACGCGTCTGCGACAACGGTTTTGAGACCGAATTTTGCACATACGTCACCGCAAAAAATTGACGGCGATAAATTATTGCGGCAATATGCTCTCAAAGCATTGCGTTGCCGACACGTATTTGATATAATAAACACAGAAAGTGTAGAGACTGCGCGTGAAGTGTCATTCGGACGGGGAGTGCCGATGAACGAAAAGCGATTTTGCTTGCGGTGCAATTCTCACTCCCACTTTCAGGCTTTTATTATCGACTGAATAAAGCACGACATAAGTCTGATTTTGTGGGAAGCTCTTTTTATTAAGGAGGTTCTCTTTTGTTATACTCTCAAGCGGTCGAATATATGTCGCAAATGGAAAAATTCGGGAGCGTATACGGACTTGACACCGTCAAATCGCTTTTACATAGACTGGGCAATCCTCAAAATTCGCTCAAATTTATCCATATTGCCGGCACAAACGGAAAAGGTTCGACAAGTTGTTTTATATCTAACATTCTCATTTCAAGCGGATACAAAGTGGGGACTTTCAACTCCCCGTCCGTATTCGGCTACAACGAAAGATTTCTGATCGACGGACGTCCCATTGACGACGAAAGCGTGGCGAAATACGTTAGCGCCGTCGCAGATGAAAGACAAAGAATGAAAGACCAAGGAGCCAATCTACCCACGGCGTTTGAACTTGAATTTGCAATCGCAATGCTCTATTTCAAAGATAGCGGTTGCGATATAGCAGTGCTGGAATGCGGTCTGGGCGGAAGACTCGACGCGACAAACGCAATACCCGATAAAGAGATTGCGGTGATAACTTCGATTTCTTACGACCATACGGCTATATTGGGAAATACTCTCGGCGAGATAGCCGCAGAAAAAGCCGCCATAGTAAAAGACTGCCCGTTGGTAACTTTCCGCCAATGCGAAGAAGTCATGCACGCTCTTTCTTCGGCGAAAAACATAATACTTTGCGACGAAGCTACTCTCCTAAACGCCGATCGAAACGGTCAAACGTTTGAATACAAAGGCTGCGTATACAATACGCGGCAGCTTGGGAAGTATCAATTACAAAACTGCTCTCTCGCCATAGAATGCGCATTGCAGTTGAGAAAGAAAGGCTATCGCATATCCGATCAAAACATTATAGACGGCGTGGCTAATTCTCTGTGGAAAGGCAGATTGCAAAAAGTTGAGCAAAACGGCAAACTTTATATTCTTGACGGAACGCACAATCCCGACGGGGCGCGAGCATTGTCGGAAGAGCTGCAAGCAAATTTTTCGGACGAAAAAAAATGCTTCGTGTTTGGAATGTTCGCCGATAAAGACGTCGACGGAGTGCTGAGTCATATCGGTAAAATCGCAGATGAATTTCTCACCGTCAAGCCGCCTTCGGCGAGAGGCTTAAGTCAAAATGCTATGCTTGACAAATGCATAGCATACAATCGCAATTCTATCGCATGCGACTCTATATCGCAAGCAATACGCAAAGCCGAGCAAAGTCAATGTTCGCTAGTGGTAATATGCGGCTCGCTCAGCTTATTAAAAGACGCGCTTGAAACAATAAACACACTGTAATTAAAAGGAAAATATATATGAACATAAATGACAGCGAAAAAATTCAAAAAGCAGTAAGAGCAATATTGGAAGCAATAGGCGAAGACCCTTCGAGAGAAGGACTGGTCGACACTCCAAAACGCGTGGCGAAAATGTATGAAGAACTTACCGCCGGATATACCGACGACGAAAAGATACATCTCTCCAAGACTTTTGACGTGGATACTGGCGACATGGTGATTGAAAAAGACATTACGTTTTCCTCTATCTGCGAGCATCATCTCATGCCCTTTTTCGGCAAAATCGCCATCGCGTATATTCCCAACGAAAAAGTAGTCGGTCTTTCAAAACTTGCGCGTACCGTAGAGGTATTCGCGCGCAGACTGCAGTTGCAAGAACGGCTGACGCACGATATTGCGAGCGCGATAATGGACAACCTCGGCGCAAAAGGAGTGTTTGTGCTGTGCGAGGCGGAACATACATGTATGACCGCGCGCGGAATAAGAAAAGTCGGCAGCAAAACGGTTACCTATACTGCGCTTGGAGAAATCGGCGAAGAACAGAAAAACCGCATTATCGCTCTTGTGAAATAACCTATGAAAATCGCAGATAAAGAATTCAAAAACGGCACTTACGTGATGGCAATCATAAATCTCACTCCCGACTCCTTTTTTGCCGACAGCCGCGCAAATCTCGACAAACTGCTCTTTAGAGTGGAAAATGCCGTGCAAGACGGCGCCGCAGTAATAGACATAGGCGGTCAGTCGACTCGGCCAGGACATAAACCTGTAAACGAAGAAGAGGAATGGTCGCGCCTTGAACGCCCGATAGACCTTATAAAAAGAAATTTCGATGTGCCCCTGTCTGTAGATACTTATTATGCTAAAGTTGCTCAAAACGCTCTCCTACACGGCGCTGATATGATCAACGACGTATGGGGGCTGGCATACGGCGAAGATACCGACGGCGAAATGGCGTCAGTCATCGCGAAACACGGCGCAAGCGTATGCATTATGCACAATCAAAACAAAGTCTCCGAAGACTGCAATATGTGGAACGACGTGTTTACCTTTTTGAGCAACAGCATAAAAATTGCGAAAAACGCAAACGTTGACGATGACAGAATATTGATTGACGGAGGAGTAGGATTCGGGAAAACCAAAGAACAAAACCACATGCTTGTCGACCAATACGATAGGCTCGACGCCCTTGGATATCCTCTGCTTTTGGGCACGTCGAGAAAATCTATGTTCGGAGGAGAAATCAAAGACAGGCTTGCTCCCACGTTGGAGACTACCCGTCTGGCTACGCGCAAAGGAGTGCTTTTTGTAAGAGTACACGACGTCAAAGAAAACTGTATCGCCATCGAAGAAGAACTCCGAGCAATGGGAAGACTATGAATAAGATAAATATACGCGGATTGCAAATATACGCCTGCCACGGGGTGTTGCCGCAGGAAAAAATCAAACGGCAGCCTTTTATATTCGACGTGGAAATGGAATACGATTTTCAAAAAGCCGCCGACAGCGACGACTTGTCGTATACTCTCGATTACGGCGCTGTTATGTGCGATATCGACAAATTGTGCAGAGAAAATACTTTTGATTTGATAGAAACTTTGTGCGCCAAGTGCGCCAAATTTATCATGATCAATTATCCCGCAAAAAGCGTTGAAGTCAAAGTAAGCAAACCGCAAGCGCCCGTTGATCTTCAATTTGAAAACGTAAGCGTAACAGTCAAACTGGAACGCCGCGAAGTATTGCTGTCTCTGGGCAGCAATCTCGGAAATAGACAGACGATACTCGACAACGCAATCGACAGATTGTCCTCACATCCGTGCATCAACGTGGAAAAGATATCCTCGCCCATGGAAAATCCTCCTTACGGTGGCGTCGCTAAATATCCTTTCATCAATATGGCGGTCAAGATTGCGACGTTTCTATCGCCGAGCGCGCTTTTGCAAACGATACACGAAATAGAGTCCGACGCAAAAAGAACTAGGAACGTGCGTTGGGGCGATCGAACCCTTGATATAGACGTGATATTTTACGGCGACAGTATTATATCCAACGACGAACTCACTGTGCCGCACTCGGATTATCACAACCGCGATTTCGTATTGAAACCGCTGTGCGAAATCGCTCCGAATTTCGTATGCCCTCTCAGAAAAAAGAGGCTATCCGAGTTATTGGAAGACCTTAAATCAAAGAATGAATTCAAATAATCCAAAGCCGACGCAAATTAATTGCGTCGGCTTAATTCGTCAGAGAATATTTTTTATCCTGTAAGCAAGCAGATTTTTTGAATTCTCCGCCATACTTTTTATAACGTTCGTTCTGGTTATAGAGTCGTCGTACATCTCCGAATGCAGAGTGCCTTCTAACTCGCCTATTTCTTTATAAATGTCCTTGACGTCGTTGTTTGGACACGTAAACTCAAGTATATCTCTTTTCTTCGCCCACCATTCTTTGAGTTGCAACACAGCCTTTCTTGCAGCCGCGTAATCTTTCTGTATCAACAGGTCCTGAATTACTTCGCATTTTTGCGCCAAATTGTCAAACGCTTTTTGCATAAAGACCTGCTCGGTAATACCGAGTGATATTATGACCGCGACCACCACGACCGTCAAAATTATTTTACCCATCTCAGCCTACCTCCTCGCTTATCTTGCCAGTGATAAATTTGCCTTGCTTGGGTTGGAGATAGAAATCATCGCATCCCGTCACTAACATAAGCAAGATATCTTCCTGCTTGAAATTGAGTTTATCCAAAAGACTCTGCACTTTGTTATCGTCGAGATTGCACCTCTTGATGTTCTGTCCCATTCTCTTGCCTTCGCATATGACCGAATACGGTATTTGCGGCTGTTCGACGTTAAGCCCCATATCTGCTACGGTAAGCGGCTTGTTGGCGGCTTTCGGCACAACCGACATATCGCCGTTGGTCTCCACTATTGCCCATTCGATCTCTTCGGGAGAGGTATAATCTTTTGCCCTTATCGACTCCATGATATCGTGTACGGTCATATCAAGTTTGTTGATAGCCTCAAAATCTATGCCGTCGGGCGTAATTACTATCACCGGTTTGCCGTTGATAAGTTTTCTCATCTTGATCGAATGCTTGACTATCTTGGTAAGACAAAACTCAACTACGAAAAGCGTGAATATCGGCACAAGACCGTAGAGAATAGGCACTTGCGTGTCGGACATAGGAATACATGCAAGTTCTGCGGCGATCAACGTAATAGTAAATTCAAAAGGCTGTAATTCGCCCAACTGCTTTTTACCCATCAATCGCATTACTATCAATAAAAAGATATAGATTAATATCGCTCTGGTAAATACTATTAACATACTACCATTATGTGTAAGCAATCGGGTTTTATTCGGGCGGCGAGAGACAAACAAAAGACCGCTCGATTTGCGTTGAACAGTCTTTATTAATTTGCGTCGGCATAATGCGACGAAACTTCTTATGAAATTTTTTTGACTATTGCGTCAACTTGCTTTGCAGGTATTTTCCCGTGTAGCTATTAGAATTGGCAGCGACTTCTTCGGGAGTGCCTTTTGCCACTACGCAACCGCCGTATTCTCCGCCCTCCGGACCCAAATCGATAATATGGTCCGCGACCTTGATAACGTCCAAATTATGCTCTATGACAATGACGGTATTGCCCTTTGACACAAGTCTTTGCAAAATAGCTATTAATTTTTTTACGTCAGCGCTGTGCAATCCCGTGGTAGGTTCGTCAAGAATATACACAGTCTTGCCGGTAGAGCGCTTGGATAATTCCGTAGCAAGTTTTACTCTTTGAGCTTCGCCGCCGGAGAGAGTAGTTGCGGATTGTCCCAATTTGACGTACGACAGCCCCACGTCGTTAAGCGTAGCAATCTTATTGTATATTTGAGGAATATTCTCAAAGAATCCGCATGCCTCCGCAACTGTCATTTCCAAAACGTCGTATATACTCTTGCCCTTGTATTTAACTTGCAAAGTCTCTCGATTGTAACGTCTGCCTCCGCACACTTCGCACGGCACGTAAACGTCGGAGAGAAAGTGCATCTCTATCTTTTTGATACCGTCGCCCGCGCAGTTTTCGCATCTGCCGCCTGCTATATTGAATGAAAATCTGCCGCTCTTGTATCCTCTGGATTTCGATTCGGGAGTCTTGGCGTAAAGTTCTCTTATCGCTGTAAATACGTTGGTATACGTGGCAGGATTGGAGCGCGGAGTTCTGCCGATAGGACTTTGGTCTATCGCGATGACTTTATCCAATTCTTCGATACCGAGTATTTCTTCGCAGTTCATTTCCGTATTTCTTCCGCCGTTAAGCTTGTTCTGCAACACAGGATACAGCACCTCGTTGACAAGGCTGCTCTTACCGCTGCCGCTTACTCCCGTAATTACGGTAAAAGTTCCCAACGGAAAATCAACGTCGATATTTTTGAGATTGTTTTTCTGCGCTTTTCTTACTTGCAGGAACTTACCGTTGCCTGCGCGCCTTTTCGCGGGCAATTCGATAACTTCTTTTCCCGACATATATGCGCCCGTAATAGACGCGTCGCAATCCATTACCTCTTGCGGAGTACCCGCAACTACCACTTCGCCTCCGTTGACGCCCGCTCCCGGACCTATATCGACGATAAAATCAGCCTTCCGCATAGTGTCCTCGTCGTGTTCTACAACAATGAGCGTATTGCCGATATCTCTCAGCCTCTCCAACGTCATAAGCAGTTTGTCATTGTCGCGCTGATGAAGTCCTATGCTGGGCTCGTCAAGGATATACAGCACTCCTACGAGTCCGCTGCCTATCTGCGTGGCAAGTCTTATTCTTTGAGCTTCGCCGCCCGACAGCGTAGCCGACGATCGCGCAAGTTGGAGATAGTTCAATCCCACGTTGACCAAAAAGCCCAGTCGTGATCTTATCTCTTTGAGAATCTGCGCGGCGATTAACTGCTGAGTAGGAGTGAGCGTAAGCTCTTCAAAAAATTTTAACGCTTTGTCAATCGACAGATTGCACACTTCGTTGATATTCTTTCCCCCGACGGTAACGCCCAAGACCTCTTTTTTGAGACGCTTTCCGCGACAGCTGTCGCAAGGCACTTCTCTCATAAGTTTGGAAAGTTCCTGTTTGACGTAATCCGAACTCGTCTCGCGGAATCTTCTCATAATATTATTAGCTACACCTTCAAAATTCCTGTTGAATACGCCGCTGCCCATCGCGGTATTGTAACTTATCTGCAATTTTTCTTCGTCGCCGTAAAGCAAGATATCTACAATCTTTTCCGGCAGTTCGCGCACCGGCGTCTGCAAAGAAAATTTATGCCTCTTGGCAAGAGCCATAAAAGTCGCTGTGCTGTAATTGCCCGTGTCCATATTCCATCCGCTTACGTCCAACGCGCCGTCGGCGACGGATTTGTCCCATTTGACGAGTTTGTTGATATCCAATGCGCTCTTAAATCCCAAGCCGAGACATTCCGGACACGCCCCGAATGGACTGTTGAACGAAAACATTCTCGGTTGAAGTTCCTCTATGCTGATATCGCAATCTGGACAGGAATACTTAGTAGAATAAAGTGTTATGTCGCCGTTAACCTCCACTTCCACAAGTCCTTCGGCAAGTTTGAGCGCGGCTTCCAAACTATCCGTAAGCCTTCTGTTGACGTCGTCTTTAAGCACCAATCTGTCGACGACAATCTTTATACTGTGCTTGTAATTTTTGTCAAGTTCGATCTCTTCGTCAAGTATATTATATTCGCTTCCGTCGACTATCAACCTACTGTAACCGCTTTTGCGATATCCGTCTATCTGCTTGGAATACTCCCCTTTTCGTCCCCTTACCACAGGAGCGAAAATCCTTATTTTAGAGCCTTTCTCCGCGCTTGTGACTTTGTCGGCTATCTGGTCTACCGACTGCTGTACGATTTCTCTTCCGCATTTGGGACAGTGAGGTATACCCACCCTCGCATACAAAAGTCTAAGATAATCGTATATTTCCGTTACCGTGCCGACCGTAGAACGGGGATTGTGCGAAGTGGTCTTCTGATCAATGGATATCGCAGGAGAAAGACCGTCGATATAGTCAACGTCGGGCTTGTCCATCTGCCCGAGAAATTGACGCGCATAAGAAGACAAACTTTCCATATATCTTCTCTGCCCCTCGGCATAAATAGTATCGAATGCCAAAGACGACTTACCGCTTCCGCTAAGTCCCGTCAATACTACGAGTTTGTCTCTCGGTATCTGCACGTCAATATTTTTGAGATTATGCACTCTAGCGCCTTTGATGCTAATAAATTTATCCATATATCCTCTCCGACAGTGCTCGACTGTCATGTATTTGCATTATTTTTTCAGTGCGGATTTCAATGCGGCGATTTGCTCGCGGTATTTTATCGCCAACTCAAAATCAAGATTTGCCGAAGCGACCTTCATTGCTGTCGACAGCCTTGACAGCTCCTTGGCAATATCTCTATCCGACTTAACCGCTTTGTCCTCTATCTTCTTGGAAATCTCCAAGGTATTGGTAATTTCTTTGACGATAGTCTTGGGCGTGATATTATGATCTTGATTATATTTGCTCTGAGCTTCTCGACGTCTGTTGGTTTCTTCGATAGCGTTTCGCATACTGTCGGTAATCCTATCCGCGTACATTACGACTTTTGCCTCGCTGTTACGCGCCGCTCTGCCGATAGTCTGTATCAAAGAAGTCTCGCTGCGCAGAAATCCCTCTTTGTCCGCGTCAAGTATCGCAACAAGCTGCACCTCGGGTATATCCAGACCTTCGCGCAAAAGATTGATGCCCACCAGCACGTCAAATTCGCCTTTTCTCAAGCCCGCGATTATCTCGATTCTCTCCAAAGTGTCTATGTCAGAGTGCATATATTTGACTTTGATGTGTCTCTCTGTCAAATATGAAGTAAGACTTTCTGCCATCTTTTTAGTCAGAGTGGTCACAAGCACCCTTGCTTTTTTGTCCACGGTCGCGTTGATACGCGATATCAAGTCGTCTATCTGCCCGTCGATAGGACAAATCTCCACCTCGGGATCGATCAGTCCAGTCGGTCTGATAAGCTGCTCTACGACCTGTCCTGCTTGCTCCAATTCGTATTTTGCCGGAGTGGCGGATACGCATATCATCTGACCTATTCTCTCGTCGAACTCATTGAATTTAAGAGGTCTGTTATCGTATGCCGACGGAAGACGGAAACCGTAATCGACCAAATTGACTTTTCTAGATAAATCTCCATTGAACATAGCTCGCACCTGCGGCAACGTCATATGACTTTCGTCCACAAACAACAGAAAGTCCTTAGGGAAAAAGTCCAGCAGCGTATACGGAGGCTGTCCAGGCTGTCTGCCGTCGAAATATCTCGAATAATTCTCGATACCCGAGCAATATCCCATTTCTTTGATCATTTCCAAGTCGTAACTGACGCGTTCTTTAAGCCGCTGAGCTTCGAGAAGTTTGCCTTGCTGCTTAAAAAGTTCTACCTGCTCGACCATATCGTTTCTTATCCTGTCAAGGCAGGCTTCCCTCTTATCTTTTTCCACAACGTAATGTGTGGCTGGAAAAATATTGACGTGTTTTAACTGACAGACGGATTTTGCTGTAATCGGGTCGAATTGCGCAATACGTTCTATCTCATCGCCCCAAAATTCTATGCGCACCGCATAGTCCGAACTCTCTACGGGAAATATCTCAACCACGTCTCCGCGAACTCTGAACGTCGCTCTGCAAAATTCGATATCGCTGCGCTTATACTGAATCTCAACAAGATTGTCGAGCAACGCGTCTCTGTCTATACTCATCCCCTCTCGCAATGAAATCGCCATAGAAAAATACTCCATTGGCGCGCCCAATCCGTAAATGCACGACACCGAAGACACTACTATTACGTCTCTGCTCTCGCATAACGCGCTTGTTGCGGAATTGCGAAGTCTGTCTATTTCATCGTTAATAGACAAGTCTTTTTCAATATAAGTGTCGGTACGGGGAATGTAGGCTTCCGGCTGATAATAATCGTAATAAGATACGAAATATTCCACTCTGTTGTTAGGAAAAAATTCTCTGAACTCGTTGCAAAGTTGCGCCGCCAAAGTCTTGTTGTGCGCAATTACAAGCGCCGGGCGATTGCATTCTTTTATAACGTTTGCCATCGTAAACGTCTTGCCGCTGCCCGTAACGCCGAGCAAAACCTGAGTGCGCAAACCGTCGTTTACGCCCTCGACAAGTTTTTGTATTGCCTGCGGCTGATCGCCGCACGGAGAAAACTTACTTTTAAGCTCAAACATAATTAAGTGTATTTTAGCACAAATGTTCACATTTTGCAAGCATTTGTATTAATTTGAAACAAATAATCTGCTCCTTTTCAGCGGAAAAATTTGACTGCGATAATTATTGAGAAATCGATTCCCCGTCAGATTGAATAACGCAAATTATAATTACAAAGCGTTGTTAGATCCGACAAATTCGACACTGAGATATTATTGACTTATATATATGAATATATAAATAAAAAACCGCTTTTGCAAGCGGCGTTTGATTATTTAGATTTAGGCTTTTTGTGTTTTGGCAACGGAGTGACCTTTTCGACTGCCAAAGCCACCTGACGGGTCAAATCGGAATCGTCGACGTCAAGAATGTGGCATGTCTTTGCGCCCTTATATGGCTCGCCCTTTTCCGAATCGCGCAAGAAGTCTTTTACACTATCTACCTGCTTGACGTAAACGGTATCGTCGCAAACCGTAAAAATCGGTTTTGCATTGAGATAGACCATATATTCTCCGAACATTTTTTTGTAAGTTACGGTTCCTATATCTCCCAACTGTTCGCAAACGTATTCTATAAACTCGATCGAAGTCGCCATAATAACACCTTATTTGGTAAATACGGATTTTAATATCAAGCCCAAGATAAAGCTGAGCACTGCTCCGCAAACGGTCAAAGTTATCTTCAATTTTATCTGACGCTTTTCTTTGGCGATCTGATAAGCAAAATCATAGCCTGACTGCTGAAGCGTTATGCAGTAATATTCTTCGCCTTTCTTTTCGGTCGTGATAAGTTCGAAATATCCCTCGCTGACAAGCGATTTCAGCGCCGCGGGCAATTCTTTTTTCTTAAATTGAAAATTGTAAGGCATAGCCGCGAGAAGGTCGTTCTGACTTATCAAAAACGTACCGTCTTTTTCCACGGCCTTATAATATACTGCTTTCATAAGTTTTTTTGTCTTCTTATTGAGCATAACATCTCCTTACGTTAATCACATCTGATATTTTGTCGACGACATTTTGCGCCTGCCGCGGTTGTTTTATCCAATCAGATTGACAATCAGTCCTCCAAGCAATCCGAAAATAAGTCCCAACACTCCGCCCGAAATCAATCCGCCGAGCATTCCGCTGGTAAAAGCGCTCTTTTTTAACTTTTTGACCTCGAATCTTTTTTTCTTGGCGGCTACCGCGCTTGTCGGCATGACGACCAAACTTCCCTGTTCGTCAGTCTTGATATAGCTATGCGCGATATCTTCCTGCGATTGAGCGTCTTCCTGCGCTTTCATCTGCTCCATCAAGACTTTATATTCCTGCACCAACACACGCGCTTTGTCGGTCAGCATAAAGCACACCTCTTCAGAGTCGGCGTATTTGTTGACGACGCACCCGTTCATCTTAAGTTCTTTCCAAGTAGCGTTGACGTCGAAATTTTCGGCGGGCTGCGAACTCAGCGCGCTAAGTTCGCCCCATTCGACGACTACGTATTTATTGTCTGTAAACTTGTCGCACAAATCGACCAGATATAACGTTGCCGCATTTGTAAGCATAATGCCCTCCGCCGCGCAGTGTTGCGCCGTGTTATTGCAAAATAATTATTTTTCTACTCTTATCACGTTCTCCACGCTGATTATATTGGGGAGCTTCTTGATTTCTTCGATAGCTTTCTTCATAGCGTTCTCGCTCGTCTTATGAGTGATGAATACTATGGGAATGACCTCTTTATTGGCGTCCTGTCTCATCTGAGAAATGGATACTTTATATTTTTTGAATACCGCCGCAACGTCGGCAATTACGCCGCTGACGTCTCTTGCGTTGAGACGGACGTAATATTCGCTCTCGAAATCTGTGACTATATCGCTCGCAGGCATAACGTCAAACATCTCCGAATATCTCGCGTGCTCGACCTGTCTTGCGCAGAATACAATATCGCTGACAATCGCGCTGCCTGTCGGCAATGCGCCCGCGCCTCTGCCGTAGATCATAATATCGCCTACCGCGTCTCCGACTACAAACACTGCGTTGAACGCTCCGTTGACGCTTGCAAGAGGATGGGACTTAGGCAGGAATACCGGATGCACTCTCGCCTCAATCTTCTGACCTTTTTGCTTAGCTATCGCCAGCAGTTTGATCACAAATCCCATATCTTTGGCTATCTTGATATCCTGAGCGGTAATCTTGGTGATACCTTCGCGGTAAATCAATTCTACGGGAACTCTTTTGTTAAACGCGAGCGAAGAGAGGATGCTGAGCTTATAGCTAGAATCGTATCCCTCCACGTCGGCAACGGGGTTTGCCTCCGCATAGCCGAGCGCTTGCGCGTCTTTGAGCACAGCGTCATAATCCGCGCCCTCTTCGGTCATGCGCGTGAGAATATAGTTGGTAGTGCCGTTGATAATAGTCTTTATTTCCTGAATACCGTTGGCCTGCATCGCCTGCGTCATAGTTCTTATGATAGGCATTCCGCCGCCCGTAGTCGCTTCGTAATAAAGACCTGCCCCCGTCTTTTGCGCAGCTTTTTCAAGCTCCGGCCAGAATTTTGCAAACATTTCTTTGTTGGAAGTGACTATGCTTTTGCCCGCCTCCAACGCCTTGATAAGAAAAGTTCTCGCAGGCTCAGTTCCGCCCATACACTCAACGACTATATCCACGTTGGCATTCGCGCAAATCTCGTCAATATCGCTTGCAAGAATGGAAAGATCCAATCCCAATCCCGTCACTCTAGCGGGCACTCTGTCGAGTACTGCGGCGATTTCGATATCGACTCCGTATTCCTCTGCGATTCTGCTCCTTCTGTCAATAAGTATTTTGCAAGTTCCTCCGCCGACAACTCCGAGACCGAGCACGGCTACTCCAACTTTTTTCATTTTGTTCTCCTTAATATAATTTATATATGATATTATTTTATATTATTTTTTCTGTAATGTCTATCCCAAACGACAACTTTCTGTATTTTTTTGTTTTGACGTCGGATATATCTTAATTAATTCGCTTGAGTAAATAAATGCGTGTAATTTAACTTCTCGGCTTTTATCTGTTCATATCATAGATAAGTTTTAACCCTTTGAGCGTCAGAGACCTGTCTACGACGTCGATTATCCTGTCTTTGTCTACGCCCATAATCACTTCGCTCAAACCGCCCGTCGCAATGACTTTGACGTCGGAATAACCGCTCTCTTCTTTAAGTTTTTGCAAGATATATTTGACCATACCCGTGCTTCCGTAAATCATGCCCGCTTGCAATCCCGTTACAGTTGTCTTGGCGATAATGCTCTCGGGCTTAACGATCTCCACTCTGGGTAGTTTTGCCGTATTGTTGACGAGCGCTTCCAATCCCGTGATAATTCCCGGCGCTATGCAGCCTCCGAGAAATTCGCCTTTTGGCGAAACCACGTTGAACGTTGTCGCCGTGCCGAAATCCACTACTATACACGGTCCGCCGTACAACTTATAAGCGGCTACCGAATTGACGATTCTGTCGGCGCCGACTTCCTGAGGATTGCTGTATTTGATATTCAATCCAGTCTTGATGCCCACGCCTACCATTATAGGCTTTTTGCCCAGATAAAATTCGCAGGCATGCTCCATAGTGTAATTGAGCGACGGCTGAACCGACGACATGATAATGCCGTCAAAGCTCTTTAATTCGATGTTTTTTGCGTCGAGCAAACTCGTCAGCGTTATTCCTATCTCATCTGCCGTCCTGATAACTTTGACGGATAATCTCCACGAATATATCAGTTTTTCTCTGTCATATACGCCAAGTTTGATATTGGTATTGCCGATATCTATTACAAGTAACATATTCTTCTCCGTATATTTGACGATATCAATCGCCGATATTTTTTTCGTCAGCCGTATCCTGTTGCGCCGTTTCTTCGCAAACTTGCTCTTCCACCGTTATTTCCCTGCCGAGCGCAGGTACGGGAACCAATCTTGCCTGTCTCAGCGCAAGTATTATAGGAGGTACGACGATAGTAAACGCTATAATTTCGATAAGAAAGTTTATACCGAACCAAGTAAGTATATATTCTATGCCTATTACGGTATTGTTGGAAAGCGCTTTTCCGTTGTATAATAGCACGGCAAAAAGTCCGCAGAAAAACGTGTTGGTAACCACGCCTAGAGCAGTACTTACGGCAGTAATCACGCCGTCTTTTGCAAAAATCTCCTTCTGATTTAACAGTCTCTTTTCGCCGTCTGCCCCAATTGAACATTTGGGATGTAAAAATGCCTTCCTAAGTCCGTATCCTACAAAGTAACTGACGACGCCTATTAGAATTCTCGGCACCATACATACCAGCGGATTCTGCCATATAGGAGCCATCGGATTTGCCGCCTTGGTGGTATACCAAGCTATTTGATTGACCGACGCCATAAGCACGGCTAAAATGATGGTCATCTTGAAATCATATCCCTGCGCTACTATAAGCAACGGCAGTATCATAAGCGCCAGCGTTACTCCGCCGGGAAACATGATCGGAAAGAAACAAAAGAAAATTGTAAGCGCCAGCATCAATGCCAAGATTGCAAGGTTTTTTGACCTGCGGAAATGTGAGTTGTCTCTCACGTTGGAAAAATTGTTCATAAACACCTCGATTGAGTTCTCAAAGGATACCCATCTTTTTTGGTAAGAATTTTTTTCGGACATACAGCCATACAGTGCCGTTGTCCAAGATTATTATACAGAAAATAAGCGAAAATTACAAGCGATTTAAGTAATTATGTAAAAGGCGATTGCTTATATTGATCAGCATGACTTCCAAATACTTTACGCATTCGTCAAAATACAATAAGCGACTACGCAAAGATAAACGTACCACACCACTACTGCCTGCCAGAAAATCATAGAGATAGTATCCGATTTGATAAGAGCGAGCATTATCGCAATGCTCATAACGGATTGTATAACGAGAATTACAAACCCTGCCAAAAGCGAATGAAAAACAAAGAAACTCATACACCAAAGTATATTGACAATACCCAAAATAACCAACGGTACAATCATATACAGCCGTTCTCTGGAATATATTATCCTCGCCAATACGAGTATATTAATGAGGTAAAACACGCTCCATCCTACAGTCATGCCCTTAGATGGCAAAACGAAAGATGGCAGGCGCAAAGACGCATACCAACCGTCTATTCTTATGAAATATGCGCTGAGCGAAGCATACAGCAACACTATTCCCATTGCTATAGCTATGCTCCACAGCCATTTGATTTTTGTCATATTAAATACTATGCTTGCGTATCCTTAGGTATGCAGAATAAAATTCAGCCGCTTCGTTGACATAAATACCAAACGGATGTATAATTTGATTATGAAGAAATACAACTTTTTGACTTGGTGGCTGAGTTTCTCTGTCAAACCTCTGCCTTACAGAATATTCAAAGGCATAATAACGTCGGTCGTATTCATTATATGGGTAGCGTTCGTGGCTGTATTCGACGAACTCTACCTGCAATTTACGCTGTATATTTTCCTTCCCGTATTCATAGTCGACACTGTGTGGGAAATCTTCAATTTCGTTAACTATAAGAAAAAATACGAATTAAGTAAAAAAGAAAAACAGGATTGAATAAACCCGATTCAACAATAACAAAAAACGCCCCTATCGGAGCGTTTTCATCTTATGTAGTTCTGTTTCGATTATGCTATGCCCTTATTTGCAGCAGCAGCAAAGCGCTACGATAACGGGAATTATGCAGCAGCAGTCGCATCCGCAGCTCTTGCTTGCTCCGCAGCCGTTGTTGCCGCCGCAGCAACCGCAGCACATGAGCAAGATGATGAGCCATAAGCAGTTGCAGCCGCATCCGCCGTTATTCGAACACTCGTTGGTATAGCACTGGTTGTTTGCACAACCGCAATCATTAAAGTTCGTCATTACACTTTCCTCCATTGTTTTTGAAAGACAGCCGCGTACGCTTCTCTCCTTCTAGTTCATAATAAGCAAATAAAAATAAAAATGTTACTATATATTTGACAAGCAACGCGTAAATTTATTAAACTGTAATCGTATAAAATATTTTGTGCGTTTTATCGCATTCTAAGGAGATTTATGGCTGATTTAACTATGGAAAAACTCGTTGCGCTTTGCAAAGGCCGAGGTTTTATATTTGCAGGCAGCGAGATTTACGGCGGATTGGCAAACACCTGGGATTACGGTCCTTTGGGCGTTGAACTCAAAAACAACGTCAAGAGAGCTTGGTGGAAAAAATTTGTGCAGGAAAACACTCTCAACACGGGACTTGACAGCGCGATTCTCATGAACCCGAATGTGTGGGTGGCGTCCGGTCACGTGGGCGGATTTTCCGACCCGCTTATGGATTGCAAAAGCTGCAAGACCAGACACAGAGCCGACAATCTTATAGAGGATTATATCGCGCGCAAAAAACTCGATTTGTCTATCGCAGGATGGTCTAACGACGCGATGGAAAAATATATTGCCGACAACAAGATTCCCTGCCCTAATTGCGGCAAATGCGATTTTACGGGCGTAAGACAGTTCAATCTTATGTTTAAGACTTTTCAGGGAGTTACGGAAGATACTACCAACACGGTTTATCTTCGTCCGGAAACGGCGCAAGGAATCTTCGTAAACTTCCTCAACGTGCAACGCACGAGCCGTATGAAAGTGCCTTTCGGCATCGGTCAGATAGGAAAGTCGTTCAGAAACGAAATCACTCCAGGCAATTTTATATTCAGAGTGAGAGAATTCGAGCAGATGGAACTTGAATTTTTCTGCAAACCGGGCACTGACTTGGAATGGTTTGGATATTGGAAAGAATTCTGTAAAAATTGGCTCCTTGGACTGGGCATCAAAGAAGAAAGACTCAAACTTCGCGACCACGATCCCGAAGAACTGTCACACTACTCCAACGCAACTACGGATTTTGAATTCAAATTCCCGTTCGGATGGGGCGAACTGTGGGGTATCGCCGACAGAACGGATTTCGACCTAAACGCGCATGCCAAAGTAAGCGGCAAAAATCTCGAATACACAGATCCCGTCACCAATGAAAAGTACGTGCCATACGTCATCGAACCGTCTTTGGGGGTGGAAAGAATGGTGCTTGCTCTGCTATGCAACGCTTACGAGGAGCAGGATCTCGGAGACGGCGACAGCCGCGTAGTAATGCATTTCCACCCTGCAATTGCGCCTTATAAAGTAGCCGTTCTGCCGTTGCAGAAAAAGGCTTTGGGAGAAAAGAGCGAAGAGATATACAGAAATCTATCCAAAAAATTCTCCGCAACTTATGACGAAAGCGCGTCTATCGGCAAGAGATACCGCCGTCAGGACGAAATCGGTACGCCGTATTGCGTAACCGTAGATTTCGATACGTTGGAGGACAATTCCGTCACGGTAAGAGAAAGAGACTCTATGGAGCAAGTAAGGATCCCGATAGCCGAACTTGAGGAATATCTTACAAAGCGTCTCGAATATTAATCCAGACAATATCTTATACATAGATATTTGCAAACGACAACGCTTGAAGATACAAAAGTAATTTAATATACCTAAGATGAAAAAGTCCGCTTGTTTAAGCGGACTTTTTGTATCTACAATTTTTATTAAAAATTAATCAACCTTTGGTAGAATAGTTGGGAGCTTCCTTGGTTATGCTGATATCGTGCGGATGGCTCTCTATCAATGCTGCGTTGGATATCTTGACGAACTGAGCTTTCTTTCTCAAATTCTCCACGCTTGCCATACCGCAATATCCCATACCGGAACGCAAACCGCCCATAAGCTGGAAAACCACGTCTGCAAGACTGCCTCTGTAAGGGACTCTTCCCTCCACGCCTTCGGGAACGAGTTTTTTAGCGTTGGATTGGAAATAGCGGTCTTTGCTGCCTGCCGCCATTGCCGCAAGCGACCCCATACCTCTGTATACTTTGTAAGATCTGCCCTGGAATATTTCGATATCGCCCGGCGTCTCTTCCGTGCCGGCGAGCAAACTTCCCAGCATTACCGCGCTTGCGCCTGCGCCCAAAGCCTTGACTATGTCGCCCGAATATTTAATACCGCCGTCGGCGATGATTCTCTTGCCCATCTTATCGGCTTGTTCGGAACAATCCATAACTGCAGTGACCTGCGGAACTCCTATACCGGCAATGATTCTCGTCGTGCATATAGATCCCGGACCGATACCGACTTTGACAACGTCAGCGCCGCTGTCGATAAGCGCCTTGGTAGCCTCTGCCGTCGCTACGTTGCCCGCAATGATAGGCAAATCGGAAAATTTAGCTTTGACCTTAGCCACGCAATCCAACACTCCTTTGGAGTGACCGTGAGCAGTGTCGATCGTTATGATATCTACTTTGCTCTCAACCAACGCGGCAACTCTGTCCATGATGTCTGCCGTTACGCCTACCGCTGCGCCTGCAAGCAGTCTGCCGCTGCTGTCCTTTGCGCTGTTGGGATATTTGATTGCTTTTTCTATATCTTTGATAGTAATAAGACCTTTGAGGTTGAACTGCTTGTCAACAAGCGGCAGCTTCTCTATTCTACGCTCTGCGAGAATTTTCTGAGCCTGTTCCAAAGTGGTGCCCACTGGAGCGGTGACGAGTTGCTCTTTCTTGGTCATACACTCGCCTATAAGCTTGGACATATCGGTCTCGAATCTTAAATCTCTGTTGGTGATAATACCTACGAGCTTGCCTGACACCGTGACCGGTACGCCGCTGATCTTGAAACGGCGCATAAGATCGTTTGCCTCTTCCAACGTATTGTCCGGTCCCAAAGAAAACGGATTGGTGATTACGCCGTTTTCGCTTCTTTTAACTTTATCCACCTGTTCGGCTTGCTGTTCGATAGTCATATTCTTATGAATAATACCTACGCCGCCCTCTCTTGCCATTGCAATCGCAAGTTCGCATTCCGTAACGGTGTCCATTGACGCGCTGAGAAGCGGAATATTGAGAGTAATTTTGTCGCACAGTTTTGTCGACAGGTCAACCTGATACGGCAATACCTCAGAAAATTGAGGAATAAGAAGCACGTCGTCAAAAGTCAAACCTTCCTTAGCAATTTTGCCCATTCGATAAGAACCTCCAATCTTTTTAATATTTTAGAACATTAAAGCAAATATGTCAAACATTTTACCGCTGGGGCGGATATTTTTTACTATATTTTGAACACAAACGTCAAACTTAAATTATTATCACTCAAATCATAGGCAAAACGCGCTCATCTATATGCCTATTTTGACTGAATTATTACAAAAATCGCCCAAAAATCACATAATTCCAAAAATGTATACATTTCCTGACCGACAAAAACCGTCTGAAAACAAGTTTGTTCTACTACATTTAATTATAATGGCATATACGTTTTATTGCAAGCGCTGAAAGTCAAAAAAACTATACTTTTCTTGGAAGTGGCTACGGCGGCAAAAACGCAATATCGAGCTAAAAAGCGCTATGTCAGTCTAAAAACACGGTTGTCGCCGCAATATTAGAAGCGCTTTTTTAATTTGCGGCTTAAAAATCCGTTTTAGGTTGAAAAAATATTTTATATATGTTAGAATATAGACGTATGCAACAATGGAGGTCAGATATGATTGACGAGATTAAGACTCTAATTACCAAGATGACTTTGGAAGAGAAAGCCGGATTATGTTCGGGATACGACTTTTGGAGTACCAAACCGATAAAAAGACTAGGCGTACCCAGTATCCTAATGTCGGACGGTCCTCACGGACTGAGAAAGGAAAACGATGACGACGTCAACGTAGGCATGAAGCAGTCTTTTCCCGCCACGGCGTTTCCGCCTGCAGTCAGTCTTGCAAGCAGCTGGAGCGAAGAAATGGCGGAAAAAATGGGCGACGCGCTCGGCAAAGAATGTCTTGACCAAAACGTTAGCGTGATTCTCGGTCCCGGCACTAATATCAAAAGAAGTCCGCTGTGCGGAAGAAACTTCGAGTATTTGTCCGAAGACCCTTATCTGTCCGGAAGGCTGTGCGCAAGATATATCAAGGGAGTGCAGGCAAACGACGTAGGCACTTCCCTCAAGCATTTCTGCGCCAACAATCAAGAAAAACTCAGAATGACCGTCAACAGCGTAGTAGACGAGCGCGCACTGAGAGAAATATATCTGCCCGCGTTTGAAGAAGCCGTCAAGGCTCAACCCGATACGGTTATGTGCTCTTACAACAAGCTCAACAACGTCTATCTATCCGACAACAAGCGTCTTCTCACCGATATTTTGAGAGACGAATGGGGATTCAAAGGCATCGTAGTGAGCGATTGGAACGCGCTTAACAACCGCGTGGAAGCAATAAAGGCAGGGCTTGACCTTGAGATGCCGAGTTGCGGCGGCGCTACCGATAAGCAAATCGTCAAAGCCGTTAAAGACGGCAAACTCGACGAGAAAGAACTCGATATCGTCGTAGAAAGACTGCTGGATTTCGTCATCAAAAGCTATTCGGGACTTCAGCCGGATTATCAGGCCGACTATGAAGCTGCTCATGAAATTGCCAGAGAGATTGCCGAACAGTCAATGGTACTGCTCAAAAACGACGAATCCGTTCTGCCGTTGAGCGAAGAAGACGATATTGCCGTCATCGGAGAACTCGCAAATACTTTGCGATACCAAGGTTCCGGCTCTTCAAGAATAAATCCTTACAAATTAGTTAATTTCCTAGACGCTCTCAAAGCCAACGGAAAACAATACGAATTTGCGCCGGCATATGACATCAACGACGACAAACTCGATGAAAATTTGTTGCAAGACGCAATTCAAATTGCCAAAAAACATAAAAAAGTCTTGCTGTTCGTCGGTTTGACGGACAAATACGAGAGCGAAAGTTATGACCGCAGTCATATGCAGATTCCAAAAAGCCACAGCGATCTTATAGACGTGATGACTTCGATCAATCCCAACACCGTTGTTGTGCTCTTCGGCGGATCTCCTATCGTTATGCCGTGGATAGACAAGGTATCTACCCTGCTCAACGCTTATTTGCCGGGCGAAGCCGGCGGCGAAGCGCTCTACAACGTAATATTCGGCAAAGTCAACCCAAGCGGAAAACTGGCGGAAACGTATCCCGTCAAGCCGGACGACAATATTGTATCCAAGTACTTCCCGATGGGACCGAAAAACGTTGAATATAGAGAATCAATTTACGTAGGTTACAGATACTTCGACTCGGCAAACAAAAACGTGCTATTCCCGTTCGGCTACGGACTGTCGTATACTAAATTCCAATACAGCGATCTCAAAATCGACGGCATGAAAGTATCTTATACCGTCACCAACGTAGGAGATTGCGACGGCTACGAGATATGTCAGCTGTACGTCAGCGATACCGATCCTATAGTATTCAAAGCTAAAAAAGAATTAAAAGGCTTTGAAAAAGTCTTTATCAAAAAGGGCGAAAGCGTATGTGTGACGCACGAATTGGATTACCGTTCTTTCGCGTTCTACAACACGGCGATAAACGATTGGTATGCCAACGACGGCAAATACAATATCCTTATCGGAGCGTCAAGCCGCGATATAAGATTGCAAGGCTCAATCGACGTCAAATTCGGACGTGAAGAAAAGAAAGTGCCCGATTACAAGAGCATCTGTCCCAGCTATTACGATATCGAAAACGTCAGCGAAATTCCCGATGAAGATTTCTATAATCTTCACGGCGGCGACGTGCCTGCAAACGAAGTCAATAAACGCGGTTATTTCGACTACAACACTACGATTGGGGAACTGAAAGTCTGTCTTGTAGGAAAATTTATCGTTAAAGTTGCGCCTTCTATAATTAAAAGTCAAGTGCCCAACGCGGACATCACGACAATGATGATGCTCAAACAAGGTATGGAAGAAATGCCATTGAGAGGACTTGTAGGAATATCTTCGGGACTTATCCACCGCACTTTAATCGACGGTATGCTAATGTGGGGCAACAAGAAATATTTCAGAGCTATGTTTAAGCTGTTGAGCGGCGTATTCGGTACTCTTGGAAATCTTCTTAAAAAGAATACTATCGAAAAGCGCAGAAAAGAAGGCAAATCCGTAATGGTCAACGACCTGATAAAAGAAATAAAACAAAAAGAAAAAGAGAAGAAAGCCATCGAGAAAGAAAAGAGCAAGCTGGCAAAAAAAGACGCTAAAATAATCGAAAAGAATGAAAAACGCGAAGTGAAACTTGCTCAAAAGGCAAAATCGGAATCGGATAGCAAGCGCTAAATTCCCTCTTTAATATAACACCTGCGCGCCCGCAATATAAGCGGGCGCGTTTATTATGATATAACGTTTTATCTCATCAAGCTATTATTATCTTCAACGAGAGAGCTAAATAACGCAAAGTCCTCTACTTATCAATTACGGCGGCAAAACAAAATCTATATTGTCATATCCGTACAAGCTGTATCATATTATTTAGTATCAAAATCATTGGAGGATATAATGAAAAAGTTTATCAAAACAGCGATTCCGACCGCAATAATACTTTGCGTCGCGTTAGCTTTCGCGGGCTGTGAAAAACCAAAGACGACTTATGAAAAACTTTGCGACAACGTAAGCTATATGCAGACGGGATATTATATAGCAGAAGACGACAACTTCGACGTAAAACTCTCCTCTACCAGGCAAGAAGAACTCTTTATTGCCGACGGTAAAGCCGATGCGAAAAAGGATATCACTTTGCTGACGCTGACGCCCAAAGACAGCGCAAATCTTTCCAAAACGTACGAATACACTCTCACTGGTGACAAATCGAGCGTAAGCGGAAGTATTACAAAAAGCAGATTGGGAATCAATATGTCTTGCAAAATTCAAAACGCCGCAGAAATAGGCGCGCCCAAAACTCTTGAAATAAAAGAAAAAGATACCGAAAACACTCCCGTCAAGTTGGAACTTCAAGACAAATGTCCTGCTCAAACGGATGCAAACGCCGCGTTGGAGATAGCCTACACGCATTACAAGGATGCGATAGATCAGGCTATCAACAGCAAGACTTTTGACAGAGAATGTTACGTCAAACTGCTCTGCCAATCACAAGGAAGCGACGAGCCCGAATACTATTGGTACGTTTCGTTCATTAAGGATAAGAACGATTATTGGTCGGTAATAATCAATCCCGAAAACAAAGAAATCGTCAGCAGCAGAGAAAACGGCGGCAAAACCGATAAAAAATAAATTAACCAACAGTAATAAAAGCGTCCTTAAAGGGCGCTTTTTGCATTCTTATATCAATATTAAGTTCTTATAATAGCTTCTATTAATAAAATATAAATGTGTCAGCAACTAAAACGTTGCGTCAAATCTAATACGCTTTTATCGCCGTATCCTCCCGAATTGGGATCGCACATAGCAAAACTTACAATCATTATTACGGCAATCCACAGTACCAGTCCGTATAACATGCCTATTTTGAAAGCTTTCTTATATTCTTCGACCTTGACGGTAAAAAAGAGTATTAATGCCAACGGCGGCAACAACACTGCAGTAAGAAAACACAGATCTTTGAGCGTCTTGGACATCAGCCTCTCTCCTCGGCAATCATAGATTTTACTTTGACAAGTCGGACAATGTTGCTTCTTTCGTTTTCATCCAACTTCATGGTAATAAACCTTATCGTCTCTTCCAATTGCGGTATCATAACGTATTCAAGCGCGTTGACGCGGCGCCTATTTTTCTCTATCTCGATTGCAAGCATATTGCAAGTCTTCTCTACTTCCGCAAGCTTGACCATCTTGTGCAGAATTTTGTTAAGCGCCTCTATAGAGCTGTCAAGTTCTGCCGTAACGGAAGAAAAAGCGTAGGGATACGTCTCTCCCGACTGACTTTCTTTGATATTAATAACGGGCACTAATACGCTCATAACGTTGCGGCTGTCCATATCCAAGCTGACTGTCTTTGACGGCATTGCAACGGCTTGCTGTATAGCGGCTTCGTCGCTCACTGCTTTAGCAACGACAAAGGTAGTTAAAGCGGAAGAAAGTTCTTTCTCGACTTCCTCTCTGAGCGATTTATTCTCTTTGGCAAACTCCATAAACCGGCGTATCATTTCGTCGGACTTATCTTTGAGTAATTTGTGACCTCTTTGAGCTGTTTTTAGCCTTGTTTTAAGGCGTTTCAGCTCCATTCTGGTCGGATTTACCTGTAATCTTCCTGCCATATTGTTGCCTTATACTGCTACGGATAGAGCTTGAACAATGTTCAATGCGCTGTTTTTATTTCTCAAATACTCCGTATTGCATTATTATTTTGCTTTGCTTTCCAACTACACGCGTATTAGCGACGATCTAACTAGCTATTTGCGTATAATCTAATTGAACAATGTTCAATATAAATATTCCGCCAATATCAGCTGTCATGTCAAATACTTTAATTCTGCGCGTCGGCTTTCTCTGCTTCTAGTTTTGCCTTAATAGGATCAAAATATTTTTCGAGATGCTTATCTTTAATCCTCTTCATTTCCGATCTGGGAAGTAACGCAAGCAATTCCCAACCGATCTGCAAAGTCTCTTCGATACTCCTATTGGTATAGAAACCTTGATTGATATATCTCTTCTCAAACTCTTCGGCAAAAAACGCATATTGCCTATCCAGAGGCGTCAGAGCCGCGTCGCCGAGTATCGCCGACAGTTCTTTGCATTCTTTGCCCTTGGCATATGCGGCGAACAGCTGATTCATATTGCCCGAGTGATCTTCTCTAGTCTTGCCTTCGCCTATACCTTTCTGTTTGAGACGGCTGAGAGACGGCAATACGTCTATCGGAGGAGTATAGCCTTTCTTATTGAGCTCTCTGCCGAATATAATCTGACCTTCGGTTATATAGCCCGTTAAATCGGGAATAGGATGCGTCTTATCTTCCTCGGGCATAGTGAGAATAGGTATCTGAGTAATACTTCCTTCTTTGCCGAGTATTCTGCCCGCTCTTTCATACATAGTAGCAAGGTCCGTATATAGATAACCGGGATAACCTCTTCTGCCGGGCACTTCTTTTCTCGCGGCAGACACCTCTCTCAACGCTTCGCAATAATTGGTGATATCAGTCATTATGACGAGCACGTGCATACCTTTCTCAAAGGCCAGATATTCAGCCGCTGTCAAAGCCATTCTCGGCGTGGCGATTCGCTCTACCGCCGGATCGTTGGCAAGATTGACAAACATTACGGCGCGCTCTATTGCGCCCGTCTTACGAAAATCTTGCATAAAGAATTCAGCTTCTTCATAAGTTATTCCCATAGCGGCAAAAACTACCGCAAATTTTGAGTCGCTGTTAAGCACCTTAGCCTGTCTTGCAATCTGAGCGGCAAGTTCGGCGTGCGGAAGTCCCGACGCGGAAAAGACCGGAAGCTTTTGACCTCTGACCAAGGTATTCAATCCGTCGATTGCAGAGATGCCAGTCTGAATAAATTCATCGGGAAAATTTCTTGCGGCGGGATTAATCGGCTGACCGTTTATATCCAATTTTTTCTCGGCGATAATCGGAGCCCCGCCGTCTTTGGGATTGCCCAATCCGTCGAATATCCTTCCAAGCATATCTTCAGAAACCGCAAGCTCCAGACTTCTGCCCAAGAATCTTGCCTTAGACGTGGACATTTGAATTCCCTGAGCACCCTCGAAAAGTTGCACCACGGCTTTATCGCCGTTGACTTCCAATACTTTTCCTCTGCGAACAGAGCCGTCTTTTGCGCTTATCTCTACCAATTCGTTATAAGCGACTCCTTGAACGCCGTCCACAACCATAAGCGGTCCGACTATTTCTCTGATTGATTTGTATTCTTTCAACATAAACGTCTCCTTAGTCTACGTAAGCAAGTTGATCAAGTTGCGACTTCATGGCTTCGAAAATCTCGTCGAGCTTGGTAATTTCACTTTCGGGTATAAACTTCATTCTTCCGATAGCCTCTCGCGCAGGAATGGCGATTATTTCGTCAAAATCGGCGCCTCTGCGCAACGCGTCCTGCGAAAGTCTGTAGCATTCCAAAATGAGATTGAGCATTTTGTACTGTTTGTTAAGACTTGCATAGGTATCCACGTCGTCGAAAGCGTCTTGCTGCAGATAATCTTCTCTTATCGACTTCGCCGCCTCCATCGTAAGTCTGTCTTCATAACTCAATGCGTCTACGCCGACAAGTCTGACGATTTCGTCGAGATTGGCTTCTTCTTGCAATATCGTCATTGCCTGCTGACGGTTATCGTTCCACTTCCTGTCGGAATTTTTTCCGTACCAATCGCCTAATCTGTCCACGTAGAGAGAATAACTCTGCATCCAATCTATAGCGGGGAAATGTCTTCTGTAAGCCAACGAAGCGCTCAGTCCCCAGAATACTTTGACTATTCTCAGCGTAGACTGAGTAACAGGCTCTGACAAGTCGCCTCCAGGAGGAGATACCGCGCTGATTGCGGTGACGGAACCCGTCCTATCCTCGCTGCCCAACGCAGTGACTATACCGGCTCTTTCATAATAGCTTGCAAGTCTTGAAGCCAAATAAGCGGGATATCCTTCGTCGCCCGGCATTTCTTCGAGACGGCTGGACATTTCTCTCAGAGCTTCTGCCCAACGCGACGACGAATCCGCCATAATTGCCACGTTGTAACCCATATCTCTAAAATATTCCGCAATAGTAATTCCCGTATACATAGACGCTTCGCGCGCCGCAACCGGCATATCGGAAGTATTGGCGATAAGCACAGTGCGTTTCATAAGCGGTTCGCCCGTTTTAGGATCGATCAATTCCGGAAATTCGTTGAGTACGTCAGTCATCTCATTACCGCGTTCGCCGCAACCCACGTATACTATTATGTCGGCGTCGGACCACTTTGCCAACTGATGCTGAACGACCGTTTTTCCGCTGCCGAACGGTCCCGGAATACAAGCCGCTCCGCCTTTTGCAACTGGGAAAAACGTGTCTATCGTCCTCTGTCCGGTGACGAGAGGGGCAGTGGGATACATCTTGCTCTTAAAAGGTCTTCCCACTCTGACAGGCCATTTCTGACACATGGTGACTTTGACGTCGCCTTTTTTCGTAGAGATTACGCAGACAACGTCGTCGATAGTACGTTCGCCTCCGACGATAGATTTTATCTTACCCTCAACGCCGATGGGAGCCATGATTCTGTGCTCGACTATCTTAGTCTCCTGCACGACGCCCAGAATATCGCCCGCACTCACGCTGTCGCCGACCTTTTTCCTCGGTTGAAAATCCCAGAGTTTTTTGTGATCAAGCGCAGGCATATCAACTCCGCGTCCTATTCTGTCGCCCATAGCTTCAACGAGTTTTGTCAAAGGTCTTTGGATGCCGTCGTATATACCTTCGATAATTCCAGGTCCAAGTTCGACGCTCAAAGGAGCTTCCGTTGAGACTACTTTCGCCCCCGTGCCCAATCCGCTCGTCTCTTCGTAAACCTGTATCGAAGCCTTATCGTCTCTCAATTCGATAATCTCGCCGATAAGATTTTCCTCGCTGACGCGCACAACGTCAAACATCTTGCAGTTGCGCATACCTTCCGCCACGATTAGCGGTCCTGAAACTTTGATAACTCTTCCTATTTCTTGCATAATCAATCTTCCTTATTAAACAATATATCTGTTCCGATAGCCCGTTCTACGTCGGCTTTTATTCCTGCCATTCCATATCCGTTGCTTTTGCCGGATTTGGGAATGGGAATAATCGCAGGATATGCTTTTGTCTTGTATTTACAAAGCAATCCGTCCAATTGAGCAGCCAAATCTTCGGTGACGAAGATGACCGAATAAGTCTTGGCAAGTTTGCGTATGACCTTTTCTCCCTCGTCTTTATCTTCTGCGCAAAACACGTCCATACTTATCGCTTTGAACGCCAATATCAAATCTTTATCGCCAACTACGGCTATCTTGCCTTCACGCATACAGTTCCCTCAGTCTCATCTTTATCACGTCTTTATCGACGTCGTTTTTGAGAAGTATACAAATCATCCTTACGATTTTTATCTCGATTTTCTTTGCGATATAAAATCCGGCTATAGGAGATACAGTGAATATGTCGTTGCGCTTTTCCTTGAAAACGGAAAGCAGCGTATTATCCCATATTCTTTCAAAAGTCACCATATCCAAATCTTTTACGCAATCTGCTATCTGCGCATAAGGAGAATACCTTAATTTCTCGGCAAATTGAGACTGATCGACGTCAAAAAAGCTCAAATCCAATTTCCCTCCGTCGATAAAACCTTGTCTAAACAATTCGCCGTTGCCGCATCTTGCGCTTCTGATATAAGATGATACGTTGGAAAAATCCGCGTCGGTCTGCCAATAAGTAAGGATGGACGGCACTTTGACTTTTTTCAGATATGCAAATATTTCTCTGTAACAAACCTTTTCCAACGTCACGTCGATAAACCTAGGCGACAGCTTGCCGTCTGCGCGCGCGCCGTCTATAGCGAGCAAAGCCGCGCTCATATTCTTTGACAGTCCGGAATAATCGTCGCCCAATACCTTTTCTTTGAGTTCGTCTATATCAAGCAAGCCTTTTGGCATAAGCATAAAATCAACGTTGTCCAGACGCATATATTTCCCCTTGACAAGAGCTTTGAGATTATGATAATCATTCTTTATCAAAAAACTCTCCATCCCCTTATCTTTGGGCATAGCGTCGAGAATAAACTCGCTGATTTTTTTTTCTTCCGCCTGCAAAAGAGCCTCGTAATCCTTGGTCTCGACTATAATACCGCCGCCGTAAGCGCTCTCCAAAAGCACCTTGACGCCCTCTTCCAGACTGTCGGAATAAGCCATGCGAACAATCTTCTCATTGGATAGAAAAGTGTTCTCCATAGCCTTTACTCTTGCATTGGAATAGACTAAACTGCTGTTTGCCATAATTTAATTCTTGCTCCCAAACAAAATTTCGACGATTTTGCTTTCTATGCTTTCTCTTATCAAACTCAATTCTAAATCGAGAGTAAGATTCTTATCGTAATTTTTACCCGACAGTATAACTCCGCCCTTGAAATCGCCGAACTCGTTGCTCCTAGAGATTTTCTTGCCGACTTTTTTTGATAAATCGGCAACGAATTTCTTGGTGATAATCTTGTCGTCTCTTTCGCAAACGACCACCTCGTCGCCGTCTTCGCAACAGGACGCGATCATCTTCTCAATGAGCGCCAAATAGTTCTTCTTGTCAGCCGCCAATTCATCCGCCGCCTCTTCAAACGCTTTGTCGACCAAAGCCTTTTTTGCATTGAGCAAAGCCTTTTTGCAATCCAAATTGGCCACGACTTCGCTTCTTGACAGCGCATCGTCATATATAACTTCGCTCTTGCCGACGTTGGCAAGAGCAAATTTTTCGACATCTCTCTTGGCTCTATCGAGAATTTGTCCCGCAGTTTCTTCGGCGACCGCTATATTGTTGCGCGCGACGGCTTCGGCATCGTCTATTATCTTTTGGATAATTGCTTCTTTACTGTTCATATTAAAAACCTATTTCTATTACTTGATCAAGAACCAAACGCCCAAGAACGATATAAGCAGAGCGAGAAGCGCATAAGTCTCTACCATGACCGTCATAAGCAAGCCTTTACCGGATGCTTCGGGACGCTTTGCTACCATTGCGATTGCCGCAGACGCGCATTTTCCCTGATAGATACCCGATACGAGTCCTACAATAGCCATAGGAGCGCAAACAGCGACCATACCCCAGCCCTGAGCATTGCTCCAATTGCCGAGCGTGCCGCCCAAAACTCCCGCTTTAAGGAATACCAAGAATGCGATGATGAGTCCGTAGATACCCTGCGTGCCGGGAAGAAGCTGCAACAACAGCACTTTACCGAACTTACCGGGGTCTTCGCTCGTGACTCCCGCAGCCGCCTGACCTGCGATACCGACGCCGATTGCAGAACCGCAACCTGCGAACAATGCAGCCAAAGCCGCGCCTATCATTCCTATATAAACTCCGTTCATTATATTAACCTCCTGTGGTTTATATCTTTATTATTATACATCGACGCGCAATCGCGTCCGTATATGCCGTGTCCTCTTTTTCAAGCCTTCTGACTCTTTGTTTTGGGAGTTTGAGGTTCTCCGATTTTATAATATTTCATCTGCGAGCCGAGCGGAGCAAACAGCTCTCCGCCGCCCGTATAGAATTTGCCGAAATATTCTACAAACTGCAATCTCGAATTGTGCACGTAAGCGCCGAGCGAATTGATTGCCACGTTGAAAATATGTCCGACGAGATATATTGCCATTGACGCTATGACTCCCAAAAATTTGACAGGCAATAGTCCCGATATTATCTCTGCGATTTGATTGAATACCATTGCGATAACGCCGGTCGCCAATCCCAATCCGAATATACGCGTGTAACTCATGAGATCCGAGAAGAAATTGATAATTCCGTAAAGCGCGGAAAACGCTCCCGTCACTTTCTTTGCGCCTTTCTTACCGAAAGTACCGGAGAGCATAAGCAACACAAGTCCCAAAACAATCAGCACTATCGCGACGATCTTCGCCCAGTTGCCCACTTTGCCCGCAAGAGCAAACGCGCCGACGCCGAGCGCCAAGAAATACCAACTAAACGCAGAAGATATTCCCCAAAGCGACTGCCCCTGCTTGATTAAAGCAACCATATTTATCGCCATACCGACGAACATCTGTATCAAACCTATCGCAAGGCATACAACCAACAACGGCATAGGTTCTTCTATAGGATTAAACCAATACCATAGTCCTATTTGTTTGGCGCTGAAACCGAAATAAGATCCGAATAGGAATCCCCATATCAACGTGGATATTCCGCCCATGAAAATTATCTTGACAAGATTAAGTTCTCCCTTAGGAGGTCTTCGGATCGCAAGAATCAACCCTGCGCCCAACGTCAGAAGCAGACCGTAACCCGCGTCCGAAAGCATCATTCCGAACATAAGGAAAAAGAAAAACGCAACTCCCGGATTGGGATCTATTTCTTTATAGAACGGCACAGAATACATATTGGTCACGCTCTCATACGGCGCGACTATGCCGTTGTTGACCGCCAAAGTAGGCGGAGTTTCGCTTTCCAAAGGCTCTCTTATGCTAAACGCCAATGACAACGGACTGTCCTCGAGTTCTTTATTAACAATCTCCGCCTGGCTCTCGGGCAGCCACGCTTCGAGATAATACGTCGTATCGCTCGCCTGTGTGCTGTTGGCGCTTTCGGCTTTTGCTATTTCCAAGGAAATATAATCGTAAAGTTTCATCACGTCGTCCAGAAGATTTTCAAATGTCATTATCTTCTCCACGTTGCGATTGTGACGCTCTCTTATCTCTTCGAGAGACGTCTTGCAGCCGGCTATAATTTCCGCGCTGGTCTTATCGTCGGCAAACGAACACTGCGCGAATTCGACCGCGCTCAAAACATCCTGTATATCTTCTCTCTTGTCCTTCTCTATAAGCACGGCTACGCCGCTCGTCGGAGATGACTGAAAGATTTCGTACTCGCCTCCGAGCTGCCTTATCTTTTCGAGATCGGCAAGTTTTGTATTGCTGACTTCTCCTAGAAGCACGTTGACGTTGAGCGTATCGCGAAATACAGAAAACTCCGTCGTCAAAGCCTTATACGGATTGAGCGAAGATATTGTGTTAAGTTGTTTCTGTTCCTCGGATTTGAGCTGTATTATCTCGTCGTTATAAGATTTCAACTCGTCTATATGAGTAAATATATCGGTTTCCGTCTGAGCGATATTTTCAAAAGCCTCAAAAGTAATGACCGGTTTGACGGCAAACATTCCCCTGCCTTTGGCGGGAAGATAATCTATCTTATGATCTTTTGCCAACTGCTTTGCGACGACTTTATAATTTTTGACAGTCTGCATAAAATATTCGAGCTTTGCAAGTTTTACCTTGTAAGCGTCGACATCCTGTTGAGCGTCGCAAGCGCGCATATGCTCGATTTGAGGCGTGGCAACTACTTCCGCGCAACCGAGTTTGTGCAGTTTTTTTATCAAAGTATTCCGCTGTGAAACGTTGCCTATCAAAAGCAACTTGCGCATATTACTTATCATATTTTGCCTTCAATTCCCGCATAATACAATCCAATACTTTCTTCTTATTCTTCTGCAATGCGTCGGGCATATTATCGACGCTCTTTTGCGTTTCTTCAAGCTGAATCGCGCGACGTCTGTCTCCTTCGGCAGCGCCGTCTTCCGCGGCTTTAAGCTCTTTTTTATACTGTTCGTCTTTCGCCGCGTCTATCATTCGCGCGGCTTGTTTTTTTGCGTCGTTGACTATTCCGTCGGCAGTGGAAACCGACGCTCTGATTATTTCACGAGCCTTGTCTTCCGCCTCCAATATACTGCCAATCATCTCTTCTATCATAATCGAATGCTCCCAACGCGTTATTTAAAATATTTGTTTTCTATCTGAGTAATCTTATCCACTCGTCCCGTGTGTCTTCCGCCCTCGAACGGCGTATCCAGCCAGACCTTAGTCATTTTTGCGGCAAGTTCGGCAGATATAACTCTTCCGCCCATCGACAGCACATTTGCGTCGTTGTGCTGAGCGCACATCTGAGCCGTAAAAAGATCGTGACATACCGCAGCCCTGATACCCTTGACTTTGTTTGCCGCAATGCTTATGCCAATGCCCGTACCGCAAAGCACGATACCTTTATCCGCAACGCCCTGCGAAACGGCTTCCGCGACTTTGAGCGCGTAATCGGGATAATCCACCGAACACCCTTCGACGCATCCCATATCGATAATTTCAACGCCCTTCTCTCTCAAAACCTGCTCGACGGAACTCTTCAAAACTATGCCGCCGTGGTCGCAACCGATAGCAATTTTCATATACACCTCGTTAATATAATACGTCTATTTTAACATATTTTTCCAAAGTATGCAATCCCCAATTTTATATATTATATATTCTTTACATAATATACGGATTTTTTACTTTGCGTCAATATTATTTTCTTACTTTAATCCAAGCTGCCGTCAGTGTCTGCCGAAAGCTTTTCGACAAAATCAAATACGGCATTCACGCACTCTTTCAACTGGCTTTCAACCGCCGAATAAGCGGATTTATCTCTACCGTAAGGATCCGCTATATCGCCTTTTTGCGCTATCTCGTCGATACAATACAATTTTCCACGCCCTATCGCGTCTTCCAATATTCGCTTATGCTCTGCGGTCATAGTTATGATAATATCGCTGTCATCGGCAAGCTTCTGCGTCAGCGGCTGAGATTTATGCGTGAAAAATATTTGCATACTGTCGATAATTTCCTTAGTATTAGCGCTCATCGGCTCGCCGTATCCGCAAAAAATCCCTGCGCTGTCAAAACTTATATTATCCAGTCCCCGCTCGTCCGCGGCGTGCTGAAATACTGCCTGCGCCAAAGGCGAACGGCAAGTGTTGCCCGTACATACGAATAATATCTTCACACCCGTCTACCTCCGCTTGCTTTATTGATTCTGTTCATTACAGACGCGGCTACTCCGCTGTCGCCGAAATCTTCGCAAATTATCACTCCGTAATATTTTTCCGCCTCGTGCATAGCCGCATAGATATTTTTCATAACCTCGACGTCGCTATCGCCTAGATCGATGCGTTGGAATTTTTCTTGGCTTTCCAACGACGACAGATAGCCGCTCTTGGCGATGATCACGGGCTTGAGAGAATTCTTTTCGCATTCGGCATAATACTCCGCGGCGCTGAGCGCGCTGTCGGCGACCGCCATAGGACACGAGGGCGCATAGTGCCTGTATTTCATCCCCGGAGCCCTGGCTACTATTATTTTACCGGCAAAACTTTTGACCTCGCCTAGCACCTCCGCGAGCATTTGAGGCGTTATCGCGCCCGGTCTGAGCACGGTAGGCACGTCTGCCGTCATATCAACTATCGTGGACTCTATCCCCACCTGACAGCTTCCGCCGTCCAAAATAAGCGGCACTCTGCCTTGCATATCTTCGTATACGTGCTCTGCCGAAGTCGGACTTATCTTAGTCGACGTATTGGCGCTGGGAGCGGCAATCGGAACTCCGCAGGCTTTTATAAATTTTCTCGCGCCTTCATGCGCGGGAAATCTGATTCCCACGGTAGGCAATCCGGCAGACACTTCGTCGGGAATCAAATCGGACTTTTCGACGATAACCGTTATCGCGCCCGGCATAAACGCACGCATCAACTTTCTCGCGCCCTCGCCAAGCCCTGCGGAAACGCTCTCCGCCGTATCGAAATCGGCCACGTGCACAATCAACGGATTGTCCATCGGTCTGCCTTTCGCTATAAAAATTTTGCGTACGGCGGATACGTCTAAAGCATTCGCGCCCAGACCGTAAACCGTCTCCGTGGGAAAAACTACGACTTCGCCGTTTTTTATAAGACCGACGGCGTCGTCAAGTCCGTCTTCAATGGAAAGAATTTTCGTCTGCATATAAGTATTCTATACCTCCGAAATACGTTTTGCAAGTATTTTCCTAACGGGTATAGCGATTCAACAATCGATTAAAAAGGAGCGAATTCGCCCCCTTAATCAAACTTGCGCCTTGATCGCTTTCATTTCTCCGTAGAGTTTTACTTCTCCGATATCAGCCGGCAGGAATACCGTATCCCCCAGATCCATCGTAATGCAACTGCCGCCCGCCATTACGGCGCCGTGTCCTTCGACTACGGTAAGCGAAGCGAAGGAACCTCCGTCCACGGCAAAGGCATATTCGTCCGAGCAAGTCAGTTCGTATGCTGTAAAATATTTGCACTTAGCCAGCAAAACCGTGTTGTCGTCAATTCTCTTGCAGTCGGCGTTTGCCTGCACGCTCGAGCTGACGTCTGTCACGTCAAGCGCTTTATCTATATGAAGTTCTCTGGCATTTCCGTTTTTATCCGTCCTGCCGTAATCGTAAAGTCGGTACGTAATCGAAGAATTCTGCTGTATCTCGCATATCGTCATTCCTCCGCATATAGCGTGAACGGTGCCTGCGGGTATAAACAGACAGTCGCCTTTCTTTGCTTGCACGAAATTTAGATAGTCGACGATATTGCCGTTGTTAAGCGCGTCGGCAAGCTCTTGCTTGGAAATAGGCTTCTTGAAACCGCAATATACCCCGCTACCGGGCGCGCAGTCCACGACGTACCACATTTCGGTCTTGCCGTATTCGCCCTCTTTGGCAAGCGCGTACTCGTCGTCGGGATGGACCTGCACCGACAAATTACTTTGGCTGTCTATCAACTTAATGAGAATGGGGAAAAACGGAAAAGCAGCTCCGCGTTCTCCGAGAAATTCCCTGTGATCTTGCACTACTTCGGATAGCCTTCGCCCTCCGAACTCGCCGTTGATTACTGTGCTTTCGCCTTTTTCATGACAGGCAAGTTCCCAGCTTTCGGCAATATTATCGCCTTCGATATGTTTGTTCCATTTTCCCATAAGTCTTTTTCCGCCCCACACGGCTTCAACCGTATAGGGAGACAGTTTCATCGGATAACTCATATTTACCTCGCAAATTAACATTCTATGATTCTCTTGGGAAAGACTACTTTGAATTCAGTGCCTTTGCCCGGTTCGCTCTTGACGGAAATTTTGCCTCCGTGTATAACTGCAATTTTCTTTACTATCGCAAGTCCCAATCCCGTCGAACTTTCGTTGGTATAAGTACGGCTTGTGTCGACCTTATAGAATCTCTCAAACAGCCTGCTCTGATGCTCTTTGGCGATGCCTATGCCATTGTCCTGAACTTTGAGAATCAAATTGCTGTCCGTCTGGGCTACGCTGATCAATACCTGCCCGTTCTCTTTATTATATTTGATAGCGTTGTTGACAAGGTTGGACACAAGCGTCTGGATCATCTTTTTACGTCCTATAAATTCGCCGCTGCCTTCGACTTCTATCGACACTTTTTTGGTATCAGCCAATCCCTGAATATCTTTCGCCACGTCTTTGCACAGCTTTGCCATGTCGAATTTAACCGTTTCTTCATTGTCAAGATCGGCGTCGAGTTTTGACAGTCGAAGCATATCGTCGATGAGAACTCTCATTCGCTTGGCATTGACGCTTATCTCGTCGACGCATTTATTCATCTGTTTTTTGGATACTCCGTCCATAGTCATCAGCTCGGAATATCCGCTGATTGCCGTAAGAGGTGTCTTCAACTCGTGAGACGCGTTGGCAAAAAACTCGCTTCTGATCTTAGCGCTGTTGATTTCCAACGTAACGTTGGTAATGATGACTAGCATTACTTCTCCGCTGATAAGTTCGTTAGCTTCGAGATTGTTGAACGCGGTCTCCACACGGTATACGCCTTCGCCTATTTGAATTTCGCCTACGTAATATTTTTTGCTTTCCAGCGATTGCAATAGCGTCTGCACAAGCTCTTCATTCTCTATAAGATAGCTCAGTTCTACTCCCACAACGTCGTTGTCTTTGCCGAATATATCCAAAGCGACTTTGTTATTGAGCACTATGCGACCGCTTTTGGACACGACGATTATACCTTGGTTGACCGATTGCAACAAAATGGACGACTTCTTTTGCTCGTATTGCAGATTGACGAAGTTCTTGGATATTTCGCCGGCAAGATCGTCGATTTTTGTCAAGACGGCTTTGAATTCGGGAAAATTAAGTTTCTGAGGTATCTGACTAGGCATGTACTCTCCGTTGTTGATATCGACGAGAATCTCTTCGATTTTTTCAAACGGTATCGTAGCAAACTTCATATTCAGCGTCAAGGCAAAATATGACGCCAGTATGACTCCCACCCAGATTATCACAGCCAGAGCGACGATTATAAAATAAGCTCCGCTGTTGTACATTACGTCGACCGAACACAGCAATATCATATACCCGTCTTCAAAATTGCCGTTGCTTACCCTGACTGCGTAATTGATTGTCGCTCCCGATTTATAAGGACTGCCTAAAAAGAAGTTCTCTCCGTTTTTAACTGCCTTGTCAAGATGTCTGTCTATCTTTTTGCCGACGTTGATCTTCTCGTTGTCGCTGTGGAAATATATTTGTTTTTTACTGCCGAAAACCACAAATTTATAAAAATGTTCCTTGTCTTCTTTGTCGCCGAATTTCTGAGCTATACCCTCTGGATCCTCTGCCTCTTTAAGCCCGTCGATAAGAGTATTAGCCTCTTTGATAAGATATTTTTTTGTGTTGCCGATTGTATAAATATTAAAAAGGAAAAACGTCAAAACAACCGTGACGAATACCGCCACAGTCATTATCAATATTACCCTTCGCAAAATTTTATTTTTCATATTCCGTCGTTGAGAGCAAATTGCTCGCCTTACTAAAATATTTTATAATAAATCAGCGCAAAAGTCAATCGCTTAAAAATACGCGCCGCATAAATAACGGCGCGCGTATTCTTAAACTATGGCGTATGCGCACAAAGCATCAAACGTTGGTGAATTTGTATCCGACTCCTCTTATAGTATTGATATACTGCTTGTCGCTGACGGCGGCAAGTTTGCTTCTCAGCGATTTGATATGCATATCCAGCGTCCGGGTCTCTCCCACGTATTCGTAATCCCACACCTGCGAAAGTATAGTGTCTCGATTGACGACGCACTCGGCGTTTTTCATCAAAAGCGCAAGCAAATTGTACTCTTTGAGCGTAAGAAAAATCTGATTTTCTCCCACGTAAACCGTGTGCTCGGCGTTGTTGATTTTGATATCTCCGCAGCATATTACGTCCTCGTCGGATTTCTTTGCGCCCGATTTTCTGAGATTTGCTTTAACTCTGGCAATGACCTCGAGCATACCGAACGGCTTGGAGATATAATCGTCCGCGCCCGCGTCCAATCCTCTTACTTTGATATTTTCGTCGCCTTTTGCGCTTGCAATAATTACGGGGATATCTTTGGTGTGCACGTCCTGTTTGAGAATGGAAAGCGCCTTGAGACCGTCCATGCCGGGCAGCATCAAATCCAAGATGATAAGATCGCAGCTCTCGTTCTTGAGCGCGTCGAGCATATCTTCCGCCGTGACAAAACTCTTGCAGTCGAATTTATCTTCAAACGCGATTTCGTAAAGTCCTCTTATACTTTCGTCGTCTTCTACTACGAATACTCTGTAATCCATATCTTTCTCCTTGTTACGATCGTCTCGAATCAATCATTACACGTTAAGTCTATCATATTGACTTGCGCCGTGTAAATACCTCTTACAAAAAACTCAAATCGATTTTGGCAAAAATTTACATTTTTTGTACTTAAATCGCGAAATTTGTTGCTTTACTCATTCAAAATCTCTGTCAAACCTCTCTCCGAGCTCACCTTTTCCGCTTATAAAATTCCAGAATTCTCCCCCGTATCTTTCTGCCTCCGTCAAAGCGCTCTTCATAATCAAATCCAACGTATTGCGAATTTCCGGGCAGTTGGCATTCTCTTCTTTTTGGATCAGCACGTCCAATCCCGCGGCATTGCCGGTAAGTTTGAACGCAAACTCAACAAGCGGTCTTATCAACGGCTTGTGCGACGATATCCACCATACGAATCGCTTTCTTCCGTTAAGCGTGACGCGTATATTTCTAGGCGTAGTGTTGAGATATTTCGACAGAGTCTCCCAAACCTGCGAGTCGCTTTTCTGAAATCTCAAAAATTTGTTGGAAAAGGCATTCTCTCCGGATTTAATTAACAGCTTTCTATCATAATCGGCTTCAATTATGAAATGTTTTTCTACTTTCTGCCTGTCCATTTTCCAAATAAACGGATGCATTGCGCTGTCGAGAATAAAATGAGTGTAATAACCGGCAAGATACGCTATATCCCTGTCCGGATAGCAGCTCCCCACAACGTGGGTGCGGAATCTATCCATCTGATCTTTCATTTTCTCTCTGTGCAACAACGAGCCGTACCGCCTGACGTCAGTCTTCTTGTAAGGTTTGTAAAAAAACAATACGTCGGCGCCGCCGCAACCAAGGTCGTAGAATTTTCTGTTGGCGCGCACGATTGCCTGCAACTCCCGTGGCAATACGTCGATGCATTTATCCGCAAAATAATAATGAGTATATATCGAAGGCATAGTCTATCTCCGTAGGGAAAATCCGCGGTTACTTTACCATATCTTTGAGTAAGTTTTCCAAATACTCTTTTCTGGCGTCCGCTTGGCTCAGATCGACGCCGCTTCTGGCTTTGATGATATCGGTGCGCAAAAACGACTGTTCGAGGATATATATAACCCTCGAGGCGATCAAATATGCTTTGTGTTCGTCATACGACGGCTTGCAATCCATCACAATCGGAATATAGGCGTCGATAAGCACTGACGTCGTATCGTCTTTCGACGTGTTGCCCAAATCGTATATAAGCGCCACTCTTGACACGTTGGGCTTGGTATATAGATAATCAAAGGTCATAAGACACAGATAATTGAGCTTTTCCTTAGGTTTCATATACGCAAGCGACTGTCTGACTTTGTGAAATTCGTCTACGATACCCGTAATCATTTTTTTAACGCACAGATTTACGAGCACTTCTTTTGATCCGAAATGATAATTGACCAGCCCTACCCCTATATCGAGTCTGCCGGCAAGTTCTCTTATCGTCAGCCTTTGGGGATCGTCCCCCTTCTCCTCGAGTATTTTTATCGCCTCGTCTATTATTGCTTCTTTGGTGATTTTCATATTAATATCGTCTCCAAATGAATTTGAACATTGTTCAATCAAATTATAAGACACAAATCCGCACTTGTCAACAAATTTTACGACGTCAGATTTAATTAAACGTAAAATCAAGAATACTTACACATTTTGACGACAGTTGCATATATCCATAAAATTTATTACATAACTGCGTATTGGCTGATAAAAATATTAATATTTTCAAAATTGTTAGTATAAAATAAATTGATACGTCCAAAATCTTCAATAGAATTCGTCGCAAAAAAATTTTTTGAAAAATTTATTCACCAAAACGTTGACAACTGCAATTACAGGTGCTATTATCTAGGCGACAATTAAATAAAGGAGGTGGCAACTATGAAAAAGGCAACAACTCTTTGGAAAGCTTTTCTCTGTAAGTATGGATTTTATATCAAACTTTGGTAAAGAGAAAAACGTGAGGCAATGCGAAAGCATTGTATTTTTTTACCCTTTTATAGCTTTCCCGACAGCGACAAAGCGTTTTCCGTGCAAATTAACGAAAGGCACTGTTTTCCGACGCTCAATCCGCCCAAATGAAAGTATCCTGCGGACATACCTCCGACAGCAACGAATCCGACCGCTATAGCGCCTACGCTTAGACCGCCAAGCGCAATCAGACCTATCGCCAAAAATCCTATAGCGAAAATTCCCAAAGAAATTACGCCAACCGACAGCAGTCCTACCGAAAAAATACCTTGCGCGATATTACCTACTGCTATTATGCCTTTGGCCTTATACGATCCCAGACCTATATTGATATGTATTATCGGCAAACCAAACACCTTGGTTTTGCTGACGTATTCATAATGAAAAGCATTTCCCCACGGTTCGCAAAAAGACTTATCCTTGCGTTCCGATATGTTTACGTAGCCCTTATATAGGCACTTATTCCCAACGGTATTCCTTATATCTTCTCCCGTCAACCCATAGTATGCCGCGAGTCGGTCCAGCGAAATATCGTCAGGCACACTTTTATCCCTTTCCCATTCGTTGAGCAAGGTTGCATCGATATCGCACTGCTTGGCAACGTCTTCTATAGCAAGCCTTTTCCGTTTGCGTATCTGTCTAAGATTTTTACCTACTGTCATACGGTATAATTGTACAATGTCAGACAAAATAAATCAAGAAAAAACTTGCTCCGGATTTAATCATACGCTTGCCCGTTCAAACGAGTAATGATATAATTTATGCAAACAATATAAAATATGGTAACCTATGATAATATCCAACTTATCAAATAAAGATTTTTATAAAAATATAGATTCCAAAATCAAACTCTGCTTAGACAATGCCCACAAATTCGACAGCGCTACTCCTTGCGGAAAATATGTCCTATCGCCAGACGTATACGTCAACGTATCTTCTTACGAGACCAAACCGATGGAAAGCGCGGTTGCGGAAACTCATCGCCGATATGCAGATATCCAATTAATCCTCAGCGGTTTTGAATATATCGGATACGCCGATACCGACGACCTCACGCCAGTCTGCGATTATGACGAAAACAACGATATTAAGTTTTGGAAAGGAAATACGGCTTTAATCTCCATGAAAAAAGGAGATTGGGCGTTATTTACGCCAGGAGAAGCTCATGCTCCCGGACTAAACGACGCAAAAATCACCGTAAAAAAAGCAGTTTTCAAAATAAAATATTAAATATACGTTTTGATATCCTAAAGCAAAACGCCCGTCTTTGGCGTGCGTTGTTACATACAAATAGATAAGATTATATTTTGCTTACCCTATAAACGTGTCCTTTCTCGCAGTCCCAACTCAATATGCCGTCGACTACTTTGGTCTCAACCTCTCGAACATTGCCGTCGGTAACTTTGAAGTTATCTTCAGCATACACCTTAAATACTCCGCCTTTCAACGAATGTACGCTAAATTCGGCAAGTTTGCCATTTCTCCACGACATATCTATATAGAATCCGCCGCGCGTATGCAAGCCGCTTACCGAACCCGACGCCCAAACGGAAGGCAAAGTAGGCAATAATTTTACCGCCTTGCCGTGACTGTGCGCCAGCATTTCGCAAACGCCTGCTGTATAGCCGAAATTCCCGTCGATTTGGAATGGCGGATGCGTATCCCACAGGTTAGAATATATATTATTCTCAATCAATCTGTCTATTAATTTATAAGCGCGGTCGCCGTCGTAAAGTCTCGCCCACAGGCAAAGTCTAAGCGCGGTCGCCCAACCTGTGGATTTATCGCCTCTATCCTCAAGCGAAACCTTAGTCGCATCAAGCAAACTCTTGTCGTTTTCATCAATCAAAGCGCACGGATACAAACCCATCAGGTGCGACACGTGTCTGTGTCTCTTTTCTCCGACAGAACCTAGTTCCTTCTCGTGATACCATTCCAATATCTGTCCGTCCTGTCCGACTTCCAACGGTCTTAAATTAGAAACGGTCTCTTGCCATTTAACTACTTCGTCTGCGTCTACTCCTAGAGCATTCGCGCAGTCTATTACGTCCGTATACAACTGCCATATAAATATCTGCTCGTATGCGTTGCCGCGCGTTATAGGTCCGTGTTCGGGAGAATAACAAGGCGACGTAACCCACCTATTGCCCGACTTTTCCAACAATGCGTCGTAAGTGAGCGTAGCTTCTTTCAACATCGGATAGATCTGCTGCAAAAGATCTCTATCCGCATCAAAAGCGTAAATCTCATATATATTGTGCAATATCCAAGCAGCCGCGGCAGTCGACCATCCCCACCGGAATACCCATCCGGGGCAAGTCCACCCAAACGGCGTATTTTGCGTGTGATACAGATATCCCGACTCGCTTTCTCCGTCGCCGATACCGCAATAAATCTGCGCGGTTTTTCTGCCGGGACGTCTCAATTTGTCAAGATATCTCACCAGCGGCATTGCGCACTCGCTCAATCCCGTCAACGGCGCCATCCAATAATTCATCTGCAAATTGATATTGAAATGATAATCGCTGCCCCACGCGGGAGAATTGGAGATATTCCATATCCCCTGCAGATTACAAGGCAGCAAATCGTCCTTTCTGGACGAAGCGATCATTAGATACCTTCCGTATGCAAACAGCAACTGTTCCAACCATCGCCGTCCGCAAGCGTCCATTCGGGAATATCTCGCCAACAATCTGTCGGTTGGGACGCCAGGCTCTTTTGTTTCCAACGTCAATCTCATAGCGTTCCACAGTCGAGTCCAGTCTTCCAAATGTCTTTTTCTCAAAGCTTCGACGCCCAAATTCGACGCGGTCGCAACGATAGAGGCGGAATTTGCATATAAATCTTCCATCGTTTCGCCGGAACGATATTTTGGATATTCATCCGAATAATCCGTAACGTAGGTAAATATCAATGTAAAAGATTTGCCCTTAAGCTTCCAGCCGTGTTTTGCCGACGTAACTTCTCCGTCGCAAATGAGTTTCGCGCACATAACGTACGCCAAATCGTTGTCCTTCAATCTTCCGCCCGCTCTGAGCAGATTGCCGCAGATTTCCATATTTTCTACGCCGTCGGCGCTTGAATCCCATACGATCTCTATTTCGCTCTCGCTGCCTAAGTTCTGTGTGACCACTGCGACTTTGTCAGGATGAGAGACAAAAGCCGTCCTCTTATATTCGCCGTCGCCCTGCCGCCAAACAACGCTCATTTCAGCGCTGTCCAAATCAAGTTGAGCAATATAGTCGCTATATCCCGATCTTTTGGTCTTTATTTTCCATAATCCGGCGCATTGATAACTGCCGTATCCGTCGGTATCTCCCACTAGTTTTTCACATAAGTCGTCGGCATTTTCACCCAAAGCGAGCTTTTGTCTTGCCGCATCAAAATAATCTTTAGTAGCTTTGCCGTCTATGCTCTCGATATTGCCGCCGTTGTAATTCTCTCGCTTCGGAGACGGACCGCCCGTCCAAAGACTTTTCTCATTAACGCAAATAAATTCGTCAAAAGGAGCTCCTGTCAACGTGATTCCCAACGAGCCGTTGCCCAAAGGCAATGCCTGCTGCTGCCATCTGTTTTGAAACTTATCGGCTCTTTGTCCGCCCTTGACGCGTCTTTTTTTAGCGACTTTATCATACCAAATTCTCATAAATTCTCCGTTTAGCCGTTTTATTAAACAACCGTAAATCATCTGGAATTTTTTTGCATTGCGAAAAATTACTTTTAATTCATTTTACCATATTAATCGCTTTCTTTCAATACTTAATTGGACAAAACTTCGCGTTTCACCTCAATCGAGAATCTAATATACTAGAAACGCAATAGATGTGTAAATAACGTAACAGTAAGCAAATCGGAATTTCCCTTATCGACGATTTGATTCCTATGTTGATTTTAAGTAAAATTTCTGATATAATAATTTTTAGGAGTTAAGCTATGATAAACACATCTAATTTCAAATGGACTCGGACGCCCGAACGATATATCATTAACAAAAACGAAGTAGTGATAACTACACAGCCTAATACGGATCTATGGCAAAGAACTTATTACGGATTCAGAAACGACAATGCACCCGTCTTGCAAATAACAACCAAAGATAAGTACTTCTCTTTTACTGTCAAAACTCAGTTCGACAGTAAAAAACGATTTGATCAATGCGGAATAGTAATGTATCTAAACAGTGAAAATTGGTTGAAAGCATCGATAGAATTTGAAAATCAATCTATACAAAGGCTTGGCAGCGTCGTCACAAACCTCGGATACTCCGATTGGGCGACGACGGATATTTCCTCAACTGTCAAAACTATGTGGTATCGTCTGAGCAGAAGAGAATCAGACTATTGTATAGAATATTCATATGACGGTATGGATTTTAAGCAAATGCGCATATGCCATATGTGGGAAGGCGACGACGAAATCAATTTCGGAATTTACGCTTGTTCTCCCGAGCAGTCGTCTTTCAAGGCAATATTTACAGAAATGGAACTAACCGACTGCAAATGGCCTGCTCATAAATAAATGAGCAAAGTATTTATATAAATGCTTTTTGGAATAATATAAAATGTCGTATTTCATCTTTTGACAAAATACGACATAATGCCGATAATTAGATTTTGAAATAACGTTGCAAGTCATTTGCGCGCCTCAGCTTAATAGACGCCAACCTAACTCTTCGCTTTAATTAGTTTACCGTTACTTGAAAACTTGTAGTAGCGCTTTCGTCAGGCTTCAAATTTGCTAAGCTGTAGCCGATGTCCGGACGGTATGCGGTAACGTTATCACCGTTTATAAATACAGAATTTTCAACAAAAGTAGTGCCCTGGGGTATGCTGTCGGTAAAGAACAGATCTTTTATGTCAACGTTGCCTTTATTAGTTATTATCACGGTGTAAGTCAACGTTTCTCCTTTTGTCGCAAACTCTTTGTCTACACTCTTTACAACGGTCAGTTTGTCAAAAACTACGTTTATTGTAACGGGATTTGTATTTTCTACATATCGAACATCGCCTCTTTCAGGATATTTTATCCAGTATTGGAACTGGGGAGAGTCGATTATCGGCGTCGTAGCCGTCGGTGTGTCGATTTTCAAATCATATTCGACAGTGACCGATTCGCCCGGATTTAGGTCAGGCAGATAAAAGCCCGAATACATATCTCGAGTCGGTTGAGCAACGCCGTTGACCTTTACGCTGCCAGCAACGTTGCTTGCACCGTCGGGCGTTACAGCGGAAATAAATGTGGAAAACAGTTTTGTTTCAGAATTATTTGTGATAGTTACCGTGTTGTGAACGGTTTCGCCTTCTCTGGCAAAAGTTTTGTCAGAAACGAGTACTTTTGTAACGGCGTCAGATAAATTTTCAGTATTTACAGCATTGCTAGCAAGCCTTACGGGAATGTCAGCTCTGCCTGGTATTACGGAATTGTAAGTGACGTTCGACTGATTTGTAATTTTCATGATTTACGCTCCTAAAAAAATACTACATATAGACTTCCTTAACGGAAGTCAAATATGTAGCAATTATAACTATGTTATCTCAAGTTTAATTGTATATCGAGTTAAGTATTAAATAATCTAGTTCATTATATGGTTAATTATATTAACTGTTTACAGTTCATTGATTATTAATTTAGAAAAGACAATAAAAGAAAATCAAATTCCATCGCAACAAACATAATATTGCACGAAAAGAGTATCTACTCGAAAAACGTTATTTAATTTACCCCAAAATTACCTAACACGTGTATTTTGGGCACTCCGTGTGGTCGTTTTAGCATAGAAAAAAACACACTCAACAGAGTTTTGCACGCTCCTTTTTCGTGTGTCTTGGTGGTGCTCCCGGCGGGAATCGAACCCACAACAATCCCTTAGGAGGGGACCGTTATATCCATTTAACTACGGAAGCAGATCATTACTTGAAATTAAGAATATATTAAATATATTATAAATGTTGCGTTCTGTCAATCTTTTGAGAAGTTTTGACCGCAAATTATATTTCATCCAACGTTTAATTAGTCATTGCAATAAGAAAATATGATACAAACTCAAAAAAATGCAAAAAACGATAGACACGTTTGATTAATTATGCTAATATTATAAAGCAATTAATAAACGGCTCCATGGTCAAGCGGTTAAGACTCAGGCCTCTCACGCCTGCTACCGGGGTTCGAATCCCCGTGGAGTCACCAAAAAACAAGTCCTCAATCGAGGACTTGTTTTTTTGCGTGTTTCATATCGAACTCAAAGTTAGTTTAGGCTTTTTGATAAATAAATATTCAAAAAATAACAAACCTATCATTTAATTTAATCCCTACCATCTGCTAAATTCTAAGTTGCGAATCTTAATTGGCAACTTGCTATCAATCTTTCCACTCTCCATATTCAAGAAAGCAAAAGATTGTGCTCTTGTAGATAAATATGATAAATATCGCAATCATAATCAACGTAAGGATAAATATTCCCCAACGCCTTTTTACAAGCAACGCGATTGCTTGCCACGACACACATAAAAATCCCAACGTGCAACTCACCAAAGCCGTAAAGCATGCGAAAAACCAATATGACGCTACGACGTAAACCATAAAGAATCCTATTTGTAAAATAAAAGGAATTAAAAGCAACGCTCTACCCTGTTTGCGTTTGAATATAAAATAAAAACTAATTCCGAAAATCGCAAACGAGACAAACCATATCGTAAACGGCAAGAATTTATATTCACTGTTATACGGAGACGTAAATAAGTTCTGAAAATATGTGCTATAGAAGATAATGATTCCCAAAAGCAAACTGCTGGCAACGGTAGTCATAGCGGTTCCTATAGCTAATTTGGTATTTCTCATAAAGCCCTCCTATAAATATAATTATACATTATATTATGGGGCAAATCAACAATTTATACTGTTTTTCTTAATTTTGCCGTTATTACATTTCTCGCATATTATGAACATAAACACGATAAGAACCGCATAAGGCAATGGAGAAAAACTCCCCGTGTTAATGCATGAATACCCCTCAAAGCCTATAAATGCGAGCAACATAAACAGATTAAAAGAATTTCGTTTGATAAGCAATCTTAAACGCACAATCAACTGATAGGCATAACACAATACTCCCACTATACCCATACTTGCTATGATCTGCACAGGCGTGCTGTGATACCAAAAAATCGCCATGTCGTTGAGCGGATAAATCTCATCGTTACGATAGCCGAAACCTACGCCGAATATCGGATGCTTACAGAAATTTTCCCATCCTAATCGATATAATTTCCAACGCATTTCTCCTTCGTATACTTGAAGTTTCTCTTTCAAATACGCCCAAAAATTCACTCGCATCTTAATTAACGCTATAGTCACCGCCGCAATTGCCGCTCCCAATATAAGCGCGCTGACGATTCTTTGCTTTTTATCTTTTATCATAATAAAATACAACGCAAGTTCAAACGGCGCCATTGCAATCGCCATAATCATCGTCCCTCGCGATAGCGAGAATATTATTGCGGCGAATTCCAAAACTGCAAACATAAAAAAACACCAGCTACGAGGACTTTTTGTCGCATAATACAGAGTTGCCGGCACAGATATCAGCATAAGATTGCCTACGTTGTTTTTCCATTGACGATACGGGACCTGAAATCCGGATTGCATTTTAGGAGCGTCCTGAATCACGGCAACGCACCACATCAAAATGACGGCAAATCCGACGCATATCATTGTCTTGGCAAAATATTTCTTTATATATTCGGGGTTGTCCGGCACGTATATATCCAGCACTGCGAGAATCCCCAACAGTCCGAATCCCAAAAAGCAACAAAAATACATAGTCGGAATGGCAAAATACTCCTTAGTATTCGTGACGCCCAAACCGGCTAACGTAATCGCAACCGACACAGCGATTTGACACCAAAAAGTCTTGCCGGGACGATAATTCTTCCTGCGATAAAATACCAGATGAAAAATAAAAGACGCGATAACCGGCACTGCGATTCCCGACATGGAAAGAATCTCTTGATTGGTAATTCTGTGTAACTCAAACACAGACATATTGGCAAACAGAAAGCCCGCAAACGACGGCAAGATATCTTCGCATAGCATCATTGCCAAACACGTCGCCAATACGGTAAGCCAAAGCCCCAAAACGTATTGTCGAAAAGCAAACGGCAATATCATCAACGCTGTAAGAGTTAATAAATACCAATTAGAATGAAAATAATTTTCAGCGGCTTTGGAAAACCAGCTATCTTGGAATTTTATCTTTATACTCACGCGCCTCATCATACTCGATAAAATGCAAATTGTCAAATCGATTTAGAAGAAGCTATTATCGTTCAATGTAAAATTTGAAACCCGAAAATTTCTTTCGTCAGTCGTTTTCTTTTATATTAACTTGTAAAATAAATACTATCTCAATAAAAATACCGCGCGTAAACAATTAACGTTACGCGCGGTAAAATTATTATTACGAAACGCCTTGGACTATTTGATACAAGTACCCTCGGGCACCGCATCGTCCACAAATATCACCTTGCAACCGCAAGCGTTGTTGGACGCAGCCACCAACATACCGTTGCTGGTAACGCCGGTGATTCTAACAGGTTTGAGATTGGCAACCACGATTATTTTCTTTCCGACGAGTTGCTCGGGAGTGTAATAATGTTTGATAGACGAAACGATTACTCTCTCGCCCTCTCCGTCAAAAAGCGTCAATTTGTAGCAGTTGTGCGATTTGCGTATCTCCTGACATTTGACAATTCTGCATACTCTCAAATCTATTTTGTCAAATTCGTCAATTGCAATTTCCTGCTTGATCGGAGCGACGGGATCGGGATCGCCGTATTCGACTTTATTTTCTTCGACAGTTTCCTGCTCTACGACTTGTTCGTCCTGAATTTCCTCTTGCGTCTTTGGATATGAGAAATCAAGCAACGCGCTATATTTAGCGGGATCGATTGCAAACAGGAACAAATACAATCTTGGACCTCTCTCCTTATTTATCAGCAACTTATATACGTTTTTGAAAAAAGCGCCCTGATAAGCTTTGAGTTGTTTGTCTTCAATCGTAAGATTTCTTATTCTCTTGGGGATTGCATACAGTTCCGTCTGCAGCTGCGACAAATCGTATCCGCCGTTTTTGATATAAGAGTAAAGCTCTGCGATCTCCTTCTTCTCCAATTCGTCCAATGTCTCATAGACAGACCAATTTCTCGACAATCTCAGTTTATTGACGTCTTGAGGCGAGCATTTTTCCAACCAGAACTTGGCTCTCTCCAATCTGTCTTTGAATTCTTCATATTTGAACGGCGTGCCTATCTTCTCGAACACTACTTCCAACATTTTGAGATTGAAATCAACGACAGATCCCAGCTGAACTATCAAGCTCATGGGCACCAAACTCGGCTGTCTGCCGTCTACGCTCGCCAACTCTATAATAGACTTCGTCAATTCGTTGGCTGTGCCGTTTTTTACGTCGTTATACATTTTGTCAAACTCGAAATATTGCCTTAAAATACCGTCGTCAAGACAGAAATTAAATGCTTTGAGCGGCTCGTTTCTCGAATAAAGCCACAGCAATACCTCAGGTTGATATAATTTAAGCAACGTTTCCGGAGTAAGATTCAGCCCCGACGATCCGGACATCTTGCCCGTTTGAGCGTTGCTGTCGCTTATACCTATAAACTCATAGCCTTGGAAAATCGGCGCTTCATATCCGAAAATCTGCCTAGAGATATGTTTGGATGTGTCATAACTGCCGTTGATGCTCGCATGGTCTTTGCCGCCCGGCTCGAAATCTACGCCTTCGTAGCACCAACGCATAGGCCAATCTATCTTCCAAGCCAATTTACAGTTGAAATTTTTGGTAAAGTCAAATTCGCCGCGATAGCCGCACTTGCATGAATATTCGGCTCTCTCGCAATTTTCGGACAGAGCGTGAATCTTGGTAGTATCTCTGCCGCATTCGGGACAGTAAATATTGACCGGATAGTACGATTCTCTTTCTCCTTCCTGCGCCTCTTGCGTACGATGCGAATCGATTATGTCGAATATTTCCCCGCGTTTGCGAAGAGCGAGCAAAATCATATCCTTGTATTTGCCGGAACGATACATCTGCGCCTGATGACGGAAATCCATCTGAATGCCGAATTTGTTAAGAGATTCTTCAAATTCGTTTTCAAAATATTCGGCGTAATTTTTTGCGTCGCTTTGAGGAAACGGATTGGGAACGTCGACGTACGGAAAACCTATATATTTCTCCATATCGTCGTTGACTTTTGCCACGTTGACGGGAATTTTGCGCAGACGGTCAAACTCGTCCCACGAAAAAAGCAACTTAGCTTTTTTGCCCATTTTTCTCAAAGATCTAACAACAAAATAGCTCGTTGCTATATCTCTGAAATTTCCTATATGAATAGAGCCGGAGGGACTTATTCCCGCGGCGCATACGTATTCGGCCTTATTAGGATTCCTCTCGATAATTCTTTGCGCTATCTGTTCCGCCCAATGCATAATTACACCTCGTTGATTGAATTTTACGCTTTTTTCTATATAATAGATTATATACTTTGATATTCTATCATACTATGATTATTTTTTCAACTAAATACGTTGCCGCGCAACCTATAAATGTATCAGAATTTCTTGTTCCTATACGCAATCGGCGGCACTCCTACAAGCTTTTTGAAACATATGGAAAAGTATTGCTGATCGCTAAAAGATAATTTTTGAGCGATTTCCGCTATCGACAGCGAACAGTTGTCGAGATAAACTTTTGCGTATTCTATTTTCCTTTCCAAAAAATAATTGTACGGAGTTATTCCAAACGCGTTCTTAAAAATATGAATGATATGATTTTTTGTATACCCGAACTGAGCGCTCAAACTCTCCAAAGACAGCTCGCTCTCAACCATCATGTCCAAAGTGTCTTTGATCTGCATTGCCAGACTGACTTTCTTGACGGACGTAGCATTGCTTCTAATCGCGGTAAAGATTTCAAATAGCTTGATAGACACTCCGTCGGTAAGCTTTTTGTAATTATTCTTAAAATTCCTCAGATAATACAGTATGTCTTGAAAATAATTAGCTACGTAACAGTTGGAAAACAAATATGTGTCCTTGGGAAGATACAAATCAACCATTTCTTCCATAAGCTTCCCTTCAAAAACAACCCATATCTTGTGCCATCCGTTCTTTTTGTTGGAAGAATACTTATGATCGCTGCCCTTTTTGAGAAAAAACACGTCGCCGACTTTTGGATAATACGTCTTGCCGTTGATCTCTAATATTCCCTCGCCTGAAATGATATACTCCAATGCCATGATATCGGAATTTCTACGTTCGTTGTTGACGCTGTCTTCTTGCTGCGTCTCGCCTATCATTCTGATTTTTACCGGAGAATCTTCATCGATAAAACGCGTAAAATTAATAAAAAACTCTGCCATGGCACAACTCCCAAACTTACTTAAACTTACAAATTTTATATATATTAATATTATCATATTTTACGCCGTAAGGCAATCGAAAAAATCAAAACTAGTACTATACAAAAAAATTTATATACTTAATAGGCAATATTAGCAATTAATTTGCTAATATTTGCTTTATTGTAAATAGATTTTTATAAAATATCATATAAAAATTGAATTTAATATATAAAAAAATCTTAAAATCAAGCGGTTTTATCGATAAATAACGGCTTGATATCAAATTATGATTTGATATTGCAAAAACTATGCTTGTCTACAGTATTCGTTGGAGTCGAGCAGGATTGCGCCGATTTATAAAATATCAAAATCCAGCATTCAGTATTCTGAAAACAAGGCATAAAAAAGACGGCAATCGCCGTCTTAGTATTTATAAAATTAACCGAGCAACATTCTGTCGTTGGCAAATTCTCCGCCGGAACTTTGTTCAAATTTTGCAAGCAAGTCATTGACCGTAAGGTTTTTCTTTTCTTCGCCTGCAACGTCGTAGATGATCGTCCCTCCCATCATCATTATCAGACGGTTGCCGTATTTTATAGCGTCTTTCATGTTGTGCGTTATCATAACGGTGGTGATATTTTCTTTTGAAGTAATCTCTTCTGTAAGCGAAAGCACTTTGCTAGCAGTCTTAGGATCGAGCGCAGCGGTATGTTCGTCAAGCAGCAATACTTTCGGCTTAATCAGCGTCGCCATAAGCAACGTCAATGCTTGCCGCTGTCCGCCTGAAAGCAAACCTACTTTAGTGCCCATTCTGTCCTCGAGATTGAGATCGAGCATTTTGAGTTTTTCCTTAAAAAATTCTTTTTCGCTCTTCTTTACTCCCCAGCCAAGCCCTCTGAATTTTCCTCTTCTGTTGGCTAAGGCAAGATTTTCTTCTATATTCATATTACCCGCGGTGCCCACCATGGGATCTTGAAAGACTCTTCCTATCATTCCCGCGCGTCTATGCTCTGCCATCTTGGTCACGTTGACCCCGTCGAGCGTTATAACGCCTTGTTCGGGAGGGAAAACTCCTGCAATAACGTTGAGCATAGTAGACTTACCCGCGCCGTTGCCGCCTATAACGGTAATAAAATCGCCTTCATTGACCTTGAGATTAAGATCGATCAAAGCCTTCTTCTCATTGACGGTGCCTATATTAAACGTCTTGTGTATTCCACTGAGTTCCAACATATTACACCTCCGTCGCGGCGCTGTCTGCGCCGTCCTCGGTCTGCAACACGTCAGTGTCCTTCCGAGCTTCGTCCTCGCCAACGTATTCGTCAACTATCGCGTCTTGTCGTGCCGTGTCGTCTGGCTCATCTTTACCCTTTGCATTCTTTTTCGGTTTGCGCGGCATCTTACTGATTTTCTCTTTTATCAGAGGAATAGAAAGCGCCAAAACCACGAGTATCGCCGTCAATAATTTTATATATTCGGAATTCACTCCCGCAAGATATATAAACGAAATAATAATACGGTAAATTATGCTTCCGAGCACAATGCTGAGCAATCTTGCCCAGAAAGGAAATTTACCGGATATTATGCTCTCGCCTATAATAATCGCAGCAAGTCCCGCAACGATCGAACCTACGCCCATAGTAACCGATGCATTGCTCTGTTGGAAAGTGACCAATGCGCCGGAAAGTCCTACGAACGCGTTGGACAGCACAAGACCCAAAATTTTAGAATTCTGCGTGCTTACTCCTTGCGCTTTCGCCATTCGCTCGTTATTTCCGGTAGCTCTCATTGCGCTGCCGACTTCCGTGCCGAAAAACCAATATAAAAGCCCTACAACCACCGCCACTACTATAACTGCGATGATAAATATTATCCAATTGCGGCTGATAGGCATAAATTCTTCGGCTTTGCTGAAAAGAGTGCCTACCATACCCAATCCCAAATTACTCATTGGTTTTTTTATCGCCAAACCCATTATTATCATATTTATCGAATACAATCCCGTCATGGTGAGTATTCCCGAAAGTATGGGAGCGATTTTAAGTTTTGTATTAAGAAGTCCCGTCACTAATCCAGCAAGTCCGCCTGCAATCATCGCAACCAACAAACCTATTACCGAAATAAATATGCCTTGCGCAGGACCTTTTGCCACAAAGTCTTTGCATAGGGTCATGATAATTCCTGCCGTTGCGCCGCCCGTAGCAAAACTTCCCTCGACCGTAAGATCTGCAAAATCCAGAATTCGATAAGATATGTATACGCCTATCGCCATAATTGCCCACAGCAAACCTTGGTTTGTTCCGGTCAAAAACGTTTGAAAAATAACCATAATGCTTTATCCTTAAAACTTGCGGACAGTAACGCTGTCCGCAAGTGAATTGTGTATATTGCTTAATAAAACTATTTCTTCAAATCCAACACGCTTTGCGGGATGGTGAAACCTATTTGCTTAGCAACGTTTTCGTTGATGGAAATTTCCACCTGATTTGCCGCCGGATTTTCGTAACGGATATCCTTAACGTTCTTTTTCCCAGTCAAAATATCGTAGGCAATCTCTGCCGCGCGTACGCCGATTGCATAATAATCTACTCCGTACGTAGCTACGCCGCAAGCGTCGTTCATACCCGTTTCGCCACAAACTATCGGCAAATTTGTTTTTCCTTTATTAAACGTATGAACGGTAGCGGCAGCCGTAGCAATTTTGTTATCCGTAGGGATAAAAACGCACTCTACGTCTTCGTTGTCAAATCTCTGCAATACCTGTTCAATATTATCGGTTTCTGTGATTCCGCCCTCGACAACTTCTATCCCGTCGGCGACCATCAATTTCTTCGCCATATCTCTCTGTATCAATGAATTAGGTTCGCTGGTTGTATAAAGGATTCCGAATTTTTTTGCTCCGGGTACCAACATCTTCATCAAGCGCACTTGACTTTCGATATCATTGAGGTCGGTAGTTCCGGTGATATTGCTCTTTACCAAACCCGCATTTTCCGGAGAAGTAACGGCAGTGAATACAATCGGTATTCTTGAAGTGGAAGCCGCGGCAGCCTGCGCAGTCGGAGTGGCAATCGCAAATATCATATCGACGTTCTTGTTAACCATGGTTTCCGACACGGTGGTCGCATTCGCCACGTCGCCGTTGGCGTTGTTATAATCAAATTTAACGGTCTTGCCGTCTGCGGTAATAAGTTCCGTCAATCTGGTCTTGAATCCCTCGTAAGAACGATCCAATGCAATATGCGGCTCGAATTGCACGACGCCGACAACGTAATCGGCGGTTTCGCAACCTGCAAAAGCAAACAACGAACATGTCATAATCGCTACGAGCATAACCGCAACAATAATTTTTTTCATAACATTCTCCTTTTATAAACGGGGATTGCCCCCTGTATAACTTTTATACGGCAACGCGCGGAAAACCGCCGATCCCGTTAACTAAGCAACCAAATCTTTGATAGTCTGAGGTATCTCGAATTTTATATCTTTGGCAATCTTCTCGTTGATAACGTATTTGCCTTTTGTAAAATCCGTCTTGAATTCGCTGTATTTACTGTCTTTGCCGCCGACAAGAATATCGTACACTTCTTTTGCCGCCGCCGCTCCCATTTGATAATAGTCGACAGCATAAGTTGCAACGCCGCAGAATTCATTCATTTGAACGTCGCCGCAGACTATCGGCATATTGGCAACTTCTCTCTCTTCAATACCGTTATTTGAAGTATAAATATTCGTATTGCCTCTTTCGTGAAGTTTCGGAGCTATAGCAACGCTTGCCAAAGTATTGTCTACGGGAATAAAAACGCAACCTACGCCCGCTTTCTTCAAATTATTAAGCGCGCTTCTGACGTGAGTGTCATGCGTCTTATCTTCTTCTTTTGTATAGCCTACGATGACCGCCTCCAATCCGAGTGACTCAATGTATTCTTTTGCGATCTTAACTTGCAATTCAGCATTGATCTCAGCCTTGGTCTTGACCTCTTTGCCGGTATTTTCCTTATTGTTTGGTTCGCGATAGTCTACCTTACCTTTGCCGCTATCGCAATACAGTATGCCGAGCTTACTCGCGTCGGGAGCGATTAATCTCATCAGTTCCACTTGCTTTTGCACTTGATAGCTCAATTCGCTCTCTTGAAGTTCTCTATCCGCAATAGCAGCCTGCGCAAATACCGTAGGAACGTTTTTCGCATGTTCTACAGCCGCGGCAGCCGAAGTCGCCGACATAGCAAAAATTAAATTAACGCCCTTGTTTTTCATGAAACCAACGTTTTCTTTTTCGCTGGCGTCAATTTTCTCATATGATATTTCGTCGCCGGATTTTATAACTTCTCCGCCCGACTTTCTATATTTAATCTTATAGGTCTTGCCCGATTCGCTCATAAGTTTGTCGAGAGTTTCTCTAAAACCTTTCATAACCATATCAGACGAAAAATGCTCTGTATTCTCCATCATTCCGATCACGTAATCGACCTTGCTGCATCCTGCAAAAGCAAAAAGCGAAATTGACAAAATCATTACAATTAAAATTACAACGGCTATTCTTTTCTTCATAATGCTCCTTATCTTGCAAAAGAATAATCTTTCACATTATCTATTCTACATTCTTAATTCAAAAATGTCAATACAGTCAATATAAATTATTAATATAATATATTAAATAATTCTTTGCAATTTATGATAAACTCCTCGATATTGCGTTTTTTGACAAATTATGTTTATTGTGTTTGAAAATTCGCAAATCTATGATAAAATTACATTGAATAAAATTCAGGAGAAAATCTATATGGATTACATGAAAGAATCGCTCAAAAAACACTACGAATGGAAAGGAAAACTCGAAGTTGTGTCGAGAGCAAAAGTTGAGAACAAAGAAGATTTATCCCTTGCATACACCCCCGGAGTAGCTCAGGCTTGTCTGGAAATACAAAAAGACGTCGACAAATCTTACGACTTGACCAGACGTTGGAATACCGTTGCGGTAGTCACCGACGGAACTGCCGTATTGGGACTGGGAGATATTGGTCCCGAAGCCGGAATGCCCGTAATGGAAGGCAAATGCGTGCTATTTAAGGAATTCGGAGACGTAGATGCAATTCCCCTCTGCGTCAAATCCAAAGACGTAGACGATATCGTCAAGACGGTATCGCTTCTCTCGGGAAGTTTCGGAGGCGTAAACCTTGAAGATATCTCCGCCCCGAGATGTTTTGAAATAGAGAAAAAACTCAAAGAATGCACTGATATCCCGATTTTTCACGACGACCAGCACGGTACGGCAGTAGTAACTGCAGCCGCTCTTATCAACGCGCTGAAAATCGTTGGCAAAGAATGGAAGGACGTGACGGTTACTTTCAGCGGAGCGGGCGCGGCAGGCACGGCTATCGCAAAGTTGCTCAACAAACTCGGCGTAAAAGATATACTCGTATGCAACAGAAAAGGCATTATATGCAAAGACGTCAACGAGCCGAAAGGCAACGAAGAATTGGCGCTCATCACAAATAAAAGTCGTCGTCAAGGCAATTTGTCCGACGCGCTGAAAGGAGCCGACATACTTATCGGCGTATCTGCGCCCGGTATAGTAACTCAAGATATGATACGCTCAATGGCAAAAGACGCCATCGTAATGGCAATGGCAAATCCAGTACCGGAAATTATGCCCGACCTGGCAAAACAAGCCGGCGCGGCTGTCGTCGGCACCGGAAGAAGCGACTTCCCCAATCAGATCAATAACGTTCTGGCTTTCCCCGGAATTTTCCGCGGAGCGCTAGACGTCAGAGCAAAAGAAATCAACGAAGACATGAAGATGGCCGCGGCTCAGGCAATAGCGAGTCTCGTGTCGGACGAAGAGCTCAACCCCGACTATATACTCCCAATGGCATTCGATCCGAGAATAGGAAAAACCGTCGCAAAATCCGTAGCTCAAGCCGCGAAAAATACGGGCGCCGCAAGAATTTAATAATATCGACTAAAAATACCAAAACCGACCTTGCGAATAATAAGGTCGGTTTTTTGCGTTTTAGACAAAGAGGAGGCCTTATTTGAAGGCCTCCTCTCATCAATTAAAATCAAATTTATTTTTTTGCGCCGTAATAAGCGTTGAGATACATTTGCTTGATTTCTTTCATAAGCGGATATCTCGGATTTGCTCCCGTACACTGATCGTCGAACGCGTCTTCGACCATCCTATCGAGCGATTCCATAAACTTGTCTTCCTCTATGCCGTATGCTTTGATAGAATCCTTGATTCCCACAGCTTTTTTAAGTTTGTCGATTTCGGCAATAAGCGCCTCGATCTTGTCTTCGTCGGTCTTGCCCTTCAATCCCAGCATAGTAGCGATGTCCGCGTATCTCTTCATAGCCTGAGGATATTTGTACTGCGGGAATGTGCCCATCTTAACGGGATTCTCTACGCAGTTGAATCTGATAACTTCGTCTATCATGAGCGCATTTGCAACGCCGTGCGGCAAGTGATGATAAGATCCGAGCTTATGCGCCATAGAGTGGCAAACGCCGAGGAACGCATTGGCAAACGCCATACCCGCCATACATGAAGCGTGCGCCATCTCTTCTCTAGCTTCGGCGTCGTGAGCGCCGAGGTCGTAGGCTCTGGGCAGATATTTGAAGATCAACTGAATAGCTTCCTTTGCGATACCGTTGGTGAAATCTGTCGCCATAATTGAAGCGATAGCCTCCAACGCATGCGTCAAAGCGTCAATACCCGACGCAGAAGTAAGTCCCTTGGGTATATTCATCATAAGGTCTGCGTCCACGATTGCGATATCGGGCATCAATTCATAATCGGCAAGCGGATATTTAGTGCCTGTATTTTCGTCGGTAATAACGGCAAACGGAGTAACTTCCGAGCCTGTACCCGCTGTCGTAGCAACCGCTATAAACGTCGCCTTGTCTCCCATATGCGGGAAAGTATATACTCTCTTGCGAATATCCATAAATCTCATTGCAAGATCCTGGAAATCGATTTCGGGATGTTCGTAAAGTACCCACATTATCTTGCCTGCGTCCATTGCAGAGCCGCCGCCAACCGCGATAATTACGTCAGGTTGGAATTCCTTCATTGCCTTAGCGCCTTCGATCGCGCAACCGAGCGTGGGATCGGGAGCCACGTTGAAAAACGTTGTGTGTCTGATATTCATCTCGTCCAGCCTGTCGGTAATGGCTTTAGTAAAGCCGCTCTGATACAAAAATCCGTCGGTTACGATAAAAGCTTTTTTCTTACCCATGACGTCTTTGAGTTCTCTCAATGCCACACCGAGACAACCTTTTTTGAAATAAACCTTTTCGGGCGCTCTGAACCACAACATATTCTCTCTCCTCTCCGCTACTGTCTTGATATTGATAAGATGTTTTACTCCGACGTTTTCACTCACGCTGTTGCCGCCCCAGCTTCCGCAGCCGAGCGTCAAAGACGGAGCAAGTTTGAAATTATACAAATCTCCTATGCCGCCCTGCGAAGACGGAGTGTTGATAAGAATACGGCAAGTGCGCATTCTCTGCGAAAACTTTTCAATCTTGTCTTTGCCTGTCTCTGTATTGACGTAGAGCGAAGACGTATGTCCAAGTCCTCCGTCGTCAATAAGTTTGCTGGCTTTATTGAGCGCGTCGTCAAAATCTTTTGCTCTATACATAGCAAGCACGGGAGAAAGTTTCTCATGCGCAAATTCTTCGCTGAGCTCAACGCTCTTTACTTCACCGATAAGAACTTTTGCCGACTCAGGCACTTCAAATCCCGCCATCTTTGCAATAGCGTAAGCAGGCTGACCGACGATTTTTGCGTTCAAAGCGCCGTTGACGAGAATAGTCTTTCTTACTTTCTCGGTCTGCTTTGCATCGAGGAAGTAAGCGCCTCTGTAAGCCATCTCAGTCTTGAATTCGTCATAGACTTTATCTAGCACTATCGCAGACTGTTCGGATGCGCAGATCATGCCGTTGTCAAACGTCTTAGAATGCAATATAGAAGACGCCGCCATCTTGATATCAGCGCTCTCGTCCACGATTGCGGGAGTATTGCCGGCGCCAACGCCCACTGCAGGTTTGCCGGAAGAATACGCCGCTTTAACCATGCCGGGACCGCCTGTCGCGAGAATTATATCCGCCTCTTTCATGATCATTCCCGAAAGCGGAACGGAAGGCTCGTCGATCCAGCCTATGATACCCTCGGGAGCGCCCGCCTTAATCGCCGCTTCGAGAACGACCTTAGCGGCCTCTATCGTGCTCTTCTTTGCTCTCGGGTGCGGAGAAAAGATAAGTCCGTTGCGCGTCTTCAACGCTAACAAAGACTTAAATATTGCCGTCGACGTCGGATTAGTGGTCGGTATAACCGCCGCTATTACGCCGATCGGCTCTGCAATTTTCGTGATACCGAAAGCCTCGTCTCTCTCAATAACGCCGCAAGTCTTGACGTCTTTGTAAGTATTGTAAATATACTCAGACGCATAGTGATTCTTGATTACTTTATCCTCGACGATACCCATACCCGTCTCTTCGACAGCCATTTTGGCAAGAGGAATTCTCGCCTTGTTGGCAGCCATTGAAGCGGCAAAGAAAATCTTATCTACCTGTTCCTGCGTGTAAGTGGCGAAAATCGCCTGCGCTTTTCTCACTTCGTCAAGCTTAGCAAGAAGCGTTTGCTCATCGTTTACGATCAGAGTGTTTGCCATTTATTATTCCATCCTTAAAAAAATTTTTTTCATTATTATTGTGCCGACCTTTGGCAAGTTTATTCTCCGCTATATAACGCGATTGCCTAGGACGCTTATTGTATTGTTAAAAATTTAACAATTATTGTACATATATTTTATACAATTTATAATAAGATGTCAACAAAATAAACTCAGTTTTTCCAAAAATTGTTAACTTTTTAACAATTTGACGAGTTTTAAGCGATTAATAAACTTTATTACAATGATATATACAAAATATTATATGAATTTTTCTCAAAAAAGCTATTCTTTCGCTTGTTATTTATCGATTATCTATCTGATTCCGACGTAAGCGTACGCCCTATCCAAATCGGATTTGCACCCTTCCGGATATCTCTCGTATGGAAACGGCAAATTTAGACGCGCATATTTGCTTTCACAGAGTTTTCTAAACGCCAAAAATTTAAGTTCTTTAATGCACGGATAAGTATTCTTGAGATTCTTTATTATATCCAATTTCTGCGGCGTATCGTTGAGAGAAGGCACCAATACGTTGGTCAACGTGACGTCTTTGCCGCTCTCGCAACAATATCTAAGAAAATCCAAAACTCTTCCGTCGACTGCTCGATCCTGATTCTTGACGTCCAGACGCACGCCGTCGCACTGTTTAATCAAATCTTTGTCGCATATGAGACCGTTGGTCTCGATTATCACGCTATCAATCCCCTCTGCGTGCAGCGCTTTAATTAGTTGCTTGCAAAAATCGGCTTGCAAAAACGGCTCGCCTCCCGATAGGGTTACGCCGCCGTTTTTGATATAGCTTTTATATCGGCGGATTTTGGAGACGAGGTCGTCCAAAGTAACCTCGTTTCCCTTTTCCGTCCAAGTCTCGGGGTTGTGACAAAAACCGCAACGCATATTGCATCCTGTAAAGAAAACAACGCAACGCAGTCCTTTGCCGTCGACAGCCGAACCGTTGTAGACAGAGTCTATCCTTGCCTTACATATCTCCATGATAAGTCCTTTTCAATACCTCCAACTGCTGAGGTTTGGAAAGTTTGTGGAAGTTGACCGCATATCCGGATACCCTTATGGTAATATTGGGATACATATCGGGATGCTCCATTGCGGTTACGAGCTTTTCTCTGTCAAGCACGTTGACGTTGAGATGATGTCCTCCGTTGACAAAATATCCGTTGAGCATATCCGAAAGATTGGATATTCTCTTGTCGGAGTTTTCTCCCAAAGCGTTGGGAAGAATTGAGAACGTGTTGGAAATACCGTCCTGGCAACAGCTGTAAGGCAGTTTGGATACGGAATTGAGCGATGCCAAAGCTCCGCAGACTTCTCTGTTGTGCATCGGGTTTGCGCCCGGCGCAAACGGTTCGCCCTTCTTTCTTCCGTCTGGCGTAGTACCCGTCTTCTTGCCGTAAACGACGTTGGAAGTGATCGTCAATGCGGAAAGCGTATGCTGAGAGCCTCTGTAAGTCGGGTTCTTTTTCAGCTCGTTGCTGAATTTGGTCAGTATATCCACCGCGATAGCGTCGACTCTGTCGTCGTCGTTGCCGTATTTGGGGAAATCGCCCTTGATCTCAAAATCCTCTATAAGTCCGCTCTCTCCGTATATGGGAGTAACTTCGGCATATTTGATAGCCGAAAGAGAATCGACTATTACGGAAAGACCTGCCACGCCGCACGCCATAAATCTAGTGACTTCTGTATCGTGCAAAGCCATCTGAATCTTTTCGTAAGCATATTTATCGTGCATTCTGTGAATAACGTTGAGAGTATTGATATAGAGTCTGCTCAACCAAGCGTTGTACTTGTCAAACGCTTTCATCACTTCGTCATAATCGAGTTTGCCCTTAAACTGCTTTCCTTCCGGCGCAACCTGAATACCCATATTCTCGTCTTTACCGCCGTTGAGCGTGAGAAGAAGAAGTTTAGCAAGGTTGCACCTCGCTCCGAAGAACTGCATTTGCTTGCCCACCTGCATAGCCGAAACGCAGCAAGCAATAGCATAGTCGTCTCCGTACATGGGTCTCATGAGATCGTCGTTCTCATACTGAATCGAATCCGTGTCGATTGATACCTGAGCGCAGAATTTTTTGAAGTTGTCGGGCAATTCGTCCGACCAAAGTATTGTCAGATTGGGTTCCGGCGCGCTGCCCAAAGTATAAAGCGTGTTGAGCACACGGAAAGAATTCTTTGTGACCAGCGTTCTGCCGTCCAAACTCATACCGCCTACGCTCTCGGTCGTCCATGTAGGATCTCCTCCGAAGAGATCGTTGTATTCGGGAGTACGCAGCTGTCTTGACAGTCTGAGTTTGATGACAAAGTCATCCATAAGCTCTTGCGCCTGCTCTTCGGTCAATACGCCGTTATCCAAATCTCTTTGAATATAGATATCGAGGAACGTAGACGTCCTGCCCAAACTCATCGCTGCGCCGTTTTGCTCCTTTATCGCCGCAAGATAACCGAAATACAACCACTGTATAGCCTCTTTTGCGTTTGCGGCAGGTTGAGAAATATCAAAACCGTACTTTTGCGCCATACCTTTCAAATCGTTAAGCGCCTGTATCTGCTGATGTAATTCTTCGAGCGTACGGATATTTTCTTCCGTCATATCGTTGTTGCCGTAAGCGGCTTTATCATTCTTTTTCTGTTGGATAAGATAATCGACGCCGTAAAGCGCAACCCTTCTGTAATCGCCTATAATACGGCCTCTTCCGTATGCATCGGGAAGTCCCGTTATTATGCCGACCTTTCTTGCGGCTCTCATTTCGTCCGTGTATACGCTGAATACTCCGTCGTTATGCGTGGTAGAATATTTGAAATTCTCCTCTATCTTGTCCGAAAGTTTGTATCCGTAAGCCTCGCAAGCCTGTCTAGCCATACGCATACCGCCGAAAGGATTAACTCCTCTTTTCAACGGCTCGTCCGTCTGAAAACCAACTATAATATCGAGATTTTTATCGATATATCCGGCATCGTAAGCCAACAGACCCGATACCTTCTCCGTATCAACGTCCAATACGCCGCCGTTGTCCATTTCTTTCTTCAAAAGTTTGTTGACTTTCTCCATGACCATCTTGGTTCTGGGAGTAGCCTCCGCGAGGAACGACTTGTCTCCTTCGTAAGGCGTATAGTTGAGATTGATAAAACCTCTCACGTCAATCTTGTCTTGATATTCGCCTTCTTTGAAACCTTTCCACTGCTCGAACTTCATTGATAAATCTCCTTTGCCGAATTGTTAATTTTTCAACAATTCAACTACATATTGTATATTGCTATTTAAGTATAGGCAAAATATTGTATCTTGTCAATAAGAATCGACGACTATAATTCAATATTTGCAACTATTTTTTCTCAGTAGGACAACTGTTTTTCTCCGCCGAATCTTAGTATATACAAATAACAAAATAATAGTCTGAACGTAAGCTATGAAATAGCCGATAACAATATTTGGATTAATATATAGCCGCGCTAATATCCGCTGAACAATCCTGTATCGCGTTGTTACCACCTAAAAATCCAAATCGAAATTGGCAGATACTTTATAAGTGAACAATAATTAAATCCCGAGAACGACTGCCCTCGGGATCTTACGTTGAATATATCAAAGCACCTTTGACAAAAAGTCTTTGAGCCTATCGTTTTGCGGATTGGAGAATAGCTCCTCGGGAGTATTCTCTTCGACGATTTTTCCGCCGTCAAGAAACAGAACTCTGTTGGCAACTTCTTTTGCAAAACCCATTTCGTGAGTAACGATTACCATCGTCATTCCCTCGTCAGCCAAATCTTTGATTAGCGAGAGAACTTCGCCGACCATTTCCGGATCGAGCGCGGAAGTCGGTTCGTCAAAAAGCATTACCTCCGGCTCCATAACCAACGCTCTCGCTATGGCAACTCTCTGCTTCTGACCGCCGGACAATTTGGACGGATACTCGTCTTTTTTATCCAGAAGTCCTATTCTCTCCAACAAATTCAAAGCCTTTTTTACAGCGTCAACCGTTGATTTGAGTCTCAATTGCACGGGAGATAATATCATGTTCTGCAATATAGTCAGATTGTTGAAAAGATTGAAATGTTGGAATACCATTCCCACTCTTTGTCTCGCCTTGTTGATATTGAGATTATATCTGTAATTGTATTTTTTGAGAGCGTCGGAATATTTGGCGCCTTCGTTCTTTTTGAGCAAATCGTTTTGTTTTATATTCATTATTACGTCTTGCGAGATGCTCTCTGCGACTTCCGTCCCGATTTTCTCCGTCAACGCCGCTAAACTTATTTTTTCCTGTTGAGAAATACCCGCGCGCTTTCTCATTTCCGCTTCAACAAGTTTTTTATAGGTTTTAGATTGGCAAATTATACTTTTGTGCAGATAAGGGTCCGCGGGAGTGATAAGTCTATCGTCAAGCCATACTTCGCCGTACGTAGGCTCTTCCAGCAAATTCATACATCTAAGCAAAGTGCTTTTTCCGCTGCCGGACGGTCCGATAATAGCTACCTTATCGCCCTTTTTTATCTCGCAAGATATGCCGTTGAGCACGTTGAGTTTGCCAAAATACTTATAAATGTTTTTGACGTCGATGACCACGCCTTTAACGGTGTTGGCGATTTCGCAATCGACGAATTCTATATTTTTTAATCCGACTTCTTTCTCATCCGAATTATCTGAAACAATTATATCTAAATTATCTTCTGTCACTTGCCCTCATCCTCCTTTCGAGCAATTTGACTGCCCAAGTAATTAAATACACTATTACCAGATAGCAAAGCGCCAAGATTATGTACGGAATAAAGTATTCGTAGTTGGCAGCGCCCACGTTCTGGAATGCTCTGGTCAGATCCACAACCGTGATGAACGACGCGACGGAAGTCTCTTTGACAAGCGAAATAAACTCGTTTCCCAAAGTTGGCAGTATGTTTTTGACAGCCTGCGGAATGACGACCTTCAACATTGTCCTTCCGTAACCTAGCCCCAATGCCCTGCCCGCTTCCATCTGTCCTTTGTCCACAGACAAAATTCCGCTTCGCATTATCTCGCATACGTAAGCGCCGCTGTTCATTCCGAAAGTGACTATCGCCACGCTCAACGCGGGCACTTTAGACAATCCCAAAAGCGGAAGCAGTACGTAATAAAATACAAGAAGCTGCACAACCATAGGCGTACCTCTGAAAAATCCGACGTATATATCGGTCAGAGTCGACATAACCTTGGCAAACAGCTTCTTTCTCGGAACTACTTTTGTTACCGCCAACAACGTGCCTATAAAGATACCTATAATAAGACCTATTACGGCGATAAGGATGGTGTTTTTCAAACCATCCAATATCCTCGTATATCCGTTATTGGTGACGACCACTTTATAAAAAAGCGACCATGCCTTTCCCAAATTGATATTCATATTGTGTTGTCCTTAAACCGCGAAATACACCTCCGTAAGACTTCAACGTCCGTGGCGGTGTATTTCTCAAGCGATTTTATTTAACGTTAAATTTCTTCAGTATAGCTTCCACGTCTTCACGAGTTTTGCAATTATCGAAAGTCGTGTCGCCTTTAAGACAAATGATTACCTGAGTCGCGTCGTAATAAGACGATGTAAACGTCACTACTTCCGCTCTGTCTTCACTCCACGTCAAAGCTGCTGCGCCTACGTCGGACATTCCCGAACCTACATTTTGTACGATAGCGTCAAAGTTAACTTCGTTGATGACCAAATCGTATCCGTATCTCTCGCAGAACATTGCCATTACTTCAAGGTCATATCCTTCGTAACCGTCGCCGTTCGTGCTGATATTTTCAAACGGGGGGAAGTCGGGGCTGGTCGCGACCGTCAACGGGTTGGTCGGATTTTGCGCAGACTTGATTATCTTCTTCTCGTTCGTTCCTTCGATATATTTGATCTGCAACTCTGCAAGTTCCGTTTTGAAATTTTTCATAAACGTGTTGAGCTGCGTCAAAACGCCCTTGGAATCGTTGGGATTAACCGCAAAGCAATACTCTTCAACCGTAAGATTGATATCTATTACTTTGACGAGATCGCTGAATCTCGACGCAATCGCCTTTGCCGGAGCAATATCGGTGATAACGTAATCTATTCTGCCGGACATGAGATCGTTGACCGCCAACGTAGCGTTGGTATAACCGGGTCTGTTTTGTTCGTTTTTGAATCCCGGAAGACCTTCAACATAAGTCTGACCGGTTGTGCCGGATTGATATCCGATTCTAATCTGCTCACTGCTGCACGCCGCAAAAGACAGACAGCTGACGCCCACGATTGCAACTACCAAAAGTGCCATCAAAACCTTTTTCTTCATAGTGTAAAACCTCTTATAAATTTATTGCTACTGCATTATATCACCGATTTATCAAGCGTGCAAGTATTTTTATACACTGAGCGTGATATTTTTGAATATTTTTCAATAAATTTATATTTATTTCTGTATAAATGCATAATTTTATGTATAAATATACATATTTGCATAAGTATTCAATATTTGACGGACGATTACGCTATGTCGGTTAATTACTGTCCGCTACGAATTCCATAACGTAATCGTCTACAGCAAACCCGTTGCCGACGTCCCTCTGATAACGCTCTGTCACGACAAAACCGAATCTTAAATATATTTTGATCGAATAATCGTTGGCGGCGTTGACGTTGAGACGTATCCTCTTCAATCCATTATCTGCCGCCTGACGCTTGACAAAATCCATCATAGCGCTCGCAAACCCTTTGCCTCTAAAATCTTTATGCAGATAAAATTTGCTTAGATACAGATAACCGTCCTTTGCCTCGATAGCTACGAATCCCGCTTTTTCTCCGGCGACCGTAGCAAAAAAATATTCCGCTCCGCCGTCAATCTCGCGCTCTATCCCCTCCACCGATTGAAACTTACCGAGCATATGATCGTTGATCTCGCTCCCCACTATAGGATCGTAATGCTCTTTCATAATCTGCGTGGCAAGCTCGGACATCTCCTCAAGCCCTCTGCGCCCCACCGGCTTTATCAATTCAACCTTTTGCATAAATCCTCTCTGCCGCTATCTGATACAGTCGACAATATGTATATCTTCGACGTCTTTAAGTCCTCGTTGTCGCGCAACGACAATGCTGTGATAAGTGCCGCCCATGTTTATAGGATTTCCGGAGCTGTCTTCGAGAGGAGTCGCCTCCCCGTCCCAGACGGCTATTAATTTATCGCACCTTTGGATTATATAATCGCTTGCGTTGAAATACGTGTATTTATCGTCGCTTACGACTTTGCACACTGCGGTGAGCGCCAGCAAGTGCCTGAGCCTTGTCTCTTCTTCCTCGTCAAAAGTACGGTTACATTCCAACGCGTCCTTGCGTATAGAAGCGATATATTTCTCCGGTTGCATAGGCAAAACGGCTTTAAGAGTGATTTCCAATTCCGCGGCGCATTCCGCAATAAGCATATCTGCCCCTCGAGCAAAGCAAGTGCTTACTATTACGTTAAAATCTCTCGCATATTCGCTGAGAATCGCCTTAATCCGAGATTTGATCCTATCCCTGTCTCCCGAGACGTTTCTGTGTCCTAAACCTGCTATATTCAAATCCGGTTTTCGTCCGCTGCGACCGCGATAAATCCTTATTTGATTGCCTAGCCTATATAAAAGCGGAATTATATTATCTATCATTATCCGATCTTTCATTCGCTCGCCTTCTTCTAGCATTTCATAAGGCACGATATCTTTATTTTCTTTCTTGAAATTTCTCAATTGAGTGCGTTTTTGGGGGTCTTTTTCCGCAAGGTACGAAATTCCGTAACGCCACCCCATCGCCAACTTCTCTCGCGTCCACCGTACGTGCTCTTCTCTGCAAAGAAAATCCATAATTTTATCGCCGTCTTTGCCGTCGGCAAAACTGTCAACAACGGGAAAATCCAATTCTCTGTCGCTGTAAAAACAATCTATCAATTCCAATTTTCTCGCATATGATTTCGCCTGCTCTATATTAGAAAGTTTGAATTCCAAAGGCAGCTCGGCAAAAGAATCGTTGACGTATTCGATATTCAGCGCCTTACAATTTTGCTGATAACTTGCGTGTATAGCTTTTGCAAAATCGCAGAGATTGACAAAACTACTGTCGGACGCATAAATGTGTTTTTTCTCTTTCTTACTCTCTTTGGCGCAAGCGCGCAACTCCAAGGTAGAGTCAAGCAAGTCTTTAACAGACTCTACAAAGCTGCCGTCATTCAACTCTTTGACTCTGGCGTTGAGTCTTTTGTCGGACTGCGGCGCACATACGAAAAATGAATCGAAATGATAATCGATGCTCAAATTGTTTTTAGAACAATCCAACTCCATCGTCCAAGCGAGCGGATCTTTTTTGCTCATTTTGCCGAAAGCCGTCCTATCCCAGTTCTGCAATTCGTCGCACAACACGAGCAAATATGCCAAAGGATGCGCGCCGTCGCTTATACGGTATTTACCAAACGCCCGTTTTGCGTCGTAACGGCAAAATGAATTATGCATTAACATCGCGCTCAGCGCGTCAAGTACGGCGTCGAAATCTTGCACATTGCCTCTTTCGATAAACGCTTTTGCAAACAACACTGCGCTGAAATAGCCGTGATCCATAAAATCAGGTTGTTCCAACACGCGCTCCCTTAGCATGAAAGAGACTTGATTTCGATCGTATCCCATTCTTCTCGATACTCCGAAAGCAAACAGTTCGTTGAGATTTTCAAAACGGTCCTCTGCTTCCAGCTCCCGACCTATCGCCTCTCCCGCTCGCCTGTCCAATGCGACGAACTTATCGAAGTTGCCGAATGAAACGTAAGGGCTATGCTCTGAACCGTCGTAAAGCTCTGCGACGTAGGATTTTATTTGCTCATGCGCCAGTTGAAAAGGATATCCTATATCGTGAAAAAGCGAAGTAATTCCCCACAGAAATAAAAATCTTTCTTTCTCATCTTCCTCGGACTTATAGAACGCGTCAAATTTATCTCTATAATTCTCATCTCCATCGTATACAGCCAATCCCAACGCAAATACGTATACCGAATGAGAATAATGATCCCTGTGTTTATTCAGCAGTCCTCCCGCGCTTTGCTCGTGATCGGAAAGCAGTTCCAAAAGTTTTGCAGTATTTTTATAACCTCCGCCAAAAAGCCTAAATATCTCGGCAAAACAAAAATAAACGCTAAATGCATCTTCTTTATCTCCGCTTTTCAAAAACTTTTCCAAAGTCTTGCGTAAGCATAACGTTTCATCCTTGCTTATTCGTTTATATTCCGACGTTGCGTCAAAAAATGCGCAAGCCGCCTCTGCCAAACTCTTCATTACTTATCCTCCGCAACCGCCGACGATATATTTTGTTTTTTTATAATCTTAAATCCGCTTTTGTCTAACAACCAGTGCGCATTGTCCATCAGTCTGTAGTCGTAACGTATAACGTTTGCTTCATCTTGAGATATTCCGTAGGCGTCGGATACGATTTCCTTGAAACGTATCAATCCTTGGAAGTCCGTCAAATTGCCGTGTCTACGCAAATCCATCCGCTTGCCTTTGCTGTCTGTTTTGATTTCGTTAACGCTCGAAGGGACTATGCCGTTGCAGATCATATTTGCATTCCATCTTTGATGCTCCTGAATCGCAAAATAGTCGCGCAAAGTTTCTCCGCTTCCAATCTCGTCCGTATTATTATAAACTTTTTTGAATTCTTCCGAACTATCCGTTTGAGCCGACTGTTTCTCTATATAATCGTATCCGATAAGTTGCAACTTTGTTCTCAGAGCAAGACACGCGTATATATTGGCGTCTCTCTGCGCTTGCGTATATCCGTACCACTTTTGGATAGCGATTTGCATAATCTCATTTTCCGATTTATCGGAATAATCATCTTTCATATACGTAATATGACTTGCCATAGCCATCTCTTCTATTTTTTCGTTGACGATTCCCTGAACGTTGAATATAACCTGTTCTTCGCTACCAAACGGTATAACTTGTTCTGAATATTCCTTTTGCGCCTGAGTGTTTAACTCTTCATTGCAAATCTTGACAAATATTTTAGTATAATCTAACGCGCCCCACTCCTTGAATTTCTGCGCCAATATCTGTCCTGTGGACAAATTGAGCATATCGTCTCCGCATGCGACAATTATGTAATTGAAGGAATTTTTATTTTTGCACATATTTTCAAAAAGCGAGTGATAAAATCTTGCCGATTGAATATCGAATTTTTCAAAGCGAGTTACGGCAGGTCCCAATGGCATGGGCAAATACTCTTCGTCTTTTTTCCAATACTCGGGACGGAAATATCTAAAATACGAGTTGTTGAGTTTTTCATGTTCCGACGGGTCTTTTTTATCATAAACAAAATAATTCACGGGCTTATACACAACCTCGCCATTGCCGTCTTTGGTAAAAAATTGATTATTGGAAACCGACGAGAGAAAAATCTCACTGTTTGCTTTCCCAAAACCGACAAGGGCAACGTTCAAATCGATATCGCTTTTGATCGTGCCGCTTGAGAAATCGATATGGTCGGACGTCATGTATTGTGTGATAGGATATCTGCCGATAAAATCCATTGCGATAAGTTTATCTCTATTGATAAATTTGATGCGTCCATTGGTCTTTTCTACAAAATGTATAAACGCCGCGTCGTGTTTTGACTGACCGCACACGTAGACGTTTAGTCCGCTCTGCTCGTCGGCAACGCTCATATGCAAATTATTGGACGTAATATAGTCGCACATCTGACCTGCGAGCAACAAATTCAACGCTTGCGACTCGCTGTTGATGATCACGTTGACTTTTTTCTTAGAATAATTGCCGAATAGTCTTTCCAATCTCACGCTCAAATCGGCTTTGTACAAATATCGAATATATCCTTTGCCCAGCACGGTGATTTCATCTTGCTCTTCTCTCGTTATATCGGCAAGCACAATGCATTTGTCATGCTTATTTATAGACTTTATAATAGAAAAATCACTCTGTGTCTTACCCACTATGACAAATATCTTTTTTGAATGCTTGGCTGTCAATCTCACGTAAAACCAGTTATAAACGCTCTGTCCGAATAACGACGCCGCAAAAATAATTGCATTGATAGTAACCAATATAAAACATACATCTATCGTGAAGCGATAGAACTGAGAGTTTGAAGTCAACGCCGCTATGCTTGAATAATCATATTTCAATACTACCAAATCCACGCACGACTTAATCGCTTGCAAAATGGAAATTCCCAAATTGCTTCCGTTATAATTATGAGCGAGTATATACAAAGGAACCGCCGCTAAATATATCAACGCCGCCTTACCTTTCTTAAAACTTTTCAAACGTCTTAAAATTGCGCGCTTGCCGTCTTTGAATATACTTATGCCGAAAGCAATGATCAATGATACCATATAAACTAAACATATCGCAGTAACTACTTCCATATTCACCTCACAGTTTCGATTATATCATTTAAGGTAAAATTTTTCAATGTTTTATTCCCAAATTCGACAATTTACTCATATTATTCATCGCAAACGTTAAATTTCATATTAATTCAATTTGGTCAATATAATATTCAACCGCATAAAAATTATTAGTCAAATTCTATTATAAAATAAAATGACTTGCAAAATTGCAAGTCATTCATTTGGTCGGAGTGGCGGGATTCGAACCCACGGCCTCTTGGTCCCGAACCAAGCGCGCTACCAAACTGCGCTACACCCCGAAAATATTAAATTTTGCTGATGCTTGTCCCTATCTTAATTACACTGGTGCTGCTGACCGGCACTTGTAAGGAGTACTCGACGGTCTAGCGAGCAAGCACATGCGTCTCGTGCGAGCGTCACTATTTCGGTCTGTCCGCGTCTGCCGCACTTTCGCAAGTCTGCGGCAGCATACTTGCTTTGGTGCTGCTTGACCGGCACTTGTAAGGAGTACTCGACGGTCTAGCGAGCAAGCATATGCGTCTTGTGCGAGCGTCACTATTTCGGTCTGTCCGCGTCTGCCGCACTTTCGCAAGTCTGCGGCAGCATACTTGCTCTGGTGCTGCTGACCGGACTTGAACCGGTACGGAGTCGCCTCCGAGGGATTTTAAGTCCCTTGTGTCTGCCTATTCCACCACAGCAGCATAATACGATATAAAAAAGCTCTTGCCTTAGCAAGAGCTTTTTTGGAGGCACCACCCAGATTTGAACTGGGGGTGAAGCTTTTGCAGAGCTCTGCCTTACCACTTGGCTATGGTGCCACATCAATCTCATTATATGCAACAAGCGACATAAAAGTGACTTGGAGCGGGAGACGAGATTCGAACTCGCGACGTTCACCTTGGCAAGGTGACGCTCTACCACTGAGCCACTCCCGCATTATGGTGGAAGTTATAGGGCTCGAACCTATGACCCTCTGCTTGTAAGGCAGATGCTCTCCCAACTGAGCTAAACTTCCATAAATTGCTTATATATAATATCAAATAAATTATTGTTTGTAAAGAGTTTTTCTGCATTTTTTCAATTTTCTGTTTAAGCGGCAATTAATGCAAAAAATATTTTTTATTCGATAGTTTTTTCAATTTACAATAATATAGTTTTGCCCTACGACAACAATTTTAACTGCAAAAACAAAATACTGTTGACAAAATTGTGAGATATAAATATAATATAAACGTATTGAGGGAGTAGACGGCGCGATAAGCGTTGCAAGTCAACATACTGATAGAAATATCTGGCTTGCATTAAACGGCGAGACTCATGTATGCTTTGCTATACATGGAGTCTTTTTTATTGTATAGCAAATGCGCTATACTTTTTTTTATGCGAGGATAATTTATGCTTGAAACAATTATTATGGCATTGGGACTTGCCGTAGACGCATCGTGCGTATCCATGTCAAACGCAATGGCGGAAAAAAATATGAGAACACTCAAAGCGTTGGCTATCGCCGCTCTATTCGGAATATTTCAAGCAGTGATGCCTATGTTTGGATATTTTGCAGGAACTCTAATATCAAAATATATCTCGGCGTTTATACCTGTAATAGCTCTGATAATTCTAAGCGCGCTTGGAATAAAAATGATAGTCGAATGCGTAAAAGACAAAGCCAAAAAAAGCGACGGCGTACGCGAGAAAACGTTGCGTGTTTCAGAAATTCTGATACAGGCATTCGCTACTTCAATAGACGCCCTAAGCATAGGCGTCGTATATGTAAATTCTTCCATAGGCTCGGCAATGCTATCATTCGGAATCATAGGAGCGATCACTTTCCTGCTCTCGTTTATTGCATTTTTTGTAGGAAAAAAATTCGGTACGCTAGTTAAAAACAGAGCCGCAATAATCGGCGGAATTATACTAATTGCAATCGGCTTAAAAATATTTTTGGAATATATTATTAGCTTAGGCGGTTAAATGAATTTATCTAAATTCGCAGAAAACTTGAGAATTGCATTAAAATCAAATAATTTGACGCAAAAAGAGCTTGCCGATAAGCTAGGCACGACTCAACAGACCGTAAGCCGATGGCTGTTGGGAATAAACGAGCCGGATTTCAATACGTTGATTGAGATTTGTATTTATCTCAACGAAACTCCCGATTCGATGCTTGGATTTGACGGCTTGGAAAGCATCTAATCTATTAATAATACCTTTTTGTACTTATAATTTAATGAGGCGCGTTAAACGCGCCTCTGTTTTTTAATCCTCAACCGCAACCGGAGCAACTCCGTAATTGACTTTTTCCTCGGGATGGAAATCGTTAGGCCATCCGCTCGGCTTTGACGCATGCGCAGTGCTTATCGTCAGATTAGCGCATTTCTCAAAAGCGCCCGCTTCTATACTAGTTACCGACGCCGGTATATACAAAGTCTTTAATGCAGTGTTTTCTGAGAATGCCCCCTTTGCAATCTTCGTCACGCGATACTCGACGCCGTTGAGCGATACTACCTCGGGAATAACGTAATTTTCCACGTTGAGTATGGTATTGCTAGAAGAAATGATTTCTGCCGTACCGTCGTTGTACAGAGCATATTTGAAATTAGTTTGTCTGCCCGTTTCGCTTGCCTTATCCACGTAAAGCTCCGCTACGTTCCAATACGTCGGCAAGAATTTGAGATCGAATATAAGCTGCGCAATATCTTTGACGTTGGTCAATTTGCTGATGTCGTCGAAGCTTAATTTGATATTCCAATAAAGGATATAGCCTGCCGGCGGCAAGTTTAAGGTCAACTTCTGTCCGCAATAAATAGAAGCTGACGAACCTGCAAAACAGAACGCTCCAACCTTGTCGACAGATGCGGGTATATAGATCTCTTTGAGCGACATTGTACATACAAACGCATACTCGCCGATTTCTTCAAGCGTCGACGGCAGGCTTATCGACGAAAGCATTGCGTCCATATAGAATACTTTGCTGCCGATTTTCTTCAAACCTTCGTTGAGCGTTACCGTGTTGAGCATCAACATATTGGATAGCAACTCGTCGCCGATCTCCGTCACGGTATATGTCACGTCTTTATATACTACGCTGCCCGGCACGTCTACACTCGTCGCCGAGGAGCTTCCGTTGTATTCCGCTGCGATCGCAGTGTTATCGTTCTTGAAGATATAGGTAAAGACTCCCACTCTCTCCATACCGATTATTCCCCAATACAGCGTCTTATCTCCGCTCTGACCGGAACGGTTGTCTTTCCACTTTCCGCCCCATGCTCTCGGAGACGTCGGAACTTCGCCCAAAGTAGGCTTATTTCTTTGAATATAGATATTAGCTGTCACGCCGCTGAAAGCATAGTTACCTACGTAGGTGATTGTCTCCGGAATGAATATGCTGACAAGATTGAGGCATCCTTCAAACGCCGATACCGAAATATCAGTAATGCTGTAAGTGTTGATTACGTAATCTATCTGATATATATTTCTCTCCTGTCCGGTCTTCTCATCCGTCTCAACCGTCGACGTAAAGAACGCCTTCTTATGATCCAACTTATCGTCCATATAAGCTCTTGCCGTATTGTTGTTGACAAACTTGTTGACGATCGCCACGTTGCCGTTGCCGATAAGCAGGTACTGATAATCGCCCACCGTATAAAGTCCGTCGACGCCGAAAGTAACGGGTCTGTTGTCGCTATTCCATGACGTCAGCGAATCTCTGTTCCAATACTGATTCCAACCCTTGGGCGTACCCGTCCACTTCTTCTCCGACTGCACGTAAATCCCGCCCGTCTCGGTGAGATTGAGTCCCGAGAACGCGTATTCTTCCACAGACGTTATCGTGCTGGGGATATACACGCTGCCGATAACGGTATTGCCTTTGAAAGCCTCTTTCTTAATTGTGCCGACTTTTCTGCCGTTGGCAGCTATAGGAATAACCAGATTTGCCTGAGTGCCTTCGTAGCCGGTAATTTCGTTGTTGCCGTTGAATATCAAGCCCTGCATTACGGTGTTGCCGAAAAGCATCATCGTACCGTCGACAAAATCGTTTTCCATATCGAATACGGTGTTGCAATCGGGATCTCTGTACCACGAATCAAAATCATATCCGTCTCTTACTATCGTGGTGGCGATACTTGTTCCGTAACCCATCTCAACCGTAGAAATCAATTCATACGTTGCGAGATTAAAATAAGTAACTTTATAATATCTCAGATCGTTTCTGTAATTTGCCGTGATAACCGTGTCGCCGACGATAGAAGTGTATCCGCCGTTCCAACCGAGGAATACGAAATCGTATTCAACCGTAGAATTTCGAGTCGGTATTCCGGGATCCGGAGCAGCATGTTCATACAGTACGGTATACTCGGCATGAACTTCGTCGCCGTTCATAAACGTAACTTTATATGACCTTACATTTGCGCTGTAAACTGCAAAGGTCTCTACGTTGCTAGCAATAAACGTCAATTCCTTACTCCAATTGGTGAATACATAATCAAATCTCGGAGTAGACGTTTTGCTCGGAATAGGAGCCAAAGCCTTCTCTATTACGTTTGTTCCGTAATCTACCGTTATCTCAGACAAAGCTGTTTCGTCACCTTCGTCGTTGAAAAACTTGACTGTATATCTCTGTATCTCTCTCAAATAAACGGCTGTGTAAGTAACGGCGTCTTCGACATTGACGCTATCGACGTCAACTCCGTTGAAATCTTCGCTGTTATCAATTGTATCTTCATCAGCGACCGCCCAACCGAGGAACGTATACTTCCACTGCACAGTATCGTTTTTAGGCAAAAGTTCCGACGGAATCGACGCGCAATCTCCATACGCAACTTCCTGCGTCTTCACCGCGCTGCCGTTGTTGACAAACGTAACCGTATATTTCCTTATCGTCTCCTTATAAATGGCATTGACTTCCATATCGCTCGATATGTATCCGATATATTTATCCCAATCGATAAAAGTAAAGTCAAATTGCTTGGTAGACGCTTTTGCCGTGTCTGTAGGTACAAGCGCAGAATTTGTCAAGTTTTCTCCGTACGGTATATTTTCCTCTACCTTTTTAAGACCGTGTCCGTAATTGAAAGTAACGGTAAAGGTTCTTACTTTATCCGTATATAGCGCATAGACAGTCATATTACCCGTTACGGATTGCAATCTATCGCTGTCCGACCATCCCTTAAATTCATACGTGAATTTATCGTTAGGCTCTCTGATCGGAGCAGCCCCGCCGTAAACTGCGGCATTTGCGCTTTCTACTATCTGCGTATCTAGCAATTCTCCGTCCCAATTGACAAACTGAACTGTATATTTATGAGATATTTTATTAAATAGCGCGCGCACGTCTGTGTCTGCCGTTATGTTGTCAAAATCTTTATCCCATCCTGTAAATTCATATGTAAATCCGTCGTCAGTGACTTTGACCGCTCTTTGGGGAGCTTCTACGCTTTCTCCGTATTTTACACTTACAGATTTAATGCATTCTTCGTCAACCCAGAAATTAACTGTAAACATACGCTCGCGCTTGACATATTTGGCATTGATTACTATATCCGATTTGATATTGTCAAAAGCGTTATCCCAACCGACAAATATGTATTCCTGACTTGCCTCCGGCGCTTTATCCAAATCGGTCGGCACATCGTCCGATCCTGTGAGATCCGCGCCGTACGGCACTTCTCTAACAACTTTTTGCATTCCGTCGCCATAGTTGAACGTAACGGTAAACTTCCTTTCATTCTGAACGTATTTGGCTTTGACAGTCATGTCATGCATAACGCGTAAGAGTTTGTCGCTATCGCTCCAACCATCGAAAACGTATTCGTAACGTTCGCTGTTTTCCCTTTGAGGAACTGTCGAATATTTTGCGCTTTCGCCTGCATTTACTTTTTCAGTATAAATCAAAGCGTCGTCCCAATCGACGTATTTGACCGCATATTCGTGCGCCTTCTTCTCGAATTGCGCAAATATATCCAAATCTTTTGTGACGTTGGACGGACTCTTATCCCAACCGACAAACTTATATGAATACAACTCGTCGTCTGCCTTAACCACTCTGTCAGGTTCAATTGCAGACTGACCGTATTCAACGCTGTCGGCTTTTATCAACGTTGAATCTACCCAAAATCTTACCGCAAATAGGTGTATGGTTTGGGAATAATTTGCGTTTACTGTCGTATTAGAAATAATTTTAGAAAAGCTGTTATCCCAGCCTGTAAATTTATAATCGTAATGATTAGTATTCTTTTTATCAGTGTTGGACGGCGCAACCGCAGATTTACCGTATTCAACGTATTGCGTCTCGCTCTTTCCGTCGCCGTAATTGAATACGACTTTATATTTTCTTGTCTTCTGTGTAAACTTGGCAACGAGGCTGATATCAGAAGTAACGTTTTGCCAATTTCCCTGCCAACCTTCAAACACGTATTCATACTGCTCAGTGGATTCTTTACTCAATTCACCCAACAAATCAAGATCGGCATCGTCTCCGTATTTTACCTTATCTGTAAATCTGCATACTCCGTCGACGTAATAATTGACGTCAAACGTCCTGTATTCTTTTGAGTATTTGGGAGTCGCAATATATTGAGCCTGCGATAAATCGCTCATATCGCATTCCCATTCTATAAAAGTATAAGTATATTTATCGTCGTCGGGACGAGCGGAAGGTTTGATAAAATTGAGGTTGATTTCCTGCGATCTGTCATAATCGTTTTCCCACAGATATCCGCCGTTGTAATCCTGAAAGATTACGGTAATCGCGTCGACAATCTCCGCCCACTTGGCATAAACTTTGTAATTCCCGTTTTGAACATATTCTGCTACGTTTTCGGCAGAAATAGGCTGTTGCCATACGTCCTTATCTAGGTACCACCCCTTAAATACGTATCCGTCCATAGTAGGTTGGCTTTGCAAATACTTTTTTACCTCGTCGATACTCTTTGCTTCCGCATATGTGGTATCTTCGCTGACAAAAGTTACCTGCAAGTTTTTTTGCGCTTTCTCACAGGCGGCAAATGCCGTAATAAATACGGCCACCAACATTATCGCCACGACTATTTTTATGCTTAACTTTTTCATACTCCCTCTTAACATAAATATATAATATTTATATTTTTTGACTTATACATTTTACTAATTTTCGACGGCGTTGTCAAAAATTATTGAAATTATTCATAACCTTAAAAATATATTAAAATTATCAGCAACATTTCTTATAAAGTACGATTAATGTCGTTAAATTATTAACAATAAATTTAATGAATCAAGCAATCAAAAACGCAATATCTCTAATGCCGATTAGAAATTTCTACTGCGCTGTCGCTCCGCTCAATATTACAGAACCTATTAGTTAAGTATCTTAGTAAGAGAATAACTATTCTAGTTTACTAACAAATAAATATTAATGTCATTCTGAGCGAAGTCGAAGAATCTCAATGGTATATTAATCGGTTTAGACCCGTTCGACTTCACTGCGTTTCGCTCAGGGTGAC